>CAVOIV010000039.1:0-185398 GCA_963695995.1 uncultured Methylomirabilota bacterium
TCGATCCCCAGGATCTCGGAGACTTTTTTTGGAGCTCTACCAGGGCCTCGGCTCGCTCGGCCCGGGCCTTGAGCCGCGTCATCTCCCGTTCCAGGGCCGCCACCTTGCCCGCCAGCGGGTGTTTCGCGTGCGGGGCCGGTCCCCGCTTCTTGGGCGCCAGGCCCCCTGAGCTCTCCCGCCGCCCGCTGCGCCCGCCAGGTCTGCAGGTTCGAGAAGTACAACCCCTCCCGACGGAGCAAGGCCCCGAGCTCCCCCGGCTGGATGCAGGCCCCCGCCTCCCGCAAGATCTTGAGCTTGTACTCGGCCGAGAACCGTCGCCGGGTGGGCTTCGCCATGACCTCGACCTCGCGGACATTGGTCCCGACGATCGCCCCTCCATTTAAGGAACTCATCTCCTTATCCCGTCTCGCCCTCTACATTAAACTCCGAAGGGATGAGTGTCTCATTCATGTTGACACAGAGGGCCGCCCCAACCTCTCTCTGCCGAGTGGAATACTCACCACGCCCGCTCACCCGATCACATCCTTTCTGACGGGCTGGAAAAAATTGAGTCTCGGTCCCCGCCACGCCAGCACGGAGCCCTTCGGCACTCCACTCTGTCAATGGGGCTGCGCAGCCGCTCGGACGCTCCGATCGGCTCCCGCCCCGCGCGTCCTCTCCCGCCCGGTTCCGAGCCCCTCGCCGAGGTACGAAAAAGGCCCATCCTGCAATTGAAGGATGGGCCTAGAATCGCTTCTCACCCGTCGAACCCAAGGGGCCCCCGGTAGGGGTACGGGGTGGTCACACCCAGAAGGGCCGTTCTCGCGAAGACATCCCCCGGTCCTTTACGCAGCCCGCCGCGCCGCGTCCGCCGTGATGCGGGCCGGGGCTCGGAAGGGGAGAGGGGGGCACCCAGTGAAACGCCCGCCCATTTCCCCGCCGTCTCCAGGACGCTCTTCACCGTCGCCGGGTACCAGGCGTTCCTGCCCTTCGTCGTGATCCGGTCCGCGTTGAGCCCGTCCGCAATTCGCCCGAAGCTCACCCCGCGTTTCCGCTCCCGCATCATCCGGGCGACAACCGGCCCCTCAGTCGGGTCGATGGTCAGATGCTTCCCCTCCCGCCCGAGGGTGTACCCGTAGGGGATGGGGCCGATCCGCTCCCCGTTCCGCCGTTTGTACGCCGGCGCCTCTCGGGTCCGTTCCCCAATCGTGCCCCGCTCCCACTCGGAGACGACAGTGACGAAGGTATAAAACATCTTCCCCATCGCCGTGGACGTGTCCACCGCCTCTTGAATGGAGCTAAGGGCGATGCCGTGCTTCAGGAGGAGTTCGGTAAGCTGAATGAGGTCGCGTACAGACCGGGTCAGCCGGTCGAGCTTCGTGACGACGATCCCATTGAAGCGGCGGTTCTTGCCCCGGAACTCCTCCAGGGCGCGACGCAGCCCCGGGCGCCTGAGATCCTTCGCGCTGTACCCGTCGTCTCGGACTACCTCGACCAATTGCCACCCTTGCACTCTACAGTGCTCCCGGATTCTCTGCTCTTGCGCCTTGAGGCTGACCCCGATTTCCGCCTGCTCGTTCGTTGACACCCGGACGTACCCGATCACCTTCTTCATGATTGTCCTCCTTGCGTTTCGCCTCGCGTTTGATCCCGTGCTTGACGAGTTCAGAGGCCGCGACTATGCTTAAGCCGCCCACTGACCTTGGAAGGGGACAATCAATTCCGGTCTAGCCGGAAAGATACCCATTGTGCCGCTCCCCCGGCACCATACGATCCTTGAGGTGGCGGACCGTGAAGAATCTCAAGATTATTATCGAAAAACATCCGGATGGGTACGTGGCGTACCCGGTCGGGATAAAGGGCGTCGTGGTCGGAGAGGGGGATTCATACGAGGAAGTTCTTGCGGACGTGAAGTCGGCCATCCGGTTCCACCTTGAGACCTTTGGGCCCGAGGCGCTGGACATGGATGAACCGGTGCTGGAAGCCTTCGTGGCTGAAGCAACGGTCTGACGCATGGGGAGTTTCCCGGTCGACGCCCCCAAGGCGCGGGTGCTCCGGGCGTTGCAGACGCTGTGCTTCGAGTTGGTGCGCGAGGGTTCACACCTTGCTCTGCAACGCCGCAATTCCGATGGGACGGTTACCCCGCTGACGATGCCAAATCATCCCAAGATCAAGGGATTCACCCTCCGCACCATCTGCAGGCAGTCCGACATCTCCCGCGAAGAGTTCCTGGCGGCGTACGAAGAGGCATAGCGTTCGCGCTGGATCAGTCAGCCTAAAGACTCCGAATTGTCACCGGCCCCGTTGCTGGCTGCGCTCACCTGTCGCGCCCGCACAATGACTCTGTCCTGGAAGAGGTGTCCGCTTTGCTGCGTTGCGACATCTACCAGGCGTTAGTTGACGGTCAGCGGAATTTCTTGACTTGTCGTACTTGGCAACGTCCCCCAACACCAACACGTCCCCCAACACTTGTCGTCCCCCAACATAAACGTCCCCCAACACGTACTGCGCTCCTTCCGGACTCGACTCTAGAGCGTTTATCCGAAGCGCTTCGACTGCGCCAGATGAACGTCTCGACACGGGTGGCGAGGCCATCCCCTACCGCCCCGCCGCGGTGTCGAGCGGATATTTCGTCTCCACCTCCACGCCCGAATGAAGCTGAAGGCCCGGAGGAGTCGTTCCGGGCCTTCCCGTTGCGCACGAACGGCACTTGACCGTTTCTATCTCAAGGCTGAAGCGCGAGCGCAATAGTATGGGAACCCGCACCGAGACGGAAAAAGACTTGTAGGTCAAAGGCCCCGTCCTTACGATGGCCCTGGTGACGACCAAGGGAGGATTTGCTGTGCGAAAGTTGACGATATGCGCAATCATTCTCGTGCTGAGCACGGGGTGCACGATCAATGGTGGTCTTTGCAGACCGAGCCGCGAGGACGTCATCGAACAGATCGTGCCGTCCGCCGTGCAGATCGTCCTCGAGCAGGACGGGCAGCGCTTCCGAAGCGGCTCCGGCGTGGCGATCGCGGCGCGCCAGTCCGAGCGGGGGGCCGAGTGTTTCGTGCTTACCAGCGGTCACACGCTCTCGCGTCGGTCTGAGACAGATCGAGTGTTCGTCCTTTTCGGCAGACATCGCAGCGCGGGGACGAAAGCATCCGCCACTATCGTCGCCCACCGCGATACCGAGGAGATGGATCTCGCTCTCCTCCGCGTCCAGACCAACGAGTGCGCCCCGGCCGGATTCGGTGGGCCGCCCCGGTTGGGCGACCCCATCTGGGTCGCCGCGTACCCGTGGGGACGGAACATGACCCTGGTTGGCGGGTTCGTCAGCCAGGTCAATGGTGATCAGCCGGGCGACCGGGCCACGGCGCCCCGCCTCATCGTGGACGCCTCGGTGAGTTACGGATCCAGCGGGGGAGGAGTGTACGACGCGGACGGCCGGTTCGTGGGGGTCGTCGAAGGCTACCGCACGGCCCGCGTCTCGTTCGAGAGCAACGCTGCACCGCAGTACATCAACGTGCCCGTTCCGGGCGAGACCTACGTCGTCCCGTTCGCCGACATCCGGCGCTTCCTCAACCAGGTCGACCAGACGGATCTGCCCAGCGAACTCCGGACGTTCGGGGGTGCCCGCCAGTAGCCGCTTAGAGTACGGGTGCCTCCGGCGGCGCCTGGCGCGCGGCACCCCCCTCACGACGTCGAAGGCCCGGAGAGGTTCTCCGGGCCTTCCCGTTGCGCACGGCAGCTCGTTTGGAGATTCCGTCCTCCAATTCCACTTTTGCCCGTTCTGCTTCGGTCCCACGCTGCCAACTACGGTTGGACCTCCAACGACGTCACCACCTTTTGGCCGGCCCTGTCCTCGTAGCTGGCCTTGACGATGGCCCCCTCCTTCAGGGCCCCCCGTGGGACATTGACCGTCGGTGGGATGGTGAGCTGCGTCCCGTCAACCAGCGTCAGCATCCGTCCGGAGGGATCCACACTCTGGATCGGCCCCTGGATTTGTTGCATACCCCCTGCTGCCGGTGCGCTCCCCTGTGGGCCGGCTTGGCCGTGGCTCTCGCTGACCCACGCCAGCGGCATGGCCACCAGGAGGGCGAACAGCAGAAGGGATATCCGTCGCGACGTGTTCTTCTTCAGGTTCATGGTGCCTACCTCCATCTCAGTTTCCCTCGGCCGGGCGCGAGACGGCGCCCGGCCGCGCTGCCACGCAACGGACTGCCATCCCCTACGGGGTCTTCGGGGCACCCGTCGATGGCGCGTCGGACCCCTGCGGCGCCCCCATCGATGGTGGGTTTGACGTAGCAGGTGACGTCTGTGGCATGCCGGCCCCGCGCCGGACTTCGGACTCCGTCACCTCGATCGACTTCGCGATGTTCTTGCCGTCTTGGGCCTCGTAGGACGCCTTGACCCGATCCCCTTCGCGGATGTCCTGGAGCGACCCTGTGGCCCCCTCGACGGCAATCCGGGTCTCCTCGGTTACGTCGAGCGTCGTGCTGAGGAGCCCGAATAACCACCCGACCGAGATGGTTTTCCCCAGCGGGTCGACCTGCTTCACGGGTCCGTCCATGAGCGTCTCCTGGGGTGGGCTCGCGGTCCTCGGCGGTGGGGCGCCCTGTGGCCCGAGGGCACCGGGGGCAGTGGGGGTCGATGGCGGCGCGGGCGCGGTCTGCGCCCCGGCCAACGATCCAGCGAACGCCAGGATCACCACTGCCGATAACAGGCGATTCCGTATGTGCCTCATGGTCCGTCCTCCTTTCTTCAAATGTTCTCCGTCCAACAGGCACCGGAGAACCGGGGCCAAGCTTCTGAGCCCCACCCCAATAGTGTGCAACCGATGTGCCCCTGGCGGAGCAACGCCGCAGACCCCGCAACGATCGGGAGTTCCCGCATCCTCGTCACGGGTGAGTCCAACCAACAGGACTAGTATGGTAATCTTTACCAGGTAAATAATACTAGAACGGTACTCTTTACACGGCGACACGCGCAACCCCTTCCAGGCGCCGCGGGACACCACCGTGCATTCCCGGCGTGAACACCAAGGCAGAGCGCATCGCCGCTGGGGATTCCCGTCTGGCCTGATCCGTCCTTATTAGCGGACCGCTAACCCGGGACCAGGGGCCTACCTCAGTCACGTCGTTCAGGCGGTCGCGCACTTTCTGTTGGGAGGGTTGCTACTGGTCGAGGACACGGATTGCATCGTCCCGCGGGCAGCCGACCCCGGCCATCCTCCCCTGTGCGAGCAGGGCCCGTAAGGGCCTCATCAACTCCAACTCACAAAGGACCCCCGAATCCTTTCGGTGGTCTTTGTTGGCCCACGAAAGTGTGCGAGGGCTCAGTACGGTTTCTTGGGCGGCTGGTGCCGATAGAGACGCCTTGTTGTCACTGCGGGCCACGCCACGCCCGTATCTACCTTCCACAGGCCATCGAATCCCGCTGCGATGGCCGTTGGTCGCTGTGGACGCCCCGTCGCCACGAAGACCATCCCCCGGATGGTGAAGGCCAGCGCCGCTGCCACCACCGGGCGTATCCCCCTTATATTCTCTCCGAGGGGAAACGAGAGTATGTCGAGTACACTGGTTCCCCCGACACGACAGGATCCGGAGTTCGCTGGGTGAGGACCAGAATCCCCCCATCCCGGGAGAGGATCATCCCCGAGACAGTCCCGCTCCAGCGACTACACGGCGTCAGGTTCGATGGGAAGACGGTCCCGACCGAGGACCGATATAAGGCCAACCCGCCGTTCCGGACTCCGGGATCTGCGACCGGGAGGAGGAGGGTGCGGATGCGGTACTACCTCGGGGTGGACTGGGCTGATACGCGAGCACGTGCGATCTGGGTGGAGGACGAGCAGGGGGCCCGGGTGCTCGAGCGGGCCGTTCTCAGCATACCGCCGAAGGGTCTCGGCGTGGGGCCGATGGCTGGACGAGCAGCGGCGCGAACGGGGCGGAGCTCTGGGCCGCGATCGAGCGGCCAGATGGGCGGGTGCGTGGACTTCCTTCTGGACCACGGCGGTTGTGGTGCTATCCCATGCAACCCGCAAGGCCCTGGACCTGGGCCCGGGGATCGCTTCCGGATGAGCCGGTCAAGAGCGATCCCTTTGACGCCCAGGTGTTGGCGACGTTCCTCCGCACGGATCAGGTGCACCTGCACGCCCTGCAGCCGAGGCTCGGAGGCCGCGCAAGAACTGAAGCTCCTCACGCGGAGACTACGCCCGGCTGGTGCGCGAGCAGACCCGGCTCGGGAACCAGCTCACGGCCACGCTCAAGGAGTACTACCCTCGCGCACTCGAGGTCTGTGGCGACGTCACTGCGAAGCGCACCGGGGCCTTCCTCCGCGCCTATCCGACCCCTGCGGTCCTGGCGGCGCTCACGGCCGAACAGTGGCACGCGTTCGCGCGCACCCACCGCTTGGAGCGCCGAGCAGGCGGCCGCACTCTGGGCGCTGCTCCACCAACCACAGCTCCCCGTGCCGGCCCACGTGGTGCGCGCGAAAGGCGCGTCTGGTCCCCGTCCTGGTGGGCCCAGCTCGAGACCGCGGTCCAGGCGGTGGCGGGCTACCGGGAAGCGGTGATGGATTTTTTCGCCGAGCTGCCGGCGGCTGAGTGGGCCCTCACTCTGCCGGCCAGCCACGGGACACTGGTCCCCACGATCTGGGCGGAGCTCGGCGATGCGGTGGGCCGATGGGCGTCCTGGCAGCACCTGCAGGGACACAGCGGAGTCGTGCCGGTGACGCGGCGGAGCGGGAAATATCAGGGCGTCTACTTCCGCTTCGCCTGTAACCTACACCTGCGGCGGGCCCTGCACCAGTTCGCCTTCTGCTCGCTCAAGTCCAGCGAGTGGGCCCGAGCCTACTACGCCCGCTATCGCAACCGGGGCCATCGCCACCATGCCGCCCTGCGGGCGCTGGCAGCGAAGTGGCTGAAGATCATCTTCGTGCTGTGGGGTCGGCAGGTCCCGTACCGGGAGGAATACCACCTGGCGATGATGGCGCGTCAGCAGCTGCACCAGGCGGTGTGAGCGCAACGGGCAGCCGACTCTGGAGGCAATCAGATTTCAACAGCCCCTTGACAGCGGCCATAGGAAGTCTGGGGAATCGAACCCGCGTTGCCATCCCTCGTGGCTAACCAGCGTACCGAGCGTTACCGAGGATTACTGGGGGGAACGGCTCTGACCGTACCAAAATTCGGATCCAAATTCCCCCGCGAGTTCTTGCCGTCAACTCCACCCCACATTTGCATCGGGCTCCTGGCTGGGGACACCTGTAGGTGCCGCTCGATTTTAGCGTGAGGTCCTTGGCTGGCGGAGAGCTTCAGGGGGTGGCCGATTCTGCCTGCCGTTCATGCTTCAATGCGGACGCCTCTCTGGGCGCCAGCGCGAATGCCATCCGGGTGAACGCCTTGTGCCCGGGACCGCTGCGGATGGAACTGCTGATGAAGTTCCTGGACACCGAGGAGAAGCGGCGGCGGCTTGTCCACATTCCAATGGGCCGGTTCGGTCTGGCGCAGGAGATCGCTCGGGCGGCGCTTTTCCTCGCCTCGGATGCGTCGTTCATCACCGGCACCGACGTTTTCGTGGACGGCGGCATCACCGCCGCAGACGTCACCCCGGAGTAGTGCATACCCCCGTGGTCCGCACAATTCTCAGACGTTGCCGCATAGCTCACGCCGAATTTCATGTTCTGATCAGTATCTAAGCTAACCACTTGATTGTAAAATCACCCACCAACGTCGACCACCCTGGGATGTAGATCATTGCACAATTAACGGCTCGCTCTCCCTCTGAGTGGGCACGACGGATGACTTTGGTGTGGCCGACGGCGGATAATCAGGACCGGGCAGCTCCGTTTTATCTTGACAGGCCCCATAAGCCACCCTAAAGTCAGCCTACCCCTCCAATTCATCCTATCCAATCGGTCCGCGACGAGGCGTCGCATGGCCTTGGATCAGGTTCACAAGTACACCGTCAACACCCTCGTTGACCACGCACGTGGTCGGCGGGGGTGTTTGCGTGTTCGCGCCCGATGCGCGCCTTCTGGTCGGCCCCCGCCTGGAGTGGGCAGCTCGATCCCGTCGCCCGCGCGGTACGCCGTGCGTCCATCTTCACAGGGCAAAGGAGACCCCCATGGCGAAGACCCTGGTGATCCATCCGGAGCGGTGCACGGCCTGCCGGGCGTGTGAGCTCGCCTGCTCGATGAAGCACTATGGCGAGTTCAACCCCAGCCGGTCCCGCATCCAGGTCAACATTTTCTTGGAGGAGGCCATCTACATCCCGACGACCTGCACGCAGTGTGACCAGGCCTGGTGCGCGAAGATCTGCCCGACCAATGCCATCGTCCGCGACCAGGCGACCCTCGCCTACAAGGTCCTGGACGATAAGTGCGTGGGTTGCAAGATGTGCGTCCTGGCCTGCCCCTTCGGCAGCGTTATTCTCTTCCCGGAGAAGGGGAAGGCGGAGAAGTGCGATCACTGCCTGTCCATCGACGGCGATCCGGAGTGCGTGAAATTCTGCACCCCCCAAGCCCTCGAATACCTGGACGAGGACAACGAGGTGCGGTTGCGCCAGATGGCCACCGCGCTGAAGCTCAAGGAAACTTTTAAGGAGGTGACGGTCTGATGGGTGGCTGGAGGGGAACGATCCTGCGCGTGAATCTCAGCAACGGGACCACCAGGAAAGAGCCACTCGACCCTAAACTGGCCCGCGCCTACATCGGCGGCCGCGGCCTCGGCACCAAGATTCTGTCCGAGGAGATCGATCCGACCGTGGACCCGCTGAGTCCCCGCAACGTGCTGATCCTGGCGACGGGCCCACTGACCGGGACGAACGCTCCGACCGGCGGGCGGTACATGGTCATCACCAAATCACCGCTCACCGGGGCTGTCGCGTGCAGCAATTCGGGCGGCTACTTCGGGGCGGAGATGAAATTCTGCGGCTACGACCTCCTCATCCTGGAGGGCCGGGCCAAGGCACCCGTCTATTTGTGGCTCAACAACGACACGGTCGAGATCCGGCCGGCCGAGAAGGTCTGGGGGAAGAGCACCCACGAGACCGAGGATCGGCTCAGGGCAGAGACTCACCCCGAGGCGAAGGTCTGCTCGATCGGCCCGGCCGGGGAGAAGCAGGCACTCACGGCGTGCGTCATCAACGACAAACACCGCGCGGCAGGGCGCTCGGGCGTGGGCGCCGTGATGGGGGCGAAGAATCTCAAGGCCGTGGCGGCCAGGGGGTCGCAGTCGGTGCAGGTGGCCCGACCGCGGGACTACATGGCAGCCTGTTTGGCGGCGGTCCGGAAACTGAAGGAGTCGCCGGTTACGGGCGCCGGACTCCCGAAGTACGGCACGCCGGTTCTGGTGAACGTGATCAATGCCCACGGGTTCCTGCCCACCCGCAACTTTCAGCAAGGGCAGTTCGAGGGGGCCGACAAATTGAGCGGCGAGACCATCGCCGACACCATCCTGCTGAAGAACAAGGGGTGCTTCGCCTGCACGATCGCGTGCGCCCGGGTCACTGCGGTGAAAGAGGGCCGCTACACGGGGGCGGGAGAGGGTCCGGAGTACGAAAGCGGCTGGGCGCTCGGCATCGCCACGGGGGTGAGCGATCTGGGCGCGGTGACGAAGGCGAACTACCTGTGCAACGAGCTGGGTATGGACACCATCGAGGCCGGGGTGGCGGTGGCGACCGCCATGGAGCTTTTCGAGCGGGGCTATCTCCCGGAGGGTGACATCGGACGTCCGCTCCGCTTCGGGGACGCCGATGCGCTGGTCTGGCTCATGGAAGAGATGGGCCATCGCCGCGGCTTCGGCGAACTGGCGGCGCAGGGTGGGTACCGGCTGGCGGAGCGATACGGGCACCCCGACCTGTTCATGGGGGTGAAGAAGCAGGCCTTCCCCGCCTACGACGGGCGCGGCGCCCAAGGCATGGCGCTGGGCTACGCTACCTCCAACCGCGGCGCCTGCCACTTGCGTGGGTACACCATCTCGGTCGAGGTCTTCGGCATCCCCAAGAAGATGGACCCATTCGTGACAGCCGGGAAGCCCGAGGTGTCCAAGGTGTTCCAGGATGTCACGGCGTTCGTGGACTCCACGGGGATCTGCCTGTTCACGACGTTCGGCATCGGCGCCGAGGACATCCAGCCGATGCTGGAGCACGCGACCGGGGCGGGCTACACGCTGGAGGAATGCCTCAGGGTCGGCGAGCGCGTCTGGAACCTCGAGCGGCTGTTTAACCTGAAGGCCGGCCTATCCGGCAAGGACGATACGCTCCCCCCACGGATCCTGCACGAGGGCATCCCAGAGGGGCCGGCCAAGGGCATGGTAGGCAAACTCCACGAGATGCTTCCGGAATACTACCACCTGCGCGGCTGGGACGCGGCCGGCGTGCCGACTCGGAAGAAGCTGCGGGAGCTTGCCCTGGCGTGACGTGAGTGGAGTACCACCCGTGAGGCATGCGCCCGTCGGGGGGCGCGACGCGCTCTCCACGCGCGCGCCTCGGACCCCTGATGCCGCTCGTCTCGTTTCTCGGGGACGTGCGCAGGGCGACGGGCTCTGCTGCGGTGGAGATCGGGCCGCAGGCACGGTCGCGGCGCTGTTTCCCGGCAGCGAGCGAGCCCTAAGGTCGGGGTTCGCCGGCCTCCTGTTATGCGAGGCGGGCCTCCAGCCGGACGTGGAGGTGCTGGTCAACGGTCGAAACGTCGAATTCCTGGCGGGCCTCGACACGCCACTCACTCCGACCGACGGCGTCACGATCTTCTATAGCGGCGTGCGGGGGTTCCCCGGGGGATCGAACCCGGGGGCGGTGACGTGGGATGCGCGCAGAGCCGACCCACGTCGAAGTGCACGGGGCGCCTGCGCCCGATGGGAAGTAACATCATGGTCAAAAAGGCAAAGCGACACCACGTGATCATCGGGGCGAGTGCGGCAGGGCTCGCCGCGCTGGAAGCCCTCCGATCGGTGGACGGGGAGGGAAAGGTCACGGTCTTGTCGAAGGAGAAAGCGCCTCTCTATTCGCGCGTCGGCCTCACCCATTTCTTGGACGGCACCGTGAAACGCACGGGCATGAACACGCATGGGGCGGAGTACTTCGAACGGCTGAAGGCCACGCTCCTGGCTGGTGTGGCAGCCCACCATGTGGATCCCCGAGCGCGGAAGGTCAAGCTGTCCAACGGAAAGACTCTGAAGTACGACACGCTGCTTGTGGCCAGCGGCTCCTCGGCGGTGACGCCGCCCATCAAAGGTATCCGCCTGCGCGGCGTCTACGCCTGCATCACGAGAGCAGACGCTACTGCCATCGATAGGGCCCTGGCGCGCGCGCGCCAGGTGGTCGTCGTGGGCGCGGGGCTCATCGGCATTCAGGCAGCGGATGCCGTGGTGAAGCGGAAGAAGCGGGTGGCCATCGTGGAGCAAATGCCTCATGTGATGCCGGCCATGGTAGACCCGCCAGCGGCGCGCCTCTTCGAGCAGTTGCTCCAGGAGCGGGGGCATGCCGTGCACACCGGCACGCGCGCAGTTGAGATCGTGGGCAAGGCCGGGCGCGTGGTGGGGGTGCGGCTGGAGAACGGGGAGGTCGTGCCGTGCCAGATGTGCATCATGGCCGTCGGGGTCCGCCCCAACCTGGAGTTCTTGGAGGGGACGCCGATCCAGAGGAGGCAGGGACTATTGGTGGACGCCAACCAACAGACCAACCTCCCGTCCATCTATGCCGCGGGCGACGCGGCCGAGACGACGGACATGTTCTCGGGGCAGCGGGTCTTGGTGGCCATCTGGCCCGAGGCCTTGAACCAAGGACGGGTAGCCGGCCTCAACATGGCCGGAGCACCGACGACCTACGACGGCTCCATGGCCATGAACACGACCTCGGTGTTAGGGCTCCCCATCGCGTCGCTCGGCCTCTGGCACGTCACCGACACCGCGGACTATCACATCCACAGCCAGCTGCGCGAAGCGCAGCGCGCATACCGGAAGCTTGTCTTCAAAGAGCGGACACTGGTGGGGGCAATTCTGGTGGGAGACAGCGTGAACGCAGAGGCCGGAATCCTTCACAACCTCATTCGGACACGCCAATCGTTTACCGTGACACCGGAGCAATTGGTGGCCGCGCCGGTCTCGTGGGGTCGCCTCCTGCATGATAACCGGGTGGCCGGTCGGATGGCGCCTCCCACGGTCGCGCGCGCCGGAATCTAGAGCCGCCGGGCCCCCCGACGAGTGTCCGCCTGGATGGGGGTGCAGACGATGAAAATCGAGATCGCGCTGTACGCGACGCTGTCGCAGTACCTCCCGCCGGGCGCCGAGAACCGGAAGGCCGTGATCGACGCGCGCGACGGCGCCACGGTGCGGGAGATCATGACCCAGCTCGGCATCCCGCAGGCCTATCCGAACATCCTCTTGGTGAACGGCAAGCAGGCCCACACGGATACGGTCGTGAAGGACGGCGAGACCCTGGCGATCTTCCCGCCGCTCGCCGGCGGAGGGGTACCTTGAGCGTTGGCACGATGCGAGGAGACCTGTGGTCCGCACAGATCCGCGCCTCCGCCTTCGGCTATCTGGCCTCGCTAACAAAGCGGACGCGCAGCCTCAACTCCGACTTCTGCGGGGGTCTGGTCGGCTGTCCGTGGGGCGATCGGTCCTCTGCCAGACAGAAGAGTCCTCAGGCATCCCTGAGCACGACCGGGGCGAGGGAGTGAATCGCACGTGCGCGTCGGCCAGCGGAGCTCGTGTCGGGCTCGCACGCGATGCACTTCAGCGGAGGACCTGTTTTCGAAGGACGGGCGCGTGGGTGCGCTACACGACGCGAGAGGAGGGTCACGATGCGGAACCTCGGGGGTCATCGGCTCCTGATACTTGCCGCCGTGGTTTTGGCGGTCTGCCCGGGCTCCGTGGCGGCTCCCGCCGTCCCGGAGGGTCTCGGGAAGCTCGAGACGATCGTCGTTCTCTATCTCGAAAACCGCTCCTTTGATCACCTGTACGGCCATTTCCCCGGCGCGAACGGGCTGGCGAACGCGGGCGCCGCGGCGATCCAGACGGACGAGAGCGGCAAGCCGTACGAAACGCTGCCGGCGCCACTCGACCTGCGCCAGAAGCCGGCCGTGCCCTACGCGGCGATCACAGAAAAGCTCCCCAACGGGCCGTTCCCGCTGCACAAGTACTACGCGGCCGGCGAGAAGATGGGCAGCCTCATTCACGCCTTCTACCAGCAGCAGGAGCAGATCAACGGCGGTCGGATGGACAAGTTCGCGCTGGTATCGGACGCCAAGGGGTACGCGATGGGGTACTGGGATACCTCTGGGCTCATGCTCTGGGAATACGCCAAGCGCTACACACTCGCCGACAACTTCTTTCATGCCGCCTTCGGCGGCTCCTTCCTCAACCACTTCTGGCTTGTGTGCGCCTGCACGCCGGTGTACCCGAACGCCCCGGAGAAGGTCGTCGCCAAGCTGGATGCGACCGGCAAGATGGTCAAGGACGGGTACGTGACTCCGGATGGATACGGCGTCAATACCATGGAGCCGATCGGCGGACCGTTCGATTCCCATCTCGACAAGGCCCGCCTTTTGCCGGAACAGAGTCTGCCCACTATTGGGGACCGGCTGACCCAGAAGGGCATCGCGTGGGTCTGGTATGCGGGCGGGTGGAACGAGGCCGAGGCGGGGATCGTGAAGGAGGGGACCTTCAGCTACCATCATCAGCCATTCGCGTTCTTCAAGCGGTTCCAGAAGGGCTCGCCAGATCGAGCGCGCCACCTCAAGGACTTGGAGCACTTCTTGGCCGACATCGAGAAAGGGGCCCTCCCCCCGGTGGCGTTCTACAAGCCGCGGCGCGGCATCAACCAGCACCCGAGCGCGAGCGACGTCGTGTCGAGCGATCGCCACATTGGCGAGATCCTCCAACGGCTTGAGAAGAGCCCGCAATGGGGGCGAATGGCGGTGATCGTCACCTACGACGAGAACGGCGGATTCTGGGATCACGTCCCTCCGCCCACACGGGACCGCTGGGGGCCGGGCACGCGGGTGCCGGCCCTCGTGGTGTCGCCCTTTGCGAAACGCGGCTTCATCGATCACACACCGTACGACACGACCTCCATCCTCCGCCTGATCGAGGCGCGTTTCGGACTTGCACCGCTCACCGACGTGGACGCGAAGGCGAACAGCATGCTCGGGGCGTTTGACTTTTGAGGAGGGCATCGACGGAGGGGCGCTTGTGTCGACGGACCAGCGGCCCTATACTGCCTCCGCGTGCGATAGCCACCCGACGCACCCGTCGGGACGCACAGCGACAGGGACTGCGATGCCACGCGCCAAGCACGTCTTTCGCACCAGCTCCCCGATGCATCGCACGGCGACCTGCGCCGAATCGGTCGTCGTGGTCGGGCTCGCCGTCTTTCTCCACGCGGGCGTCCGGTTGGCCCTGGGCTGTGGTCCGCAAAAACTCCATCCGGAATCGCCGCCTTCTGTAAGCCCCCCGCCAAGTCCCTTTATATGGGGTGCGGTGAAGGTTGCGCGCTCGGGCCGGGGAGACGCATGCCAGCCGTGAAAACCATTGACCCGGTGAACCCTTCCCGCGTGACGAGCCGTCGTGCCAGCTGAGCTCGGCAAGCGACCACCGTCCAGAATAGCTCGGAGCGAACCGCCACCGAAACCGCCACCGGGTTTTTCGATAGGATCTAAACCATTGATTCTACGAGGCCACAGATAACTGCCCGAGCGGCTGGTAACCGCTCGGCCTGATGAGGCGCTATACGCGCCCAACGCGATTTGGTTACTCGGACTTGATAGCGCCAGAAATGTGCCGTGAGGGAAGGAAGGCAGCCCGCACCAAGAATCGAACCAACGAACTCAAACACATTTGGTTTCGGTGGTCAAAGCACACTTCTCAACATCCCGCGGGCTTCGGCTCATGAGAGTTTGATTCCCTCCCGGCTGTCATACCCTCATGAGACAGCACCGCATGTCTCCCATTGCGCGGCTTTCCTTCGTCTAATCTAATCCCTTCATTCTTTTTCATATCACCACCTCGCAGCATCCCGCGCGCGGGGGCGTGCTTGAGTTGTCTCCCGTGCGAGGAGCAGAGGATTCGGGGGGGCGGCCCCCCAGAAGGAAGCAAGGCAGCCGTGCATCACGGCGCGATGGATGCGAGCACGTCACCGGCGCCGTCGAATCATTTCCTTGGGATTTCCTCAGTCATTCTCCCTGAGAACCAGCACCCCTCAGGCGGATACCCTTCAGCGAAGATTGGCGTTAGATCACGGGAGCTGCCGAAAAATCTCGGCGACCATGGCGCGTTCTATGGGTTGTCCAGGCAACGCTTCCCGGACGCAATGCAGGTAGCTCGAATCCTCATCGAAGGGTGGCGGCAGCACTCCCCCACCGTGCGGCCGCACAGCGCACTGGGCAATCGGCCCCCGGCCCCCGCGGCACGGGCGTTCCCCACGCTCGCCCCACAGTCGCTTCCTCTACTGGCGTTCGGAGCCGGCTTGAACTAACATGGCGGGTGGACCAATGAGGGGAGTCAGGCCAGGTGGAATACCCTTCGGACACAAGGAGATTGGTGATGACAACTCTTGATGCGCGAATTGAAAACCAGGAACTACGGTCCAAGGTGATGCCGGTCGAAGAGGCGGTGAAGATCGTCAAGAGCGGAGACACTCTGGCGGTCAGCGGGTTCACCAAATCCGGGGAACCCAAGACCTTTCTACCAGCCCTGGCCAAACACTTTGCAGCGACCAACCCCGACGCCAAGGTCAATCTGTTTAGCGGGGCATCGTTGTCGAATGAAGTCGAAGACCCCTTGGCGCCTTTTATCAAGAGCCGTGGTCCGTACATGTCGTCGAGTGCATCCCGAAAACTGATTCACGCCGGCAAAATGGATTTTATGGATGTCCATCTGTCCTTGTTCGCGCGCAACCTGATGTACGGCTTCTACGGGGACATCCACACCGCCGTGATCGAGGTGTCGCGAATCCGCCCCGACGGAAGTGTGGTGTTGACCAATTCGGTTGGGATTTCCACCGAAGCCCTGTTGAAGGCCAAGAAGATCATCCTTGAAATTAATACCATCTGTCCTGACTACACCGGATTTCACGATATTGTCGCGCCCTCGGTCCATCCAAGTATCCATTGGCCGATCCCCATCACCAATGTCATCGATCGGGTGGGCAAACCCTACGTGGAATTCGATATCTCGAAAGTGGCGGCGGTTGTGGAATCGACGCAGCCCGACTACCCGGTGCCGTTCAAGGACACGAGCGACGTCGACAAGAAAATTGCCCAAAACGTGATCGAGTATTTGCTGCTACTGCGGGAACAATTTCATTGGGCCAAACGTTTACCGCCCATTCAATCAGGCGTGGGCAATATCGCGAACGCCGTGGTCGGGGAGCTCTACCATTCGCCTTTCCAACGAATTCGTTTTTGGACCGAGGTCTTCCAGGACGGCATGCTGCGATTCGTGGAAGACGAAGACAAGTTCGAGGCTGCATCGGCAACCGCGATCTCGCTGTCAACCCAAGGATTGAAAGAGTTCAACCGGATGTTCACGCGATGTCGTAACCGACTGGTGCTCAGACCCATGTGGCTTTCAAATCTGGCAGAGGTGATCACACGGCTATTTGTGATTGGCATGAACACGCCGGTCGAAGTCGATATCTACGGACACGCCAATTCGACCCATGTTGACGGTTCCCGGATTATCAACGGCCTTGGCGGCAGCGGCGACTTTCTCCGAAACGCCTACGTGAGCATCATTCACACCCCGTCGACCCGTCTCCTGAAGGATGGGCGGACCGTCAGCTGCGTTATGCCCTACGTACGGCATATCGATCACACCGAGCACGACATCAAGTGCATTGTCACTGAGCAGGGTTACGCCATCAATACGGAGATCCGCTCTGGGAAGAGTCGGGCCGTAGACATTATTGAGCGCTGTGCGCATCCGTACTTCCGCCCGCTTCTTCACGACTATCTCAAGTTCGCCGGCGGCGGCAATGAGCCGCGGCCCACCAACATGGACGTGCTCACCGGTTGGTGGAAAGAGTACGACGCCGCCTGCCGAGCCTTTACGTCGTAGGGGACAAGTGCCACGTGATTCGTCGTCACACGGCGATGTGTCAACCGAACCGTTACAACCCCATAGCAATCCCGACTCGCAGGCGCGGGTGTGGCCTGCAGGTAGCATGCGTCGGCCCACCCACTGAGTGTGCAGAGAATAGATTTGAGGGTGCGCACCTTGCCCCCGGAAATTGGTCTAGCGGGAAAGTCGCAGCGGGCTCTACGATACCGTCCGCATCGTCCACTCACCCGATGCACTCGACAACCCGAGGAGCGACGCAGTCGCAAGGGGACACGCCATGCTCACCGCGGCACAGATTGAGGAGTTGAAGGAGTTCGACACCCCGACCATCGCCAACGCCATCGAGTTCTTCGGCATCCGGCCGCGGACTGAGGGCTTCATGCGGCCGGCGATCCGGAAGGTCTTCGACAATGGCCGGCGGATGGTCGGGTACGCCGTGACCGCCAAGATCTCGGCACGGACCCCACCGACCGAGGCGCAGAAGCCGCTGGCCGCGCAGTATTACGGGCGCGTCAAGGCGGCCCCCAAGCCGACCGTGACGGTGCTGCAGGACGTGGATCCCGAACCGACGGGCTCCTTCTGGGGCGAGGTGCAGGTCTCCATTCACCGGTCCCTCGGCTGCGTCGGCGTCGTCACCAACGGGGGGGTGCGGGATCTCGACGAGGTCAAGCACCTCGAATTCGAATACTTTTCGAGTTGCCTGCTCGTTTCCCATGCCTATATCCATGTCGAAGCTGTCGAGTGCCCGGTGGAGGTGGGCGGCCTCACCGTCCACCCCGGCGATCTCCTCCACGCCGACATCCACGGGGTCGCCCTGATTCCCGCCGCCGTGGCCCCCCATCTCGCCGCGGCGTGTCGCGCGGCGCAGGACGCCGAGACGCCCGTCATCGGCAACTGCCGGAAGCATTTTGCGGAAGGCGATGTCGACCTCGCCCGCCTCGCAGAATGGCGGGGGGAGATGATCGCCCGTCGGGGGAAGGCCCTGGAGAAGTTCTCGGCGTTGGTCAAGGCGGGGAAGTGAGATCCGTGCGGGAGTGAAACATGCGGGTGGCGACCTCTCAGTACAGGGTGGGCTGCCCGGAGTCACGCACAGTTGTGGGCATAGTACCCAAATCTCTCGTTGTATTTCTCTGCCTTTTCTCTCTGCTCACTTTCAGCAGTTGCGCCTCCTTGCCGAGAATTGAAGATTACGCTCCTTTAAGGGCAGATACCGCCCCGAAGATCATCGGCCCCAAAGGACAGCTATCTCCTAAGATAAGCAAAGCCATTATGGAACGGCTGAAAGGGCAAGTTGAACCAACGGATATTCTCCAGCGACATACTCTCCTCATGGAAGTGATCAGTGGGAGCCCTTTGGTCACCGGGAACAAGGTGACCTTACTGATCGATGGACCGGCCACCTATGAGGCGATGTTCAAAGCCATCCGAAGTGCCAAAGATCATATCAACTTCGAAACATTTAGTTTCGATGATGATGAAATCGGTCGTCGTTTTGCCGATTTGCTGTTACAGAAACAGGCGGAGGGCGTTCAGGTCAATCTCATTTACGATAGTGTTGGATGTTTGACTACACCTTCTGCTTTCTTTCAGCGTTTGCGTGACGGTGGGATTCAGGTACGTGAATTCAATCCGATCAATCCTTTGAAAGTGCGCGGGGAAGAATGGCTCTTAAACCACCGCGATCATCGAAAGATTTTGATCGTCGACGGGAAGGTTGCATTTACAGGGGGTATCAACATTAGTAACGTTTATTCTTCAGGCTTATCTGGCAGTCCATCCAGGGCACAGAAGGGAGATCATATTCAATATGCCTGGCGTGATACCGATGTTCAAATCGAGGGGCCTGCCGTCGCAGAGCTCCAAAAGCTTTTCCTGGAGACCTGGGCAAGGGAGAAGGGGCCTGAATCCAATCGGAATTATTTCCCGCCCCTAAAGCAAGAAGGGGACGAGTTGATGCAGGTGATTGGGAGTACTCCAGGACGGATGAATCGCATCACTTATATGATGTATGTATCGGCGTTCACCTATGCGGAAAAGATGATTCATCTCACCACTCCCTATCTTGTGCCCGATGAGCAGATCATGAAAGCCCTTACCCATGCGGCTGAACGGGGGGTTGACGTAAAGATCATCCTTCCTGGAACCAACGATTCTGAATTGGTCTTCTATGCTGGCAGATCTTATTATACAGAGTCTTTTGGAATCGGGGGTGAAGTTGTATGAACGCCGCACTGGATCCATATTGCACGCTAAAACGGCTGTCATTGATAGTATCTGGTCCACGGTTGGAACAACCAATATGGATTTATGGAGCTTCCTGCATAATGATGAGGTTAACGCGGTGATCCTTGGCCGCGATTTCGCGACCAAAATGGAAGTCGTGTTTGAGGAGGATCTCCGGGAGTCCAATCCGATCCGTTTAGAAGAGTGGAAGAAACGACCATTCACTGATCGTGTTAAGGAATGGTTCACAAATTTGTTTGGCCACTGGTTATGAACGATCTTCGATTGGAGATCAGCAAGGGCCTCCCCTATGCGTGCTAACTGCACCGAGCGGTGGTCGTCCGGTGCGTGCGGTAGGTCAGTAGGTTCGGAAAGGTTTTTCCAGACCCCACACCCGCCTGTCCGTTGCCCCTCGTTGGTCCACTAAACTAGAACCGGTCCTTCCGGCTCCCGAGGCTCGGGCGCGGCTGCCCCTTGCGCGTCCCCCTTGCCTGGCGGTAGAGTCACGGGATCGCCGAACTCACTTCGGGGTTGGCCAATCATTGGGGGCAGGCCGATGCGACGAACGGATAAGGAAATTACCGATCAGACACTCATCTCGCAGATTATTGAGAAGGCCCAGATTTGCCGGTTGGGACTGGCAAAGGACAACATCCCGTACGTGCTTCCGGTGAGCTTCGGGTTCGATGGCACGGCGATCTATTTCCACACCGCGAAAGAGGGCCGGAAGATCGACTTCATGACCGCCAACGATCAGGTCTGTTTTGAGTTCGAACACGGCGTTCAACTGATCCGAAACGAGAGCAACCCCTGCAAGTGGACGTTCTCGTTTCAGAGCGTGATCGGATATGGGACGGTGCGGGAATTGACCGACCTGCCGGAGAAGACAGCAGGACTCAATCAGATGATGACACACTACTCCGGCCGAGCGTGGCCGTTCACGCGGGAAGATCTAGGGGCGATTCGCGTGTGGAGAATCGCCATCGAGCGCCTGACCGGCAAACAATCGAAGGACAAGTTCGTGGCGTGAGGGAGCGAGTGGCCCATGGGGTGCTTCGCCTTTGAGGCTTGGACGTTTGGACGTGTGGACCGGTTATACGCCGGCCCGTCGCTTGGCGCTGGAGTTGGCCGGATCCCCGCTAACGTCCGGGGTGGACGAATCAATGGGGGCAGGTAACCCACGGAGGAACCGGAGCACCGCCTCCCGCGTCCGGGCCACCGTCCATCGCTGGCTGGGAACCAGTCCCCGTTTCCGTCCCTGTCGCCTCCAATCTGGGGATCTCGCCCTTGCCCCCGCCCCGGTCCGGGGCGTGCTGGCGTCTCTGGCTTGCTCGGGTCGCTCGTGATGATCCGGTCCTCTGTGGGCTACCGAGGTACCGCAAATCGGTGGCCAAGGAAACCGGTGCCGCCAGAAGGACGCACGTGAGCCACCCGCCCGAAACACCACGAGCGCCGAGAAGAGCCCGGCGCTCGTGGGACCTGTTCACCCCTGCAGGATCGCGCGTCCGCTGGGCAGCCTCCCGCTGGCCAAACCGCTCCACATTGGCGCCCCAGCGCCGCGTACGGCATGAGCGGGGTGGCGTTACCGGGCGCCCGTCAGCGCACGCCTCGCACGCCCCCCAGTGTCTCCGGGCCTCCCGCCGAGGTGCGTCCCGACGGCCGGATGCTGCGCGCGGCTAATTGGACCCAGTTTGGCTGTTGGTGCCCCCCACGTCGATGATGTGGGCGACATTCTGCCCGCCCTGCTCGCCATAGGTCACTTGGACCTCTTGGCCCAGCGCCGGGGCGCTCGTGAACTCGAACGCGGGGGCGAGCTTGAACTCCATCCCGGTATCGAGAGTCAAAGTCCCGTTTGCGAGATCGACGGCCGTGATCTTGCCCATGGTCGAAAGCTCCGTTTGGTGATACCCGTTCTCGGGCATATTGCCCGGCTGGCCGGCTGAATCCGCCGTCTGCGCGAAGGCGGGCGTGGCCGCCAGCAGGAGGCCCATCAGGATGATCATCGACAGCTTGTTCATCGGTTTCTCCTTTCCTCTTTCCCTGCTATGCGCGTTTCAAACACTTCGGCCGGGTGAAGACTCCACAACGGTACGCGAACCTCTCACAAAATGGGCATCCTCCTCTGCGTGAACCGCCACCTATCGCGCGGGTCCGGCCTCCGGCGGATTCCGGACTTTCCGAGGCCGCCCGCGCTCCCGAGGGGGTCTGTGGCTCTCATGGCCTGCCTCGCCCCCGCTCGCCCCTCCCAAACGCCAGTGGAACAAGATTCTCGCCGGACAGCAGTTCGCTTAACGCCCGGCGATTCTCGGCATCGTCATGACCCACCGCGACTTGAGGTTTCATCCCGCCAGCCGCTTTCTCCTCGAGAAGGACACGTTCGTAGCCAGAGCATCCATCGTGCCATTTGCTCCGCCGGACTCTGGAGGGACCGAAAGGCATGACCTGGTCCGGAGTTACAGGTCCCAGGGGGCAGCCCGGGAGAACGGGAACGTCTACCTCCGTGTGGCGCCGTGCCACACCGAGCTATGCGGATATGTGGCGGAACAGTGGAAGAGGGAATGGTTGGCGCGCTCAGTCTTCGGGAGGAAGTCCTGGGGTAGGCATCCTTTAGCGTTCGAGCATGCGGTAAAAACTCGTGCGATCCACGCCGAGGATCTCGGCGGTTCGCTTCTTATTTCCACCGGTGGCAGCCAGGACGCGTGCAATGTGCCGCCGGCTCACCGCATCGAGAGGGACAAGCTCGACGGGGCCGGACACGCCCGCCTCCGTCGTTGCGCGGTACGACGCGATGTGTAGCGGGAAAACGTCGGGGCGCAGGTTCGGATGGATGCTGACGGCGACAACCCGCTCGATGGCGTTCTCTAGCTCCCGGGCGGTGCCCGGCCACGAGTAGGCCTCCAGGCACGCCATGGTCCCGAGGGCGGGTGCCTGATAGCCCAATGCACTGGGGAGACGCGCCCCGTTATGGTGCTGCCGCCACTACTCGATGAGAATCTTCGCCTCCTCCAGGGCATAGACGTTCTCCCGATCCAGCAGCTCGTCCCGCAGCTTCCGAGTGCAGGACTCACTGTAACCCTTCTCCCACGGGCTCCCGGGCTCGATGAACAGGGGTCGCCCCCGGTTTCCTGAATGCGGGATTAACATGCTCAGGCTGCCCACTAGCCGCTGAATGGCACCACCAGAAGCTCGTGTTTCCAAGCAATTGTACCTATCTGTCCGGGCCCGCCGATCGAACTCTCATGGGTTACATTATCCGCTGGCGCGTTCGAATCTATTCCTGGGAATTTCCTCAGTCGTCCCAACATTAACCAGCGCCCCTCATTTGCCCATACCGTCCAGCGAAGATCAGGACGCAATCACTGGAAGATGCCAGGGAGTTTCGGAAAGAAGGGCCCATGCTAGGGGCAATGCGGGACAACGATTACCACACGAATTAACGGGGGCCCAGGTGTTGACTGAGCACTGGTGGCATCACAAGATGCGGTCCGGTCGTACATGGGTCGGACTATCGGCTACCCGCCCGTGCGGCGCGTCCCCGGCTACGCTTGCGCTTCCCCCTCGCTTGGCGTTAGAGTTAGCAGGTGCTCGGAACTCACAGTCGCGTGG
This sequence comes from uncultured Methylomirabilota bacterium, assembly GCA_963695995.1. GTDB lineage: Bacteria > Methylomirabilota > Methylomirabilia > Methylomirabilales > 2-02-FULL-66-22 > 2-02-FULL-66-22. The sequence goes on from CAVOIV010000039.1 coordinate 22,856, forward strand.
GACCAATCAGTGGGGGCAGGCAGGTCAGGACAAGGTGGATCAGGAGTGGGCACAGCTTCTGAAACGGTGCGGGGGATAGGCACCGCACAGGCGCATCGAACGACGGTCTCGACACCGACAGTCGAAAGGGGGCACCTCATGCGGAACCGATGGTGGACAGGGTTGGCGGTGGGGCTCGTAATCCTCGTGGCCGCTGCCGCCGGAATGGCCGCGGACTACCCGACCAAGCCGATCCAGATGATTGTCCCAGCCGGGGCAGGCGGCTCGACCGACGTCCTCGCCCGCGCGATCAGCCAGGTGGCGCCGCGATTCCTCCCTCAGCCGCTGGTGGTCGTGAACAAGGCGGGCGGCGCCGGTATCCCCGGCCGGGTGGACACCGTCCGCGCCCGGCCGGATGGCTATACCCTCATGATCAACTACGGTGGAGGCGAGGACTTGGTCGTACCGCACCAGCGTTCGCTCCCGTACGACGTCTTCACCGATTTCGAGGCCATCTGCCGGATGTCGGTCCACTCTATCGTCGTCGCCGTGCCCACGAGTTCGCCCCACACGACCCTGGCCGACCTGGTGAAGGCCGCCAAGGCCCAGGGGCAAACGACGGCCTCTGTCTCAATCAAGGGGGCCTCCGTGGACCTCACTTTTCTCCTCTTTGGCAAGGCTGCCGGCATCAAAGTGACGACCATCGCGGGCTTGGGCGGCGCCGACGCCGTCACCAAGCTGTTGGGCGGCCACGTCGATTTCGGGGGCGGCCACCCGAGCGAGGTGCTGCCCCACATCAAGGCGGGCCGCCTGCGGGGCCTGGCGGTGGCTTTCGAGAAGCGCGATCCCGCCGTGCCCGATATTCCGACCTTCCGGGAGCAGGGCTACGACGTGGTGACGGCCGGCTCGGTGAAGGGAATCGCGGCCCCGAAGGGGACGCCCAAAGACATCCTCTCGTATCTGGAGAAGAAGTTCAAGGACATCGCGGACGACGCGGAGTTCCACAAGATCATGAAGGACGTCGGCCAGCCGGTGATGTATATGCCGGCGGCCGAGTACAAAGTCTGGTTCAAGCAGGAGTACGACCGGTACGGCGAGCTGATCAAGACGCTGGGCGTCGAGACGAAGTAGGCGAGGTGAATCCAACGGATAGATCGCACGCCGTGGGCGCCGCGCGCGAAGACGGGAGCACGCGCGCGTTTTGGCCATACCGAGCAAGGCAAATACGGCATGAGAGTTTTCGGCAAGATCAAGAATCGACGAATTTTCGAAAAGGTCATTCCGGCACGACCGAGCACAGGGATCGTGTCTGGGTTGTCTCCGTGTACCTCCTAGAGTGGTGGTAGGTGAGGTGGAGCAGGAAAGCGCTCCATCATCACGAGAGCCATCAGCACCGACATCCCTCTTTGTGCCAACAGTGAAAAGTAGCGCCGGGTGACTGGTGCATTTCCCAACCGGGGGTCAGTTGGTACGAAGGGTGACCCCGAGATGTGAAGAGTTGGGGCACCCTACGCCTGTCACGCACCTGCTGAAACGTGCCGCGGCAGACGGGACGGATAGTGCGGGGGTACATCCGCTCGCACCTACTCGCCGTATGCGCATTCTGTTGCCATGCGTTGCGGTGAGAATGCTATCATCAGTCCGCAGTCCGCTCAGAGGCTCACGCCGTCCACTCCGCGCTGAACGGCACTGCTAGAAGCTCGTGTTTCCAAGTGATTACACCGTGTGTTCGGGTCCCCCGGCACCATTTGCTATAAAAGAGTTACACGCCTCCGCACTCGCCGCAGCGTACCTCCAAACTCGCAACCATACACCCAAAACTCTGCCAATAGCGACACTGCCCATAGCAACCGGTTGACAGCCGCCTCCTTCCGGATCACACTTAAATGGAGCGGCGGGCAACGGAGCACCAAACGGCTCGGCGGCCACGGCGGTTATGCCTAACCAATTGCCCCCCGCGGGAGAGCGCGTCGTGAATGGGTTTCACGTGCACGCGATCGGCTGGGTCCTCACGGTCAACGCGTTCGCCCTGACACCAGCGGAGGCCCACGAGTTGACCGACCTGTGGACGGACCTCGTCCGGCTCCGCGCCGAGGACCTGCGTCAGGCGCCCCTGCTGCTCCATTTACTTTTTCCTCGCAGCCTCCCGCTCTCGCCGGCCACCCGGGCGGCGTTGGCGACGCTCGCGGCGCGTATGGCCGCGCAGCATCCCGAGCGGTTCAGCGGCGCGGCGCTCCGGCAGCGCCGGAATCACTGGGCGGGCCAGGCGGCTCTGGGATTCCTGTTGAGCGGTCTGGCGGCCATCCTGGTGCCGACAAGCTGGCCTCGGGCCGCCACGGTGGCGCCGACGTTCTTCCTGATGGGGTGCGGGTGCCTCCTGCCGGCCCTGACGCTCTGGAGGGCGGCCACGGCCGTCCACGACTGCAGCACGCAGGGCCGGGCGACCCGCCATCTGCCGCGGCACCTGTTGAGTCGCTTTCGGGCACGGTAACCGGGGGCCTGCGGGAGCACCTGAGTCGCAGCCGGCGGGGGGACGGCGCAGGCATGGGATGCGACCCCCGGATCGCCATTTGAGCAAAAGTCCCCTGGCGGCCAAGCGGCGCAAACTCGCCAACATATCGTCTCCCTCGACGCGGGGAGGCGACCTGCGTGGGCGAGGAGACGGCCGCGCAACTGGTGGCCGGATCATCACGCGGCCTCCCAAACGCCATACCGATCCCCGGAGCCCACGAGCAGCTACCGGGGCTATTGACAGCGCATGAGGTGCGTCATAGATTCCACATGGCGCGCAGATTACCTCGCCGCCTTCCTCGAGGCATCTGAGGTTCCCGATGTTGTGGGCACACCTCAAGGTTCCGCACCGTGGCCTCCCGCGGGCATCCGCCCGCCGGGAGGCAGCGTACCCGAGCAGGACTCCCCGGAACGCCGACGCTCCTGAGCGCGGGTAGCGACCCGTCAAGGGTCCTTCCCTCGCTCTCCGGGTCAGTGAGTTAAAGCTGCGGCGGTCCGCACCGCCTCTGTGTCAGTAGATCACCGCGCTCCGTCGTGTGCCGTGTGACCCGACAGAGAACTCCGGCGTGCGTCGTGTGTCGACGTTCCGTTGGAAAGAGGAGTGCCCATGAAAACCAAGATCGCCACCGCGGTGCTGATTGTCGCGGCCATCCTGGCCTGGACGGGAATGGCCGGCGCCCAGACGGCAACACCAACACCGAAGGTGCAACTGCCGAGCGGCGAAACGGTGTGGGACCTCTCACCCGGGAGCCTTTCAAATCTCGCAACGGGCGGTCGGTGCCGATGAACGGCGTTGCGCCCCTATTGGTCGTTGCCCTCTCCTTCTGCGTTTCTTGCCAGGCCCACATCCGAATGGCTCCTGAGGAAATGACCGTCTCCGGGATCACAGAGCCTCGGTAAAATCTCCGAAGCGGACTTGGATGAGAAGATCGCCCGCGACATGGTGACGGTCCGGAATGTGATCGACGGGTTGCGAACGCTGGAGCAACAGGCCGACGACACGGCCATCGCGCTTGGTCGGATCACTGCCAGGGTCTACACCCAAGCAGAGAACGATCGGATTCGAGCACTCCTTCAAAGCTACCTCAACTATCGCTCTATTCTTCTCAGACTCCTTGGGTATTACAGCGCGTATGAGACAGTCTCCCGCGAAGATCTCCGCCTGAAGAGCTTCCTGCTGGCGTACGTGTGCGGCCTCACCCTTTTCCGGGAAGGGATCGTCCTGGTAACCTCCTATCGCGATCGTCCCCGCGCTCGAGCCAAGCTGAACGAGGCAGAGCCGCTGTGGGGCATCCCCCCCAACCTCTTCGAGACCGTGTACAAGAACATCACCGACTCTACCAATGTCCGGCTCCTCGGGGAGGGATGGGATTACTACACGGCCCAGCTGCCTCGGATGGCTGGCCACGGACTCGCCGAGGGTCCTGAGATCGGTTGGCTCCACGAGACCATCCGAACGCAGCAGCACTTCATCGAGCAAAAGGCCGTCGATATCTGGGAGGGGAAATGGGACATTCTGTGGCGGCAGATGGAAGCGTACCGAAAGGTTCCGGTTTATAGCGCAATGGCCGTCCTGGGGACCTTTGCCGGCAACGTCAAAATCTGGATATCGCCGCCCCACATCACTCAGGCCCAAGTCCAAGATCTGAAGCAGATTCTCCAGCCGGGCGACCTCATTCTGGAACGACGGAATTGGTTTCTGAGCAACGGGTTCCTTCCGGGTTTCTGGAAACACATGGCGTTGTACGTGGGCAGCGCCGAGGATCTGGAGCGCCGAGGTCTATCCGTAGATCCGCTCGTCCAACCGCACTGGGAGAGATTCCGCCAGGCCGACCGGCACGGGTATGCGCCACGGGTGATCGAGGTTGTTTCTTCTGGGGTGATATTCTCTCCCTTGGAGCACACGGCTGCTGCGGACGATCTCGCCGTCCTTCGTCCGCGATTGAGCGAGTCTCGCAAGAACGCCGCCATCGCCTGGGCGTTCTCACACTATGGCAAGCCGTACGATTTCGATTTTGACTTCTTTTCAACCGACAAGCTCGTCTGCACGGAGTTGATCTATCGGGCGTATGATGCGCCGCTTCACGGTGAGGGCATTCGGTTTCCCCTGGTGCGCATCATGGGGCGCGACACGATGCCCGCCGACGACGTAGTTCGGATGTTTGTTCGGGAGCGCTCGATGGACGGCGAGCCCGCCGCGCAGGGATGGCCGTCGGTCAGCCAGCTCGACTTCGTCCTCTTCCTACAAGGGGACGAATGGTCCGGGCGCGCCGATCTCGCCGGCGTCGCAGAGTTCATCCGGACCGTCGAGCGCCCGCTCGAACCGATCGGCCCCAGCGGGTCACCGACACCGGAACGCTAATCCCTCATGTATTCCAGAGGGTTGATTGCCGTTCCTTTCGGCCCGAACGGTTTTCCGCGTTGAGCTGCCGAGACGTCTTGTCTGTTTCGCCACCCCCGGGAAGGTTCTGGCGGTTCTGACTGGCTCCCGGTTGAGAGAGGCGCGGATCAATCTCGTAGACCTGCCGGATGAAGCGGGCACAGGAGCGGCGGACTTGCAGGGGCACCCGGTCATCCGTAACGGGGACTGGGTCCGCACGTCTGGGCTTTACCGAGGAGCCCGTGCCGCTTGCGGTATTCGGGGCGTCCGATCACGCGGGGCCGACCAACATTCCGCCTGACTGCCGCGTATCAGGACTCTTGCTCGATAGGAGATCCGTTCCCCCGGCACCATACGATCCTTGAGGTGGTGGCCCGTGAAGAATCTCAAGATGATCATCGAAAAGCATCCGGACGGATACGTGGCCTGCCGGGTTGGGATCAAGCGCGTCGTGGTCGGAGAGGGGGACTCGTAGGAGGAAGTTCTTGCCGACGTGAAGTCGGCCATCCGGTTCCACCTCGAGACCGTTGGCCCCCGAGGCGCTGGACGTGGAGGAGCCGGTGCCGGAAGCCTTCGTGGCCGAAGCGACGGTCTGACCCGTGGGGAAGTTCCCGGTAGACGCCCCCAAGGCGCGGGCGCTCCGGGCGCTGCAAACACTGGGCTTCGAGTGGGTGCGCGAGGCTCCACACCTTGCTTTGCCGCGCCGGAATACCGATGGGGCGGTTACCCCGCTGACGGCGTAGGTCTCGCGTTGCCCCAGGCAATGGTGCACGCCGGACTACCTCCCCCTGTTGCCCTTGACCCGAATGGGACGGCAACGCAAGCACAAGAAGTCCTCTCGGAACAAACATCCCCCCAAACATCGCCATCGCGGCGCTCGGGATTCGCGGCGCGGCGACTGGAGTCCCAGGCCGCGGGCGGTGACGGGTGGACGATCCGCGTGGTAATCCACGCAGTCGTAAGCAGCCTTCAGGCTGGGCGACCAGCGAGTTGATATGCTATGGTCTCTTGGATGTCCGAGACTCTGAGCGGTCGTCCCGTGGGCGATCGATAGGGGTTACGATGACCAGACCGGTAGTGCTGAAGCAGGTCCGCACACCCATACTGGAGATCGCCTACGAGGACAGCGGGCCGGGGAACGGCGAACCGGTGATCCTCCTGCACGGGTTTCCCTACGATCCGCGCGCCTACGACATCGTGGTCGCGTCGCTCGTCGGCGCCGGGTGCCGCACCATCGTGCCGTACCTGCGCGGCTGCGGTCCCACCCGGTTCCTGGCCTCCGACGTGCCCCGCTCCGGTCAACAGGCCGCACTCGGCCAGGACCTGCTGGACCTCCTCGACGCGCTCGGGCTTCCCCACGCCGTATTGATCGGCTATGACTGGGGTGGGCGGGCAGCCTGCATCGCGGCGGCCCTGTGGCCGGAGCGGGTGCGGGGCCTGGTGTCCATCGGCGGCTACAACATCCAAGATATTGCCGGATCGATCGCGCCGCAGCCGCCCGAGCAGGAGTATCGGTACTGGTACCAGTACTACTTCCAGACCGAGCGGGGGCGGGTCGGGCTGCAAGCGCACCGGCGCGAGCTCTGCCGGCTCTTGTGGCGGCTGTGGTCACCGCACTGGGGCTTCGATGACGTCACCTTCGATCGCACCGCTGCCTCCTTCGACAACCCGGACTTCGTCGCGGTCGTCATCCACTCCTACCGCCACCGCTTCGGCACCGTTCCGGGGGACCCGGCTTTGGAGGCGATCGAGCGGCGCTTGGCCGTACAGCCGCTTATCCGGGTGCCGACCGTGGTGCTCCACGGAGGCGGCGACGGCGTCACGCCACCGGAGGGGTCCGTCGAGCACGCCCGCTTTTTCACCGGGCCCTTCGAGCGCCGCGTGATCCCCATGGCGGGCCACAACCTGCCACAGGAAGTGCCGGGTCCCGTGGTCGAGGCAGTCCTTGCACTGATCACGGGGTGATATGGAAGCAACACTGGAACGGGATCAGGTTCCAACTCAGGATTCCACCGGCCCGGAAGCCGCTCACAAGCGCGGCGGCGATGAGGCGCCCGGCGGTCCCGCGGCCTGGGGGGACAATGATCATGGTGGCGAAGACGGTTGATTCCTACCGCTTCCTGGATGGTATCGCGAAACGAGCGATGAAACGCTGGGCGGGAATGCCCGGGGAAACACAGATTCCATGGACTCCGCTCGCCAGGCCGCTTTCGAAATGCACCGTGTCCCTGGTCAGTTCCGCGGCGATCGCCTTGAAAACCGATCAACCGTTTGATCCGGACATCGAGCGGCGGGATCCCTGGTTTGCCGACCCGTCGTATCGCGTCCTGCCACGGACGACACGGACCAGCGACATTCAGGTGTTCCACCTTCACATCAACCCGGGCTTCGCTGCGCAGGACGTGAACTCGGTCCTACCGGCCGAGCGATTGGACGAGCTCGCAGCACTGGGCGAGATCGGCGCGGCGGCGCCCTCCCACTATTCGTACATGGGCTACACCCTCCGGCCGGAGCGGCTCCTGCGGGAGAGTCTGCCCGGGATGGTGCGGCAGCTTCGCGAGGAACATGTCGACGTCGTGGTGCTGGTCCCGGTGTGACCGGTGTGCTGCTGGTCCGTGGGACTGGTACAACGCGAGATCGAGGCGGCAGGGATCAGCACCATCTCACTGTCCATGATCCCGGAGCTGACGGCGAGCGCGGGGGCACCAAGGATCGCCGCGATCGAGCATCCGTTCGGCGTGACGCTGGGGCGGCCCGGCGACGCGGCGGGGCAACTGGCAGTCTTGCGCGCGACGCTGCGAGTGATGGAAGGGATGGCGGAGCCAGGCGGGGTGGCGCACCTGCCGTTCGAGTGGACAGCCACGGAGAAGCGCGCGTTCGGTCCGCCGGTGGCGCCGCCGATCGCGCGGTACCTGATGCGGCACCCCTGGGCCCTGCCGCGGTTCCTGAATCGGACGCCGCCCGCGAGCGGTGGCTGACCGCTCATCGGTCTTCGGCAGCCGCCCAGGGATTTGTAACCGCGACGCCCCGGGATCGCGGGTTCGACTCGGTTCAGGTTTACCATCGGCGCCAACATACAAGCGGAGAACACATGCGACCGGCAAAGCTGGATCATTGCGTCATAACCGTGTCCGATTGGGAGGTCTCCAACCGTTTCTATCAACAGGTCTTAGGTGCCGAGCTTGTCGCCATTGGAGCAGGCTGGGCCTATCGGTTTGGACAGATGCAACTGAATCTACATGGACCGAGGGTGCCCGGGGACCCGAATGCGCGCGTGCCCGTCCCGGCCGGAGGGAGCGATCTCTGTTTTGAGTGGGACGGCCCTATCGAAGAAGCCATCGCCCACCTCGCGGCGCAGCAGGTGGCGATTGAGGTCGGTCCGGTGCCGCGCCTCGGGGCCAAGGGCAGCGGAGTCAGTGTGTATTTTCGCGATCCGGACGGCTCCCTGATGGAGTTCATCTCGTACCAGCGTCACCGCGTCGCCCCCTGAAGGCTTCCGTGGCAATCCCCGCAGGCAATCTGCCGGCCGGGCGTCGCCTCCGGGGGTCGGTATGCGGCCACGTAACGTGATCCGAAGAACTCGAGGACTCTCCTGACACACCCACCCCCCCCACGACCCAGGAGGCGTGGGGGGGCTCGCGCGACGACGACGCCAGCGTTCGACTGTCATGGAGAGGCCGATGCACATTCCGTCGGGCTGGGCGATCCCCCTCCCCCTCGCGCTCCCGAATCTCGTCTGGGCACTCTGGCCAGCCCATGGGCTCACGGCGAAGGCGCCGGCGGCTCGGGGTCCGCTGTCCCTGATCGAGGCAGCCGGCCGGGGCGTCGTCTTCTGCATGCCCTTCTTCCTGGAGTTCCAGTTCACCGCCGCGACCGACCTTATCCTGCTGGCCGTGGCCGGCCTCGCGCTTGTCCTCTACTATTCCCCAATCCGAACCGTGCGCACAACGGGTGTCCGGTGCTTTCCGCTCTGCTGTACTTTGCCCTTGACTCTCGCACTCAAGGTCGTAGCATCCCGCTTGCTGGCAGTCCGCACGACAAGCGGCAGGGGGAAGCGCTGAGAGGGCCGGCCTTATGCGCGGTGTCGAAGCGTACATTTCTGGATCACGCCCGTTTATTAATGCAATGGGGGCTTTTGTGGGTCGGGCATTACGGGCCTGTCTCCCGAGGATGTTTCCTATCGCCTACAAACTGGCACTGGCGTTTACGGGGATTATCAGTCTCGGCATGGTGATCCTTGGATGGATCATCGCCAAAGACCAAACCGTGATGCTCGATCAGCAAATGATCGCTTCCAGTCATACCGTCGTTCAACAACTTGCCCAGATCGCGACAGAACCGGTGTTGGCCGAGGACACCCTGACACTTGAGGTGATCGTCAAGCAGTTAATCGAGCAGCGTGGCTTATTGGCCGTCGCGATTTATTCTGACGAGATCAAACCTATTGTGCAAGCTGGAGTCGTCCCTGATGCCGCACTGGTCGCTGATCATTCCACGGAAAATGCTATGTTCCTTTATCGCAAGACCGTGAACGATGACGGGGAGCCTGTCACGGTAATTGCTGCCATGAGCCCCATGACCGCCGATGGCGTAACGGTAGGCTATGCGCTGATCGGTTTTGATCGCTCGATAGTTGAATCGGCAAAACAACAGACTATTCGGACGGTGAGTCTGGCAACCCTGCTGTTTGTGCTTATCGGTTTTCTGACCTCGATTATCCTGGGCAAGCGCTTGACTCGGCCAATTCATCAAATGGTCAAGACCAGCAGGGCCATATCCGCCGGAAATTATGACCACCGATTTATACAGACGCGCAATGATGAGTTGGGTGATCTGATGCACGCCATGAATGATATGACCGAGGGCTTGGCACAGAAGGAACGTTTGGAACAGACGTTCTCCCGCTATGTCGCTCCCCAGGTTGCCCGGGAAGTACTACGAGATACTGCCCAGTCCGGTGCAGTGGGGCGTAAGGTTATTGCCAGCGTCTTGTTTGCCGACGTTTTCGGTTTCACTGCCTTGTCGGAAAGTACGCCTGCAGATGAAGTCAATACCGCATTGAATGACTACTTTGGTTACATTGGCCCAATGGTTGATGCGTGCTCTGGTCATATCGACAAGTATATCGGCGATTGTGTGATGGCCGTCTTCGGCGTCCCGGAATCCGACACGCTACATGCGCAGCACGCTGTGGAATGTGCAGCGCTTATTCAGTACTTGGTTGAAACCCTAAATAAACGGCGCAAAGCACGAGGCCAGGTGGTCCTCATGTTTCATATCGGTATTAATAGCGGGCCCATGTTGGCGGGTAATATCGGTGCTGCCGATAGAATGGAATACACAGTGATGGGCAAGGAAGTCAATGTTGCCTCACGCCTGTCTTCGGCCGCAAAGCCAGGACAGATTCTGCTGAGCGATGCGACGTACGATGCGATCCCACACACGGGACCGATTCAGTGCGAGCAGCATGGCACAATTACCTTGCGCGGCACAGCACAGCCGTTAATGACGTATTCCGTGCTTATTAGATATGGCCAAACACCAGGACTTTATTCAATCAAGGGTTGGGCAGCTGCTAGATCATCTTGAAAGGATATTATGAAACACATTGTTTGGTTGTGCGGCATCATGCTTGTGAGCCACATAACCGGCTGTGCCAGCCTGAACACTTCAACCGGCACGGCCAAGGAGCAGATTGATTACTGGCTGGACCGGCAGGAATATGGCAAAGCGTTGGCCTTGGTAGCCGATTCAAAAAACTCGCCCTCCCCCGCGATTAGTAACCTTCAGGAAACTCAAGAGAAGATACATGCCCACATTGCGAGCTATGAACAACAGGTCATTGCGAAGGCCGAAAACGCTGCGGCCACAAACGAATGGGGGACCGCGTTCGATTTGTACCGAGAAGCCCTATCGCGTGTGCCGGATAGCACACTGCTACAACAAGGAGAACAGAAACTCATTCAGCGCCACGCTGATCATCTCGAGAGATTGGAACTGGAACGTCTAATTGCGAGAGGTGAATGGACCCTCAAAGATCTCGAAACCAGCAAAGTGGCGGAGGCAAACAAGTCAGGCAGTTGGCTGGGACGATATTTGTTGAACAGGAAGATTGCCGACGCAAATGACCTTGGACTCGAGTTGGCAGCATACGGCAAGAGCGCTCTCGAGCGTAAAGATCTGCCGTTGGCAAAACGGATTCTTCCTTTAGCGCTGAACCTATCGAACACGACCGAGACTCGGGCGTTGAATACACAATTACAGGAAGCCCTAAAGGCGGAAGCCCGCAAGGAAGAAGAAACGCGCATCCTGAACGAACAACCACGAATCGCTGAGAAAAAGTTAGCTGCACCGAGGACGCGTGCTGAACAGCAAACCAAAGAGGAGCGCCCCGCGGTCGATGGTCAGGAGCAGAAAGATACGAAACGGTTGATGGCCGAGTTCACAAAAGCGTGCCAAGAGAAACGTTTCGTGGAAGCCCAGCAATTGAGGTCACAACTGGGAAAACAGGGGGTCGATACTCAGGAGTTTAGAAAGCTCAGCAAACAACTCGCTAGTGATGTGGCCACGCAGGTAAAAAATTTGACTAAAATAGGTGTCATCCATTACAGGCAGCAACAGTATGACGAGGCGCTGAATGTCTGGAAACAGGCGCAAGTTCTGGATCCAGAAAACGAGCAGTTGGCCGCTCGTATCAAGCGGGTAACGCGCGTTACAGAAAAGTTGCAGAATTTGCGAACAAAAGGCGGCGCTACCCAATAGTGTACCCGTCTCAAGAAGCGACGCTCACGTCCCATCTCACTACAAGGAAGACCTGCGGAATCCACCCAGCGGCCGGCGGGAGGGGTGATCTGACCCGGTAACATCATCGCCGTCACAACACGACTCGCGAATGAGGTTCCCCCGTGCCATCAACCACAGGCGACCCGAACACACGCCTCCGCGGCATCATCCCGGTACTCCCAACTCCCTTCAGGGAGGATGGCAGTCTTGACTTGGAGAGCCTGGACCGGCTGATCGAGCATGCCCTCACCTGGAAAGCCGACGGGCTGGCCATCCTCGGGGTTGCCAGCGAGGTGGAGACGCTCAACGCGGAGGAGTACAAGGCGATCGCCGAAAACGCCGCGCGGAAGATCGCAGGCAAAGCACCGTTGGTGGTCGGTGTGAGCGGGGCGAATACGAGCGCGGCGGCCCAGTCCGCCGCGCTCGCTCGCCGCGTAGGGGCACACGCCGTGTTTGCGAAGGCGCCGGCCGCCTCGCGGGCGGAGGCGGCGGAGGCGGAGGCTCTCGACTACTATCTGACGATCACGCAAGCGGCGGACCTTCCCGTCATGGTGCAGAATTTCGCCCTCGCCAGTGGTGAGGGCGGCGTCATCTCCATGGACGCCCTGACGAGAGTCGTCCGCGCCGACCCCCGAATTCAGTATGTCAAGGAGGAGACACCGCCTCCGGCCGGCAACGGAAAGATCACCCAGATCAAACGGGCGCTCGGCGAGCGAGTGACCATCCTCTCGGGATTGGGGGGGATCACCCTGGTGGATGACCTCCGGCGCGGCGCCACGGGCAACATGCCTGGCTCTGTGCTCGTCCGGGCTTTCATCAGCATCCACGAGTGCTACCGGCAGGGCAAGGAAGAGGAGGCGGATCGCCTGCACGCGGAGATCCTCCCTCTGATCGTCTTCCGCGCTCGGTGGGGACACGCGGTCGTCACCAAGACGATCCTGAAGGACCTCGGCATCCTGAAAACGGCCACGGTCCGCGAGTCCACTGGAGGGGCGCTCGATGACCAGGCACGCCTGGAACTCCGCCGCTTGGAGCAGGGCCTTGCCGAACACCTGTAGTCGGTTCCGGCTCGAGGTGCGCAACCCGTTGGTAGGTTCAGATCCACTATCGGAAATTTCTCAGTCTTCCCACCGATAGCCAGCGCCCCCTATCCACCAACCACCCAGTGAAGATCGGTCTTGACTCGCTGGAGGCTACCAGGGTTTCTCGGGGAGCAGGCCCATTCGGCACTGACTTTGGGGTGCGCCAATCACGGGGGCGGGCCACGGCCATGCCCCGTTGCACACGGGCTTCTTGTTTGGTCTTGCCTTTCGTCCTCCTGAGCGGTATATACACTTTACCTTACCTCACAGAACGGGAGGAAAACATGACGGCCAAAATCCTTCAGAAGAAGTTGGTTAGGGCGATGTTCCTGGTTCTCCTGTTGGGAGTGGCAGGTATGGGCTGTTCGACCACTGCCACAGAGCAGCAACAAGGTCAACCGGTAACGGGACCAACTCCAGCGGGGCAGGCAGAATGGACGGAGGTGGGCAGGATTTATCTTGATGATGTCCGTGTCCCGAGCGAATTGAATTATGACGCGGATGAATCTATCCTCTATGAAACCACAAAGTTTAAAGCAGGCGTTCTACGTTTTTCAAAATGGCGCCTCGATGTTCAGTCGATCATCGATTTCTTTATGTTTAATATGGTAAGGGAAAAGTGGACATTTGTGAACTCCTTCAAAGGCAAGGAGAGTTATCTCAGCTTCTCAAAGCCTGACAAAACGTGCTTGATCCGAATCACTGAAAGTTGGACAGGGGTGGTCAAGGTTTCGATCGCCGTCGGCCCATTAGGGGAAAAGAAGATGTAGGAGCGGAGTACGGTATTCGGTCACGGTAAAAGGACCATTGACCGCTACCGTTTGTTATTAGAAGAAGGGGACCGGTTGATTGTGGGAGTTTCTGCCGCGGTGGATTCAATGGTCCTTCTCCATCTATTGAATTCCTGCCGTGAAGTATTTGATCTTTCCCTTGTTGTGAGCCGCCGCCAGTAAGTTTCCATCCCGATGACTCTAGGCTTCCGCGCGCGGTTTTCAACCCCGACAGCAATCCAACCGAATATTCCTACCGATCACCAATGTCTATGGTGAGCACCGCTCCTCAACGGCTCTAGGGGGCTCATCACGGAATCGGGTAGTTCCCCACGCTCGTCCCGCAACGGCTCCCCACACTGGCGTTAGGAGCCGGTTTGAACTAACATGGCGGGTGGACCAATCAATGGGGGCAGGCCAGGCCGCCCCCTGTTGGGCTAGGATTTCCGATCCTTATCGGAATTATCCCATGATGATGTATTGGGGATCTACCTTACCTCCCATAAACGAGTGAAGGTTTCTGTGTCTCCAGGACGGGGAAAGTCGAAATGCCATTTCCCACACTCACGGAACTGATTCCGATACTGCAAATTGCCATTGGTCCGGTCATTTTGATCTCCGGCGTCGGGTTGTTGTTGCTCAGTATGACCAACCGGTTGGGGCGTGCCATCGATCGGGCCCGCATTCTGCGACAAGAGTTACGGGCGGGGTTTTCGGGCGATGAGACCCGCACCCGGGGGCAGCTCCAGATCTTGTGGCACCGAGCCGATCACATTCGGCAAGCGATTATTCTCTCCACTGTGAGTGCGTTGTTGGCCGCCTGTCTGATTATTGCCTTGTTTGTGGCTACGGTATTGCGGTTGGATACGGGGTGGGTGATTGCCTGTCTGTTTACGGGGTGTTTGGTGGCGCTGATTGGATCTCTGGTGGTGTTCCTCTGGGATATCAATCAAGCGTTACTGGCGCTTAGGTTGGAGATTGGAGATGTCCTAGGGGAGGGCGAGTCGTCTTCCAAATAGAGTGGGAAGAGGGTGGGTTGGGAAGCAAGAGAACCCCGGGGGCCGAGTTCCAATGCATTGCGCCGTCGCGGGCGAGTCGTGGCTGGCGGATGCGTCTGAGAAGGAGCGGTGTCTTCTGTTGTTGGGGTGGGGCACTCTCAACGCTGGTCGCCGACCAACCACCGCATGCATCCGACCGCTGCGCTTTGCTCAGCGAAGGGCGGGCACAGAGCTGAATTGGTCGCTCTCTTGGTTGTGGTTACGGATTGACCGCGCTCGCGGCGGGTGAAGCGGGGCCTTATGGGTCCCCTCCGGCACCATAATGGAGACAGGGTTCCTGTCGTCCGCAAGAACCTCGTCCGCGCTCGCTGAGCAGGAGGTTGCACGATGGAGCGGAGAACGAAGCGCAAGGTATTCGCGGGGTATCGCCGAATCCTGTGGCCGACAGACCTCTCGCGCCTCGCGAGGACGGCACTTCCCCACGCCCTGCAGTTGGCCGCGGGCAGCAAAGGGGAACTGGTCATAGTCCATGTCTTGCCCACGGTTGCAGCCTACGTGTCTCCTGAGTTAGCGGGGCTCCCCTGGGATCAGATCGACCGGGCGAATCGGTTGATCGGAAAGAGGAAGCTCGACCGGATGACGAATGCGATCAAGGCCGAGCACCCAGAGCTCCGGGTCCACAACGTCTTGGCGACAGGCGTGGTTTCCGAGGAGGTCCTCCGGGTGGCGAGACGCCTTCGCTGCGGCCTGATCGTGCTCGCCACCCACGGGCGTACCGGACTGAAACACGTGCTGATGGGCAGTGTGGCCGAGAACGTGGTGCGGCGAGCGCCCTGTCCGGTGCTGATCGTGCGGCCGCGTGGATACAAATCGCGCGGATAACATCATGCCCCGGCTGATGGACACAATCGTGAACCGCGAACGGTTTGGGGAGATCACCGCTCACCATCGTCCGGTTGCCCCAAGACAAGGACCTGCCTGTGGTCAGTAAGAACTCAATCTGGGATTGCGGGTGTTGGGGCGCCCGTTATCCTAACATATTGAGCGTAACGCAATTAACTGGCATCGAGCCGTCGGAGCGGCTCCTCACGCCTCCGTCATGAGTCCCCTCCCCCGACACCCCAAGTGAGCACAAGTCTCCCATCCCGCAAGCTTGCGGTACATGATCACCCTGCCGGACTCCGTGCTGCGGCGCTCGCCCCTTTGATCGAAATACTCGCTGCCCAGGGCGTCCGCATCGTCTCCCAACCGGAGAGGGGAAGGGAGCGGGGGGCGGTCTGCAACCGGAGATGAAATGCCGGAACGCAGGATCGGTGTTGAACGCACGTGTTCTTGGCCGCTACAGTCGGTCCCCAATGGCTATCGCAAAAGGTGGATAGGAAAGTATTAGAACATGGGACCGGAAAGAAGTCGCGGGGGCGGCAAGCCAGGCCTCTTCTACGGATGGAAAATCGTCGGGACGGGCATCCTCGGCATGATCCTGGTCTATGGGGTCCGCCATGCCTTCGCCGTGTTCTTCACCCCCATCCTGGACGAGTTCCACTGGAGCCGGGGCAACATCTCCATCATGATGTCCCTCAATATTTGTGCGTACGGGTTTCTGGCCCCCGTGGCGGGGATCCTGGCGGACCGGTGGAGAGCCCGGGTCCTGATGCCCCTGGGGATCGGCATTCTGGGGGCGGCCACCGCGGGGTGCGCCTGGGCGAGGGAGCTCTGGCACTTCTATTTGCTCTTTGGACTCCTCATGCCCCTCGGTAATGCTCTGGCCGGCTGGCCCATCATCGCGCCCGCCCTCATGAATTGGTTCGTCCGAAAGCGCGGCCTGGTCATGGGTATCGGGCAGATGGGCGGTGGGCTGAGCTTCGCGTACACCATATTTGTGAACTACTGTGATCCTTCACGTTGGATGGCGGCTCACCTTTCTGGTGTTGGCGGGCATACTGGTTTTCGTTCCCTTGCCCCTTTATGTCCTTTTCTTCTATTATCGCCCCCGGGAGAAAGGACTCACACCGTATGGCTCGGCCGAAATGCCCCCGGTTTCAACGCGAGAAGCAACAGGGGCCACTGGAGGCGTCTCCCCGACTCGCGATTGGACCCCCGCCCAACTTCTCCGCGCCCCTCAACTGTGGCTGCTGGTTTTGTCGTATGCCCTCTACTGGGGTGTGGGGAACTACCTGGTCCTGGCCCATCAGGTGCGATTCGCAGAGGATGCGGGTTACAGCAGCATGTTCAGCGTCTCCATCTTCGCGCTGTTCGGGGTGACCCTCTTTCTGGGCCAATCCTGCGGGTTCTTGTCGGACCGGATGGGCAGGGAGAAGGTGGGCGCCGTGGCCGGCCTGCTTCTCACCGGCATGGGGGTCGGCGCGGTCTTCGGCCCATGGTTGGGCGGGTACATCTATGATGTGGCCGGCACCTACCGCCCCGCCTTTCTCCTCTGCATCGTCTGCATCTCCCTTGCCTGCCTGGCCTTCTGGATCGCCGCGCCCCGGAGGGGACCCACAACTGCGTGGGCTCCTGATTCTACAAGAGGTGTCAGCCCGGGAGGAGGGACCGCGAGGTAACCGCAGAACCGACGTGCGGAGGATAAGGGGGGAGAGAGAGGCTCTTTGCCCCTGATCAACATCCCGCGCAGGTCGCGGGTGCCCTTGGGGGGTTACCCGCTCGGTGTTGTGGTCGACGGGAAGACTCATGGCGGTGCAGGGCAAGGCGACGGCAGGCGGGCGGCGAGGATGAGGCGGAGCGCCCGGTCAGCCCCGGCCCACGAACGGCATCTTGGTCGCCATGACGGTCAGGGATAGAATGTTGGTGTCCAGCGGCAGGCTGGCCATGTGGACCACGGCGTTGGCGACGTGCTCCGCGTCGATCATCGGCTCCGGCACGGTGGTTCCGTTCGCCTGCAGCACGCCCTTGGCGAGCCTGGCGGCCAAGGGGGTCCTGGCGTTGCCGATGTCGACCTGGCCGCAGGCGATGTCATACTTGCGTCCGTCCAGGGCGGTCGACTTGGTGAGGCCCGTGATGGCGTGCTTGGTGGAGGTGTAGGGCGCCGAATTGGGGCGCGGCGTGTGCGCTGAGACGGAGCCGTTGTTGATGATGCGCCCGCCGCGCGGGTCCTGGTCCTTCATGATCCTGAAGGCCTCCTGCGTGCACAGGAATGCGCCGGTGAGGTTGGTGTCCACCACCTTCTTCCACTGCTCGACGGTGAGCTCCTCGAGTAGCATACCGGGCACGTTGGTGCCGGCGTTGTTGAACAGCAGGTCGAGGCGGCCGAAGGCATCCTTGGTGCGTGCGAAGAGTGCCCGGACCGACTCCGGATCGCTCACGTCGGTGGGAACCGCCAGGGCCCGGCTGGCCGCAGGCCCCGCCTCCGCCACTACCTGCGCGAGCGGCTCCTGGCGGCGACCGGCGAGCACCACCCGATACCCGTCCCGGAGCAGCGCGAGTGCCGTCGCTCGGCCGACGCCGGTCCCCGCGCCCGTGACGATGGCGACCTTGGTGTGCTGACTCATTCTCTGGGCTCCTGCGTTGTCTGGCGGTTCTTGGATTGACGTGGGCTGCTCGCTCGTCCGCCGTGTGCGCTTGGCCGCGCACCGCGGGGCGCGGGGTCCCGGGACCCGAGATCCAGAGGGATCTCCGGCGCCCCGCGTCCCGCCTCCGTGCTGCCCGGTGTACCCCGGTCAGGGGTCGGAACAGGGTACAGGCGAGCCAATGGCGAGTCAATGGGAAAGGCACGGCCGGCGACTGGACCGTGGCCGCTCTGGTGCACGGCCTTGTCGCGGAAGGGCTCCGCAAGATCCGCGAGAAGTTCTTCTCGCCCATCCACATCGGACCGAAATCCGTGGCAGACCTCGAGGAGATCACGGATCGAGAGGCGCGCGACCTGCGGCAGCGGGATGTCCTTGAGCGCGTAGACCATTTGCTCGGGCAGCTCGGAGTGGCGTGAGCAGATGAGGGGGGAACGAGAGGTGAGGGATGGCCACCCCTGAATCCGCGGATGCCATTGCAGCGCAAGACAGCTTCGACGACCGGGCCGACCTGGGCCGTGTCGCCCCCGGTTTCGGATACCCCTGATAGCCGAAAAGGTGCATCTGATTCTACGGAAGCCCAGTCTGCCCCAGGATAGGATAGACTGATGGATTCTCATCTCACCCGCTAGAAACACGGCGGAAATTCCTCTATCCACCCCAAGACGTCTGCCCAGTCCGCACCGTGCGGACAGCATGGTGACGGTCCCCCGGCACGCCGATTGAGCAAGAGTCTCGTGGAAACCGCCAGCCCGACCACGTTTTTCTGGCTCCCGGTAAAACAATCATCCATCTTCAGCGACGCTCCCCTGTGTCCATCATGTTGTGCCCTCGGTGTGACCGAAACGCTGCATGTTTGTGATTGACACCGAGTGACCCTCTTTATAGCGTACCACCTTACTCTCCTTTTATCAGATTCGAGGCTGAAGACGCCGGGCGTGAGCCCGGGGATGAAAGCCTCCCCAGCCGCAGGCTGGGCCGGCGCAGCCGGACGGGGTTTCTGATAGGCTGAGGGCATGGACATCCGGCTGAGTGCCCACGGCGCGTACCATCATCAGTACCATCTCGTCTGGATTCCGAAGTACCGGAGACGGGTGCTCAAGGGGGACCTGAAGGCCTTTCTGGCGACGCGCTTGGGCGAGATCGAGGAGTTCCACCCCGAAGTCGAGGTCGAGCAGGTCAGCATCCAGGTGGACCAGGTGCACCTGGTGGCGGTGATTCCGCCCAAGTACGCCGTCTCCGCCATTGTGGGGAAGATCAAGGCGAACACGAGCCGGGAGATCCGCCAGCGCTTCCCCGCGATCAAGAAGGTGTACTGGCGGAACGAATTCTGGTCTGTCGGCTTCTTCTCGTCCACGGTCGGCATCGATGAAGCCGTGATCAAGCGCTACGTCGAATTCCAGGAGAAGGTCGACAAGGGGCAATTCAAGCTCCAGTTGGACTTCGGGTTCTGATCCCAAGTGCCACGGGCGTAAGCCCGTGGGTATCTACACCTTCTCAAGGCCGTTCTCATGATGGAGCCCGCCAAGGATGGGCCGCGTGGTGATTCGCATCTTCCGTGGGAGTTGATGGCCGGCGATCGGAGCTGCAGGCAACCCGGGCGGAGGCGCCGGAAGGCCCGGTCCGAGACTCGCATGAGGGCGGCCGCTATCAGCGCGGGATGAACAGCGGATGGAGTTCTTGCGGGGCACAGCCGGTCGTCTAGGCGTGAGGATGGCCCTTCAGGTAGTGCGCTCGCAACAGGTCGGCGCCGAAGTCGTTCTGCGGGCTATGCCAGACGGTGTGGATGTGGTTGGCGTCGTTTTGGGTGTTGTCGTACTCGATCAACAGGGTCGGTCCGTGCAGCCGGTAGTAGTGTGGACGGGTTGGGTCCACGGGTCCCGCCCAGGCGAAATGGATCCGTTCGATGCCGGCGGTGCGGGCCCTCCGCAGCTCCTCCTCGGCGATCTCGTTCCGCATGGTGCGGGCGTACGTCTCCACGAGCTGTATGGCGAGCGCGCGGTGATCGCCTCCCAGCTCGCCCAGGGCCACCCCCTCGGGCGATCGGAGCTTCTCCGTCCGGCCCGGGCCGCTCACGATGTCGCCCAGCGATTCCGCTGCGATGACGAGGCGCGACCGAAACGGCGGCGGGATGGCCCGCGCCAGAGCCAGGCCGAGTTCCTGCTCCTCCTGGAGCGTCCGGAGCCCCTTGTGGGGTCCCGCCGGCACCGTGGCGGGATTTGCGCCCAGGAACGCCGGGGTGACGGTGATGGGACGGCTTGGCACGATGGTGTAGTTCAACGACAGGTGGTGACCCTCCACCCGGAACCCCCATGGGGCGTCGGAACCCGGGGTTCCGAAGAGGGTCAGGAAGTAGTTCTCCGGATCCCGGGAGAAACCGAATAGCTCGCTCTGCCGCAGGACCTCCTCGAGGCGAATGATGTTTACGACCTTCGCGTATCCCGTCGCGGAGAGGCCTGTCTTCACGAGGTTGTGGGCCGCGCCGCGCGCCGGCGCAGGCAGATCCTTGAGCGGGACCCCCTCGCGGCGCCGCGGGACGTAATGCCAGTTGCGCCGCTCCGCGTGGCCGAAGGGGAACAGGGCCTGTTGTCGTTGACGAGGATCGAGCGCGCCCAAGAATGCCATTGCCGCCCTTGCCAGCGCATCGCGTCCGAACTCGTCCACCTGCGCCAGTGCGGGAAGCCGGAGCGCGTGCGCAGCCACTGCCGTGATCACGCCACGCAGCACACGTCTCCGGCCCGCGTGGTCCACGTCGTTCCGCTCAGGCATACTTGACGGTGCAACCGTACGCACGGGTCAGAGGGGTCTTGACCGGTTGGCCGGCCATCACCGCCTCGAGCGCCGCGCGCACGTAATTCTGGGCGCCTTGGACGTCCGCTTTGCGCGATGTGGGTCGGTCGTCGATGGCTCCCGCGTAGACCAACACACCCTGCGCATCGATGACGTACATGTGGGGCGTGTTCGTCGCCCGGTAGAGCGTGCCCACGGTCCCCTGCGGGTCGAGGAGCACCGCCGTTGGGGCCGCCTCGCGCTTCACCGTGAGTGCGTTCGCCTGCTCCGCCGTCACGTGACCCTGCGTGCCGGGGGCCGACGAGATCACCGCCAGCCAGACCACACCCTTACCCGCGGCCCCCTTCTGGAGTGCCTGCATGTTCCCCGTCTCGTAGTGCTTCCGCACATAGGGGCAGTCGTGGTTGGTCCACTCCAGCACGACGATCTTGCCGAGGTAGTCGGCCAGCTTCACGGTCGCGCCGGTGGAGGCGGTCGCGCTGAAGGCGGGGGCCGCCTGGCCCACGGTGGCCGCGGCGTGGGCTGGGCCGCCCGCGGCCCCCACGAAGGTCCCCACGGCCCCAGCACCCGTCGTGACCAAAAACTCCCGCCTGGTCATGCTGCCACTCGCCACTTGGTCACCCATCGCTCGCTCCTTTCTGCTCGCGGTGCTTGAGTCTCTTGGCGCGGCCGACCTGCGGTCGCCCACCCGCCGTTCAGAGGCGATCGAGCGCCTCCAGGACGATGCCCTCGGTCAAGATCTGCGGGAGCACGCGCGGACGACCATGGTCCGAACCGCCGGCGTTGGCCCCCGGGTAAAGCACATACAACGGGACCCCGCTCCGCTGGAACGACCCCAGGACCTGGGCGATCGCCGGGTCGCGGTTCGTCCAGTCCGCTTTGAGAGCGGCCACCCCCTTCTGCGCAAGCCTGGCTGCCACCTCCGGGGATCGGAGGGCGACCCGCTCGTTCACGAGGCAGGTGATGCACCAGGCCGCGGTGACGTTCACGAAGACCGGGACACCGCGGCCTCGCAGCTCGGCCAGGCGGGCGGCGGTATAGGACTCCCAGGCGGGATCGGCTGCTGTGCGAGCGCCGGTCGACGCGCTCGGCGCCGCCGTGAAGATCGCGAGACCCAGCGCCGCGATGGCGCTGGCTAGAGCGACCGGGCGGCCGAGCCCGCGCCACAGACCGGCTCCGTGACGGGTCGCCTCGTAGAGCCAGGCGGCCAGGGCCAGCAGAACGAGGCTGGCCAGGCAGGCTGCGAGACCCGTCGGGCCCACCTGCTGGCTCAACACCCAGACGAGCCAGGCCACCGAGGCGTAGAGGGGAAAGGCCAGGATTTGCTTGAGGCGTTCCATCCAGAGCCCTGGTCGCGGCAGGAGGCCGGCCCACCCCGGCACCAGCGAGAGCGCCAGGTACGGCAGTGCGAACCCCAGGCCGAGCGCCAGGAAGACGGCGACGGCCATGGGTGCGGGCTGGACCAGCGCGTAGCCGACTGCTGTGGCCATGAAGGGGGCGGTGCACGGGGTGGCGACCACCGTGGCAAGGGCGCCGGTCAAGAAGGAACCGGAGTAGCCATTCCTCTTCGCCACACCGCTGCCGGCTCCCGTGAGACGGCTGCCGAGGATCACGACACCCGAAAGCCCGAGACCCATCAAGAAGAGAAGGTCCGCCAGCAAGGTGACGAAAACCGGCGACTGGAGCTGGAATCCCCAGCCCACCAGCTCGCCACCGGTGCGCAGCCCCAGGAGCGTTCCCGCGACGACGCCGAAGGCGACCAGGACCCCTGTCGTGTAGGCGAATCCGTGGGTGAGCATCACCGCACGCGATCCGCCGGCGTGTCCGGCGAGCGCCAAGACCTTCACGGAGAGCACTGGCAGGACACACGGCATCACGTTCAGGACGAGGCCGCCGGCCAGGGCCAGACCGAGCGCACGTAGAAACGGTCCCCAGGGGGCCGGCTCGGCGGACCTCGCGCTGGCTGCGGGGGGCTCGGCCCGCACGGCGAAGGCCTGCCGCACAGGCCCGCTGTCGAGCTGTTCGGTGATCGCCAGCACCCCTTCAACGGGACGTTGATCCGCCTCTGGGAGCGGGCCACGCGCCACGCGGAGCGTCAGCCCCTCGGCAGAGACCTCCATCTCCTGCTCCGCTGCATAATCGATGAGGCCCCATGCGAGCGGATAGAACCACGCCCCCGTGAGGCGGGTGGGATGCAGACGGACGGCAGCGACACGGATGGTCACCGTGGCCGCAGTGGCCGTGACCGTGACGGGCCACGGGATGGGTTGGGGCAGTGCGGCG
Source organism: uncultured Methylomirabilota bacterium (assembly GCA_963695995.1). Classification (GTDB taxonomy): domain Bacteria; phylum Methylomirabilota; class Methylomirabilia; order Methylomirabilales; family 2-02-FULL-66-22; genus 2-02-FULL-66-22. Next base: position 45,953 of record CAVOIV010000039.1, read on the forward strand.
CGCACGCGCGCGATGGCCGGCCCCCAGCGGGGGTCCGGCGGCGGAGAGCCAGAGGTCACAGGGAGGGTCCGGGAGACCGTTGCTTCCTCGGGGATGCACTCTTTCTCGCAGACGAGCCACGCGGCGGCGACGACCAGGCGGACGGACTCCCCGGGAAGCAATGTGACAGGCGGCGTTATTTGGACAGGAAGAAGGACCTCACCCGCGTACCCGTAACTCATGGCGGGTCCGGTGCGAAGCCGCTCCGGCGGCGGCCAGGCGATTTCTCCTGCCGTCGCCCCGGGCGGGAGCGTCCAGGCGAGGGTCGTCGGCTCCCCGGAATCGCCAGGGTTCTTCCAGTACGTATGCCAGCCGGGCGCGATCGTCTGGCGGAGGGCCACCCAGAACGGGATCCCCGGGCGAACACTCTGGACTTCGCTCACCAACTCGATCCGGACCCGCGGCTCCTCGGAGGGGACCGACGCCGTCACCGACGTGGGTGCCACCAGGATCATGAGTGCGATCGTCAGGAGAGCGACCAGCCAGAGCCGTGCGGCTCTGCCTCTCATGTTATTCCTGGGGGTGAGGTCAATGAACATGCGCTCGGAGCCTTCCAGGCCTTCAAACGCGTTACCGCGAGGCGCTCCCACACGCTCCCGGATGTCGCGAGCAAGCCACGCCCGGTGCGGACCGCCGGAGGATGGCATGAATCCATGATGTTTCGGCCAGCCGGGAGGATGCCGCTCCCCGGCCGTAGATTGTCAAAACTCTGTTCACGACTCCCCACTCGCAGGCAAGGGAATCACTCTAACTTGAGATGAGCTGGCAGACAGGAAGCGGCGCATCCGCTCGAATGGCCTCTCCCGAACGCGCCGTCACCATTGCAGGACGGAGCTTCTCATACAGTACCACTCCGGTCATCTATGAGATGATAGAGCCACAACCGGGAGGGTGTCAAGGATGGATCACCCGCCCAAATCTCCTGCTACGCTCCAGTCTCGATACTGTAACTCATCAGGCACGCCTGTTGGCCCGTGACGGGGACTGGCCTCCTTTGGCGTAAATGCGGTGATGCACCGGGACTACGCGGACCCAGCGGCTGCCTAGCCATCGCTGTCTTTGACGACCGGGTTGAGGTCCACAGGGTGGGACGGCTTCCTGCCGGGATCACGGCGGCCATGCTGACTGGCCCGCATCTGTCGCGGCCGCGGAATCCGCTCATCGCGGATACCTTTCACCGAACCGGGGCGGTCGAGATCTGGGGGCGGGGGACGCATTACCGTCTGAGCGGGCGACACCGTGAGGCTGGCGATCGGCACGACGTCCGCTTGATAGCGGCTTGCAGTGAGCCCAGCCACGATAGACATTGCGAAAGTTCTTCCATTCACCCCAACATGTCTCTCCTCTCTCCAATCCGACCCGTGCACAAAACGTGGGTGACAGGCCCCCGGACCGCCAATTGAGCAATTGAGCAAAAGTCGGCTCCCTCTCTTAGCGCCGCCAGGGGACCGGGGGAATTTCTGCTTCGTGAACCTCTCGCCCTTGCCCGATTGAGTGGCAAGCCAATCCCGCAGGAGCCGGAGGAGGTGTTGCTCGGTCCGGGGAATCAAGAAGTCCAGACGCTTCTGGTGCATCGTGCCAATGAGCTGTTTACAGAACCCGTTGACCAGCGGGACCCGCGGCGCGGTGAGCACGAAGTTGGCGCCGATCGCGCGATCGCGATCGCGCAGTTTGGTCTTGACGGGTTCGGCCAACTGTTGTATCAAAACATATTCACTCCCATTTGCAAAGTCCGGCCTTAAGGATGCCAGCCATGTGGGTGGAAAGAGGCCGTGGAATCGCGTGGACGCGGCTGTTGACCGTGGCCAACGATGGTAAGGGTCTTTGTGCCTGGAGAGCCAAGGGCAAGCCGCTGCTCAGGTTCGGCCGCGCGGGGCGAGCGGCTCTTGTCGGTCTGGGCTTGGGTTGGCGCGTGTAACCCGTGGTCCGCAAGAAATCGATAACCTCGGCGGGTTTGCGTCTTTCCGGAGAGTTCAGGTGCGCGAGACCAGTCGGAGGGTATGTATGCTGATCGCGGTGATCCCGGCGCTGCTTGTCTCGATCCTCCTGGTGACGCAGCCGGCACGCGCCGTCGCGGAATGGGTGGCCAAGCCCGGCAACGGTTCAGGGTGCGTCCTGGAGTCCTCCCCGGAGTCGCTCACTGACGGTTACCAGACGACCACCGCCCGCATCCGTGTCGACGGCAAGATGGTGTCCGTGTCTTCCCCGTCCGTCTTCGACGCCGGCTCCAAGGACATCCGCATCGTGGTGGACGAGCAGGAGATTGTCCCGATGGATCGGCTCGCCGACCCGCGCACGGCGGTGTTTGAATCCCGATACGCCGCTCTCGTCGAGCAGTTCAAGCGTGGGCTGCGCGCGAGGGTCCAACTCCGATTCTGGCCCACTTGGCCAGCGACCGGGACCCACTCCGCCACGTTCAGCCTGATCGGCTTCACCCGGGCGCATGCGCAGCTCGGGGAGTGCAAGTGAGGAGAGACTCATGGGTCTGCGGCTCAAGTTCAACCTCGTTCTGCTCTTCGTCTTAGTCCTCGGCCTCACCGTCACTGCCTACATCTCCTGGGGGCTCCTCCAGCGGGACGCCCGCCAGGAGGTCGTGCGGACCGCGGACCTCATGATGGAGACGGCCTTGGCCATCCGGGCCTACACGGTGGAGCAGGTCCGTCCCCAGCTCGATCTGCAGCTCATGCGCGTGTTCCTGCCGCAGAGCGTGCCCGCGTACGCCGCCACGCAGACCCTCAAGCAGATCCACACGAAGTACCCGGACTACTCGTACAAGGAGGCCACCCTCAACCCGACCAATCCGCTCAACCGGGCCACCGACTGGGAGACCGACCTCGTCAACGAGTTCAAGAACCGATCGGCCGTGACGGAGCTGATCGGCGAGCGTGAGACCCCCACCGGCCGTGCGCTGTACATCGCCCGGCCCATCAAGGTCAGCAATCCGAGTTGCCTACCGTGCCACACGACGCCGGAGACCGCCCCGCCGACCATGGTCCGCGTCTATGGTCCCGCCAACGGCTTCGGCTGGAAGCTCAACGACATCATCGGAGCCCAGGTGGTGTCGGTGCCGATGGCCGTGCCGGTGCGGAACGCCGAGCGCGCCTTCTACGCGTTCATGGGTTCCCTGGCCGCAGTGTTCGCCCTCGTCTTCGTCGTCCTCAACGTGATGCTGAGCCGGATGATCGTCCAACCCATCTCCCGCATGGCGATGGCCGCGGAGCAGATCAGCACGGGGAACTTCGAGAACCCCGAGTTCGCCGAGCAGGGGCCGGGACGAGATCGCGGTCCTGGGCCGGGCGTTCAACCGGATGCGCCGGAGCCTCCAGAAGGCACTGGAGATGATCGATGGCTGAGGCCACTGGCATGGATGTGGACCACCTCGGGTCCGGAAACCGCATGTGCTCCGTCGTCTTCACGGACATCGTGGAGTACTCCCAGAAACTCGTCTCCCAGCAGGTCACGCTGAAGGCGCGGTTCAGTGCCTTCCTCGCGGCGACCCTCGAGCACACGGCGGCGGCGGACCGGCTCGTCGTTGACACCGGCGACGGCGCCGCCCTCTGCTTCCTGGGCGATCCCGAGGACGCGCTCTTCACTGCCAGCAGTCTCCGCAACCGAGTGCTGGAGACACCGGACCCCCACGCTCTGCGGCTCCGACTAGGCATCAACCTGGGGCCCGTGCGGGTGGTAAAGGACGTCAACGGCCACACGAACGTCATCGGTGACGGTATCAACTGGGCCCAGCGGGTGATGAGCTTCGCCGAGCCGAATCAGATCCTCGTGTCCCGCTCCTACTACGAGGTCGTCTCGCGTCTCTCCCCCGAGTACGCCCAGCTCTTTCACTACGCCGGCCTCCACCGCGACAAGCACGTGCGGCAGCACGAGGTGTACGAGGTCCAACTCTCTGCGACGCTTGGTGGGCGGGCCGCGGCGTCTCAGCCGGAGGGGGCTGCTGATCCGTCGGTCCCTCCAGCGGCCGGGCCCGCGCCTAACGGTTGCCTCGCCTCCTCGACCCTCAGTCGGCTGACCGCGGCCCTCACCGGCGAAATCGGCCCGGTGGCGAAGCTGGTCGTCCACAGAGCGGCCGAGCGCGCGACCGGTGTGCGGGCTCTCTGCGAGAAGCTGGCCGAGAACGTTCCGGAATCCCACCGCGCGGCGTTCCTAGCGGGCCTAGCCGGCCTCGTCGAGGCCCCGCCCAGCCCGGCGAAGGGCCGGGGCGAACCGGAGCCGGCAGGACCGCCTGGGCCACGAGACACAAAGACACCCGGAGAGATCGGCCCTGAGGTGCTCGCCCGGGCCGAGCAGATGCTGGCCCGCCAGATTGGACCGTTGGCTCGGATCCTCGTCCGCCACGCGGCCAAACGGGTCACGAGCCCGCGCGAACTGTTCCAGCACCTTGCCACCCACATCGACGACGCCGAGGGCCGGAAGATCTTCATGGCCGACGCGGAGCGAGCATGAGCGCTTTCTCTTCTCATCTTCATGCCGGCCTCATGGGCTGTTTCCGCAACATCTATGTCGCTAAATATAACAGCGAAGATCCCGCGAAGTGTTATCGCTGCCATAGCCGACGAACGACCTGGCCGGCCAAGACGGACAAGCGTGGCCGGAAGGCGATGAACGCGCCTGCGGTCCGCAAAGACTCCGTAGCTCGCCAACGGCGCGGATCCGAGATCTACGGACATTGACTCATAACCTATTGATTCTATACGGATTTACAAACGTCTCCCAACCTGACATGTGACCATTGCCCATTTATAGGTCTGCTCCCCCGGACCGCCAATTGAACAAAAGTCGGCCCCGCCTGGAAAACGACCCTCCAACATAGACCTGCACCGTTCCTTGCAATCGGTGACACTGCTTCACACGGCTGGTCGTAGGTATCGGACGGCAGGCGAGTCCACGCTGACGAGCGGAGGTCGTTGGCGACGTGGAGCGAGCGGCGAGGCAACCGAGCGGTTCTTACTGGATCACCTCGTCGGCCCGGATGAGGACGGACGGCGGAATCGTGAGCCCGAGCGCCTTGGCGGTCTTGAGGTTGATGACCAGCTCGAACTTCATGACGTGCTCCACGGGGAGGTCGGCCGGCTTGGCGCCTTTCAGGATCTTGTCCACCAACGTCGCTGCTTGGCGGAACTTCTCGGCCAGATGTTCCCCATAGGACAGGAGGCACCCGGCGTCGGGGAAGACCCGATTCCGACTGATCACAGGGAGTCTCTGCTGCCTCGCGAGCTGACAGAGGCGCTCCCGGGGGATCACGGTGGCGGGCACGTCATCCACGTATGCCCCCTCGGGGTGCGTGCTCGTGAACTCCGCGAAGACGCGGTCAATCTCGTCTGGGGCATGGACCGGCACCGGCTGGACCGTCAGGTGGAGTCCCCGCGCCTGGGACTCCAGCGTCGCGAGCGAGGCTTGCAGGTACTCCGGGGAGCCGAAGGCGGTGGGGTTGTGAAGAAAGGCCACGCGGGAGACCTTCGGGACGGCCTCCTTCAGCACCTCGAATTGTTTCCCATACCCTGCGTAGTTCGCCACGCCCGTCACGTTCCCGCCGGGGCGCGCCAGACTCGCCACCAGCCCCTTCTCCACCGGCTCGCCGGCCGACGGGAAGACGATGGGAATCGTTTGCGTGGCCTGTTTCGCCGCCAGCGTCGGCGGGGTGCCACCCCACGCCACGATGACATCGACTCCCGAGTTGACCAGGTCAACCGCCAGGGCAGGCAGCCGTTGGAGGTTGCCGTCGGCATGCACCTCCGTGATCACGACGTTCTGCCCGTCTACCCAGCCGAGCTCCTTCAGCTTGAGGAAGAACGGCAACCGGGGGTCCGCGCCAGGCAGAAATCGTTCCGAGTAGAGCATCCCAATGCGAAGGATCTTCTTGACTGGCTGCGCGTCCGCGGCGAGCGGCATCCCCAGGAGGCCGACAGCGAAAGTGGTGAGGAGCAGGGCGGTACCACACTTCAGGTGAGGCGCGTCCCAAAAACACGGCCGGCCTCGTCGACCATGGCCATGGTCACCGAGGCCGTTCTGTGATCCCCCGCGGGCCTGCACCAAAAACACCGTGCCCCCCTTTGCGGCCCGGACGGGTCAAGTAGTATAAGAACTGTGCTGACCATAGGTGGGGACGGAACGGAATGTCAAGGATATATGACTGATTCACTCCCGATGGTTTAGGTGAGGATCACCACGGCCGCCAGCCTGGGGAAGGAGGTTTTGCCCAATGCGGGGTCGGCCCCCGGGACCGCCAATTGAGCAAAAGTCCAAGGGCACACCACCTCACGGCGTGGCCATCGTCTGACGCCTCTCGGTACAACAGGACTCCTTAGGGACGTATCCCTGCAACCTCCCTGTTGCACCTTCCGTGTGACCGAAACACTGCAGGTTGGTGATTGACACCGCGGGACTCTCCGTATACGGTACGCACATACTCCCCTTTTATCCTGCGATTCAGGGAATGTTCTATGGAAACCAGAGAATATCCCGACGGCCGCGGTCTTTTTCTGTAGCTCCAGTATTTACGTATCAAAACGCTCTCCCGTTCCAAACATCGGGCTTTATGGGGACCCGATGCCAGATCTACGTTTCCGGGCGGCAACCCTTCAAGCCTGGTTGGGCGGACGACGGACGCGTTACGCGACGTAATCACCTAGTGGAGTCTCCTTTATGCGATCATGGTGCTGCTCGAAGGCAAAGCCAAGGGAAAGGCGGTAGACAGTCTCAAGGCGGCTTCGCCAAAGCTGTTTCCCGATACCCGTGCGTACGAAGGGTGCCGGGGCGTCACGGCGTACAGCGGACGGCGCGGCCGCGCCGCCGCTGAACCGCCAGGTCGCGAGGCCAACCCAAGGGAGACGACCGATGCGACCGAAGGAGGGGACAAGAACGCTGCCGATTGATGCGTGGCTGTGCCGCTTCTATCTCCTCGATGTCTTCGCAAGTGAGGCGCCCACTGGCAACCCCCCCGGCCGTTGTGGCCGACGCCGACGGCCTGGGCGAGCCGACAATGCGGCGCGTGACGCGCGAGTTCAACCAGTCAGAAACCACGTTCCTGCTGCCCCCGACGCAACCCGACGCCCTTTGGCGACTCCGTTCCTTCACGCCGTCAGGTGCCGAGGTTTTCGGCGCAGGACACAACCCGTTGGGCGCCTGGTGGTGGTTGGCCGAGGCGGGTCACCTCGCACTGAAAGCGCCGCGTACCACGTTCGCGAAACAACTCGGGGACCGGGTTCTGCCGGTTGAGATCATGTCCACCCTTGGGAAGCTATGCGCCATCGGGATGGTCCAAGCCTCGCCATCATTTGGCGCCGTGTGCACCGACCTCCGAGCTCTGGCCGCCGCCCTCCGCGCCACGGAATCCGATATCCTGATTGATCGGCTCCCTGCACAGGTTATTTCCACGGGGGCATCGCACCTGCTCGTGCCTGCGCGAAATCGCGCCGCCGTCGACAGCGCCCGGCCGGACGCTGAGGGTCTTGCCGCTCTTTCTGCAAACGCGGGGCGGACAAGGGTGCTATCTGCTTTGCCTCGTGTCGCTCGATCCGGCGGCCACCGGGTACGAGCGATTCTTCAACCCCACGGTGGGCATCTAGGAGGATCCGGCAACGGGAAGCGCGGCGGGACCACTCGCGTGTCACCTTGCAGCGTGCGGCATCGTCGATGAGACTGCAGACGTTGTCGTGGAGCAGGGGCCCGCGATGGGGAGGCCAAGCCGGATACAAGTGTGTCTTCGAGCGGGAGCGGTGCAGGTTTTCGGGCGCGGGGTACTTGTTGCCGAAGGTACCGTGCCGATTCGAGCGGGCTAACAATGGGTTGGAGCTGCCGAAGCAGCGGTTAGTATCTCGGGGCCCGACGCTGTGTAGAGGAGCCGGCGCATGCGAAGCGGGAAGGTCAGCAGCACTCAAAGTAGTGCTCGCGCACCTCGATCCGGCCGGAGCCCCGCCGGGACGCGGAGGGCCGATGCGACTTCTTCGCCGGGCCAGGCCCTCGTCGGACTGCTGCGGACCACACCCCCGCTTGCGGGTGTTCCTCGGGACGCCGTAGTTCGCATCGCTTCCCAGATGCGCCGGCGCCGCCTGCCGGCCGGAACGGTTGTCATCAAGCAGGGCGAACCAGCCCGCGCGCTCTATCTTCTGGCGTCCGGGAGGCTCGAGGTGACCGTAGCCGGCGGCGATGCCGAGTCCCCCCCGGTCAATGTCCTCGAGGCGCCAAGCTGGTTCGGAGAGCTGGCCGCTCTCACGAAGCGGCCTCGCACCTCCACCGTGACCGCCCTGACCGTAAGCGAGGTGTGGACCTTGCCTCTGCGTCATTTCGAAACCGCCCTCGCCCAGTATCCTCAGATCGGGCGGAACGTCATCTGCGGTCTCTACGAGCGCATCCAGCACAAGGACCAGGATTTCCTGGGCCAATCGACCCTGGCAATCGAGAGGGCGCGGCTCCTCGCGGACCTTCGGGAACGGAACGACGCCCTGGCCGCCCTGGGCGAGATCGCCCGGGCCGTGAGCGCCTCACTGGACGTTGACACGACGCTCCGAGCCGTCAGCGCCTACGCCGCCCAGTTGACCCATTCCGACTCGGCCAGCCTGTTTCTCTACGATGAGGCGCGAGACCGCTCCGAGGTCTGCGCCTCCCACAACACGCCGGAAGAATACTTGAAGGCGATCGAGAGCCATCAGCCGGCCGGGCTCACCGGAGCGACCCAGGAACCTACGTTCGGCCTCTCGCTCGTCGCGAAGGTGGTGGGGGAGCGCGCGCCGACGCAGATCCCGGACGCGGAGGCGGCCACGCACCAACCGAACCGGGACCTCTATTTGCGATGGGGATATCGGGCGCTCCTCGGGGTCCCCGTGCTCCACGGGTCGCGTGTTGTGGGCGCCTTGTGCGTGCGCCGGAAGCGGGTCGGCGAGTTCAGTCTACGGGAGGTCGAGTTGGTGACGACCTTTGCCCGCCACGCGGCCGTGGCGATCGTCAACGCGCGCCTCTTTAGCGAGATACGGGAAAAGGCATCGCAACTGGAGTTGGCCTCCCGCCACAAGTCGGAGTTCCTCGCCAACATGTCCCACGAACTGCGCACGCCGCTGAACGCCATCATGGGGTTTTCGGAGGTCCTGCTGGAGCGGATGTTCGGCGAGTTGAACGCGAAGCAGGCCGAGTTCGTCCAGGACGTCCTCGGGTCCGGCCGGCACCTGCTGTCCCTGATCAACGACATCCTCGATCTCGCCAAGGTCGAGGCGGGCCGCATGGAACTCGACCTCGCCCCCTTCAACCTGTCCCTGGCCATCGAGAGCGCCGTCAGCTTGATCCGCGAGCGGGCGGGCCGCCATGGAATTTCCCTCCGTGTTGCGGCCGATGAGGCGCTCGGCGACTTTGTGGCAGACGAACGCAAGGTCCGGCAGATTCTGCTCAACCTTCTCTCCAACGCGGTGAAGTTCACCCCGGACGGCGGGCGGGTCGAGGCCACCGCCGTGCTGGCGGGCGACCAGGCGACCATCTCGGTCCGCGACACCGGCATCGGGATCGCGCCGGAGGATCAGGCGGCCGTCTTCGAGGAGTTCCGGCAGGTCGGCGGGCAGCACGCGCAGACGCGCGAAGGCACGGGGCTCGGGCTGGCGCTGGCGAAGCGGTTCGTGGAGCTGCACGGCGGCACGATCGGCGTCCAGAGCGCGGTCGGCCAGGGGTCAATCTTCACCTTTACCCTACCGGTGCGACCATGTCCAACGAGTTGATCCTGATTATCGAGGATCACGACAAGAACCGGAAGCTGATGCGCGAAGTGCTCCAGGTGACGGGCTACCGGACGGTGGAGGCCGAGACGGCCGAGGAGGGGATTCGCGTGGCCCGGGAGGCCCGCCCCGCCCTCGTCCTCATGGATCTGCAATTGCCGGGCATGGACGGGTTCACGGCCCGGGCGGCCCTCCGGGCGGACGCGGCGACGAAGGAGATCCCCGTCATCGCGGTCACGGCCTCGGCCATGAGCCATCATCGCCCGCGGATCTTGGCGGCCGGGTTCGACGGCTACCAGACCAAGCCCATCAATGTGAGAGCGTTTCTCCAGGTGGTCCGGGCCGTGCTCGACCGCGGCGGGGGGCCGGCTGCGTCCACAAAAATAGCTTTCACCAGACAGGAGCTAAGCTTGTAGGCCGCCACAAACTCCGTCCGCGCCTGGATAGGCTGCCTGACTTTGGCTAACATACCTTCATTACAGCAGATGCCCCTCCTCCCAACCCAACACTTCTGCCATTCCGCCCCAGGCGCCCAACGTTGCTGACGCTCCGCCGGCACCAACGTTGTGCAAACCGCTCGTCGACGTTCTCGGGGCCCCTGACCGGCGCGGCGGCAATACCCCACTCTCTCCTCTTATCGCCGGTCTGATTGAAAACGTGGCGATGCCCGGGTGCCTGGGTGGTATCGTAGCGCTCCCCCGTCCGACCCACATGGTGACTTATCGCGCCAGGCACGAGGAAAGTTTCCGGTGAAGAGGCGAGGTGGTGTCTCCAAGCGGTGACCTTCGGGGAAGTGCGGGCCGGCGCTGTGCGGGTCGGCCCGCACCCTCGATTCCGTTCAGGTTTTTTCTCCGGCTGTGGCCTGCGCGCTCATCTGCTTCATCATCTGCCGCATCGCAGCAAGATGGCCGGGGGAGCGGCTTTCAGTCCAGGATTCGAAGCGCTGCGCGGCTTTTTCCAGGTGCGCGAGGAACGCTCGGTTGGCAAAACGCTTGCGAGCGTCCGGCACGATGGGCCTGACGCGTTCCCACACGCCGAAGAACTCGCCGCTGGTCTCAAAGAAGAGATCTTCGTGCAACAGGCCGTAATTGAGCAGCGCGCACGCCTGCTCCCAGTAGCTGATAACCATCATGGCGAGCGCGCCCCCTTCCGTTCCCGGTGCCGCGATGCGCATGGCATCGTCGAATGTCTCCACGAAATAGGTCTTGAAGAACCAGTCGCGCGCCTGGCGCAGCCGTGCCTCCCGGCGCAGGTCATAGACCTGCAGGTGCAGTTGCGCTTGTTCGTGGGTGGGCTTCGTATCCATTCCTCTTCTCCTCTGTTTGCTAGGGGTTTTTCCCGACCGACGGGCGGGCCCTCGTTTCGTTCCCTCACGCTCTTGGCAAGTACTACGCAAGTTGGTCGAAGGTTCCTGTCCAGCCCTGCGTCATGGTTCGTTCCCGGCCGCGAAGGTGTTTCGCTCGGCGTCTGTCGCATTGAGGGGCGACCACTGTACTGCGGTGTCCGTTCTTGCCGCCATGCTTCACCTCTTGGTCTGGATTTCGTGCAGAAGCGTTCTCACGCGATCGAGGATTCGGTCGTCATTGCATCCGGGGTTGGGCGCGCTCCTCGGCCCGGTACTCAGCCAGGCGGTTAAAGCTGCTGGGTAATCTCCTTGGACCCATCGCGCTATAGATCTTGCGTTAACAAGCGGTGGCGCGCCACCAGAAATCGAGGGGCCCCGGCTGCCCCGGGTGCCTCCCTGCGGACGTTGCTGGCGACCGGCCCAAGCCCTGTCGATCTGAACTGCGTATTCCGGTCTGGTTATCCCAACACGTCCTGTCAATCTGCCCCGTGCGTACAACGTTGATGACAGTCGCCCGGAACGCCAATTGAGCATAGATACCCTCCCGCTGCACATGAACTTCCGGTTTCGCACTGCACCCTCCGACTGATCCGTGACAGGGAAGCACAGGTGGTCCGGGGTGACCTGCCGCCAACTGATTGGCCGCAAAGATGAGACGGATGCCCACCGGAACCTACCGCGCTCGAATCCCACTAATGTTGACAGGAGTCGTTTCATCCGGTATAAGGAGACGCTGGATTATGCAAAGAAAGGAGGAGAGCGCCATGGCTAAAGAGAACGATAGTCTGCGGCAGTACCGATGGTTCGAAGGCGTCCTGGGGTTGATCGCCGTGTCGGTGTTGTTGCTGGTGGCGACCCATACCACGCAGCTGTTTGGGGATGAAGCCCTTCCGTCCGGTGCGCCGGTTACGCAGCAATAAGGTCCGCGATCCCCGCCCCCCCAAACCAGGGGCCGAACACCGGCCACCGCACCGGAATCCCAGGAACCAATCGGCTGGTCGGATTGTTATGGGTAATCGAAACCGGACAGTATGTATCGGATATGCTGTTTGGTATGACATCACCCTCAGAAAAGCGCGTCAGGAGGTGCTCCATGAATATCAAAAAGACAGTGCTGGTAACTTTGGTGGCAGTTCTCGTCTTGGCCGTGGGCGGGCCGGCCTTTGCCAATCAGTGCCCAACGCTCATCAAGCAGGCAAATGACCAGATGGCCGGAATGGATCAGAGCAGCGAGAAGGTCAAGAAGGCGAAGGGCTTGGTTGCCGACGCGGACCGGCTCCACAAGGCCGGCAATCATTCCGAATCCGTCGCCAAGGTGCAGGAGGCCCTGGCCGGCTTGAAGTAGGCCGGACCGGGTACAAATACCTGCGATACCACACTGGGCCGCCCGAAAACGTTCGGGCGGCCCAGTGATTGTTCGGGGTTGCGAATCGACCCTTCCCAGCACTGCGCGGTGCCTGACCTCGCCTGTTATCGGTGCATTCTCCATCCGCGGCGCAGTCCGCGCTGGATACCTCCGCGTCGGGTGTGCGAATCGGAAACACAGAATGCGAACCGGGAGTGCCTCTCGATTCGCTTGACAGTCCCTTCCGGCTGCGGCATCCTTCGTTCCGCGAAATATTCCCACCACACCCGGAGGACACAGAATGCTGAACTTCGACGCCTTCGAGGTCCTGACGTTCGATTGCTATGGCACCATCATCGACTGGGAAACCGGATTGTGGGACAGCCTGGCGCCGGTGTTTCAGGCGCATCAGGTCTCGGTTGCCCCCGAGAAAGCCTTGGAGCTTTATGGGGAGTTCGAGGCGGCGGCGGAAGCGGGCGCGTATCGCGACTACAAGACCGTCCTGCGGACCGCCTTGGACGGCATCGGAGCGCGGGCGGGATTTACGCCGACCCCGGCGGAACGCGACGCGTTTTCCCGATCGGTCAAGGACTGGCCCGCCTTTCCGGATTCTCCCGGGGCGCTCCAGGCGCTCAAGACGAAATACCGGCTGGGGATCATTTCGAATATTGACGACGACCTGTTTGCGTTGTCCAACCAGCGGCTTCAGGTGCAATTCGACTGGATCGTCACGGCCCAGCAGGTGCAATCCTACAAGCCGTCCGTGAGGAATTTCCGCGCGGCATTTACGCGCATCGGGGTTCCCCCGCACAAAATTCTCCACGTCGCCCAAAGCCTCTTCCACGACATCGTCCCGGCGAAATCGCTGGGGCTCGCGACGGTCTGGGTCAACCGGCGGCACAACAAGCCAGGATTTGGCGCCACACCCCCGGCGCACGCCACCCCAGATTTGGAAGTGCCGGACTTGCGGGGACTGGCGACCACGATCGGTCTCTTGTAGGCCTGCACGCAACTCGGACCAGTGTTTCCAGATAACTCGTAGTCATCGATCCCGTTGATCTGGTCGGCGATCTGCATCACGCGCCCGGTTTTCGCCACACCCAGCTTCGCTCACGAATCTCGCATCGGGATACCGTGCGTTCGGGTGGGGCTCGCGTTCGCGGGTCCGTCGGGGCCGTCCGGTCCCCGCGCACCCGGGGTGGCGCCCGCCCCGGTGGCAGCCCTGGCGTGCCCCGACCCTCCCTGGCCTTGCCACCCGATCGGGGTGTGGGGGTCGCCGTCCCGGTTTTCGGGACGGGCACCGCGCGCGGTCGACAGATTTGATGTCGGACTACATCACTCCGTTTTATCTTGACACCCCCCCCGAGCTACCCTACAGTCGTGGCACCCCTCCGCGCTATCTTTAGCCGGTCCGCGACGAGGCACCACATGCCCCTGGATCGGGTTCACCGACACATGTCGAACGCCCTCGTTGACCAAACCCCTGGTCGGCGAGGGCGTTCGTTTCTGTGGGAGTTTCCCGTCCGCTGTCGGCCCTCCAGGCGCATGAAGGGCTGAGCCGGGCATGTGCATCAGTCGTGAAACCGCAACGCCGTTGCGCAGCACGTAGGTTTTCGCTATCTGAGCAGATCTCTCGACCGTTTCCGAACCGAACACCAGTCAGTGCGTCCAACGCGATGAGGAGGGCGATGAGATGCCGTCACGTGCGAGCTATCTCTTGAGGGTCGGAGGCAGGTTACGGGGCAACTTGAAGACCAACAGCGGGATCATCGGCGAGATGGAGAAATTCTTCGCGGCCAAGCCCGCAAAAGGCGTGGCAAGTTGGCAGGACAAGCCCGGCGCCCCGTGGCCTGATGGGTTCGTCCTGAAAGAGTACCACGTCTGCGCCTGGGATCTCAAAAAGGAAGAGGAGCTGTCGCAGACGGTCATACACTTTCGCGCCGAAGCGCACCACATTCTGAATGGGACCCTGTTTGGCAACAAGGACCGAATGATACCTGACGTCCGGTGGTTCTACGAAGGCCCGGAGTATCGGTGGCACAGCGAGCTCCGAGCACGACTCGACGAATGGAATCAGAAAATCGGCGACGCCAATCGGATCGACCAGATCTGGTTCCGCGATTGGCAATGGTATTGCGGCAATGGTGGTGGCACATAAAAGCTCTCCCCGACGACAATTGTATCGGCTCCTTCTCGGCATTGCGACGCTAACCCTCTTGGCTGCTGCCTCGTTGGGGGAGGGGGCGGAGAAGGTCCTCAAGTACGCCATGTCGGGAGAGCCGGAATCGCTGGACTCCGCCAAGGCGTCCTCGGATCGGTCCTACTACGTCACCTGGCTTGTTTGCGAGTCCTTGATCAACATCTCGAAGGACGGCCGGGGCCTTGAGCCGGGACTCGCGGAGTCCTGGACCCTTTCCCAGGATGGCCTGCAGGCAACCGTCAGGCTTCGAGCCGGGGTGCGGTTCCACGATGGAACGCCGCTCGATGCCAACGCCGTGAAGGCCAGCGTCGAACGGCAGTTCCGCCCCGGGCATGAACTGTATACGGCCGACCCGCGGAACTCGAAGGAGCCGTTACTCCGCGACCTCATTGACGACGTCCAGGCGCGAGATCCGCTCACCCTCGTCTTTACCCTGAAGTACCCGGGCTGGCACTACTTGAGCCAGGTTGATGTGGCGAGCCCTGCGGCCCTGAGGACACTCGGCAAGGATTTCGGGCGACGCCCGATGTGCAGCGGTCCCTTCAAAGTCGAGAGCTGGTCCCCACAGCAGATCGTCCTCACGGCCAACGACACGTATTGGGCCGGACGGCCCCGGATCGACCGTGTGGTGTTCCGGTTCATCCCTGAAGCGAAAGCCGTCGTCGAGGCGCTCGAGAGCGGAGAGGCGGACGTCAGCCCATATCTCGTGGATACGGTATTCTTCGAACGACTACGCGAAAGCCCGCGGGTGAAACTGGTACCCGTGTCCGGGCTGAATATCTTTTACTTGGGCTTCTACACGGAGCGACCGCCCTTCAACAACCCCGCGCTCCGAAGGGCCCTCGCCCAGGGAATCAACACGCAGCGGACGGCGTTGTTCCTCGGGCGGGGAGCCGCGGTGGCAGCAAAGGGCCCACTCCCGCCGGCCGTGAAGGGATACGACGGCACGGTCGGTCAGTTACCCCATGACCCGCAGGGGGCACGGGCCCTTCTGGGCAAGGCCGGGTACGGTCAGGGCGTGGCCCTGAAGCTGTTACATAACAGTGCGGTGACGTTTGACGCCGAAGTCGCAGGA
Organism: uncultured Methylomirabilota bacterium; assembly: GCA_963695995.1. Classification (GTDB taxonomy): domain Bacteria; phylum Methylomirabilota; class Methylomirabilia; order Methylomirabilales; family 2-02-FULL-66-22; genus 2-02-FULL-66-22. The sequence continues at coordinate 61,667 of CAVOIV010000039.1, forward strand.
GCGATCCAGAACGATCTGCGGCGCGTCGGGGTCACGGTAGAGCTCCTCGGAAAACCGAGCTCGGGTGACGTGTTCAAGGCGGTGCGGGCCCGAGAGGGGGATATGTTCCTGTATAGTTGGCATGTGCGTGCCCCCTATCCGGAGCGCATCCTGCTTCCCCTCTTTCACTCCGGTTCCCCCGAAACTACGAACCTGACCCAGTATCGGAACCCGACGCTCGACAAGCTGCTTGGTGAGGCGCTCCAGCTTCCGGAGGGTCCGGCTCAAAACCGCTTGTACTCGCAGGCGCAACGGCTGATCGTCGATGACGCGCCCATGGTCTTTCTGTACCACGCCACGAAGATGGCGGCGCATACCGACCGGGTCCGAGGCCTCGAGCTCAACCTCGGCTCTCTACCGCACGATAAGCTGGTCAAGGTGGACGTGACGCCATAGGGAAGCCGTGGAGCACTACCAGATCTCGCGGAGACGTCGCCCGTGGGTCGAGAGCCATCCTTGACATTTCGCCACCTGCGTGAGCGCTACCGGGGCTTGAGTCTCCGCACGAAGTTCGCTCTCCAGATCGTTGTCCCAGTCGTCCTTCTGTTTGCGATGCTGGCCCCAGCCTTCGTGCAGTTGCAGAAGCGCACGGTCCTGGAAGAGACGCGGGAGAAGGGCCTGCGGCTCTCCAAAGTCTTGGCGCACGCCAGCGTGCAAGCCCTGGTGGCCGACGACTTCCTGGCCGTGCGCCAGATCATCAACAGCATCGCCAGCGGCGTCGATGTCCTCTACGCCATGATCGTGGATCCCTCAGGTCGCGCGCTCGTGCATAGCGACATGCGCGAGACGGGAAAGGTGTACACGGATCTCCTTGGGAGCCGGGCGGCGGCCACCGAGGGTCCTCTCATCCAGGAGTTGTGGCGCTCGGGCCTGGAGGGCTATGACGTCGCTGTTCCGATTCACATTCTGAACGAGCGGCGTGCCGTCGCGCGGGTCGGCATCTCCCTGGAGCGGGAGATGGCCGGAATTCGCCACACGCGAAATCTCATCCTTGGTCTTGGCCTCTTGGCCCTCGGGGTCGGTGTGGTCCTCGCGTTTTGGCAGGCGCGCAGCGTGACACGCCCCGTGGAGGATCTGGTCCGGGGCGCCCAGGAGATCGCGGCCGGGAATCTGGACCACACGATCAAGGTCTGGGCGCGGGGGCAGGACGAAGTCGGACGGTTGAGCGAGGCCTTCAATCGCATGGGGGAATCCCTGCGGGCCCGCTGGGAAATTGACCGCGACATCTCCTCGACCTTGAACATTGACGCCGTCCTGCACACGATTTGCCGCCATGCTCGGGCCCTCTTGAACGGCGACATCGCCTATGTGGCCCCGTATGATCCCGTGGCGGGCGTCGCCACCATTGTGGCGGGCGTGGGAAACCGGGGCGACGTCTTGCGGGGCCTCGTCATTGTTCCGGGGCAAGGGGCGGGCGGATACGTCCTCGCGACGGGAGAACCGCTCATGACCCCGGAGTACGCCCACGACCAGCGGATCACGCACGAGTACGACGAGGTGGTCCGTCGTGAGGGCATCGTGTCCTCGCTGGTGGTCCCCATTCCACTCCAGGGCAAGACGATCGGCCTCCTGTACGTGGCAAATCGCCGCGCCAGCACCTTCACACCGGGGGACCAGGACGTCCTCAGCCGGCTGGCTGCTCAAGCGGCCGTCGCCATCGAGAACGCCAGACTCTACGCGCAGGTGAGACAGTACGCCGACGAACTGGAGGCAAAGGTGGAGGCCCGCACCCGGGAGCTTCAAGAGGTCAACCGTCAGCTCGAGGCCGCCTCCCGCCACAAGTCGGAGTTCCTCGCCAACATGTCCCACGAACTGCGCACGCCGCTGAACGCCATCATGGGGTTTTCGGAGGTCCTGCTGGAGCGGATGTTCGGCGAGTTGAACGCGAAGCAGGCCGAGTTCGTCCAGGACGTCCTCGGGTCCGGCCGGCACCTGCTGTCCCTGATCAACGACATCCTCGATCTCGCCAAGGTCGAGGCGGGCCGCATGGAACTCGACCTCGCCCCCTTCAACCTGTCCCTGGCCATCGAGAGCGCCGTCAGCTTGATCCGCGAGCGGGCGGGCCGCCATGGAATTTCCCTCCGTGTTGCGGCCGATGAGGCGCTCGGCGACTTTGTGGCAGACGAACGCAAGGTCCGGCAGATTCTGCTCAACCTTCTCTCCAACGCGGTGAAGTTCACCCCGGATGGCGGGCGGGTCGAGGCCACCGCCGTGCTGGCGGGCGACCAGGCGACCATCTCGGTCCGCGACACCGGCATCGGGATCGCGCCGGAGGATCAGGCGGCCGTCTTCGAGGAATTCCGGCAGGTCGGCGGGCAGCACGCGCAGACGCGCGAAGGCACGGGGCTCGGGCTGGCGCTGGCGAAGCGGTTCGTGGAGCTGCACGGCGGCACGATCGGCGTCCAGAGCGCGGTCGGCCAGGGGTCAATCTTCACCTTTACCCTACCGGTGCGACCATGTCCAACGAGTTGATCCTGATTATCGAGGATCACGACAAGAACCGGAAGCTGATGCGCGAAGTGCTCCAGGTGACGGGCTACCGGACGGTGGAGGCCGAGACGGCCGAGGAGGGGATTCGCGTGGCCCGGGAGGCCCGCCCCGCCCTCGTCCTCATGGATCTGCAATTGCCGGGCATGGACGGGTTCACGGCCCGGGCGGCCCTCCGGGCGGACGCGGCGACGAAGGAGATCCCCGTCATCGCGGTCACGGCCTCGGCCATGAGCCATCATCGCCCGCGGATCTTGGCGGCCGGGTTCGACGGCTACCAGACCAAGCCCATCAATGTGAGAGCGTTTCTCCAGGTGGTCCGGGCCGTGCTCGACCGCGGCGGGGGGCCGGCTGCGTCCCCATAGTGCTCTTATCTGGAAACCGTATAAGCGTTAGCCCCGTCGTCTGATGCGTCGGATCTGCGCGCCACCGCGTTACGGCGAGCCGCGACCGGCGTGGGCCGCTGCTTGATTACGCCTCCAGGAATTCCAGCGTGCCAACGCCAAGCGAGCATCGCGTCGCGGGGTGGCTTCGCATGGGGTCGCCAATCGGCTAGGGAGAAGCCCATGAGCGACGAAGAGCAGCCCAGGAGTTGGTGGCACACCTTGCCAGGCATCATTACCACCCTGACCGCCACTGTCACGGCCCTAACCGGACTGGTCGTAGCGATCAACCAGGCTGGCTGGCTTGGACCACCGACCCCCGCGGTTGTGACGAGGGGTGCTGCCCCGACGCCGCCGGCGCCGTCCGGTCCTGTCTCCCCGCCACCGCCCGCGCAGGCTCCACCCCCGACCACGCCCCCAGCGCCTCCGCCTGGAACTGGTTATTCCGTCGGGCTCCCCGTGATGCGCGACTATCGACTCGGCGCGGCCACCTTTACATTACTCAAGGCGGAGGTGTCTCCGCGGACCAGCGAGAAGGATGCGCTGCAGGTTCGGCTACGCATGACGAATCACGACAGGTACGACACGAATTTCTGGGATAGATCGTTCCGGTTGATGGTGGACGGCATGCCGATGGCGCCCGAAGGCGGCCTCAACGAACTGGTACCCGGCCAGTCGGCCAAGGAGGGTGACCTGTTGTTTGTGATACCGCGCGGCACGACGGGCGCGACGCTCAAGATCACGTACACCGACGACAGCACCGAGATTTCTCTCAAGCTGAAATCGCCGGGCTAGCTGGTGCGGGGTCCGTTCCACGACGCAGCGTGTCGCGCTGCGCACCGTGCTGGAATGCACGGACACCGGACACCACCCGACGGTCTCGGACCTGTTCGGCGCTGGTGGACAGAGTTACCTTACCGTCGGTGGTCCGCCCACTCGCGCGCGGCGGCGGGGGCCGATCGGAGCCGAGCGGCCCGGGACGGCGGGGGATCGTTCCGTTGAGACGTTGGTGCGGAGGGAGGGGAACGCACGTCCGGTGATGGTGGAGCGGGGCACGTCGTCGAGACGGAGGGCATTGTAATTAATTGATTACATTACGATACAGAGAACGGTGCCGACTTTGGCGGTAGTTCACCGAAAGCCGATCGACGAAATAAAGGCGGAGCGTTGTGGTATTTTATGATTGACAACAGTTATGGTCCCGTATACTTTCCGCCTGGCCATCACAACAAATCACCCGTCCCGTTCGGAAGGAGCCGCCGCATGCGCCGGCGTTGGGTCTGCACGTTCCCCACGGCCTCGTTGACCAGCAGAATGGTCGGCGGGGCCGTTTGTCTTTGCGTGAATCACCCTTGAGCCATCGTCTGCCTGTCATTCCCGAAAACCTTGGTGTGGGAATTGGCGACACAAACCGGCACCGGAGCCCATGCGGGCAGCCGCCTATAGCCAGGATGTCATCCGGCCGCGTGGGAGAACGCGACGACCGGTCCTTGGGTGTCAAGAGAGGTGTTCTATGGAGTTCGTGGGTAAGGGGCAGCCCCTCACGCGCTCGGGGCTCGGCGGAGCGCTCGAGCGTTTGGGGCTTGGCTTCGGGGACGCTGCCTTGATCTGGACCGTCGTGGAAGTGGAGACCGCCGGCGTGACGCAAGGTTTCGGGTTCCGGCCGGACCGGCGGCCGCAGATCCTCTTCGAGCGGCACAAGTTCAAGGCGTTCACGCAGGGGCGGTTCGACGCAGAGGCGTCGGACCTGTCCGGCCCGGCGGGTGGCTACGGGTCGCTCGCCTCGCAGTACGGCCGATTAGAGCGCGCGTTGGCCCTGTGCGCGCGGGAGAGGTTAGGGGTTGAGCCGGCGCTGGAGTCCGCCTCGTGGGGCATGGGCCAGGTGATGGGCTTCAACTACCGTCAGGCCGGCTCCGCCTCCTCCACGGAGATGGTCGAAGCGATGAAGACCGGTGAGGATGCCCAAGTCCAAGCCATGGCGGCATTTCTCGACGCCAATCGGCTGGTGAAGGCGTTGGTATCCAGGGATTGGACCAGCTTCGCCAAGCGGTATAACGGCCCCACCTACTGGAAGAACCGATATGACGTGCGTCTGGCCGAACAGTATCAACGGTTCGCGAGCGGGTCCATGCCGAGTCTCGAGGCGAGAACCGCCCAGGCGGCCCTGCTCTATTTGGGGTACGCTCCCGGGAAGATCGACGGGGTGCTGGGCCCACGGACCCGGAGCGCTCTCCGCAACTTCCGGATCGCGGCTGGCTTGTCGCCGGGCGACGATCTGGATGGCGAAACCTATCGGGCATTGTGCGAGCGAGCCGCCTTGGGCTATTGAAACGGCACTGGCGAATTGCACGGAGGCGACAAGGCGGGAACAGCCCATGCACGATTGCCTTCGGTGTCTGGGGTTCCGCATGCACAGACGCCGTCCTCACGGGGCCTCGCCAGGGACAGCATCGGCGCTTCAGGCAGCCCTCACCTCCGCGACCCGCAGGCCGTGGAGGCTGACGGGGCGCGCAGACACGGGGCGTGTCGACGGCACCCCTGTGGTTTCCGAGAACTCGTAGCTATCTACCTGGTTGATCTTTTCCACGATCTACAGCATCCTGCCCGCCCCGGGTCATCCCCTCTTCGAGTAAAGGATCCCGCATCATGACGCCCATGGTCCGTGCCCTGCTCGCGTTCGTCATCCTCCTCTTCCGTTCACGCGTGTCCCCGAAATTGGAGATCTTGGCATTCCGCCACCAACCGGCGCTCTATCATCGGTCGAGCCGGCGGCCGCACGTGCGGCCCGGGGATCGGATCCTGTGGGCGTGCTGGCCCGAGGCTGGTCACGCTGGCGGGAAGTCCTGGTCTTCGTGTAGCCGGCGACCGTGCCGGCCTGGCAGCGCACACGATAACTATGAGCAGATGGCGGCTTGATCTCCGGGGACGGACGCTTCGCAGGAGCACGCGGTGCGCGTTTTCGGGAAGCACAGGGGAAGTGCGGGCCGCCACCCAACTAAGTCCTATCTTCCAGGCCCCCGTCCAGCAACCGCCGGAGCGTTGTCCGGAGCGCCTGCGCATCCAGGGGTTTCGTGAGGTAGGCATCACACCCGGCCTCGCGTGCGCGCTGCTCGTCGCCGCGCATGGCCTGCGCCGTAAGGGCCACGACGGGGATGGCTGCCGTGGTGGGATCCGTCTTGAGCGTCCGAGCGGCCTCATACCCAGTGATGCCCGGAAGGTGGAGATCCATGAGAATGAGATCCGGTCGCGCCGCCTCCGCGAGACGCAGCCCCCGCTCTGCCGTCTCGGCGGTTAGGGATTGATACCCTTCCAACTCCAGGATTGCGACCACGAGTTCGAGATTGACCGGATTGTCCTCGATCACCAGCACGCACGCCATGGCATCCTCCCCCTCAGCCATCGGCCCCCGGGTCGGGGCCCTACGCGGTAGCCGGCAACAAACCGCGCCTGAGGAGGCGCGCCACGGTCTCTTCCAGGACATGAGCCGACACGGGCTTCCCTAGGAAGTCACTGGCACCGCGCGCCAGGGCGTCCTCCGCGTGAATCTGATCCTGGCCGGTAAGGATCAATACCGGCACGTGTCGCAGGCGTTCGGTATCCCGCAGGTGCGCAAGAACCGTCCAACCCCCCGCCCCGTCCGGCGGGAGCCCGAGGTCGAGGACGACCAGCGCGGGCGGGTCCGCCTCGATGACCCGGACGGCTTCGGACGTGTCCTGCGCCGTCTGCACCCGGTAGCCAGCATTGTGCAGGATCATGCTCAAGAGCTGCCGGAAGGGCGCCTCATCATCCACCACCAGTACCCGCGCCGCTGGGACCTCGACGAAGGGGAGGCGCACCACGAAGCAGGCACCCCGCCCCGCCCCCTCCGACTCGGCCCAGATCCGGCCTCCATGGAGCTCAACGAGCCGCCTGGTCAAGACCAAGCCGAGTCCCGTCCCCTCGTGGTGCTTGGTAGCCGCGGCCTCGAGCTGGACGAACTCCCGGAAGAGGCGTGGCATGTCCTCCGCCTTGATCCCGATGCCCGTGTCCGTCACTCGCATTTCCAACCAGTCGCCGGCGCTGTCCTGTGACGTTTCGGGCGACTCGACCTTCCCTGGGGACGATCGCTCGGTCTCCGCTCCCGCTCCGTCAGATCGTGTCACGCTTACGGTAATCTGCCCGCGCTCCGGCGTGAACTTCACCGCATTGCTCAGCAAGTTGAACAGGATTTGTTTGAGCCGAACGGGGTCGGCGACCAGGCTCGGGAGATCCGACGAGACCGCTGTCTCAAGGCGGAGCTCTTTCTTGTCCGCGAGGCCCCGCACGATCACCAGCGTCTCTTCCAGCACCTTGCGGACTGAGAGGGGCTCGGGGTGCAGGACGACTTTCCCGGCTTCCACCTTGCTGAGGTCCAGGACGTCGTTGATCAATTGGAGGAGATGCTGGCCACTGGTGAAAATGTGGGTCAGGAAGCGGTGCTGCTTGCCGGACAAACTCTCCGCCTTCTGCGCCAAGAGGAGTTGGGCAAACCCAAGAATGGCGTTGAGCGGCGTCCGGAGTTCATGAGACATGTTGGCGAGGAACTCGGACTTGAACTGGGACGCCCGCGCGAGCTGCTGGTTGGCGGCTTCCAAGGCGTGGGTCCGTTCCCGGACTCGATTCTCCAGCTCGGTTGCATGCGCACGGTTGGTCTCATACAGCCGCGCATTCTCGGTCGCGATGGCTGCCTGGGCCGCGAAAGCTCGGAGTGGCACGATCTCTTCATCGAGCCGCGGATGCGGCCTGCGCCAGAACAGGACGAGCGCGCCATACACCTGCGTGCGGGAGACCAGCGGGAGGGCCACTCCTGACGAAACCCGCTCGGCAGCCACCCAGGCCGGCGCTCCGAACCGGGAATCGGTCGCGAGCTCGGCACTCATCACGGGAGCGCGGGTGGCAAAGGCGTGACCGGCGAGCCCTTGGCCGGACGAGAGCCGGTGCATCGGGTGCGCGTCGAGAGGCGCGCCCGCCGTGGCAACGAGGTGGAGCTGCTCGGTGTCGGGATGCCACTGCCAAAGCTGGACGATCGTCCCGGGGTGGAGAATCTCCACGGCCGTGACGATCGCTTGCGCCACCTCCGCCGGATCATGGAGTGTGGTCAGGGTCTGGTTGAGATCATTGACCGTCGCCAATTGTTGGGCGCGATGGAGGGCCATTTCGTGCAGCCGGGCGTTCTCGATTGCCATGGCGGCCTGATCGGCAAAGGCAGTGAGGTACGCCAACTCGGCAGGGGAGTACGCTTTGGGGGTGGTGGTATTGAAGGCAAGCACCCCGAGGATCGTCTCCCCGCTCCGGATCGGCAAGCTGAGGTGGGTAACGATGTGCAGTGCCTGGTCTTCCCGGGCCTTCGGATTGCGCGGATCCCGCCGGACATCGTCGCTGTAGACGACGTCGCCAGTGCGGGCCGTCAGGCCTGACAGACTCTCCAACGGTAGGGATCCCCGTGCGGCGGCTTCTCCCCGCTGCGCCGCCAGGTACAGCGTTTCCGCTTCCTGATCCAAGAGCAACACCCGCACCAGCGGCGCATTGGAGATCACTGCCGCGTTGGTCACGAGGTGGTCGAGGATGGTTTGCAGATCCAGGCCGGACATGAGGGAGCGACTCGCTCGGAGCAACGCCTCCAATTCCGCGCCCCGCCGCACCGCGGCCTCGAAGAGGCCGGCGTTCTCGATGGCGATGGCCGCTTGGTCGGCAAACAGGGCGAGGATTTTTCGATCGTCCTCCGTAAACGCCCCCATCGTGGTGTCCCGGCCGATGGCGATGACCCCGACCAGGCGGTCCCGGAAGAGGAGAGGTTCGGCCAGGACGGCCGTGTGGGTCGTGCCCTGCGTGAGGATGGGGATGGCATGGGGGGAGGACCGGAAGTCGTTGACGATCAGACCTTCCCGGCGTTGGGCGGCGGTGCCTACCACTCCCTCTCCGAGCCGAAGACAGGGAACCGTCCTTCCTGGCCCGCCTCCGGTCCACGCTTTGGGCACCAGGACCTGGTTCGCGTCATCCCAGAGCCGAATACTCCCTTGGCCAGCCACCAGGTCCACGGCGCGCTGCGTGATGAGTTCAAGGAGTCGCGTGAGGTCGATCTCCTGGACGATCTCGGCGGTGACGGCACGGACGGCCTCCAACTGCGTGGTCCGCAGGGCGAGGGCCTGTTCCGCCCGCTCGCGAGGCGGCTTATGCGCCATGGCTACGTCCCTCCGGAATCCGCGGTGCTGATCGAGTCCACTCCCGAGTGTGCGTAACTCTCCGCCGGGCCTCCGCCGTCAAGGCCTCGTCCGTCGCGTCCCTGGCCTATTTCATTGTCCGATTAAGGAACTCGATGGTCCGGTCCCAGGCGAGGGTGGCGGCGGCCTTGTCGTAGCGCGGCGTCGTGTCGTTGTGGAAGCCGTGATTGGTCCCCGCGTAGATGTACGCGGTGTAGGTGACCTTGTTCGCCTTGCAGCGCGGCCTCGTAGGCCGGCCAGCCCGCGTTGATGCGCTCGTCCGATCTCCGCGTAGTGAATCAGCAGGGGCGCCTTGATCTTGGCGACGTCGGCGGCGGCCGGCTGGCATGCCGTAGAAGGGCACCGCGGCGGCCAGATCCGGGAGCCGAACCGCCAGCGTGTTGGCCACGCCGCCGCCGTAGCAGAAGCCGACGACGCCCACCTTGCCGGTGCACTCCGGATGCGATTTCAGATACACCGCCGCGGCCACGAAGTCTTCGATCATCTTCTTGGGGTCGAGCGTGGCCTGAAGCTCCCGCCCCTTGTCGTCGTCGCCCGGGTAGCCGCCGACCGGCGTGAGCACGTCCGGCGCGAGGGCCAGGAAGCCGGCGACGCCCAGGCGCCGCGCGACGTCTTCGATGTACGGATTGAGGCCGCGGTTCTCGTGCACGACCACGACGCCCGGCAGCTTGCCCCGCGCCTCTGCGGGCCGCACGAGGTACGCGCGAATGCTCCCGTGGCCCTGGGGGGACGGATAGGTGGCGTACTCGGCCTGGATGCGCCCGTCGTCCTTGGGGACCTGCTGGGCCCAGGCATAGTTCGGGCTGAGGCTCTCCAGGATCGCCGCCGCCGTCAGGCCGCCCACGGCGAATCGCGCCGCCCCGTCCAGGAATTCGCGGCGGCTGATGCCGCCGTGCACATATCGGTCAAACAACCTGAGAAGGTCCGGGTCGAAATCGGATGCTGTCTTTCGCTCCATCAAAGCACCTCCCCCCTTCTGCGCAGGGCGAAACGCACGGTGCGAGCATACCAGGGTCACTCTCGAGCTGCGGACTGTGGACGGCGCGTGCGGGCAGGACGAAAGCCTCCGCGCGATCGGTCGCTCGACGCTACGATTTCTTCGCGCGGGAACGCGCGGCCGTCTTCTTGGCGCCACCGGTTGGCGGCGCGGCTTCTTCTTCGCGCGCGTGCCCGTGCGCGTAGCCGGACGCTTGCGACTCGCGCGGCGCGGGGCCGTCGCCGGCTCGGCAGGGGAGTCGGTACCGTCCGTGGACGCCACCTCACTCGGGGACGCGGGCGACGGCTGGTCGGCGTCCCAAGCCGCTGGGGTTGTGGCCGCCGCGACGGGCGACGGCTCAGGTGCCGTCGGCGGTCGATCCGGAGCGAGACGGGCATCCTGGACGGCAACCGCCTCGGCCTCGACCGGCAACAGGCCATCCTGCGGGATCTCGCCGCGCGGCGGGCGCCCCCTCAGCCGACTGCGTCAGCTGCAGGTACTGCGCGCCGGGATGCACGCGCACGCCGCCCTGACGATCGCGATCGAGTCGGAACAAGCCTTCGCGCTGTCCGAAGCGCAGCGCATCCAGAATGCCGGCGAATCCGTACCGGCGCTCATCGAAGCTCTCGTCGAACGTCTTCATGAAGTGTTTGAATTGCCGCACGTACATCGGGAAACGTGGGCTCGCATCGGTGCGCGAGAGCGCCTGTATCATGATGCGATAGCCGTCGGCCGGCCCGAGTCGCACGACGCCCTCTGCCGATGCGGCGTCCGTGTCAGGCGTTGCGGGCGCCGGCGTGCCGGCCGCTGCTTCCACTTGGTCGGTCGCCCCGTCGTCGGGACCGTTCCCGGGACGGGTGTCGCGTCCGTGTCCGCGGGCGCGTCCCTCGCGGGCCTCACGTGGTTCCCGGGGACCACGCGGCTCCGCCGGCTCCTTGCTGGCCGTCGGCGTCGGCGCCCCGGCCGTCGGCGTTGCCGGGTCGCCCGTCTCGCGCAACTCGACGTAGAAGCTGCGGTCGCCCCCTTCACTGCGACGTGTCCGGCCTTGGCGAGCTTCTCGACGAAGTCGCGGAAGGAGCTGGCGCCGTACGCGCGCTCCGAGAAACTCGAATCGAGTTGCAGCAGCGTGCTCTTGAGCAGTCCGAGCTGTGGCGTCATTTCGCGGTCGGCCAGCAACTTGATCGCGCGGCGGACGAGCGGCATGGCCGCGGCGATGTCGGTCACGGCACGCGTCCGTCCGCCCGCCTGCCGTCCGCGGCCCGTGACGCCGAGGATGTCCTCGTACGCCACGAACTCGGTGCAGTTCTTCTGCATCACCTGGCTGGTGAACGAGCGCCCACCGACCACGAACACCTTGCGGTCGTATTGCTTGAGCTTCTCGACCAGCGTGATGAAGTCGCTGTCCCCGCCGACGATGACGAAGGCGTTGATGTGGCTGTGGGTGAAGGCCATCTCGAGGGCATCGAGGGCGAGGTTGATGTCGGCGCCGTTCTTGTCGCCGCCTGGCGTCAAGTTGCGCTGCACCATGTGGATGGCGTGTTGCGACATCGAGCGACCGTAGTCGGTCGCGTGGGTCCAGTCGCCATAGGCGACCTTGGTGACCACTTCGCCACGTTCCTTCACGGCTTCGAGCACGGCGCCCACGTCGAAGTGGCCGCCCAGGCTGGTCTTGACACCGATCTCGATGTTGTCGAAATCGATGAAGACCGCGATCTTCAGTCGTTCATCACTCACGGGTATGTCCTTGCCGCACGAATCGGGCGAGGGCCCGCGATTCGCCGCGGAGTCGAGACCGTCCGTCTCGACACGAAACGCCCACTGCATGCCGGCAGGCCCCAACGCGGGAGACGGCGGGGGGTCGCGGCGGTCCGCGCGCATGCGCGCCCCTTGGCGGGGCGCCGGAAACCTCCGGCGGACGCATGTTCCAGCCCCCACTGTACCGGTCGGGGTCCCACCGCGTCAAGCACAGAGGACGCCCGCCACTGCGACCGAGTCGCCCGGCGGCGCGGATGACCATTGTTCAGGCCCCCGCCGCGGGCGGCACCGCCGCACCGCGCCATCCGTGCCCGGTGCTGCGTGGGTGCGGCGGATGGGCATCGCAGCGCGGATTGGGAGCGGATTCTTCCTTGACAAGCACGGTCTGACCGCGACATTCTCTGTCGCACTCCGGTGTGGTGATGGTCGCCGCCGGAAACCAACCGTGGAGGCCGCCATGCGTTCAGCGACTCGCGAGTATCGGTTCGGCATCATCGGGCTGGGCATGATCTCCCACTTTCACGCCAAGGCCATCCAGGCGATGAAGGGGGCGCGACTGGTGGCCGTGGCCAGTCGCAGCAAGGCAAAGGCGGACGAATTCGCCGCGCAGTACGGGGTGGAGGGGCTCGGGTCCTACCGGGCGCTCGTCGAGCGGGACGACATCGACATCGTCACCATCTGCACCCCGTCCGGCGCGCACCTGGAGCCGGCCGTGATGGCGGCGGAGCACGGCAAGCACGTTCTGTGCGAGAAGCCGCTGGAGGTCACGCTACCGCGCTTGGACCGGATGGTCGAGGTCTGCCGCAGGCGCCGGGTGCTCCTGGGTGGGATCTTTCCGTCGCGGACGAGCGAGGTCTACCAGCGCATCAAGCAGGCCGTGGACGCCGGCCGCCTCGGCCGGGTCACGCTCGGATCGGCGTACGTCAAGTGGTGGCGGACCCAGGCGTACTACGACTCTGCAGCCTGGCGCGGGACGCGGAAGCTGGACGGCGGCGGCTGCCTGATGAACCAGGGCATCCACACCATCGATCTGCTCCAGTGGTTCATGGGGCCGGCCGTCGAGGTCCGCGCGTTCACCGCGTGCCTGGCCCACACGCGGATCGAGGTCGAGGATGTGGCGGTGGCGGCGATCCGGTTCAAGAGCGGGGCCCTGGGGGTCATCGAGGGAGCGACGAGCGCCTGGCCCGGCCACGCCAAGCGGATCGAGCTCTGCGGCGACCAGGGCGGCGTGGCGACGCGCGAGGACGATCTGGCCACCTGGACCTTTGCGAAACCCGCCAAGGGCGGATGCGACGTTGCTCGCCCGGCTGGGGACGCGCGACACGGGCAAGGGGGGCGCGGCGGACCCCAAGGCGATCTCCTTCGTCGGACACCAGCGCCAGTTCGAGGATTTCGTGGCCGCGCTCCGGGCCGGCCGTGCCCCGATGGTGGACGGGGCGGAGGGGCGCAAGGCGGTGGAGTTGATTCTGGCCATCTATCGCAGTGCGCGGACCGGCAGGACGGTACGGCTGCCGCTGTAAAGACCACGGTGGTCGGGACTCGTGACGACGAACCCTAGATAGGAGACGTGTCGACATGCAGTGCGCGGGATTTGCCGATGAAGTGTCCGTGGACATCGACCAGCAGATTTCGGCCCTCCGCGCCCTCGGCTGGCCCGGGATCGAGATGCGCCTGGTGGGGAAGGGGCGGCATTTCGACGACGTGACGGATGCGGAGTTCGAGGCCATCCGGGAGAAACTGGATCGTGCGGGTATCCGGATCGTCGCCTACGGCAGCCAGATCGCGAACTGGTCCCGGAAGATCAGCGGATCGTTTGACGTGGACGTGGCCGAACTGCGGCAGATCATGCCGCGGATGCAGAAGACGGGGACGCAGATCGTCCGAATCATGAGCTACCCCAACGACGGCTGGGCTGAGCGCGACTGGCGGGCGGAGGTCGTCCGGCGCCTGCGGGAGCTCAGCCGGATGGCGGAGGCGAACGGCATCATCCTGGGCCATGAGAATTGCGACGGGTGGGCGGGGCAAGGGCCGGAGGCGACCCTGGCCTGCCTCGCCGACGTCGGAAGCCCGGCCCTGAGGCTGATCTTCGACACCGGCAATCCCGTCGACCTACGGCCAGGACGTCTGGGCATACTACCAGGCGGTCCGCGAGCACATCGTCCACGTGCACATCAAGGACTACGTCAAGGACGCCTCGGCACCCGGCGGGTACCGGGCGGTCTTCCCGGGTCAGGGGGACGGCCGCGTGCGGGACATCGTGGCGGATCTGAAGCGGACGGGCTACGACGGCTGGTACAGCATGGAGCCCCACATCGCTCTCCGTGGTCCACGAAGGCCGCGACGCCTCGGGGAACGAGGACCGAGCCCGCGAGGTGTTCCTGCAATACGGGAAGACGTTCGAAGACCTCTATCACCACGCCGCGGCGTAACCGAGTCTCAAGCCAAGACATTTAACGACCGAGAGTGCCCGGTACCGTTGGCCACAAGAGGCACAAAAGGCTCAAGTAATTCAAGAATCCAGGCAGTATTGGCCTTGCGGGTCTGAGCATACTTGTGCGTCTTGTGCTTCTTGTGGTTAGACCGGGCCTAGGTGACGTCGTTGCGGTGAATCGGTTTCGTCGTATCAGGCCAAGAGGAGTCGAGAGTATGAGCAAGACCACGGATGTTCGCGTTGTCGCGACCTGGCTGCATTTCCTGGAGGTGAAGAACCGGATCCCACTCAAGTTCGGGCCGGAGACGACGACCGAGGTGACGTGCGCCCGGGTCCGGGTCCGCGTCGCGGACCGGAATGGACGGACGGCGGAGGGTTGGGGGGAGACGCCGCTCAATGTGCAGTGGGTCTGGCCCAGCAGTCTGCCCTACGCCGTGCGCCACGAGCGGCTGAAGGCCTTCTGCTGCCGCCTCGCGGAGGCCTGGGCTGGGTTTCCCGAGACGGGCCACCCGGTGGAGGTGGGGTACGACTTCAAGGAGCACCGTCTGGCCGCCCTGCGCGCCGAGGCGGATCAGGCCGCCGCCGGGAGCGAGGCCATGCCCACGCTGGCCGCTCTGGTGTGCTGCTCCCTCTTCGACATCGCCCTGCACGACGCCTACGGCCAGCTCCTCGGCCGGCCGGTGTACGAGACGTACACGGCCGAGTACATGAACCGGGATCTGGCGGCCTTCCTCACGCCGGCGCCCGGGACCCGCGTCTCCTTTACGGGGAAGTACCCGCGCGACTTCCTCGTGGCCGCGCCGCCCTCGCAGGTTCGCGCCTGGCATCTCGTGGGGGGACTGGACCTCCTGGATGCCTCGGAGCGGACCGGCACGGAGCCGGACGACGGCTACCCGGTGGTGCTGCCGGATTGGATCCGGCGCGACGGGCTGCGCTGCCTGAAGATCAAGCTGCGGGGCGTCGACGCCGCCTGGGATTACGAGCGGATCCTCAAGGTCGGCCGGATCGCCATCGCCCACGACGTGGACTGGCTGAGCGCCGACTTCAACTGCACGGTCCGGGAGCCGGAGTACGTCACCAGTCTCCTGGATCGGCTGCGGGACGAGGCGCCGCGGATCTCCGGGATGCTCCTCTATGTGGAGCAGCCGTTCCCCTATGACCTGGAGGCGCACCAGATCGACGTCCATGCCATCTCGGCCCGGAAGCCC
Organism: uncultured Methylomirabilota bacterium; assembly: GCA_963695995.1. GTDB lineage: Bacteria > Methylomirabilota > Methylomirabilia > Methylomirabilales > 2-02-FULL-66-22 > 2-02-FULL-66-22. The sequence continues at coordinate 77,185 of CAVOIV010000039.1, forward strand.
CTCTTCCTGGACGAGAGCGCGCACGACTGGCGGGTCATCCGGCTGGGGCGGGAGCTGGGCTGGTCCGGGGTGGCCCTGAAGACCTGCAAGACCCAGAGCGAGGCGCTCTTGAGCTGCGCCTGGGCCCGAGCCCACGGCATGACCTTGATGGTCCAGGACCTGAGCAACCCGATGCTGGCCCAGATTCCGCACGTGCTCCTGGCCGCCAACGTCGGCACCATCATGGGGGTGGAGACCAACGGGATGCAGTTCTATCCGGAGGCCTCCCGGATCGAAGCCGCCATCCACCCCGGCCTGTACGCCCGGCGGAACGGCGTGGTGGATCTCTCGACCCTGCGGGGGCCGGGCTTCGGCTACCGACTTGCAGGAGATCGGCCGTCCCCTCCCGCCTCCCGCGGCCACGTTCGGCGGCTGACGTCTCCGCTGTTCACCGGATTATCGAAACACCACGGGGCCCCACTTGGGGCCCCGTGGTGTTTCTACGAACCAGGCTGCTCAAAAAGGTCCAGCTGCAAGGCGGTTTGCTGCAGGCCGGGGTACCCACCGAAAGGTGGGTCCAGGCGTACTGGAGGTACGCCGCAGCGAGTGCCCGAGGCGAGCCAACGCGGCAGCTGGGCCCTTTTTCAGCAGCCTGTCAGTGGTCGACGGTGCCCTGGGCGAAGAAGTGCCCGCGGATGGCCTGGGCGAGCGTGGAGAATTCCGGCGTTCCCATGTTCTGGAGCGATCGGGGCCGGGGCAGGGGGATGTCGTAGATCTTGTCCACGGTGCCCGGACGCTCGGTCATGACCAGGACGCGATCGGAAAGGAACACGGCCTCCGGGATGCTGTGCGTGACAAACAGCACGGTCTTTTTCGTGGCCAGCCAGATGCGCTGGAGCTCGAGGTTCATGGTCTCCCGGGTCATGGCGTCCAGGGCCCCAAAGGGCTCGTCCATGAGCAGGAGGCTGGGGTCGTGGACCAGGGCGCGGCAGATGGCCACCCGCTGCTGCATGCCACCGGACAGCTCCCAGGAGCGCTTCCGCTCGAAGCCGGCCAGGCCGACGACCTGGAGGAGCTCCAGGGCGCGTCGCCGGTGCGACTCCCAGTCGAGGCCGCGGATCTCGATCTGGAGCATGATGTTGCTGAGGACGTCCCGCCAGGCGAGCAGGACCGGGCTCTGGAAGACCATCCCCACCCCGTCCTGGGGGCCGTCCACCCGCCGGCCGTTGATCCGGGCCTCCCCGCCGCTCAGGGGCAGCAGGCCGGCCAGGATCTTGAGCAGGGTGCTCTTGCCGCAGCCGCTGGGCCCCACGATGGAGAGGAACTCGCGCTCGCGCACGTCAAAGGAGACGGCCCGCAGAGAGGTCAGCGGGCCGTCCGCCGTCTGATAGGTCTTCTCGACGCCCGTCAGGTCGATGAGCACCGGGGTGTCGAGACGGGAAGGCAACGTCACGGCAGAAACTCGTTGGTGTAGTAGTTCTCGGGCTTCCCCTTGGTGGCCGGATCCACACCACCGTACTCCACCATCAGGTCCAGCGTCATCTTCATGTCCTCGGCCGACACCCGCCAGGGTCGCTGCCCCTGGGTGTACTTGCTGTGGAACAGCGGGAGGGTGCGGGCCAGCCCCTCCTTCAGGATCTCGGGCTTCCCGGCCTTGGGGTTCGCCTTGAGCAGGGCGTCCAGCGCCTGGGCCGGGCTCCTTCTCCGCCGCCTCGATGGTCCGGGTCGCGGCCCGCATGAAACGCTTGATGAGGTCCGGCTTCGAGGTCAACAAATCCTTGCGCGCGATGATCCCGTTGTTGACGGGATTCACGCCGTAGTCGGCGAACTTGAGCGAGTGCACCTTCTTCCCCGTCGCGTCCTCGATGGTGATCGACTGGTCGTTCACGTGCCCCGTCAACAGATCGGCGCGGCCCATGATGACGGCATTCCGCTTGGTCGCGGCATCCCCCGTGACGGACTTGATCTGATCCTCCTTGATCCCCGTGGCCTTGAGGAAGGCCAGGAAGATCTGACCGACCGCGTCGCCTGGGGTCAGGGCGACCGTCTTCCCGATGATGTCCTTGGGCTCGCGGATGTTCTTCTCGGCCAGGCCCATGACGGCCATGGGGCTGGTCTGGATCAGCACGCCGACCGCCTTGATGGGGGTTTCCTTCGCCGCCGCCTTGATCATGGTGCCGAGGTCGGCGTAGCCGAAGGTCGCCGAGCCGGCCGCCACCGCCTGGATCGTGGTTCCCGAGCCGCGGCCCTCCTGGATCTCGAGGTCAATGCCCTCCTCGGCGTAGATGCCACGCGCCAGGCCGAGGTAGAGCGGCGCATGCTCGCCGTAGTTGTACCAGTTGAGCATCAGGATCACCTTGTCGCGCTGCTGCGCCCAGGCGCCGGGCGTCAGGAGCAGCGTGACCACCACCGCCAGTCCCACCCACCACGTCAATCGTCTTCGCATGGTCTCCTCCTTCTCGTGCGACGATGTTGCGACTGCATCGGGCAACTCAGGGGGTCGCCGCGTAGCCGCTGCGCTGCGACACGTGCCAGGGAATCACCCACTTCTCGACCAGCTCCAGGGCCACGAAGAGAATCACGCCGACGATGGACAGCACGAACAGGCCGGCGAACATGAGGGGCAGATCGAAGTTTCCGTTCGCCAGCTGCAACAGATAGCCGATGCCCGAGTTGGCGCCCACGAACTCCCCCACCACCGCCCCGACCACGGCCAGGGTGATGGAGACCTTCAGACCGCTGAAGATGTGGGGCAGGGCGTGAGGGAAGCTGATCTTCAGGAACATCTGGAGTCGCGTGGCCTTCATGGAGCGCACGAGGTCGAGCATGTCCGACTCCACGGACTTGAAGCCGGTCACGGTGGAGACGACCACGGGGAAGAAGCCCAGGAGGAAGGCCACGATCACCTTGGGCAGGACGCCGAACCCGAACCAGACGATGAAGAGCGGGGCGATGGCGATCTTCGGGATCGTCTGCGAGAAGACCAGGATGGGGTACAGGAAGCTCTCGACGGATCGCGAGTAGGCGATGGCCACGGCGCAGGGGATCCCCACCAGGACGCTGAGCAGGAATCCGCCCATCGAGGCGTAGGTGGTCACCAGGCTTTCGCGGAGCAAGCGCGGCCAGTCGCTGAATTGCTGCAGGACCGCACCGGGAGCAGGGATGAGGTACTTGGGAATGCGAAAGACCGTGACGGCCACCTGCCAGAGGACCAGCACGGCCAGGATCAGGATGATCGGGCGGACCACGTCGGATTGGAGGACGCGGCGAGCCCCTCGCCACAGCGGCTTCATGGGCAACCTCTCTTCGTCTTCGCGACGTGCCAGGCCCTGCCGCCGCGGAGCGCACGCGGGGCCGGTGTGCGGCGGGGACCAGTGCGGCGTGGGAACGGGCCGGATGATATGCACAGCCGCAGGAAATGTCCAGTCAGGATATGGAAACATCACAGACCGCAACCATCCGCCTTCCCGCCCTCACTGATCTGATTGCGTGCGACGCCCTCCTTGGGTATAGTCAGCCCTCCAATCCGCACCGTAGTATCCGGCATGACGTGGACCCGAGAGGGGAGATCGCATGAAGAGCAAGAAGGTCACGGGGGCGCGAGCCGTCGTCAAGGCCCTCGAAGGCCACGGAGTCGAGCTGATCTTCGGGTATCCGGGCGGCGCCAATCTGCCCCTCTACGACGAGCTGGCACGCTCGTCCATCCGGCACATCCTGGCCCGCCACGAGCAGGGGGCGGCCCACATGGCCGACGCCTATGCCCGGGCCACCGGCAAGGTGGGCGTGTGCACCGCCACCAGCGGCCCCGGCGCGACCAACCTCGTCACCGGCATCGCCACCGCCTACATGGACAGCTCGGCGCTGGTGGCGATCACCGGGCAGGTGTCGCGCCAGCTCATCGGCAATGACGCCTTCCAGGAAGTGGACACGACGGGGATCACCATCCCCATCACCAAGCACAACTACCTGATCCAGGACGGCGACGAGCTCTTCCGGTCCATCGCCGAGGCGTTCTACCTGGCGGGGAGCGCCCGGCCCGGCCCGGTCCTGATCGATGTCCCCAAGGACATCCTGCTGGGCCAGTGCACGCCGGGCGACGCCGAGCCGCCGCAGCTGGAGGGGTACCGCCCCACCCTCAAGGGGCACCCCGGCCAGATCAAGCGGGCCGCGGCGGCCATCAAGGCGGCGGAGCGCCCGGTCATCATCGTCGGGGGCGGCATCCGGACCCCGGCGTCCTACCAGGCCCTGGTCGCCCTGGCGGAAGGCCAGGAGATCCCCGTGGTCTCGACCCTCATGGGGAAGGGCTCGTTCCCGAACTCGCACCGTCTGTACCTGGGGCTGTACGGCTACCACGGCCGCATCGCCGCCAACACGGCCATCACCGAGGCGGACGTGATCATCGGGGTGGCGACGCGCTTCGGCGACCGCTCCACGGGGAGCGCGCTGCACTTCGCCCCGCAGGCCAAGATCGTCCACATCGACATCGACCCGGCCGAGGTCGGGAAGAACATCCCGGCGCTGATCCCCATCGTGGGCGACGCGGATCACATCCTCGGGGAGCTGGTGGCCCAGCTGAAGGGCGCGTCCCATCCCGACTGGCTGGCTCGCCTGCACCGGAAAGCGGAGAAGCACCCTCTGGCGGATCTCAGCGGCGACGTCACGATCCCCAAGGTGCTCCGCGCTCTCAAGGCGCTCTGTCCGGATCCCCTGCTCGTCACCGACGTCGGCCGCCACCAGATTTTCGCCGCCCACTACTTCCCGGTCGATTCCTGCCGCTCGTTCCTGACCTCCGGCGGGCTCGGCACCATGGGATTCGGACTGCCCGCGGCCATCGGGGCGAAGCTCGGGTGCCCGGACCGCCCGGTGGTGGCCGTCTGCGGGGATGGCGGCTTCCTCATGACGTGCCAGGAGCTGGTCACGGCCGCGGTCGAGAACGTGCCGGTCGTGGCGCTGGTGATGCACGACAACTGTCTGGGCATGATCCGCCAGCTGCAGCACGCCTTCTACGACAAGCGATTCACGTCATGCGACTTGGGGGACACGGTGGACTTCGCACGGTTGGCCGAGAGCATGGGCGCGGTGGGGATCTCGGTGACCCGCGAGGCGGACATCGCGCCCGCCCTGGCGCGGGCGCTCGAGGCGGGGCGGCCCTGCGTGCTGGACTGCCGGATCGACGCGCCCGCCAACGTCTATCCCATGGTCACCGGCGCCACCCTGATGGACTACATCGAGTAGAGGAACCGATGAGCCAGAAGCATACCATCTCGATCCTGTGCAACGACACCCCCGGGGTGCTGACCCGGATCTCCGGCCTCTTCTCCCGGCGGGGCTTCAACATCGAGAGCCTGAGCGTCGGCAACACGGAGACCAAGGGGAAGAGCCGCTTCACCATCGTCGTGCACGGGGACGACCGGGTCCTCGAGCAGGTGCGCAAGCAGCTCCAGAAGCTGATCCACGTCATCAAGGTCTGGGACATCACGCCCGAGCAGGCCATCGAGCGCGAACACGCCCTGATCAAGGTGGACGTGGAGCGCGGCACGAAGGGCGAATTGCTCCAGATCATCACCGCCGTGGAGGGCCGGATCATCAGCTCCTCGGGCACCCTCTGGACGCTGGAAGTGACCGGCGACCCGGGGCAGGTGGACAACGCGCTCAACCTGTTCAAGGGCTACAATATCGTCGAGACCATCCGCACCGGCCGCATCGCGCTGGAGCGTTAACGCGGCGCCGTACCGCGCCGGCCCCGGCGACCCACCGTTCCCCCGTTCAGGCCGTCTCTTCATCGGCGCGGCGGACTGTGTCGCACGACGCCGAGCCCCGGGCCGTTCGCTGAGGGGTCACCGGCCGGGCTGCCCCGGTGGCGGTCCGCTCACCGGGTCGGGTCAGTCCGGCGCTGCCCATCCTAACCTCGCAGGCCGCCCGCGCACCGCGGGCGGGGATCCGATGGATCGTTCATGGATACGCCGCAGGCACCATCGTATGCCGGCCTCACGCCCGACACCGTCCTGGACGCCCTCGACAGCGTGGGGCTCCGCGGCGACGGGCGGCTGCTGGCCCTCAACAGCTACGAGAACCGGGTGTACCAGATCTGGATGGAGGACGGGCCGCCCCTGGTGGCGAAATTCTACCGGCCGGCGCGCTGGTCGGACGCCGCCATCCTCGAAGAGCACGCCTTCACGCGCGAGCTATTCGAGCGGGAGCTCCCGGTGGTCACGGCCACGGCGGTCGGCGGGCGGGTGCTCCACGAGTTCCGCGGCTTCCGGTTCGCCGTGTTCCCCAAGCGGGGCGGACGGGCGCCGGAGCTGGAGGACCCCAAGACGCTCGAGTGGATGGGTCGCTTCCTGGGGCGGATTCATGCCGTCGGGGCGCTCGCGCCGTTCTGCGACCGGCCCACCATCGGGATCCCGAGCTTCGGCGAGGAGCCGCGCGACTACCTCCTGGCCCACGGATTCCTCCCGCCCGATCTCGCCGACACGTGGGCGCGCGTGGTGGAGCTGGCGCTCGACGGCATCCGGCGCTGCTACGACCGGGCCGGCGCCGTCCGGACGCTGCGCCTCCACGGCGACTGCCATGCGGGCAACGTGCTCTGGACCGACGACGGCCCCCATTTCGTGGATTTCGACGACAGCCGGATGGGGCCGGCGGTGCAGGACCTGTGGATGCTCCTCTCGGGGGACCGCGCGGCCATGACCGGCCAGCTCACCGACCTGTTGGCGGGCTACGAAGACTTCTTCGAGTTCGACGCGCGCGAGCTGAACCTCGTCGAGGCCCTGCGGACGCTCCGCATGATCCACTACTCGGCCTGGCTCGCCCGGCGCTGGGACGATCCGGCCTTCCCCGCCGCCTTCCCGTGGTTCAACACGCCACGCTACTGGCAGAACCAGATTCTCGAGTTGCGAGAGCAGGTGGGCCTGTTGGACGAGCCCCCCCTCTCGCCGGCCTGAGCATAGTCCGGCGGTCCTCCAAGCACCCTGCGACAGTCCGCTTGCCCGTCCCACCGGTTACCCGCCTCCATCGATTTCGTCACGTCACGAGGCTCTTGAATAAAACGACTGGTGGTCAGCGTCCAATGTTGTAAATAGATAAGTGAGCACTCACTTATAATAAGTACATACTCGTAACTAGCAGAAAGAAAAGCCCTCAAAACTGGAACTTCAGGCGATTGTCGAGATTGGACGTTGAACCTGGAAGGAGGGAGCCATGAAAAAGTCTCTTGGCCTGACGCTGGCGATTCTACTGCTGGTGGCGGTTGTGGCACCCCCGGCCGACGCGGGATGGAGTCGCGGCGGGCATGGGCGATGGGAAGGGGGTTCCCGGCAAGAATACCGCGGGAACGGCGGCTGTCCGGCCTGCGGGTTCCTGGGTGGACTCATCCTGGGTGGGGTGTTGGGTGGGGTGCTGGCCGCCCCGGCGTTCGGCCCGCCGCCGGTCTATGCCGCCCCGCCACCGATCTGTCACACGCAGCCGGGGTACTGGACGCAGGTCCCTGTCGCCAGCTCAGGCGAGTACACCACCTACCGAAACGTCTGGGTGGCACCGCAGAGGGTGTGCCAATAAAGGGGGGGATATCATGACACGCGTGGGATTGCTGTTCGCCGTTGCATTGCTGACCGTGTCGATGCTTTCCGGTTGTGTCATCGTTCCGCTGGGTGGGTGGCACGGGGGAGGAGGTTATCATTCGCGTTCGTCGCCCCATCCGTATTACCGCGGGCGTTAGGAGTCGTTACGAAATACCTTGTCATTGCAGTGTAATTTCGTTACGGCTCCTTTTCCGCGCAACCCGCCCGAATGCGCTTGACACCCGCGTGGCCTGATCCATATACTCCCGCTTCAATGAAGGGGGAGTAGATCGCCCCGCGGTCCGGAGAGGTCGTCAGCACGGTTGTCCTTACGGCGACCCGGCCTCTCCGAGAGGGATGAGACCCTCGGATCGAGACCCTTCGTGGTGAATCGCCACGAGGGGTCTTTTTATTTGGTGCGCCCGTCCTGAAAGGGGCCCTGAACATGGACTGTCCGCGATGCGGCGGGTTGCTCCACGAACGGACACGCGTCGGTGTCGTCGTGGACGTCTGCGACCGGTGTCGCGGGATATGGCTGGACCGGGGGGAACTCGAGAAGATCGTCGCGGTACTCCACGCGCACGAACGGGAAGCAGCGTCCGCGCGGCCGAGCCGGGCGGAACCTGACGATCCGCGGACCGACCGCGACCGTCTACGGCAGAGCACGTGGAGCCGGATGATGCAATTATTCGACTGAGGAAGCGGCGATGCAGTGCCCGCGCTGTGCGGCTCGGCTGGTCCAGGCGCGACAGGCCGGAATCCCGGTCGATCGTTGCCCGAGATGCGGCGGCACGTGGCTCGACCGCGGCGAGCTGGCGCGGATCTCGGCCCGGCAATGGCAACTGCGGCACGAGTGGATCCCCGAAGGGGAGCGGTCTCGGCCGTCTATCCGGTGGGGGCGGCCGGTGCGCTCCCCCCGCCGCCGACCCGGACGGGCCGAGACTCCGCGTTGACGAGAACGGCCGAAATCTGGATGCGTACCCACGGCCGTACAATGATGCCGACACGACCGTGGTCCTCCGGGCATGGCGCCCCTGGAGCGACCGCACATCATCATTCATCAGACAGGAGGGGACATGATTGACCTGGGCTGGCTCGGACAGATCGAGTTTACGTGGGCATTCTTTTCGGCCGTCATGAGTATCGTGCTCATCGACCTCGTCCTGGCGGGGGACAACGCCGTGGTGATCGCCATGGCGGTCAAGAACCTGCCCGACGCGCCAGCGCCTGTGGGGGATCGCCCTCGGGGCCGGCGGCGCGGTCGTCATTCGCGTGATCTGCACCTTCGCGGTTGCGCAGCTTCTGGTGATGCCGTACGTCAAGCTGGTCGGCGGGGCGGTGATCCTCTGGATCGCGGTCAAACTCTTGACGCAGGGGGCGGAGGAGGAGTCCCACGCTCACAAGGAGGCCGCCGGCCTCTGGCAGGCGCTCTGGATCATCGTCGTGGCGGACATCAGCATGGGGATCGACAACATGCTGGCCGTGGGCGCCGCCAGCCACGGCAGTCTGTTCCTGCTTCTCTTCGGTTTGGGGCTCTCGATTCCCTTCGTCGTCTTCATGAGCAACATGCTGTCCAAGCTGATGGACCGCTACCCGATCATTCTGTGGGTCGGGGCGGGGATTCTCGGCAAGGTCGGGGGGCAGATGATGATCACCGACCCCTGGATTCAGGGGCTTTTCCCCGCACCGGCGTGGATGGTCCACGTCATCGAGGCGATCGGCATTGCCTTCGTCTGCGGCCTGGCCAAGTTCCTGCTGTGGAAGCGTCAATCGGCCGGCAGCCTCCTCGCCGCGCCCGCGGCGAGCCAGGCCAGAGGTCCTCTGAGGGCTGTCCTCGCGGTTCGAGGTCATCGGCGACCGCGGTGCCGGGCACGAGGCGCCGCGGCCGCACCGCCCTGCCTGGCGGCATGGCGGGCATGCGTGACCGCGATCCGATAACCGGGCTGGCCCCACCGAGATCACCGATCGTTTCTCCCATCGCCGGACACATATCCGGCACCCCGACCATCTCGCCACTACTCCGACACCGCTCGCGCTGACCGAAAAGTCTGGCCGGCCAGCATTGCCGCACCTTGCTCTTGACAAAACCGGCAGGCCGGATGACTGTAGCTTCCAGGCGGCCGAGCCGAGCATCCGACCGCGGTCGCGGCGGCAGCGTCCCGCGACGGCGGTCTCCCGCCACACGTCCGGATCGGGAGGGATCCGGCCCCCTGCGAGGTCGATCATGCCAAAGCGTCCACCGGAGAATCCTCAAAGCTCATTCCGCGTTTCCCGACGCACCTTCCTCAAGACGGTCGGAGTCGGGGCCGCGGCCACGGGGCTGGTCGCGCAGGGCGCGCGCCCGGCCGAGGCCGCAATCCTGGGGCCCGACGCCGTTCCGTTCACGCTCACGGGTCAACGGCGTGATCCATACCGTGACCGTCGAGCCCCGGGTCACGCTCCTCCGCGCCCTCAGGAATCACCTCGGCCTCACCGGGGCCAAAGAGGTCTGCGAGCGCGGGGCGTGCGGTGGCTGCACGGTCCTGTTCGACGGCGAGCCGATCTGCGCCTGCCTGATGCTGGCGGTGGATGCGGTCGGGCACGAGATCACGACGGTGGAAGGCCTGGGAACGCCGGAGAAGCTGAGCCCGGTCCAGGCCGCCTTCGTGGAGTGCGACGCCTTCCAGTGCGGTTTCTGCACGCCGGGCTTCGTGGTGGCCTCCACGGCGCTCCTGACACAAGAATCCGACTCCCAGCCTGGAAGAGATCAAGGCCGGGCTGACCGGGAACGTGTGCCGGTGTGGGACCTACTCCCGGATCTTCGAAGCCGTCCAGACAGGCGGCCGAACCGAGGGGGTGAGCCATGGCGCAGCAGGATTCCACCGGCGCCACCACGTTCCGGGTCAAGGTCGGGCCCGCCGAGAACCCGCTGACCCTGGAGGTCCATACCGCGGCGGGCGATCTGAAGCCGTGGGATCTGGACTCCCGCCTCAAGAGCGTGAAGGGCCGACACCCCCGCCTGGAGGCGCCCGCAGAAGGTGACCGGCCGGGCCAAGTACACTTATGACGTGAACCTCCCGGGGATGCTCTGGGCCAAGATGGTCCGAGCGCCGATCCCTGCCGGCAAGATCGTCCGGATCGACACCGCCAAGGCCGAGCGGCTCACGGGCGTGCAGGCCGTCTGGACGACGGATGCCAAGCTGGTCCGCTTTGCGGGACAGGACATCGCGGCGGTCGCCGCCGTGTCCCAGGAGATCGCGGAGGATGCGGCGCGGCTGGTGGAGGTGCAGTACGAGGCGGCGCCCTTCGTCACGGACCTGGAGGAGGCCATGGCGCCCACGGCCCCGCCCGTCTTCGGGGAGGGGCAGGCCCCTGCGTCGCCGAACGCCCCACGGAAGGGGAACGTGACCGGGCCGCTGCCGCCCCCGGCGGCCGGCACGCGCGCGGGAAGCCGGGGGGATATCGAGAAGGGCTTTGCCGAGGCCGATGCCGTCCACGAGGCGACGTACCGCCTTGCCGTCCACACCCATGCCGTCCTCGAGACCCACGGGGTGGTCGCCTACTGGGAGGGGGACCGGCTCACGGTCTACAGCTCCACGCAGGGCGTCTTCATGGTCCGCGCCGCCCTGGCCGAAGCGTTCGGCCTCGACCGGAACAAGGTCCGGGTGATCTCGGAGCATATGGGCGGCGGTTTCGGGAGCAAGCTGTACCCCTCTGCTGTCGGGAGCGCCTTCGCCATCGTCGCCTGCCGGCTGGCCAAGAAGGCGGGCGCGCCCGTGAAGCTCATGCTCGACCGCCACGAGGAGCAGCTCTGCACCGGGAACGCCCCGGGGGCCTTGATGACCGTACGGCTCGGCGCCAAGGCGGACGGAACGCTCACGGCCATCCACTACCGCGCGTACACGGAGGGGGGGATCGGCCAGAGCGCCCGGACCGGTGGGCCGGCCGGGAACATCTACCCGCAGTGCCCGAACGTGAAGCTTGAGGAGTACGAAGTCGCCACCAACGCGGGCCCGACCTGCGCCCTCCGAGCGCCCGGCCACCCACAGGGAGCGTTCGGCTTCGAATGCGCCATGGACGAACTGGCGCACCGCCTGCGCTTGGACCCGTTGGAGTTCCGACGGAAGAACGATTCGCACCCGTTCCGACGGTTCTACTACGACGTGGGCGCCAAGGCGATCGGCTGGGAGCGCCGGAACCAGGTTCCAGGAAATGTGCCCGGGGTCAAGAAGCGCGGGATCGGGGTGGCCAACGGCAACTGGTATGTCCTGGTCCGCGAAGCCGTCGCCGCGGAGGTGCGGGTGCACCGGGACGGCAGCGTCGAGCTGTTCCACGGCGCCCAGGACATCGGCACGGGTATCCGGACCGCGCTGGCCGTCATCGCGGCCGAGGAACTGGGCCTTCGACCCGCCGACATCACGGTCCATGTCGGCGACACGCGCTTCCCGCCGGGGCCGACCTCGGGCGGGAGTGTGACCACCAACTCTTCGGGGCCTGCCGCGCGGCTCGCCGCACACGAGGCCCGGATGCGGATCGCAGCCCTGGCCGGCCCGCTCCTGAAGGCGAAACCGGAGGAGCTGGAATTCGCAGACGGACATATCTTGGTCGCCGCCGAACCGGCGCGGAAGGTCTCGTTCCGCGAGGCGGCGCAGAAGATGCCGGGCGAGGTCATCGGCTGCCTCGCCGACCGCAAGCGGCAGTTCGAGACCGTCCGCCAGGACCTCGCCGCCACGCAGTTCGCGGAGGTGGAGGTGGATGTGGAGACCGGGGTGATCCGCGTCCTCAAGATGGTCGGCGTGAACAACTGCGGGATACCGATCAACCCCCTCACGGCGGAAAACCAGCTCATCGGAGCACAGATCCAGGGGGCGTCGTGGGCCCTGTTCGAGCACCGCACGCTGGATCGCAACGTGGGCACCATGGTGAACCCCAATCTGGAGGCCTACAAGATCCTCGGACCGGCGGACATGTTCGAGGCCGTGGCGATCTTCACCGAAGGGGCCAACGCGGGGAACAACACCTCGGCGACCGGCATGGCCGAGCCGGTCTTCGTGCCTACCCTGGCCGCCATCGCGAATGCCGTCTTCAACGCCATAGGAGTCCGGCTGCGGCAGCTCCCGATGACGCCGGACCGGGTGCTGGCCGCCCTGGCGGAGGCGAGGAAGGGGGGCAAGCCATGAACCGGTTCGAATTCGCGCGGGCCACGAGCGTCGCCGAAGCCCTGAGCCTCGTCGCGGAGAAACCGGGCAGCGTCTGGAAGGCGGGCGGGATCGACCTCCTCGACCATCTGAAGGAGCACCTGCTCGAGCCCCCTCGGTTGGTGGACGTGAAGTCGATTCCGGGATTGAATGGCGTCGACGGCGAGCCGGATGGGAGCCTCCGGATCGGGCCGTTCGCCACCATGGCTCGAATCGCGGCACATCCTGGCATCCGAAGCACGCATGCCGGGCTGGCGCACGCCTGCGGCGAGGCCGCCTCGCCGCAGATCCGGAACGTGGCGACGATCGGCGGCAATCTCCTCCAGCGGCCGCGCTGCTGGTACTACCGGCTTGCCTCGTATCGCTGCCTCAAGAAAGGCGGGGACATCTGCTTCGCGGTCGGGGGGGAGAACCGGTACCATACGATCTTCGGGGACGAGGCCTGCCGCGCGCCGCATCCCTCGAATGCCGCCATGGGCCTCACGGCGCTGGGGGCCTCGTTCGTCCTTCAGAGCAGCCGCGGAACGCGCACGGTGCCGGCAGAACAGTTCTTCACGATTCCGGGGAACGACCCCCGACGGGAGAACGCCAAGGAACCGGACGAGATCCTCACGGCCATCCACGTGCCGGCCGCGCCGGGGATGCGCTCCATTTACGCGAGCGTCAAGGAAAAGGCCGCGTTCGACTGGCCGCTGGTCTCGACGGCCGTGGCGCTCCGGGTGGACGGGGGCATCGTTCGCGAAGCCCGGATCGTTCTCGGCGCGGTGGCGACCGTGCCGCTCCGGTCCGCGGCCGCCGAGCAGGCGCTCCTCGGTAGGCGTCTCGACGATGCGACCGCCGAGGCCGTCGCGAATGCGGCCGTCGCCGGGGCCCACCCGCTCTCGGACAACGGCTACAAGGTCGAGCTGCTCAGGATCCTGTTGCGCCGGACGCTGCGATCGCTGGCATGAGGTGAGGGATGAACGATAACAGCGCGCCCGTCTGCAAGCGTCTCCGAAACCGAGGCTTCTACCACGCCGAGCCCGAGGAGGTGGAGCACTTCGAGTTCTCGCCCGAGAGCGCATGCTGGTGCGCCCGGACGGTGACCATCCTCGGCCCCGACGACGTCCTCTGCTCTCTCGAGATGTGCCAGCCCGGCCGGACCTGCTTCGAGGCGAGGTAGGCCTTCTCTGGATGCATAGCCCGCCTTGGAGTGTCCTGACGATCGCGGAGCCGCAACTCATCCAGATAACGGGCTCTTGCTAAATCCGGCAACTTCGGTTATTGTCGTCCTGGTATGAAGAGACGCCGACGCTACAAGATGCGCCTTCTGATCAATGACCGCTCGATTGAGGAAGTGGTCATTGACCCCCACTACGAGATCAAACACCCCGACATCGACGATGATCTCATCTTGGAAATAGTGAAGCGCCTGAACGGCAAGGAGTTCCAGCCTGAAGCGCGCCAGGGCGAATGGGAGTTCTATATGCTGGACCGGATCGGGTATCGAGGGAAGCAATATCGCCTCGTCTGGTGCCTGCGGGATGCGTCGCCCTTGCTGGGGGTAATCAACTGCTTTCGGAGGTAGTATCGATGAAGGCCACTCGGAAGAAGAACGCGTTTCCCGACACCAAGGTCCTGGCACGTATCCGGGAGAGTTTGTCCGATCCGAATTACCGGGGCGGCAACGTCGCGCTCCCGGAATCGGCCAGTGAGGTGGACCGAGCGAAGTATCAGATCTGCCAGCTTATCGCGAGATATCAGCGAGAGCACGCCGTGTTGCAGAAGGATATCGCTCGGGAGATCGGCGTGGATGAGTCGCGGATCAGTGACATCCTGCGGGGTCGAATCGAGGGCTTTACTTTGGACCGCCTGATCAGTTATGCGGAAAAGCTTCACCCCCGTCTGCGCGTGCAGGTCATTGCAGCCTAGGCCGGACCGTACGAGGTGTCGTATTTGGCCACGTCCCTGTCACATCCCATTCGATACAACGACGAGGTATCCCGTCGTGTGAACAAGGAGACCGGGAAATGACTCGCGAATGGCGACTCCGCTTTACGGTGTGGATGGGTATCCTGTGTCTGGCGGCGGCTCTGGCAGTTCCGCAGGCCGTCGGCGCTGCCGAGAAGCCCAAGGACTATCCGAATCGCCCCATCACCGTCATCGTGCCGGGGCCCGCGGGGGGCATCTCCGACGTGGGCGTACGAATCATGGGGGAGAGCCTGAAGAAGCTCGTCGGGCAAGTCGTCCTGGTCGAGGACAAGCCCGGCGCTGCGGGCCAGATCGCCTATACGGATTTCAAGAACAACGCCAAGCCGGACGGCTACACGATCTCCCAGGTCAGCAGCCCGCACATTCACGCCATCGTCCTGGACACAACACGCAAAGCCGCCTTCACCATGAAGGATTTCCAGCCGGTGGCCAATCACGTGCAGGACCCAGGGGCCATCCTGGTCCGGCCCGACAGTCCTTACAAGACCCTCGACGACCTCCTGGCCGCCGCAAAGGCCAACCCCGGGCAGATCAAGGTCTCCAGCACCGGGCTCGGCGGGGACGATCACCTGGCGATCCTGAACGTGCAGCACAAGTCCGGCCTGCGCTTCAACATCATCCACACGGCGGGCTCCCCCCAAGCCATGGCGGCCGTCCTGGGAGGCCACATCGACGTCAACTTTGACAACATCGGCGGCTTCCTCGCCCCGGTGAAGTCCGGCCAGGCCCGCCTCCTCGCCGTCATGATGGACAGGCGCCATCCGGAGTTCCCCGATGTGCCGACGTTCCGCGAGAAGGGCATCGACGCCATATCCGCCTCGACCCGGGGCTACTGCGTCCCGGCCGGGACGCCGAAGGAGATCGTACGGTACCTGGAAGAGAGCATGAAGAAGGCCATGGAAGACCCGGAGCAGATCAAGCGGGCCAAGGACATCGGCCTGGAGCTGAAGTTCATGAGTGGCGAGGAGTACGGGAAGTTCCTCCAAGAGCAAGACGAGTGGGTCCGGCCGCTCATCGCGCTGTACCGGAAGTGACGCGGCTGCTTGCCGACCATATGCGAAGCGCCCCGGCCACTTTCATCGCCGTAGAGCGGAACGATCGAAGAAGGGCCGGTATTGTGAGCACAACCTCAGGCGTTAACCGGGGCGCTACTTGAAAGGTTGGAGCTCGCCGCGCGGTCGCCAGAAAGGAGCCAGCGATCATTCTCCATCACACTGGACAACCAGGAGCGTGTCTCACTTCGGGCGGCTTCAGATTCCTTCGCAACGATCGCGGTAGGAGTTGTCGGCAGAAAGGGTGTTTCCGCACCAACGCCTTACGAACCCGCCGACCAGCTTGTCACCGTTTCCACTCGGGCTCGTACCCAGGGCTAGCGGCGCATCGTCTTGGGTCACGTCCGTTCAACGGTGAGCCGACCGACATATTTCACCCACTCCGCCCCGTAATGGCCTTCGGCCACCACCCGAAGCGGGAAGCCGTGCTTGCGGGGAAGCGCCGTTCCGTTGACGTGGGTGGCGAGAAACACTTTGCCGGACAGGACATCGGCCAGGGCATAGCGTGCGGCCTTCCCGCTCGTTCCCTCGATAGTGACCTGGGTTGCCGTCGGGTCGACGTCCGCCTGCCGGAGGAGCGTCGCGATGGAAAGCCCCTTCCAGCGCCCGTGATTGGCGAATACCCCCGGGCAGATCAAGAGGACCTCCCGCTCGATCGTGGGGAGCGCGATCAACTCGGCGTAGGTGAACCTCGCGGGCCGTCGCACCAGGCCGGCGATTTCCAGCCGCCAGGTGGCGAGATCCACGACCAAGTCGGTCGGACCCATGGTGTCAAACTTGTCCAGGGGCGTGATCTCCAAATCGGTCGTGTCGAGATCGGCCGGGTTCTCGTGGATCAGGCTCTCCCGGGTTGTCGCTCTGGTCAGCACCTTCCGGCTCGCGGCCCACGCCCGCCGCGCCGCGGCGCCGAGGGGGCCGAGAAGCGCGCTCGCCCCGAGAGCGCCGACGATCAGGCTCGCGAAATCCCGCCTCGTATACATGGGACCGATCCGTCCTCTGGCGAAGAATCTCTCAGGAGCGCGTCAAATGGGGTGATCGCGCCGAGTGGCCGCCCTCGATGGCGCGCGCCGACCCGTGACGACCCGCCGCCGGATCTTAAGGGGTTGAGATGGGCGCGGCAGTTGCCGGGAAATGGATCCCGGTTCCCTCGAGGCCGCAATAGCCGCCCGGGTTCTTGGCGAGATACTGCTGGTGGTACTCCTCGGCATAGTAGAACTCCGGGGCCTCGCGGACGTCCGTGGTGATCCGGCCGAGGCCGGCCTGGCTCAGCACTCTCTGGTAGGCGTCGCGTGAGGCCAAGGCGGCCGCATGCTGCCCCCCGCCGTACCAGTAGATCGCCGAGCGATACTGCGTCCCCGTGTCGTTCCCTTGCCGCATACCCTGCGTTGGATCGTGGCTCTCCCAGAAAAGCCGCAACAGCTCCTGGTACGAGATGACAGCCGGCTCGAAGACCACGCGTACGACCTCCGCGTGGCCTGTCCGGCCGCTACACACCTCCTGGTAGGTGGGATTCGGGGTGTTGCCCCCGGCATATCCGACCGCTGTCGAGTACGCCCCTGTCCGCTCCCAGAAGATCCGTTCGGCTCCCCAGAAGCAGCCCATGCCGAACATGGCCAACTCCGTGCCTGCGGGGAAGGGTGGCTCGAGGCGGTTTCCGTTCACAAAGTGGGTGGCCGGAACAACCATCCGGGTGGCGCGGCCCGGCAGCGCCTCTTGCGGGGATGGCAATGACGCGTTGTGCGAAAAAACTCCCATGGCTCGCTCCTCTTGTCTGACGCCAGTGTACACGGTTAAGATGCGAGACGCCGCGAATTCGATGCGTGAAGACGGTCCAAAATCTCCCGGAAGACGGACCGGAACGCCCCGGGCGCGGTGGCGAATGCCCCACCCAGCAACAGGTCCGAATCTCGGCGTCCCGCTGGTCTCGTTCTTGACAGCGATGGAGGGCGAGCGTAGAGTCCCTGCCGACGGCGCCGATCATTCAACCTTTTCGCCGGACGGATCGCTATCCACTCGACGACGCACCGCACGAGCCACCCGGCCTGTGCTCCTCCCCGCTCCTGTGAATACCGGGAGTGGGTGACTCTCCCGATCATGCGGTTTCCCTCGTGGCGCGCGCGGCAGAGTTTCTCCAGACAAGGGGCATCTGTGAGGCCGTTCATCACAAATCGAGCGACCATGAGCGACGGTGGGACGGTCGGGACATGAAACGGCTGAGTCAGGAGCAAGGGCAAGCGCTTCGCGCGGCCGGGGCCTCGCCCGCGGCGGTCACCAAGTTTTCGCGTGCCCTCGACGCCCTGCGTCTGGCGGCGCGGCCGACCGGGAAGAGTCTGGCGGCGGACTCGCGGAAGGCCGGTGCGGTGTATGCGGGGGGCGCCGCGCTCCTGGCGGCCTGGCCCGCAAAGCCCCGGCGGGATGCCGGCCAGGCAGCGGGCGCGGAGATCGTGCACGGTCTCCTGCGGGCGGTGCGGAACCGCTTCGCCCGCGCCTATGTGGGTCCGATATACGACCGGGTGACCGATGGGCGACGGCGGTTGCTTCGCGCCGACGAACTGGTCCATGCGGTGGCCGAGCTCTGCCCCGGCCTCTGCCCGAGCCAGAAAGAGGTGGCGGCCGAACGCGGGCTGCTCCTGGCCGACAAAGAAGGGGTCGAGATCGCGCAGGGCGACTTCCTCTCTCACGTCTTCGCCCGCAAGGAGTGCGGGAGACCACCTGCTGCATGCCATGCTCCAGCCGCTGCCAGAGTCGCAGGAGCTTCTGGAGAGGTTCCGGCGAGAGAGGCGGTTGGACCTCGGGACGGCCCACGTGGAGCGACGCGGCGCGCTCGGGTGCGTGTTCTTCAACAACCTGCGCTACCTGAACGCCGAGGACGATACCACGGTCGGCCCCCTGGAGACCGCGGTCGATCTGGTGCTGCTCGATCCCGACATCCAGGCGGGCCTGTTGCGGGGGAATCCGGTCACGCACCCGAAGTACCGCGGCCGGCGGGTCTTCTCCTCCGGGCTCAACCTGACCCATCTCTATCACGGGAAGCTCTCGCTGCTCTTCTTCGCGATCAGGGATTTGGGGTTCGTCGGCAAGCTCTACCGGGGGCTGGCCGGCGACGAGTACGACCCCGACGGGCCCGAGACCACCCTGGAGAAACCCTGGATCGCGGCCGTGGAGGGTTTCGCCATCGGTGGCGGCTGCCAACTGCTCCTGGTCGTGGACTACGTGATCGCAGAAACGGGGTCCTTCTTCAACCTCCCGGCCCGGAAAGAGGGGATCGTCCCTGGCGCGGCGCCCATGCGGCTCCCGCGCTTCGTGGGGGAGCGGGCGGCCCGGGAGGGAATCCTGTTCGACAAGACCTTCACGGCCGAGTCCCCCGAGGGGCGATCCCTCGCCAACGAGGTGGTCCCGGCGGGTCAAATGGACGAGGCCATCGCCCGGGCCGCGGCCGCCGTCACGGGCGGCGGCGTGATCAGCGCGGGGGCGAACCGCAAGGCCATCCGCCTCGGCCACGAGCCCCGGGACCTCTTCCGGCAGTACATGGCCCTGTACTGCCGCGAACAGGCCACCTGCTACTTCAGCCCCACGCTCATCCAGAACCTCGAGCGCAACTGGCGCGCAGCAGATCGGCCTCGGGAGTAAGGCCAAACGACCTCGCTTTGACTTCCAGCCAGAGCGAGGGTACCTTCGGCGTATCAGTACCCATCCCGACATTCCCGAACTGCTCAATCTTCAGGAAGTCAAGGGCGAGGTGAAACCCTACCAGGTCAGACAGTTGCTTCATTTGATTGAACGCCACAATCTGACACTTGGGGAGGACGCATGAAGGACTATCACGTCAACGTGTTTTGCAGCGACGAGGATGAGGGCTACATCGCCGACATCCCCGATCTTCGGCATTGCTCGGCCTTTGGAGCCACGCCACAAGAGGCCTTGGCAGAGGTGCTGAAGGCAAAGGAGGCGTGGATCAAGGCGGCGAGAGCGGCACGTACGCCCATCCCAGTCCCCTCATTCCGCCCTGCCATTTACCAGGTCGCGTAAACCGTCGACCACTTGCCCCACGGAGCGTTGAGTGGCAGACTCCCTTCCAACGGCTCCGGACATCCCACCTTTCCGCCGAGCAGCCCTCCGCCCACCTCGACTACGCACCTGATGGGGCAATCAGCCCGTGATCAATCTCCATCGCGCTGGACATTCAGGATTACATCTCACTTCTGGGGGCGTCAGATACCTTCGCAGCGATCGCGGCAGAAGTTGTCGACAGAGAAGTTGTTTCCGCACCAACGTCCCCCAGCGCGTCCCCCAGGAGAGGCCTAAACGGACACCGGCCGAGAGCGTCAGCCCGCGCAAGCCTCGTTCTTGACAGCGGCAGAGGGGCGGCGTACAGTCCTTTCTAACGGCTCCGGTCATCCCATCTTTCGGCCGGGCCTTTAACCACCCGCCTCGACGACGTATCTGACGGGCCAACCAGCCCGTGATCGTTCCTCACCAAGGATGACCTGCAAGCGCACGTGTCGCACCTATGCCATCAGATCTCCTCGCCGTGGAAGCGGCAGGAGTTCCCCATGAGAAGCTTGTCTTTGAACCAACCGCCCCTTCCATCGAGAAATCGAACCTTTCGAGTAACCCTGTACGTCCTCCTTTATGGTGGCCACGCGTCGCCGCACGTGGATTCCGGTTTCCTATCCCGTTCTCGGAAGTTGGCGGCGAGATCGTCAATCGGCTCGAGCAGGTGCGCCGGGTGATCCCGTGAGGCGTCCCGGAGGCGGTCGGTCCCGGGCAGCCCAGTGTCCGCAGTGGACTCTGGGAGTGAGGACTGGAAAGGAGAAAGCTCATGGCCAGCGATTCGATCACCAAGGCTCGTCAATTCGTGGCATCGGTCGAGCTTCCGGAGCCGCCGCCGCTGCGCCGCGAGGTCGCGAAGGCCCCGGGTTTCAGTTTCGACGCCGCAAAGGACCAGGCGACGGTCGTCGGTTCGGACGTCATCTCGTTCGTCAAGGGTGTGACGCCCGAGCAGCGGAACGACATCGTCAACGCATCGCTGCTTGCCCAGCTCGTCGCGAAAAGGAAGGTGGCGGACCCGAAGACCCTCGAGGAGGTCAGGGCCTGGTACGGCGATTATTTCGACGTGCTGTCGCGCATCGGCTTCGTGATCCAGGACAAGGGCTTCGCCGAGTACAAGGAGAGGAGCGAGAACTTCGAGGCGCACGAGGCGATTCTGGCGGTTGCGGCGGCGCTGCTCGCCGGCTCACCGGGTGCGCTTGCACTGGTCAAGATCACGCTGGAGGCGCTGCAGAAGATGTCTGCGGACAGCCCATGGATCACCCTGTTCAACCGCGAGAGCCAGTCGGCGAACACGGCGCGCTTCCAGGTCTCTCTCGTTGACCAAGACGAGAACGCTCGGTTTCTGGTGTCACTGATCGCTTTCGGCCTCGAAGCCCGGGCGACGCTCACACAGGTGCTGTTCTTCAAATTCCGCAGTAACGAGGTCAAGCTCAATCACCACTCGGGCAAGGTGACCATCAACGCGCAGTTGCTCGCAAACGTGCGGGACCAGATCGCCGGCAAGCTCGTCGCGTACACGAGCGAGTACATCAAGGGGCTGCCGGACCTGTAGGCCGCTCGCGTTAGGGGCGCGTCAATACCCGTCGGCCAGAGTCACGGTCTGGATCTGATCCTTGGAGGTAACAAAATGAAGTACGACCTCGTCTTCGAAGGCGGCGGCGCGAAGGGCATGGTCTTCGTCGGGGCCTGTGAGGAGTTCTTCAAGCGTGGACACTCTTTCGACCGCTTGCTCGGCACCTCCGCCGGAGCGATCACGGCGACCCTGCTTGCGGCAGGCTATACACCGGAGGAGATGCTCGAGGCTCTCACCGAGAAGGAGGGAGGCAAGTCGGTGTTCGCGGGTTTCATGGGTGTACCGCCGCCGTTCACCGACGAGGAGATCCTCGCGAGCGCGACGCGGCGGCTGCTGGACGGGGTGGACTTCAAGTTCCTTTTCGACAGTTGGGAGAAGAAGCTTGACGACAAGCTGGCAAGGACGCTCGCGGCAAGCGAGAGGTTTCGTCACGTGATGGCACTCGTCGAGCGCGGCGGCTGGTTTGCGGCCGACCGGTTCGTCTACTGGCTGCGCACGAAGCTGGATTCGGGCGTATGCAAGGGCGCGCCGCGTAAGTTCAGCGGGATGACACTCGCGCAGTTCTTCGCCGCAACTGACGTCGAGCTTTCGGTCGTTGCCTCGGACACCACGGACGGCAGGATCCTCGTTCTGAATCACCGCACGGCGCCCGATTGCCCCGTGGTCTGGGCGGTACGGATGTCCATGAGCATTCCTCTGGTCTGGGATGAGGTCGTGTGGCAGCCGAGCTGGGGCCAGTACCTCGGCCGCGACGCCGCAGGCCACGCGATCGTGGACGGCGGCCTGCTGTCGAACTTCCCGATCGAGCTCTTCATCTCCGACGAGCGGCAGGTCGTCAAGCTCATGGGAGCGAAGAAAAGCAACCCAACGCTCGGCATGTTGATCGACGAGCGCCTGCCTGTCCCTTCGGCGATGGGCAGGGGGATTCTTTTCAGCGTCAACATCAAGCCCGGGGAGCTCAGCACCGTGCAGCGTCTGCAGCGCTTGGTGAATACCGCGACGACCGCGCACGACAAGATGGTGATCGAAGAGTACAGCCACCTCGTCGTGCGGCTGCCCGCGGCCGGCTACGGCACCACCGAGTTCGACATGAGCGACGAGCGTCGTGACGCGCTGGTGGCGGCCGGCCGGAGCACCATGGGTGACTACTTCGACAGCCTACCCGCAGAGCGCGCTGTAGGCAGGGGCCTGCAAGCCACCGAAGCCAGAAGTGTCGGACCCATCGCCGACCGGATAGCCACCAGGCTGTTGGGTCAGTGAAGGCTGACACATGGTCACTCCAGGAGAGGAAGGTAGAGAGGATAGATGTCTCTTGCGTCCATCCATTCCGCTCCTCGACACCGTCCTCGGCGGGTCGGTGATCTCCGAAGAGTACAAGGGTGACTTTGCCCAAGCCCGGCGGATCGCCGATGCCGCGTTGCATGACGCGCGAGGGCACAAGAACAAAGAAGCACTTGCCGACGCACTGCTCGCACAGGGGATTGTCCATCTTCTGCAGGGCGATCCGCCCTTAGCTCTGAAATGCTTTCAGGAACTCGAGCAGGCGGTCCCATCGGATTATAACCGACGCCTGCGCGCGTTGAATTACGCCAATCTGGCGACCTACTGGCAGTACAACCTTTTTCCCGACGGCGGCGGAGCCGCCGGAACAGAATTGTCGGCACGCTGGAACGGCGTCGAATACGCGAAGTCCGAAGCCCCTCGCCGGGAAGCTGTCTTCCGGGAGGCGAAAGAGACATCAGCCCGATTCGAGTCGTGGGTGTTCCGCGATTTGCTTTCCAATCTCCTCCCCTCCCGTTCTTTTGTCTGTACCAGCCTGCACAGCGCTCCCGGCTCGATGACGGGCGATTTGCTGCAGGCAGCCCTTCAGGGCCCTGCGGACTTCAGGAAGAATGCCGAGACCTACGGTGCCGATTCGTCGTTGCTCGCCTACGCGGATCTGGCGTCCGCCGACCTGTGCAAGCGCGCGGGAAACACCAAGGCAGGCTTTGAGTTTCTCGATCGAGCTCTGGCCGTCTACCGGCAGAGCGGAGATCCTGCCGGCATGGCGGCCTGCCGCATGATGCGGGGCGACTGGCTGGCGGCACCATTCAGCACGCCCCTCGTTTGGGACTTTGCCATCCAGGAGGGGAACTCCAGCGGAAGCGACCTGGCCTGGACGCTTGAAGCGGCGGAGTTCGCCTGCCAAGACGCCGATTGTGATAAGGCGGCCACCGAATACGGGGAAGCGGAGAGGCTTTTCCGTTCAGCCCAAGCGCCGCGGGGACTCGCCCACCTTCACCTTCGGCGCGGTTACCTCGCCATGCAGAGGCAGGACTACCCCGCGGCAATCGATCATACCGCAAGGGCGCAACACGATTTTGAAGTGTGCGGGGATCTTCTGGGTTTTCGGCTGGCCCAGGCTCACCGCATTCTCAGCCGTGATATGCGCCGGTCAGTATCCGGAAGAAGGTGGAGTGGCCGAGGCCATCGGAGCATGGGGGGCTGGGGATGGGAGCTTCAGTTATGCTCTTGGGCTGGGACTGCTGCTGGGCCGGGTCGGCCGTCACTGGATGATCCGAAAAGGCGTCCATGAGCGCGCACTTGCCTGTTACCGGCTAGCGGAATCGCTCTTCAGAAAATTGGGTGCAACCACCAACCAGGCCAAGAGTCTGGTAGACCAGGGAATGATCTGCCGGGCCTTGGGTGAACGCGACACGGCGTTGGCTCTATACGAAGCAGCCCTGGAGAAGTACAGAGAAGACGCGTCTGCGCGGCCATCCTTAGCCCAGACCCTGCGCCCGCAGACCATCATGCTGGCAAATGACGTTTACGTTCTCTACCTGGACAAGATGGACGCAGATGGGATGGAGCGCAGCGCCGAACGACTGAAAGCGCTCGATGGAAAACCACCCGGGGGTGCAACGGGACAGGAACTCATCGCGCGGTTGCTCGGCGGAGGTCTGAGCGAACTACTGTCCAAGCCGGAGAGTGGTGCCGGCTTTGGGGTGGCCGAGACCTTTGCCTTGGGCAACCTGGTTCGCGCCACTGTCGAACAGGCCAGCGTCTTGGTGCCACTGTATCGCGGGCGAAAAGCGCGCGACGAGGGAAATCAGGCGGAAGCCGATCGGTTCTTCGCGCAGGCGTTATCGGCAGCGCACGCATCCGGAGAAGCGCAGCAGGATTACCTGGAATCCCAGGTTCTTGGTCACCAGAAGGATTACACCCGGGCGGCAGAGGCTTTCCGTCGGTATCTGGCCAAGGGGGGCGCGAATGCCGGTTTCACGGGCCAACTCGCGGTCTTGATGCAAACTCTTGGCGGGGAGCAGGGCCAGCGCGAGGCCATTCGTCAACGCGAGCGAACCCTCGAACAGGCCTTCGCGTTCATGGTGCGCGTGAAAGCATTCGCGGAGGCCAAGGTCTACCTGGATGAGCTCATCAAGTTGGCGGGCCAAGACTGGTGGAATCGCGACACGCAGCCCTGGCTGAATCTGAGCGACTGCGGGGAGATGCACGAGGGGTTAGGGGATTTGGAGAAAGCCCTTGACTCCTATCAACGGGCGATCGCCGAGCTGGAGGCGCGGCGGAACCAGCTCAGCCGGGATGAACTCAAGACGGCCCTGGCGGCCGGCAGCGGTCCCCAGTACCTCTACTTCCAGGCGGCCCGGGCTGCTGCCAGGGCGGCCCAAGCACCGGAACCGCAAACGGCCGAGAACTTCATGGCCCTGGCATTCAGTTTTGTCGAGCAAGGCAAAGCCCGGGCGTTGCTGGATTTGATGGCCGGCAGCGTGTCCATCGCGGGTTCCTCCAAGGCCGAGGGTGAGACGCTGACATCCTGGAGAGAGTGCAATGCTCGGCTGGCGCTCTGGCGGGGCCTTCTGGCTCAGGAGCGAAGCAGGCGGGGGCCTGACCAGGGCAGGATCACGGCACTTGAGAAACAGATCGATGCGCAGCAGGCGGAGTTGGGTCGGGTTGAAGCCGAACTATCCCGGTCCAACCCGAATTATCATCGGACCCTGACCGCGCCGGCCGAAATCATGCCTGCCGACAAGGTGTGCGCTCGCTTGCCGGGAGACACGGCGCTGATCCAATATGCTTTCTTGGGGGGAGACCTTCTGGTCTGGGGCCTCACCAACAAGGGCATCGTGAAGTTGCACAGGGCGGAGGTGGATGCCAAAGTACTGGCCCGTGAGATCAGAGCGTTTCACAGGGCCTGCATGGAACAAAAGGAGGTCGAGCCCTCGGGTTCCCGTCTGGCCCAGATGCTGCTGTCCACGATGGATGACGTGATCCGGACCCACCCTCGTCTCGTCATGGTGCCATACGGACCGGCTCATGCCTTGCCCTTCCACGCGCTCCCCTGGGAAGGAAAGCCCCTGGGAGCTGGCCGGGTGATCTCCTACCTTCCCAGCGCGAGCACGCTTCAGTTCGTGGGCAAGGAAGGTGCAGGTCGGCCCAGGGATCGAATCCTGGCCGTCGGCAATCCTACGGCCATGGCGTACCGCCATCCGCTCACCCACGAAATTGTTCCCGCCCAAGCTCTGCCGGCCGCTGGCGCGGAAGCCGCCTTTACAGCCAGCCTCTTCCCCCAGGGGAAGGCCCTCATCGGCGACGAAGCCACCGAGGCCGCGGTGCGCCCGTTGCTCGGTCATTATCCATTGCTCCATTTTGCCACGCACGGGGTGCTGTCCGAGGACGTCCCGTTGCTCTCGGCGATTCTGCTGGCAAACGGTGAAGCGCTGAACGTGTACGAACTCATGGGTCTGCAATTGAACGCCGACCTCGTCGTGCTGAGTGCGTGCCAAACCGCCTTGGGGGAGATCACCGGCGGAGACGACGTCATCGGCCTGACCCGCGGACTCCTGGGGTCAGGAGTTCGCGCAGCAGTGGTCAGCCTCTGGCCGGTGAACGACCTTTCGACCGGCCTGTTGATGGGTGAATTCTATCGACAGTTCCGTACCGGGAAACGGCCGGCAGAATGCCTGCACACAGCCCAGAACTATTTGCGCACCCTCAACCCGGACACGATCGCGGCGGAATCTGCCAAGCTCCGCGAGGCCGGCCATGCCAGGCACCTTCTTCCGGTCGGAGCGATTGAGCCAATAAGAGATTACAGCCACCCCTACTACTGGGCAGCCGTTTATCCTTGTGGGGTGAAGACGGGAAGATTCACTCTGAATATGGAATGGTCATCTTTGCAAAGGCGTGCGTGCAATATAGCGAATCGAGACCTAACCCAAGAAGAATGGAATCTGTATATGGAGCCGTACTACGGCGCCAAAAGGGATGGCGAGACGTGTAAGGAATTGTTGAAGGGTGAGTGATGACAGAAAGTTGCCGGCTCTGATTCCCTGGTCTTTTGCTGGCTTGCATAGGTAACATTAATCATGCTGATCAAGGAGGGTCGAGACGATGAATGAGACGACACCTCAATACCCTACGATGTATGCATTGCTGATCGGCATTGACTGTTACTTGCCCAACCAGCTACCTGACGGGGGTTCCTACCCCAGCTTGCGTGGGTGTGTTCGGGATATCTCCCATATAGAGGCATTCCTGAAGAACCGGTACAGCCTCGATCAGCAGAATACTATCAAGCTAACGGCCACCAGCACCGGTGCCAAAGAACCTCCCGAATTGCGTGACCGGTGGCCCACCTACGAGAACATGGTCGCCGCCTTCAAACGAGTGACGCAGATGGCCCAGTCCGGCGACCACGTGTACATCCATTATTCTGGGCACGGCGGTCGGGCGAAGACCATTTACCCTGGGCCCAAAGGTCTCAAGGGGATTGACGAGGCGCTTGTCCCGACGGATATCGGCAATTCCGAAACTCGGTATCTGCGCGATCTCGAGCTGGCAAAGCTCTTGAACGACATGGTTGCCAAGGGATTGGTCGTGGCCGTCGTCCTGGATAGCTGTCACTCCGGCGGCATGACCCGCGGCAGGGATGACGTAGCCGCTGTCCGGGGTATTAGCTCGGTGGACACTACGCAGCGGCCCACCGAAAGCCTGGTTGGCACCGGCCAGGAGCTCTTGCAGGTGTGGGATCAGGTCACCGAGAAAAGCACTCGCAACGTCTTGCTGGGCAGCGGTTGGCTGCCCGAGCCCAAGGGGTACACTCTGCTGGCTGCCTGCCGCCCTTCAGAGTCTGCGTACGAATACGCCTTCGACGGCAAGGAGCGTAACGGCGCCCTCACCTATTGGCTGCTGGACTCGCTGGAGGACGCCGGGACAGGTCTCACCTACAAGGGCTTGCACGACCGCATCGTGGCCAAGGTGCATAGCCAGTTCGAGAACCAGACCCCGCAACTTCAGGGGGAAGGCGACCGGATCTTCCTGGGCAGCGAGCGGGCGCAGCCGCACTATGCGGTGCCCGTGATGCAGGTGGATGCAGCCGGCAAACGGCTCTTGCTTGGGGCAGGCCAGGCGCATGGCCTCCGAGAGGGGGCGCGATTTGCCATTTACCCCCAGGGGTCCGACTTCTCCAAGCTGGATTTGCGCCAGGCGGTGGTCGAACTCTCGCAACTGGGCTCGACCGATTCCTGGGCTGCGGTCGTCGAGCAATTCTCGCAGAAAGGTATGGAGCAAGGTGCGCAAGCGGTTTCCCTTGGCGCCGGGTCGGTTCGGTTGGTGCAGAAGGTCTGGTTGCAACACCAAAAGGAAGTGCCGCCCCATGTTGATCAGGACACGGCGTTACAGGCAGTGGGCAAAGCTCTGCAGGGCAACGGCTGGGTGGAGGTGGCAGCGGCCGCGGATCAAGTCGATTACAGCCTTGCAGTGAACAACCAGGGTGCGTACGAGATCTGGGACCGTACTGGACAGGCGATCAAGAACCTGCATCCGATCATCAGCGTGGGTACTCCAAACGCGGCCGCGGATGTGGCGCGCCGCCTGGTCCACCTCGCGAAGTACAATGCCGCAAAGCAGCTCAGCAACTACGACCCCGTATCGCCCTTGGCGCGGAAGCTGGCGGTCGAACTGGTCGGCAAGCGGGCGAAGTATGACCCGGCCGACCCGTTCGAACCTGAGCAGCCCTTCACAGAGCCAGGCCACACGCCGACCCTGAAGGTGGGAGAGTGGACAGGGCTGCGGATCAAGAACGCTGCTGCGCAGAAGCTCAACATCACGGTGCTCGATATGCAGCCGGATTGGGGCGTCTCGCAAGTCTTTCCGTCGGGGCCTGGCGATTACTTTGTCGAATTCGAGCCAGGCCAAGAGATCGTAATACCACTGCAAGCTGGACTTCCGGGAGGGTATGAGGAAGGAAGGGATGTCGTGAAGGTGTTTGCCACCGTCTCGACCACCAACTTCCGATGGCTGGAGCTGCCTGCCTTGGATCAGCCTCCGAGGCGAAGTGCGGCCTTGAGGGACAAAGGCCCATCCAATCCCTTGGAGCAGTTGGCGGCCGCTTTCACGGCGGATCAGCCGCCAACACGCAACCTGGTGCCGGCGGCCTACCCAAGCCACGGGTGGACAACTGTCCAAGTGGAGGTGAACGTAAAAAAAGCCGAATAGGGCTGGTGCGAGTATGAAGGGGCGCCTCTGGGCGCGAGGACCAAGTCCGCAAGTTCCTCGGCTCCTATAAGCGCGAAGAGGCCCTCCAGTGAGGCGCTACAGCTGCTGCAATATCCCGAAAGGTCATTCCGCCAATCAGGTTGACCTGCACGCAAAGGGAAGGTCGGCATCGGGTCATGGACGTAGAGCAAAAAATCGCAGACCTGAACTCTCAGGTGGCAAGGTTTTTCAACCAAGGGAAATACGAACGGGCATTTGAACTATCTCAGCAATCCTACGAGCTATCAATGCGGGCGCTGGGGGAGAACCACCCGCTCACCCTTAGCAGCGTCAACAATGCTGCGGCGCTGTTCAAGGCAACCCACGACTACGAAAAAGCGGAACAGCTCTATCTGAAAGCGCTGGAAATTGTCGAAAACCTATATGGGGAGGGACACGCGGAGTCTGTCTTATTCCTCCATAACCTCGCCAGATGCTATCGTGCCACTGGCCGGTATCGCGAAATGGAGCCGGTCTTGTGCCGCGCCCTCGACATCGCTCATCAATTCCCCCTTGAGGTGAATCCCGACCACGTCGTTCAATGCCTCAACACACTGGCCGACATGGAGGCGGTACTGGGCCGGTACGTGGAAGCCGAGAAGCATCTCGAGGATGCCATGAACCTCGCGATCGAGGTTTTCGGTGAAGGCTCCATTGCGTACGCCCAAACCCTTCAAAACCTAAGCAATTTGTACATTGAATTGAACCGTGACATTGACACCGAGCCTCTTCTGCAGAAAGTGCTCGCTGTCATCGGCTCAGGGTCTGACGGTGAGCAAAACATCTATTTCGCCCGGACGCTGCACACCCTTGCCGAGGTGCGTAATCGCTTGGGAAAACGCACGGACGCCCATGCTCTGCTTGAGAAGGCGCTTGCTATCAAGCGCGATCTTCTTGGGGAAGACGACCCGGATGTCGCGCGCACCCTGAACAGCCTCGCAGGTTTGGCGGCCGAGCAGGGCCATTACTCTGCAGCCGAACCCCTCTATAACCGGGCGATACAGATCATCGAAAAAACTCACGGGCCGCAGGCTCCTGATCTGCCGCCGGCGCTTCAGGCGACTGGCCGCTCTCTTTCATGATATGGGCGATTTGGCCGGCGCCGAATTACATCTGACACGGGCAATCGGCATTGAGAAGGCTCTTGGTCGGGAAAACACGCTGGACCTTGCCCACCACTTGAACAGCCTTGCGCTGGTGTACATCGACCAGGGCAAGTTCGATCTGGCAGAAGCGCTGCAGCTTGAGTCATTGAAAATCAGAAGGCAGGTTCTTGGTGATAGCAGCTCGGCCTTTGGCCTCATGCTTAATAACATGGCCGGTTTGTACCGGGAAATGGGCGACTGGCCCAAGGCCGAAAATTACTTCCGGCAGGCTGTCGGCATCCAGCGCTCGGCCCCGAATCAGCCACCGCTCGAGCTCGCCCACAGTCTGGCCAACCTGGCTCTCGTTCTTCAGGAAAGCGGGCGATATGCCGAGGCCGAGCCTTTGCACCGGGAGGTGCTCGGGATCCGGACCGATCACTTCGGTGAGGTTCACCCTTCCGTCTCCC
Organism: uncultured Methylomirabilota bacterium; assembly: GCA_963695995.1. Lineage (GTDB taxonomy): Bacteria > Methylomirabilota > Methylomirabilia > Methylomirabilales > 2-02-FULL-66-22 > 2-02-FULL-66-22. The sequence continues at coordinate 107,637 of CAVOIV010000039.1, forward strand.
ACGCTTTGAATAATCTTGCCTTACTATATGCCGCCACCGGCAGGGAGAGAGAGGCGCTGGAGCAAAAATCACGCGTTGAAGTCATCAACGACCACCTGATCGGCGAGGTTTTCTCGACCGGCTCCGAGCGGCAGCGCATGCTCTACCTGGAAGACTTCATAGGGCCGTTTTATAGCTTCTTAACACTGGTTTCCGACATTTTCGCTAACTCGCCCGAGGCGGTAGGGAATGCTCTGAACTTGGTGCAGAAGCGCAAGTCGCTTGGCGCTGAGGTGTTGGGTGTCCAGCGAGATGCCGTTCTGGTTGGGAAATACCCCGTTCTTCAGTCGCAGCTGGATCGAGTGCATGCTCTCCGAACCCAAATGGCCAACAAGACCTTGGAAGGGCCGGGACCGGAGGGGATTGAGGCCCACCGCGCGCTGATATCCAAGTGGCGCGATGAAAAGGAGAAATTAGAAAAGGACCTGGCCCAGCACATCCCGGAGATGAAGCTCGAACAAGAGCTCCAGACGGCAGACCGGTCCGCCATCGCCAATGCTCTCCAGACGGGTGCCGTGCTGGTAGAATTTGTGCGCATCCATGCTTTCAACTTCAAGGCGCTGCCGGCGAAGGGGCAAGCGCAATGGACTCGGATGCGCTACTTGGCCTTTGTCCTTCACGCCGGAAGGCCGGACGAAGTCGCGCTGGTTGATCTCGGGGACGCAGAGAAGATCGACCGATTGATCGCGGATTTCAGATCCACCATCACTGGCGGAGACCGGCACCTGTTCGCGGCCGAGCCCGCGCAGCAGGCTTCGACCGGCGGCACGGATTTGCGCGCAGCACTCTTCGACCCGCTGATTCCGGTGCTCAGAGGCTGCAGCCGGCTTTTCATTGCCCCGGACGGCGATTTGACCCGCCTTCCTTTCGAGGCGCTTCCGACTGGTAACGGCCGCTGTCTCATCGATAACTATCGGATCAGCTATCTCACGGTCGGGCGAGACCTCTTGCGTCACGCTGCAGTTCCGTCCACCCAGATCGAAAAGCCGGTGGTTGTGGCTTTCCCTGATTTCGATCTGGCCGTCGCGGGCCCTGAATCCGGCTATGGCGGATTGCTCGTTCGCCAGTCGCTGGAACTCTCTCGGGGTGGCATCCGGTTCAATCCGCTGCCGGGGACACTCCTGGAAGCACAGCGCATCGCTGACATGCTGGGCGTGCAACCATTCGTGGGAGCTGAGGCCCTGGAAAGCCTTCTCAAGGCGAGCCAGTCCCCGCGCATCCTGCACATCGCTACGCACGGGTTCTTCCTGAATGACCAATTGTTCGATTCCGTCAACCTGCCGTCCATGGCGGGCGCCCCAGCCGAAAATCCTTTGGGGCGACTGTCGACCGTCAAGGAGAATCCGCTGCTCCGTTCCGGACTGGCGCTAGCCGGGGCCAACACATGGTTGCGACGCGGACCGCTGCCGCCTGGAGGCGGAAGACGGCATCCTGACCGCCGAAGACGTCTCAGGGCTGAACCTGGTGAACACGGAACTGGTTGTGCTCTCAGCCTGCGAAACCGGCTTGGGCGAGATCCGGCGGGGGAAGGGGTCTTCGGCCTGCGACGCTCCTTCGTGCTTGCGGGCGCCAAGACCTTAGTGATGAGCTTGTGGAAGGTGCCTGACCGGCAGACGCAGGAGTTGATGGAAGACTTCTACCACCGCATCCTGGCGGGCCAAGCCCGCTCGGATGCACTACGCGAGGCCCAGTTGGCGATGAAGGAGAAGTATCCCGATCCGCTCTACTGGGGTGCTTTCATCTGTCAGGGAGACCCGGAACCGTTGACATCATGCAATCCTATCTCATGACAAGGCGACGAAAGGGGGACCGGATCGAATACGACATGGTCTTTGAAGGCGGGGCGCCAGGGAGCATGTTTCGACCGGCGGGATGATCTGAATGATCCATGGTGACTATTTGTACTTCCGGTTGGAGGACTATACGCCATACGAGGGGCCGGTAGGATCCGCAGGGTGATCGAGATTCCCGGAGGGAGAACAGTGAAGCGAGCGGAGATGACGCCACGGGAGCGCGTGAAGGCGGCCCTCAACCACCAGGAGCCCGATCGGGTACCCCTGGATCTCGGCCAGGCGGTCGGCGACGGGATCACCCTCACCGCCTACCGGAACCTCCTTGCCCATCTGGGGATGAGCGACACGACGATCCAGGTCAAGGACAAGCGCGGGCAGACGGCCCGCGTGGACGAGGACATCCTGCGACGATTCCACATCGACTTCCGGGGGGTCGGGTTGGGCGCCCCCGAGCGCTGGAAGGATCGCTGGCTCGACGAGCGCACCTTCGAGGACGAGTGGGGCGTGGTGCGGACCATGCCCAAGGACTCCTACTATTACGACCTGGTCGGCTCCCCTCTGGCGGAAGACGGCAGCCTCTCGGCCATCGAGGCGTACCGCTGGCCGGACCCGATGGATCCCGGGCGCTTTCGCGGCCTTCGCGAACGGGCGCGACACCTTCATCGGGAGACGGACTACGCCGTCGTGGTGGATCTGAACTGCGCCTTCTTTCTCCGCTGCTGCGAATTGCGCGGCTGGGAGAACTTCTACATGGACATCGTGGCGAACGTGCCGTTCGCCGAGGCCCTGATGGACCGCTTCCTGGAGATCCGCCTCGCCATCGCGGAGCGCGCGCTGCAGGAGGTGGGGGAGGACGTCGACATCGTCATGGTGACGAGCGACGACCTCGGGGGCACGGATAGTCCACTCATCTCGCCGGCGCTCTACCGGTCATTGATCAAGCCCCGGCAGCAGCGCACCTTCGATTTCTTTCGGGCCCGCACCGGGGCCAAGCTCTACTACCACACCGACGGCGCCATCTACCCGCTGCTCCCCGATTTCGTCGATCTGGGGGTGGACATCCTGAACCCCGTGCAGGTGTCCGCGGACGGGATGGGCGACACGCAAAAGCTGAAGCGAGAGTTCGGCGACAAGTTGACCTTCTGGGGCGCCATCGATACCCACCAGGTTCTCCCGTACGGCACCCCCGAGGACGTTCGCGAGGAGGTCCGCCGCCGGATCCGGGACCTGGGCCCGGGCGGCGGGTACGTCGTCTGCTCGGTCCACAACATCCAGCCCGAGGTGCCGCCCGCGAACGTGGTCGCGATGTTCGACAGCGCCTACGAGCTGGGACGGTATCCGCTCCGACTCGAATAGCCGGATCCCCGAGTACTGCGGAACGGACTGCCGATTCCCGGGGACGAGCGGGAAGCCAAGGGGGATGACTTCGACACGTCAAGGTTTTCGGTGCACCGTTAGCGACGAACCGTTCGAGTGCTTCAGATCCCTTCGCGGCGAAGGCGGCAGGACCTATCAGCCGAGCAAGTGGCTCGCTCAGTCTCCGGCCGCCGCGATCAAGTGGTCTTGTGACTGACGGTCGAGGGTCACGAAGTAGGCGCTGTAGCCGGTCACCCGCACCACCAGGTCGCGATACTGGTCGGGATCGCGCTGCGCGGCGCGGAGCATCTCCGGGTTCACGATGTTCACCTGCAAGTGCTGGCCGCCTAGCTGGAAATAGGTTTCGATCAGGTCGCTCAGGTGCCGCACGCCGTCCGGGCCGGAGAAGAGCGTCGGGTGCAGCGTCAGCGTCTGGCCCCCGCTCGGCGTCAAGCGCAGCGGGAGCTTCGCGAGAGAGCGCAAGGCGCGGTCGGCCCGAGTCGGGCCCGCCCCGGCGCCGCGCCCTGGTTCTCGCTGGTCGGCGTGCCCGCCATCCGGCCGTCCGGTGTCGCGCCCGCCACCTCGCCGATGCGCTTGAAGCGGTGGTACGTGTAGATGCCCGGCCAGCAGGCGCCCAGCACCGGGTCAGTGTGCGTGATCACCTCTCGGCAGAAGCACTCCGCGATCTCCACGGCGATCCCGTCCACCTCGTCGTCGTCGTTGCCGAACTTGGGGTACCGGGTCAACAGGCGCTGCCGCAGCGTCTCCCTCCCGGCGAAGTTTTCGGCCAGCGCCTGGCGCATCTCCTCCAGTGTGAATCGGCCCTCCTCGTACACGGCCTTCTTCAGCGCGACGAGGGCATCCGCCGTCGTGGCGAGCCCGCCCGCGTAGTGGTTGTGGTGCGCGTACCGCGCGCCCCCGTGGTTGGCGTCCCGGCCTTGGGCGAGGCAGTCGTGGATGAGCGCGGACTCGAAGCAGAACGGGCGGCGCGCCAGATAATCCTCCGCGTAGAACGTCCGCTTGAGGGCGACCGCACGCGCGACGTCGGACGCGATCCATGCCTTCACGGCGTCCATGAGTTCGGCAAAGCTCTTTAGGTCTGCAGGTTCGCCGGTCCGGAACCCCGCATGGTTCTCGTCGACGGTGTAACCGGGGCTCCTGTAGCGCAACTCGTTTTCGAGGGGGACAAGTCTGCCCGGATGGGGTCGCGGCCGTTGTTCAAGGCCAATTCGACGCACTTGACCAGGCTGTGCTGGTATTCGCGCAGCTGCGGCTCGCACCCCGGGATCTGCGGGTTGCAGCAACCGTAGTGGACGTAGCTCCGTGCCTCCGCGAGGGAGAAGCCGAGGTTCGTGAGGGCGGCGATCACGACGTCGTCGTTGTAGATCCCGACGCTCGCCCCCCGCCGTACCGCGTCGCACACGCTCCGCCAGAACCCACGGTCCATGGCAGGGTGGTAGCGCACGGTGAGGTTGGGCTCCTTGAGGCGCAGCTCGTCCACCGCCTGCAGGCACAGGGCGGAGAGCTCGTTGGTGGCATCGCTGCCGTCCGCGTGTTGTCCGGCGACCACCACGTACTGCACGCTGTCCACGCACGGCGACCGTTTCACGGAGGTCGTGTAGTGGTCGTGGAGCCCGATGAAGCGGTTCATCTTCACGAACAGACACTGCAGCAACTCCAAGGCCGCGTCACGGGTGAGCGTGCTGGCCGCCAGGTCCCGCCGGTAGAACGGGAGCAGGTACTGGTCGAGCCGACCCGCGGCATAGTCGCGGGCGCCGCACACGGCGTGGAGCACGAAGTCGAGGAACCAGATGGATTGGACGGCCTCGCGGAACGAGCGCGCGGGCAGCGCCGGGACCCGTCGGCAGGCGGCGACGATCTGCTCCAGCTCGCTCCGCCGCAGCGGATCCGACGCTGCAGCGGCCATCCTCGCGGCGCTCTCCGCATAACGGGCGGCTAGGTCCACCACCGCCTGGCAGCAGATCGCAATCGCCTCCCAGAACTCGCGGCGCTCGGCCGCCCTTGCCTCGCCGGGGTCCAGGGCGGCCATCCGTTCCTCCGCCTCGTTCTTGATACCGAGCAGCCCGCGATCGAGGAGCAGATCCCAGGCGGGCGTCACATGTCCCCGGGTGTGAAACCAGTATGGTTGGATGTAGTCGTCGGCGTGCGCCGCGAAGGTACGCTCCTCGGCGGCGGAGAGGAGGACCTCCCGGGGCTCCCCGACGATCAGCTCGTCCTCGCCGATCACCACCGACATCGTTTCCGTGATGCTCCGCAGGGCCAACGCGTAGAGGCAGGTGGGGCGCTCGCGACCGTACTGCTCGTGAGCACGGCGAAGGGCGACCATGCGCTCCCAGAACACGGACCGGTCGTCCAGCGCGAAGACCTCCTGTTTCAGTCTCGCCACGCGCTCGCGCATTGAACCTCCTCACTCGGTGACGCACAGCCCCCACGCGGTCGCGCGCGCTGCGACGTGCTGCATGAAGGCCGGCGTGGGCCGGGGCGTGTTCGCCGACGGGTAGGGTCGCCCCAGGCGCCGGTACTTGCCTTCCGCGAGGCGATGAAGGGGGATGAAAGCCACCTCCTTCGTCAGCCGCGCAGCGAAGGCGAGAATCGGCTCCAGGGAGCCTTCGCCATCATTGAAACCCGGGACCACGGGGACCCGCACGATGAGTCGGACCCCGGACTCCGCGATGAGGCGGGCGCTCCGAACGACGGGATCGAGTGGCTGGCCCAGGCAGCGCTGGTGCGCGTTCGCGTCCACCGTCTTGACATCCAACAGCACCAGATCGGCGTGCTCGATCACGCGCTGCAGCACGTCGGGGGGACACCACCCCGCAGTCTCGATGGCCGTCGAGATCCCGCGTCCGCGGCACGCACGCAGCAGGTCGGCGGCAAAGTCCGGCTGGCAGACCGGATCCCCACCCGAAAGGGTGACGCCGCCCCCCGACGCCACGTAGAAGGCGCGATCCCGCTCCACGGCGCGCATCACCTCCGCCACCGACATTCGGCGCCCGCAGAGCGTGGCCGCCAACGTGGGGCACGCCTCGGCGCAGCGGCCGCAACCCTCGCAGAGCGCGCGGCGGATTCGCGAAGGATCCGCGAAGTCGATGGCACCGCCAGGACAGACGGCCCGGCAGGCTTCGCACCCGATGCACTTCTGCTCGTCGAAAAGAATCTCCGGGCTACTGCGCTGGGATTCGGGATTGTGACACCAAGGGCATCGGAGCGGGCAGCCTTTCAAGAAGACCGTGGTCCGGATCCCGGGGCCGTCGTGCGCCGAGAACCGCTGGATGTCGGAGACCACACCCGACACGCCGTCCTGCGCCCCATCGCCCACTGTGTTTGGAACTGCCGTCACCGCTGGGTGCCTCCTCCCAGTGCCTGCGCAACAGCGCACGGAGATACCCTATCAGGGACGCGCAGAGAGTCAAGGACAAGCATGGACAGCATGGAATGCAGGGGGACGCCATACTCATTTTCCCCCGGTCCGCTCCTCAAATCAGTATGGTGTCCCCGGAATCGGCCACCCGGGGGAAATCATCCAGTGGAGCGCATGGCGGTGGCGATGCCGTTGATGGTGAGGTGGAGCGGCCGCCGCAGGGCGGCCATGGTCTCGGCGTTCGCCTCCGCTTCGTCCGGTCCCTGCAGCGCGCGCATCCGCCGGAGCAGGCTCACCTGGATGTAGGAGAGCGGGTCCACGTAGGGATTCCGCAGGCGCAGCGACCGCTGGAGGCCCGGGTCGTTGTCCAGGAGCTCCACCTGTTCGGTGATGCCGAGGAGCACCTCGCGGCAGGTTTCGTACTCGGACCGGATGCGCTCGAAGATCCGGGCGCCCACGGCGGGATCCTGAACCAGGGACGCGTACCGGTGGGCGATCCCCATGTCCGCCTTTTCCATGGTCATCTGGGCATTCTCGATCACCCGGGTGAAGAACGGCCATTGGCGGTACATGGTGCGCAAGAGAGACAGGTGTTCCGCGGGATTCTCCGCCAGGAAGCTCTTGAGGGCCGTGCCCATGCCGTACCAGCCGGGGAGGTAGTGGCGACTCTGGACCCAGGCGAACACCCACGGAATCGCCCGCAGGTCGTCGAAGCCGCTCGTGCCATGCCGCCGAGCGGGCCGCGACGCGATATTCAGCCGACTGATCTCCTGGACCGGGGTCGCCTCCTCGAAGTACCGGAACGCGTCGGGGTCCTCGACCACCAGCGCCCGGTAGGCCCGGTGCGCCCGGTCGGAGAGATCGGCCATCACGGCGGGCCAGGCGGGAGCGACGGCGGACGCCTCGTACGCGCCGGTGCTGGTCTCCAGGACCGATGACGCGACCAGCTCCAGATTGCGCATCGCCACCTGGGCATCCCCGTACTTGTAGTGGATCATCTCCCCCTGCTCGGTGATCTTGATCTTCCCGCCCACGCTCCCGCGCGGCTGGGCGTGGATCGCCTCGTGCATGGGTCCACCGCCGCGGCCCACCGTCCCGCCCCGGCCGTGGAAGATGCGGAGCTTCACGCCCTGCGACTGGGCCGACGCCGCCAGCCCCTGCTGCGCCACGTACAGCTCCCAGTTCGAGGTGAGGTAGCCGCCGTCCTTGCTGCTGTCGGAGTATCCCAGCATCACTTCCTGGATCCCCCCGCGGCCTGCGAGGTGCGCCCGGTACGGCCCGATTGGCGTACAGCGCGTCCATGATGTGCGGGGCGGCGCGGAGGACGTGGATCTTCTCGAAGAGGGGCACCAGATCCAGCCGGCTTTCGACCCCGCCGGCCTCCCGCGTGACGAGGCCGGCCTCCTTGGCCAGCAGCAGGGCCGCCAGGACGTCGCTGGGCTGCTCGGTCATGCTGATGATGAAGGCGGTGACGGCCGCGGGCGCCACCTCGGTCTGGGCGCGTCGGATGATCCGAAAGAGCTCGATGGTGTCCGTGGTCGTCGCGCTCCACCGGGCAAACGGCGGAATCAAGGGGCGCGGCGTCTCCAGCTCGCGCGTGAGGAGCGCTTGCCGTTCCGATTCGTCAAGGGAGCGGAGATCCCGGTCCGTCAGGCCGACCGCCAGCGCAATCTCCGCGACGGTCGCGCGCAGCGCCGCGGCATCCTGCCGGATGTCGAGGGGCGCCAGATGGAAGCCGAAGACGCTGACCTGGTCCATCATGGCCTGGACGATGCCCTCGGCGAGGCGTGCGCCGCGGTTGGCGGCGAGGCTCCCACGGATCAGGGCCAGGTCGGCCAGGAGTTCCGCGGCCTGGGCGTACGGCCACGCGTCCCCGGCAGGGCCGGGCGTTCCGGCGGGCCGCGCGTTGGCGAGCCGCGACGCGTCCAGCCGCCGGCCCATGCAGCGCAGCTTGCGCCGATACCACTCGGACTCGTTCCGCGACTCCGCCCGCGGCTCCCCCAGGCCGAGTCGCGCCTCGTCGGCTTCCACCGACGCACGCAAGTCTTCCTGCACCCCGACCTGTCCTTGCGACTGGCTGAGCGCCGCACCGAGGCGCTCCACCCCGGCTCGGTGCTTCCGCAACGCGAGATCCTTGTGCAGCCGCAGCGTCTCCCAGGTGGTCTCCAGCGTGACGTGGGGATTCCCGTCCCGATCGCCCCCGATCCACGAGCCGAGCCGGAAGAAGGGCGGGATGAGGAACGTCGTCTCGGGGTAATGTCTCCGCAGGGCATGTCGCAGATCGCGGTAGATCCGGGGCAGCACCTCCCACAGGACTTCGTCGAAATAGAACAGGCCGTTGCGGACCTCGTCCTGGACCGTCGGCGGCCGGCGCCGGACTTCATCGCTCTGCCAGATGGCGGTGATGTCCGCGAGGATGTCGTCCTCCAGCATCTCCTGCTCCCGGACCGTCAGGAGTTGCTGGTCCAGGGCGGCCAGGTGTCCGGAGATCCGCTGGGTCTTCTCCAGGATGCTCCGCCGCTTGGCTTCCGTCGGATGCGCGGTGAGGACCAGCGTGATGTCCAGGGTGTGAAGCAGCGCCTGGAGATCCTGGGCGGCGACGCCGGCGCTGCGGCAGTGTGCCACCGCATGGTCGAGCGACCCGGGCCGGGAACCAGCCGGAGCCGCGAGCTCGTCCTGCCGGAGCTTTCGGGTCTCGTGAATCTGCTCGGCCACGTTGACGAGCTGCAGGAAGGTGGTAAACGCCCGGATGATCTGGCTGGAGGTCGGCAGGTCGAGGCCCTCGGTCAGGCGGGCCATCTCCGCCTCCCGCTCCAGGGAAAAGGTCTGCCGGAGGTCCTTGCTCAGATTCCGGATCCGTTCTTCCGTCTCGAACAGCGCGCTGCCCGCTTGCTCCCGGATGACGTTCCCCAGGAGATTCCCAAGGCGGCGGATGTCGCTGCGCAGTGGAGCATCCCCGGCGGCAGGGTCTCGCAACGTATTCTCAGACATGATACTCCCCGTGTTCCGGGCCGGAGCTGACTCATGGGACCCACCGCCATTCCAGCGGCTCGGCCGCGCTCGCGATTCCCGACTTCGAGCCCCGAGCGGGCGCGCCGTCGCCGCGAGAGCCAGGCCGAGCAACGGCATCCGGTGGACCGCCAGTTCGGTCCGCGTCTATGTCAAATCGGGTAATGCGTGTGCATTGGCAGGATGCTGAAGAACCCTTTTCGCCCAGGCTGCTCAAAAAGGTCCAGATGCAAGGCGGCGCAGCCGACGGGCCGAGCGAGGCGTACTGGAGGTACGCCGCAGCGAGTGGCCGAGGCGAGCCAACGCCGCAGATGGGCCTTTTTCAGCAGCCTGTTAGTCGAAGCTGACGATCTCCACCCAGTTCGAGTCCTTGCCCGTCGGGTACTTCTGCAGCAGCTTGAGCGCGCCGTTCGCCTCGATCGCGTAGACCGAGATCGTGTCCGACAGCTCGCCGCTGACGACCATGAACTTGCCGTTGGGGTGGATGCGGAAGCCGCGCGGCTGCTTCTCGGTCGGCGTGCTCGAGAGGTAGGTGAGCTTGCCGCTGGCAGCGTCGACGCTGAACGCGCCGATCGTGCTGCTGGTGCGCTCCGCGGCGTACAGGAACTTGCCGTCGGGCGTCAGGTGCAGGTCGGAGGCCCAGATGTCGTTCGACACGTCGCGCGGCGTCTCACCCTGCCCGGCCGGGACGCGCGGCGCGCCCGGCTGGAGCTTGCTGTCCGGCGGCAGCGCCGAGGCCTCGCTCACCTCGCTGAGCAGGCCCGTCTTCTGGTCGAGCGACAGGGTGGTGACCGTGGCCGTCAGCTCGTTCAGCAGGTACGCGAACTTGTTGTCGCCGGAGATGATGATGTGGCGCGGGCCGGTCCCGGCCTTCATCTGGACGACCGGCGGCGTGTTCGCCGTCAGCTTGCCGGTCTTCGCGTCGAAGCGGAACTGGAAGATCTGGTCGGTGCCGAGGTGCGGCACGTAGACGTACCGGTTGGTCTTGTCGGTGATGATGGAGTGCGCATTGCGGGCGGTGGGGATCACCTGCAGCGGCTCGGACACCTTGCCGTCCTTGCCGATGGGGTTGACGCTGACCAGGTGGCCGCCGTAGGACGCGCCGAGGAGGTACCGCCCGGTCTTGTCCACGTGGATGTACGGGAAGCTCTCGGCGAGCGGCCCCTTCGAGAGCTGCTTCAGCGCGCCCGTCTTGCGGTCGATCGCGTAGGTGACCACCGTGTAGGGCTTCGTGCGGACCGCGGCGAAGAGGAAGCGCTTGTCCGGGCTGACGCTCATCGGCATCACCAGCTTGCCCGCCTCGACGCGCGCCCCCGGCTTCAGCGTGCCGTCGCTCTCCATCGTGTACATCCCGATGTCGCCGTCCTCGGCGTTCGACACATAGACATAGGTTGCCGCGTGCGCGGCACCTGCAGCCGTGATGAGCGCAGACAAGGCTACTCCTTTGCCAGGTTGGCGATTGCGGTCATGGACTCCTTCTTTCTTCGATCATACAGGTCGGACGGCCGGATCGAGCACGGCCGGTCGGGTGCCGCCAGAGAGCCAGCCTACACCCTCAAGCTGGCCGCAACAATGCTATGCGTGGTGCGGTTCAGGGACAGGGGGAGTATCCGGTGGGCCAGAATCGGTTGTCAACAGGAAAGGGTGGCGGTTTTACTTGACACGCGGGCTCGGTCTGCGGTACGCACGATCCCGCGCAATCGGGGCGCGGGCCCCGCACGCACATGTCTATCGGCTGGCGGAGTGGAACGAGTGCCGCGCTCGGGGACGTGATCACGGCCGCCGCCAAGGCGCTCCACCGCGCCAAGAACAGGGATCGCAATCCGTAAACCGCTGATGCCGCTCGACAATCTTCGCTTCACGGTGCTGCTTGCGCTTTCCCTGCACGCCGCGTTTGCGGGAGTCCGCGTCAACTTGTCGCTGTTCGCGCTCAGCCTGCACGCCTCACCATTTACGGTTGGCTCGATCCTCTCACTGCTCGCGCTGCTGCCGACGCTGTTCTCGGTGCACGCGGGACGCGTCATCGACCGCATCGGCGTGCGCCGGCCGCTCCTGGCCGGCACCGCATCCGTGATCTGCGGCATTGCACTCGCCTTCCTCGTGCCGCGGCTCGAAATGCTGTTTCTGGTGAGCTGTCTCGTCGGCTCGGGGTTCATGCTGGTTCATATCGCGGTCAACCACATGGCGGGCAGGATGGGCCAGCCGCAGGACCGTGCCATGAATTACAGCCTGCTTGCGCTTGGGTTTTCGACGTCCGGCTTCCTCGGGCCGATGATCGCCGGTTTTGCGATCGACTGGATCGGGTACCGCCGCACGTTCCTGCTACTTGGAGGCTTCGGCGTTGCTGACGCTGGTCGGATTGCTCGCCCGGCGCGTGGAGATCCCACGACACCAAGCCCCGGAGCCGACCGGCGAGAAACCGCGCCTGAGCGACTTGTTCAGGAACCGCACGCTGCGCTACGTGTTCCTGGCGAGCGGCGTGCTGTCGCCGGCCTGGGACTTGTTCACGTTCGTGGTGCCGATCCATGGCTCGCAAATCGGCCTGTCAGCGACGGAGATCGGGATGATTCTCGGCGCCTTCGGCGCGGCGATATTTGTCGTGCGCCTGATGGTGCCGTTGCTCCTGCACCGCGTCGGCGAATGGCAGATGCTGGTCCTCGCGATGCTGTCGGCGGGCACGACCTACTTTGCGTTCCCGCTGGTCCACGGCATGCCGCTCCTGCTGACGTTTGCGTTCGTTCTCGGTATGGGCCTGGGCGGCGCGCAGCCGATGATCATGTCGCTGCTCTCCGCCAAGGCGCCGCCGGGCCGCGCTGCCGAGGCCATCGGCGTACGTTCGCTGATCATCAACATGAGCCAGACCGGGATGCCGCTGCTCTTTGGTGCGCTCGGTGAAGCACTCGGCATGACCCCGGTGTTCTGGGCCATGGCGGTGTGTCTCGTCGTGAGCGGCACAATCGCGCGAAAGCGTTAACAGGCTGCTGAAAACGGCCCATCTGCGGCGTTGGCTTGCTCGGGCACTCGCTGCGGCGTACCGGAAGTACGCCTCACTCGGCCCTTTGCGCGCCGCCTTGCATCTGGGCCCTTTTGAGCAGCCTGGGCAAGAACGGGTTTTTCAGCATCCTGTTAGGGGCGGTTACGAAAAAACGTCGCCATTTGTTGTAATCTCGTTACGGCTCCTTATTCCGTTCCCGGAATTTCTCCGGTCAAGTTATTCTTTGACAACGGCTTAGCGCGGCGCCTCATCCTGCAGCGTAACCTCTGCGGAGGCCAGGAATCGCCCGGCATTCCTAGTCACTTCAGGTGGGGCACGATCCTCCTTGACGGCGGACGCGGCTGCTGGTCAAATGCAGGGACCATAATCTCGCGGAGCCCTCGCCGATGCTCGACCTTGCCACGCGTGCCCACAATCACTCTTATCGGATCGACCCCATCGTCCGGTCCTTGCTCGACACGGACTTCTACAAGTTCCTGATGCTGCAGTTCATCTGGCTGCACTACCGGGCGGTGCCCGTCACCTTCTCGCTGATCAACCGGACGACGGCCGTCCGGCTGGCCGACGCGATCCCCGAGCAGGAGCTGCGCGAGCAACTCGATCATGCGCGCAGCCTCCGCGTCACGAAATCCGAGTTGATCTGGCTGGCCGGCAACACGTTCTACGGACAAGCCGGGATGTTCCGGCCGGACTTCCTTACCTGGCTCGCCGCCTACCAGCTCCCGGCGTACCACCTCGCGATCAAGGACGGCCAGTACGAGCTGACGTTTTCCGGACCATGGGCGGAGACCACGCTGTGGGAGATCCCCGCCCTCGCCATCGTGAACACCCTGCGCAACCGGCAGGGGCTCCAGCGGCTATCGCGGTTTGAGCTGGACGTCCTCTACGCACAGGCGAAGACGAACCTGTGGCGGAACCTGCTGCGCCTCCGGGACGCGGGGGTATCCGGGCTGGCGGATTTCGGAACCCGACGCCGGCACGACTACCTGTTTCATGAGTGGGCGGTGCTCGCCGCCCGGGACGTGCTGGGACCCGCCTTCACCGGCACCTCCAACGTGCTCCTTGCCATGCGACACGACATCGAGGCGATCGGCACGCACGGCCACGAGTTGCCCATGGTGCAGGCGACCATGGCGAGGACGCCGGACGCGCTTCGAGCGTCGCAGTACGACGTCCTGGCCCGGTGGCAAGAGACCTACGGCGGCCGGCTGCTCATCTTCCTCCCGGATACCTACGGGACCACCCAGTTCCTGGCCCAGGCCCCCGACTGGGTCGCCGACTGGACGGGCCTCCGCATCGACTCCAAGGACCCGATTGCGGGGGGCGAAGAGGCCATCGCCTGGTGGAGCGCTCGCGGTCGCGACCCGCGCACGAAGTTGATCCTCTTCTCCGACGGGCTGGACAGTCCGACGGCGATCGCCCTCCACCGCCACTTCCTCGGCCGCATCCGCACCGGGTTCGGCTGGGGCACCCTTCTCACCAACGATTTCCGGACCTGCCACCCCCGCGGCGCGACCGATCTCGACCCCATCAGCTTGATCTGCAAGGTCACGGAAGCCAACGACCGGCCGGCGGTCAAGCTTTCGGACAACGACGCCAAGCCGACCGGTCCTCCGGACGAGATCGAGCGGTACCGTGAGGTCTTTGGCCGAGCGGGCGTTACCCATCGAGCGGTCTTGGTCTAGCAGGTCGCTGAAAACGGCACATTGCTGCGTTGGCGCACTAGGCGAGCGTTGCGGCGTACCTGGAGTACGCCTCACTTGGCCCCTCACTTGCCGCCTTGCATCTGGACCGTTTTGATCGGCCTGCTCGCTCTTAACTCGTTTGGTCGTCTGTGAAACTTTTCGGTGTTGGTCGACCAGCACGGCCCATCGCGGCGTACCGGGCATGTCCTGGAGATTTCGCTTGAACTGACAGCGGGATGAGGTATAGTGCCTCCACGTACGGAGGTTGACGGTCATGCTTTTCCTGCCGCTTTTCATGGTCAAGCGCTGCCCGCGACGACGAGCCATCGTCGAACGAGGGCAGGGGTGTCGGCAGGGACGGGAAGAATTCTAGTCAACTACTGAGCGTTATCGCGGATCCTGTCAGAGCCCTGGGGCCCTCCGGCCTCAGGGCTTTCGTTTTTTCGCGCCTGCAAGGGCGCTTGAAGGGAGGTGAGAGTAATGCGCCATCACGGGGTTTCGAGACTTCGGAGGCGTCACGTCCGACCGTCGAGGGTCCGTCGCTTTGACAGGAAACGAGGGCGGCCCAGACGACTGGGACACTGGCACCGGGTCTCTGAACCACCGGAAGGAGATGGCCATGGACAATTTCTTCGCTGACTATACATTGCGGGAACAGTTTCGCAAGGTGGTCGCGCTGGATCGGCAACTTACGCGCTGGGGCTGGTTCCGGCGCCACGAGCACCGCCCGCGGAGGACTGGGTGGCGGTTCCTCATAGGGGAGGCGCTTATCCGCTTGGGTTGCCGGCTGCAGAACCGCGGACCCGTCCAGCCGGCCGGGACATCGGGAGGGCTGTAGGCAGGACTCCCCCTCCCGGGTCGCGCGGCCACTCGCATATGGAATTGCCTCGACGGGGTGCTCGGCAGTAGACTGTCCGGCACTCGGCGGTTGCGCCGCCCTCGGAGTGCGAGGCGCGATGCGTGCCAAGCCGAAGGAATTCATGCGATCGTGGCCGTCTCCTCGATTCGGGGGAACGTGGGCGTCTTTCCAGCATGTGAGGGGGGCGAATGAGCGACACTCGTGAGGTATCCGTCCCGGTGGAAACGACGGCGCAGGCGTACCTGGAGCTGCTCCGCGCCCGTGGCATCGAATACTTCTTCGGCAACGCGGGCACCGACTTCGGCCCCTTGGTGGACGCCTTCGCGAAGTTCGCGGCGGAGGGCAAGTACCGGCCGCGGCCGATCACGGTGCCGCACGAGTTCGTGGCCGTGAGCATGGCCCACGGGTTCACGATGTGCACGGGGCGGCCGCAGGTGGTGATGGCCCATACCATCGTCGGGACGGCCAACTGCGCCGGCGCTCTGATCAACACCGCCCGCGCCAACATCCCGCTCTTCATGACGGCGGGCCGCACCCCCCTCGTCGAGGCGGGCCTCCTGGGGGCGCGGGATCTTTACATCCACTGGGCCCAGGAGGCCTACGACCAGGCCGGGTTGATCCGCGAGTTCCTCAAATGGGACTACGAGTTGCGAAACTTCGTGCAACTCGAGGGCGTCGTGGACCGAGCCCTGGCGGTGGCCACGAGCGACCCTCAGGGCATCGCCTATCTCACCCTTCCGCGCGAGGTCCTGGCCGAACCCCAGACCGCCTTCCGGTTCGCGGCCGACGGTCCGGGCGGGCCGCGGGGGCGATTGCAGCCGGACCCGGCGCTGGTGGAGCAGGCGGCGGGCCTCCTCGCAGCGGCCGAGTCGCCGCTCGTGATCGCAACGAGCCTGGGGCGGGAACAGGATGCGATGACGGCCCTGGTAGAACTGTCGGAGGGTTTGGCCATCCCGGTTGTGGAGTTCAACCCCACCCACGTCAACTTCCCCACCAGCCATCCGCACCACCTCGGCTTCGACCCGGCTCCCTTCCTCGAGCGGGCGGATGTCGTCCTGGTGGCGGAAAGCGACGTCCCATGGTTCCCGGCGCGGATGCGGGTCAACCCCGATGCCCGGGTCATCCACCTGGGCTGCGACCCGCTATTCGCCCGCTACCCGATCAGGACGTTTCCCGCGACCCTCAATCTCCAGGGAGACACCCCGAGCACCCTGCGGGCGCTCGCGGCGGCGGCCGGACGCCGGGTCGGAGACGGGGAGGCGCGTGCGCGCCGCTCGGCGGCCCTGCGCGGGGAGCACGAGGCGCAGCGGTCGGCCTGGCGGAGCGGCGCCCTGGCCGCCCAGGCGGAGTCGCCGATTGACTTCGAATGGCTTTCGCGCTGCATCGGCGAGGCGGCGAACGACGAGACTGTCCTCGTCAACGAGTACGACCTTCGCCTGACGCAGGTCGATCGTGATCGGCCGGGGTCCTTCTACTCCCACTCCCCCGCCGGCTGTCTTGGGTGGGGCGTCGGCGCGGCGCTGGGAGTCAAGCTGGCACAGCCAAACAAGACGGTCATCGCCACGGTGGGCGACGGCGCGTACATCTTCAGCGTGCCCACGGCGGCCCACATGGTGAGCACTGTCTATAACCTTCCCATCCTGGTCGTGATCTTCAACAACGGCTGCTGGGGCGCCGTCCGCAAGACCACGGCGGCCCTCTTCCCCAAGGGGTGGGCGGCGAAGACGGGAGTGTTTCCACTCAGCGATCTCACGCCGGCACCAGCCTACGAGAAGATCGTGGACGCGCACGGAGGCTACGGGGAGCGGGTGGAGCGGGCCGAGCAGGTGCGGCCGGCCTTGCAGCGTGCCCTTAGGGCGGTCAGAGAGGAGGGGCGCCAGGCCGTTCTCAACGTGATCTGTCGGCGCGATTGAGCGGATCCCTCCACGCTAAGCCGTTGTCAAAGAATGACTTGACCGGAGATATTCTGGAAACGGCATAAGGAGCCGTAACGAAATTGCAGAAAATGGCCAAGTAATTTCGTAACGGCTCCTAACCTGACGGATCTCCGCGCAGGCTCTCTTGGTAGTCGTCGGGTGTGTCCAGGTCCACGAGGATGCCGGGATCGGCAACCTCGATGTTGCGAGCGTCCTCGGCATGACGGGCGAGGAGTTCCCGCAATCCGCCGGCAGGCGCTTCGCCGAGGATCTCCGGAAGATACGTGCCGGCGATGAGCGGCGGGTGGCCACGGCGCCCTTTATGCCGGGGATAGATGATTCCACCACGCCTCGCGTCCCATTCGGCGATCAGGCGCGTGAGCGTCGCACTTCGCACGAGGGGCATGTCTCCGGGCAGCAGGAAGAACGCGGCAACACCGGCGGGGAGGCTTTGGACCCCAGTTTGGACCGAACAGTACATCCCTTCCGCATACCGTTCGTTCATTACCCACGGAACACCTGACCGTTCCAGCACGGGAATCAGACGGTCCGCTTGCCAGCCGACGACCGACGCGGACGGTCTCGACGCCTGCCTCACGGATGGTGGCGATCACGCGCTCGATGACGGTGGTCGAACCGAACGGCAGGAGGGGCTTGAAGGCGCCCATCCGCCGGGAATACCCGGCCGCCAAGACGACAGCGGCGAGGTCCGGGCGGGCGGCCACGGCCTACGCCGCTTCGCCCCGACCGGCGCGGGTGGCGATCAATTCGGCCGCGATGCTGACCGCGATCTCTTCGGGCGTCTCGGCCCCGACGGGAAGGCCGATGGGGCAATGGACCCGCGAGAGATCGTCCGGGGTGAACCCCTCGCGGGCAAGCTGCTCGAAGATCAGTCCCCGCTTCCGCCGGCTCCCGATCATCCCGATGTAGCCAGGCCGGCGACGCAGGACCTGGCGCAGTATCGCCTGATCTCCGCCATGGCCACGAGTGACGATGACCACGTAGCCGTCCTCGCCGATGGGCAGATCGTCGATGATTCGATCGAAAGACGGCGCGGCGATGAGTTCGCCGGCCAGGGGGAACCGGTCACGGGAAGCGAACTCGGCACGGTCATCCACGACGACCGTCCGGAACCCCAGGAGATCGCAGAGCGGGACGAGACGTGCTCCGATGTGTCCGCCGCCGAAGATGTAGACCGTGACGGGCGGCGCCAGCGGCTCCAAAAAGTAACGGACGGTCTCCCGCTCGACGAGATGGGGGGTTGCCGGGACAGGGCGGTGGAGCAGATCCTCCGGCAGGACGTGGCCGGTTCGGGACAGGGAGGCGACGGAACTCCCGCCGGCCATCAGAAAGCAATCCGTGGCGACCGCGTTTCCATCCCGCGAGATGGCCGTGGTCAGGAATCCACGCTCGCCGCGTGTCAGCAGGTGAGCGACCTGGGCGAAGAAGTCTCGCATGGGGGGTGCGGTCCCGTCGAGGAATTCGACGAGGACCTCCACCTCTCCCCCGCACGTCATCCCCTCATCCGAGGCCTGCTGGAGGTCCAGCGCAAACGTCCGGCAAACCGCCTGGCCGGTACGGAGGACCTCCCGAGCCCACGCCGCAGCCTTCACCTCCAGGACGCCGCCACCGACGGTCCCCTCCGACCCGCCGACTTCCCGGACCAGCATCTTGGCCCCGGCGCGCCGCGGCCCCGAGCCCGTAAGACGCAGGACCGCGCAGAGCGCCAAGCGCTCGCCGGCGGCGAGACGGTCCGCCACCCGCGCATAGAAAGCCGCTGCGTCCCCTGCGACGTCAGCAGGGGGTTCGGCCGATCTGTCGCTCATGCCGTTGTCTGCTCCCACGTTGGGCGAGGGGTTGCCGAACTCGCAATTTGCCACAACCCCATACCACAAGCATGGCGGCAGCGCATCCCATTTTTCGCGGCTGGCCCCGGCGGATCTTCCGTGTCGAGACGGGTTTGCTGCCGAGTGTGGCCGGGATTATGGATTGACATCTGACGGTCAACTCGGGGATGCTTCGGGCGAATGGCAACGCGCACAGTGTCGGGTGAAGACGGAGCACATCCGGCACTCCGGGACCGGCAACGTCAGGTGTGACTCGCCAGGACTGCAGCACGATCCGCGAGCGCGACCGAGTGAGCCTGCGCGTGTGGGATGCCTGATGCGCACTGTGCCGCCACCGATTCCGCCCATCGCCTGGGCGGGCCTTCTCCTGGGCGCCGGGATCTTGGCGACCCTGGTCGGCCTCTTCGCCGGCGCGTGGGGAGCCCTGACCAGTCTGGTTCTCGCGGCGCTGGTGGTCGGCGTCCTGGCCTGGCGTTCTGCCGCCCGCTGGCGCGCGCGCCGCACGGCCCTCGGCACGCCCGTTCCGGAGGCCTGGCGATCTCTCCTGCGACGAATGGTGTGACCACTACAACCGTCTGCCTGACGATCTGCGGTCCCGTTTCGAGGATGACGTGCGGATCTTCCTGGCGGAGAAGTCCATCACCGGTGTCGGGGTTGAGGCCACCGAGGAGCTCCGCCTCCTGGTCGCGGCGTCGGCCGTGACCCTATCGCTCGGCTGGCCGGCGTACGACTGGGAGCAGCTCAACGAGGTCCTGCTGTACCCCGATGACTTCGACCGGGACTACGAGTTTGGCGCCGATGACCTGGCCGGTCAGGCGCACCCCTGGGGCACCGTGATCCTGTCGGTGCCTGCCCTGTGCCAGAGCTTTCGAGACCCCGACGACGCGTACCATGTCGGGTTCCACGAGTTCGCCCATCTTCTCGACCTCGAGCAGACGCACTTCGACGGCATTCCGCTGGGGTTCGGCGATGCGGCGGCCAGCCGCTGGGTCGAGATCCGCGAACGGGAGATCCCCGTGATGCTCCGCGGCGAGTCGCTGCTCGACGAGTACGGCGCGCACGACCCCGTGGAGTTCCTGGCCGTCGCCGTCGAAGCCTTCTTCGAGACCGCGCTTTCCATGCGGCGGGATCACGGGGAATTGTACGAGCTGCTGGCGGCCTACTTCCAGCAGGATCCGGCCGCGTGGGACGATGCGCGCGGCCTGACGCTGAAACCGCGGTTGAGGCCCCTTGCGCCCCGGCGCGCGGGGCGCACCGGCCGCAGGCGGCCGCGGTCCCGACTGTCGGCATAGGACGGCGGTGGGCGAGACGCCGCCGGGGTCGATCCCATCCAGCCTCGGCGCCACCGTCGAGCGTCTCCGTTAGCCCGTGCCGGACCGGACACTCCCTCTTTGCCGTTGACTTTGCGTCACGGGCTGAGTAGCTTTTCGCCATTGGACAGAGTGCCGATCCACACTGGAGGGGGAGTGGGGGCATGCCGGTCGCGGTTTTCGTGCGCAGCGTACCACGCCTGCACGGGCGGGTGACGACCCTCTGGGAGAACCGAATCCCAGAGGGTCTCTTCGTCTTCGGGAGGCCGCCCCGGAACGCCGTGATCTGCCGAGAGAATCCTGCGGACGTCGCAGAGCGGGCTCCATGAGGAGGATGATGAAAGGAGAGGCGCGATGATTCGTCTGGTCGTGAACGGGCAGGCGCGAGAGGTGGCGGCGGATCCCGAGACTCCGCTGCTCTACGTCCTGCGGAACGACCTCGGGCTCACGGGGACGAAGTTCGGGTGCGGCCTCGGGCAGTGCGGGTCGTGCACGGTGCTGGTGGGGGGTCAGGCGGTGCGCTCGTGCATGCTCCCGGTGCAGGCCGTGGCCGGGCAGGCGGTGACGACGATCGAGGGGCTCGGCTCGCCCGAGCGTCCCCACCCCCTGCAGGCAGCCTTCATCGAGGAGCAGGCGGTCGCAGTGCGGGTACTGCACGCCGGGGATCATCATGGCCGCCAAGGCCTTCCTGGACCAGACGCCGCGCCCGACGGAGGCGCAGCTCAAGCAGGCGCTGGACGGCGTCCTGTGCCGGTGCGGGACGCACGATCGGGTGATCCGGGCGGTCATGCGTGCGGCCGCGACGATGGGAGGGCGCTGAGATGACTGACACTCGGATGACCCGGCGGACGTTTCTGAAGACCGGGGGTGCGGTCGTGGTTGGGCTCGGGCTGGGACCGGGCCGCGCCGGGCGGGCCGCGGCGCAGACCACGGCGGCGGCCGATCGCTTCCTGGGCAAAACCGTGGCGGCCGATGCCGTGGACGGATTCCTGGCGATTCATGCGGACGGCACGGTGACGCTCTTCAGCGGCAAGGTGGACCTCGGCACGGGGGCGCGGGCGGCGCTCCGGCAGATGGCCGCCGAAGAGCTGGACGTCTCCATCGAGCGGATCACGATGATCGAGGGGGACACGGCGCTCACGCCGGACCAGGGGGCGACGGCCGGGAGCTACGGCGTGGCGCGCGGCGGGTTGCAGATCCGCCGGGCGGCCGCGACGGCCCGCCGGGCGCTCGCTCGACCGCGCCGCCCAGCGCCTGGGGCGCCCGGTCGCCGACCTCGACGTGAACGACGGGGTGGTCGGGCCCAAAGGCGGAGGGCCGAGCGTTTCGTATGCCGAGCTGGTCGGCGATCAACGGTTGAACCTGACGGTGGACGAAAAGGCGCCGCTGAAGGATCCGGGGAAGTTCCGCGTCATCGGAAAAGCCGCCCGCCGCACGGACGTTCCGGGCAAGGTCACCGGACGGCACGGCTTCGTGCACGACTTCTCGGTGCCCGGGATGCTGCACGGGCGAGCGATCCGGCCGCCTGCGATCGGCGCTGCGCTCCTCTCGGTGGACGAGTCGTCCATCGCGTCGATTCCCGGGACCCGGGTCGTTCGAGTCGGAAGCTTCTTGGGCGTGTGTGCCGAGCGGGAGTGGGATGCCGTCCGCGCCGCCCGGCAACTCAAGGCCACCTGGTCGCCGGGGACGGGTTTGCCGGACCACGCCAGGCTGTATGCGGACATCCGTTCTTCGGCCGTCGTCCGGGAGGAGACGCTCGCCACGCGGGGCAACGCCGCGGCCGCGTTCGCGGCGGGCGGCCGGATGCTCGCCGCGACCTACCAATGGCCGATCCAGAGCCACGCCTCTATGGGCCCCTCCTGCGCGGTGGCCGACGTCCGACCGGATCGCGCCACCATCTGGACCGGCTCCCAGGCCACCCATCGTTCACGGATGACGTTTGCCCGACTCCTGGGGCTGGCGGCAGATCGGGTCCGGTTGATCTACCTCGACGGCTCGGGCTGCTATGGTATGAACGGTCACGACGATGCGGCCGCAGACGCCGCCCTCTTGTCGCGCGCCCTGGCGAAACCGGTGCGGGTACAGTGGAGCCGGGAGGACGAGCACGGCTGGGATCCCAAGGGGCCGCCGCACCTCCTGGACGTGCGCGCGACGGTGAACGAGAAGGGCGAGGTTGCCGGCTGGCATTCCGAGGCGTGGCTGCCCGCGCCCACGCAGGGGCTGCCGAACGTCCCGCTGCTCGCCCCCGATGCCGCCGGGATCCCCCAGCCGATGGGGAACTCCGCGGGACTTATCCATCAGAACGTGGACCCGCCCTACCAATTCCCGAATATGCGAGCCGAGATCCACTGGATCAAGGACACGCCGCTTCGGACCGCCAACTTGCGGGCGCCGGGCAAGGTGGCCAACAGCTTCGCCGTCGAGTCCTTCACGGACGAGCTGGCGGGGCTGGTCGGGGCCGACCCGGTCGAGTTCCGCCTCCGGCACATCAAAGACCCGCGCGGGATCGAGGTCATCCGCCGGGTGGCGGCGCGGATGGGATGGACGCCGCGGCCGCGGCCCCAGACGGTCGATCCCAAGGCGCCGGCTCTCGCCGGGCGCGGGTTTGCCTACGTGCACTACAAGCATAACGAGACCTATGTGGCCGTCGGTGCGGAGGTCGAGGTGGAGCGCCAGTCCGGCCGGATCCGGGTGACGCGGCTGGTGTGCGCCCAGGACTGCGGCCTGGTGGTTAACCCGGACAGCGTGCGGGGCCAGGTGGAGGGCTGCCTCCTGCAGGGGATCAGCCGGACCCTGTTCGAGGAGGTGACCTTTGATCGGTCGCGCGTGACGAGCGTGGATTGGTCGAGCTACCCGGTCCTGACGTTTGCCGACACCCCGCGCCTGGAGATCGAGCTGATCGACCGTCCGAGCGATCCCCCGATGGGGGTCGGCGAGGCCGCCTCCACACCCGTGCCGGCGGCCCTCGCCAACGCCCTGTTCGACGCGACCGGGGTGCGGTTGCGGACAGTGCCGTTAAATCCTGCCCGGGTGAAGGCCGCCCTGGCCGGCTGAGCGCTTACCCGGCTGCTGAAAACGGCCCGTCTGCCGGGACCCGGCCTGGCATCTCGGCCCTTGTGAGCAGCCTGGGCGAAAACGGGTCTTTCCGTGCTCTGTTAGCCGGGGCGCTCGGACTCTCGCGAGACGGGAGGATCGAGGGCTTTCAAGAGTGCGAAGAGTCTCGCGTCCCGCGCGGCGATCGCGGCGTCGGCGCTCCCGGGCGGGTAGTCGTAGAAACCGCGCCCGGCCCGGAGGCCCATCTCGCCCCTGGCCACCTTGTCCCCCAGGATGGGCTGAGGCGCCTGGGCGGCCGACAGGTCGCGATACAGATAGGCGGCGATGGCGTGGAAGGTTGCCAGACCTCCCAGGTCCATCAGGCGGAAAGGCCCCACCGCGGTCCAGCGCAGACCCAGGCCGGCGGTGATGGCCTGGTCCACGGCCTCCGGCCCGGCGATTCCCTCCGCGACCACGTGGAGGGCCTCCCGGACCAGGGCCAGCTGCAGCCGATTCCAGAGGAAGCCGGGCACGTCCTTCTCGACCCGGATGGGGATCCGACCGATCCGGCGGGCCAGGGCGCAGGCCAGATCCATGGCCGCATCCGCCGTCCGTTCGCCCCGGATCACCTCCACCGGCGGCATCAGGTGCGGCGGATTCATCCAGTGAAACCCCACCACAACCTCGGGGCGCGTGGTCGCCGCCGCGATGGCGCTCACCGAGAGGCCCGAGGTGTCCGTGCTGAGGACCGCCTCCGGCGGCGCCTGCCGATCCAGCGCGGCGAAGACCGCCTGCTTTTGGGCCAGGTCTTCCGGCACGCTCTCGCTCACGAACTGGCATCCCCGCACCGCCTCCGCGAAGTCGGTGGTGGCGTGGATGCGCGCCCGGGCGTCTTGCGCCACGGCGCCGTCGAGGAGGCCGGCTTGCACCATGGCCGCTTGGTTCTTGGCGATCCGGTCGAGGGCGGCCTGGAGCGTGGCGTCGCGCCGGGCGTGCAGCCGGACGGCGTACCCCGCCTGGGCGAAGGTCTGGGCGATCCCGCTTCCCATGACGCCCGCCCCGATCACGGCGACGGTCCGGATCTCCTGAGCCTGGATCATCTCGCTGCTCCTTTCGGATTTCGATAGGGAGGTCGGGTCGGTCACCCTTCCGACCAGCGCCGTCGGCCGGCTACTCTACAACGCTGTTTCCCGCTTGACAACCGCTCCAGGGCTGCCGCATGCTCATCCGCCTTTGGCCCCCGAGGGCCGAGGATTACGAGCGGGCGTCGGGCGCGAGCCTGCAGATCGGTCGGCGCACCGCGGGATCGGGGCCACAACTCTTTTGCTACGAGGGGTACGTCGCGATGATTCTGTACGCCGGCGCCATCTTCCTGGGCGCCTTCCTGCTGTTCCTGGTGCAACCGATCATCGCCAAGCAGATCCTGCCGTGGTTCGGCGGATCGGCGGCGGTGTGGGCGACCTGCATGGTGTTCTTCCAGGTCGTGCTGCTGGCCGGGTACGCCTATGCCGACCTGACGACGCGCCGCCTGACGCCCAAACGCCAGGTCGCGCTGCACGTCGGCCTGCTCGCTGCTGAGCCTCCTGGTGCTGCCCATCACGCCGAGCGCGGCCTGGAAGCCCCAGGGCGACGAGAATCCGAGCTGGCGCATCCTCGGCCTGCTGGCGGTCACCATCGGGCCGCCGTATCTTCTGCTGTCGACCACCAGTCCGCTGCTGCAGGCGTGGTTCGCCCGTCGTTTTCTTCACACCGCGCCCTATCGCCTGTTCGCGCTGTCGAATCTGGCCTCGCTGCTGGCGCTGCTGGCATACCCGGTCCTGATCGAACCGTGGGTCTCGACGGCGACGCAGTCGATGACCTGGTCGGTGCTCTACGCGCTGTTCGCGCTGCTGTGCGGATACGCCGCCATCTCCAGCGCGCCGGGGAGCGGTGCCCGCCCCCGCTCCCGGTCCGTCCGCGGCCGCTCCCGGCGAGGCCGCGCCGAGCGGCGTGCAACAGTTGATCTGGCTCATCCTTGCGGCCATGGCGTCGTTCCTGCTGCTGGCGGTGACCAACCACATCTGCCAGAACGTCGCCTCGCTGCCCTTCCTGTGGATCTTGCCGCTGGGCCTGTACCTCGGGACGTTCATTCTCTGCTTCGACCATCCGCGCTGGTACCGGCGCAACGTCTTCCTCGTGCTGGCGGCGATCGTGCTGCCGTGGATGGCATGGTATTCGGACTCGCTCGATCTGAAGCTGGTGATCCCGATGTATCTCGCGGGACTGTTCGTCTGCTGCATGTTCTGCCATGGCGAGCTGACGCTGCTCAAGCCCGCCCCGCGGTATCTGACGACCTACTATTTCATGATCTCGCTCGGCGGCGCCCTCGGCGGGCTCCTGGTCGGTCTGGCGGCGCCCTATCTGCTGACGGGGTACTTCGAGCTGGCCATCGGGCTGGTGGCGTGCGCGCTCTTGCTGCTGTACCGGACCGTGCGCATCGCGTGGTGGGCGGTCCTCGCCTCGGTGGTGGTGGTCGGCCGTGACCGCGTGGGGCGCGGGCAAGGCGGTCGATTATCAGATCACGTCGCTCCCGGGTGATGCTGCGAAACTTCTACAGCGTGCTGCGCACGCGCGATGACACCACGCCGGAGCCGTTCCGCTCCATGGTACACGGCGGCATCATCCACGGCGGCCAGCTGCTGGATCCCGAGCTCCGCTTCCAGCCGAGCAGCTATTTCGGCCCGACCAGCGGGTACGGCCGGCTGTTCGCCAGCCTGCCCGATACGCCGCGCCGGGTCGGCGTGATCGGCCTCGGCGCCGGCTCCATGGTCGCCCACGCGCGGGCGGGAGACACCTTCCGCTTCTACGAGATCAACCCGCAGGTGGTCGAGCTGGCGCGACGCGAGTTCACGTTCCTGACCGACAGCCCGGCCACGATCGAGGTCGTGCTCGGCGACGGCCGCCTGAGCCTGGAGCGCGAGCCCAGCCAGCAGTTCGACGTGCTGGCGATGGACGCCTTCTCGGGCGACTCGATCCCGATGCATCTGTTGACGCGCGAGGCGATGGCGATCTACCTGCGGCATCTGAAACCGGGCGGCGTGCTGGCGTTCCAGGCCACCAACCGCTTCATCGACATCGCGCCGGTGGTGGCGAGCCTCGCGCAGGAGCACGGTCTGACGGCGGTGCTGATCTCCGACACGCCGCAGAGCACGGAGGGGGCGGACTACTGGCTCTCGGCGACCGATCAGATCCTGGTGACCTCGGATCGCGCGCTGCTGGAATCCGAGCCGATCCGCAGCGTCGGCAAGATGCTGGTTCCCCCGCCAGACTTCCGCGTCTGGACCGACGACTACAACAACCTGTGGCGGGTCCTGAAGTAGCCATCCGGCGGCGTGCGCATCCGCCGAGCCACGGGACGCGGCCTCGGACACCTGTTGACAAGCGGTTCCAGGTGTTGATAGGCTGCGCGCCACCTGAGTCGCGCCCTGCCCGGACGGCGCAGGGCGCCGAGCGTCCGTATCGCCATCCGGCGATCCCATCACGACTCGACCTGCGTCGCGCGCCCGGCACCTGTTCGCGGCCACGACGCGCTGGAGGGGGGTAGTGCCGAGTGCGGGATGGGGGCACAGGACACCACGGCATCCGGCATCCCCGGCGTGCCGTCGGCTCCCCCGCCCCCGAATCGACCGGTTCCCCCCGCTCATTGTATCGCATTCCGCCCTGCGGCCGGCCCCTGCCGAGACGCTCGTC
Organism: uncultured Methylomirabilota bacterium; assembly: GCA_963695995.1. Taxonomy (GTDB): domain Bacteria; phylum Methylomirabilota; class Methylomirabilia; order Methylomirabilales; family 2-02-FULL-66-22; genus 2-02-FULL-66-22. The sequence goes on from CAVOIV010000039.1 coordinate 134,590, forward strand.
CGGGATCCGAGGCCGACCGCCGACCATTGACCACACCACGAAGGAGGGGACGCGCATGAGACGATTTGCGATGTCGCTGCTGCTGGTGTCGTTCCTGCTCCCCGTTCTGACGGTCATGCCGTCGGCCGAGGCCGGTCAGGCCACTCTCCGTATCGGTGCGCTCTACCCGATCTCGGGTAGCTTGGCGCTGCTGGGGGAGGAGAGCTGGCGCGGGGCCGAGATTGCGCGCCAGTTCCGCAATCAAAAGGGCGGCGTGGCCGGCCGCCAGGTCGAGTTCGTCCGGGCGGACGTGCCCGACGTGAACGCCGCCAAGTCGGAGGCGGAACGGCTGATCAGCCGCGAGAACATGAAGTTCCTGATCGGCACCTACTCCAGCTCGCTCTCCCTCGCCGCCTCCGAGGTGGCCGCGCGCGCCGGGGTGACCTACTTCGAACTCGGAGGGATCTCGGATCAGATCACCGAGCGGGGTTACAAGACGATCTTCCGTACCTGCCCGAAGGCCCAGCTGTTCTCCAAGTCTCAGTTGATGTTCACCCGCGATTGGCTGGCGCCGCAGTTCAAGAAGAAGCCCGCCGATGTGCGGGTGTCGCTGGTCCACGAAGATTCGGCCTACGGCTCCTCGATCGCGCGCAACCTGGAAACGGAGGCCAAAGCGGCCGGCATTACACTCGTCTCGGTCGTTCCCTACGACTCCAAGGCCATCGACCTGTCGTCGGTGATCCTCCGGCTGAAGAACGACAAACCGGACGTCGTGATCGGCGTGTCGTACGCGAATGACGCCATTCTCCTGGGGCGCCAGGCCAAGGAGCTGGGCCTCGACATCAAGGCGTTCATCGGGACCGGCGGCGGCCACAGCCTCAGCGGCTTCGCCGAGGCGCTGGGTGCGGGATCGGACGGGGTCTTCAACGTGGACTTCACGCAGTACGAGGTGAACCTGAAGTTCACCCCGGGCCTCCCCGAGTTCGTGGAGGCGTACAAGAAGGCCTTCAACAGTGCGCCCCGGTCCGGCCATTCCCTGACGAACTTCATGGGCGCGAACGTGCTCTTCGACGTGCTCGAGAAGACCGGGGGCGACCTGGATGCCGCCAAGTTCCGGACAGCCGCCCTGGCGTACGAGGCGAAGCCGGGGACGACGGCCACCGGGTGGGGCGTGAAGTTCGGCGACAACGGTCAGAACACCCTGGCCGAGACGTTCCTCATGGAATGGCAGAACAAGAAGCTGGTGACCGTCTGGCCCGAGGGACCCGCCGTCGCCAAGCCGAGCCTGATGCGGCCGTTCAGCAAGTAGACCGGCGAACACGGGGCCCGGGCGTACGCCTCGGCCCCGTGTGAGCGCGCGAGGCTCATCGCATGAGCGATCTTTTTCTTCAGGTGGTAGTGTCGGGCCTGCTCATCGGTGGGGTGTACGCCCTGCTGAGCATCGGGCTGACCATGATCTTCGGCGTCGTCCGCATCATCAATTTCGCCCACGGCGAGATCATGATGCTGGCGATGTATCTGACGTACTGGCTGCACGCGGCCTATGGTGTTGATCCGTACCTGTCGCTGTTCGCGGTCGCGCCGGTCCTCTTCCTCCTCGGGATCGTGATCCAGCGGCTGGTGATCCAGCCGATCCTGGACGCGCCCGCGCTGATGAAGGTCTTCGCGACCGTCGGGCTATACATCGCCCTGCAGAACCTGGCCCTGATGCTGTTCAAGGCGGACTTCCGGACCATCCAGACCCCGTACGCCTCGGCGTCCCTGATGCTCGGCGGGATCAGCGTCAGCCTGCCCAGACTCTATGCGTTCCTCTTCGCCATCGGGCTGATCGTCGGGCTGTGGGCCTTCCTCAAGTTCACCCTGGTGGGCACCGCCCTGCGGGCGCTGGCGGAGAACCGCACGGTGGCCCAGCTCATGGGGATCCGGGTTGCCAGACTCTACCGGATCGCGTTCGGGGTCGGCGCCGCCATCACCGGCATCGCGGGCACGCTGCTCCTGCCGTTCTCCTACGTGTTTCCCACCATCGGGTCGATCTACACCCTGGTCGCCTTCGTGATCGTGGTCCTGGGCGGGATGGGCAACATGCTGGGCGCGTTTTTCGGGGGGCTCTTCATCGGCCTGGTGGAGTCCTTCAGCGGGACCTACGTGTCGCCGGCGATCAAGGAGGCCACCTACTTCGCCATCTTCATCCTGGTCCTGGTGGTGCGGCCCCAGGGGCTCTTCGGCATGGGGAAGGGCAGCGAGGAGGTCGGCCTCAAATGACCGGGAAACGCCTCGCCGTGTCCGCGGCGCTTCTGGCAGGCCTGGCGGCCGTGCCGTTGGTGATCACGCAGAGTTACCTGTTGCACTTGTTGATCCTGATCCTGTTCTACACGGCGCTGACCGCTGCGTGGAACATCCTGACCTTCGGCGGCAAGGTGTCCTTCGGTCACGCCGCCTTCTTCGGGCTGGGGGCGTACACGTCCACGATCCTGCTCCTGAAGGCGGACGTCAACCCCTGGATCGGCCTGATCGCCGCCATCGGGGTGGCGCTGGTGGGCGCCGCGACCATGACGCTCCCCTTGCTGCGGCTGCGAGGGCCGATGTTCACCATGGCCACCATCGCCTATGCCGAGGTCCTGCGACGCGTGGCGATTCTGTGGCGGGAGCTGACGGCCGGCTCCGAGGGGCTGACGATTCCCTTCCGGCCCGGCTTGCTCTACTTGAGCTTCACCGGCAAGGTCGCCTACTACTACATCTTCCTGGCGATCGCCGCCACCGCGGTGTGCCTCTCCTCGTGGCTCTTCCACTCGGCGACCGGATTCCACCTGCGCGCCGCCGCCTCGGACGAGGAGGCGGCCCAAGCGCTCGGGATCGATACCAACCGGGTCCAAGTGGTGGCCCTGATGTGGAGCGCGGGGATCACCGGGGCGCTGGGCGTGTTCTACACGCAGTACGTGTACATGATCGACCCCGACCTGGTGTTCTCCGTCACGCTGTTCGCGATCCAGCCCGCGCTGAACGGCATCATCGGCGGTCTCGGCACGGTGTGGGGCCCGGTGCTGGGCGCGGTCCTGATGACGCCCCTCGGCGAGTTCCTCCGCTCGTACCTGGGCGGGGTGCGCCAGGGGTTGAACTTCTTCATCTACGGCGTGACGCTGATCGTGGTGGTGATCGTGCTCCCCGGCGGGATCATCTCGGCCCTGCACGCCATCCGGCGGCGGGTGCGGGCCGCGGCCTCCCCGGTGCCCGCCAAGGAAGACGCGTGATGTCGCTGCTCCGTGTCGGCGACCTCGGCAAGGACTTCGGTGGCCTGGCGGCCGTCTCCGGGGTCAGCTTCGAGATCGGGCAGGGCGAGATCCTCGGGCTGATCGGCCCCAACGGGGCGGGGAAGACCACCGTGTTCAATCTCATCTCGGGTCTGCTGCCTCCCACGCGCGGATCGGTCGTCTTCGGGGGGGCCGACATCACGCAGCTCCCGACATTCCGCCGGAGCCGCCTGGGGATCGGCCGGACCTTCCAGATCGTCCGGCCCTTCGAGGGCATGACGGTCCTGGAGAACGTGATGGCCCCGATCCTGGCCCGGGAGCGTCACCCCGGGCTGGCGCGGACGGAAGCCCTCCGGGTGCTGGAGCGGCTCGGGCTCGCCGAAGAGGCCGACGCCGACCCGCAGAGCATGACCCTGGCCCGCCGGAAGCGCCTGGAGGTAGCCCGCGCCCTCGCCACGCGGCCACGGCTCTTGCTTCTGGACGAGGTCCTGGCGGGGCTCAACCCGGTCGAGGTCCAGGACGCGCTCCCGCTCATCCGGAGCATCCGCGAAGGCGGACGTGACGATCTTCATCATCGAGCACATCATGGCGGCGCTGATGTCCCTCTCGGACCGCGTGCTGGTCATGGACCAGGGGGTGTTGATCGCCACCGGCACCCCGGCCGAGGTGACGGCGAACCCGCGGGTCCTCGAGGCGTACCTGGGAGAGGAGGCGACGGGTGCTTGAGATCCGGCACATCTCCGTCTCTTACGGCGACGTGCAGGCGGTCAAGGACGTCTCGCTGCAGGTCGAGGAGGGCACCATCGCCGTGCTGCTCGGACCCAACGCCGCGGGGAAGAGCACAACGTTGCGGGCCATCAGCGGTGTACTGAAGGTCCGCACGGGGGAGATCCTTTTGGACCAGACGCCCATCCACAATCGCCCGGCATACGAGATCGTGGAGCGGGGCGTGATCCACGTGCCCGAGGGGCGGGGACTCTTCGGCTCGCTGACGGTCCGGGAGAACCTGGCGCTCGGGGCCTACACGACGAAGGCACGCCGGGAGGCGCCGACGAATCTGGAGAAGGTCTTCGCGCTCTTCCCGCGCCTCAAGGAGCGCCAGCGGATGCCCGCCCGATCGCTCTCCGGGGGCGAGCAGCAGATGTGCGCGATCGCCCGCGGCCTGATGGCGTGCCCGCGCATCCTGATGGTGGACGAGATGTCCCTCGGGCTGGCGCCGATCCTGGTGCGCGCCATGTTCGACACGGTGCGGACGATCGCCCAGGCGGGTCTCACCGTCCTCTTGGTGGAGCAGGCCGTGCACCGCTCGCTGCAGGTGGCGAAGACCGCTTTCATCCTGGAGAACGGCCGGACCGTCCTGGCCGGCCCCGCGGACGAGCTGTCGCGGCACGAGCACGTGAAGCGCGTGTACCTCGGCGTCTAGCAGGCTGCTGAAAACGGCCCATCTGCGGCGTTGGTTCCCCTCGGCACTCGCTGCGACGTACTTCCAGTACGCCTCGCTCGGCCTCCGGTGAACCGCCTTGCATCTGGGCCTTTTTGAGCAGCCTGGACGAAAATAAGTCCTTTGGTATTCTTCTACTGCGCGGCGGAGGTCCCCGCCAGCGCGGCGCGCGTCGCCTGCAGCGCCTCACGGGCCACCACCTCGGGATCCCGCGCCCAGGCGGCGGGATTCGGGGCCTCGTAGGACAGATACCCGTGGTAGCCGATCCGGGTCAGCCAGGCGCCGATCTCGCGGAAGGGGACGCACCCCTGGCCGGGGGGAGGCGGTCCAGGCTCTTGCCGGGCACGAGTCCGTGCCGTGGGACATCGCTGAACTGGAAGTACACGATGTCCTCGAGACCCTGCACGCTCCCACCGCTCCGCTGCAAATGGTACGTGTCCATGAGCACCCCGCAGTGCGGGTGGCCGGCCAGCGTCAATGCCTCGCGCACGCGGTCGAGGGTGTTGTACTGCTCGCACTGTGAGTTGGACTCGAGCGCCAGGCGGACGCCGTGCTGCTTGGCGACGTCACCGACTTCGCGGAGACTGGCCGCGGCGCGCTGGACATCCCCCCGGCCCGGGTCCACCGGGCTCATCACGGTGGCGCACCCAAGCGCCGCAGCCCAGCGGCAGGATTCGTCGAAAGCCTGCAGGAGCCGCGCTCGCTCGGCGCCCTCGGCAAACATCCAACCCATCTCCACCCCGACGCAGGCCACCGGCAGGCCGCTCCCGCGCACGAGGTCCAGCACCTGCGCGGCGGATTGCCCCGCCTCGGCGGCTCGCTTGAAGTCCAGGCGGCGCAACTCGATGGCGTCCCAGCCGGCGGCCCGGGCCACGCGCAGGACCTCGGCCAGGGGCGTCGTGTCCAGCGTCCAGGTGTGCAGCGCGAATCCCTTCATGGCGTGTCTCCTTCTTCGCCGAGCCGTCGCCGCCAGGCCTTCGCGTTGCGGTCGAGAGGGCGGCAGGCCGTCTGGTCGGCGTGTCTACAGGTGCGGGGTCAAGAGTTGGAGATTGGCGGGGCCCTGCGGCAACGCCCCCGCCTCGATCCGCTTGGTGATCTCGACGATTGCCTCGTTCATCGGCGTGGGCACGCCGACCTCGCGGCCCTTCTTCACCACGTAGCCGTTCAGGTACTCCACCTCGGTGCGGCGGCCCTTGAGGACGTCCTGGAGGAGCGAAGGGCGCCCCGCGCCGACGCTCTTGCCGCGCTCCACCCAGTCCCGCCGCAACTCCTCCCGGCCCATGCCACGGGCCGCCTGGAGGTAGGTCGCCGCGGGGATGCCCCCCACCGGCTCCACCTGGACGCCCAATCGCTCGGCGACGGTGAGCGCCTCGGCGGCGATGGCGACGGTGATGGGGAAGACGTCGGGATGGCTCCGCATCTCCGCGTTGTTCAGGCTCGTGATCCCCGCCAGGGGGTTGGCCATGCAGTTGACGGTGAGCTTGGCCCAGCGGTCACCCCAGAGATTCGTCGTGACGTGGGCCACGCCCGCGGGCGTGAGGAGCGTGACCAGTTCCTGCGCTCGCGGCGTGAGCATTCCGGTCATTTCGCCTACGGCGAAGGAAGGGCGGGAGGGCAGGTTGGTCCGCGTGACGTGGCCCGGCTCGTACAGGCCTGCGCCGATCGTCACCACGCAGCCGATGGTCCGCGTATACCCGACAATCGGGGCGACTTGTTCCTCGTTGATCCCGTTCTGGGCTGAGACGAGGACGCCCCCCGGCGCGAGGTACGGGGCAATGAACGTCGCCGCCCAGGCGCTGTCGTAAGACTTCACCGACAGGAAGACCACATCGAACTGCTCGCGCAGGCCGCGACACGTCCGCCAGGTGGAGCGCCTTCACCTTGACGGTGAAATCCTCCTCCAGGGCCGTCACCCTGAGGCCGCCCTGCCGCATTGCCTCCACGTGGGCGGGCCAGAGATCGATGAGCGTGATGTCCTGTCCCGCGCGGGTCAGATAGGCCCCGATGGTACTCCCGATGGCCCCCGCGCCCAGCACCGCCACCTTCCGAAATGCCATGGTATCCTCCTTTCGGGGCCGCGCGGCCATGCCGGTTCCCGTCTCCCGTGAGACTTCCGATAGACACGAATTCTTTCATTTTCAGGAGGAGGTGTCAACGTGGGTCTGTGGCTTGTGCCTTGATTCCGCTTGACGCTGTGGCGGACGATGCGGCATGCTGCTCGGAGGACCGAGTTGTCCCGCGGGACCTTCCCACGGGCCGCGAATGGGCATCGTCTCCACGACCCGGCGTCGCCGCCGGCAGGTCGAGGTAGGGGGAGATGAGACGCCAGACATTACGCACCATCTTCCGATTGGTTCTGGTCGGCCTCGTGGCGGGCTGCGTCATCGTGGGCGTCGCGCTGTTCGTCGCACTCCGCTCCCCCTATGTCCTGAATTGGCTCGCCAACGGCGTAGGCTACGCGGTGGACGCCCAGACTGTGTCGTTGTCGCCCACGCTCTCGGGATCCATCTCCGACCTCCGCGTCACCCGGTTGGGCGATGACGGGCTGATACTCCGCTGCGCCAGCGTCACGAGCACGACCTCGCTGGACCTGATCCTGCGGGGCGAGGTCGACAGCCTGGTGCTCCAGAACCCGAAGCTCACGTTCCGGATCGGGGCGGGGAAGGGCGCCGGCCCCGACCTCTCGTTCCTGGCCAGGCTGCCGCGGGTGCGCCGACTCGAGATTCAGAACGCCGAGGCACGCTTTCCGATCGAGGGTGGGCAGCACCTCGAGCTGACCGGTCTCAACCTGACTGTCAAAGACTTTGCCTCGAAAACGGGCGGCAGCATCGCGGTGCAGACGCGCTTCGCCGTGACGACCCAGGGGGATGCGGCCATCGCGGCGCGCGGGACGCTGAAGGGCGACTTCCTGTTGACGGCGGCGTATCCCAGGCCGTACGGAAAGGGGCGCATCGAGGTCGCCGTCGACTCTGGGACCTACGCCAGCGCCGGCCGGTCCCTGGCCCTTGCCGGCCTGATGTTGGGGCTTGATCTGACGTACGACCGGGCCACCGAGACACTCGCCATCACCCGGCTGCGCGGGGAGAGCAAGGACCTGGGCGTCGTCGAGGGGGCCGCCCGGGTGGTGATGCAGGGGGACCTTCCGTGGCAGGCGAACCTGTCCGTGGCGTCTATTGACTTCGCCCAGGTGTTCGGCCTCCTCAAGCCCTTCCTCCCGCAGGACTATCGGACCTGGACGATGCAGGGGCAGGGCGCCGTGGCGACGGAGCTGCAGGGGACGTACGCCGGCGACCGGCCATCGCTCCAGGGGCAGGTGACGTTCACGTTCAGCCAGGGCGGCTTCAGCTCCCCCGACAGCACCACCGCCGCGCAGGGGGTGAGCGGCCGGATCATCCTGAAGCTTCGATATGCCCCGGCCGACGAAAGGCTGGCGGTCAGTCTCCGCACGGAACAGCAGGACGGCGAGTACCTGTGGAGAACCTTCTACGGCAATCTGGGGGGCAAGCAGGGCGTCGCTCACGGCGGAGGGTGGCGTGTCGCTCGGCGGAGACCGGGCCTTTGATCTGACCGGCTCGCTTGACGTCTTCCAGACCGGGGACTACGCGTTTCGTGCCGGCGGGACCAGGGACGCCTGGATGTTCCAATTCACGGCCGCCGAGGTGTCGCACGACCGGCTCCTCGCCCTCTTTCTCCGGGAGTCACTCAAGGACCTCTCGCCGCGCCTGGCCGACCTCTCGGCGACCGGCACGTCGGCGCTGGAGGCCGTGGTGCGGTACGATGGCACGGCGGCGACGATCATGGGAACGTACCGGATGGTCGGGGCGACGATCCGGGCGCCGGCGCATGCCGCTTGCGCTTCACGAGGTGGAGGCGCACCTCCCTTTTGACCTGGTGTATCCGGCATCGGCCGCAGGGCCTGCGCCCTACGCCGCCGCGCCGGGATTCATCCAGGTCGGGTCCGTCCAGGGAGAGCGTCTGGCGGTCGAGGGGCTCCGGATTCCGGTCCTGATCCTGCGCAACCGGTTGGAAGTGACGGAGCCGGTGGCCGTCCCATTCTTCGGGGGGACCATCCACCTTTCCGGCATCCAGGTGGACGATGTGCTCTCCCCCGAGGCGGGTCAGATCGGGGTCAGGATCGCCGGTGTCGACCTCGGCCGCCTGAGCCGGGGACTGACCGGGATCGAGTATCCGGGCACGATCGACGCCGACTTCGGCGTGATGCGGTACGCGCGCGGCCGGGTGACGTCGCAGGGGAAGGCGATCGTGCGCTTCTTCGGCGGCGAGGTGGAGGCCGTCAATCTCTTCGCCGAGCGTCCGGCCTCCTTGGCGCAGCGGATCGGCGGCGACATCACGTTTCGGAACATCAATCTCGAGGAGGTCACGAAGCGGATCGCGATCGGAAAGATGACCGGGATCGTCCAGGGGTCGCTGCGGGATTTCGTGATGGAGTACGGGCAGCCGGCGCGCTTCGTCTTGGAGGTGGAGTCGGTCGAGACGGCGGGGATCTCGCAGCGGATCAGCACGGATGCCATCGAGAGCATCTCGATCCTCGGCACGGGCGCCGACAGTGCGCTCAACCGCGGGATCACCCGGTTCTTCCGGGACTACCCGTACCGCAAGATCGGCTTTCGCTGCGTGCTCGCCAACGATCAGTTCTCCGTCAACGGCACCATCCACGAAGGCGGGACGGAGTACCTCGTGCGACGGGGATTCCTGCGCGGGGTTGACGTGGTGAACCGGAATCCGGAGAATGTGATCAGCTTCAAGGATATGCAAGAGCGTGTCGGGCGCCTTGCCCGGCCGGCCCAGGGGGAGCCTGTCGGGGTCGAGGTGCACTGACCCGACGCCAGGCGCGGACCCAATCGGGCCTGCTCTGCGGTGGGAATCAACGAACGCATGTATGCCGATAGGAGGCAATCATGGGCGGGAAGCGGCGATGGTTAATCGGGCTCTTGATAGTTCTGCTCGTGTCGTGCGTGACGGTGAACATCTATTTCCCGGCGGCGGCCATTCAAAAGGCGGCCGACCAGATCGTGGACGATGTCCGCAAGACGCCGGAGCCGAAACCCGAACAGAAACCCGAACAGAAGCCGGATAAGTCCAGCCTGTTGGATCGAGTCCTGGTGGTCCGACTCGGACCGGCCGAGGCGCAGGCGGCGGCGGTGGATGTGAACGTCTCGACACCGGCGATCCGGAACATCCGGGCGTCGCTCGCCAACCGCTTTCCGCAACTGCAGCCGCTCTACGGCAAAGGGGCGATCGGCGAGACGAACACCGGCCTGATCGCCGCGCGGGACATCGGCGCGCTTTCGCTCAAGGAGAAAGCCGACGTGAACCGTCTGGTGGAGCAGGAAAACGCCGATCGCCAGGCGCTCTATAGCCGAGATCATCCGGGCCAACAGCCTCGCCCCGAGCCAGTTGGGTGAAATCCAGCGCCTGTTCGCCAACAGTTGGCGTGACAAGTCGGCTCCCGGGTGGTGGATCCAGCAGGACAACGGCCAGTGGGGGCGGAAGTAGGGCCTCCCCACACGACGGCCGGTTCCCGTTCGCCCTTGACACTTTCCGATCCGATACAGTATAGACCTGCTCACACCAGGGGGCGTCACCACATGCTGTCGATCCGTCAGCGCTGGCCACATCTCTCCCGCAGGCGACACGCATGAGCGCGTCGCCGTCCGTGACGGGCGCTGCCCGCCCATACTCGGCCCCCGTCCGCTGGCTCCTGCGTGCCCGGCACGTTCTGCTCAGCTTCCTGGTGCTGTTCCTGGTCTGGGAGATCTTGGTGCGCCTGCTGCGGGTGCCGATGTACCTCTTGCCCCCGCCCTCCAAGATCGTCGCGGACTTCCTGGTCCGCTGGCCCCGCATGGCGCAGCACACCCTCATCACCACGCAAGAGATCCTGGCCGGGTATTTTGCGGCCGTCGCCATCAGCATCCCGTTGGCGTTGACGATCGCCCACTCCCGGCTGATGGAGCGGTCGGTCTATCCGGTCATCGTGTTCTTCCAGATCGTCCCCAAGATCGCCATCGCCCCGCTCTTCATCATCTGGTTCGGATTCGGCTTCACACCCAAGCTGCTCCTGGTCTTTCTGCTGTCGTTCTTTCCCATCGTGGTCAGCAGCATCGCCGGGTTCAAGTCCGTGGATCCGGACATCATGGACCTGGCCCGCTCCACGGGGGCGAGCAAGTGGATGATCTTCCGGAAGATCCGGTTCCCTGCCGCGCTTCCGAGCATGTTCACGGGGCTCAAGGTCGCGGCGGCGCTCTCGGCCACGGCGGCGGTGGTGGCGGAGTTCGTCGCCTCGGACAAAGGGCTCGGCTATCTCCTGCTGGAGTTCAACGGCGATCTCAACACGTCCATGGTCTTCGCGACGATCGTGGTTTTGAGCATCGTCGGCCTGCTCCTCTATTACGGCGTGGAGATGATCGAGCGGATCGCTATTCCCTGGCACGCCTCCATGCAGGAGGAGGTCCGGGACGCGGATTACCTCTAGTAACCGGGCTCGGCGGCCGGGCCGCCGGGACCGGTCGGTGCGTGCGTTCTTTCGAGAGGGAAGGTCGGGTGTTCCACACAAGAGGAGGAGTGCGATGAAGCGTCAACATCTGGGGGCGATGGGCGTGGTGCTTCTGGCAGGGATCCTGGCGCTGGGTAGCGCAGCGTCTGCCGCCGACAAGGCCTCGCTGCGGTTGAACTGGTACCTCGGCGGGTTGCACAGCCCCTTTTATCTGGGGGTGGAGCGGGGCTTCTACAAGGACGAGGGGATCGATCTGACCATCAACGAGGGGCGCGGCTCGGCCGCGGCGGCGCAGATCATCGGCGCCAAGGGGGACACCTTCGGCATGTCGGACGCGGGCAGCCTGATGCTGGCGGCCTCCAAGGGGATGCCGATCCGGTCGGTCTTCACTCTGCTGAGCAGCTCGGATTTCGCCATCATCTCCCTGGAGGAGAATGGCATCAAGTCCCCCAAGGACCTGGAGGGAAAGACAGTGGCCTCGTCCGCCGGGGACGCCCTGACGCAGCTCCTTCCGGCCGTGATCGAGGCCAACGGCCTGACCAAGGACAAGATCAAGGTCGTGTTCATGGATCCGCCTGCCAAACCGGTCGCCTTGATGGAGAAGAAGGTGGACGCGCTCCTGGGCGGGGCCAGCGATCAGTTCTGGCTCGTCAAGTATAAGGGATTCAAGCCGACGCGGCTGATGTTCGCGGAGATCGGCGTGGACACCATCGGCATGACCCTGCATGCCCACCCGGACACGCTGAAGGACAGCCCGGACATGGTGCGGCGCTTCGCCAAGGCGACAATCCGCTCCTGGGAGGCCGCGCGACAGGACCCGGCGGCGGCCGCCAAGGCCGCGGTGAAAGTGAAGCCCGACCTGAACGCGTCCTCGACCGAGGACCAACTGCGGACGAACCTGACCCAGCTTCACTCCAAGAATTCGCAGGGCAAGTCCATCGGCTTCTCGGCGCCCCAGGATTGGGAGCACACCATGATGCTGCTCAAGAAGTATCGCGATCTGCAGACGGACAAGCCGGCGACCTTCTTTTACACCAACGACTTCATGCCCAAGTAGGGTGGCGGGAACGGATCGGATCTGCGGATGATGGAGCAAGCCGGACATGCCATCGAGGTGTCGGGCGTCAGCATGGTGTTCCGCAAGGGCACGACGCAGACCCATGCCCTTGCGGCCATCGACCTTACCTTCGGCCAGGGGGAGTTCGTCGCCATCGTCGGGCCCCTCCGGCTGCGGCAAGAGCACGCTCATGCGGCTCATCGCCGGGCTGGTCCCGGCGACGAGCGGCCGGATCGTCTTCGGGGGCCGGCCGGTGGCCGGCCCCGTGAAGGACGCTGGGCATCGTGTTCCAGAACCCGGTGCTGCTCGACTGGCGCACGGTGCTCGGCAACGTCATGCTGCAGATCGAGATGCGCGGGCTGGACCCACGGCGGCTACGTCGACCAGGCACGGTCACTCCTGGAACTGGTGGGGCTCCGCGACTTCTTGTCCAGTTATCCGCGCGAGCTCTCCGGCGGCATGCGTGCAGCGGACCGCGCATCGTGCGGGCGCTGATCCACGATCCCCCGGTGCTCTTCATGGACGAGCCCTTCGGCGCGCTGGACGCCCTCACGCGGGAGCAGATGCGGATCGACCTGGAATCGCTGCTCATGAGCCGACCCAAGACCGTGCTGTTCATCACGCACAGCATCGACGAGGCGGTGCTGCTGGCCGACCGGGTGGTGGTGATGTCGCCGCGCCCCGGCCGCATCGAGCGGATCATCACCATCGACCTGCCCCGACCGCGCGGCCTGGAGGGGCGCCTCCTGCCCGGGATTCACCGCGGCGCACGAGACCATCACCGAGATCTTCCTGGCTCGCGGCGTGCTGCGGAGCAGGCCGTCTGCGCTCTCACCTTCACGACGAGGATGACGCCATGACCACATTCACGCTCAAGGGCATCATCGCGGCCCCGGTCTTGCCGATGAAACCGAATTTTTCCATCGACTGGCCGTCGCTGCGCTCCTACCTGGCCTGGATCGCCAAGCAGCGGCCCACGGCCATCGCCATGAACATGGATGCCAGCGAGGGGCCCTCCCTCAGCCGGGACGAGATGCTCGAGGTGGTGCGCGTCTCCCGCGAGGTGATCAAGCGACGCCTGCCCGCTGGTCTCCGGGTTGATCGTCGGCTCCACGGCCGATGCGGTGGCATTCGGCAAGGAGCTGAAGGCGGCGGGCGCGCAGGGGCTGGCCATCTTTCCGCCCTTCCCCACCTTCCTGGGCAATCCGGTGCCCACGCGGATGATCTACGACTACCACAAGGCCATCGCCGACGGCGTGGACCTGCCGCTCATCGCCTTCCAGTTCCCCAAGGCCTGGGGGCCGGACTTCCCGCCGGAGACGCTTCGCGAGCTGGTGAAGATCCCCCAGATCATCGGGCTGAAGGAGGCCTCCTTCGACACCACCAAGACGCTGGAGACGATCGACACCGCCCGGACGCTCCCGCGCAAGATCGGGATCATGACGGGCAGCGACACCTTCATCCTGGAGGCCATGATCTTCGGCTGCGACGGCGCCTTGATCGGCTTCGCCGGCACGGCCACCGACCAGCTCATCCGCATGCACGAGGCGGCGGTGGAGAAGGATTTCGACACGGCGTTCGAGATCTGGGGTCGGCTGGGGCCGCTGGCCCGCTACGCCTGGCGGGCCCCATCCGCGACTACCGGCCGCGGATGAAAGAAGTGCTGGTGATGCAGGGCCTGATCCGGAATGCGACCGTGCGGCCGCCGCAGCTGCCGGTCAGCGCCGCCGAGCGCGCCGAGCTCGGCCGGTTGGCGAAACACGCCGGCCTGATCTAAGCGGCCGCTCAAACCGGCCCGCCCGGCAACGCTGTGTACGCTGGAATACCGTGCACCCGCAGTCCTGGAGTCCGTCCATGCCGAATCGCGTCGCCTTTCCCACGATGGGCGCCTTCCGGGACGTGTCCGCGTTCAAGGCCCACTTGGCGACGCTCCCGATCCCGCTCGAGTGCGACGACGAGCTCTTCCCACCGGAGAGGAGTGCGCTGGCCTAGCCGATTCCGAGTGGAGGGCGCGACCGGTCGGCAATCGGTTCTGTATCCACGCCATGGGGGGCATGGACGGCACTCCGGACGGCCAGGTCACGGATCTCGTCACCCGCCGGTGGGTGAATTTCGGCCGATCGGGCGCCAAGCTGATCTGGGGCGGCGAGGCCGCGGCGGTGACGCCCGACGCCCGCGACAATCCCTTCCAGCTTTACTACCACCCGGACAACCGGGCCTCCCAGGAGAAGCTGCTGTCGCGATATGCGTGACGCCCATCGCGAACGCTACGGGACGACGGACGATCTGCTCGTCGGGCTCCAGCTTAGCCATTCCGGACGATACTGCCGACCGGACCAGGATTTCCTGGCCAAGCCGCGGATCGCCTACCGGCACCCGCTGCTCGACGAGCGCTCCGGCGTGCACGACGACCGCGCGATCCTCTCCGACATGGAACTGGATGATCTCGTCGGCGATTTCGTGGTCTATGCCAAGTTCGCGCATGAGGCCGGGTTCGACTTCGTGGACGTCAAACAATGCCACGCCTACCTGCTGCACGAGATGCTTTCGGCCCACACGCGGCCGGGGCGGTACGGGGGAAGCTTCGAGAATCGGACGCGCCTATTTCGGGAGATCGTCACCGCCATCCGGCGAGACGTTCCGGCTCTCTTGCTCGGCACACGCGTGTCCATCTTCGACATGGTGCCCTTCCAGAAACCGCCGGGCGATCCCGGCGGGGTCGGAGAGCCCATGCCGCACCGAGCACCTGCTCCCCTACCGTTACGGATTCGGGGTCGACCCGGAGTGCCCGACGGAGCCGGATTTCACGGAGCCGCTCCTGCTGCTCAAACTATGCGACGAGCTGGGTGTCCGGTTTATCAATATGTCGGCCGGAAGCCCCTACTACAACCCCCATATCCAGCGTCCGGCCCGTTTCCCCCCTGTGACGGCTATTGGCCGCCCGAGGACCCTTTGGTGGGCTGCGCCCGGCAGATCGAGGCCGTGGCCCGGTGTAAGCGGGCGTTCCCCCACCTGGTTCTGGTCGGCACGGGGTATTCCTACCTGCAGGAGTACCTGGCTCACGTGGCGCAGGCTCAGGTGCGGCTCGGCCACGTGGATTTCGTGGGGGTAGGCGGTTGGCTTTCGCCTATCCGGACTACGCCCACGATCTCTTGTACGGCGGCGGCATCGCCCGGAAGCGCCTCTGCCGGACCGACAGCGACTGCACCACCGCCATGCGGAACCGCCTGGTCTCTGGCTGTTACCCGTACGATCCCTTCTACAAGGGGCTCCCCGAAGCCGAGAAGCTGCGGCAGATCAAGCACGCCGCGCCCCGGCCCTGAGGCCGAGGGTGCGCCGCTAGCCTAGGCTCGACCCATCGAGTACCCGAGTCGGGGACGCGACCACGTCCCCGGTTTCGGTATGTGCGCGGGCCTCGAACGCCCCGCAGGGCGGCCCGCGGTCAGTCGTTTTCCCTTGCCATGAACCGACCGTTTCATGTAAGTATCCGGTCTGCCCGCGACCGCGGGAGGGGGAATCGTCTGTCCATGTACGCGCTCCAGGATGTCATCCAGTTCGTCTTCGCCGGGGCTGACCAGCAGGCGCCGTGCTACCGCCATGGTGGCTCATCGGGTTACGGCGTCGTCCACAACACGATGGGGATCGTGAACTTCACCCAGGTGGACTTCGTCTGCGCTGGGGCGGGATGTTCCTCTACGGCGCGCTGGTCGGCGCGAAGCTGCCGATGGTGCCGGCGCTGCTGGTGGCGGTGGCCGGGGTCACGCTGGCGGGGGCGCTGGTGGAATACCTGGGGCTCCGACCGTCGCGCTCGCGGCATCCTCTGATCCTCATTTTCCTCACCATCGGCCTCTCCATCATGTTGCGCGGCATCATGCAGGCGGTCTGGGGCAAGAACTCCCTGGCCGTGCCCGCTCCTGGGGGAGGCGCCGCTCACGATCCTGGGCGCCACCATTCTGCCCCAGGCCGTCTGGATCCTGGCAATGACCGCCGTGGCCATCGGCCTCCTGGTGGCCTTCTTCCGAAAGACGACCGCGGGGCTCGCCATGCGGGGCGCGGCGTCGAATCCGACGGCGGCCGCCGTGGTGGGCCTGGTGGTCCCGCGGCTCCGGACGCTGAGTTTCGCCCTCGCGGGCTTTTTGGGTGGGCTGGCGGGTGTCCTGATCACGCCGATCACCACGCTTCGGTACGATATCGGCGTCCTGCTCGGCCTCAAGGGGTTCGCCGCGGCCATCCTGGGGGGATTCGGCTCGTTCCCCGGCGCCATCCTGGGAGGGGTCGCCCTGGGCCTACTGGAGTCGCTGGGTGCCGCCTATGTGAGCAGCGCCTGGAAGGACAGCATCGCCTTCGTCGTGCTCCTCTTGGTGCTCTTCGTCAGGCCGCACGGCCTGTTGGGAAAGGCGGTGCGGCCGTGACGCGACGAGTGCTGATGGGAAACGAGGCGATCGGCCGCGGCCTCGTCGAGGAGGGGTGCACTGGCGGCCGCCTATCCGGGGACGCCGGCCTCGGAGATCCTGCTCGGTCGTCGCCTTCGCGAAGGAGACGGGGGCTGCGCTCCACGCGGAGTGGTCGGTCAACGAGAAGGTCGCCTGCGAGACGGCGCTCGCCAACGCATGGCGGGGCGGCGTTCGGCGGTGGCGATGAAGCAGGTGGGCCTGAACGTCGCGGCCGATCCCTTCACCCGCGCGACCTACCTGGGCGTCAAGGGCGGGTTCATCCTGATCGCCGCCGACGACCCGGGCCCGCACAGCTCCCAGACGGAGCAGGACAGCCGCCTCTTCGCCCATTTCGCCAAGGCGCCGGTCTTCGATCCCTCCTCGCCCCGGGAGGCGCGGGAGATGGTGGCCGAGGCCTTCGCGCTTTCGGAACGATACGAGATTCCGGTCATGCTCCGGCCGACGACCCGCGTCTGCCACGCCCGCCAGAACGTGTCCTGCCGCACCCCCCTGCCCCGGGAAAGAAGGCGTGTTTTGAAAAGAATCCCGGCCGGTGGGTGGCCACGCCGCAGTTCCTCACCGAACTCCACCGCCTTCTGAACGAAAAGCTGGACCGGATCGCCGAGGAGCCGGCCTTCGCCCCGACGCTCCAGGCCGGCGACGGCGCCCGGCCGCGGACCTGCTATCGTCGCCTCCGGCGTCTCCTTCGCCCACGTCCGAACTGCTCGATACCCTGGGGCCGGGGTGCAGACTCGACCTCTACCAGGTTCGCCTCGCCTACCCGCTCCACAAACCCTTCATCGAGGAGATCCGGAGGCGCTACGAGAAGATCCTCGTCCTGGAGGAGACGGACAGCGTGATCGAGATGCAGCTCGCCGACGGCCGGATCAGCGGCCGGGGCTCCGGCGACGTTCCCCGGCAGGGGGAGCTGACGCCCGACGTCATCGATGGCGTCCTTCGGAAGTTTCTCGGCCTTCCCGCGGTTTTGCCCGCACCCCCGGCGAAGAAGGGGATCCGCCCGTCGCTCTGCGCGGGATGCGGCCACCGGGCGGCCTTCTATGCGATCCGCGAGACCTTTCCCAAGGGAATTTTCCCCAGCGACATCGGCTGCTACACGCTGGGGATGAACTTCGGCGCCGTGGACACCTGCCATTGCATGGGCGCCTGCATCAGCCAGGGGGCGGGTTTCTACCACGCCTGCGGCCGGAGGGAACGATTTCCCGACGATCGTCGTCACGATCGGGGATTCCACCTTCTTCCATGCGGGGATCCCGGGCCTCATCAACGCCGTCTTCCAGGGGGCGCGCTTCATCCTCGTCATCCTCGACAACGCGACGACCGCCATGACCGGCCACCAGCCGACCCCCCAGCTCGGCGTCCGGGCGGACGGAAGCGCCGGTACGAAGGTCTTCATCCCGGACCTCGTCCGGGCCTGCGGCGTCCGGCACCTCCGGGAAATCGACCCCTACGATGTCGAGCCTTCACCGCGGCGCTCAAGGAGGCGGATCTCCTTCCCGGTCGCCGGAGGGCGACATCGCCGTTCTCATTGCCTGGTCTCCCTGCGTGCTCCGGCGGCGGCGCCGGGACGACCCGCAGGCCGTGCACGATCACCGAGGACTGCACCGGTTGCGGGCGTGCGTCGACGGCCTTCGAGTGCCCGGCCATCGTGTGGGACGAGGAGTCGGGGAAGGCCGGGATCGGTCAGGCCGCCTGCACCGACTGCGGGGTGTGTGTAGACGTCTGCCCGACGCAGGCCATCGTGGCCGACGGGGAGGCCGAGGTGAAGCAGCGAATCGTCATCAGCGGGCGGGGAGGGCAGGGGGTGCTCACCCTGACGCGGGTCCTGGCGGAGGCGGCTGCCGTGGCGGGGCATGAGGTCATCACCTCCGAGACCCACGGCATGGCCCAGCGGGGCGGCACGGTCCTCTCCCGGTCAAGGTCGGCTTCCACGGCCCGCTCATCGCCCCGGGGGAGGCCGAGGTGGGTCTCTTCCTCCACGCCGAGAATGTGGCCGTCCATGGGCACTATCTTCGAAGCGGTGGCCTCGGCTTCGTCAACGCCAGCGAGATGCCCGGCTACCTTGCCGTGGATGCGACCGGCCTCGCCGGCTGGCGCGGGGGCGCCTGCAGCCGTGAATCTCGTCCTGCTGGGATACGCCGCCGGAAGGGGTGGCCTCTTCGCGGAGCCCGCCCTCTTCGAGGCGGCCATCCGGAGACCACCCCGGCCAGGCATCTGGACCGGAACCTGCGGCCTTTCGGGCCGGGGTCGAGGCGGCGCAATGACCAGCGCGGACGCCGCCTCGTTCGCCATGCGCCACCGCACCGGCCTCTCGGTGATGGGGCTCTCCTCGCCCTGTCGCCGGTGCCGCTCCTCCTCGCCAACCCCTGGAAGCTGGGAATCCTGAACCTCATCGCGCTGCACGCCGATCGTCGTCCTGGGCCTCAACCTCTTCATCGGCTATGCCGGACAGATCTCGCTGGGGCACGCCGCCTTCTTCGGCCTGGGGGCCTACGGCTCGGCCATCCTCACCACGGCCTTCGGCGTCCCGCCCGTGCCGGCCTTGGTCCTCACGGCCGCGGGCGTGGCCGTCGACCGCCCTCCTCATCGGCGTCCCGACGCTTCGGCTGTCGGGGCACTACCTGGCCATGGCCACGCTGGGGTTCAACATCGTCGTGCACAACGTCTTCGTCCAGTGGGACCGGGTCACCGGCGGCCCCAGCGGCCTGTCCGGTGTCCCGCCCTTCGCGGTCCTCGGCCTGGCGTTCCAAGGGGAGGTGCGGCAGTTCTACCTGCCTCTGGGGGGCGGCCATGATCGGCCTCACGCTCTCGCTCAACCTCGTGCGGAGCGGCGTCGGACGGGGCCTCGCGGCGTTGGCCGAGGACGAGGTCTCCGCGGCGGCCATGGGTGTGGACGTCCGCCGCGGGAAGATCGCCGTCTTCACCGTCTCGGCGGTCTTCGCCTCCATCGGCGGGAGCCTCTTCGCCCACTACATGGGGACCGTCACCCCGGACACCTTCGGCATCTTCGCCTCCATCGACTTCGTCATCATGGTGGTCATCGGCGGCATGGGATGTCTGTGGGGGAGCCTCGCCGGGGCCGCCTTCGTCACCGTGCTGCCCCACCTCCTCGGCCCCCTGGAGGACTCCAAGGACATCATCCACGGTCTCTGATCGTCGTGGGTGATCCTGACCTGGTGATCCTGCCCGCGGGGAGCTCCCGCTGGAGCCGGTCGGTCTTGCGGATGCTCGGGACTGTGTTCCGGAAGGCGTCACAAAGTCGGGAGAGTGCAAGTGCTGTCACCCATGCGCTCAGGCTGCTCGGTCCGCATGCGAGGCCGGCGAGCGGGTCCGTACGAGGGCGTACTTACACGCGGCGCTGCTAGGAGAGATCGGCGCATGGCTTCCGCACCCCAGGCGGATGCGACGGCCTCCAACGGATCATCCTCCAGACCTCGGGCCTCACGAAGCACTTCGGCGGCCTCCCGGCCCTCCACGAGGTGGGTTTCGCGCGCGAGCAAGGGACAGGTGACGGCGCTCATCGGCCCCAACGGGGCGGGGAAGACGACCTTCATCAACTGCCTCACCGGGACTCCTCCGGCCGGACAAGGGGTCCATGGTCTTCGACGGCGCAAGAGCTTTCGGGTCTTCCCCCGCACCGGATCGCCCGCCTGGGCATCTCCCGCACCTTCCAGAATCTGCGCCTCTTCGCGCAGGCTCTCGGTCCTGGACAACGTCCTCTGCGGGCTCTCCGCGGACGGCCGGGGACTCGCTCCTGGAGGCCTTCCTCCGGACGCCCTCCCTGCGCCACCGCGAGCGGCGGCTCAGGCTCACCGCCCTGGAGGCCCTGGACACGTTCGGATCTGGCGGAGCGCGCCGATTGGCGCGCCGATGCCCTTCGCCTACGGCGACAAGAAGCGCCTGGAGCTGGCCCGCGCCTTCGTCTCGAAGCCCGAGGCTGGTCCTCCTGGACGAGCCGGTGGCGGGCCTCAACCCCGACGAGACCGAGCGCGTGGGCGCCCTCATCCGGCAGATGCAGCGGAACGGCGCCACGCTGATCCTGGTGGAGCACGACATGGACCTGGTCATGTCGGTGTCGGACCACGTGGTCGTGCTGGACGGGGGCCGGCGCATCGCCGGCGGTCCGCCCGAGGACGTCCGCCGCAACCCCCTCGTCCTCGAGGCCTACCTCGGGAAGATCAGCGTGACGGCATGACGGCCATGGATCCGCAAGACGCTGCTCACGATCGAGGATCTCACCCTGCACTACGGGGCCGCCCAGGCGCTCTTCGGCATCGATCTCGAGGTGGCCGAGGGGGAGACGGTGGCCATCGTGGGGGCCAACGGCGCCGGGAAGTCGAGCCTCCTCAAGGCCATCACCGGCCTCGTCCCTCCCCTCGGGGGGCCGCATCCTGCTCGACGGTCGGGACGTCACGGGGAAACCGCCCTCCCACATGGCCGCCCTGGGTGTGGCCCTCTCCCCCGAGGGGCGCGAGATGTTCGGCGACCTCACGCGTGCGGGAGAACCTCGTCCTGGGCGCCCTGGCCGGCGAAGCCGGGCAAGGGCGGAGACTCGCGCCGGTCTGGAGGAGGTCTTCGGGCGATTCCCGAAGCTCAAGGAGCGGTCGGAACAGCCCACCGCCACCCTCTCCGGCGGCGAGCAGCAGATGGTGGCCATCGGCCGAGCCCTCATGGCGCGGCCGCGCCTGCTGCTCCTGGACGAGCCGAGCCTGGGGCTCGCCCCCCTCGTCACCGACGAGATCTTCGACATCATCCACCGGCTCGCCCGGGCCGGGACGACCATCCTGCTGGTGGAGCAGAACGCCGCCCGGGCGCTCACCGCCTCGACCACCGCCTACCTCCTGGCCAACGGCAGGATCGTCCGCTCGGGCAGGAGCGACGAGCTCCTGGTGCACCCGGAGCTGCGCCGCGCCTTCCTGGGGGCCGCCTCGAAGGACAACCCGGCCCGGAGCCGCCTGGGGGCCGCGGGACTGACCAACATCCGATTGGAGAAGCCCGATATGAGCAGACTCACCTTCATGCCGCCTTTCACGTCGGAGGAGGAACTCAGCCGCCCACCAGCTCAAGGGCCTGCAGTGGACCGTGCGGCACGCGCGGGAGGGCTCGTCCTTCTACCGGGCCCAGCCTGGACGCCGCCGGGATCGGGCCCGAGGACATCCGCTCCCTGGACGACCTCGCGAAGCTCCCCTTCATCACCGCCGACGACCTGCGGGACGACTATCCCTTCCCGCTTGCGGTCGGTCCCCTTCGAGCAGATCGTGCGCATCCACTCCTCCTCGGGCACCACCGGGAAGCGGAAGATCCTCTGCTACACCCAGAAGGACGTGGACGACTGGGCGTCACTTCTTCGCCCGCTGCTACGAGATGGCCGGCGTGACGCCGCTGGACCGCGTGCAGATCGCCGTGGGCTACGGCCTCTGGACGGCCGGGGTGGGCTTCCAGGCCGGGTGCGAGCGGGTCGGCGCCATGGCCGTCCCCACCGGGCCGGGGAACCTCGACCTCCAGTGCGAGTTCCTGGTGGACCTCCAGTCCACGGTCTTCTGCTGCACCGCCTCCATGGGGCTCCTCCTGGCGGAGGAGGTCTACAAGCGGGGCCTGGCCGAGAAGATCAATCTCAGGAAGGTCATCTACGGGTCGGAGCGCTCGTCGGTGTCCATGCGCAAGAAGATCTCCGAGCTGCTGGGAGGGGTGGAGCTGTTCGACATCCCGGGGCTCACCGAGCTCGTACGGCCCCGGCACGGGCATCGAGTGCCCGCACCACGACTGCATCCACTACTGGGCCGACTACTACATCCTCGAGATCCTCGACCCGGAGACCCTGCAGCCGGTCCCCCCGGGCGAGTGGGGCGAGATGGTCGTCACCACCCTGGCCAAGGAGGCCGCGCCCCTCATCCGCTACCGGACCCGCGACATCACCCGGATCATCCCGGGGCCCTGCACCTGCGGCTCCATCCTGCCGCGCCATTCGCGGATCCGGGGGCGCACCGACGACGTGTTCAAGTTCCGGGGGGTGAACATCTACCCCTCCACCATCGACACCATCCTCTCGTCCATCCCCGGCCTCGGCTCGGAGTACCAGATCCACCTCACCCGCGACGCCGAGCAGCGCGACCACATGCGCCTCGTGGTGGAACGGGGGGAGGGGGTGGAGCGGGGAGGGGGCGAGGAGCTGCAGCGGGAGATCATCCACACGGTCAAGCACAAGGTCATGGTGACGCCCGAGGTGGAGGTGGTGGACTACGGCTCACTTCCCCGCTCCGAGCGCAAGACGAAGCGCGTGTTTGATACACCGGATCCATGTCAGAGGTGCTGCCATCCGTCTAGTCGATGAACCTTGGTCGCCGAGGGGGACGAATGGCTCATGAGAATGCGCATCCGCCATCACCTGTTGTCATGATCGTCGCGCTGGCCCTGTGCCAGGCGGCCCCGCCATCCTTCGCCGCGGAGCCGATCAAGATCGGGGCCTTCTTCGCCCTGTCCGGCCCCGCCGCCAACATCGGCACGCCGACCAAGCTCGTGGCCCAGATGGTCGTGGACAAGATCAACAAGGAGGGCGGCATCAATGGGCGCCCCATCGAGCTGATCATGGGCGACACCGAGAGCGACCCGGCCAAGGCGGCGGTCATCGCCAAGAAGTTCATCTTCAGCGACAAGGTGGCCGCCATCATCGGCCCCACCTCCACGGGCGAGGGGATGAGCGTCAAGAAGATCGTGGAGGAGGCGGGGGTCCCCACCTTCATGACCGTCGGGGGCGACCCGGTGATCATGGGGGGCAACTTCGGCGCCTACACCTACGTCTTCAAGTCGCCGCAGCGCTCGTCCACGGCGGTGCAGAAGCTCTATGGCTACCTGAAGGCCAAGGGGCTCACCAAGGTGGCCCTCTTCACCGCCTCGGATTCCTTCGGCAAGGACGGCCTCGGCTGGCTGGAGAAGCTCGCCCCGGAGTTCGGCATCACCTTCACGGCCAAGGAATCCTTCGGCCCCTCCGACACCGACATGACCGCCCAGCTCACCAAGATCAAGAACTCCGCGCCCCAGGCCATCGTCACCTGGACCATCGGCCCGGTCGGCTCCATCGTGGCCAAGAACAAGGCGCAGCTGGGGATCACCATCCCCCTCTTCCAGTGCCACGGGCTGCCCGACCCGAAGTACATCGAGCTGGCAGGGAAGGCCGTCCGAGGGGGACCGCATGCCGGCCACCAAGCTCATGGTGGGCGACGCGCTCCCGAACTCGGATCCCCAGAAGAAGGTCATCACCGAGTTCATCCACCTCTACCGCGACGTCTACAAGCACGACAAGGAGTTTCCCATCAACACGCACTCGGGCTACGCCTGGGATGCCATCACCATCGTGGCCAACGCCATGAAGAAGGCGGGGACCGATCCGAAGGCGCTGCGCGCGGCCATCGAGGAGACGAAGGGCTACGTGGGCGTCTCGGGGGTGTACAACCTGACCGCCGAGGACCACAACGGCCTGGACGTGGACTCCATGGTCATGGTGCAGGTGAAGAACGGGAAGTTCGTCCCGGCTGAGTAATGGCGGCAGGAGGTGTGGTGGAGAATATCCGGCAAATCGTGAAGCGCGTGTGGGGCTACGACGCGCTCCTCCCGCTGCAGGAAGAGGCCATCGGCGCGGTGCTGGCGCGGCGGGATTCCATCGTCGTCCTGCCGACGGGCGGCGGGAAGTCGCTCTGCTATCAGGCGCCGGCGGCTGCGATGGGCGGAGCTGGCGGTGGTGGTGTCGCCGCTGATCTCGCTGATGAAGGATCAGGTGGACGGCCTCACCGCCGCCGGGGTGCCGGCGGCGTTCCTGAACAGCAGCCTGACGGCCGAGGAGCGGCGCGCGGGTGGAGGCCGGCGTGGCCCGCGGGCGAGTACCAGCTGCTCTACGTGGCGCCGGAGCGGCTGGTGCTGCCGACCTGCCTGGGATTGCTGCAGGCGGGCCGGCGTGGCGTTCTTCGCCATCGACGAGGCGCACTGCATCAGCCAGTGGGGGCACGACTTCCGGCCGGAGTATCGGCAGCTCACCGTGCTGCGGGAGGCCTTCCCGGACGTGGCCATCCATGCCTTCACCGCCACGGCCACGCCGCGGGTGCGGACGGACATCGCCACGCGAGCTGGCGCTGCGCGACCCTGCGATCCTGGTCGGGAGCTTCGACCGCCCGAACCTGGTCTACCGGGTCCGCCAGCGCACGGACCGGCTGCGGCAGGTCACGGAGGCGCTGGAGCGGCACCGGGGAGAGGCCGGGATCGTCTACTGCATCCGCCGGGCGGAGGTGGATCAGCTCGCCGAGGCGCTCGCGACGGCGGGGCAACCGGGCGGTGGCGTATCACGCCGGGCTGGCCGACGCCGAGCGCACGGCGCACCCAGGACGACTTCGTCACGGAGCGGGCGGATGTGGTGGTGGCCACGGTGGCGTTCGGGATGGGCATCGACCGGTCCGACGTGCGGTACGTGATCCACGCCGGCATGCCGAAGTCCCTCGAGCACTACCAGCAGGAGGCGGGCCGGGCCGGGCGCGACGGCCTGCCGGCGGAGTGCCTGCTGCTCTACTCCGGCGGCGACTTCGGCTTGTGGCGGTCCATCCTGATGGCGGAGGGACTCCCGGCGCCGGGCGCCCTCCCGAAGCTCGGGGAGATGTACGACTACTGCCAGGGGGCCGTCTGCCGGCACCGGTTCCTGGTGGAGTACTTCGGTCAAGCATACGGCGCGGCCCCGTGCGGGGCCTGCGAC
This sequence comes from uncultured Methylomirabilota bacterium, assembly GCA_963695995.1. Taxonomy (GTDB): domain Bacteria; phylum Methylomirabilota; class Methylomirabilia; order Methylomirabilales; family 2-02-FULL-66-22; genus 2-02-FULL-66-22. The sequence continues at coordinate 160,014 of CAVOIV010000039.1, forward strand.
GTCTGCCTCGGCGAGTTGCCGTCAAGGACGGCTCGGCGGCGCTGGCGCGGCAGATCCTCGCCTGCGTCGTCGAGATGGGGGAGCGGTTCGGCGCCGACTACGTGGCGGATGTCCTGCGTGGGGCCGAAACCGCCCGGATTGCGAGGATGCGCCACGACCGGCTGGAGACCTACGGCGTGCTGCGACAGCGCCAAAGGCGACGGTGCGAAACTGGATCGCGCAACTCGAGGGGCATGGGTACCTGGCCCGCGACGAGGACGAGTACCCGACGCTCGGCGTGACCGCACAGGGCCATCGGGTCCTTCGGGTGAGGAGGCGGTGCCGCTGCTCCGAACGGTCGCCCGACCCGCGCGGCGGCCGTCCCGGCCCGCGCCGGGCCGCGGCGCCGGCCGGCGGGACAACCGACGAGGATCTGTTCCAGACACTCCGTGCCCTCCGCCGGGCCATGGCCGAGGAGCGGGGCATCCCGCCGTACCTCATCTTCAGCGACGCGAGCCTGCGCGAGATGGCGCGGGAGCGCCCCACGACCGAGGAGGCGTTCCTGCAGATCAAGGAGTGGGCCTGCGCAAACTCCAGGAGCTCGGCCCGCGCTTTCTGGCCTGCATCCGAGAGCAACAAGAGGAGCGCGCGAACACCGCTCCGTCTACCCCGTAATCTGCCCCGCCCTCGTCCTGCCACGATGGATTCCCGCCGAATTGACCATGCCACCCGGTGTGGCACTGCTTATGCAAAGTTCACTTTAGTGCATTCCGGTTGATGTTATTTCAAAAAGGGCAAGCCGTTACTCCGATCAAAGCGGCTACCTTATGAAAACAAAGGGATTATTGGATTCCCCGGGGATGTCCCGGCGGGCGTTTCCCGCAAAGTCGGACGTGAGAATCGGCCCCTGGGACTGACGGAACTGTTCGTATTCACTGACGTTTTTTGCAGGGACGGCGGAGATTCACCGGTGCCTGAGCCGCGGCTGGAGCCAAACGACAAGGAGCAGCAACCCGTCCTGGGCGAGGAGCCGTGGCACGACAAGGTCCTGATAGATGCCATCGGCTACACCAAGGGCCTGGTGGCGGTTCTTATTTATTGACTGACGGGTTCCAGCGCAGGGGACGGGAGCTCGAAGAGGCGCGACACCGCTTGACGATCCTCCAAGTGAGCGGCGGGCAATCCTTGAGGAACGGTCGGGATTCGACTCCCAGATCGCCGCCCTCGCCGCGGAGCGCGATGGGCTTCAGCCACGCTGGAGGAGCGCAGCGAGAACTCGACCGGCTCCGGCAAGAGGCGGCTCAAGGCCAAGCGGGCGCTCGACGCCCACACCCGTGAAATCCAGGCACTCCAAGCGGGTATGGCGGAGCCCACACGACAGGCCGAGGAGCTCCGGGAAGTTGTCCGTGCGCTAGAGCGACAGCTGCAAAAGGCGCGTCAGGCGCCCGACCGATCGTCGAAAGAGGAGAGCGCGCCGGACGATCCGCTGAAGGCGTCGTACCACGACCTGGTCGGGTTGCAGGAGTTGATCTCGGATTACCAGCGCACCGGCGAAGCCGAGGTCGCCGGTCTCACGGCAGAGCGGGACGGGCTGCGGGCCGAGATTGCGGAGCGCGACCGGGAGATCGAGCGGCTCCGACAGGAGGTGGCCGAGGGGCAGGTCGCGCTGGATGTCCGTCTGGGCGAGATCCGGGAGCTTCAGGTCCGTGTGGCAGAGCCGGCCCGCCAGGCGGAAGAACTTCGGGAGATTGTCCGGGGCCTGCAGCGGGAGCGGGAGAGCCTGACGCATCGCCAGGCAATCCTGGAGGCGGAGCTCGAAGAGGAGCGGCGTCAGGCGCGCGAGTCCGCCGCGCGCGCGACCCAGGCGCAGGCGGCGCTCCGTGAAGACCTCACCGATGCGGAGAACATCCTGGCCGGCCTGCGGAAGGATATCGCCGGCGCGCAAGGATTGGCCACCAGCCTCCGCCGAACGGCCGATGAGGAGCGTTCTCGCACCAGCTTGCTTCAAGAGCAGCTCCGGTTCCAGACGGTCGAGGTCGCACGCTTGACCGCGGCCATTCACGGCGCACAGACGCTGTTCAGCGAACTGGTGGACGCCCTCGGCGGGGAGGCGGGCGCCTCCCGCCCGGGGTGGGAACCCAGCGCGCAGCGGCGCGAATGGGCCGAGCTGGCCGAGCTGGTGGGGGGATCGGAGGACGCGGCGAATCTTGGCCGCGAAGCGCTCACCGTTCTGCAACCCGTGCTCGAGGGGCTGCGGGGCATCCTGGGGCCTGTCGACGGTGCAGCAATCCAGGCCCCGCGAACCGCCGCGGACGAAGCGCCGGTCCGGGCAGCGCGCCCAGCAGATCGCCGACCGGTGGCGGCAGATTCTGCGAGAGCGAGCGGATTCGACCCAGAGAGAGCGGCAGCTCCGCGAGGAGAACGAACGCCTGTCCGCGGAGCTGGCCGCGACGAAGGACGGCCGAGACGCACGGCGGGACGATCAGCGATCCGCGCCCACGCGCGATCGTCGCGCCCCCGCGGCCGAGGTTGTCGCGCCGCACGGCACGGGAGAAAAGACCCTCCGCCGCGGCGCCGGCGGCAAGGAGGCGGCCGCGCCGGCCACACCCCAGAAAGCGCCCAAACGCCGCGCCGCGCTATCGGGCATGACCGTGGAGTGCACGCTGGAGACGTCCGGCGGAGACGCCGCGCGCATCCTGCGCGGCGAGATCATCCGCATCAACACGATGGGCTTGATGGGCGCCTTTGAGGAGCAGTTCCCGGAAGGCCGACGCGTGGCCGTCCGATTCGTGCGGGGCGGCGAAGAATTCACATTCCCCGGACGAGATCGTCCGGGTGCAGCAAGCCTCGACGACCTCCGATGCGCCTGCGGTCTTCAACCATCTGATCCGTTTCGAATCCCCCGTGGCAAACCCCGACGCGTAACCGGCCCCGGAAGATCCAGCCTTCGTCCCGGCGCGACCCTGCGCCGCATCACCCTCGAAGACTCCGAACCCCGCGTGCTGACCATTAAACATAGAGAACGTCGCATGCTGGGTTACGAGTTTCTCGATGATCATGTTGGTCGATCGGCGTGTTACCTGAGGCGCGTCCCGCGCACAATCACTTTCCGGCCGAATCACCGTTGTGGTCTTTTGCCTCCATGGCCCGTCTGTTCGAGTCCCAACCGGGGAAGCAGTAGGGACTGGGACGATCTTCAGATGTCGCGCAGGGGCCACCCCTTGCCGCGCCGCCCAACACAAAGTACGTCCAAGTGGAAGGGAAGGGAAGAAAAGCGATCAGGGGCGCCCGGCGAGCAAGAATCCCAGCGCCAGGGACACGGACCAGGTGGGTGACGTGAACCGCAAGCCATGGTCGATCAGCGCGTCGGAGGGGTGCCCATCCGGTGGCTGTGCCCACACGACGGCCCCCTCCAGCGACAGCGGCCCGTTGTCGGAATGGAGCGTGACTTCCAGGACCGTGCCGGGGCTGACCGTTTGGGGCAACCGGAGCGACATCCCGCCGCGACTCACCTCGCTGGTCCGACCCGTCAGCAGCGGACCGCCGACGCTCTTCAATCGGCAGGTGACCGGAAGCTCCATGGCCAAGCGCATCCCGACGTGGGCGACCATCGTGAGCGGGAGGAGGAGATCGCGGAGGGCCTGGAGCTGGTGCGGTGACACCTGCGTGAAGGCCAGGCCGTAGCAGTGCTCGACGTCCGGCGTCGAGGCGCCGATCCACGCGATCTTGGCTTCCATCTCGATGGGGCCTCGATCGGTCTGGATGCGGACTCGAAGCTGCGTCTCTGCCTCCAGACGCTCCGGCAGTTCCGCGGTGACTCCCCCTTCGCCGAGTTCGCGAGTCCAGCCCGCGCCGGCCCGCGTTCGGGCGCCGCTCTTCCTCCGCCAGTAGAGGAGCGGGAGTTGTATCGGGTAACGGCTGGAATAGTGCTGCACCGACACTTGGGACATGATCGGCCCCCTGTATTGAGCCAGAGAATACGACGAGCCGTGGGAGCTTCGCAAGAAAGATCTTGCAGATGACTCCTCGAAAATCGCATGCCTCATCATCAGGAGGGTGTCGAATTTTTCGCGCGGGAGTGGTATAGTGCGAGCCGAATGGGCCCCCCTGTCGGCCCCCTTTACACTCCCAGGCCACCGCCGGGCCGGGGGGCGCCGGGCCCCGCAGGCCGGGCCCGCCGGAACCCCCCGGAATCGCCCGGCGGGGCCAAACCGGAGCGCCCCGCTCCCGGAGCGGGCCGGGGGGCGGAACGGCAAATGCAAGACTGCAGGAGGGGCGCCCACCTGGGGAGGGGGGCCGGGCCCCCAGCGAGGCCGGGAATGCCACCCACGGAGCCCGAACCGCTCGCCACCCGGTGCGCCCAGCAGGCGCGGGAGATCCGCGCCCTGGAGAAGATCGAGACGCTGCTCGAGCGGCGCCACGCCCTGGAGGCCGCCAACCGCGGCCTGCAGGTCCAGCTGGCGGAGCTGCGCACGGTCTGGGCGCTCAGCCGGACCCTGGCCGCCACGCTCAACCCGGAGGAGCTGCTCCCCCTCGCCCTCCACCTCTTAGGCCGCGCCCTGCCCGCCGATGCCTACGCCCTCTTCCTGCTGGACGAGGCGACCCGCCGGCTCACCGTCAAGGGCGCCGCCGGGCTGGGGGCCGCCGGGCTCCAGGACCGCACCTGCGGGCTGGGGGAGGGGATCGCCGGCGTGGTCGCCGCCACCGGGGAGCCCCAGCTGACCGCCGCCGACTCCCTCACGCCGGGGGCCGGCCTCTACATCCCCCTCAAGCTCACCGGCGGGCGCATCCTGGGGGTGCTCCAGGCGCAGCGGGCCACCCCCCCGCTCTTCACCCCCCGGGACCTGGCGCAGGGCCAGGCGGTGGCCACCCAGGTGGCCGTGGCCCTGGAGAACGCCCAGCGCTACCAGCGGACCAAGGAGCTCAGCGCCAAGGACGAGCTCACGGGGCTCGCCAACCGCCGCGCCTTCTTCGAGGCCCTGGAGGCCGAGGACCAGCGGGCCCGCCGGTACCGGCGGGGCTTCACCATCCTGATGCTGGACCTGGACGCCTTCAAGCACTACAACGACACCCACGGGCATCTGGTCGGGGACCAGGCGCTCCGGACGGTGGGGCGCCTCCTCCTCGGGAGCACCCGCCGGGCCGACGTGGTGGCCCGCTTCGGCGGCGAGGAGTTCGTCATCCTCCTCCCCGAGACCCTCAAGGCCGCGGGGGCCGTGGTGGCGGAGAAGATCCGCGCCGCGGTGGCCCAGCACCCCCTCCCGGGCCGCGAGTCGCAGCCCGGCGGCCGGCTGACGGTCACCGGCGGGGTGGCCGCCTACCCCGGGGACGCCGCCAGCGGGCTCGAGGTGGTGGACGCCGCCGACCGGGCCCTCTACCGCGGCAAGCAGCAGGGGGGCAACCGGGTGGTGGTGGCGCCGGAGGGGGATTGAATGCGGAGATCGGCATGCCGGCCGGCCGCGCTCATTGCCTCGTTGCCGGATTGCGCCTCGGGTCGCATTCCAAATCTTCAACCTTGCAGCGCATAAAGCCCGGTGACATGCCCTTCCCTATGCTACCCGACGTCTACGCCCATCTCCGTCCATGACTGCGGAATCCCGCGCTCCGCTGAGCGAGTTTGAGGTCTGGCTCCTCTGCCGCATCGCTCAGGCGGTGGAGGCCTGCGAAGTCTCCGAGGCGCTCCTTCGTGAGGTCTGCGACGCATTCCGAACGCGCGACGCGGTGTTCCTGGCCGGCCATCGCGAGTCGGCGGTCCGCCGCCTCGAGGGGCTCGGCGGCGTGAGTAAGGCAGAAGCAGAGGCCGCGCTCGAGATGATGCAGGACTATCCGGACCGGCTCCGCGACCGGTTTGTGTGCTGGCTCGCGGAGGGGTGGCTGGACGGGCGGCGGCGCGCATACGGGAAGGGGCGGACAGCACAGCTCAGCGAGCCCTGACCCCGTCCTGGTGCGGGCCCGCCCCGTGGTCATGAGCCTTCGAGTCGTCAGGCAACCTTCCTGTTCGAGGTCTTTCCGGCCCCACGGTCTGCACGTTTGCTGAATGCAACGCGTAACGCTTGGTGTAAGATGTCGGCGTGGTGGACGGCAGACGCCCACGACGCGATCAGGGATCCTGCCATGGGAGGCGACGCGATGATGCAGTTCCAGGGGAAGGCCGTTTTGATCACGGGTGCCGGCGTGGGGATCGGGCGGGCCGCCGCCGTCCAGTTCGCCAAGGCGGGCGCGCAGGTGGCGGTCAACTCCGTGACGGCGGCCAACGGAACAGAGACGGTGCGCCTCGTCCAGGGGGCGGGTGCCCAGGGGGTCTACATCCAGGGAGACGTATCCCGGGATGCGGATGCGCGGCGCATGGTGGACGAGACGGTCAAGACCTTCGGCCGGATCGACGTGCTGGTGAACAATGCCGGAATCGTGCTGCCGGGCCGCGTCGACAACACCACGGAGGACGACTGGGACCGGACGATGGCTGTCAACCTCAAGGGGCCCTTCCTCGTCTCCAAGTATGCGATCCCGGAGATGAAGAAAGCCGGGGGCGGCGTCATCGTGAATATCGCCTCTGTCGTGGCGATCAAGGGGGTCAAGGATCGCGCCGCCTACACGGCGTCCAAGGGGGGCCTGTGGGCGCTGACCAAGGCCATGGCGGCCGATTGCCTGGCGGACAAGATCCGCGTGAATTGCGTGTGCCCGGGCACCACCGACACGCCCTCCCTCGCACGCCGCATCCAGGCCTTCGCCGACCCGGAAAAGGCGAGAGCGGACTTCATCGCCCGCCAGCCCATGGGCCGGCTGGGGACGGACGAAGAGATTGCCGCTGCCATTCTGTTCGCCGCCTCGGACGAGGCCGCGTTCATGAATGGCGCGGCGATCACCATCGACGGCGGAATGACGATCTGATCGGCTGCTGAAAAAGGCCCATCTGCGGGGACCCTTCCTGCGTGGGTACCCCGAACACTCAGGCACTCGCTGCGGCGTACCTCCAGTACGCCTCACTCGGCCTTACGTGTTCCGCCTTGCATCTGGACCTTTTTGAGCAGCCTGCGCGAGTGTGGTGATTCCATAAACGGCCAAGAGAGGAGCGGACCGATGATTTGCGGCAAACTGGATGGCTGGCGGACGATCGCAGGAGTCGAGGGGCTGGAGGCGGGGTTCGAGTTCCTGGAGCGGAGCAATCTCGCCGCGCTCGCCATGGGCAAGCACGAGATTCGGGGCGAGGCGGTCTTCGCGCTGGCGATGAAGGCGCCCTCCAAGGATCCCCGGGATGCCAGATTCGAGTCGCACCGGGACTACATTGACATCCAATTCCTTTTCGCGGGCGAGGAGACGATCGGCGTGGTGCCGACGGGCGAACTCCAGGGGGCAACCCCCTACGATGCCGCCAAGGATTTGGTCTTCTATGACACGCCCGCTCGTTACCACGAGCTGCGCATCCCCCCCGGCCATTTCGCCGTGTTCTTCCCCGAGGAAGGCCACCTGCCGATGTGCCATTCCGGCGGGCCGCACGAGCTGCACAAGGTGGTCATCAAGGTGAGGGTGGACTACTGGGAGGCGCACCGGAAGCGCTGAAACGCGGGCAGGCACCAGAACGAACACGCCGCGAACATCCGTTCGCGGCGTGTGGCGTTTGCGGCGGACGACCGTCCGCTAGTGGCTGCGGCCTCAACTCTTCCCGCCGCCCGCCGCGGTCGCCTTCTTCACCAGGACGATGGCCAGGTTGAGGAGGACGGCGGCGAAGGTCGAGGCGCCGATGGGGTCCAGGACCACTCCCCAGAGGTTCAGGGTCACGTTCTTGGCCACCATGGCGGTGCAGAGGGCCACCGAGATCCCGAAGACGCCGAAGTTCTCCAGCGTGCCCCAGTCCTCATCCGCCGTGGCGATGACCTTGCTGCTGGTACCGGCGATCAGGCCGAACAGGAGGAAGGAGATCCCGCCCATCACCGGGACGGGGATCGAGCCGATGAAGGCCCCGAACTTCGGCACCAGGCCCAGCAGGATGGCCGTCACCGCCGCCACCTGGAGCGGCCGGATCGAGAACACCTTGGTGATGGACATGACCCCGATGTTCTCGGCGTAGGTGGTCTGCCCGGTGCCGCCGCCCAGGGCCGAGACGAAGGTCGCGGCGGCATCGCCCATGAAGGTGTTGCCGACCTCGGGCGTCAAGTCGCGTTCCATGTACGCGGAGATGGCCTTCACGTGGCCGAGGTTCTCGGCCACCAGCATGACCACCACCGGGACGATCAGGGAGACGGCCTCGAAGTTGACGGTGGGCGCGACGAAGTCGGGGAGGCCGATCCAGTCGGCCTTGGCCACCGCGGAGAAGTCCACCTGCCCCGTCAGCGCGGCGACGAGGTAGCCCGCCACCACCGCGATGAGGACGGGGATGAGCTTGGCGAAGCCGCGGGCCGCCACGGCCACGCACACGGCTACGGCCAGGGTGAAGAGCGCCAGCGGCCATCCCTTGGAGGACATGTCCCAGCCGACCGGGGCCAGGCCGATGCCGATGACGGCCACCACCGCGGCGGTGACGGGTGGCGGCATGAGGGCCGCGATAGCCCGGGTGCCCGGCTTGGTCTTCACCAGCGCTCCCACGACGAAATAGACCAGCGCCGCCGCGGCAATCCCGCCCAGGGCGGCCGGCACGCCACCGAGCTTCTTGGCAGCGATGACCGGTCCGATGAACGCAAACGAGCTTCCCAGGTAGCTGGGAACCCGGCCGCGGACGACCGCCATGAAGATCAGGGTGCCGATGCCGGAGAAGAAGATCGCCAGGTTGGGGTCGAAGCCCATCAGGAAGGGGGCCAAGACGGTCGCCCCGAACATCGCGATGACGTGCTGCAGGCCCAGACCGACCATCCGGCCCGTCGGCAGGCTTTGTTCCGGGAGAACAATCGCGTTGGTGTGGTGAGTCGCCATGGGTTGCCCTCTCCTCCGTCGTGCGGGTGGGGATCCGGTATCGGTCGTCGGCTACACCTCTTCGGGAACGAACGGATCATCCGTGCGGATCATTGGCGCCGGTGGCATTTTGTCGATCGCCGGCGTCACCCAGTCCCGGGACGATGTACCCGCGCTCGTTCAGTCGTTCGTCCATCGCCGCGACGTGAATCTCGACGTCGGGGTGTTCCCGCGTGAGCAGGGCGATGCCCTCGGGGGCGGCGATCACCCCGACGAAGACCACCTTCTCCACCCCCTTCTCTTTCAGGCGGGAGGCCGCGACCACCGCCGAGCCGCCCGTTGCCAGCATGGGGTCGAGAATCAGCGCGATGTCCACCGGGGGATACCCCTGGAGCTTATCGTAGTAGCGGACAGGCTGAAGCGTCTCTTCGTCGCGATAGAGACCGAGATACCAGATCGGTGCGCCGGGAACCAACTCGTGCGCCGCAGGGATCATGCCGGCGCCCGCCCGGAGGATGGGTGCAAATCCGACGCGCTTGGCGAGCACGCGCTGCGTGGTGGGCCCGACCGGGGTGATGACCGCGACCTCGCGCACCGGGAGATCTGCCGTCGCGTGAGACAGGAGCATCAGCGAGATCTCCTTGAGCAGCTGGCCGAACTGGGCCGGCTGCGTGCGCCGGTCGCGCAAGAGAGCGAGCTTGTGCCCGAGGAGGGCGTGGTGTGAATACAGATGCACCATGGTGGATGCCGGGTGAGCCGATCCGAGACGCGGGAGGGTCATGGGCGCATCCTCTGAGAGAGGCCTGAGGCGAAATCTGGAGACCGGCGTGGACACCGGAAGCGCAAGACAACGGCCCGAAACCGCTGGGTTGCTCCTGGGAGCGCAAGGGCACAACCAGGATGCAGACCTGGCACCGTGGCACACGGCGTCGTGACACCGCGCGGGTTGTGCCCGCCCCGAAAATCGGCGGGAGTCTATACCCCACCAAATCGGAATGTCAAGGCGGAGACCGCCGCGTCGACGCCGGTTGCCTGCTTGTGCGGACCGTCTCTTCCCCGCGGTGTTTCCCGTTGACCGGCGCCAACCCGTCACACCATGCTATCGCCCGTAACGCCGGCTGCGGGCTGTCCGCCGCCGGTAGCGAACGGCGATCCGGCAGCCGGGATTCTGTTGACGGCGCTTCGGGTCTTGGGGCATGCTACGCTCCGACACAGTGCGGAGCGTCCGGATGGTCTCTGCAACTCAAACCGAGGTGAGCCCGACCGTGCCCCTCGAGACAACCGAAGGAGGACCTCCATGAATTGCCGCCAGCGAGCCTTGGCCGCGCTTAACCACCGCGAGCCCGATCGGGTGCCCCTCGATTTCGGCGGGCGCCAGACGACGCTCCATTTCGCCGCGCACCAGGCGCTGATGAAGTATCTCGGGTTCAGCGGACCGGAGCCGCCGATTCGCAGCTACCACACGTACCTGGTGGACCCGGACCCCCAGCTGCTGCAGCGGTTCGAGCGCGTGAGCGCGGTGTTTTTTCCGAAGGCGCCCAGCGACTACGTGTTCACGATTGACCCGGCGACCAACTCGTACGTGGACGAGTGGGGGACCACATATCACATGCCGCCCGGCGGGTTCTACTATGACATGGTCGCCAACCCGCTGACCGAGGCCGAGTCGGAAGCCGACCTCGCGAAGTACCGCTGGCCGAACCCGACCGACCCTGCGCGGATCGCGGGTCTGCCCGAGAAGATCCGAGCTACCTACGCGGCCGGCGAGAAGGTGGTCATGATGTGCGGGGCGATGCCCGGCCTCTGGGAGCATGCCTGGTACATGTTCGGGATGGAACAAGCCTTCGTCAACCTGGCCGGCAACGCGCCGCTCATCGAGGCGTTCACCGATCGCGTCCTGGCGTGGCAGATCGCCTACTGGGACATGGCCCTCAAGCAGGTGGGAGACTGCGTGGACGTGGTCCAACTCAACGAGGACCTGGGCAGCCAGGATGGGCCGATGATGGCCCCGGCCACGTTCCGGCGGATCTACAAGCCGCGGCTGCGGCAACTGATTGCCGAGATCAAGCAGCGGACGAGGGCGCAGGTGTACCTCCATTCCTGCGGTTCGATCTACCGGCTGATCCCCGACCTCATCGAGGTCGGCGTGGACATCCTGAACCCGGTCCAGGTCAACGCGGCCGAGATGGACTCGGCGCGGCTGAAGAAGGAGTTCGGACAGGACCTGACCTTTTGGGGCGGGGGCTGCGATCCGGTTGTCATGGGGACCGGAACGGTGCAGCAGGTCCGGGACGACGTGAAGCGGCGGATTCATGACCTGGCGCCGGGCGGCGGGTTGATCTTCGGGTCCGTGCACAACATCCAGGCCAACGTCCCGCCGGAGAACATCGTCGCCATGTTCGACGCGGCGCTGGAGTTCGGCGGCTATCCGATTCGCGCCTAAGGTTCCGTCCCGATGAAGACCTACCCACTCAGGACATTCGTCCGCCGCGTTCTCGTTGTGCGACTCGGCATCGCGACGGCCATCATCGCCGTCGTTGTTGCGGTCGCCGCGTACGTCAGCCAGCAGGCGTTGCTCACACGGGAGGTGGCCGACCTCGGCCGTCGAGGGGTCGCCACACTCGTCGAGAGGGTGCGCAACGTCATGGACCGCGAACGGACCGATGCCGTCTCGGCCTTGCGAGAAGTCCTTTCCCGAGGCGCACAACCCGTGGTCTATCGGGCGGGTCGGTTCGTGCTCTTTCAGGTCTATGACCGCTCCTCGACTGTTCTCGCGGAAGGCGCTGCCGGCGACCAGCCGGGCATGGACCAGGTGCGAACCTTCATGGTATCGCAGCCGGTTGCCTTCCCGGGCGTCGACCGGGACCACGTGCAAACGGTGCGGGTAGACGGCGGCCTCTTTGTGTACACGGTCGTTCCCATTGTCGACCGTGAAGGCTCGGTGGCGGCCTTCGCCCGCGGCATGTTCGCGGTCTCGCCCGAGGTGGCGGAGCAGATGCACTGGGCCGATCCTGCGGAACGTCCTGCTTGCGGTTGCCATCGTCGTCGCCGTGGTGGCGCTCCTCTTTCCCGTGATTCTTCATCTGATGCGCAGGCTTGCCGACTATTCCACCCACCTGCTTGAGGCGAACCTGGAAACCCTCTCGGTCCTTGGAAGCGCCATCGCCAAGCGTGATAGCGATACCGACGCTCATAACTACAGGGTCTCACTCTATTCGGCCCGTATCGGTCACGCCCTGGGCCTCGGTCGGGCCGAGATGCAGACTCTCATCAAGGGGTCGTTCCTTCACGACGTCGGCAAGATCGGCATTCCTGACGCCGTACTCCTGAAGCCAGGGCGGCTCGACGAGGGCGAGTTCACCGTTATGCAGAGCCACGTCGAGAAGGGGGTGGACATCGTGCAGCGATCATCATGGCTTCGAGACGGGATCGCCGTGGCCGGTTACCATCACGAGAAGTACGGCGGGGGCGGGTATCCGCACAACCTGCAAGGCGAGGATATCCCCATCGCCGCACGCATCTTCGCAGTGGCGGACGTCTTTGACGCCCTGACCTCGGCCCGACCGTACAAGAAGCCGTTCACCTTCGAGGAAGCCATGGAGCTTCTCGAGCAGGGGCGTAGGCGGCACTTCGACCCCACGATCCTCGATGCGTTCGCGAAGATCGCCCGCGAACTCCATGACCGATATGCCGGCCGCGAGGGTGAGAGCCTCCGGCAGGAGCTCGCCGCTCTCGTGGCGGATTATTTCTCGGCTGGGATGGAAACCCTCCGGTACGGCGAGGGCCGCTGAGGGTGGCCCCACAGCCGGGTGAGGCGACGCGTCACGACCTGGTCCCGGCGGCGGGTTCATTTTCGGCTCCACCCACAATCGCCCACAAACACCACGAGGGCCCGGATGGGCCCTCGTGGTGTTTTCCACAGGCACGCGTTCAGACAGGGTCACCCCAGGATGGCGGCCAGGTCCTGACTGGGGGTCGTGATCGGCTTGAGGTCGAAGGTGTCCACCAGCACCTTGACGACGTTGGGGGTGAGGAAGGCGGGCAGCGTCGGTCCCAGCCGCATCCCCTTGATGCCGAGGGAGAGCAGCGACAGCAAGATGACCACGGCCTTCTGCTCGTACCAGGAGAGGATCAGCGACAGCGGCAGATCGTTGACCGAGCAGTTGAAGGCACCGGCCAGCGCCTTGGCGATCACGATGGCCGAGTGGGCATCGTTGCACTGCCCGACGTCCAGCAGGCGCGGGATGCCGCCGATGGTCCCGAAGTCGAGGTGGTTGAAGCGAAACTTGCCACAGGCCAGCGTCAGGATGACGCAGTCCTTGGGGATCTGCCGCGCGAGCTCGGTGTAGTAGTTCCGGCCCGGCCGGGCACCGTCGCAGCCTCCCACCAGGAAGAAGTGCCGGACCGCCCCGCTTTTCACCGCCGCGACGACCGTGTCCGCCACTCCCAGGACCGCGTTGTGGCCGCATCCCGTGAGGAGGGAGAGGTCCTCGGTCGGCTGGAACCCCGCCAAGGCGAGGGACTTCCGGATGACCGGCGTGAAATCGCGATTCGCGACATGCGCGACGCCGGGCCAGGCCACCAAGCCGGTGGTGAACGTGCGGTCCCGATAACTGTCCTGCGGCTGCTGGATGCAGTTGGTCGTGAACAGAATGGCAGCGGGAAGATTGCTGAACTCCGACTGCTGGTTCTGCCAGGCCGTCCCGAAGTGTCCCGCCAGGTGCCCGTACTTCTTGAGCCCGGGGTATCCATGGGCGGGCAACATCTCGCCGTGGGTGTAGACGTGGATGCCCTTGCCTTCGGTCTGCTGCAGCAAAGCGTCCAGATCGACCAGGTCGTGGCCGGTGACGATGATGGCCGGGCCCTTCTTCAGCGAGGTTGAGACCGGGGTCGGCACCGGGTGTCCGAACCGCGCGGTGTGGCCCTCGTCCAGGATCTCCATGCAGCGAAGGTTGACCTGACCGCAGCGGAGCGACAGGGCGAGGAGCTGATCGAGCGCGATGGCCGGGTCGTTCAGGGCCGCCAGGGCCTCATGGATGAATGCGAAGATGAGATCGTCTTGCTTGCCCAAGAGGTACGCATGCTCGGCATAAGCGGCCAGCCCCTTGAGGCCATAAAGCAGAAGCTGCTTGAGGCTGCGGATGTCCTCCTCGGCCTTGTCCGCGCGCAGGCCGACGGCGGTTGCCTGGAGGAGAAGCTCGTCGAGCGATGTCGCGGGGCGGAACCGCGCCGATTCCGGCAAGAAATCCTCTTCGAACGGGACTGCCGTGCGGCCGGATGCGTCGCGGCAGATCGCCACGAGCCGGTTGCGGATCTCGCTCCCCCTCCGGATCCACTGGACGAGGCGCTCCGGATCGAAGTTGACGTTGGTAACGGTGGTGAAGAGCGCCTCCAGCGTGTACCGGTTGACCTCATCGTCCACCTGCCCCATCCGGCGGGCCTGGTGAGCCAAATAGCCGATCCCTTTGGCCTGGTGCACGATCAGGTCCTGCAGGGCGGCGACCTCAGGCTCTTTGCCGCAGATGCCCAGGTAGTCGCATCCGTTGCCCCGGGCCGCCTGCTCGCACTGGTAACAAAACATGTCCATGGCTCGCGAACCTCCTGTGAGTGTTGAGGACCCCTCCGCGACACCCGATCGCGAGGGCGGACGCACTCTACACGCGCAGCGAGAAGGACGCATTGATCCAGATCAAGCGGGTGGATCGACGGAGGGAGTGCCGGCGCGCGTCGGGAGTCGGCAGGGTCAGAGGCGGGCGATGATGCCCCTGAGGAGAACGGTCATGCGGCGTTCCGCGCGCGCCGCGACGGCCAGGACGGCCTCGTGGCTGACGGGTGCAGCCGGGCGGCCGGCCACCGGCCGGCCGGCCTCGACATTGGTGATGCAGGAAATCCCGAGGATGTTCCGGATGCCGGCGTGGCGGGCGACCACAACCTCCGGAACGGTGGACATCCCCACTGCATCCGCCCCCAGGGTCCGCAGCATCCGGAGCTCGGCCGCGGTCTCGTAGGAGGGGCCGCTCACGCCGGCATAGACGCCGGATCGCAGCGGGATGCCTCCCTGCCGTGCCGCCGCGCGGGCGGCCCCCATCGCCTCGACCGAAAACAGGTTGCGGGTCGTCGGGAACCGCGGGCCAAGGCGCTCGTCGTGCGGGCCCCGCAGCGGGTTGTCTCCCATCAGGTTGATCACATCTCGAATCAACATGAGGTCGCCGACCCGGAACCGCGGGTTCAGGCCGCCGGCGGCGTTGGTCACGACCAGCGTCGAAATCCCGAGGCCCCGGAGGACGCGGATGGGGAACGTCACCTCCTGCATCGTGTACCCTTCGTAGTAATGGAAGCGGCCCTGCATCACGGCCACCGACGCGCCCTGAAGCCGCCCGAAGACGAGCCGGGAGGCGTGCCCCCGGACCGTCGAGGTGGGGAAATGCGGGATGGCGTCGTAGGGGACGCCGACGGCGTCCTCCACCTGACGCACCACGGCCCCCAGGCCGCTGCCCAAAACGATCCCGATGGTGGCGGCGGAGTCGGCGCGCCGCCGCAGGAACCGAACCGCGTCCTGAATCGCCGTGTAGGAGCTCCGCATCCTAACTGGTCTCCCTGCCGCGGAGGATGGCGCGGACTCGGCGTCGGGACGCCGCTCCGCCCGACCATGCCGGTTTCATCTTGACACGCCCGGCACCTCGCGGCATGCTCCAGCGGTGTCGAAACCGGGACTCGGCGGGCGTTGCCCGCCCGACGGGCACCATCCACCCTATCAGCGGCTGCCGCAGGTGGCAAGAGGTTCTCCGATGATCCAGACCAGGGCGTATGCGCGGGCAGGGTTGATCGGCAATCCGTCGGACGGGTACTTCGGCAAGACCATCTCCTTCATCGTCCAGAACTTCAGCGCCACGGTGACCCTCTACGAATCACCGCGGCTCACCATCCTGCCGCAGCGGTCCGATCGGCTCGAGTTTGCCAACTTCGGCGAGCTGCTCGAGGACGTGCAGCTCCACGGGTATTACGGGGGTATTCGCCTCATCAAGGCTGCCATCAAGCGTTTCGGCGACTATTGTGCGAAGATCGGGGCGCCGATCAACCGCAACTTCTCCATCGAGTATCACACCGATATTCCGATCCGGGTGGGGCTGGCCGGCTCCAGCGCCATCATCACCGCAACGATGCGGGCCCTCATGCAGTTTTTCGGGGTGGAGATCCCCAAGGCCGTGCTCCCGGGCATCATCCTCAGCGTGGAGCTGGACGAGTTGAAGATCGGCGCGGGGCTCCAGGACCGCGTGATCCAGGTTTATGAGGGCTCGGTTTTCATGGACTTCGACAAGGAGCGGATGGCGCGGGACGGCCACGGCCTGTACGAGCCGCTGGATCCGGGTCTGCTTCCGCCCCTCTACGTCGCGTATCATGACACGCTGGCGGAGGGGACCGAGGTCACTCACAACGATCTCCGTAGCCGCTACAACCGGGGCGAAGAGGCGGTGCACGCAGGAATCAAGCGCTGGGCGGAGCTTACCCAGCAAGCCCGCGACCTGATCCTGGCCGGCCGGGGTCGCGAAATCGGGCCGCTGATGGACGCGAACTTCGACCTGCGGGCGAGCCTGATCCACATCAGTCCAGGCAACCGGGCGCTGGTGGAGACCGGTAGGAAGCTTGGCGCGGCGGTCAATTTCGCCGGCTCGGGCGGCGCCGTAGCAGGAAGCTACGACGGCGACCCGGAGCGCCTGCGGCGACTGGCTGCGGCCTACCAGGAACTGGGCGCGAAGCTGATCATCCCGCAGATCGCCTGACGTGCAACCTGGGACCGGTCCCACACCGCGAGAGGAACGATCCACATGACACCGTCCGAGCACCGCCCCTCGACCGCCGACCATCGATCTGTGGTTCGCAAGGCCGTCATCCCCGCCGCCGGTATGGGCACCCGGTTTCTGCCGGCGACGAAGTCCATGCCCAAGGAGATGCTCCCGATCGTGGACACGCCCGTGCTGCAGTTCGTCATCGAAGAGGCGGTGGCCAGCGGGATCGACGACATCCTGATCGTCACCGGCCGAGGCAAGCGTGCCATCGAAAACCACTTCGACTTCAACCCGGAGCTGGAAGCGTTCCTGGCCGACGCGGGCAAGCGCGAACTCATCGAGCAGGTACGCGACATCGGCGACCGTGCGCGGATCCACTACATCCGCCAAAAGCAACAACTCGGCCTTGGAGATGCGATTCGCCTCGGACGGGACCACGTGGGCGACCAGCCGTTCGCCGTCCTGCTCGGCGACACGATCATCGATCCGCCCGAGGGGCACAAACCGGGCCTGCGCCAGCTCCTGGACGTCTTCGACGCGAAGCGGGCCAGCGGGGTGGCGGTGCACCGCGTCCCCCGGGAGTGGGTGGGGCGGTACGGGATCGTGGACGGCCAGCCGGAGGGGGACAACCCGGCCGTGATCCGCCTCCGACAGCTGGTCGAGAAACCTGCCGTCGATCAGGCGCCCAGCGACTTGGCCATCGCCGGCCGGTACGTCTTCACGCCGGAGATCTTTGACTGCATCGACGCCACCGGCCGAGGCGTGGGCGGTGAGATCCAGCTCACCGACGCAATGAACCTCCTGGCCCAGCGTCAGCCGGTGTACGCGCTCGCCTGGAAGGCCAAACGCTACGACATCGGCAATCGCGTGGAATACGCCAAGTGTTTCGTTGACTTCGCCCTCCGCCGGCCGGAAACGGCCGCCGCCCTGCGGGAGCATCTTCGCACGGTGTTGGGAGACCGGTAGGCCAGCCGCGCGGACGGACCCGGGGAGTCCGGTGCCGCGCGAGGCCCGCCTGGCACGGGGCCTGTGCTCAGGCCGTCCGCACGCCGATTCATCTTGCCAGCCCAAGGAACCGACGTTAGCATTTTTCCGCTTGGGACGGCGTCAGACGCCGAGCCGGGATGTGTCCACGGGTGAACGCACGGAGTCGCCGCGTCTCGATCGATCGGGAGCAACGGGAAGATACCGAATGGATACCGGTACAGCCAGCGCACTGCGGGCGCTCGAGACCAACATCGCGCAGGCCCTGGTCGGCAAACCGGACGTCGTCCGGCTGGCCATCGTGGCCCTGCTGGCACGCGGGCATCTCCTGATCGAAGACGTGCCCGGCGTGGGGAAGACGACGCTGGCACATGCCCTCGCCCGCTCGCTGGGTCTGGCGTTCCAGCGCATCCAGTTCACCAGCGATCTCCTCCCCTCCGACATCCTCGGGGTCTCGGTCTTCGACCCGCGGAAGGCGGAATTCGAGTTCCGGCCGGGTCCGATCTTCGCCAACATCATCCTGGCCGACGAGATCAACCGGACCACGCCCAAGACCCAGTCCAGCCTGCTGGAGGCGATGAACGAAAGTCAGGTGTCGCTGGACCACCACACCTATCGGCTTCCCCAGCCGTTCATGGTGCTGGCCACGCAGAATCCGCTCGAATACCACGGTACGCACCCGCTGCCGGAATCCCAGATGGATCGCTTCCTCCTGCGCATCCGCGTCGGGTATCCCGACGAGACGCATGAGCGCCAGCTCCTGCGCGGAGCAGGCGTCTCGTCCGTGGAACGACTCCAGCCGGTCCTGGACGGTCAGGCCGTCCTGACGCTGCAGGACCAGGCGGATGCCGTCACGATCGAGGAGAGCCTGCTGGGATATGTGATGGCGATCGTCCAGGCCACCCGCACACACCCGGCGCTGGCCCTGGGCGTGAGTCCGCGGGGATCGCTGGCCCTGGTCCGGGCCGCCAAGGCGTTGGCCCTCAGCGAGGGCCGGCCCTATTGCGTTCCGGACGATGTCAAGGAGCTTGCCGCGCCCGCCTTCGCACACCGGGTGCTGCTGCGCTCCCGGTGGGACGATCCGGTCGGGGAGACGCCCGGCGCCGAGCAGGTGATCCACCAGATCCTCCAGGACGTCCCGGTTCCACGGTGAGAGTCGCGCAGTGAGCGCCGCGCGCCCCGAGCCGCCTCCGCCGACGCGAAACGCCGGCGCTCCGTCATCCGTCGGCGCGCCCAGGGCGTCGCGTCCAGGGTACTGGCTTCCGCGGACCATCCGCCCGACGCGAGCCGGCTGGGGGTTCATCGGTGCCACGCTGGTGATCGGGCTGGCGGCCACCAATACCGGAAACAACCTGCTGTACCTGATCCTGGCCATGATGCTCTCGCTGATGGCCGTCTCCGGCCTGCTGTCGGAGCAGACCCTGCGGCGCGTCCGGTTGCACCGGGAACTGCCAGGTCGCCTCTTTGCGGGAACACCAGGCACCTTCGGCGTCCGCGTGGTCAACGGCAAACGGCGCCTCCCCTCCTACGCCCTCCATCTGACCGAGCCGGACCCGAGCGGCCGCGTGGCGGCCGCACGCTTCTTCCTGACGATCCCTTCGCGGGGGTGCGAACACTGGCGGTACGACCTGACGTTCGCTCGGCGAGGCCGGGAGCGCCTCCCGGGGCTGCGCCTGTCCACGCGCTTTCCCTTTGGCCTGTTCGCCAAGATCAACCGCCCACAGCACGACGATCCCGTCCTCGTCTATCCCGCCGTGCGCCCTCTCATCCCGCAGGAGATCCCGTCGGCCCTGGAGATCGGCTGGCGAGAGCGGTATCGGCGCGGCGGAGGGAGCGGCCTCTACAATTTGCGCCCCTACCGTCCGGGGGACGATCCCAGGCAAGTCCACTGGAAGACGTCGGCGCGCGTGGGGGACCTGATCCTCAAGGAAGCGCAGGAGGAGGATCGACCCCGCATCCGGCTGACGGTCGAGGACCCGCCTGTCGCCACCCCGGTGGACGCGATCGAGGCGGACCTGAGCTATGTCGCGTCCTTGGCAGCTCATGCTATCCGGCAGGGTGCCATGGTGGAACTGGTGGTCGGGGATGGCGGCACGGGCTTCGGAGCAGGCGAGCGGCATCTTGACCGGATGCTCGCGCGCTTGGCGCTGTACACGGTCCCGGCGGCGCCGCGTCCTGTGCGGGGAAACGGCGACGCAGGGCGCGAGGTGCAGGTGCGGCTCGGCACGGCACGGCGTCCGGGGGTGGGGCGATGAGCCCCCCGCTGTTCTTTCAGGCCATCCTTCGCCTGCTGGTGCTGACCGCCCTGGGCGCCCTGTCCCTCGCGGAGGTCGCGAGCCTTCCGGCGCTGGGGGGCGTCGCGGCGCTGGCGGTGGGAAGCTGGTGGGTGGAGGATATCCGCGCAACCCTTCCCGGCGTCCGCCGGATCTGGGAGGTCTGCACTATCGCGTTTCTGGGCTACGCGACGCTCGACCTGCTGGTCCTGGCCGATTCGTTCATCGTGGCGGTGATCCACCTGCTACTCTTCTTGATGATCTACAAGCTGTACAACGCCCAGAGCCACCGCGACTTCCTCCATCTCTTCATCCTGACCTTTCTGGCGCTGGTGGCCACCTCGACGCTGACGGCGCATTTCGGATTGCTGCTGGTCTTCTCTCTCTACATGATCCTGGCGATCTGGGGGCTCGCCCTGCTCCAATTGAAGCGGGAAACCGAGCTCCACCTCCCGGAGCGAAGCCGCGACCTCTTGGGGGCGCCGGGACTCGTCGCGCCCAGCTTCCTGATCAGTGGCTTCGGGATGGCCGTCCTGGCCCTGGTGCTCACGCTGGGCATCTTCTTTCTCATCCCACGCGTCGGCCGGACGTTCTTGTCGCTGCGTGGTGCGCTCGGCACGCAGGCGACCGGGTTTACCGACCGGGTGGATCTCGGGATGTACGGTTCGATCCAGACCGATCCGACCGTCGTCATGCGGGTCAGCTTCCCCGATGACCCGACCGCGCCGGCGCGGTCTCCCGATCTGCGCTGGCGGGGCGTGGCCTTCGACCGATTCGACGGGCGCACCTGGTCGGTGGCCAATCCGGGCCGGACACCCGCCCGCCAGATCCGCGAGGGGCAGTACACGGTCTCCCCGTTTGCCGTCGGCTCACCCTTCGTCAGCGCCGAGATCTTCCTGGAGCCCATCGGGACCGACGTCCTCTTCGGTGCGCCCCGGCTGCGCGCGATCCAGGGCAGCCTGCCGGGTGTGCAGGTTGATGGCGCCGGCGGCGTGACGCTGCCCGTTCCTCCGAACTCGCGGCTCCGTTACCTCGCCGTATCGCAGCCGGAAAGGGTCCGGGACGATACGCTACGGCGCGCCACCCGCCCGGGCGACTACCCGGCAGAGACTCGGGCTGCCTATCTCCAACTCCCGGCGCTGCCCGCACGTATCCGCGCACTGGCCGAGTCGCTGTCCGCCGAGGCGGCAACGCCCATCGACGCGGTCCGAAAGGTGGAGGCGTATCTGGTCGAGCACCAGCGGTACAGTCTCGACCTCGGACGGGACGCGGGCCTGGACCCGTTGGAGGATTTTCTCTTCGAGCGCAAGACGGGCAACTGCGAGTACTTCGCCGCCAGTCTGGTGGTCCTGCTGCGGGCCATGGGGATTCCCGCCCGCGTGGTCAACGGGTTTCAGCGGGGAGAGTGGAACGAGGTAGGGCAGTATCTGGCGGTACGCCAGCGGGATGCGCACTCGTGGGCGGAAGTCTTTTTTCCGGGCGCAGGCTGGGTCACATTCGATCCATCGCCTCGAGCGGCCTTCGAGGCGCAGGTCTTCGGTGTGAGCGGCCAGTTCGGGAAGTACTTCGACTCCTTGCGGTGGCGCTGGAATCGGTACGTGGTGGACTACAACGTGGGGGACCAGGCCGCGGTGGCGTTACGCCTGCGGCAGCAGTCGTGGGCGCTCCGGCGCGGCCTGGCACAGGCGTGGGATCGGTGGTCCTTTGAGGCGTATCGCAGCGCGCGAAGGCACTGGCGGAGCTACGGGTACATCGTGGCGGCGCTGGTCGTCCTGATGGCCGCGGCCGCCTTGCTCGTGCGCCGCACACCGCTCGCCGGGCGTGGCGCCGACTGGTTCCTCACCGTGCGTCTGAGGCGATCCCCGGTGGCCTTCTATGAGCGCATGCTACGCGTTCTGAGGCGGCGTGGTTGTCCGCGGCCGCCTGAGGCGACCGCCCGGGAGTTCCTTGCGGGTCTCCGCGAGCGACCGCATTTCTTCGAGCCGGCTGCCGAGCTGACTGTCTTGTACGAACGGGTCCGTTTCGGCGGACACGCCCTCACACCCGCCGAGGGAACGGCGTGCCGCGGTCCTCCTCAGACAGCTTGAGGCCGCGCCTCGCTAAAACGCGAGTCGGGGTTCGACGGTTCGACGAAAGGTCAGAACCGTCACGACGGTTTGTTTCTCTGCACCGCCGAACTGCCGAACCGCCGAACCGCCCGGACGTTCTGTCAGTATTTCCCCCGCGAGATGATGACTTCCTGCAAGACCGCGTCCTTCACCGGGCGGTCGTTGGCGCCGCGAGGGGTGTTGCCGATCGCGACGACCACGTCCTGTCCCTGGATGACTTCGCCGAAGACCGAATGGCGGTTGTCGAGGTGCGGGGTCGGGCCCAGGGTGATGAAGAACTGGCTCCCGTTGGTATTGGGACCGGAGTTGGCCATGGACAGGATGCCGGCCTTGGTGTGCCGGAGATCGGGGTGGAACTCGTCCGCAAACCGATAGCCGGGGCCGCCGGTGCCGCGACCCAAGGGGTCGCCGCCCTGGATCATGAAGCCGGGGATGACCCGATGGAAGATGGTCCCGTTATAGAGGGGCCGTTTCACCTTCTCGCCGGTCTTGGGATCCGTCCACTCCTTGGTTCCGCTGGCCAGCCCGACGAAATTCTCCACCGTCTTGGGCGCCTTGTCGTCAAAGAGTCGAACCACGATGACGCCCATGCTCGTCTTCAGGGTCGCGTACAGGGGTCCGTCCACCGTCTTCTCCTTTTCGCCCGCCGCGGCCAGGCCGGCCAGCGCCAGGCAGAGACCGCAGAGCACCATGCTGCGTTTGAGATAGTTTCCCACGGCTTTCCTCCCTTGATGAACACGCTGTCCGTTGCCTGCCGCATACCGCGCGCAGCATCCTACTCAGCCATCGGTCCGGGTGCAACCGGAATCGCGCGCGGGGGACATGCGGTCCCGCGTGTGATGACGAGCGTACCAAACTTCAGGGGAAGGCGCGAAGGCCTTGACAGCGCGGGTACCGCAAGGCGATGCTCACGCCACTCACGGACGGCGGAGCCCGCCACGAGGGGCATCCGAAACGCAGCGGGGTCGAATCAGCAAGGGAGAGGGCAGCATGCTCAACACGCCGAGAGGGACTCAGGGCATGGTCGTGGCGCCGCATCACCTGGCCGCGCAGGCGGGCCTGGCGGTGCTGCGGGAGGGCGGGAACGCCGTCGAGGCGATGGTCGCGGCGGCGAGCACCGTGGCGGTGGTCTACCCGCACATGAACAGCATCGGCGGGGACAACTTCTGGCTGATCGCCGAGCCGGGGCGAGAACCGGTCGCCATCATGGCGTGCGGGGGCGCCGGCGAGAAGGCGACGGCGGAGTTCTATCGCGGGCACGCGAGCATTCCGCCGCGCGGGCCGCTGGCGGCGAACACGGTGGCGGGGGCGATCTCGGGCTGGGATGCGGCGCTGGCGGTGAGCAAGCGCTGGGGCGGGCGGCTGCCCCTGAGCCGGATTCTGGCGGACGCGATTTCTTACGGCCGGAACGGCGCTCCCGTGACGGTGAGTCAGCACAAGAACACGACCGCAAAACTCGCGGAGTTGAAAGATGTCCCGGGCTACGCCGGGCAGTTCCTGGTGAACGGGCAGCCGCCCGCGGTGGCGTCGCTCTTCCGTCAGCCACGGCTGGCGGCCACGCTCGAACGCCTGGCCCGGGCGGGGCTCGACGACTTTTACCGGGGGGAGATCGCGCGCGGCCAACGCGGCTGAGTCTGGCGCGGATCGGGAGCCCGGTGACGGCGGCGGACCTCCGGGCGCACCGCGCGGTCGAGACCGCGCCGCTTCGCGTGGGGCTGCGGTGCGGGGCCGTCTATAACGTGCCTCCGCCGACGCAGGGGTTGGCATCGCTCATGATCCTGGGCGTGTTCGACCGCTTGGGATGCGCCGAGGCCGAGGGCTTCCCGTTCCTCCATGGGCTGGTGGAATCCACCAAGCAGGCATTCCTGGTCCGCGATCGCATCGTGACCGATCCTGCCTACATGACGGAGGATCCGGCGAGCCACCTGACCGAGGCTCGACTGACAACGATGGCCGGCCGGATCGCCCCCGATCGCGCGATGCCGTGGCCGGCGCCGGCGCAGAGCGGGGACACCGTGTGGCTGGGGGTCATTGACGGGCAGGGGCGGGCCGTGAGCCTGATCCAGAGCATCTATTGGGAATTCGGCTCGGGGGTGGTTCTCGGGGACACCGGCGTCCTCTGGCAGAACCGGGGCGTGAGCTTCTCGCTGTCGGAGACCGCCTTGAACGTCCTCCGTCCCGGCCGGAAACCCTTCCACACGCTGAACCCCGCCATGGCGCAGCTCGCGGATGGTCGGCTCATGGTCTATGGGACCATGGGCGGGGAGGGGCAGCCCCAGACGCAGGCGGCCGTCTTCGCCCGGCATGTCCTGTTCGGGCAAGAACTGCAGGCGGCCGTCACCGCGCCGCGCTGGCTGCTGGGGCGGACCTGGGGAGCGGCCAGCACGAACCTGAAGCTGGAGAGCCGATTCGATCCCTCGGTGATCGAGGCGCTCCGGAAAGCCGGCCACGACGTCGAGGTGGTGGCGCCCTTCACCGATATCATGGGTCACGCCGGCGGCATCGTCCGGCACCCGTCGGGCGTTCTGGAAGGCGCCGCCGATCCGCGAGGCGACGGAGTGGTGGCGGCGTTCTAGCAGGCTGCCGAAAACGGCCCATCTGCCGCGTTGGCGTGCTCGGGCACTCGCTGCGGCGTACCTGGAGTACGCCTCACTCGGCCCATCGCGCGCCGCCTTGCATCTGGGCCCTTTTGAGCAGCCTGGGGAAAAGCAGGTTTGTCCGCATCCTGGTAGGCGCCGCGGGGTCAGTATGCGCGGTCAGACGCTGATGATGATGGCGCCGGCGATCGTACATGAGGATTTCCAGGACTGCTTCGAGATAGCGCTCACGGGATACATCACTTGGCGGTGACGATGGACCTCAGGTCATCGCGCCCGAACGCAGATAGTACGCATTGGCCTTCGCACACGTCCTCACGGCTTGGTCCGGATGTGTCTCTGTTCTCCGCTGGCGCTACGCGGCCACACCCTTGCGTGTCGGTCGGTTTGAACGTGCCGCCGGGCGTCGGGAAGATCGTGCGATCTGGAGGAGCGCGCGCAACGCATCGTTCACTGCCGCCGAGTCGGGGAACGCCTTTGTGACGTCGGGATCGAGAACGACAACATTGGCGTCTTCCTTCGAGAGGCGCTGGTGGTATTTCCCACGCACGGCGTCTGAGTAGGTGAACGTGTACTCGGGGCGCAGGTCTTCCGTGATGCTCGTCTTTTTAGCTCTCATGCCGCTTCCTCTCGCCTGTCCCGCGGGGTGCAGGCCGGCGGCGTTGGTGGCCTCACGGGACGGCTAGGGCGCGATCATCGCGCCGGCCCCCAAAGCAAATTCCTAACACCCTATCACCTCACCTCACCCCCACCCACCGACCTCATGGCGCG
>CAVOIV010000040.1:0-112770 GCA_963695995.1 uncultured Methylomirabilota bacterium
ATAGACCGTGTCGTGCCCGTTCACCATCACCTCCTCGACCGCAGGATCGGCGAGCAGCTCCTCGAGCGGCCCGAGCCCTACGGCCTCTCGGAGGATCAGCTCGCGGAGGCGCTCGCGGGTGAGGGGCTCGAGGATGGCCGCGTCCCCGTCCACCAGATCGCGGACCGCCTCGGGCAGCGGACCGAGACTCGCCGCGCCGGCGGCGGCCTGGGCACGCCGGCGCTCGATCAGGCGGCGCCGGAGCTCGGCGGCCAGCTCATCCAGGTGCCTGCGGCGGACGCGATCGTCCACCTAGCGCTAAGCGCCGAGCCGCTCCGGCTCGCCCCCGCCCCACGGCGCGAATCGCCTGTTGATCCGGCGATAGCCTGGCGGCGTGGCCCAGATCGAGGTCCAGCAGGCGGACATCACGAAGCTCGAGGTCGATGCCATCGCGAACGCCGCCAACACCCGCCTGCGTCACGGCGGCGGCGTCGCGGGGGCGATCTCCAGGGCCGGAGGCCCGTCGGTGCAGGCCGAGAGCGACGAGCGGGCGCCGATCGAGCTCGGCGAGGCGGTGGAGACCTCGGCGGGCGAGATGCCCTGTCGGTGGGTGATCCACGCCGCGACGATGGAGCTCGGCGGTCCGACCTCGGCGGAGATCATCCGCAGAGCCACCGCGAGCACGCTCGCGAAGGCGGACGAGCTCGGCGCGAAGAGCCTCGCTCTGGTTGCCTTCGGCACCGGCGTCGGCGGCTTCCCGCTGGATCGGGCCGCCGAGATCGAAGTCGAGGAGGTCCGCCGCCACCTCGATTCCGGAAGCGGCATCGAGCGAGTCGTGTTCGCCGTCCGTGGCGACGACGCCGACGCGGCATTCCGATCTGCGATGAGTCGGACCGCCTGACCCAGTCTCATCCAGAAGTCATGGCTTATGCCCCACCCGCCCGCCATCTGCTGCGCGCGAAGGACCTCGCCGATGCCCGCTACTCGGAGCGGCTCGATATCGACGACATGGCGCGGGCCGCCGGTCTCTCGAAGGCTCACTTCAGCCGCGAGTTCCGCCGCGCCTTCGGCGAGTCGCCCCATCACTACCTGCTGACTCGGCGGCTCGAGCGGGCCGCCGCGCTGCTGCGTATGACTGATTGGACCGTCGCCGAGGTCTGCGTCTCCGTCGGGCTGCAGAGCATCGGGTCATTCACGACCAGCTTCAAGCGCACCTTCGGAGAGACGCCGACCCGCTATCGCGCCAACCAGCCCCCGGCCGCGCTTCAGGCGCGGATCCCGAGCTGCATGGTGCGCACCTACCTCCGCCCGCAGACAGCACGTTTCAAGAAGACAGCTGACTGACTCGCGAATAGGTTGGTGCTCGACGCACAAACCGAACGAAAGGAGACGCAATGGCGACGGTCAGAGTCGCAAACGCTCAGCTGTGGGTGCTCGACCAGGATGAGGCGCTCGAGTTCTGGACCCAGAAGATCGGCTGGGAGGTGCGCGCCGACATCACGATGCCCGAGCTGGGCGACTTCCGCTGGCTCTCCGTTGGCCCCCCCGGCCAAGAGGACATCTCGGTCGTCCTGATGGCGATCCCCGGGGCGCCGGTGATGGACGATGGGACCAAGAAGCAGGTCGAGGAGCTGGTGGCGAAGGGATGGGGCGGGACCGTCTTTCTCACCGCCGACGACGTCCAGGCGACGTACGAGGAGCTCAAGGACCGCGGTGTCGAGTTCACCGAGGCGCCCACGGAACAGCCGTACGGGCTCGACTCGGAGTTCCGGGACCCGTCGGGGAACAAGTTTCGTCTGGGCAAGCCGACGGTTTGACCCGGTCAGGCCTGCGGCAGGAGGCGGATCTCGCGGCCGGCACTTTGGGCGGCAATCAATGAGAGTGCCTGCTGCTCGGTGACCGCGAGGGTCGCCGACCACGAATCGCCCGGCCCGGCCGGGGCCGCCAGCGCAATCAGCTTCACGCCGCTGGCGGCGATGTGGGCACTGGCAGAGCGCCCGAGCCCACCCTGCCGCGAGACCACCACATCGACGGGCCGACCCTCGGGGGTGGCGCCGCCCACCGTGAGGGCCTCCGCACCGGCCACCGCGACCTGCAGTGGGCGAAGCCCCGCCCCGACGCCCAGCGGCGCAGGTTCCTTGGGGTGAGGAATCGCCAGCTGCTCGCCCAGGACATATGACCCCACCGGAATCGTGGCCGCGGGAGCGCGTCCGAGGGCATCGGCCGGCCGGGTCAGCGCCCCGGGCGGAACGAAGCTCGCCGGGACGCGGCGCACGGCGAGCCCCGCCTGCGCCCGTTCGGTCCCGATCGGCTCTCCAGCCATCAGCTCCGATGTCGCCACAACGACCGGACGGAGTGGCCCGTAGCGGGCATCGAGGCGGGAGCGGTACCGGCTCGCCACCGTGGCGGCTAGCACCGCGCAGATCACGGCCGCGATCAGGAAAGCGAGCGCGCGGGCCCGGCGGCTCACGCCGCCCGCGCGTAACCCGGCTCCGCCAGCGGAAGCTCGAGCGCCGCGACACAACCGCTGCCCGTCTGGCAGAGGGCGAAGCGCCCGCCATGGGCACCGGCCACGTCGGAGACGACCTCCATCCCATGGCCGCGCCGTGGGTCGGGTCGCCCTGGCGTCCCGTCTGGGCGGATCCCATTCGCGATGGTGATCCTGATCCGGCCGGCGACCCGCGCGCCGGTGACCACGATCGGTGGCCCGCCATGCTCGAGCGCATTCGAGATCAGGTTGTCCAGGGCCTGCGCCAGGCGAGCGGCGTCGCCCTCGATGATCGCCGGGCCGGCATCCCAGTAGACCCGGATTCCACCGGTGCGGGCCGCCCGCGGTCGCCAGCGCTCCAGGCTGGCCATCACGGATTCGCGGCAGGAGAAGCGGCGGAAGGGCCGCGAGGACGAACCTCCATTCAGAACTCCATCGAGGTCCTGCAACGCCGAGGTGACCAGCTCGAGCAGGCCCCGCCGGCTCGCGCGCGGCGGCGCTGCCGCGGGCCGGCCGCTTCCATCCTCCAGGAGAAGCAGGGTCTGGAGCGGCCGCCGGAGCTCGTGCAGGGCGCGGTTCAGCGCGCGCTTATGGCCCGGTGTGATCACCTCAGCCCTCCAGCAGCCTGTAGCCGACGGATTATGAGTTACGTGTCAGGCGTCGAGCCCTGCTCAGCTAAGGGCCCGTTCCGTGCCTGGAGATGCCCTCAGCTGTTCTGAGTTCTCGGCAGTTCGCGAGATATTTCGGGAGATGGTTTCCGTGTCGCCCCAGATTCGCTTCGGCCTCCCTCCCGCCGAGCCTCGCTCCCGCTTTCACGCGAAAGGAGGCGTGGAGAATAGGGACGCGGATAGCGGTGCAGCCAGTTGAGCGCCTGGGCGGGCACTTGTGCTGCCGCGGCGGGGTTCGGGCGTAGAGTTGGGACCGATGAGGCTTGAGGAGCAGCGGCCGGCCATCTACCCGTGAGTCTGCCTGTGCACGAGCTGCCTGGCCCCCCTGGCCGCCGCAAGGATGTCCCCGTCGCTGACGTAAAGCGACCCGAATGGCGCCATCCGGCGGCCGATACTCTGGCGATCGGCCGCCGAGCCTCTGCTCGATCCTGGCGAGGCTGAGCAGCAACGAGGTAAGGAGGTAGTCGGAAGGATGATTCAGGTAGACGTGACGATGAGATCGGGAGGGATATGCTGTGAAGCGGCTGTACTCGGCATGACGCCTTGAAATATCCGTCGGCTCATCCGCGATGGAAGACGCTCATGGGGGCCCATGACCGAACCTGCATTTTTCGAGAGCCTATAGCGTATCCGGTTTGAGGTGTCAAGGTAAAGTGTAAAGGTAGGTACGACGTCAGTGACGCAAAAGGCAGGACTGATGCAGGAAGGGTGATTGGGTTCCGCCGGAGTGGACCGTCAACCGTCGACGCTTCCTTCCGCCTAGTCGGAAACGGTGCCATTGATGCTGGGAGGACCCTGTAGGCCACGCCACGGCCGCCACGCCGCAGCCAAGTCGTTCAGCGCGCGCCACCGGGATAGGAGCGAATGCTCGAAACGCTCCATCAACTCCGGGGGCATCTCAGAGGTTGTGTTTTGGTGAGAATGTCAACCGTGAAGCCGGCACAGCGCGCACCCTGCCGCAATCATCGCACACAGCAGAGCCGCCGCGAGGCGCCGGTGCTGTCCTGCAGTTCGCATTGGGGTCTTCCTTCTATGCAGGACGACGGGCGCGCGCCCGGTGCGTTTTCCGCAGCGCTGTGTCCCCGCCCCTGGTTGGAACCGGCGGCCGCACGCGTGGGGGTCCCGTCGTCCCCCGACACGAGGGCGATCAGGTCGTCGTCCGTTCCGAACGCGATCAGCACGAGGGCGAGCTGGTTCAGCAGGGCCGCCTCCGTGTCGTCGGGCACGCGGGTGGGGAGGCCCACCTCCGCGAGTTCCTCGCGATCGAGGACAAAGTTGTGGGTCGCGTAGTCCTGCACCAGGCGGTCCAGGAGCTGGGGGCCGGATTCCGCCCAGAGGGCGGGTCGGTAGCGCCGCACCACCCGTTCGGCGTACGCCTTCCCCACGGCCAACCCGCGGGCGCATTCCGCCAACCGGTTTGGGTCGAGCTGCTGGACGAGGGGCGCATACAGGGCCCCGACAAGCTCGGCGGCCTTGCTGCCTGCCTCGAGCGGCCGGAGACCGCTCTCCTTCACGATCCGGCGCACCAGGGCGTCATAGCACGCCGTGGCCCCGTCCTGGAGCTGACGGAGCGCGACCCCGGGGAGCAGCTGGGATGTGCTCAGAGGGTAGTCGGCGGTCTGCTTCGCTTCGTACTGCTGATCGAGGGGGCCCAGTTCCCCCAGGTCGCCCAGGACCAGCTCGTCCGCGGCCAGGCACAACAGCGTGGCCGCACTCTTCGCCTCGAAGGGCACATAGGCCGTCAGGTGAGTGAACCGGCGCCGGAGCTCCCGGGCGAGGAGATACGCGGCTTCGCTCCGCCCGCCCGGGCCGGCCACGATCATGTCGAGATGGTCCCCGCGGGCACTCCCGAGCGCGGTCCGGACGGTGAGGATGTCCGCGTGGACCAGGGACCGGCTGACAAAGACCAGACACGGGCCGCCCCGGTGGCGCGCCAACGCCGCCGCCGCCGCGCGAATGCGCTCCGCCGCCGTGGGCACGTGCTGCTCGGTAGTCGTCATGGACACCTCCTTGTCCTGCGGGGTTTGGGGCATCGACTCCCGCCGGCTCAGGCCCGGCCGACCGTGACCGGCACGATGGTGAAGCGCGCCTCCCAGCGGTCCCGATCCTCCGCCGAGTACGCCTCCGCGTCACAGGACCGCTCGAACAGGACCGGCCCGCCGTCGTCTTCCAGCCGGCGCGGCTCCTGCTCCGGCGTCGCCCGTTTCCACAGCTCGTACATCCGCATGGGTGTGCTCCTCCCCTGACTCCAGGGTGCCGCGTCCGCTGATTCGCTCTCGTCTGCTCTGGTGGCTCTCGTATGACGGGATGATACAAGAGGGCTGTGACATCCGGGGTCACTGCGCGAGTCTGTAGAGCCGAGTGCCGAGTGTGAATTGAAGTGCGGGGAGACAGATCGGTAACAGCGGGCAACCGGTCAATTGGTCAATTAGCCAATTGGTCGACTCGTCAACTAGGCGAACAGGGAAGAGCGAGGCACGGGACGGGAGGCGTCAGGCGTAGCGAACTGAGGACAAGTCACTGATGCGCGGGTGCGTATTTGCCGGATAATTGCGGCGCGACCTGCGGCAATCCTTTTGCCAGGCGCTCCCGTCTCGTTTCTCCCGACCAGGTGCGTTTCAGCGCATCCCGCACATGTACCCGCAGGCGACCGAGTCCTTGCGTCTCGATCTCGACGAGATCCCCATCCTGGAATGCTCCCAGGCCTCGGTGATCGGTGCCCGTTGCCAGAACATCACCAGCGTCCAGGCTGTGGACGGAGCTCACCCACTCGATGCAACGCGGGATCTTGTACACCATGTCGTTGGTGTTGAAATCTTGCCGGAGGTTGCCGTTGACCCACAGCCGGACCCGGAGGTCGTGTGGGTCCGCGATCTCGTCGGCCGTCACCAAGTACGGCCCGATGGGTGCGAAGGTCTCGCGGGACTTCATCTGGTAGAACGTATTGCCGGTAGGCGGCAGGCCGCGGGCGGAACCGTCTATAAAGTTGCAGTATCCAAAAACGAAATGCATGGCCTCAGCGGCCGAAACATTCGAGGCGTGCCTCCCCATCACCACCGCGACCTCGGCCTCACCCTCGAAGACGGTGGCAGGCACATCGGGCAGCACCATGCTGTCGTCGTTCCCGATGATGCAGGTTGGAGACTTATGGAACGCATTGATCAAAGCCGGCTCGCCTCGCGCACCATCCTCCCGGTAGTTCAGCGCCATGCAGTCGATGTTCCCCGGTTTCGGGAGCGGCGGTCGGATCCGTACGCTGCTCGACCGGAATCCCCTTCCCTCCGGCCGCGGCATCCTCCAGCCGTGGCCTGTAGTCGGCGAAGCGCTCGATCAGACCTGAGATGAGATCGTGCGGACCGACATGCGGAATATCCCGAACCAGAGACGACACATCCACAACGCTATCACCCCGGAGGACACCTAGTTTGTAATTCTCGAAATAGAGGAGCTTCATTGTGGGCCTTTCATAAATATGGGGCGCGCCAAGAATGGTTCCCGGCGCGCCCTCGCAGCAATGAGAAGCCGCTCGTCCAGAACAGGTCAATCGTCACTTGTCCGGCTGTGACTACTCGAACCTGTCGTCCGCGACAGTCTCCTTATGCCAGAAGATCAGCTTGCGTTGCGCATGGATCACTGCCCAGAACATCCCCAAACCCAGCAGGCTCAGAAAGAGGATCAGCGCAAAGACCCGCGGGGTGTTGATCATGGACGCGGCCATACGGATGAGCTCGCCGAACCCCTTGCCACCGCCCAGAAACTCCCCCACCACCGCGCCGACCACGACGAGCACGGCGGCGTTCTTCAGGCCGCCGAAGAAGTGGGGCATGCCGTAGGGCAGCTTCAGCCTCGTCAAGGTTTGCCAGCGAGTGGCGCCCATCGTGCGGAAAAGCATGCGGGCATTCTGGTCCGCGGCGTGGATTCCGGCCGCCGTGCCCACGATGACCGGGAAGATCGCGACGAAGGCGGACAGCGCTACCTTGGAGGCAATGCCGAAGCCCAGCCACGACACGAACAGGGGTGCGAAGGCCACCTTGGGCGCGGCGTTGATCCCAACCAGATAGGGCATCACCGCCCGTTCGCCGAAGGCCGTCTCGCCCACCAGCAGCCCGAGGGAAAAGCCTAGGACAACGGCGATTACAAACCCGGCAAGTACCTCTTGGGTCGTGATCCACAGCGCACGTAGCATATAGTCGCCGGTGAGGAGGTTCGTGGCGACCGTGATGATGTCGACGACCGTCTCGATCGGCGAGGGCATGATGATGTGCGAGATCAGCCGTAGGGAATAGACGGCCTGCCAGACGGCGACGAAAAGACACAACAGCAATAGCATGGCCACGGAGCGGGGGATCCGGTCGAGCCAGTTCACCTCCTCGGTCCAGACCGTTTGACTCGCAGCCGGTTTGGCGACCGCTGCCGTTTCATTTGTCATAGGAATGCTCCCTTGTCGAGTAGCGCGCGTATCTCTCTGACGAGTGCGCCGAAGCGCGGTTCGGTCATCATATCCAGGGTCCGCGGGCGGGGGAGATCGATGGTGACCGTCGCACCGATGCGTCCGGGCCGCGGGGACATGACGCTGACCACGTCGGAGAGGATGACGGCCTCGGGGATCGAGTGGGTCACCAGGAACGCTGTCGCGTTGAGCTCCTTGCAGATCCGCTGCAGCTCCATGTCCATGAAGTCGCGGCTCAATTCGTCCAGCGCGCTGAAAGGCTCGTCCAGGAGCAGGACGGTCGGCTCGGTGATCAGCATCCGGCAGATCGCCACTCGCTGGGCCATCCCCCCCGACAACTCGTTCGGGTAGACCTGCTCGAACCCCTTCAGGCCGACCAGCTCCAGCAGCGCCCTGGCGGCGTCGTGCTTACCTCTGGCCGCCTCCTTTCCATCACGTATCTCGATCGGCAGGACGACGTTCTCGATCGATGTGCGCCACGGGAAGAGGGTCGGCTGCTGGAACATCATCCCGATGTCTCGCCGTGGGCCGGTCACCGGTTTCCCGGAGAGAACCACGCTGCCTTCCGACGGCGACAGCAGACCGGACATGATCTTGAGCAGGGTCGACTTCCCGCAGCCGCTCGATCCGATGATCCCCCAGAAGGCCCCTTCGGTCAGCCGGAGATCGATCTTCTCGAGCGCGTGGACGTTGCGCCGCTTATAGGTCTTGCTGACGCCACGCAGTTCGTAGACCACCGGCCGGCCTGAAAGGCCGGCCGGCAATGGTGACGGAGCGGTGCCCGGGATCGTCATGAGCTATTTCCCATTCCAGTAATTGACAAAGGCGTTGGTATAGGCCGCCTCTAGGTTTGGAAGGGGGGCCTTCAGGAAGCCCGAGGCGAGCGCGCTATCATGCCAAAGCTTCCAGTTTGCCGGCTCCTGGTAGCCCCACCCCTTCGACAGATCCTTCGGCGTCATCTTCTCGATGGTCTGATCCAGCAGCGCGTTGGATAGGGCGACATCTTCACCTTCCTGCGGGTTTCCCTTCTTGCAGTACTCGAGCACCTTCTGTCTATTGGCCTTCTCCAGCCCGAACTTTGTCCCGCGGACGAGGGCGCGGCCGAAGCCTTTGATGACCTCTGGATTGTCCTTGATATACGAGTTCAAGGCCACAAACCCGTTGCCGAAGTAGTTGAGATACTTGTCAGGCGTAAGTTCCCGCAGCGGGATACCCCGTCGCGCGATCACCGCAGCGTCGGACATCGAGGCGGCATACGCCACGATATCGCCGCGCTCGAAGGCCGCGGCGGCCATCCCGCCGTCGCCCACGGGCAGGAACGTATAGTCCGTGCCCTCCTTCATGCCCGCGTCGGTCAGCATGGGGCGCACGAAGGCGACCTCGGCCCCGTCCGCAGTGCCAACGCCGATCACCTTCCCCTTCAGATCCCCGGGGAGCTTGTAGGGCGCGCTGGTTTTCGTCACCAGGCCGAAAATACTCTTCGGATAGAGGTTATACACAAACACCACATCCATCCCGCGTCCGCGCGCCGCCAGGACCGGGCCGGGCCCGGGTCGGCCGATGTGCGCCTTGCCGGCGGCCACGCCCTGGAGCACCTGCGAGGAGCCATCCACAGCCTCCCAAACGGCGTCCAATCCTTCGTCTTTGAAGTAGCCTTCGCCGACAGCGACGAAGAAATTGTACGTCGTGACCGCGGAGGGACCGGGAGCGAGGACGACGATCTTGGTGAGGGGCTTGGCGGCTTGGCCCGCCTGCGCCCCCCACGGCGTGAGCAGCACAATGGCAACCAACAAGAAAGATATACCGGCGAGCCCTCTCTTCGTCATGACCGTGATCCTCCCTTCCCGTGAAACGAGTGAGACCTCGGTGGTGATAGGTGGAACACGATCTCGATCTCTGGCGGGCGCGAGTTGGATCGTGTGATTCCACTCCGCCATCGAATTTGGCCCGTGAATACTCTGGGGGAACACTGACTGTCAAGGGGAAACCGTGCACACGCTCAGCAACGCGCCACGCTGCATGGAACATGGGACATCGCATCCTGGATGCCCGGGTGCATCTCGGCGAGAAGTCGCTGCGATGAGGCGAAAAACGGAGGAACCGGAAGGTCCGGAGAATCGAAACCGCCCTCCGAGCCCTCGATCTCCTCGGGGCCCGAAGGGCGGTTCGATTGCAGGGAATTGGTGGAGGTGGGGGGAGTCGAACCCCCGTCCGAGAACCTGTCAGTACAGGCTTCTACATGCGTAGCCGGCGTTTTTGTCTCGTCGCCAGGTAACCCCGCCGGCAGGGCTCCCGACGACCAGCCCATTGGTTTTCATCCGGCCGACCCCGGGCCGGGATCGGCTAGCCTAGCTTGCCTTTATGACGCCCTGATCTCACCCGGCAAGCGGGGCAAGGAGGACGTCGCTGCTAGTTAGGCAGCGAGGGCCAATTCGTTATTGGCAGTTGTGTTTTTCCCACCTTTTACGAGCCGGTGGGGACTCGGCATGCCACCTGTACCCCCTTGCCCCCGTCGAAACCGTTGCACCCCCTTGAAAAGCCAGCTGGCAGCGGGCAGTTGGCAGCTGGCAGAAAACCATTGCACGCAGACACTCGGACGCTACTGCAGGATGCCCGCGGTCTGCAGGATGCCCTTGAGCTTCGCCTTCTGCTCGTCGTTGAGCGGCTGCATCGGGCTCCGCGGCTTGCCGCCCACCATGCCGAGCATGTCCATGGCGGCCTTCAGCCCGGCCACGCCGAAACCCGCCGTGACGGCGGTGTTGGGCGCGATCATCCGAAGCTGGAGCTGCCGCGCGTCCTCGGACTTCCCCGCCTTGGCGAACGCGAGGATGTCGCAGCACTGCTGCGGCGCGATGTTGGCCAGGGCCAGGACGCCGCCCACCGCGCCGAGGACAGAGGGCGGGATACAGGAACCCGGCCGAGCCCGCCAGCACCTGGAAGTCCGGGCGGACGTTCTTGATGATCTCGCCCATCTTCACCACGTTGCCGCCGCTGTCCTTCACGCCGGCGATGTTCGGGTGCTGCGACAGCTTGATGATCAACTCCGCCGTCATGTCGATGCCCGTATTCGCCGGGAAGTTGTACACGCTCACCGGAATCGGCGAGGCGTCGGCGAGGCGCGTGTAGTAGTCGATGAGAGCGGCGTTGTCCATCTTGGACTTGTAGTAGCAGGGGCTGATGAAGAGCGCCACGTCGGCCCCGATCGCCGCCGCCTTCTTCGTGAGCTGGATGGTGCTGTGGGTGGACTCGCAGCCGCAGCCCGCCATCATGAGCTTGCTCGACGGGATGTGCTTCCGCGCCGTCTCGTACACCGCCACCTTCTCCGCCTCGGACAGGTACGTCATCTCGCCGTTGGAGCCCAGCACGACGTACCCGCTGATCGGCGTCTTGTTCCACTTCTCGATGTTGCCGGCCAACGCCTTGAGATCCAGCTCCTCCGCCGCATCGAAGGGCGTGGGGATGGGCGGGAAGATGCCTGCCATGGACACTCGAGCTTTTGCCATTCCGACCTCCTCAACGAAAGTATGAT
Organism: uncultured Methylomirabilota bacterium; assembly: GCA_963695995.1. Taxonomy (GTDB): domain Bacteria; phylum Methylomirabilota; class Methylomirabilia; order Methylomirabilales; family 2-02-FULL-66-22; genus 2-02-FULL-66-22. Next base: position 11,115 of record CAVOIV010000040.1, read on the forward strand.
GTGCTGCCCACACAACGCTTCAATATGTATACCATATTCAAGCCGCCCTGTCAGCGAGGAACCAACATCTGCAGGGAACCTCGGCCCGGGTGCCGTGCTCGTCCTGCCTATCAACCAACGAGTCCATGCGCCTCCAGTTTGCCCTTGACTGCTCGTGAAGCCTGCGGCATCCTCCGCCCCATCCGACGGGAGAGACCGCGCGTCCGCTGGACGCACCCCAAGTCATTAGAACAACAGAACGGAGGCCGACAGCATGGAAGACACCGGACGTCGCTTCAAGTCGTCACGGCTCTCGGAATTCTGCGTGGCCGCGCTGGAAAAGGCGGGCGTGCCCAGGGAGAATGCGGAGATCGTGGCCCACTCGCTGCTGGCCGCCAACCTGCGCGGCGTGGACACGCACGGCATCACCCGGCTCCCCATCTACGTGGAGCGGCTGCGGGCCGGGCTCACCAACGGGCGCGCGCAGGGCGTCGTGAGCGCCGAGACACCGACGACCGCCGTCTACGATGGGCAGGACGGCCTCGGGCAGGTGGTCGGCACCAAGGCCATGCGGCTCGCCATCGCCAAGGCCGGATCGGCGCGGGATCGGGATGGTGACGGCGCAAGAATTCCACGCACTTCGGAACGGCGGCGTACTATGCCATGATGGCGCTGGACAAGGACATGATCGGCATCTCCCTCACCAACTCTCCCTCCCTGATGGCCCCCTGGGGCGGGCGCAAGGCCTTCTTCGGCACCAACCCGCTGGCCATCGCGGTGCCCGCCGGCGAGGAGCAGCCGTTCGTCCTGGATATGGCCACCAGCGTCGTTGCGCGGGGCGCCATCATCCTGGCGGCGAAGAAGGGCGAAACCATCCCCATCTCCTGGGGCCTCAACAAGGACGGCGAGCCGACCACCAGCGCCAAGGAAGCCAACGAGGGCGCACTGCTCCCGCTGGGCGGTCACAAGGGTTTCGGGCTGGCGATGGCCATCGAGGTGCTGACGGCCACGCTGGCCGGCGGCCCCTTCGGGCCCCAGATCGGGGAACTGTACAACAACCCCACGCGCACCCAGGGGGTCGGCCACTTCTTCGGCGCGATCCGGATCGATCGGTTCCGTCCTGCGGCCGAATTCAAGGCCAACATGGACGCCATGATCCGAGAGGTCAAGGCCGCACCCCTGGCGAAGGGATTCACCAAGATCATGGTCGCCGGCGAACCCGAGTATCTCACCGAGCAGGAGCGGCGGGAGAAAGGCGTGCCGCTGAGCGACGCCGTGGTCGAGCGACCTGACGAAGCTGGGAGCGAGTGTCGGGGTACCCTTCGAGGTAGGCTGCTGAAAAGGCCCAACTGCGGCGTTGACGCGCTCGGGCACTCGTTGCGGCGCCGACTCTGCGCTTGACCGCCGTGAATTGCGCTGATAGCGTTCAGCCGCGACCATGGCTCGTGACCGAGGGGAAGGAAACCGAACAGGCAAGCATCGTTGAGGCGGAGCGGGCGCATCCCGCTCGGTTGTTCTGTGTGGACTCACCAGACCTGGAGGGGAAAACCATGGGAATCGGGAGAAAGGTCGGCCTAGCGGTTGTCCTTCTGTCGTGCCTGTTCCTCGGACTGTCCCCGGGAGACGCCCAGGCCGGAACGAAGATCCGGTACGCCCTGGGCGATGTGATCACCACGGACGATCTGCAGCTGCTCGATCGCCGTCGAGCGGGCCAAGGCGCGCGGGGTGGACGTCGAGGTCACGGCGTTCAAGAGCGAGGAGCTGGCGACCCAGGCCGTGATCAACGGCCAGGCGGATGTGGGCCAGGGCACGCCCTACGCGGCCATCCAGAAGGTCAACGTTCCCATCCGGTTCTTCTACCAGCTCTACTCGCTGCTGTTCTTCCCGGTGGTCAACAAGGAGTCCTACAAGAGCTGGAAGGATCTGGACGGCCAGGAGATGACGGTCCACGCCCGCGGCTCCGGGACGGAGGCGATCGTGAACCTGGTCGCCAAGCAGCAGGGGATCAAGTTCAAGAACATCAGCTACGTCCCCGGCTCCGACGTGCGCGCGCTCGGGCTGCTGCGCGGAAACATCAAGGCCACGATCTTGGACTCCAACAACAAGAACCACGTCATGAAGGAAGCCCCCGACAAGTTCCTCATCCTGCCGCTCGGGGAGCTCAAGGCCAGCGACGAGGCGCTCTTTGCCACCAAGGCCTTCCTGGACAAGAATCAGGCCGCGGTGGCGATCTTCATGGAGGAGTTGCTGCGGGTGTCCCGCGAGATCAACGCCAACCCGAAATTCGTCGCCGAGGAGCGCAAGAAGCTGGGACTCTTGAAGGATATCCCGGCCAAGCTGGAGGCCGACATCACCCCGTACTTCGAGGAAGCCGTCAAGAACGGGATCATCCCGAACGACGGCGGGGCCGCGCTGGCGCCCAAGACCGACCTGGACTTCTTCGCGCTGTCCGGCCACCTGAAGGGGGAGAACCTGAAGGCCGAAGACTTCTGGGATCTGGCGCCGCTCAAGGCCGCCATCGCGAAGCTCGGCAAGTAGACGAGACGTTGACCGCATTCGGCGACGCCGATCGTCGCGCGTGAAGACATCCATGGCGAATTCCAAAGCGGCCCGGGGATCGACGTATCCTCTGGCTGGTCCTTTCGTTCGCCTTCGCGTTCGGCCTCTGGGAGGCTGTCGGCCGCTGGCCGCTCAGCGCCGCCTTTCCGCCGTTCAGCCAGACGTTCATGGCGCTCATGCGGATGACGGCGGACGGCAGCCTTGCCAAGGCGTACCTGTCAACCCTCCAGCCGCTCGTCATCGGTTTCGTCATCTGCGGGATCGTCGGGGTCGGGCTTCGGGGTCTGGATGGGGCTCTCCCATACGGTCGAGTGGTTCAGCTTGCCGGTCTTCGTGATCCTGCAAGCGGCCCCCATGGCCGCCGTGGTTCCCCTGGTCACCTACATCTACGGCATCGGACTCACCTCGAAGGTCCTGGCGGTGGTCGTCCTGGCGGCGCCGGTCATCGTCATGAACTCCTACAAAGGAATTCGTAACACGAATCCCTCACTGGTGCAGATGTGCCGCGCCTTCCTGGGGACCCGCACCCAGGTGGTGACGAAGATCATCCTGCCCCACGCCGCCGCCATGATCTTCACCGCGTTGCGGTTGGGACTGGCCATGGGATTCATCGGCGTGGTGATTGCGGAATTGCTGATCACGCCCACGGGGATCGGCGATCTGATCACGTATCACAGTTCGGTCGCGGACTTTCCGGAGATGTTCGCGGCGGTGGCCTCGATCATCCTGATCGCCGCGGTGACCATCCACGCGCTCGAGCGGCTCGAGCGCCGGCTGTTCCCCCCGACGTGCGAGGATCCTGACCGTGTCGACTGACGCGATCGTAGAGCTCAAGAGTATCGGGAAGACGTACGAGACGGGAGTCGAAGCCCTGCGGGACGTGAACCATGCGTTTCCCGCCGGCAAACTCAGCACCCTCCTGGGGCCCAGCGGCTGCGGGAAGACCACCCTCCTCAAGATCATCGGGGGACTCATCCCGCCCACGGCGGGCGGGGTGTGGGTCAAGGGCAAGCGCGTGGACGGTCCCGGCGCGGAGCGGGCCTTCGTCTTCCAGGACTTCGCCCTATTGCCGTGGGCCACGGTTCTGCGGAACGTCGCGTTCGGCCTGGAGCTCCGAGGCGTCCCGACGGAGCAGCGGCTCGAGATCGCCCGCAAATTCATCGGCGAGGTCGGGCTGGCCGGTTTCGAATCCAGCTACCCCCACCAGCTCTCCGGCGGCATGCGGCAGCGCGTCGGGTTGGCCCGCGCCCTGACCGTGGACGCCGACATCATCCTGATGGACGAGCCGTTCTCGTCGGTGGACGAGCAGACCCGCCGCAAGTTCCAGGAGGACATGCTGGACCTCCTCCGGCATCGGCAGAAGACGGTGATCTTCGTCACGCACAGCATCGAAGAGGCGGCATATCTGTCCGACCGCATCGTCCTCTTGTCCGGACGGCCGGGGACGGTGTCGCAGATCATCCAGCCGAATGTCGATCGGGGCGGCAAGAGCCCCGATGAGATCCGCCGGGACAAGAACTACCTGGATGCCGTGGACGAGATCTGGGACGTGCTCAAGAAGTACTTGAACTGACCGGAGCGCGCGATGCGACCTGTTCGGGAAACGGATCCCCCTGGGCGTCTCCCTGCTGTTCTGGTTCGCGGTCTGGGAGGTGGTGGGCCGGGTGGGGATCTCCAGCATCTTTCCGCCGCTGTCCCGGATCGGCACGGCAGGACTGACCATTCTCCCCACCGAGAAGTTCATCAAGGCGGTGGAGATCTCGCTGCGCTCGTTCGCGGTGGGCATGGCGGCGGCGCTGATCATCGGGATCGCGCTGGGCGTGCTGATGGCGCGCGTGCGGAGCATCGGCAGAATCCTCGGCACCTGGGTGAACGTCTTCGTGAGCGCGCCGATCTCCGCCTTGGTGCCCATCCTCATGGGGGTGCTCGGGATCGGCGAACCCACCGTCGTGGCAACGGTGTTCCTGTTCGCCGTCTTTGTCATCATCCTCGACACCCAGGTCGGGATCCGGAAGGCGGACCGGTCACTGATCGAGATGGCCCGCTCCTTCGGCGCGAGCGGATTCCAGATCTACAGCAAGGTCCTCATCCTGAGCGCCCTTCCCGAGATCCTGGCGGGCATCCGTCTCGGGGCGATCCGCGGCGTCAAGGGCGTGGTGATCGGTCAACTCCTGGTGTCGATCATCGGCGTCGGGGAGCTGTTCGAGCTGTACTCGAAGCACTTTCTCATGGAGGAATTCTGGGCCCTGGTGATCGTGGTGTTTGCGTTCGCCCTGAGCGTGTCCGAAGCGATCGCGTATCTGGAGCGCCGCGTGGAGTACTACGCCGGCGCGCGGTAACGCCCCTCCCCCGGGGCGGCGCTCCGTTTCGTCGGTCATCCCGCCGCTCCGCTCACCCCAGTCGAGCCCGCAGGTTTTTGTCCAAGGCCTCGAGGAAGTCCTCGGTATAGAGATAGTGCGCGGGCTTCACGTCCTTGCCGTGGATGCACACGGCGAGGTCCTTGGTCATCTGGCCCGACTCCACGGTCTCGACGCAGACCTTCTCCAGCGTCTCGCAGAACCCGATGAGCTCCCGGTTGTCGTCGAGCCGCCCCCGGAAGGCCAGCCCGCGCGTCCACGCGAAGATCGAGGCGATGGGGTTGGTGGAGGTGCGCTTGCCCTGCTGGTGGTCCCGGAAGTGGCGCGTGACCGTCCCGTGGGCCGCCTCGGCCTCCATGGTGCCCCCGTCGGGCGTGATGAGCGTCGAGGTCATGAGTCCCAACGAGCCGAACCCTTGCGCGATCATGTCGGACGCGTTATCCCCGTCGTAATTCTTGCACGCCCAGACGAACGCCCCGCTCATTTTCAGGGAGGAGGCGATCATGTCGTCGATGAGCCGGTGCTCGTAGGTGATCCCGGCCGCCTCGAAGCGCTGCCGATAGTCGCGCTCGTAGATCTCCCGGAAGATGTCCTTGAAGCGTCCGTCGTACTTCTTGAGGATGGTATCCTTGGTGGAGAGGTACAGCGGCCACTGCTTGAGCAGCGCCTGATTGAAACAGGCGTGCGCGAAGCCGCGAATGGATTCCTCGGTGTTGTACATGGCCAGCGCCACCCCGCCCCCGGTCTTGAACTGGTAGGCCTCGTAGGTCGTCGGCTCCCCGCCGCCCTCGGGCGTGAAGGTGATCGTCAGCTTGCCGTTGCCCGGCACGACGAAATCGGTCGCCACGTACTGGTCGCCGAAGGCGTGGCGACCGATGCAGATCGGCTTGGTCCAGCTCGGAATCAGGCGGGGGACGTTCTTGCAGACGATGGGCTCCCGGAAGACGGTGCCGGTCAGGATGTTCCGGATGGTCCCGTTGGGGGACTTGTACATCCGCTTGAGGGTGAATTCCTTCATCCGGTTGTCGTCCGGCGTGATCGTCGCGCACTTGACGCCGACGCGGTACCGCTTGATCGCCTCGGCGGCCTCCACGGTGATCTTGTCGTCGGTGCGATCGCGGCTCTCGATGCCGAGGTCGTAGTATTTGAGGTCGAGATCCAGGTAGGGATAGAGGAGCTTCTCCTTGATCGCCTTCCAGATGATCCGGGTCATCTCGTCGCCGTCAAGCTCTACGACCGGATTCTTCACGCCGATCTTGCGCATGGTCTCCTCCCTGCCGTTCGGCAGCCGTGTCGGATCGAATGCGAACCCATACCCCGGCTCAGGGGTGAACGCCGTCCTCGCATGGCTCGGGCACGTCGTCCGAGCGACAACAGGGTACTACACTCCCGCCGTCTTGTCAGGCGCAAGCCGCATCCGGCCGGCACGCCAGCCAACCCCGACCCCGTAACCGGTCCGCGTTTGTCTCGCACCTCCCGATTCGCTTGACGACGGGCACCGCTTGCGGTATCTGTCTCTCTCGAAGCCGTCCGCACCGCAGGCGCACCGGCGGTGCATTGCCGTCCACCGCATACACGAGGGCCCCATGAGCGATGCCATCGCGCTCAACGCGTGCGACGCCTTGCGGGCGATCCAGCGGCGCGAGCTGGATGCCACCGCGCTGCTCCGAGCGTGTCTGGACCGGATCCGTGCCGTCGAGCCCCGCGTCCAGGCGTGGACCTTTCTGGCACCCGAGCGCGCATTGGCCCAAGCCCAGGACCGGGATCGCGCGCTCGGCGCGCGAACCTTTCTCGGCCCCCTCCACGGTCTGCCGGTCGGTATCAAGGACATCTTCGACACCGCGGATATGCCCACGGAGAACGGCACCGTCCTGCACGCCGGCCGTCAACCCGCCGAGGACGCCATGGCCGTGACGCTGCTGCGCGCTGCGGGGGCGGTCATCGTCGGCAAGACCGTGACGACCGAGCTGGCCGTGTACAGTCCCGGCAAGACGCGGAATCCGCACGATCCCGGCCATACCCCCGGCGGCTCCTCCAGCGGTTCGGCTGCGGCCGTCGCCGCCGGGATGGTGCCGCTGGCCATCGGGTCGCAGACCAACGGCTCGGTGATCCGACCGGCGGCGTACTGCGGCGTCGTCGGCTTCAAACCGACGTTCGGCCTCATCTCCCGGGTCGGCGCGCTCCGCCAGTCGCCGCACCTGGACCACGTCGGCGTCTTCGCGCGCACCGTGGAAGATGCCGCCCTGCTCGCCCACACCCTGATGGTGTATGACGCCCGGGACCCGGCGATGCGTCGCCAATCGCTGCCTCGCTTCCTCGAGTCCGCCAACCAGGACCCCCCGTCCCGCCCCCGGCTGGCGTTCGTCAGGTCGCCGTACTGGGATGAAGCCGACCCGGACACGCGCCGGCGGTTCTCGGAGTTCGCGGATCGCCTCGGCTGTGCGGAGGAGGTCGCGCTACCGCCGCCGTTCGCCGAGGTCGCGGACCTCCATCGCACCATCATGGAAGCCGATCTGGCCTTTAGCTTTGACGCGGAGTACCGGCGGGGCAAAGCGCAGCTCAGTGACACCTTGCGGACGATGATCGAGCGCGGTCAGCGAACGCTGGCCGTGGACTACACCCGGGCTGTGGAGAGGGTGCCGGGTCTGCTCCAGGCCATGGAGGCGATCTTCGCGCGGTACGATGCCATCCTGACGCCGGCCACCACGGGAGAGGCGCCCGCGGGGCTCACCTCCACCGGCAGCCCCATCTTCTGCACCGCCTGGACGCTGTGCGGGTTCCCGGCCGTCACGCTTCCCCTCCTTCGCGGCCCCCGCGGCCTTCCGCTCGGCGTCCAGCTCGTCGGACGCCGCGGCGACGACGCTCGCCTCCTCCGCACCGCCCGCTGGCTCTCCGCTCACACAGGCTGCTGAAAAAGGCCCATCTGCGGCGTTGAAAGGCTGAGGCACTCGTTGCGGCGTACCTGGAGTACGCCTCATTCGGCCTTGCGCCTTCCGCCTTGCATCTGGACCTTTTTGAGCAGCCTGGGGAAACGTGGATCTTTCCGCGTCCTGCTAAGCTCACGGCTCGTGGCTCGTCTGTCACGCCGACAGCGTGGCGGGCTTGAGCAGGCTGATAGAGTCCTTATCCAGAAACAGGCGGCAGGAGGGATGGGTCCGCAAGATGGAGGCGGGGCACATGGGCCCGACCTCTCCTTCCAGGCAGGCCTTGACGGCCTGCGCCTTACGCTTCTCGGGGACCGTACAGATGATGTGGGCCGCCTTCATGATCTGCCGCACGGTCATCGAGATGGCCTCCCGCGGCACGTCCTCCAGCGTCTTGAACCACCCCTCCCCGAACTGCTGACGGCGGCAAGCCTCGTCCAGCGTCACGCGAATGAAGGGCGTCTCGACCGTGAAATCGGCCGGGGGATCGTTGAAGGCCAGGTGGCCGTTCTCCCCGATCCCCACGAACGCGGCATCGATCGGGACCGCGGCGATGGCCCGGTTGAGCCGATCGAGCTCGGCCGCGATGTCCGGCGCGTCCCCCTCCACGAAGCAGACCGTCCCGATCGAAACCTGGCTCGTCAGCCGCTCGCGCAGGTACCGCCGGAAGCTGGCCGGATGCTCCGCCGAGAAGCCGATGTACTCGTCCAGGTGGAACATCGTCGTCCGCTCCCACGCGATGCCGCGCGCGGCCACCAGGTGCTTCAGGAAGTTGAACTGGGAGGCGCCCGTCGCAGCCACGAAAGCCGCCCGCCCCTGGCGCTGCAGGGCGTCCCGCAGGATCTGCGCCGCGGCGTCCGCCGCGGCCCTGGCCATCACGTCCGTATCCAGATGGGCTGCGATCTTCATCGTGTCTCCTTGCCGGCGGTCAGGATTCGAGGGGTCGGTTGGCCCGCCCCCGGGACATCCGCGCCACTTCGCGGTCCGCCTCGCGCGCCTTGATGTCTTCTCGCCGGTCGTATTCCCGCTTGCCCCGGGCCAGGGCCAGACTCACTTTCACGTGCGGGCCTTTCAGGTAGAGGCTCAGGGGCACGAGGGTGAGTCCCTTCTGCTCCACCTTCCCCTCCAACCGCTGGATCTCGGCGCGGTGCATCAGGAGCTTGCGGGGGCGGAGAGGCTCCGGGGCGGACTGGCCGGCCTGCTCGTATGGGCTGATGTGGCAGTTGTGCAGGAAGAGCTCCCCGCGCTCGACCGCGGCGTAGCTGTCGCGCAGGTTGGCGCGCCCCTGTCGGATGGACTTCACCTCGCTCCCCAAGAGGGCGATGCCGACCTCGTAGGTTTCTTCGATGTGGTAATCATATCGGGCCTTGCGGTTGGCGCAGAGGGTCTTGGTCTCCGCTCCCCGGGCCGGCTTCTTGCTGGACGATTGCGACATGGCCCGTCACTGTAGCCAAATCCGCCGGCGGCGACAAGCAAATTCCCGCCGCGCGCCCGTCAGGCCCGCAGCCTCCCTTCCGGCACCATGGCCTCCAGGCTTTCCCGGGACAGATAGATCATCCAGCGCACGCCGTACACGGCGGTACCGCCACCATGCCCGGGCGCGTGCGAGGTCCAGACGATCTCTGCCGGAATCCGCACGCTGGGCGCCGCGACCGGGACCAGGACGGCCAGCCGCGTCCGGGGCGGCAAGACATAGGGAAGGGAGACGCCGGCCCCGCCCCGGCTGACATTGAAGAGGGTGGCGCCCACCGACGCGCGCGTGCTGCCCTCCCAGGCGTGCACGACCTGAATCTGGACGGGAATCCGGGATGCGAAGCGTGGATAGTTCCGCAGAATCGGTGCCGACTGCGCTGTAGCCATCATTGTGTCCCCCGCGTGTCTTCCCCGGCCCCAGGTGGGTTCCCGGTCATCGTCGCGGGCCGCGGTCCAGCGACCGGTACTGGATGGCCTCGGCGATGTGCTCCGGCTGGATGTGTTCCGACCTCGGCAATATCGGCGATGGTGCGGCCGACCTTCAGGATCCGATCGTAGGCCCGGGCGGACAGCGCCAGGCGCTCCATGGCCATTTCCAGCAGGCTCTTCGCTTCGCCCTCCACCTGGCAGTGCTTCCGGATCTGCCGGGTGCTCATGTGGGCGTTGCAGAACGCCTTGCTGCGACGAAAGCGCTCCTGCTGCAGGTGGCGCGCCCGCCGGACGCGTTCTCGAATCGTCCGCCGACGGTTCTCCCGACGGCTCGCCGCCGAGTTCCCGGTGTTTGAGCGGCGGGACGTCGATGTGGATGTCGATGCGATCCAGGAGCGGGCCCGAGATCCGCGCCAGGTAGCGCTGGATCTGGAGCGGCGTGCAGGAGCATTCCTTGGTGGGGTCGGTGGCGTAGCCGCACGGGCAGGGGTTCATGGCGGCGGCCAGCATGAACCGGGCAGGATAGGTCAGCGAGGAGAGCGCCCGGGCGATGGTGACCTGCCCGTCCTCCAGCGGTTGCCGCAGGACCTCCAGGACGTGCCGCTTGAATTCGGGTAGCTCGTCCAGGAAGAGGACGCCGTGGTGGGCCAGACTCACCTCTCCCGGCCGCGGGATGTTGCCCCCGCCGATGAGGCCGGCGTCCGAGATGGTGTGGTGCGGCGCCCGGAAGGGCCGGGTGGCCAGCAGCGCCTGGCCGGCGGACAGCAAGCCGCAGATGGAGTGGATCTTGGTGGTCGAGATCGCTTCCTCCAGCGAGAGCGTCGGCAGGATCGTGGGGAGCCGTCGGGCCAGCATCGTCTTCCCCGAACCGGGCGGTCCGATGAGCAGGATGTTGTGGCCGCCCGCCGCTGCCACCTCCAGTGCCCGCTTGGCGTGCTCCTGTCCCTTCACGTCGCTGAAGTCCACGCCGTAGTCCGCCGACACGGCGAACGTCGCCTCCAGGTCCACCGTGGTCGGAGACGGCTCCTGCTCGCCGTTCAGGAGCGCCACCGCCTGCTGCAGGCTTTCCACGCCGTAGACCGCCAGCCCCTCCACGACGGCCGCTTCCGGCGCGTTCTCGACCGGAACCAGGACGCCCTCGAGGTTCGCTTCGCGGGCCGCCACCGCCATGGACAGCGCCCCGCGGATGGGTCGGACGGAGCCGTCCAGCGACAACTCCCCCAGGATGACGAACCGCCCCAGGCGATCTCCGCGGACGATGTCTTGGGCGGCCAGGATCCCGACGGCGGTGGGCAGGTCGAAGGCGGCGCCCTCCTTCTTGATGTCCGCCGGCGCCAGGTTGACCGTGATGCGCTTGGCGGGGAATTCGAAGCCGGAGTTCTTGACCGCGGCCTTGACGCGGTCGCGGCTTTCCTTGACCGCCGTGTCCGGCAAGCCGACGGTATTGAACGTGGGAAGGCCGAGGGCGATGTCCACTTCCACCGACACCAGGTAGGCATCGACGCCGAGCACGGCGCTGGAGAGGACCTTGGCGAGCATCGGATCGCCTCCGGTCGGCGGCGAAGGATCGCGAGGAGGACTGGCAGTTTGTTAACACACACGGCACGCACCGTCAATCGAAAACGGCCCGCACGCGGGCCCCCGGCACCAGGACATCGCTGTGCGCAAGCGGCGCCATCTCCCGCGCTTCGTCGGCACCAACACGGGAATCGCGCCACGCACCCCGGTGGGAGCAGGACCGTCTGCGTCTCGGGACAAGATCCGGCGCCGTTACGTCCCTTATTACATGGTAGTTTCTTCTCGATTACCATACCCAGAACACACCAGCGGGAGTGATGATTTCGGCGCATCTCCCCGAAAAGAAGCGGTTTCTTCACACCAGACCGTCCCCGCCACCCAAGGGCATGAAGGTTGCCTTTTCGGCGGGAGTCTCGGTTGGTTCATCTAAGAGAAACGGCGCCAGGCGCGGTGAATGGCCATCCGGAGGGACATATGAAGAAGCTGTGCATTCTCGCCCTCACCTACAAGACGTTTCCCGCCCCGGTCCCGCGCGTCCACCAAGCCACCGTCGAGGTGTTGACACAAATGGATCTGAAGGTGCATCACCGACGGCGGCGGCGAGATGGAAGCGCCCGCGTTCTGGCTAGTGGCTGGCGACGAAAGCTGTACGTCGAACTCGAAACCAATGGGACCGAGGCCACGCGGGCGCGCGTCCTCGCTAAAGAGGGTATCTTCTTCTCCGACAATGCAGCGACCGAACTCATCAGGCGCGTGGCGCACCTGCTGGAGCAAGAAAGAGCCCCCCTCGTCGGCTTACCCGTCACGGGAAACGCCATCCCCGCCCTCGCCGTTTGATCCGAAGACCCCCCGTGCGCTCTCGGCGGACCCGAGCGCAGCGGTGTTAGCGCGTGTCCGCGCCTTGAACTCGACGCGGGCGGCCGGCACCGAGAGCGAATCCGACTCTTTCACAATCCTGCCAACGAACCCTCCGTGAATGGTCGCAACGCCTTGATTCCACGAGTGGTTTCCAGGGAACCTGTTCATGACCTGCGGCGCGACCCGCGGTAGTTCTGGTCGCGTGTGTAAGGCGCGCTTATCACTTTCTGGCTGGAACGCACTGATCGAAGACGCCGCGGTCCCGCGTGGCGCGCCGCCAGACCTCGCGTCCGCCTTCTTTCGAGCCGTCCCCGGATGCGCCCCTTCGCACGACCGGACCTGACGAAAACCTCGCCGGCGCTCTCGCGCCACCGGACCGAAACCGAACCCGATCGGATGGCTCGCACCAGAAACCGTGGCAACCGATTGAAAACAAAAGCCTGAGAGGTTTGAGGAAACCGGTGTCCCGGTAGAATTGCGCGAACCGTCAAACAAAGCGTTCTGTCCGTCTTGCCCGCAAGCGGCTCCCTTTGCTGATCGAACGCACACGGTACTATCTGCAGCGCGCCACCCGCGGCGGCCCTTCCATGCGAAAACGGCCTACGGGCACAAAGGTTGCTAATGGGTAGAATCCTACAGCCAAGGAGAACGCTTCGCCAGTCCTGCACGCTTTCATCGTTTGCGGCGGCCGGCGGAAAGAGATCGAGGGCGATCATGTCAAGACTTCGTACGCTGGCCGTGACCTATAGGATCCTCCCTGCACCGCTCCCCCAAGCACGCGAGGCCACCGCCCTCGTCCTGCGCCGCATGGGCCTCAAGGTTCGGCCTCGCCGGCCGCAAGGGGATGGGGCCTTCGACGCCCTCTTCGGGAGTAACGGGGACCGGCAGGTCTACGTCGAATTGGAGGGGGGCGGGACGACGTTCACCCAGATGCGGATCGTCGCCAAGGACGGGACCTTTCTCAAAGAGAATACCGCCACCGAACTGGTCGCGCGGGTGGTGGGCATCCTGGAGAATCCATCCCCAACCCACCGGCAGACTGCCGTTGCCCCCCATGGCGAGGCCTTCACGGACGCCACGCTGAATTCTTCACCGATTCCCGTATTCGCCAGATCGTAACGTCGGCAGGCGGCACGCCCCTTCCACGGCAGACACCCCAACACCACACGCGGGCCAGCACCTAGCCCTTGGGTCACCGGGCTGTGTCTTGCGCGTGCGGTGCGCTTCGTCGCTTCGTCACCCGTGCCCCGCGCTGCGCGTCTGGAACCTACCGCGCGCCGTCCCGTCTCCAACACACCAGCGCAACCCGACGGTGTCGTGCGGCCTGATGCCCCGGTTTGCGGCATCCCGCTTTCGGCTTGACAGGGACAACCCCCTGCGGATAAGGTCCGCAGGCAACGCCCACCGACGTCCGAGACTTACGGTCGATCCGGCCACCCGAAGCGCAGGATTGACCGGACACGACGGCGGAGGCGTAGTGCCACTGTCGCTCCCCGCTCCGGATTGGCATCCGCACCACGAGGGGTCGCCTGTGCGACCCGCCAAGCGATCCAGACGGGCAGGCCGCCTTATTCTCGGCCTCGCGCCCCGCGGCGCAAACACGACCCAACGCGTCCGGCAGACTTCCGCGGGTTTGGCCAACAATCAGAAGGAGGGTCAGACATGAAACGGATCATTGCTGTGCTTCTCCCGCTTGCGTTCCTGGTCGGCGTCGTGGCCATCACCCCGCCCGCGCTCGCGGGCGCCAAGATGAACGTCACCGTGGTCATGCATAACGCCCAGACCGAGGAAATCGTCTGGGGCATCGCGAAGCGCATCAAGGAGAGCCTCGAGAAGAACACCAACGGCGAGATGGCTGTCCGCCTCCTCGGCCCCGAGGTCGGTGGGGAGCGCGACCTGATGGAGGGCACGAGCCGGAACGAGTTCCAGATCATGCAGTCGGGCGACATGGGCGTTTCGACGTACGGGGCCAAGTACGCCGTCACCACCGTCCCCTTCGTCTTTCCCGGCTACGAGGGTGTGGACAAGGCCTACAAAGGCAAGCTGGGCGAGAAGCTGAACGAGGCGATGATCAAGAACGGCAACCTGCGCATCGTCGGTCTTTCCCGGCGCGGCGCCCGGCTGCTGACCGCCAACAAGCCCATCCCGACGCCGGCGGAGCTGAAAGGCCTGAAGCTCCGCGTACCGGAGATCAAGACCTGGGTTGAGGTCTGGAAGGAAATCGGCGCCCTGCCCACCCCGGTGGCGTGGCCCGAGGTCTTCACCGCCCTGCAGACCGGTGTGGTGAACGGCCAGGAGAACCCGGTCCTGCAGATCTTCGAGGCCAAGCTCTACGAGGTGCAGAAGTTCGTGATGATGACCGAGCACATCTCGAGCTACTTCCACTGGGTGGTGAACGAGAAGTTCTACCAGGGGCTGACCCCCGCCAACCGGAAGATCGTCGAGGATGCCATCAAGGGCGCCACCGACTGGGGGAGCAGTCAGCAGGTGGAGAAGGCCAACGGGCTGCGCGCGACGATAGAGAAGAACCATGGCGTGAAGTTCATGGAGGTGGACAAGCAGAAGTTCATCGCCGCCGCCCGCCCGGCCATCGACCGGATCGCCAACGAGCAGTGGGCCCCCGAGGTCAAGGGCATGCTGCAGGAGATCGTTGGCAAGTAAGACGAGCGATACGCGGGGCTCCGGTGCGGGTCGGAGCCCCGCGTGTGTTTTGATTACGCCTCCTCTCCCGGGTGACCGCCGCCGTCGGCATGCCGACGGCGGCGGTCCCGTAGGTTGACCCATGCACACATTCACTCGATGGCTCTGGGGATTCGTGGAGAATCTCGCCCTGGCCGCATTCATCTGCATGCTCGTCCTGGTGGTGGCCCAGGTCTTCTTCCGCTACGTCCTAGAGGTGTCGGTGCCTTGGACCGAGGAGGCCGCTCGCTGGTTCTACGCCTACCAGATCCTGCTGGGATGCACCATCGCCGCCAGGGACAAGCTGCACCTGCAGGTCACCTTCGTCCTGGAGCGCTTCCCGCCGCAGGCTCAAGGCGGCCGTGGAGTGCGCCATCGCGCTGGGCGGCCTGATCTTCCTGGTCGGGATCATCTGGGGCGGCGTGGTCATGGTCTGGGCGACTTCCACCGTCGAAGCCGGGAGTTTCGCCCTCAGCATGAGTTATCTCTACCTCGCCATCCCGATCAGCCTCACGCTTCCTGTTCTTCATGACGCTGGGAGATCTCGGCCGCGGCTGGAAAGCATTCCGCCACTCCCCCAAGGCTTGAGGAGCTCGCATGGTTATCTTCTTCGTGATGATCGGCCTCTCTGCTCGTCCTGATGTCCGTCGGGTTCCCGGTGGCCCTGAGCATGGGGCTCACCAGCGTGGTCACCCTCGGGGCCTTGCGCGGCTTCACCGAGATCCCGTGGGACATCCTGGCCCAGCGGATCATGTACGGGGTGACCAACTTCACCCTGCTGGCCATCCCCTTCTTCATCCTGGCCGGGCGGCTCTGCAACGAGGCCCAGATCACGGACCGGATCTTCGAGTTCGCCAAGACCCTGGTCGGCCACTTCAAGGGGGGGCTCGGCCACGTGAACATCGCTGGGCAGCATGATCTTCGCGGGGATGTCGGGCTCGGCCGTGGCGGACGCCGGCGGGCCTGGGCAAGATGGAGATCAAGGCGATGGTGGACGAGGGCTACAGCCTGGACTTCAGCACCGCCGTGACGGCCGCCTCGGCCACCATCGGCCCCATCATCCCGCCCAGCATCCCGATGGTGATCTACGGGGCCATGGCGGGAGAGTCGGTGGCCAAGCTCCTCATCGCCGGGTTCTTTCCCGGGGTCCTGATGGGCCTGATGATGATGGCGCTTCTCGTGGCCATGGCCCCCTGGTACGGCTGGCAGGCCAAGCCCCGCGCCACCGTCGCGCGAGATGGTCGCCGCCGCCAAGCGGGGCTCCTTGCCGCTCCTGGCTCCCGTGATCCTCATCGGCGGGATCGTCACCGGGGTCTTCACCCCCACCGAGGCCGCGGCCGTCGCCGTCTGCTACGCCCTCTTCATGGGGATGGTCTACCGGACGCTCACCTGGCAGAGCCTTGCTCGGCGTGCTGAAGGACTCCATGCTGGACACGTCCATCATTCTCTTCATCGTGGGGGCCAGCTCCATCTATAGCTGGGTCATCGCCCGCTACCAGGTCACCGACGCCATCGTGGAGTGGATGGGCAGCGTGGTCGAGCGGTCCGCTCATGTTCCTGCTCTTCGTCAATATCTTCCTGCTGATCGTGGGCTGCTTCATCGATGCCACGCCTGCCCTGTTCATCCTGACGCCGGTGTTCATGCCCATGGTCAAGCAGTTCGGCATCGATCCCATCCACTTCGGCGTCATCATGGTCTTCAACCTGATGATCGGCTTGTCACGCCCCCCGTGGGGACGGTGCTCTACACGCTGATGCGGGTGACCGGGCTCTCGCTGGAGCGCATCTCCGTCGCCATGGTTCCGTGGTACATCCCGCTGGCCGTCACGCTGGTGATCATCGTCCTCTTCCCCAATCTCTCCGTCTGGCTCCCCGGCGCCATCCTGGGTCGGTAACTCCGGTGCGGGTGACTCGCGGAAGGTGTTGACGGAAGGGCTCGCAGGGGGTCACCCCTTTTTGCAGGACGATGTTCCCGTACTTTGAGCATCGGGGCGTTCCCTTTCTGTGCGGCCGCGCCGCCCATTCCTATCCGATCGGCTCCACCGCGCGATGGATCGCCCGCAGGTTCTCGATGGGCGTCCGGAGGGGGACCGCGCACTCGGGGCCGACCACCCGCACTCCCGCCTCCACGGCGTACCGCGCCTCCCGTTCCACGTCGGCCGCCGTTCCCCGTAGTAGCGTCTCCGGGTTGTTCACGTTTCCCACCAGTGGCATGTGGCCGGCGGCCTGCACCGCCTCGCGGGCGTCCACCTTGGAATCGAAGTGAAACGCCGCGAACCCCGCGTCGGCGATAAAGCCGATCCGATCCAGCGTGTCGCCGCAGATGTGGAGGATCACCGGACGGTCGAATGACCGAGTCAGTTCGCGGTGGATCGGCTGCAGGAAGTCGCGATACATGGCGCCCCGCACCAGATCGCCGGTGGCGTGGTCCGCCAAGCAGAGGACGTCCGCCCCGGCGGCGATCTGCGCCTGGCCGAACAATCGCGTCACCACCTTGAGTCGATCCAGGAACCCGCGGACGCTCTCGGGTTCCAACAGCGTGTCGGCCAGGAAATCTTGGATGCCGCGGACGTGGTACGATAGCGTCCACGGCCCCATGACCTTCCCCACGAGAGCAACACGGTCACCATACTCGCGGCGCAGGAGGCGGAGTGCGTCCAGGACCGCCTTCACCGAGGGCCGTTCCAGGAAGTCCGCGGGGATAGTCACCTGATCGGGGTCCGACCATGGGTGGGTGCAGGCCGCCGGCATCGTGTCGCTGGCGCCCCAGTCGATCTCGCACCCCAGCGCTGCCGCCTCTTGCACCACGCTGAAAACCGGCATGATCGCATCGTACCCCAGAATCTCATGCGCCCCGGCTGCCAACCTCGCCATACCCGGGCCATCCACATGCACGGCAGGAAAGGCGGCGCCTGTGCTTCGCATCTGCTCGACCGTCGCGACCGAGGTCGGGCTGGCGACCGGCGTCCGATCGATCACCCGCCCCGCGATCGCCGCCAGGAAGCGCTCTCTGGGCGTCATGGTGTCTGTGGTCATGTGTGCTGATGTTCCCGCGATAGAGGTAGTGCAGGGCGTTCGTGAACTCCCGCGCTTGTCCCCACGTCGAGCGGCGGCACGCCTATACGGTCACGAACTGGAAACGACTGTCCGGCCCGATGGCGCAGAGCGCCCCCGCCACCAGATCCGCCGTCGCCACCACGTCCAACAGCGAGCACACCTCGACGGGCCCGTGGGTGTAGCGCGAGGGAATCTTGATGGTGAGGGACGGCACGCCCGCCCCGGCGAACTGGACCGCCGCCGCGTCCGACGTGATGATCGGCATGCTGCCTTCAATTTGATACGGGATCCGTGCGCGTTCCGCGACCTCGCGACACAACGCGATGAGGGCGGGATGGCCGAACAGCCCAAAGGGAACCGAGGCGCCCCGATCCATCACCGAGAGGCCCGGACCGGCCCCGAGGCTGTTCGCGGCTTCGGAGAATGCCGTGCCAGGGTGGGCGCCGATTCCGCTTCCGAAACCTGCCTGCGACACGGTGGCGTCGACCCCGATGCAGAGATCCGGCCGGATCCGGCCGGCGGCCTGGGTCGCCCCGCGCAGGCCCACCTCCTCTTGCACCGCGGCGACGAAGATCGCCGTGACGTAGGGTTGCTGCCCGGAGGCGCGCACCCGCCGCATCGCCTCCAGCAGTGCCAGACAACCGACCTTGTCGTCCAGCGACCGCCCGGTGACGAGGCCCGTCGAGGGGTCGCCCAGCCAGGCGAGATCCCGGTCCCAGGTCACCTGCTGGCCCGGCTCGATCCCCAGCCGCTGGACCTCGCGCCTCGATGACGCCCCCACGTCAATGAAGAGAGCATCCACCGGCGGAATCGCCGTCCCAAGGTCCGGTTCCAGGCGGAAGGCGATGTGGCCCGGCTTCGATCCCACCACTCCCGTGCGCGGTCCCTGCGGCGTGCAGATCAGGACGCGCTGCGCGTAGGCAAGATTCGCCGGGACGGACCCGACGACGTCGAACCGGAGATACCCGTTCTCCTCGATGTGGGACACGATCATCCCCACCGAGTCGCTGTGGGCGGGCAGCAAGACTCGAGGGCCACCGGAACCCTCGATCGTGCCGTACACGTTCCCGAAGGGGTCCACCTCGACCCGGTCCGCCAGGGGGCGCATCTCCTCCAGGAGTCGTCGCGCGATCCCCTGCTCGAAGCCGCTGGTGGCCGGAAACGCAGTCAGCATCTTCAAGCGCTCGAACAGTGGGCCCAGTTGCTCCATTGGCGCCTCCTCCTGGCACACGCCGACAGCCCCTCAGGCCCGCCGGCCCAGGTCTCCGGTCTCCACGTGGATCCGCGGCACCTCGACGCACGCCGTCAGGTCATCCGTTAGGTACAGGTAGGTCTGATCAGGGGCGTTGGAGAACCCCGCGTGGTTGCCCCGCGCGTCCATGGCGATCAGGCTCACCCGGCCGAAGTACGGATCCACCAGATACGTTAGATCCGCCACGGCCTTGCGGCCGACGGCCCCCAGCGTCATCCCCAATTTCAGGTAGGTCACCACAGGCGGATCTCCCCGGGGAATCGCGCCGACAATAGCTGGGCGCAGCGTGTGGGAGGTGGCACAGGGGTCGGGCGGAGGCTATCGAAGAGCGGCTACGGGTGTCAACAGGAAAGCCCAAAAAGGGTTCCACCAGCCCGGATGGGCCCGGTGGAGACTCCTCGGCGGCGAATGCCAGGACTACAGAATCTCGAGACCGTACTTCCGGCCGAGCGCGACGAGCTGGTCTCGGGCGGGCGGTGCCCCCGGGGAGAACCGGCTCATCTCCTCGAAGAACGTCTCAAACCCCGCGGGAGTGATGGTGACGAGCAGTCGTCCGGTGCGGTATCCGACGTTCGTGTAGTTGTGCGGGATATCCCTGGGCAGGAAGGCAAAGGTCCCCGGGGGAGCCGGGATCATCCGGCCGCCGACGCGGATCTCGAACATTCCCTCCAGCACGTAGAAACTCTCATCCTCTCGCTGGTGGACGTGCAGCGGCGGCCCGACCTGGGGCGGCGTGGCGATCTCGACCAAGGCAGAGGCCCCCTCGGTGTCCTCTCCGGTCAATTTCAGAGTCACCCGCTCGCCCAGTGCGATGAGCGTTCGGCCCTGCCCCGCCTGGACCGCCTTGGGACTGCGTTGGATATTTTGCATGCCGGACTCCTCTCCGTAGCGCCCCTTGCCTCGGGCACCTCGTGTGCGCAGGGCCAGGGGAACCCGGGAATCTCCATATCACAGGGCGCCACCGGAGGCCGTCAAGCAGGAACCCTACGACACCGTACAACCACACCACGCCTCCCGACCCACAAGGTCGGACGGCGCACACCGCCGCCGACCGACCGCATCAGGCGGGACGGCTGAACGAGGACAACGCTGCCATCCGGTCGTTCGCTTCCCGCAACCGAAGCGACAGGCTGCGGCAGAAAGCCGAGAGGATCTTCCGGCCGACCACGGGCGCCTCCCGGAAGAGGTCCAGAACGGCGTCCCGCGCCAGGAACAGGACCACGCATTCTTCGTGGGCGATGGCGGTGGCGGAGCGAGGAAAGTCGTCCGCCAGGGCCATCTCGCCGAAACATCCCCCCTGCTCCAGGAAGGCAATGACCTCCGCCCCGGCGTCCGGCGCGCTCTTCATGATCCGCACGGCGCCCTCGATGACAACGTAAAGCGCCTCGCCCTTGTCCCCTTCCCGGAAGAGCACCATGTCCTTGGGGTAGGCAACCACGTGCCCCAGCGCGACGACCAGGTCCAGTTCCGCCTGCGTCAGTTCCTGGAAGAACGGAACCGTGCGCAGGATGTCTCGCACCACCGTCAGGTCCGGCTTGGGATTCGTTACCATACCTGCACCCCTTCTGCCGGAAACGCATCCCGGACCCAGTGAATCCGGGGCGTCCCCTCGCCCGGTGGGAACGTCACCGCCACGACGTCGAAGCGGCACGCCGTCTCGGGCATCCGCCGATCGGCCAGGAACCACTGCGCCACGCGCGCGATCTGCCGCTGCTTGCGCTGGTGAACGGCCAGGTGCGGTGGCCCGAACGCCTCCGAGGTCCTGGTCTTGACCTCGATGAACAGGAGCGCCTCGCGCTCCTTCCCGATCAGGTCGATCTCGCCGGCGGCGCATATGAAATTGGCCACCAGGATCCGGACGCCGTTCCGCTGGAGATACGCGGCCGCTGCGGCTTCCCCGAGTTTCCCCAGGGCGCGGCGGGCTTCCGTCACCACAGACTCCCCTGCGCGCCCGCCCCGCCCAGGTGCTCGCGCACGCCGGCAAACGTCTTGCGATGAATGGAGCACGGCCCGATGGCCGCGATGCGGGAGCGGTGGGCGGCCGTCCCGTATCCTTTGTGCTGGGCGAATCCGTAGGCGGGAAACCGGACCGCCCATTCGTCCATGATGGCGTCTCGGGTGACCTTTGCCAGGATGGACGCGGCCGAGATGGCCGGCACGAGCTGATCCCCACGGATGACCCACCGCGCCGGAACCGTCAAGGGTGGGACCGCATTCCCGTCCACCAGGACCAAGTCCGGCTGCGGGGCAAGATCGCGCACCGCCCGCGCCATGGCGTCGAGGGTTGCCCGGAGGATGTTCGTGGCGTCGATCTGCGACGCCTCGACGGCAGCCACCGCACAGGCAACCGCCTGCGCCCGGATCATTTCGGCCAAGCGGACCCGCACCGGCGACGAGAGCAGCTTGCTGTCTGTCAGACCGGGAAGCGCGGCGTCCGGCGGGAGGATCACCGCCGCGGCCACCACGGGACCGGCCAGGCTTCCCCGACCGGCCTCGTCCACCCCGGCCAGACGGCTCCCCACGGGCACCGCACCATCCCACGCCACCGACGGCAGCGGCACGGTTCTGCGCCTAGCAGGGTCGGGACCCACGCGGCGTCCGGCCATGCGTGTCGGCTGAGCTAGCGGACGCGCCGTTCCTTGATCCGCGCCGCCTTGCCCTTCAACTTGCGAAGGTAGTACAGCTTTGCCCGGCGCACCAGCCCTTGCCGCAGGACCTCGATCCGGTCAATGCTGGGCGAGTGCAGGGGAAAGGTGCGCTCGACCCCGACCCCGTACGTGACCTTCCGGACGGTGAAGGTCGCGCTGAGCCCGCCCCCACGCCGCCGGATGCAGATTCCCTCGAAGGCCTGCAGCCGCTCCTTGTCCCCTTCCACGACCTTCACCTGGACCTTGACCGTGTCTCCAGGCTTGAAAGGCGGGAGATCCGTCCGCAGGTGCTTCTCCTCGACTGCCTGTATCGCTTGCATGTGCGCACCCCCTGGAGGCTATCGCGTCTGCCAATCGCCGCAGCCCGATGCCTCGCCCAAACGATCACCACCATCCCGTGCCTGCTTCGCACCCTGCGCGAAACCAGGCCGGATCATTTCGTCACGCCGCGGCCGGTGCCCGAGATGCCCGCATCCTCCGCCTCGACCTCGGCCAAGAGTTCTCGATCCGAGTCGGACAGCGTCGTCCGGCGGAGGAGGTCCGGACGCCGCTCCTGCGTTCGCCGCAGCGCCTGTTTCCGCCGCCAGCGCGCGATGGCTTGATGATCCCCCGACAACAGCACCGGGGGCACCCCCATCCCGCGGAACGTCGGCGGCCTCGTGTAATGCGGGTGTTCCAGCAACCCGGTGGCGAAGGAATCGGTCAGGACCGAGGTCTCGTCCCCCAGCACCCCCGGGATCAGCCGCACGGTGGCGTCCAGGACGACCAGCGCGGGGATCTCCCCCCCGGAGAGTACGTAATCGCCGACCGAGACCTCCAACGCTTGCAAGCCTTGGGGAATCCGGTCGTCGAACCCCTCGTACCGCCCGCACAGCAGGATCAGGTGCGGGAGATCCGCCAGCTCGGAGGCCAACCGCTGGCTGAACGGCATGCCCTGCGGGGTCAAGGCCACCACGGTGCTGGCCGGTCCCTGCCGCAAGGCGTCCACGGCCTCGAACACCGGCTCGGGTTTGAGCACCATGCCCGCCCCGCCGCCGTAGGGAACATCGTCCACCACGTGGTGCCGGTCGTGCGTCCAGTGTCGCAGGTCATGGACGTGAATCGCGGCCAGGCCCTTGTCCTGGGCGCGACGCAGGATGCTCTCCTGCAACGGCCCCTGGAACATCGCGGGGAACAACGTCAGAACATCAAACCGATTCAGAACCCCTCTCCTCTTCCTGGTCGCCGCCACCGAGTCCCGCCACGTCCGCGGACGGCTGCAATTCGATGCGTCCGGCGGCGAGGTCGATGCGGCGAATATTCACGCGGGTCGCCGGCAACAGCCATTCGCCGCTGCCCCGCTGAATCACGTACACGTCGTGCGCCGGCGTCTCCACGATCTCGCGTACGCTGCCGAGCGAGCGGTCACCCGACACCACCTCGAGCCCGAGGATGTCGTAATGATAGAAGGTGCCGTCCGGCGGCGGAGGCGCGTCGGCCCGCGGGATAGCCACCTCGTGCCCCAGCAGCGGGGCCACCGCCTCCGGCGCATCGACGCCGACCAGCTTCAGCGTCACCGTCCGGCCGTGTTCGCTGTCGCCCTCGATCTCGAACGGCTGAAACGGACCGCCCTTGGGGCCCACCCAGCAGCGGGAGAACCCACGGAACGGCGCCCAATCGTCCGCGTACAGGACCACCTTCGCCTCGCCCCGGATCCCGTGCGCCTTGGTGATCCGCCCGAGGATCAGGTAGTCCGGCCGCCCCATGCCTCACTCCTGGATTTCCAGCACCACCCGCCGTTTGGCCCGGGCCGCGGCGGCGTGCAGCAGCGTCCGGATCGCCCTCGCCGTGCGGCCCTGCTTGCCGATCACCCGCCCGAGGTCCCCGGGGGCCACGCGCAATTTGAGCGTCGTGGTGGCCGCATCCTCCACCGCCTCGACGTGCACCTGGTCCGGCTGGTCCACCAGCACCTTCGCCACGTACTCCACCAGCTCCTTGAACACGGGTGTCCCCTCCTCCATGCGCCACCCTTCGCAGAGCCGCCGGCGAGCCGAGCGCGAACGCCCTTCTAGGAGGCGGCTGGAGCCTTGACTCGGCTCTCGGCATACCGCCGCATGACGCCCACCGTCCGCAAGAGTGACCGCACCGTGTCGGTCGGCTGGGCGCCCTTCTGCAGCCACTGCAGGGCCTTGTCGGCATCGATCTTCAGCCCGATGGGCTGACTGACCGGATCGTACGTGCCCAAGCTCTCCAGAAATCGTCCGTCCCGCGCCGCCCGCTCGTCCGCGACCACCACCCGATAGAATGGGACCTTCTTTGTGCCCATGCGCCGCAATCGAATCTTGACCGCCATACAGCCTCCCAAGAAGTCCGGACCGCCGCGGGCGCCGTGGCCCTGCCGGTCGTACCGGGGTTAATGAAGCGAAAACGGCAGATGCCGCGGCATGCGCCCGCCCTTCCCGGTCTGCATGAGCTGCCGCATCATCTTTTGCATCTCGCCAAACTGTTTCAGGAGCCGGTTGACGTCGGTCACGCTGGTGCCGGAGCCGTTCGCGATCCGCTTCCGCCGCGAGCCGTTCAGGACGTCCGGCCGCCGCCGCTCCCCGGGCGTCATGGAGTCGATGATCGCCTCCACGCGCTGCAACTCTTTCTCCTGCTGGGTGGAATCGGGCAAGCCCTTGACCCGCGACA
This sequence comes from uncultured Methylomirabilota bacterium, assembly GCA_963695995.1. Taxonomy (GTDB): domain Bacteria; phylum Methylomirabilota; class Methylomirabilia; order Methylomirabilales; family 2-02-FULL-66-22; genus 2-02-FULL-66-22. The sequence continues at coordinate 35,518 of CAVOIV010000040.1, forward strand.
GACCGGGGATCATCCCGATCAACTGGTCGAGCGGCCCCATGCCCCGAACCTGCCGAAGTTGATCCCGGAAGTCCTCCAGGGTGAAGGTCTGCGCCTTGAGCTTCTTCTGGAGGACGGCTGCCTGTTTCTCGTCGACGACCTGCTCGGCCTTTTCCACCAGGCTCAGCACATCGCCCATCCCCAGGATGCGCGAGGCCATGCGCTCGGGGTGAAAAACCTCCAGCGCGTCGAGCTTCTCCCCCAGGCCGACGAACTTGATCGGCGCGCCGGTCACCGACCGGATGGACAGGGCCGCCCCGCCCCGCGTGTCGCCATCGAGCTTGGTCAGGATATAGCCGGTCAGCTCCAGTGCCTGATGAAAGGCCGCAGCGGAGTTGACCGCATCCTGGCCGGTCATGGCGTCCGCCACCATGAGGATCTCGGTCGGATTGAGCTCGGCCTTGATGGCCCGAAGCTCCTCCATCAACGGCTCGTCCACGTGCAGGCGGCCGGCGGTGTCCAGGATGACCGGGTCCAGCATGCGGGCCTTGGCATGACTCAGGGCCTCGCGGCACACGGTGACGGGTGACGTGGCGCCCGCGGCTCGGTAGACGTCAACCTCCACCATCCCACCCAAGGTCACCAACTGGTCCTGCGCCGCCGGCCGCTGGAGGTCGGCCGCCACCAGGAGGGGCCGCTGCCCCTGACCTCGGATGAGCCGAGCCAGCTTTCCGGCCGTCGTGGTTTTTCCGGACCCCTGCAGGCCGACCAGCATGAGCACGGTGGGTGGCTGCCCGGCCGTCCGCAGGCGGTTGGCCGTCCCGCCCATGAGGGCCGCCAGCTCCTCATAGACCACCTTGACGACCTGCTGGCCCGGCGTGAGCGACTCGAGGACATCGCGCCCCACCGCGCGCTCGCGCACACGCTCGAGGAACGAGCGGACGACCTTGACGTTGACGTCCGCTTCGAGTAGGGCCAGACGCACCTCGCGCAGCGCTTCCGCGATGTTGTCCTCGCTGAGGCGACCGAAGCCACGTAGCCGCTTGAAGATGTCGTTCAGCCGGTCGCTGAGCCCCTGGAACATGGATTCCCCCCACAAAACGTAAACTGGGAAACTACCCGTAGGAGGGCTATTTGTCAAGGTCAAAATCCCCCGTCCGAGACGGCAACCCCGCGTCGAGACTGAAGATCCGGGCCTCCCCACCACACACGCCGGCCCGGACGGTCCTCCCCGGGAGGGCAGGAACTTATCTTGACCGGTCCGCCGGTACGCCGATATGCTCTGTGCGTCGCCGGTTGGCCAACACCTCGAGTCCGGAAGGATCCTCGATGGAGTCGAACGAGCCGGTTTCCCGGTCAGTGTCCGACGTCCTAACCGATCTCGTGCCCGTCGGCCCGCCACACCTGGCGTACCTCCGTCGCGCCCCGGCAGGGCTCGGCCGGGACGGCGGAACGCTCCTGTGCCTGTCCGCCTCGTTCAACCCGTTGACGACGGCGCACGCGGGCCTGATCCGGGAGGCGAGCCGCGTGTTTTCGCCCGGAGAGGTCCTACTTCTCCTTGCCGTCGCCAACGTGGACAAGGCGGTCACGGGCTTGCCCCTGGCAGCGCGCCTGGATCTCCTGCAGCGGTTTTCCGAATCCCGACCCATCATCTCCGTGGCGGCGGTCGGGCACGGCCGCTTCGTGGACAAGATGAACGCCATCCTCCCAGTCTATCCGGCGGGCACGCGACTGGTATTTCTGCTGGGTTTCGATACCCTGGTCCGGCTGTTCGATCCGAAGTACTACACCCACCCGGCGGACGCACTCGCCCGATTCTTCGAGGGGAGCGAATGCGTGGTGGCCAACCGCGACCCGGAGCCTCCGGAGGCGATCGCCGCCTTCCTGGCTCGGGCCGACGTCGCACCCTTCGCGCACCGTATCCGCGTGATCCGACTCTCCGCCGATCTCGCGGCGGTCTCGGCGACCGAAGTCCGCGCCCGACTGACCCAGGGCGAACCAATTGCCGGCTTGGTACCGCCCGAGATCCAGGCACCCCTCGAAGCGGCCTGGCGATGCCCCCACGCACCGGACGTGGAATGATTATGCGCTTGCCGCGCCGGACTGACCCGCGTAAGGTAGTTACATAGGGCCGCGTGACGGAGACAGTGTCCGGGAACAAGGAGGAAAGCCCATGGCCAGCGCGTATGTGTTGATCGAGGCGGCTCCCAAGAAGGCGCGCGCCGCGTGCGGGAAGATCGCGAGGCTCGCCGGCGTGACCTCGGCGCACCTCGTCACCGGCCCGCACGACATCATCGCCCTGGTGGAGGGCACCGACCCAGCCGCCATCGGCAAACTGGTGATGGCCAGGATCCAAGCCGTCGACGGCGTGGGCCGGACGATTACCTGCGTGGTCGTGTAGCCATCAGCAATCAGCGCTCAGCCCCAGAGCGAGTCGGTCGCCGCTGAAAGCTGATCGCCGATAGCTGAGTGCTGGCCGCTGCCTCTACGTCTTCGCCAGCATCTCCATCGCCAGCATGGTAAAGGTGCGCGCCATCACCCCGGTGGCCCCCTTGGGTTGGTATCCCTTCTCCTTGTCCGCCTCCGAGGTCCCCGCGATGTCCAGGTGGACCCAAGGCGTCTCTCCCACGAAATGCTGCAGGAACTTTGCCGCGGTGACGGCGCCCCCCTTCCGGCCGCCCGTGTTCTTGATCTCGGCGATGTCGCTCTTGATCAGGTCGTCATATTCGGCATCCATCGGCATCGGCCAGATCCGCTCCCCGGCCGCTCGGCCGGCCGCCAGCACCGTGTCCAGCCACGTCTGATCGTTGGTGAAGGCACCGCTGTTGATCGTCCCCAGCGCCACCACGCAGGCCCCGGTGAGCGTCGCCGCATCCACCAGATGCGTCACCTGACGTTTGCGGGCGTACGCCAGCGCGTCGGCCAGGATCAGACGACCCTCGGCATCCGTGTTGATGACCTCGATGGTCTTTCCGCTCATCGCCCGCAGGATATCCCCTGGCTTGAGCGCCGACCCGCTGGGGAGGTTTTCTGTCGCCGGGATGACGGCGGTGACCCGCAGGGGAAGGTTCAGCCGCGCGATCGCGCAGACGGCGGCGATGGCCGCGGCGGCGCCGGCCATGTCGCCCTTCATGGCCTCCATGTTCTCCGCCGGCTTGATGGAGATACCGCCCGAGTCGAACGTCACCCCCTTGCCGACCAGGCCGAGGTGCGGGCCGCCCCGCCGACCGCCATGGGTCAGCACGATCAAGCGTGGAGGCTCCTGGCTGCCGCGGGCCACCCCGAGGAGCCCGCCGGCGCCGAGCCGGCCGAGTTCCCGCGGGCCAAGCACCTCACACCGGACACGCGCGGCCCGCGCCATCGCCCGCGCGCGGCGGGCCAGCTCGGTCGGGGTGAGGGTGTTGCCGGGCTCGTTCACCAGGTCGCGGGCGGCGATCGGTCGCCTCTGCCAGGATCCGGCCTCGGCGGACCGCTTCGGTCATGGCCTTGAGGCGGTGCCGGTCTCGCTCGACGATGGTGACGCGCTCGATCGCCTTGCCGGCATCGTTGGTCGCCTTGTAACGCGTAAACCGGTACAGCCCGAGGAGCGTGCCTTCGACCAGCGCCTGCGTCGCCTGAGCGGCATTGAATCCCCCGGCGCCGGCTCCGTGGACGATGCTGCCGATGCGGCGGGCGCCGGCCTTCCGAAGCGCGCGGGCGGCTTCGCCCGCCGCCGCGCGGATCCGGTCCAGCGTCAATTCCTCGGCCTTCCCCAGACCGATCAACAGGACCCGCTCCGCGCGCAGCCGCCCCAGAGAATGGATCAGCGTCTGCTCTCCCCACTTGCCGGTCGCCTCTCTCGCCTGGATGAGCCGCGCGATCGCCCCACCCAGAGCGGCGTCCACCGCTGCGGTGGCACCGCCGAGCGGCGTGCCGCGGCGCGTCCGCCGGCCGCCGGCCGGCGCCCCCGTTCCCTCGAACAGATTGATGACGAGTCCATCGCCCGCAAACGTCGCCACATCTCCGATACTCACACGGATGTCCAAGGGAGACTCCTTTATGCAGGTTCGGTCCCGATGCGTTCCGCACTCAGCTCCAGCGCGAAGTTATAGCCTAGAAATTCGGACCAGTCCAGGCCGACCTGACACCTGGACTGGACATCCGACCACGGCTCGCGCTAGTATCTCACCGGTGGCGAGACGCCGTCGGTCCCTTGGTCTCCCTGGCTCTCTCATTTCGCCGCAGGAGGATGATGCGCATGGCAAACTGGGACGTTTCCACACTGCTCTCGGACGATCGTGCACACCTGCTCCATCCCCTGTATCATCCCGACGACCACGCGAAGCCGCACCTGTGGGTGAAAGGCCAAGGGATGGTCCTCACGGACGCCGAGGGGCGCGAGTATCTGGACGGCCTCTCCTGTCTCTGGAATGTCAATGTGGGGCACGGGCGCCGCGAATTGGCCGAGGCCGCCGCCGAGCAGATGGCAACCCTCGCGTACTCCACCAATTACGTCGGCTCCTCCAACGTCCCCGCCATTCGGCTGGCCCACCGGATGACCGAGATCGCCTACCCCAATCTCGCCGCCGTGTACTTCACCAGCGGCGGGGCGGAAGTCGAACGAGAGCGCCTTCAAGACCGCCCGGTTCTACTGGAAGGTCAAGGGAAAGCCCGACAAGGTGAAGGTCATCTCCCGCCAGATGGGATATCATGGGGTCACGCTGGCGGCCATGAGCGCCACTGCCGTCCCGGGCTACGACAAGATGTTCGGGCCACGGGTCCCCAATTTCATCCACACGGCCACCCCCTACGGGTATCGGTTCGAGGGCGCGAAGCCGGGCGAGACCGTCGGCCAGGCCGCAGCCCGAATGCTGGAGGAGACGATCCTGAAGGAGGGCCCGGAGACGGTCGCCGCCTTCATCGCCGAGCCGGTGCAGGGCGCGGGCGGCATCATCGTGCCGCCGGACGACTATTTCCCGCTGGTCCGGCAGATCTGCACCAAGCACGATGTCCTCTTCATCGCCGATGAGGTGATCACCGGCTTTGGCCGGACCGGCGATTGGTTCGCCCTCAAGCGCTGGAACGTGCAACCCGACATCCTCGCCTTCGCCAAGGGGATCACCAGCGGCTACCTCCCGCTCGGCGGCATCATGGTTTCCCGGCCGGTGCTCGACGTCATGCTGACCGCCCCCTATGCGGATCGCTGGATGCATGCCTATACCTATTCCGGTCACGCCACCTGCTGCGCGGTCGGGCTCCGGAATCTGGAGACTCATCGAGAAGGAAGGGCTGGTGGACAACGCGGCCAAGATGGGGGCGCGGCTCCTGGCCGGGATGCGGACCCTGACGGATCTCCAGGCGGTCGGCGAGGTGCGCGGCCTGGGTCTGATGGTGGCCGTGGAGTTGGTGGCGGATCGCGGAACGAAGGCCGCCTTTGATCCGGCCAAGAAGATCATCGGCAAGGTGAAGGCGGAGCTCGAAGCTCGCGGTGTCTTCACCCGGAACGTCCGCGACATCCTGTGCTTTCGCGCCGCCTCTGGTCATCACCGCCGCCCAGGTGGACCGGCTGGTCGAGGCGACCCGCGGCGCCATCGCGGCGGTGCTCCCCGCGCGGGCGTAGGGGCGACATGGAGTTCCGGCGTGCCTTCCGACGCCCGTTCCTCACGGACGCGGAGCGGGCGCAACTCCAGGACGGCTTGGCCCATGCCTGCCTGCATGCCGGGGAACCAATCGGCTTGATCATCGACGCGCGGGCCTCGGGGGAACCAGAGGCCCGCGCCGTTTCCCTCCTCGAGACCTGGGATATTTCGGCGGCGGCGCGGCCGCGAGCGGTTCTGGTGTACGCCAACGCGGCCACGCGTCGGTTCGCCGTCATCGGAGGCAAGGAGATTCGGCGCGTGGCCCCGCAGGCATTCTGGGCCCAGGTAAATTCCGATCTTCAGCATCATTTCGACGACGAGCGATACTGCGACGGCCTCTTCAAGGCCATCGCTCAAATCGCCATCCAGCTTCATTTCCACTTCCACCCCACGCTCCCCGACGACACCCCTCCGGGGTTTTCGGCCCCCGAATCGAAGCCGCCACTCTAGCTTTCAGCCTCAGCGCTCAGCCGTCAGCTATCTGCCAGCGATTCCCGGCGCTCAGCTCTCCTGGCTCTCCGCTCGCGGCTCATTTCGCGGCTCGCGGCCTCGGCTCTCCTGTCTCGGCTCTCGTTTCACGGCTCTCCCCGCCGAGTTGTCAGGCAACCCGCGCGACATCCGCTGCGGCGCCCTTCTTCCCTTGAGCTCCCGCCACGCGGACGAGATACTCCGGTCGGACCCTGGGAGAGAATCACGCTGCGCGATGGTCCGGCGCATCCGTTGCCGGGCTCCAGACCACGGATTCCTTCCGCCATGCTTTCTCCATGACGCCTGCTGGGGCGCCCTCTCATCCGCGGCGCCTTCGGCGGCGGGAAGGACGGGGTGGCGCTCTTGCTCAACAAGATGAAGACCGAACTGATGGTCTCCATGGCCGGCCGGCTTCGCGCGTGACCGCATGGAGCGTGCGCGGTGCATGCGAAACCGCAAGGAGGGTGGCGGAAATGCGGTCTCGACGGGTCCGGTCTCCTCCCCTTTGAACTCGTCACGAGCACCGAGCCGTGTGCGATGTGGCTGGGCGCCCTGGCGCGGGCGGGCATCCGGGGGCTGGTCTGCGGCGCGCGGGACGAGGATGCCCGCGCCGTGGGATTGGATGAAGGGGACAAGCCCGCCGACTGGTCGTGGCTGCTGGAACGGAGGGGAATTGACGTGACCCGGGACGTCCACCACGACGAGGCGGCCGCCGTGCTCCGGCGCTACGTGGCGAACGGCGGGCGGATCTACGGCAGCGGGCAACGACGGTGAGGTGGGTCGTGCGTCACACCGCAACGCAGGACGACAAAGCGTCGGCGGGGCGGCGTGACTTCCACGCTCGCCCCGCCATGGTGTCTGTCCGGACCAGGAGGCCGGCGACGAACCCTCCCGTCTATTGACCCCGCTTGGCGAGATGCCGGTCCAGCAGCATCAGCGATGTCTTGCTCTCGCCGACCGCCTTCAACTGCTCCACGATCAAGCCGGCGCTCTTCTCTTCTTCCACCTGCTCGGTGACGAACCACTGGAGCGTGATCTGCGCAGGGTAGTCGTTCTCCTTGACGGACAGGGCGTAGAGCTTGTGAATGGAGGCCGTCACGTGTTGCTCGTGCTCCAGAACTTTCTGAAAGACGTCCAGGGCCGACTTATACTCGACCGGCGGCTGCTGGATGGCGTGCAGGGTCACCCGCCCACTCCGATCGCACACGTGGTCGTACAGCTTCAGCGCGTGAGACAGCTCTTCCTGGCTCTGCAGCCGCATCCACTTGGCGGAGCCCGGGAGATTGTTCGCCTCGCAGTAGGCGGACATGGCGAGATACAAGTACGACGAATAATACTCCTTCTGAATCTGGTCGTTCACGGCGTCCTGCATGGTCTTGGACAGCATAGTGGTCCCTCTCCTTTCGTGAAACGTGCACTCAAGGCATCCGACGCCACGTACCCGAAACCGCCGGGTCCCGGGTGACACCGCACCTTTCCCCCGACTACCCCTTTACTGTAACCCCTCAAGCCGAGTTGATCAACTCTTCCACGCGCGGATCGAACGGCTTGAACGGATCCTTGCAGAGGATGGTCCGCTGGTACCGATCGTTCAGCTTCAGATACGACCAGCCCACATCGTAGGACTTGTTCCGTTCGGTGGCAAAGTTGATGAAGTCCGACCGGACCTTGGCCCGCGTGGTCTGGGGTGGGATCGTCATGGCCCGCTCGATCGCCGCGTCATCGAAAAGCCGGTCCACCTTTCCCGCGCGGCAGAGCAGGGAGTAGAACCCGCGGTCGCTCCGGACGTCGTGGTACTGCAGGTCCAGCATGCTGACGCGCTGGTCGTCGAACCCGATTCCCTTCCGGGTCGTGTAGGCCTCGAGGAGCGCCTGCTTGATGACCCAGTCCAGCTCCCGGGCGCACTGGCGGGGGTCCTCGGCGAGCTGGGTCAGGACCCGCTCCCAGCGCTCCAGGAGGTCGGTGACCTGGGGGGCCTGCTCGATCGTGGCATAGTAGGCGTGCGCCAGCTCCAGGTACTCCCGCTGGAGCTCGACTGCCGTGACCTCCGTCCCCCGCTTCAGGCGCACCTTCCGGGTACAGGTGGGGTCGTGGGAGATCTCCTTGATGGCCCGGACCGGATCCTCCAGGGCGAGGTCCTTCCGGAGGGCGCCGTCCTCGACCATGGCCAGCACCAGGGCCGTGGTCCCTACCTTGAGGTAGGTGCTCACCTCGGCCAGGTTCGAGTCGCCCACGATGACGTGCAGGCGGCGGTACCGCTCCTCGTCGGCGTGGGGCTCGTCGCGGGTGTTGATGATGCCCCGCGAGCTGGTGGTGGCCCCGGAGATCTCCTGATAGACATGCTGGGCCCGCTGCGAGATGTAGTAATGGTTTCCCAGGCGGGTCTTCAATACCTTCCCGGCACCGGCGAACACCTGCCGAGTCACGAAGAACGGAATGAGCAATTCGGCCAGCTTGTGGAAGTTGACCGTCCGTTCCACCAGATAGTTCTCGTGGCAGCCGTAGGTGTTCCCGACGGAATCCGTGTTGTTCTTGAAGACGAAGATGTCGCAGTCGATTCCGCTGTCGCGCAGGCGCTGCTCCGCGGTGAGCAGCAACTCCTCGACGATCCGCTCCCCCGCCTTGTCGTGCAGGGTGAGCTCCAACGGACTGTCGCACTCGGGGGTCGCATATTCGGGGTGACAGCCCGTGTCCTGGTACAGGCGCGCCCCGTTCCGCAGGAAGTCGTTGGTGCCGCGCTGCCGCGACACCACCTTTTCGAAGAGGTACCCCAGCGCGCTCTCGACCGAGAGGCTCACGGTCCCCCCGGTGGAGGACGAGATCAGGCCGTATTCGGTTTCCAGACCAAAGATCCGCCGCTGCATGGCGGTCACAAACCGGGGCGACTAGCCGCCCGCATCCAACATGGCCCGCAGCTCCGCCTGGGGGAGCCGCCGAAACTTTCGCCCCTGCCGGGTTCGATCCAGGACCGCGACCTCCAGGGTCGCAGCCTTCACCTTCTGGCTGGCCGCCGCTTCCAGGGCGCGCGCGGCCATGCAGCAACGCCGCCTCCAGGCCGAGCCCCTCGGCGAACTTGTCCTTCAGGAACAGTTTCAGTTCCTCCGCCTGGCCCCCGATACTGGTGTAGCCCTTCTCGTCCGCGATGCTTCCGTCGAACGCGATCCGGTAGAGTTCGTTGGCGGCAGCGTCCTCGCCCACCTCCAGGACCAGGATCTCCGCCTCGAGCGGCTTGATCTCCATGCTGAAGATGTTCCCGATCACCTGGGAGTAGGCGTTGGCGAGCGACTTGGCCGTCACGTCCTCTCGCCCGTAGGCGTAGCCCTTCATGTCCGCGTACCGAATCCCCTCCTTGCGCAGCCGTTCGAACTCGCCGTACTTGCCGGCCCCGGCGAAGGCGATCCGGTCGTACAGCTCGGAGATCTTGTTCAGGGAGGCGCTGGGGTTCTCCGCCACGATCAGGACGCCCGCCGCATAGTCCAGGGCGATGATGGACTTGCCCTTGGCGATGCCCTTGCGGGCGTACTCCGCCTTGTCCTGCATCATCTGCTCGGGCGAGACGTAATACGGTAGTGGCATGATGGCATCCTTGTCGATGAGCCGGCCGCGATGGAGCCTGGCGGGTGTCCGACGCTCAGGTGGCCGTCTTGCGGGCCTCCGCGATCGCCTCGCAGCCGGTCGCCACGCGATCCTCGGGGATGTCCAGGGCCCCGCCGGTCGTCACCAGCTTGACGGTGGGAAAGATGCCTCCGCACGAAATCCGGGCCGCCGGTCCCGCGGTCTTCGTCCGCGGCGTCGTAGAGCGCCTCCAGGGCCGTGCGAACGGCCTCCTCCTCGGCGAGGCCGGACCGGTACAGCTTCTTCAGGCTGGAGCGGGCATCCTTGCCGCCGGAGCCGATGGAGTAATACTCCGTCTCCTCGTAGCGCCCTCCGGCCACGTCGTACTTGAAGATCCGCCCCTCGTCCGCGTTTCAGTCGTAGCCCACGAAGATCGGCACCACCATCAGGCCCTGTATCGCCAGCGGGAGATTGGCGCGCACCATCTGGGCCAGCCGGTTGGCCTTGCCCTCCAGACTCAGGTGCATGCCCTCGATTTTCTCGTAGTGGGCCAGTTCCGTCTGGAACAGTCGGACCATCTCGATGCAGGGCCCGGCGGCGCCGGCGATCGCGACGGCGGAGTATTCGTCCGCAGCGTACACCTTCTCGATCCGCCGCGACGCAACCTGGTATCCCTCGGTGGCCTGCCGGTCGCCGGCGATCACCACGCCCGCCTGGTACTTCAGCGCCAGAACCGTGGTGCCCACCGGCACCCCTGGTAATCCTTCACCGGCCTCCCGCCCCACCGCCGCGAACCGCGGCAGGAGGTCCGGCTCGCGGTCCCGCACCAGATCGAAGAAGCTGGACCCCGCATCGTGTCGACTGAAATGGAAGTCCACGGGCCTCGCGCCTCCTTCGTTGAGAACCGGCAGTCGGGCGACCTGGCACTTCGGCAATTGGCAACTGGGGAACCGATACGGCCCGTCTCCCGGACCTGCCTGATTGTCCAGTCGCCCAATTGCCGAGTCGCCAGGTCGCTGTCTACCCGGCCAGTCGCTCCAAGAGATCCGTCACGCTGTCCGCGCGCTCCAGGATCTCACCCACCAGCTTCCGCGTCCCCCGCGCGGGCTCCGCCATGGGGATGCGCTTCACCGCGGCGTCGCCGGTGTCCAGCAGGATGGACGTCCAGCTGGCGCCGCAGACCTGCGCTGGAAATCGCCGCACGCACGTGCCCCGGAAATAGGCCCGGGTATCGGTGGGGGGCAGGCTCATGGCGCGGCGGATCTCCTCGTCGGTCAGCAGCCGCTCCACCATTCCCTCCCGCTCCAACCGATAGTACAGCCCCTTGTCCATGCGCAGATCGTGGTACTGCAGGTCCAGCATGCTGACGCGCTGGTCGTCGAACCCGATTCCCTTCCGGGTCGTGTAGGCCTCGAGGAGCTCCTGCTTGATGACCCAGTCCAGCTCCCGGGCGCACTGGCGGGGGTCCTCGGCGAGCTGGGTCAGGACCCGCTCCCAGCGCTCCAGGAGGTCGGTCACCTGGGGGGACTGCTCGACCGTGGCGTAGTAGGCCGTGCGCCAGCTCCAGGTACTCCCGCTGGAGCTCGACGGCCGAGACCTCCGTCCCCCGCTTCAGGCGGACCTTCCGCGTGCAGGTGGTGTCGTGGGAGATCTCCTTGATGGCCCGCACCGGATCCTCCAGGGCGAGGTCCTTCCGGAGGGCGCCGTCCTCGACCATGGCCAGCACGAGGGCCGTGGTCCCCACCTTGAGGTAGGTGCTCACCTCGGACATGTTGGAGTCGCCCACGATGACGTGCAGGCGGCGGTACCGCTCCTCGTCGGCGTGGGGCTCGTCGCGGGTGTTGATGATCGGCCGCTTCGCCATGGTGTCCAGACCGATCAGCGTCTCGAAGAAATCGGCCCGCTGGGAGATCTGGTAGGCGCAGGGTTCGGCGCCGTTCTCGGACCCCACCTTGCCCGCACCCGCAAAGACGATCCGGGAGACCAGGAAGGGGGTCAGTCCCTCCACCAGCCGCTCGAAGGGCACGCTCCGGGCCACCAGGTAGTTCTCGTGGTAGCCGTAGCTGTTCCCCTTGCCGTCGCTGTTGTTCTTGTACAGGACGAGCTGCTGGCCGCGGCGGGAGCGTTCCGGTTCGCCGCCTCGCGGCAGGCGTCCGCCAGCCGCTCCCCGGCCTTCTCGAACAGCACCAGGTCCCGGGCGTTGGTGGTCTCGGGCGTGGAGTACTCGGGATGGGCGCCGTCCACGTAGAGACGACCGCCGTTCGGCAGCACCTTGTTGAGGGCGCGGTTGTCCTGGGCCGTGGGCCGCTCGCGCTCGCCGGTCACCTCGTAGCCCCGCGCATCCAGAAGCGGGTTCTCTCCCGTGTAGTCCCACAATGCCCGAGAGGACTCGTCGCCTGGGTAGGGCGTTGATCAGGAAGATGGCGCTGCCCACGGGATCGAAACCGGAGGCGTCGCGGGTGGTGATGCCGAGTTCCGTCTCGCTCCCCATGATCTTCTCGATCGCCATGCAGCTATCCTTTCAGTGCGGCGACCTGTCGTGCGCACCGCACGCTCGCCTCTCCGCCGCCGCCCGGCACGCGGCGGATCGCCTCTCGTGCGGGATCCGGAACGCGGGGTTCGGGACTCAGAGGTAATGGCCCGTGCTGATGTTCTCGACCTTGCGGGGCTTCTTCGCTTCGCGGTCGAACACCGGCCGGACGTGCACGATCCGCTCCCCCCGGCGGCCGGCGATCTTCGCCCAGTCGTCGGGGTTGGTCGTGTTGGGAAGATCCTCGTTCTCCCGGAACTCCGCCTTGACCGCCTCCACCAGATCCGGCGCACGCGATCCCCTTGACGCCGGTGGTGATCATGCGCTTCACCGCCGTCTTCTTGGCCCGCGTGCAGACGCTCTCGATCATCGCCCCGCTCACGAAGTCCTTGAAGTAGAGCGTCTCCTTCTCCCCGGAGGCGTAGGTGACCTCCAGGAAGCGGTGGGCGTCGTCGCCGGAGAACATCTCGCGCCAGCGCCTCCTCGATCAAGGCGCCCGCCGTGGCGGTCAGGTCGTTGCCTGGGCCGCCAAGGCGGCTGCGGCCCAGGGCAAGTCGGTCGTCAGGTACTTGGCGAAGATCTCACGCGCCGCCTCCCGGTTCGGGCGGTCGATGCGGATCTTCACGTCGAAGCGGCCCGGCCGAAGCACGGCCGGATCGATCAGGTCCTGCCGGTTGCTGGCCCCGATCACGATCACGTGCCGGAGCCCCTCCACCCCGTCCAGCTCCGCCAGGAACTGCGGCACGATGGTGGATTCCACGTCGGAGGAGATGCCCGACCCGCGGGTCCGGAAGAGGGAATCCATCTCGTCGAAGAAGATGACCACGGGGGCACCGGCGCTGGCCTTCTCCGCGCGCCCGGGCGAAAATCTCGCGGAGTTTCCGCTCCGTCTCCCCCACGTACTTGTTGAGCAGTTCGGGCCCCTTCACGTTGAGGAAGTACGCCCGGCTGGGGGCGCCGGTCTGCTGGCTGAGCTGCTGCGCCAGGGCGTTGGCCACCGCTTTGGCGATGAGGGTCTTTCCGCAGCCCGGTGGCCCGTACAGCAGCACCCCCTTGGGAGGCGACAGCTTGTGCGCCGCGAAATGGTCGGCGTACAGGACGGGCAATTCGATGGCGTCTCGGATCTGGTCGATCTGTGCCGCCAGCCCACCGATATCGGTGTAGGTGATGTTGGGGACCTCTTCCAGGACCAGGTCCTCCACCTCCGCCTTGGGAAGCTTCTCCAGGACGACCCCCGCCTTGGCATCCAGGCGCAGCAGGTCGCCCGGCTGGAGGGCACCGGGACCGAGGTCGGACGCCAGCTCCACCACCCGCTCCTCGTCGGCGCGGAGCGTGACCATGACCCGCGTCTCGTCCAGGCGGTCCTTCAGGCGCACGATCTCCCCCTGCGGGTCGCCCCCGCTGAGGTCCACGACGTTCAGCGCCTCGTTCAGGACCACCTCACGGCCGCGGCGCAGTGCTGCCGGGTCCACACCGGGGGTCACGTTCACCTTGAGCTTGCGCCCCCCGGTCCACACATCCACCGTGTCGTCCGGATGCCGCTGCAGGATCGTTCCGTAACTGGATGGTGGAGCTGCCAGCTTGTCCACCTCGGCGCGGAGCGCGGCGATCTGCTCCTTCGCTTGGCCGAGAGCACCCGACAGCCGCTCGTTCTGCGCCTGCGCGTGATCCAATTGCTCCCGCGATTGACTCAGCTTGTTCCGGAGGAATTCGAACTCCTTCGGCGTCTGCTCGAGCCGTCGCCGCAGGTGGAACATCTCTTCCTCCAGCGCCTGGACCTGCGCGTGGAGATTCGTCGATGTCGGTCTCGTACTGGCCGATCGTCTGCGGGGCCTCGGTGTCCGGGTGCGGGCCCTGCCCCGAGAGTTTCCGCATCGTCTTTCGCAGCGAGTTCATCTTGGTGTCGGATTCGCTCATGATCGCCCGCCTCCGCTCCACACCCCGCCGCGCTCGCCCGGTGCCGATCCTTCGAAGGGGGCGAAACCACGCGTCGTGTGCGGGAACGACGTCCAAGTTTTATATTAATCGGCTTCGGAGGGGTGTCAAGCCCTTTCGACCCCGTCGCGTCCCCTCCGAGCCGTCACTGCGGCCCGTGCGCGCGTCGCGACCCAAGACGCCAATGGCTGGGGGATTCCCCAGCCATCCTGGCACCCGATTCAGCAAGCGGTTCCCCCGTCCCGCGGGAGATCAGTGATTGCACGTCCCTCACCCGCCACTCGAGCAGTTCGCGCAGCCGCCGCCCCGCGACCCGACGAACCCCCGTTCGCCCTTGAAGGCGAAGGTGGAGAACTGGCGGGTCACCTGGCCGCTCTCGCACTCCGGGCAGCGAACCCGCGCCCGGTTGGAGGCGACGCGCTTCTCGAAGGCGTGTGCGCACTGCTCGCAGACATATTCGTAGATCGGCATGGGCGCTCCTCGTCGTCAAAGGTCGGATCGGTCGGCCTTACTCGCCGCCGCGCTGGACGTAGCTCTTCACGAACTCCTCGGCGTTCTCCTCCAGCACGTCGTCGATCTCGTCCACCAGCCGATCCATCTCCTCTTTCAGCTTCTTGCCCTTCGCGGCCGCCGAGCTCGACCCCGTGTCCGCCTTCGGACGGCGGCGCGCCCTCGGTCCGCTTCTGCTTCCGCTCCTGCTCCGGCATGCCCCTCCTCCTTCCGTGTCAGAGCGGGGCGGCCCCTATCGGCCCGCGACCCAGATCAGATGCGGCAGCTCCGGGAGCAGCAGTTTGCCGAGTCCCAGCCGCACCGCCGCTTCGGATCCCGGGAGACAGCAGATCAGTTTCCCCCGACTCACTCCACACAGCGCCCGGCTCAACATCGCGGCGCTGCCGATCTCCTGATAACTCAACCAGCGGAACAACTCGCCGAAACCGGGGAGGAGCTTGTCAAGCAGCGGCGTGATCGTCTCGACGGTGAGATCCCGCCGCCCGGCGCCGGTGCCCCCGGTCGTGATCAGGCACTGGGCCGCACCCTGCAGGAATCGGCGCACCGCGGCCTGAATGTTCCCGGGCGAGTTTCGCACCAGCTCATGATCCGTCAGGTGGTGCCCGGCCTCCTCAAACAGCGTCCGGATCAGCCGGCCCGAATCATCGGTCGCCTCGGTCCGGCTGTCGCTGACCGTGAGTACCGCATAAGGGATGACTTTCACCGCTTGCGCCGCGGCCCGATGATCCGGCGCGCCCATGCTCAGCGGCCCCCGCCGCTCAGAAAGGGGTTGTCCCGCCGCTCGACCCCGATACTGGTGGCCGGGCCGTGGCCCGCGTACACCACCGTCCGGTCGGGCAAGCGTGAGCAGCTTGCCGTGGATCGAACGCAGCAGCGTCTCCAGGGACCCTCCTCGCAGGTCGGTGCGACCCACCGAGCCCGCAAAGAGGGCGTCGCCGACGAAGACCGCGTTGTCCGAGCAGAGGGAGATGCTGCCCGGGGTGTGCCCGGGGGTTTCCAGGACGCGCAAGGATAGTCCCCCCACCGGGATGGTGTCCCCCTCGCGCACCAAGCGGTCAGGCTGCGGTGGCAGCGACGCTTTCACACCGAAGAACCGGGCGGTCTCCGGCACCTCCGACAACAGAGGCACATCGTCGGGATGCATGACAATCCCGGCGCCGGTCTCCGCCTTGAAGAGCGCACTGGAGAACACGTGATCGAAATGACCGTGGGTGACGATCACCGATTCGAGGCGGAGCCGCTTGCGCCGCACCGTCTCCAGAACCCCACCGCTTTCCATGCCGGGGTCGATCACGACGGCTCGGCTAGACGCCTCATCGACCACCAGGTAGCAATTGCTCTGCAGGGGTCCAATCACGAAGGGAGTGATCTCCACCCGCCGTCTCCACACGGCCAACGGCCCGTCCATCGCCCGGTGGGCATCGGGGTGCGGGACCACCGAGGGGTTGCCGTGACCGAAATTGACCCGCGCGCTAGGACAACTCCTGCTGGATCCGCACGACCGTGGAATAGTCGATCCCCGTCCGTGCCGACAAGCGCAGCAGATCGCGTTCGGTAATGCGTTTCCCGCCGTTGAGCATCGCCAGCAACTCCCGGCGGATGGCCTCCAGCCGCTCGTCACCGTTGGCGCACATCTCCCGCTCCCGCGCGCACTCTTAGGGATTTGGTCATTCCCGCAGGTTTCGCGAGTCGTGTTCGCGAATAATGCGGGTTAGGGACTCATCCGGATGACCGGACCGGAGGTCGCCTCCGCATCGATCCGCGCCGCCAGGGCCTCGGCTGCATCCCGGAACGCGTTCGCCATGGGTGTTCCAGGGTGGGCCGTCGCGATCGGCTCCCCGCGGTCGCTCGCCTGGCATACCATGGGATCCAGGGGAATCTCCGCCAGCAGCGGCACGCCCAACAACTCGCTCGCCCGGCGGCCACCCCCTTGCTTGAAGATGGCGGCACGGGTCCCGCAATGCGGACAGAGGAACCCGCTCATGTTCTCCAGGATCCCCAGGATGGGCACCTTGAGCTGCCGAAACATCGCCGCGGCCTTGCTGGCGATCTGCGCGGCGACATCCTGCGGGGTCGTCACGATAACGGCCCCGGCGAGTGGAAGCGACTGCGCCAGCGTGAGCTGTGCGTCGCCCGTGCCGGGCGGCAAGTCGATGAGCAGATAGTCGAGCGCCCCCCACTCGACGTCGCGCAAGAACTGCTGGATGGCCCCGGCCACCATGGGTCCGCGCCATACCGTCGGCGTCCCGTCGGGCATCAGAAACCCCAGCGACATCAGGCGCACGCCATGCGCCTCCAAGGGCACCATCTGGCCGGCGTTGGTCCGGGGCGTCCGATGGACCCCGGTCATCATGGGAATACTGGGACCGTAGATGTCCGCGTCCAGCAACCCCGTCGCCGACCCCGCCTGCGCCAGGGCCACCGCGAGATTCACGCTGACGGTGGACTTGCCCACGCCCCCCTTGCCCGAGGCGATGGCGATGCTGTGCTTGATCCCGTTTCCGTTCATGGTGTCTCGCGTCGTGGTTATCTCACACCATCACTGGTTTGATATCAGGGTAATGCGGGAGTGTCAAGCGACAACGGCCCCGCGGCAACGACCACGAAAGCCCATTGCTTCACAGGGTGCGGTGGCTGTGGATCAGCTGGAGGAACTCCTCGCGGGTCATGCGCGAATCCCGGAAGGCGCCCAGCATGCACGAGGTGATGGCCTTGCTGTTCTGTTTCTCCACTCCGCGCATCATCATGCAAAAATGGACGGCCTCGACGACCACCGCCACCCCGGCCGGCTGCAGGGTGTCCTGCAGGGCCTGGGCGATCTGCGTGGTGAGCCGCTCCTGCACCTGAAGCCGGCGCGCGAACATGTCCACCAGGCGCGCCAGCTTGCTGAGGCCAACGATCTTCCCGGCCGGAAGGTATGCGATGTGCGCCTTCCCGTAGAACGGCAACAGGTGGTGCTCGCAGAGCGAGTACATCTCGATGTCCTTCACCACCACCATTTCGTCGTAGTGCTCGGTGAAGATCGCCTCGTTCAGGACCTCGTCCACGGTCTTGTGATATCCCGAGGTGAAGTATTGCATGGCACTCGCCACGCGCTCCGGCGTCTTGAGCAGGCCTTCGCGATACGGATCCTCCCCCAGTTCCTTCAACAGGTCCACGATCAACGGTTCGATCATCTCCCGTTCGCTTTCCGGACCCCGAACGCCGGGGTCCTCCGACCGACCGCGGTGTCGGTCATCGCCGGTCGCCGCGATCCAGCTCGAAGAAGTTGTTCGGCGTCTCCTCCAGCCGCAGCCGGACCAGCCGCCCCGGCGGTAACGCCGCCTCCAGGATCCGCCAGCAGCACGCCGGCCAGGACTTCCGTGGTGCTGGTCACCCCGTCGGCCGCCGTGATCAGGCTGTCGAGGTCGGCCTGATCGAAACGATCCAGACGACCCGCGCCTGCACCGCGGCAGCCAAGCCCGCCGCGTGGTCGAGGTGGCCGGTCTCCGGCGAGATGCCGGCCCACGGATCGTCACCGCCAGGCGGTACGTGTGGCCGTGCCCGCTGAGGTGGTTGCATC
The DNA here is from genome assembly GCA_963695995.1 of uncultured Methylomirabilota bacterium. GTDB lineage: Bacteria > Methylomirabilota > Methylomirabilia > Methylomirabilales > 2-02-FULL-66-22 > 2-02-FULL-66-22. Next base: position 53,675 of record CAVOIV010000040.1, read on the forward strand.
GTCCGTAGAGCCGCCGATTCTCGGCTCCGCGGAGAGGCGCGGGTTGTGCATCCGATGGGCTGCGGAGAAGCGAAAGATCTGTGTCACCTCCACGATGGGAACCCACGCCGCGTGCGCGATACTCCCCGGCCCGCTCATGGCTGCCGCCTTTCCCCGAAGTAGTCCACATACGACCCGTCGTCCTCCTGCAGGCGCACGCGGTACAAGCCGGACGTTTGCCAGCCGGGGCGCGAGCAGGTCCCAGATCACGACGGCCAGGTTCTCCGGCGTGGGCACTTCGTCCTCGAAGTACGGGCACGTCCAGGTTGAGGTGCTTGTGATCGAACCGATCCACCACCGCCTCGACGATCAGGTCCTTCAGGGCCTTGAGGTCCATCACCATTCCCGTGTCCGGCGGACGGCTCCCCTGGATGGTCACCTCCAGGATGTAGTTGTGGCCGTGCAGGTTCGCCGCCTTTCCGAACACTCGCCGGTTCTCTCGCGTCGTCCCATGCCCGGTTGCAGATAGCGATGCGCGGCGCAGAACTCGACTCGCTTTGTCAGCTCGGATCATCCCGTGCCCTCCCCCCGGCCGCCGGCTTCGCCGACGGCCGCCGAACGGCTCCCGGCACCGCCTGGCGCCGAGTCCGCGTCGGACCGCCGGCCCGGAGTCGTCCGCTCAGGGCCGCTTGGACCGCTTCCAGGAAGGTCTGGCCGCCACGCGATCGGCGCGATACGACTCCACCCGCCGCCGGCCCGCCTGCCCCATGCGCCGCCCCAGCTCGCGATCCGCCAGCAGAGGTCGCCAGCGCCTGCGCAAACGCCTCGGGGCTCGTCGGGGTCGACCAGGATGCCGACCTCCCCGTCCGCCACGATCTCGGGGACGGCGGCAGCCCGGGCCGCCACGATCGGGCTCGGGCGCGGGCCATGGCCTCCAGGAAGACGATCCCGAACCCCTCCTGCCGGCTCGGCAGGCAGAAGACGGCCGCCCGTCGGTACCGATCCGCCAGCTCCCGCCGCGAGATGGTGCCCAGGAACTCGACGCGATCTCCGCAGAGGAGCAGATCTTTCGCAGCCGCTCCCACGCGCGCCGGCACGGCCCTTCTCCCACGATCCAACCCTGGAACGGGCACGCCGCGCCGCGCGAAGCCGGGCGTAGGCCTGGAGCAAGACGCCGAGATTCTTCCGAGGGTACAGGTGGGCTACCGTCAGGATCGCCGGGGGACTCGTCATCCCATCGCGGCCTCCGGCTCCCCTGTGACCTCCCAGGCGCGAAGGTCGATCGGCTCCGGGACCACCACCACCTTCGTCAGGGAATCTCCGTAGGCCTCCGACGATCCGATCGCGGGAGTAGGCGCTGGTGGCCACCACCACCTCGGCGCGGCGCACAGCCAACCGTTCGAACGCGGCCTGGATCGCCAGCATCGGGCGGACCAGGCCACGCTCGTTCCGAAGTTCGTCGGCGATCACACCCTTGATGCTGGCGACGTAGGGCGCGGTGGGCCGGCGCCCGTAGTGAAACCCATCCAGGTCGAATCCGACCACCCAGTCGTGCCGTCCGGCCCGCAGGCGCGGCGCGACCCGGAGGTTGAACAGCAGGCGCTTCAGCGTGAAGCTGGGCGACCAGAAGCTCGGCGCGTAGGTCGCAATACGGACGCGCCGATCCCCCAGGCATCGCGCCAGCTCGCGAATACCCACGTACGTGCCACTCCCCCCAGAAACCGTGAGGGGTGTGGAGGTCACGAACGCCAGATCGGCCGGGCCGCCAGGGGGGATGTCCTGGGTCATGGGGGTGTTGGGGAATGCGGGCATGGCCGGGCGATTCAACAATATGATCCGCCGTCCGGCAACGTCTGTCGAAGCCTCCGAGGCGGAGCCATAACCCCTTCGCGATCCCGGCCGACGGGACGATCACTCTGGTGCAACGACGTTGTCGACGCTAGTATGCCACCCTCCGGGTGTCAAGAAAAAAGCCCGGACGCCGCTCGGTTCCGGCCGTGGTGCTGCCGGGGATTGAAATCACCCAGATGGCGTGGAGCCTTGGCGGCCGGGCTCGACCGGTCGAGCGCTGGCTACTCCGGTCGTCCGCCCTGTCGAGGCGGCGGCCCGACCACCTCCACGAATTGCTTCAGGATCCTGGCCGTCAGCCCCCAGATCGTCTGGCCCGCATGGTCGTAGAAGAAGACCGAGTGAGGACGACCGCCCTGATCCCAGATCTCCTCCCGAAACCGGTTCTCCTCCAGCAGGGGTCCGAGCGGCAGGTGGATCACGCTCCTCGATCTCGAAGGTATCGAGGCGGAACGGATAGGGATGCGGGATAAACCCGACGAACGGCCGCACGACGTGGGCCGAGGCCGCCGTTGCCGCATCGTCGAGGACGCCCGCCACCGCCACGTCCTGCGGCCGCAGGCCGATCTCTTCCGCCGACTCCCGGAGCGCGGTCGTCAGCAGATCGCCGTCGGTCTCGTGGAACCCGCCCCCGGGAAAGCTGATCTGCCCCTTGTGGGTCGGGACCTGGTCGGTTCGCTTCGTCAACACCAGGTACGGACCGGCCGGCGTCTCGTACAGCGGGAGGAGGACCGCCGCCCGGCGATACCCCGGCGGGGTTTCCTGCCGGGGACGCCGCGCCTCCAGGATGCGCGCGACGTGTTCACGGAAGGTCACGCCCTCCTCCACGACCGACCGGCGTCCGGATCGTTCTCACGGACGTCAGGGTACACCCGGACGATTCGACAGTCACCGCAAATACCAAGGGGCCTCGGCGAAACCCGAAGCCCCCTTTCGGCAACCGACTGGAGCGGGTAGCGGGGATCGAACCCGCATCCCAGGCTTGGGAAGCCTGTGCCCTACCATTGGACGATACCCGCAGAGCGGCGCTTTTCCTACCAGATTCCCGATCCGCCTGTCAACAGAAACGACCGGGCACCTCGCCACACGACGTCGGTTCCCACGCATCACACGAGACGGATCATCGTTCGGCCAAGGAACGGGCTCGGCGGGCGGTCGTGAGCCGACCCCGTCGACCGCTGGGCGTAGGCGCACAGGTCCGCCAGGGCACACCGGTCGCAGGCGGGATGATGGGCCGTGCACACCTCGCGGCCGTGCTCCACGAGATGCAGGTGAAACGCATGACAGTCGCGGGTCCGGAGACGCGGCGCCAGGAACGCCTCTGCCTTCTCGGGTGTCCGCTGCCCGTTGAGCAGACCCAACCGCCGACAGACGCGGAAGACGTGGGTGTCCACCGGAAACGCCGCCCGACCCAGCCCGAACAGCAGGACGCACGCGGTGGTCTTGCGAGCCGACCCCCTTGAAGCGACCCAGGTAGGCGCGGACCTCTTCATCCGACACGTCCCGGAGAAAGCTGAGGTCGAAGTGACCCTGTTCCCGCCAGATCTCCTCCAGCAGCGCCTTGATGTGCACCGCCTTGATGTTCGCCAGTCCGCCGGTGCGGATCGCCGCCATCAGGTCCTTGAGCGGCGCCTCCCAGACGGCCTCCCAGGTTCGGAAACGGCGCCGCAGATTCGCGTACGCCCGCTCGCAGTTCACGGCCGTGGTGTTCTGCGACAGCAGGGTGTGGATCAGGGCGTCCAACGGGTTGTCCCAGCGACGCTGCGGCTGGCGCGGGCCGTAGGTCCGGCGGAGAAGGGATGCGATCTGGCGAAAGCTTGCCTGAAAGTGGCATGGACACCTCGACGGCGGCGTGAGGGGTACGCTAGCCAAGGGGCAGGGGAAAGTCAACGCGAAACATCGGAAGGTGTGGTGAGTGGCCCATGACCTTTACTTCACCACGGCGGCCCTGTATAGTCGTTTCGTCGGCCCGAGGATGGCGTATGCTGTTCCGTGCACCGGAAAGCGCGGAAAGGAGGACCCGATGCGGATCCGTTTCGCTGTTGCGGTTGGCGCGTGTCTGCTCCTTGGCATGGGCGTCCGTCGCGCCCGCCGGCCAGGGGCCCCGCGTGATTCTCGCCCTGGGGAGTCCCTCGTTCATCAATGCCGGGGCGGTGAAGCAGGCGACCGGCGCCGAGGTCAGCCAGGATGCCAGTGTGTCGCTGCCCCAGGTCGCGGTCCTGGTCCTGGCGAACGCACCCCTGGCGTCACTCCCGCAGGCGATCCAGGAGCGCCTCGTGGAGTACGTGAGCTCCGGCGGCGCACTGCTCATCACCGGGGGCTCGCAGGCGTTCGGAAGCGGCGGCTATCAGGCGGTGGCCTCGATCGTCCCGTTCCAGATCCGGTCGGACAACGATTGGCGCTTCATCAGCTTCCGTCCGCCGGTCGCGCTGCAGCCGGGTCACCCGATCCTGGCCGGCGTGACCTTCCTCACCGTGGGGACCGTGAACGACATGAACCCGCGCCCGGACGCCACCGAGATCCTCCAGTCTCCCGGTGGCGGACGCGCTGCCACCGCAGCCGGCGGCGGAGGCGGGGGCTCGTTCCTCTACCCCCTTATCGCCGAACTGTCGGTTGGCGCAGGACGCGTCATCGGCATCGCCTTCGACCTGAACGACTTCGCCGGGATGCGCGATCGGGATTTGTTCATTCAGAACACCCTGGGCTACCTCCTCGCAGCGTCCAGGGCAGGGCTGTCTCGCTGAGTGAGGGTGGTAACGGCGCAGATCCCTCGCCCGAGCACGGCGCGCCGATCCGGTTGCGCGTCTCCCCCCGATGCGCCTACCCGTCTTCCTCCAGCGGGCTGAGCACCAGGCCGCTCAGGACCTTGGGAAAGAAGAAGGTGGACTTCTGGGGCATGCGCTCCCCGGCCATAGCGATGGCTTGCACCTGTGCCACGCGGGGTGGGTTGAGGAAGAGCGCCGCGGCGGCCTCGCCGGACCGTACGGCCGCCAGGGCCAGCGACGCGTCCCGCGTGTACTGGATGCTGTCATCGGTCTGCGTGGCCTGCGGAATCCCCAGGATGTCCTCGACCAGCAGTCGATGCAGGACCGCCACGTCGAGTTCCGCGTATGCCGGAGCGCGCCCCTCGGCCACCAAAGCCTGCGGCACAGCCGGATCGGTCAACTCCATGACGAGAATCTCGCGTCCGCCCGTATAGAGCGCACAGGCGATGCCGGCGCCTTCCCGCCGCGCGAGGTCGGCCAACGCTGCCCGGAGGGATGACACGGGGTTGGCGGTATCCAGCGGAAACGGCACAATGCGGAAGTGCCGTGCCAGCGCTTCGGCGAGCGCCGTCTCCGAGCGAGCGGGCCGGCGGCGGATCACCCGGTGGGTCGGCAGGATGACCAGCCCGGGATCGTCCGACGGCACCAGGTTCATCAGGACGAAGTCGTCGAGTCGGTGGCGCCCCACGGCCATCGGTGTTGGGTTTTGGAGCCGACGCTCGTTCCGGAAGGTGAGCGCCGTCTCGTACCGATGGTGGCCGTCCGCGATCACGACCGGACGGTCGCGGAGCGCGGCGCGCAGGGTCGCCACCTCCGGCGGGGCCTCCACCAGCCACAGCCGGTGACCGACTCCCTCGTCGTCCACCAGGCGGACCGCCGGATTCGTATCCATATACCGATCGAGAAGGGCGCCGATCGCCGGGTTCGAGCCCGGGTAGAATCCGAGGATGGCCTCCAGATTGGCGGGGCAGGCGCGCATGAGCTGCAGTCGGTCATCTTTGTGGCGAGAAAAGGTGCGCTCGTGGGGAAGGATCACCTGCTCGGCGTACTCGTGAAGCCGGACCAACGCCAGCAGCCCGCGCCGCCGCAGGTGGGACGTCTGGCCCGCCGAGAACTCCTGTTCGTACAGATAGATCGCCGGCGTCGGGTCGCGCCGGAGGATCCCTTCGCGCCGCCACGCCGTATAGGTCGCGGCGGCCTGCGCGTACCGGTTGCCGACCGGAGCGCCTGGCGTCTCGTGTTTGGCCAAGACCAACCGGACGACATTGTGCGGGTGCCGGGCGTAGTACCGATCCTGGGCCTCGGGAGAGATGACGTCATATGGGGGCGTCACCACCTGGGCGAGGTCCTGGATGCGGTGTGGGTCGTACCGGAGCGCGCGAAACGGGATGATCTCGGCCATCGGGGCCCCCGGGAAATGAAAAAGGTCACGCGATCCGCGTAACCTTGGAGGATGACATGCCGCCACACCTGACAACCAGCCGACCACTGCTCGGTCTGGTGGCGACCGTACTCGGCCGCCTCCGCCGTGTCAAGGGAAAAGGCGGCCTGCTGGACCTGCTCCTTGTAAGCGTGGGTATCGGCGCCTGCGCCGGACCGACGCTGGTCCCGGATGTGCCGGGCATCGCCGGGCCGATCCTGCGGGAGGTCCCAGGCCTCCGCATCGCCGTGGAGATCGGGGCCTGGAACGCCCGCCCCAGCGGGCTCACCGACACCGTCCTCCCGCTGCTGGTCACGCTTCGGAACACCGGCACGCGCCCGGTGACGGTCGCGCGGCAGGACTTCGCGCTCCTCGACCAGGCGAACCGCCAGTACCTCCCCATCCCCCCGGCCGACGTGGCGGCGATGTATGGGGGTGGCTCCGGATCCGGCGTCGGCATCTCCCCCTCGGTGGGGTTCGGCGGCTCCTCCGGCGGACGGTCCTTCCTCGGTGGGGGTGTGGGAGTGACCTTCGGCTCCTGGGGGAGCGACGCGCGCGACATCATCCCGCAGGGCCTGGCGGAGGGACCGATCCAGCCCGGAGCGGAGGTCCGCGGCTTCCTTTACTTCCCGCGCCCCGCTCCGGAGACCCAGGACCTTCGCCTGGTCGCCGTCCTCCGGGAATTGGCGGCGACGCCGCCCCTGGAGTTCCGCTTCCGCCGCGCCGAGTAACGCCCCAGGCGAGCCGGGGGACCCACCGGTGCGCGGACCTCCCCGCCCCGCATGTCGGCCTTTCCGCTTTACCTACGTTCCGCCGATGTGATAGAAATACACGCGGTTTTTGTGTGTCGCCTTCGTCGTCGGTCATATCAGCCTCGTTCGCGGTCGTGGGGAGGAACCAATGGCGCTTGTCGGGAAGGTCGTGGTCGCCCAAGGGGGCGGCCCCACTGCTGTGATCAACCAGTCCCTCGCTGGCGTGGTCCTCGAATCCAGGAAGTTTCCCCAGGTCACCAGCGTGTATGGAGCCATCAACGGGGTGCGGGGCATCATCAACGAGGAGTTCGTGGATCTGACCCAGGAAACCACCCACAATCTGGAGCAGGTGGCCATTACGCCGTCGTCGGCGCTGTTCTCCACCCGGGACAAGCCGGACAAGAAATATTGCCAAGAAATCTTCCGCGTTCTGAAGGCCCACGACGCGCGCTACTTCTTCTATATCGGCGGGAACGACTCGGCGGACACGGTCCACATCGTGAACGCGCAGGCTGAGCTGGCCCACTACGAGTTTCGCGCGATTCACATCCCCAAGACGATCGACAACGACCTCACGGTGAACGACCATACCCCGGGCTACGGGTCTGCGGCGCGCTTCGTGGCCCAGGCCTTCATCGGCGCCAACCTGGACAACCGCGCCCTGCCGGGCGTTTATATCGCCATCGTCATGGGGCGGCACGCCGGGTTCCTGACGGCGGCCTCCTCCATCGCCCGGAAGTACCCGGACGACGGCCCGCACCTGGTGTACCTGCCGGAGCGGCCCTTCGACCTGGATAAGTTCCTCGGGGACGTGAAGGCCGTCTACGACACGTTCGGCCGCTGTGTGGTGGCGGCATCCGAGGGCATCCAGGACGCCCAGGGGACGCCCCTCTTGATGAAGTCCATGGAGGCCCTGGAAAAAGATGCCCATGGCAACGTACAGCTCTCGGGGACGGGTGCCCTGGGGGATCTGCTGGCCGAGGTGGTGCGCAAAAAGCTGAACATCAAGCGGGTGCGGTCCGACACCTTCGGCTATCTGCAGCGGTCGTTCTTCGGCTGCGTGTCCGACGTGGATCAGCACGAGGCGCGGGAGGTCGGCGAGAAGGCCGCCCAGTTCGGCATCTGGCACAACCTGGATGGGTCCATCACCATCCAGCGGACGGGGGAGTATTCGGTCGACTATCGCCTCGTTCCGTTGCAGGAGGTCGCCGGCAGGACACGGCACATGCCGGACGAATTCATCAACACGGCCGGCAACAACGTGACGGACGCGTTCCGATACTACTGCCGGCCGCTCCTGGGTTCCGGTCTACAATCCGCGCATCGGCTGCGCGCCCCCAAGGTCTCGAAGATTCTCGCCAAGGCCGATTAGCTCCGGCGGCGGAGGTTGTGGGCATGGCTGGTGTGGTGGCGGCGGTGGACGATCTGATCTTTGGCACCCGTCTCCGGGAGACGGCCCGGCGCCTTCAGGTCGATCTGGTCTTCGCTCGCTCCCCGGAGGACGCAACGGCGCTCACCAGGGCGCGCCGTCCCACTCTGGTGATCGTAGATCTCCATTCCGCGACGTGTCGCCCCCTTGAGACGATCCGCCGGATCAAGGAGGATCCCGACCTGCGGGCCACGCCGGTCCTTGGCTACTTCGCCCACGTGCGGGAAGACGTGCGGACCGCGGCGGCCGAGGCGGGCTGCGACGAATTGCTGCCTCGTTCCGCATTCTCAGCGCGCCTGGCGGAGATCCTGCAGCGCGGCGCCCCTGCAACCGGCGAGGGTTGCCCACCGGCGGCCACGGTGGGTGGCACGCCATGACCTGGAGTCGGATTTGGCTATGACCTTCGAGCGATGTGCCCTCGTGGTGGAGAGCGACCCCGACACCTGCGACCTCGTCCGGGAGACGCTGGAGGCCGACGGCTTTCGCGTCCGGACGGCCGACGCCGGGGCGGCGGCGCTGACCGCGCTGCAACAGGATCCGGCAGACCTGGTCTTCATCGCCTCGTCGTTACCGGATACCAGCGGGCTGACGCTGCTGGACACCATTCGCAGTCTACCCGACCCGCCCGAGGTGATCTTCATCACGGCCTACGAGACCATCGACTCGGCGGTCAAGGCCGTCAAGCGGGGGGCCCTCTGTTACATCACCAGGCCGATCACCCGAGACCGCTTGCTGCACCTGACCCGCAAGGCCGTGGAGGAGATCCGACTCCGCCGCGAGAACGAGGCGCTGCGCCAGGAGCTGGATCGGCGGTACACCTACAAGGACCTCATCGGAAAGAGTTCTCGGATGCAAGAGGTCTTCCAGTTGCTGGAGAAACTGGTGGGGACCGAGAGCAATGTCCTGATTCAGGGAAAGAGCGGAACCGGGAAGGAATTGGTGGCGCGCGCCATCCATGCCCAGAGCCCGCGGAAGGACCGGCGCTTCGTGGCCTTGAACTGCGGCGGGCTGACCGAGACGCTCCTGGAGAGCGAGTTGTTCGGTCACGTCAAAGGATCATTCACCGGGGCCATCAGCAGCAAGCCGGGCGTGTTCCAAGAGGCCGACGGCGGGACCATCTTCCTGGACGAGATCGCCAACATGCCGCTGTCCATGCAGGTGAAGCTCCTCCGCACCATCCAAGAGGGAGAGATCAAGCCGGTGGGTTCCAACCAGACGCTCCAGGTGAACGTCCGGTTCATCGCCGCCACCAACCGGGACCTGCTGATGGCGGTGGACGAGGGGACCTTCCGGGAAGACCTGTACTATCGAGTGAACGTCATCACGATCAGCTTGCCGGATTTGGCCGAGCGCACCGAGGATATCCCGCTCCTCGCCACGCATTTCCTGGAGCGTTTCGCCAAGAAGCTCCGCAAGCCGGTGGAACGGATCGAGGAGGACGCGTTGGCCCTCCTCATGGACTATCCGTGGCCCGGAAATGTGCGCGAGTTGGAGAATTGCATCGAGCGCGCCGTGGTGTTGGCCAAGGGGTCCAGCATCACCGCCATGGAATTCCCGCCGTCGGTGCGGGCCCTGCAGCAGAAGGAGGGCCTGCGGTTGCCGGTGGGGATCACGCTGGAAGACCTGGAGCGCGAGGCCATCCTGCGCACCCTGGCGCACTGCAACGGGAATCGGGCCGCCGCCGCCAAGATGCTCGGCCTGGCAGAGCGGACTCTCTACCGGAAGCTTCGCCTTTACAACACCGGCCGACCGATCGCCGCCCTCCAGGGGTAAAAAAATCCGACAGCGACAGGGACAGGGACCTCCGGCCGTATCCCCCTATCCCCGTCGCTGTCAGTGCGCCTTTTCGCTCTCCACTCTCCGCTACACAAGTTGTTGGCAAATTCTTTTTCGCTTCGGCTGCTCAAAAAGACCCAGATGCAAGGCGGCAAGCGATGGGCCGAGTGGCGTACTCCAGGCACGCCGCAGCGAGTGCCCGAGCGCGCCAACGCGGCAGATGGGCCGTTTTCAGCAGCCGACTAATCCCTCGCTAGACCGCCGGCACCGCCACGCCGAGGTCCCGCGCCGCCTGGACGATCTGGCCCCAGGTCTCGTCCTCGACGAAGATGCCCTTTTGCCTCCGCTCCGCCTCCGGCTCGGGCCTCGGGCTCTCCGGGGTACATGATCTCGCTCACGCCGGGCACCACGGGGGACGTCTTCAGGTAGCGGATCAGGTCGTCCACCTCGGACCGGAAGTGTCTGCGGCGAGACGAAGCGGGCGATGTCCACCACGACCATGAAGATCCCGTTCATGACGGGTCCCGGATTCTCTCGGGAGTGGCCCGCGCGCGCCATGATGCCTCCCAGCACCTCCACCATGAGGGCCAGGGAGTATCCCTTGTGGCCGCCCACCGGCAAGATGCTTCCCTCCGGCGTGCCGTAGAGGGCGTTCGGATCGGTCGTCGGCTTGCCGTCGGCGTCGATGAGCCAACCGGGCGGCGTCTGCTCTTTGCGGTTGCGCTTGACCCGCACCTTGCCTTCCGCGGCCACCGTGGTGGCCACGTCGAAGCTGATGGGAACTGCGCTGCCGGTCGGGACAGGCGAAGGCGAATGGATTGGTGCTGAGGCGCGGCGCCCGACCGCCCCACGGCGCCATGCGCTGCCCCGCGCCGCCCGCGTTCACGGCGAGGAGGGCGAGCATGTCCCGCTCCAGCGCCATCTCGGTGTAGTCCGCCAGCCGGCCGATGTGATTGCTGTTGTACACGCCCACGGCGGCGACACCGATGGCGGCCGCCTTGGCCATCGCCACCTCCATCCCACGCCGGGCCACGATCTGCCCGAAGCCGCGCTTCCCGTCCACCAGCGCGGTCGCCGGCCCATCCTGAACCACGACCGGTTCGGCCTTGGGGTCCGCCTCTCCCTTCTTCCAGGAGGCCACGTACTGCGGCACCCGGATCACGCCGTGAGAGTCATGGCCGCGCAGGTTGGCCCGAACCAGCAGTTTGGCCATCCAGGCCGCGCCGGCCGGTGGAACGGTGATGGCCCGAAAGACGTCACGGGCCAGCGTTTCGAGCGGTTCACATTTCAGGATCGGCATGACGGTCGCGCTCCTTCACAGGCTGCGAGGGATTCAGAGCAACGGGGTGATGATGTCCACGGTCTCCTTGGATGGAATCACGGGGACGAACTCGAACTCGCACAGATCCTGCCACTGGGTCACCCACTGCTGGAGCAGGCGGGCATCCTGGCACTCCATCAATTGAAAGCACCGGTCCCAGTTCGCCTCGATCCAGCTCCCGACGTAGGTCAGGCCCTCCGGGGTCATGCGGCCCTTCTCCCGGAAGCGGCGATACACGGCCTTGGCGTCCCGGTCCTTGAATCGCTCGATCACCATGAACAACATCGCGTCGCCTCCAGGTGCATCGGGCCGTGAGCTGTCAGAGAGCGGAGGGTAGGCCAGACATCAGGTCGGCGGTCAAGAATCAGCAGCGCGCGCCTTCCAGCTTCGGACCTCCGCCACTCTGCCCACAGCCGCCTGCGCTCTCATTTCTCGCTTCTCGGCTCTCGGCTCTCAGTTCCCCACTCTCAGTTCTCGGCTCGTGGGTCGTGGCTCTCGGCTCTCCGTGCTCGGCTCTCCGTTCCCGGCCCTACCCTTCCTCGAAGACACCCATTCGCCGAAACTTCTGATACCGCTGCTCCAGCAGCGCATCGGTCGGAACCTGGCGTAACTCCCGGAACGCCTCCACCACGGCTTCCTTGAGGGTGGAAACCATCTCCGGGTGGTTCCGATGCGCGCCGCCCACCGGTTCGGGGACGATCCCGTCGATCAGGCCAAGTCTCTGGAGGTCGTAGGCGGTGATCCGCATGGCGGCAGCCGCCTCGGGAGCCTTGGCAGGATCCCGCCAGAGGATGGACGCACAGCCTTCCGGGGAGATGACCGAGTAGATCGCGTACTCGAGCATCAGGACGCGATCCCCAACGGCCAAGCCGAGCGCGCCGCCCGATCCACCCTCCCCCACGATCGCCACCACGATCGGCACCGGAAGGTGCGCCATCTCCCGGAGGTTCCGCGCAATGGCCTCGGCTTGGCCGCGCTCCTCCGCCCCGATCCCCGGATACGCCCCGGGGGTATCCACCAACGTCAGGACCGGCCGTCGGAACTTCTCCGCCAGGCGCATCAGGCGTAAAGCCTTCCGGTATCCCTCGGGGTGGGCCATGGCGAAGTTTCGCATCAGCTTCTCCTTGGTGTCTCGGCCCTTCTGCTGGCCGATCACGACCAAGGGCATCCCGTCGAGACGCGCCAGTCCCCCCACGATGGCCCGATCATCGGCATAGCCGCGGTCGCCGTGCAGTTCGAGGAAGTCCGTCAGCATGAGCCGGATGTAGTCCAGGCTGTACGGACGGCTCGGATGCCGCGCGATCTGCGCCCGCTGCCAGGCGGTCAGGTGAGCGAACACCTCGTCCTGCAGACGCGCCACCTTCCGCTCCAGGCGCACGATTTCCGCGGCGAAGTCCGCCCGCTCGTCCTGGGCCAGTTGTTTCAACTCCTGGATCTTCGCCTGGAGATCCAGAATCGGCCGCTCAAACTCCAAGGTGTAGCCGGGCATACCCCTCACCCCCTCGGGAATCCCCCACGCCCGATGTCCAGTGACTAACGACGGTGTTTGAAATGGTCATTGGGGGTTGGTCATTGGTCGTTCTATCGTAGCGTCAGGCAACCCACGCCGAATTCCGCCTCCAGCGCCTGCCGTAACTTCTCGTCGGGCGCCACGCTGAGGGAGGTCGCCGGCGCGATCGTCACGCGCTTCCCGTCGGGCAGGTCGAGGTGCAGCCGCAGCGCAGCGTTCCCCGGATGCGCCCGCAGGATGCCCTCCAGGCGGCGCAGCGCCTCGGGCGTGGCGGCATCGCCGCCGAGCGTCACCTCGACGAGCGGCGTGCCCCCATTGCCAGACAATGCCAGCGGCCGCACCTCGCTCACCAGAAGCTTGGCCGCGCCGTCCTCGGCGAGGTCCACCTGCCCCTTGACCAGAACCGCCGAATCCTTGGCCAGATGCAGCATGCTGGACCGGTACACATCGGGAAACACCACCGCCTCAACCGAGCCCGTGAGGTCTTCCAGCGTGACGAAGGCCATCCGGTCTCCGCTCTTGGTGCTGATCTCCTTCACGGCCGTGACGATGGCTCCCACCCGCACCGTGGCCTTGTCCTGAAGATTCGACAATTCCTCGGCCGGGGTGGTAGCGTACTTGGCGAGCAACCCGCGGTGCTCCGCCAGGGGATGACCGGTGATGTAGAACCCCAGCGTCTCTTTCTCCGTGGCCAAGAGCTGCAATCGGTCCCACTCCGGCAGGTCGGGCATGGCCGGCGACGCGCGGTGCCCGGTGCCCGTCGGCGACAGGACATCCAGGAGGGACACCTGGCCGCGGGCCCGGTCCCGCTGCGTCGAGGCGGCCGCTTCCATGGCCTTGTCCAGCACGGCCATGAGCTGGGCGCGCTTCGCTCCCACCGAATCGAACGCGCCGCACTTGATCAGGGCCTCGACCACCCGCTTGTTGACCAGCCGCAGGTCCACCCGCTCGCAGAAATCGAAGAGGTCGCGGAACCGCCCCTCCCCCGTCCGCGCCGCCAGAATGGACTGGATGGCCGTCTCCCCCACGTTCTTGACCGCCACCAGGCCGAACCGGATCTTGTCGCCCACCACCGTGAAGTCGCTGCTCGACTCGTTCACGTCCGGCGGCAGCACCTCGATCCCCATGGTCCGGCATTCCTCGATGTACTTGACGATCTTGTCCGTATCGGAGGTTTCCGACGTCAGCAGGGCGGCCATGAACTCGACCGGGTAGTTGGCCTTGAGGTAGGCCGTCTGGTAGGCGATGATGGCGTACGCCGCCGCGTGCGACTTGTTGAAGCCGTACCCGGCGAATTGCTCCATCAGGCCGAAGATCTTGTCCGCCTTCTTCTCCGACACGCCGCGGGCCAGGGCGCCGTCCACGAACTTCTTTCGCTGCTCGGCCATCAGCTCGGGGTTCTTCTTCCCCATGGCCCGGCGCAGGATGTCCGCCTCGCCCATGCTGAAGCCCGCCAGGTCCGAGGCGATCCGCATGACCTGTTCCTGGTACACCATGATCCCGTAGGTCTCTTTGAGGATCGCCTCCATCAGCGGATGCTCGTACTCGACCTTGGTCCGGCCGTGCTTGCGCTCGATGAACTTGGGGATCTGCTCCATCGGTCCCGGCCGGTACAGGGCCACCAGGGCGATGACGTCCTCGATCCGGCCCGGGCGCAGCTGACGGAGCAGGTCGCGCATGCCCGAGGATTCCAGCTGGAAGACGCCGAAGGTCTTCGCCTCCCCCAAGAGGTGGAACGTCGCCGGATCGTCATGGGGTATCGTGTCCACGTCGACCGTGACGCGCCGGCTCTGCCCGATCAGCTTGACGCTGTTGGCGATCACGGTCAGCGTCCGGAGGCCCAGAAAGTCCATCTTGAGCAGGCCGATCTTCTCGATGGCCGTCATGGCGTACTGGGTCGTGATTTCGCCCTTGGCCCCCTTGTACAGCGGGACGTGCTCGGTGAGCGGTTCGCTGGAGATCACCACGCCCGCGGCATGGGTCGAAGCGTGGCGGGTCAGCCCCTCCAGCACCTTCGCCGTCTCGATCAGTTCCGCCACTCCCGGTTGATTCTCGATCGCCTGTTTCAGCGGCGCCGAATCCTTGACGGCCTCGTCCAGCGAGATGTTCAGGGTGTTGGGGACCATCTTGGCGATCTTGTCCCCCTCCGCGTACGTCATCCCCATCGCCCGGGCCACGTCCCGGATGACCGCCTTGGCGCCCAGCGTTCCGAAGGTGATGATCTGGGAGACGTTCTCGGCCCCGTACTTGTTCCGGACGTACTCGATGACCTCGTCCCGCCGCTCGTCGCAGAAGTCGATGTCCATGTCCGGCATGCTGATCCGCTCGGGGTTCAGGAACCGCTCGAACAGCAGGCCGTACCGCAAGGGATCGATGTTGGTGATCGCCAGGCTATAGGCCACCAGCGAGCCGGCCGCGGAGCCACGCCCGGGGCCCACCGGGATCCCCCGCGACCGGGCGTAGCTGATGAAGTCCCAGACCACCAGGAAGTAGCCCGCGAACCCCATCTTCTTGATGACCTCGAGCTCCCGGTTCAGCCGGTCGAGCGCCTCGGCGTCGGGTTCCCCGTACCGCTTGCGGAGGCCCTCCTCGGCCAGCTTCCGCAGGTAGGAATCCAGCGTGTACCCGTCGGGCACCGCGTAGTTGGGCAGCCGGATCTTGCCGAAGGTCAGCTCCAGGTTGCAGCGTTCCGCGATCGCGATGGTGTTCCGCAGTGCCTCGGGCACCTCGCTGAAGAGCGCCTGCATCTCCAGCGGCGACTTGAGGTAGAACTGCTGGGAGCTGAAGCGCCATCGGTCCGCGTCCCGCAGCGTCTTGCCGGTCTGGACGCAGAGCAGGATTTCGTGGGCTTTGTGGTCACTCGCATTCAGGTAGTGGACGTCGTTGCTCGCGACCACCGGGATTCCCAGCCGCTTGGCGAGCGGCAGGACCCCGCGGGTCATGGTGCGCTGGTCCTCCAAGCCGTGATCCTGAATCTCCAGGTAGTAATTCTCCTTGCCCACCGCATCCAAGTAGAACTTGGCGATCTGCGTAGCCTTGGCCTCGTCCTTGTCGAGCAGGGCGTGTCCCAGCTCGCTGTTCAGACAACCCGACAGGACCACCAAGCCCTGGCCGTGCTGGGCGAAGAGCTCCCGATCGATCCGGGGCTTGTAGTAGAACCCCTCCAGGTATCCTGCGGTCACCAGCTTGATCAGGTTTTTGTACCCGACGAGGTCCCGGCACAAGAGCGTAATATGATTCGCCCCCTCGTACTGGCCGTCCTGCGGCGTGCGCTCGAAGCGGCTACCCGGGGCCATATACAACTCGCACCCGATGATGGGCTTGATCCCCTCTTTCGAAGCCTGGGCGTAAAAGTCCACCGCTCCGAACAGGTTGCCATGGTCCGTCATCGCCAGAGCCGGCATCCGGTATTCCTTGGCCTTGGCGATCAGCCGGTCGAGCTGGCACGCCCCGTCCAGGAGCGAGTACTGGGTGTGCAGGTGGAGGTGGACGAAATCGGCGTGTGTCATGGCTACCCTTCAGCGAGCGCTCAATGAAAAAATGAAAAACGGACAACTAACAACGGAAAACCGGTCAACGGCATCGATTGGCCGGTTGTCGGTTGTCGGTTTTACATTTTGCATTCCTCAACGGTCATTCGCGATGACGTCGGCGACCGTCGCGTCCGTGAGCCGGATGATATCCGCCGATCGGATCTTCATCAACAACTCGGGTCGCCCGCCGCCGGCGTACCCCCAAAGCTGGGAAGCGACCCGCGTGTCCACGATCACCGGCAGCCGCTCCCGGTGTCCCACCGGCGGCGTCCCGCCCGCGGGATAGCCCGTCCGGGCCAAGACCTCCCCCGGCTTCGCCAGCTTGAGGCCGACGCATCCCGTGAGGGCCTCGACCCGCTGTCGATCCACCCGCGCGTTCCCGGACGCCACCACCAGCACGCACCGGCCCGCCGGCGACTGAAACACGATGGACTTGAAGATCTGCTCTGGCGCGACCCGCATGGCGGCCGCGGCGGCGTCTACCGTGGGCATGTGCGCGCCCGGCGCCACGATCTCCGCCTGAAGGTCCTCGGCGAGGATGAAGTCGGCCAGATCCTGCGGCTCGTCGTTCATGGCGGGCACGGCGTCGCAAACGCGCGCGGGTGCGCTCCCCTCATTCCCACTCGATCGTGCTGGGCGGCTTGCTGCTGACGTCGTACACCACGCGGTTCACGCCCTTGACTTCGTTGGCAATGCGGCTGCTGATAGTGGCCAGGACATCGTAGGGCAGTCGGACCCAGTCGGCCGTCATGCCGTCCTGGCTCTGGACGGCGCGGACTGCGACCACGTGCTCGTAGGTCCGCTCGTCGCCCATCACGCCCACCGTACGGACGGGCAGCAGCACGGCGAAGGCCTGCCAGATCTCCCGGTAGAGGCCGGCCTTGCGGATCTCTTCCTCGACGATGACGTCGGCCCGACGCAGGAGGTCCAGGCGCTCGCGGGTGATCTCCCCGACGCAGCGGACGGCCAGCCCCGGCCCCGGGAAGGGCTGACGCCAGACCAGCACGTCCGGCAGGCCGAGTTCCTTGCCGACTTCACGCACTTCGTCCTTGAACAGCTCGCGGAGCGGTTCGACCAGCTTGAACCCCATCTTCTCCGGCAAGCCGCCGACGTTGTGGTGCGTCTTGATCGTGACGGACGGCCCCCTGACGGACACGCTCTCGATCACATCCGGGTAGAGCGTCCCCTGCAGCAGATACTCCATCTTGCCCAGGCGCGTCGCCTCTTCCTCGAACACCGCGATGAACTCGGCGCCGATGATCTTGCGTTTCCGCTCCGGGTCGGTCACGCCGGCGAGCGTCTCCAGGAAGCGCGCCCCGGCGTCTACCGCGACGAGGCGCAGGCCCAGGTGTTTTCCGAACATCTCCACCACCTGGGTGGCCTCGTTCATCCGCAGCAGGCCGTTGTCCACGAACACGCAGGTGAGCCGATCGCCGATCGCCTGGTGCGCCAGAACGGCTGCCACGGACGAATCCACTCCGCCCGACAGACCGCACAGCACGCGGCCGGTGCCGACTTGCTCGCGGATGCGCGCCACGCTCGTCTCCACGAACGAGCGCATCGTCCAGGTCGGCTGGCACTTGGCAATCCGGAAAAGGAAGTTCCCCAGAATCGCCTTTCCCCGTGGGGTGTGGACCACCTCGGGGTGGAACTGGACGCCGTAGAACGGGCGTTCCCGATGCCGGAAGGCGGCGTAGGGGGAATTGTCCGTGTGCGCCAGGACCTGAAACGCCCCGGGGAGGGCGGTCACCTGGTCTCCGTGGCTCATCCAGACCGGCAGCCGGTTCGGCAGGTCGGCGAACAGGTCTTCCCCGTGATCGACGAGCAGGTCCGCCGGCCCGTACTCCCGCCGAGCCGCCCGCGCTACCTGCCCGCCCGCCAGCACCGTCAGCGCGCACAGCCCGTAACAGATCCCGAGGACCGGGAGGCCGAGGTCGAGGATGCCGGGGTCGGGTCGGGGTGCGTCCGCCTGGTAAATACTGGCAGGGCTTCCGGACAGGATCAGCGCAGTCGGCCCGAACGCGCGGATCTCGGCTGCCGGCATCGAGTACGGATGGATCTCGGAATAGACCTTGAGCTCTCGCACCCGCCGAGCGATGAGCTGCGTATACTGCGAGCCGAAATCGAGGATGAGGACTTTATCCATTGATCGAGCCGCGGCTCGCCATGTTTAGCTCTCCAATCGGTAATTCGGCGCTTCCTTTGTGATGATCACATCGTGGACGTGACTCTCGCGCAATCCCGCCTGTGTCAGTCGGATGAACCGGGCCTTGGTGCGCAGCTCTTCGATCGATTTGCAACCGCAGTAGCCCATTCCCGCCCGGAGCCCGCCCACCAACTGATACACCAGCGCCGCCAGGGACCCCTTGTACGGCACGCGCCCCTCGATACCTTCCGGAACCATCTTTTCGATGTCCGCCTCGGGGTCCTGGAAGTATCGCTCGCGCCCCGCGCGGGACTGCATGGCGCTGAGCGATCCCATGCCGCGATAGACCTTGTAGGTTCGCCCCTGGTAGAGCACGGTCTCGCCGGGGCTCTCCTCGGTCCCGGCGAAGAGTCCGCCCAGCATCACCGAGTGCGCCCCCGCCGCAATGGCCTTGGTGATGTCGCCCGAGTGCTTGATCCCGCCGTCCGAGATGAGCGGCACATCGTACCTGTTGGCCGCCGATGCGCAGGCGCGGATGGCCGTGATCTGCGGTACCCCCACCCCCGCCACCACCCGCGTGGTGCAGATGGAGCCCGGCCCGATCCCGACCTTGATCGCGTCTGCCCCCGCCTTGATCAGATCCTCGGCGGCATCGGCAGTCACGATGTTGCCGGCCACCACCTCGGTCCCGGAATATCGGCGCTTGATGCTCCGGACCATCTCCAGCACGCTCTCGGAATGGCCGTGCGCCGTGTCCACCACCAGGACGTCGGCCCCGGCCTTGATCAGCATGGGCACCCGCTCCAGCGCCTCGGGTCCCACGCCCACCGCCGCGCCGACCCGCAGCCGACCCAGGACGTCCTTGCAGGCATTCGGGAACTTGATCCGCTTCTCGATGTCCTTGATGGTGATCAGGCCCTTCAGGTAGAAATCCTGATCCACCACCGGCAGTTTCTCGATCCGGTGCCGGTGCAGGATCTCCTTGGCCTCCTCCAGGCTTGTTCCCACCGGGGCCGTGATCAGCTTCTCCTTGGTCATCACGTCCCCGACCTTCAGGTCCAGCTTGGTCTCGAAGCGCAGGTCCCGGTTGGTCAGGATGCCGACCAGCTTCCCGTTCTTGGTCACCGGCACGCCGGAGATCCGGTATTTCTCCATCACCTCCAGCACCTCGTACAGGCGCTGGTCCGGCGACATGGTGATGGGATCCACCACCATGCCGTACTCCGACTTCTTGACCTTGTCGATCTCCGCCACCTGCCGGTCCGGCTCCATGGCGCGGTGGATCACGCCGATCCCGCCCTCGCGGGCCAGGGCGATGGCCAGCCGCGCCTCGGTGACCGTATCCATGGCCGAACTGACGACCGGGATGTTGATCCGGACGTTTCGCGTGAACCGCGTGGCGACATCCACGTCCCTGGGAATGACATCCGACCGCTGCGGATACAGCGACACATCGTCGAACGTCAGCGCCTCTTCGATCGGCCGGGCCTCGTACTCCATGCGCATCCCCCTTGCGGCTCTCGCACTGCCGGGAATGGGTTCCGAGATCTTAGGAGCCATTACGAAATAACTTGGCCATTTTTTGCAATTTCGTTACGGCTCCTTATGCCGTTTCCGGAATTTCTCCGGTCAAGTTAGTCTTTGACAACGGCTTAGATCTGCATCGCCGATTTGACGTCGGCCAGGGTCTGTCGCGCCACCTGCTGCGCGCGGGCGGTCCCGTCCTCGAGGATCGTCCTGACCGCATCCGTGTCCTCCGCCAGCCTGGCGCGCCGTTCCGAGACCGGGCCCAGGACCGGCAGGGCGTGTTTCAGCAGAATCTGCTTGCAGTCCAGACACCCGATACCGGCGCTGGTACAGCCCGGGACGATGACTGTCTCTCGCTCGCCCTGCGGCGTGAATACCCTGTGGAGATCGTAGACGGGGCACACCTCCGGGTTGCCGGGATCGCGCCGGCGCTGGCGTGCCGGATCCGTGATCATGGGCTTGATCTTGGCCGTCACCACCTCGGGGGGGTCGGACAGGAAGATGGCGTTGTCGTAGCTCTTGCTCATCTTGCGGCCGTCCGTCCCTGGGATCTTGGGAAACTCCGTCAGCAACGCCTCGGGTTCCACCAGGACTGCTTTGTAGAGAAAATTGAACCGTCGCGCCACCTCCCGCGTCAACTCCACATGCGGCACCTGGTCCACGCCCACCGGCACGTAGTGCGCCTTGTAGATCAGGATGTCGGCCGCCTGCAAGAGGGGGTAGCCGAGGAACCCGTACGTGCTCAGGTCCTTGTCGGTGATCTGCTCCCGTTGCTCCTTGTAGGAGGGCACCCGCTCCAGCCAAGCCAACGGCGTGAACATGGAAAAGAGCAGGTGCAGCTCCGCATGCTCCGGCAGCCGCGACTGCACGAAGAAGATGGATTTCTGTGGGTCCAGCCCGGCCGCGAGCCAGTCCAGGACCACCTCGGTGGTAAACTCCCTGACCTTCGAGGGATCGGCATAGTCGGTGGTCAGGGCGTGCCAGTCGGCGATGAAGAAGAAGCAGTCGTAGGTCTCCTGGAGCTTCCTCCAGTTGTCCAGCGCCCCAAAGAGGTGCCCCATGTGCAGCCGCCCCGTCGGGCGCATCCCGCTCAGTACGCGCTTCCGTGTCATGCGGTCTCCGTGTGAAGAGTCGCCATCAGCCATCAGCGGTCAGCCGCCAGCCCGTAAAGGGCCACATCCGGGAAACGCATCGGACATGGACCATTACGACTACGTCGCGCTACCCCCAGATCTGGAACAGCGCTAACGTCACCGTCCGGACCGCTGGGCCGAAAATGGGATCCATGATCCCGGTGAAGAACAGCAGGAAGATGATCACGAACCCGTAGGGTTCTAGCTGGCTGTAGGTAATGGCCTGTCGCAGGGGCAACAGGCCCGACACCACGCGGCTGCCATCCAGGGGTGGAA
The DNA here is from genome assembly GCA_963695995.1 of uncultured Methylomirabilota bacterium. Lineage (GTDB taxonomy): Bacteria > Methylomirabilota > Methylomirabilia > Methylomirabilales > 2-02-FULL-66-22 > 2-02-FULL-66-22. The sequence goes on from CAVOIV010000040.1 coordinate 75,090, forward strand.
TGGGCAGCAGATTGAAGATGGCCAGGAGCACGTTGACCCAGACCGCCGTCCGGATCATCGCACGGAGCGGCACCACGAGCCACGCCGCCTCGAGGCCCCACGCACCCCAGGGGATCATCCGATAGCAAAACGCCATGGCCGCGGCCAGGATCAGATTGCTGAGCGGCCCGGCCGCCGAGACCAGAATGGTGTCCCGGCGGGGCTGCCGGAAATATCGCGCGTCAACCGGAACCGGCTTCGCCCATCCGAACCCGATGAGGACGATGGCGATCGTGCCGATGACGTCCAGGTGGGCCAGGGGGTTCAGCGTCAGGCGGCCTTGCGATCGGGCGGTCGGATCCCCCAGGCGGTACGCCACCCACGCGTGGGCAAATTCATGAATTGTCAGTGCCAGGAGGAACACGGGGATGCGAACCGCCAGATCCTGGATCGTCGCGGAGAGGTCGAACATAGGCTCCCTTCTTGCCATTCGGAGGAATGGAGAACCGTACTCGATCCCCCCCGATTTGTCAATTGGAGACTCCGCTCTGGCTCAGAAGATACGGGAAGTTAAGGGCTTTTTCGGTGGCCGGGGATCACGCCGCCCACGACCGGCCGCCGAACCGGCGCCGGAGCGCGTACCCGCCGGAGAGACCGTACCCGATGAGGAGGAGAAGCAGAGCGGCCTTCATGCCAAGGATGTCCACGCCCGTCCAGCCGTGCACCACGGACATGACGTCGGCGAGGTCGATGCCGGACAGATGGGGCGGCTGGGCCACCTCGGCGATGAGGGCCCACACGACCTGTGCGGGAACATCGAGGAGAAACGCGCCAACGACCACCGCCGCGTAGGTCCGCGCCCGTTGGGGCCAGCGGGCGCTCCCCACCAGCAGTGCCAAAGCCGCGCATTGCGTGAGCAGGAGGCCCCCCAGGGGCGCCAGGATCTGACCAACCGGCGATAGCGTCGCCCCATCGTAGTGCGCCGCGCCGATCCAGAGCGTTCCGGCGGACTCACGCGGGGCCAGAAGGAGCGTGGCCTCCGGATCGCCCATCAGTCGGGCAACGAGAACGTGCCCAAGCTCGTGGAGCATCACCTGTCCAGGCAGGGCGATCAACAGGCATACCAACAAGATGGGAAGTCTAGGCTGCTGGCTCATCGTGCTCCTCACGATTCAGTCGCCAGGTCGGGCGGATCGTGTCCTCGGCGCTTTCGCCGGGCGGGACATCTCCCCGGGAAACGCCCGGGCGAACCGCCGGCGCACGAACCGCAACTCGTCGTCACGGCTCTGCACGTGTCCGTCCAGCCGTGCGTAGAGCAGCGAGTTCAGGATGTCCCGATACACCGGCCCCGGCTGGATGCCCAGCGCCCGGAGATCGTCGCCCCGGAGCATCGGTCGCACCCGCCCGCTGGCGCTCAGGAAATCGCCGATCGCCTTGCGAAGTTCCGGACGACCGACCACTGCCATGAGGGCCAGGACCATTTCGACCGAGGCCTCGGCCAGCCACCGATACATGCGACTCGGCGCCACCTCCCGTGCGCGCTGGAGGCTCCGGGCCAACGCGCGCAGCCGCGCCAGGTCCTGCACCACCACGTCCGCGATCTTCGGAGGCGGGCTCAACCGTCGCAAGATCGCCCGGGCCTCGGGGCCGGGCCGCTCCTCCAGCAACACCAGGAGATGCACGAGCCAGGGTGCGGGCTGGACCGGAAGATACAGCAGATTGTACCAGGTGAGGACCTCTCCGACCCGCTGGAGGCGCTGCTCCGTCGCCCGGCCCAGCGCGAACCGTGGATGGATGGCCGCCAGCGCGCCCAGCACCTCCAGCCGCCGCAGAATCGCCCAAGGTCGGGGCTCGCGCAGGATCAATTGCAGCTCGGTGAAGACCCGTGGGCCGGCCACCTTGTCGAGAAGCCCCATCTGCACGGCATTGGCGCTGAGCTGCTCGGCGTGGCGGCTGAGATGCAGCCCGAAGCGCATTTCGAAGCGGGCCGCGCGAAGGAGGCGCGTCGGGTCCTCGACGAAGCTGAGGTTGTGGATGATCCGCAACGTCTTGTCCCGGAGGTCCTGCTGGCCGCCGAAGAAATCCAGCAGTTCTCCGTACCGCTCGCCGTTCAGGCAGACGGCCAGCGCGTTGACGGTGAAGTCTCGGCGGTACAGGTCCATCTTGATGGAGCTGTGTTCGACGGTGGGTAGCGCCGCCGGGTACTCGTAATACTCCGTGCGAGCCGTGGCCACGTCCACCCGGAATCCGTCGGGCAGGGTGAGCAGCGCCGTGCCGAACTTCCGGTGGCTCGTCACCTTGGCGTCCAGTCGCAGGCCGAGTCGCTCCGCGAACGCGATCCCGTCCCCCTCGACCACCAGGTCCACGTCCAGGTTCTCGTGCCGCAGCAAGAGATCCCGGACGAATCCACCCACGGTGTAGATCCGGGCCCCGATCTCGTCCGCCACCGCACCGGCCGAGCGCAAGAGCGCCTGCACGCGGCCCGGCAGGTGGTTGGCGAGGAGGTTGGCGACGCTTCGGACCGTCGGCCCGGCGGGCTCCCGGTCCTCCGACGTCGTGAACGTCGGTCGCGTGAGGAGATCCTCGTACGCATGACGGAGCAGGTCCGCGCGGGTCACCGCCCCGTGCAACCGCTGCCCCTTCACCACGGGCACGAAGCCGAGGCTTCGCTCGACCATCAACCGTTGGACCTCGGAGAGGGGCGCCTCGGGAGTCACCCGCGCGAACTCCCCGGTCATGTATTCGTGGACCGCCGCGTCGCCCAACCCGTGGATAGATGGCCTTGTCCACCACCTCGCGGGTGATCAACCCGACCATGTCGCCCCGTCGGATGATAGGCAGGTGCGCCAGGTTGAACCGGTTCATGATCTCCGCCGCGCCCCGGATCGTGAACCGCTCCGGGATGGCCTTCACGGGGGCCGTCATGATGTCCTGCGCCCGCGTGAGCGGGCGAATCGACTCGCGCAGCAGGCTGCAGCACGCGCTCCTTGACCTGGAAGAGCGTCAGGTCCTTGATGGTGGCCGAGGCCGCCGTGGCGTGGCCGCCACCCCCGAAGGGGTCCACGATCCGGCTGACATCCACCATCTCCAGTCGGCTGCGCGCCACCAGGTGCACCCGATTGTCCATCCGGACCAGGGTGAACAGGACGTTGATGTTCTCCATGTCGCGGAGCTTGTGGGTCAACATCGCCAGATCGCCCACGTATCGGTCCGAGGAGGCGGTGCTGATGACGACGCGGACGCCGTTGACGGTGTAGGTTTCGGCCGAGCGGATCAGTTCGTTCAGCAACCCCACCTGCTCGGCCGTGAGTTCCCGCCGGATGAAATCGGCCACCAGCGACAGGTTCGCTCCGTGCGCCAGGCAGTACGCCGCAGCGCGGAAGTCCGCCTCGGTCGTGTTGGTGAAGGTGAGAAATCCGGTCTCCTCGTAGATGCCCAGGGCGAAGAGCGTGGCCTCCTGCGGGGTGACGGCCGCTTCCTGGTCCCGCAGGAGGCCGACCAGGATCGTCGTGGTGGCCCCAACTTCGCGCAGGACTTCGAGGCTCCCAGCGATGTCCTTGGGGTGGGCCGGGTGATGGTCGTAGATGTGCACTTCCAGACCCGGCCGCCCCAGGACCCCCGCGAGCGGGCCGATTCGCGTCCCCCGCTTGACGTCCACCAGCACCAGGCGCGCGATCGACGCGATGGGAAAACCCTTCAACCGATCCGCCGACAAGGGGAATCGCGTGTCTTGGAGGAATTCCCGGACGTTCCGCTCCTGGGAACCCGGAAACAGCAGGCGCGCCCGCGGGTACAGCTTCGACGCCGCCACCATGGAGGCCAGGGCGTCAAAGTCGGCATGGATGTGGGTGCTGATGACTTCCATGAAGCACCGCCGATCCGGGACGGGACGAGCAACGCGGAACGCCCGTTGCCCACAGGACATCCGATGCAGGTGTTGGCCGTCTGGGTGAAGGTGGAACGATGCTAGCACGCCGCGGCGGCGCCGGCAATCACCTCGGCGCACGCTGCCCGACACATCGCTCGCGACGCGCGGTGCGGCACCCCGCCTCGACTGGGATGCCGTCACACTCGGCACCAGGAAGCGGCCGCATCCTTTTGCGCCCACGGCTTGGGCTCACGGCGGCGTCTCAGGCAGTCGGTGGGGGCAGACTTTCCGGGGACGGCGGCAGCGCGCCGGGATCCTCGGCGTCCTTCAACCACGCCATGGTCAGCGTGTAGGCTACGGCCAGCACCGACGGACCGATGAACAGTCCGATGATCCCGAATGCGATCAGGCCGCCGATCACACCTGTGAAGATCAGTAGCAGGGGCAGATCGGCGCTCTTGCGGATGAGCAGCGGCCGCAGGAAGTTATCCAGGCTCAGGACCACAACGGTCCAGACAAGCAGGACGGTTGCCCACACCGAGTCGCCTTTCCAGTAGAGCCACCCCACCGCCGGGATGAGCACGGGGGCGACGCCGACCTGCGCGACCGCGCCCAGCAGCATGATCGCCGTCAGGATGGGCGCAAACGGCACGCCGACGATCACCAGGCCGATTCCGCCCAAGACCGACTGGACGATCGCGGTCACGACGACGGCGAGGGCGACGGCACGAACGGCCTGCGCGGACAGTTCGACTACCCCCTCGCCACGCGTCTCATCCAGACGGCGCGCGAAACGGCGCACGCCCGCGGCGGCGGTTTCCCCGTGGGCGTACAAGATCGTGGCGATGACCACCGTCAGGAAGAATTGCAGCAACAACATGCCGACGCCGCCGACCCGCGCGGCGGACCATCCCGCGATCGTGCTGGCGTAGGGCGCCAAACGCGCCGAGACACCCTCCAGGCCGATGGCGGTCAACTGTGCCCACTGGTCCGCGAGCCAGGATCCGACGACGGGAAGCCCACCGATCCAGACCGGCGGTGGCGGAATCCTGAAGGTCGCCAGGGCTTTGGCCCAGCCGACGATTCGATCGGCGTTGTTCGCGATCGTGATGATGGCGAGGGTCAAGGGAACCAGGAGCACCAGGAGCAACGCCAGCGTCATGACCGTCACGGCCAAGCCCCGCTTGCCCCAAAGCCTCGCTTGCACGAACAGCATCACCGGCCAGGTCGCCACCACGATGGTCGCAGCCCAGATGGAGGCCAGGAGGAACGGCTGCAGAATCCAGAACGTCCCCGCAACCAGCGCACCAAGGAACAGCACCTGGAGCAGGGTGCGGGCCAGATCTTTCGATGTGTCGCTCATACGATTCACCCTCGGACTTTCGGCGATCGGACGCGTCGAGACCTCATGGTCCCCGTCACGGTTACCCCCCATGCACGGTCGGCCGCTGGATCTCCGGCGCCGGCGCGGCGAACCACTGCTCCTTCGGCACCAGTTTGGGCTGCTCCGGGTCGCCCTCGTAGGCCGGCGTCATGATCTGCACGCCGTATTCGTTGAAAACGTCGAGGATGTTCCGGTGCAGGTCGGTGTAGAGCCGGGCCATGGCCTGCGGATCGTCGCAGTGGGCGTTGATCTCGTAGGTCACGCAGAAATCGCCGAGGTTCTTGTGCCGGACGAACGGCGGCGGCTCTTTGAGCAGGCCCGGGGTCCGCTCCGCGGCCATGATCAGCATCGCCTCGACCTGGCGCCACGGGGTCTCGTACCCGATCCCCACAGTGGTGTGCAGGATCAGCCCCGCCTGTTTGGCCAGCGTGCTGTAGTTGACGATGTGGGTGCTCAGGATGGCGGAATTCGGCACCACGACCTCTTCGTTCTTGATCGTCCGGATCCGCGTCACCATCAACCCACTTTCCGTGACATCCCCGGCGACATCGCCCACCTGGATCCGGTCCCCGACTCGGAACGCGCGGCGGTAGGTCATGCTGTATCCTGCAATCAGGTTGGCGATCAACGACGACGAGCCGAGCGAAAAGATCACCCCGATGAAGATCGACACGCCCTGAAAGGCGGCCGACCGCGAGCCCGGAATGTACGGGTAGGCCACCACCACCGCGAACGCGATCACCAGCAGCCGGATGATCCGATACGTCGGCCAGGCCCAGTCCGGGTCGAAGTTCGTGAACGCGATGGTACGCTTCTCGACGCCGGCGAAGAAGAGCTTGACGAACTTGAGGAGGTACCGTGTCACCAGCGTCAAGATCGCGAGGAACACCAGATTGGGCAGCGCGTCGAGGAACGACGCCCCCATACTGGCGAGTGGGTCAAAGAAGATGGTGGACAGTTGGCGAGAAAGCGATCGACTCCAGGGATACAACTCGAGGACCACGTGGAGGTAGGCGTACACGACCACCATGATCGCCAGGACGCGGACCGAGACGACGAGGCCGCGAAGCGCCGCGGAGATTTGCTTGGCCTGTACGAGCCGAAACGAATGGGTCTCCAGGCCCTCGATGGTTTTCTTGGTCCGCCCCTCCACCAGCGCATCGAACCGTCGGAATGCGCGACGCGCCCCAAGGAGCAGCAGCCAGGCCACCAAGGTCGCGCCCACGGCGACACCGGTCTTGACCAGCAGGGCGCGGGGGGTCCGCTCGCTGCGGTAAGCCGCCACCGACTCCGCGATACGCTGCCGTATCGCCAGCGCCATGAACTGATGCGACACGCCGTCGCGCGCGGCGTCACTGCCGGTCACGGTCATCAAGAATCGGTCGCCCGCCAGGATATCGGTCCCACGCTCCGTCTCCGCGAGTCGGAGCGCCTCGACTGAGACTGAGGGATCGGCGGCGATGGCCTTGATGCGCCCGCCAATGACCTGGGCCCGTTTTTCGGCCGGGTAGGCCTCGACCCCGCGGACGGAGAACAGGTTCTCCCCGTCCAGCGTGACCGACGCCCGGGCGTACTCCGTCTCCGCCTCGAGCTCTGCCGCAGGTGGAGCAGTCTGCCCCGAAGCCGCCAGGGACTGCGCCGTCGAGACCCCGAGCAGGCAAACCGAAACTAGAAGCGCGCACAGCATCGCGTTGAGGAGATACGAATCTCGACGGGGGCGTTCCAGGACGTCAGTGGTCATGGGGCCATTCCTCTTTGCCCGAAATCTACCCTAATGGGATGCGTTGCGCGACGTTTTTTAGGCTTCCGGACATCGGCGGGGCGTACGGAAGGCGGCTGCACCGAGCCTCGTTCACCACTCGAGGACGACACCGACGCCAGCGCCGTGCCAACGGATGTTCCTGCCGTCCCCCGGGCGCGAGCCGGCGCGCCCGGCAGAGCCTTCATCCCAAAGATTATGCGCCGTTCCGCGCCGGTCGGCCGGCGCGATCCAGCACGTCCGCCAGCATGCCGCCGATCAGCAGGATGATCGCGGTATAGAAGACCCACAGGACCAGGCCGATGAAACCGCCCAGGATCCCATAGAACAGGTTGTAGCGGGCATAGTGGATCAGGTACCAGTTGAAGAGCGTCCGGGCCTGGTGCCAGAGCAGGGCCGCCACCATCGCCCCGGCGATGGCCCAGGGCCAGCGGATGGCCCGGACCGGTGCAACCCGATACACGGTGGTGAGCAGCAGCGTCATGAGGATGGAGGTGAAGTACCGCGGGAAGCTCGGATGCGTCAGGAACGGAGGCAGGACGATGCGCGCACCGATCAGAATCTCGATCTCCGGCCACGCCGCCAGGACCCATCCGCCCATCAAGGCGGAGATGAAGAGGAACCCGGCGGTCCCCATCATCACCAGGGCCACCAGTTTCCGCCGGAAATAGGAGCGGGTCTCCCGCGCTCCGCCGAGTGTCGTAAGCGACGAGGCGATCGCCTCGAAGACTCCCATGGCGACCCAGAGCAGGAAACCGATACCCAGGACGCCGGTGATGTGGCGGCTCTGGATCAGGGGACGAAGGAAGTCCTCCACGTCGCGGCCGGTCGCCCTGGGGATCAGTCGGTGCGCCAGCGTCATCACCTCCTCCACGCCCCGATCGGAGGAGCCGAGTACGTACCCGATGGTGGAACTGCCCAGCAACAGAATTGGGATGATGCCCAGCAGCCAGTAAAAAGCGATGGCGGCCGCCATCATCATCAGGTCGTACTGGCGCAATCGGTGGGCGAAGTCGCTGACCACTCGGCCCAGCCACCATTTGTGTCCCGCCATCTCTGCCTCCGTGCCGTCTCCGGAGGCCTAGCATAGACATTCTCCCTCGTCGAGACAAGTCAAAGCCGTCCACGGCCCGGTTACCGCCCCGACCCGTCCGGATGCCGCCCTCTTCGTCTTGCGTCGCTCCACCGGCTATGCTAGCCTTCGGCCATCCACTCGTACGCGGGAGGAACGCACCGTGGGACAGACCGCCTTGATCGCCTTCTTGCTTCTGGCCACCGGCGTCGCCCTCTTCGCCGTGCAGAACGCCGGGCCGGTCACCATCCGCTTCGGGTTCTGGTCGTTGGAGATGTCCCTGGTTGTCATCATCTTGGTCGCCGCAGCGGTCGGCGCGGTCATGGCCTCGCTGGTCAGCCTGCCGAGCTGGTTCCGGGATCGGCGGCGGCTGCGGCAGCAGGCGAAAGAGCTGGATGCCTTGCGCACCCCCCGACCGCCCGACGCCCTCGCGCCCAAATCGCCCCCTGACGCCACCCCGCGCCCGCTGGCGTAGGAGCGGAACCCGCGGCCCCTTCCAGAGGCTTCCTCCCCGGTCGGGAGCGCGGCGGACCGTCACCCACCCGACCCGGCCAACCTACGGCAGAGCCGGGAGTGCACACCCCGCTGGAAATGCAGGCTTTTCTCGGCCCGGCTGTTGCGCTAGACTCTAGCCGGGGAGGATCGCCATGAACACTGCCACGTTCGCCCTGCTCGCCGCCCTGGTCGCCCCTGTTTTGCCCGCCGTCGGCCAGAGAGACCAGGCGCCCGTTCTCGGCCCCGTGACCCCTGCCTATGTCCAGCGAGTGGCCCCCGCCGTGGTCGGGATCCAGACGAAGATTCCACTCGACCGGCCCTCGGTGCTCACCCTCGGTCCGGTGCGCGCCGGAAGCGGAGTCATCTTCGACCCCGCCGGGTATGTCGTCACGGTCGGCTACATCCTGACGGACGCCACGCTCATCCAGGTGTCGCTGCGGGACGGCCGCACGGTGTCCGCCCGTTTCGTCGGACAGGACTTCGAGAGCGGCATCGGGATTGTCAAGCTCGAAGGGTCGGGCCCCTGGCCCCACGCCCCGCTGGGGAACTCCTCCACGGTCGGCGCGGGGGATCCGGCGGCGATCATCGGCGTGGACAGCGAAAACGCCATGACGGCCACCCCTGGCAGTATTCGGGAGATCAAGCGCTTCACCGGTTACTGGGAATACCTGCTGGAACGGGCCTTCATCGTGAGCCCCGCGAATCCCTCGTTCGGCGGTAGCCCTTTGGTGAATCCCCAGGGCGAGGTCATCGGGGTCACGTCGCTCCGGCTCGGCGACCCGCCCCACGTGAACCTGGCGATCCCCATCGAGTATTTCCTCGCGGTGCGGGAGGAGCTCCTCCGCGAGGGCCGAGTCAAGAGCCGGCCACCCCGCCCCTGGCTCGGGCTCTACACGGTGGAGGCGCCGCAGGGGCTCGTCGTGGCGGGCGCGTCGCCCTCGGGACCCGCGCTGGGCGCGGGGTTCGAGCGGGGCGACATCATCGTACGGCTGAACGGGGAAAAGGTGGAAGGCCAGGAGGATTTCTATCGAAAGATCTGGAAAACCGTCGTCGGGAAGGAGATCAGCATCGTCGTCCTGCGGGACGAGAAGTTTCAGGTGATCAACGTCCGGACCATCGACCGGCACGCGCTCGGTCGGACCCCGAGCAACTAACCCCGCCGCCGGCTCCCCCTCCTGATCGAAGAAGTTGAGCGCGGCGGTTCAGGTTCGCCCACGTCTGACATTCCTCGGGCGTGGGTGTTCTCATCTCCCGGAGCAGCGCTGGATCGTCCTTGTCGTGGTAGTCCGTCGGCATCACGAGATCACCCTACGCGGAGGCGGATCGAGCCGCGGCGCGGAGGGCGAGCGGTCAGGCGCGACCGGTTTGATGGAACTTCTGATCCGGAGCGTCGAACGCGCTGATCGCGCCGAAGGTCTGCTCGTACCGGCGCAGATTCTCCGTCAGCGCGCCGATGATGCGCTTCGCATGGCCGGGGGTCACGACGATCCGCGACACCAGATGCATCCCGCTGGGTGAGTTCAGGATCCAGTCCAGGATGAATTCCTCGTTGGTGTGGGCGATCAGGAGATTGTTGCTGAAGTGGCCTCGTGACATCTCATCGCCGGTGGTCACCTGGAGCTGTTGCCGCGGTTGCGCCGTGGATTCCGGAGTAGCCATGTCCCCCTCCATCGTTGCCCCATGTGTTTGAGCGCTGCGTATGCTGCGAACGATCCGGTGGACACGCGAGCTCATGACGAAAGCCCACCGACACCCGGCGGGGGCCGACGCGGACCCTATCCCGGCGGACCGCGCCGCCCGTGTCATGACGTCTTTGGGGTCCGCCCGGACCTCCGACCTCTGACCGCCTTTCCGCTTGATTTCCGACCTATCCTAAACCAGACTTCCGAGAACGCGCAAGGCCTGCCCGTTCGGGCGTGCGTGGCGCATCGTCGGTCGTCCATGATCTGGTCCAGGTCGGGACCGATCCGGAGTGTCCGTGCCGGAAGCGACGTTCTGGTTCTCGAATCCCTTCAGGGACTGGATTGGGCAGCGTACGGTGACCGTGCGCTGGGACGGTTGCCTCACGCTCCGTGGGGTCCTCCATCTTCTCGCCGCGGAGCATCCGAGTTTTCGTCTCCACGTGTTCGGCAATGACGTAAACCAGGACACGTTCAACAACCTGGCGGCCGTCCTGATGGACGGGAACTTTCTCGCGCTGGACTCTGTGATCCCGGACCAAGCCACCGTCGAAGTGCTCACCCCCCTTGCCGGCGGGGCCGTCCGCAGGGCCGCTGCCTCCGGCAACGCCCTCCACCGTTCCCTTGCGCGCCATCTTCTCTGTGACCCTCGGTTGGATGCCACGCCAACGCGATGCACATGGCGGTCGGCGGCGGACGCGGACCCCGAGAAAAACGCGCACGGCCCCGGTCCAGGGGGCCCTCCAGGTATGGCGGAATGAGCCGCGGGGCGAACGTACCGAGGAGGGTCTGCGCTACGGGGCCGGGACGGTTTCGCCCCGGTCCAGGCGGTCCACCCTGGGGAGGATCTCGTTCTGAGCGCGGGCGAGGTCTTCTTGAGAATCGATCTCGACCCAGGGAAGATCCCCCATCTCGACCACGCCGATGGGAACTTCCCCGGCCAGCTCCCGGAAGGCTTCCTGGTACTCCAGGGAATCCTTGCCGGTCTCGATGAACTCTTCCAGAATCCCCCGAAGGATCTCCGCCGCCTCCGCCGACAAGCGGAGGACGCCGACCGCCGCGCCGCGGACGCGGGAGTCTTGCGAGATCTTCCTGCTGACCTCGATGACCCAGCCGTCCTCGCAGGCGACCTTTTTCTCCTCACCCGTGTCCTGGAACTGCTCGTCCACCGCAATGGCGTTGGGGTCGGGCGTGGCGAGGAGACGCGCCAAGAGTTCTTGCGGAAACAGAAGATCGGCGTCCATGATCAGGACGTCATCGTCGAACTCGTGCCGCGCCTGCCACAGCGAGAGGATGTGCCCCCGCGTGTACCGATCGTTCTCCACGACCCGCACACAGACCGCAGGGGGTCCGGCGGCGGCCTCGGCGACCACCTGCTCCCTGCGGTAACCCACCACCAGGACCGCTTCGCGGATTCCCAAGGCGGCGAACGCCTCCAGATACCGGCACAGCAGGGTCTTCCCGCCAAGATCCACGAGGCAGGTTGGGTCGGCGTCCGCATGCGGTGTGACCCGCGACCCCACACCAGCGGCAAGAATGATGGCGCGCACGCGTGTTCCTTTGCCGGGCGGAACGCCCACGGGAGCCGAAAACTTGGGGGCGATGCTACGCGAGGACAAACCGAGGTGTCAAGCGGAAAGCCGCCCCGGCACGAGCCTCCCCGGCATCTCCTTTTCAGTGCGCCGGCGGATATGCTAGAGTAGCTGCGTCGCGTGGTCGGGCGTCCCCCCCGCGCCGGGCGGCGGCTCGAAAATGCGCAACCATCCGGGAGGCGCCATGGCCTATCACGACTTACGGGAGTTCCTCGCCGCCCTGGAGCGGGCCGGCGAGCTCCGCCGTATTCGAACCGAGGTGGATCCGATCCTGGAGATCACCGAGATCACGGATCGGGTTAGCAAGCGGGGCGGCCCGGCGTTGCTTTTCGAACAGGTGAAGGGTTCCGTCATGCCGGTCCTGATCAACGCCTTCGGCAGCCAGGCGCGGATGAATCTCGCCTTCCAGGTCGGCGCACTGACGGACGTGTCCAACGACCTCCAGGGGATCCTGGATCTCAAGGCCCCGGAGGGGCTGCTGGGAAAGCTCCGGATGCTTCCCAAGCTTCAGGACTTGGCCAGCGCCTTTCCTAAAACCGTCAAGGACGGCCCGTGCAAAGAGGTCGTCGTCCGGGACCACCCGTCCCTGGCGGGCATCCCCGTCCTTCAGTGCTGGCCACAGGATGCCGGGCGATACATCACCTTCCCCCTGGTTTTCACCAAGGACCCCGACACCGGCACCCGGAACTGCGGCACGTACCGCATGCAAGTCTTCGACGAGCGGACGACCGGCATGCACTGGCACGTCCAGAAGGGCGGCGCAGCTCATTATCGGAAAGCAAAATATCGCGGACGCCGCGTGGAGGTGGGGGTGGCGATCGGCGCTGACCCCGCCGTCTGTTTCGCCGGGACACTTCCCTTGCCGGAAGGCATCGACGAGATGCTGGTGGCCGGCTTCCTCCGCAGGAAGCCGGTGGAGATGGTGCGCTGCGAGACCGTGGATGTCGAGGTGCCTGCCAACGCCGAGATCGTCCTGGAAGGCTATGTGGACACCGAGGAGTTGCGAACAGAGGGCCCCTTTGGCGACCACACCGGCTACTACTCGCTGGCCGACACCTACCCCGTTTTCCACCTCACCTGCCTCACCCATCGGCGAAATCCGATCTACCACACGACCATCGTCGGCCGGCCGCCGATGGAAGATTGCCACATGGCGGCGGCCATCGAGACGCTCTTCCTGCCGATCATGCGAAAGCAGCTCCCCGAGATCGTGGATTTCCACATGCCTTTTGAAGGCATCTTCCACAATCTGGCCCTGGTGCGCATCGACAAGCAGTACCCCGGCCACGCGCGCAAGGTGATGCACGCCCTCTGGGGCCTCGGCCAGGCCATGGTGACCAAGGTCATCGTCGTGGTGGACCGCGACGTGAACATCCGCGACTATGCCGAAGTCACCTGGAAGGCGCTCAACCATATCGACCCGGAGCGGGACATCGAGTTCGTCCTCGGCCCGGTGGAGACGCTGGATCACGCCAGCCGCCTCCCCAAATACGGCTCCAAGATGGGCGTGGACGCCACCAAGAAATGGCCTGAGGAAGGCTTTACCCGGCCCTGGCCTGACGAGATCGTCATGGACCAGCGCATCCGCGCGCTGGTGGACAGGCGCTGGGCCGAGTACGGCCTCGCCTGAACGCACCATCCCCACGGATTCGGGAACGCCCAGGGAGGACCCCATCGATGGAGGCGCATCGCGAGATCGCGCTGCCCCCGGTTGCGGCCCGGTACTTCCCGCCGGCCGGCGGAAAGTACGAGGTCAAGCCCGGCCTGATCCCCCTGGGCACGAACTTTGGGAACGGGGTGGCCGACGCGCGGGTCTTCCAGTTCGATGCGGGGTTCGCGGAGTATCGGAAGGTCAAGCAGGCGGCCCGCGCCGAGCGTCTCGGCAAATATTACCAGACCCGCGACTTCGCACCCGCGGTCGCCGGCGTCGTGTGCCGCTTCATCGCCCGCCGACTGGCCGAGGAGCACCCAGAGCTGTTCGCGGCGGAGGATCACGGCGGGGCACTCACGCTGCGCTGCGCGCTGTCGGGCGAAACCCTGCGTTTCGATCCCAAGATGCAGGGCGTCGAATGCGGCGATGCGCACCCGCCCTATGCCGACCCGTTCGACGCGTTGGCCGCCCAGGTGCAGGAAGACCTCGCCGTGGTGCGCCGCGCCGCCGGGAAGGACTGGGCGAGTGCCATCCACCTGTGTTGCCCGTACCGTTGGACGGTGGAAGAGAAGGTCGGTCTGGATTTCGTCACGATGCATCTCCCCGTGCCGGGCATGGAGACCTTCCGGAAGCCGGGTATGGTGACCAACATGGTGCAGTACGGGCCGTTCGTGCGCTTCGTGTGGGAACTCTGCACGGATACGCGGCTGAATCACCACCGGGAGCCGCCGCCCGGCATTGCGCCCGAGGCCTGGCGAGAACGCCCCTTCGACCCGCGGAATCCCCAGCTCTTCCTGCGCGTCGAGCGCGAGGTCTTGTGGGGGTTTCCCGCACAGGAGGCTGCCCTCCTGGCGGTGCGCATCTCGTTTCGAGACGGAGAGGAGATCCGGAAGGATGCGGCCCTTCGCGAGCCGCTCTGCGCCACCATCGAGTCGATGAGCGCCGAGGCGTTGCGGTACAAGGGGTTGGCGGAGAGCCGGGACGACATCCTGGGGTGGCTGCGAGAAGGCATAAACGCCTAGGCGCGGAGCACCCACCACACACCCTCCGCGCCTCGCTCCTGCAGCCAAGACAGCGGCGTCAACCTTTCTCCAGGTCGAACTCCTTCATATCGAACCAGAACCCGGACCCGCTCACCGCGTCGATCTCGGCCTGGACGATGGCGACGTGCCCTTCCTCGATCTCCAGGAAGCGGGCAAAGAGCCGCTGCCGCTCGCCCGAGAGCTCGGCCACCATTCTCTGGTAGAAGGCGGACGTTTCCTTCTCCGCGGCCAGGGCCCGCTGGAGGTGCTCGACCTCGGAGGTGGCGGGACGGCTCCCCCGCATGGACTTCGCCACCTGCTGGCGCCCTGCGGCGATCCGCTCTTTGCTCGGCACCACGGTGGTGATCTCGGCCAGGTCAAGGTGTCCGCTCTTGGTCCACTCCGCCAGCCGACTCTGCAGATAGGCGACGTGCCCCGCCTCCTCGGTGGCGAGTTGCTGGAACACCTTCTTCCCCACCGGATCGGCGATCTTGGCGGCCGCATCCTGGTACACCTTCAGGACCTTGTTCTCGAAGGTCAGGGCTGTTTGAATCGCCTCGTCCAACCTGATCGCCATCCGACTCTCCTCTCGACGTCGCCTACCGCCACGTGAACCGATGAGAACCGACGCTTTCGGACACACTGACTCTGAATCTTCTACCCTTGGGACCGAGCCGGAGTCAAGTGAAACCTCCAGCGAAACCGTTCACACAGGGGTTCGGTGCTCGCCTCGATGCGGCGCGTGGTTTCTCGGACGACCTCTTCCTCTTCGCCCAGGATGCCCGCACGGAACTCATCCGCAAAGGAATCTCCGAAGCGGGTCAGACGCGAGACGGGTGGCGCGGTGGTTCGGAGCCGTTACGAAATAACTTGTCCATCTCGGCCTCCGCTCTCCCCTTCTGACTGCGAACCTCGCCACGTCTGCCCCGGTCCGTGCACGGGTTCCTGATCGCAGGGCAGTCGAAACGAGAAACAGGCGCCCTGCCCCAACACGCTCTCACACCAGATGGTGCCCCCCAATCGTTCGACAAATTCCTTTGCTACCGCCAAGCCGTACCCAGCCGACGGCTCTCCGCCCGTGGGCTTGGGGGTGAGCTGCACACCCCGCTGGAACAGTTTGGCCTGGTCTCCTTGGCTCAGGCCGGGGCCTTCGTCCCGGACGCTACAGACCACCCCGTCCCGTTCGGCGGATACGTGGACCCGGATCAGCGTTCCGGGCGGGGAGTACTTCACCGCGTTCGAAAACAGGTTATCCAACACAACGGCGATTGTCACCCGATCCGTCCGCACCGAGGGAACAACACCTGTGGTTTCCGAGAGACAACGAATCTGCTTCCGATCCGCAATGCGTTGATAATAGGTGGAGAAGCGCTGGACCAGGATCGGTAGATCCACTTGTTCAGATCGCAGCTCGGCGTCCGGGCCAGTCGAGGTCATCATCAGTTGGCTGACGGTGTGCATCATTAAGTTGGTTGCCTGTTGTAATGCCTCCAGCCCGTTGCGAATTTGGGGGTCGGGATGGTCCGCCAGCGACATCAGGAGTAGTTCGACCGTGCCCGCTGTTATGTTGAGATAGTTGTTCAGTGCGTGTGCGACAAAACTGACAGAACTGTGACTCACCGCCGGGAGTTTCTCCAGTTCATACAGCGCCTCGTCCAACTCCCTACGGGCTCTGCCAATGGCCGCGGCAATCTGCTCCTTGGTTTCCGGCACGGGTCACTCTCCTTCGCGATGGAACTTGCGCACTCCTCGGTGTTGGTTCAGGTCGAACGCCCAGCTTCAGCGGTGGCACCGAACAACGCGAGGCGCCGACCGCCGAAGCTGGAGTTGGGCGGCACCTTATCAGACAACTCCCTGAACCGCCCATGCCCGAGCGGTCAGCTCGATCGGCCCGCTTCGCGCCGACGCGAGTCGTGACTTGAGGTACAGCCGGATTTGTTCCTGTACCTCGTCGCCAACCGAGGCCAGATAGGTCGGCGCAGCGCCTGTCCGGCCGAGGAACGGGTTCCAATAGTCATCGAAATCCTGAAAGACAGTTTGAATATCGATGGCGCGAACCGTCACAGATTTCAGTCCCGTCCGTTCGAACAGCGCCTGGAGTGGCCCAGGTTGGCAAAGTGGGAACCTTTCGGCCTGGTCGAGCTTGGCGTCACTCGGGCTCACCGCTATGGCTGCATCCCAGAAGTGTCGCATCATCTGCATTCCACCGGCATAGTCCCACACGTACGCCGCTACCGATCCGCCGGGTCTCGTAACCCTTGCCATCTCTCGCGTCATGGATTCGTGACCGCGTACGAAGTTGAGGACCAGACCAGATACGGTTACGTCACATACGGCCGAATCCCAGGGCAAATGAGTCGCATCGCCGCTTTCGAAGCGGACCCGCGGGTCTCTGAGGCGTTGCCGAGCCTGCGACACGAAGCCTTCCGACGAGTCGATTCCGAAGACTGACGACGGCTCACATACGGTCAGGATGGTGGATGCCAGTGCCCCCGTACCGCAGCCGACATCCGCCCACGCGAGGCCCCGAGGAAGTGCGAGCCAGCGAAGGAACTCGGTCGCTACCTTCCGGCTCCAACGCCCAACATACTGCTCGTAGGTATCACCAGAATCCCAGGCCTCCACTGCTATCCTATCCATCCCATATCGTCATGGCCGCCCAACGGAGCGGCGGCGCAGCCGCACCCCGCTGCGGGCGGCGGCGCGAAGCCCCGGAGCGCAGCGTAGGGGTGGCGGTTGCACGCGCCTGCGGCCTATTTCGGTACGCGCGGTCATTGGTTCTCACGGTAGCCGCTTGACGACAAAGGCCACGGCGTTGCCGCCGCAGCACCATGCGGTACTGGGATAGGCTGCTAGCGCATGCAGCCCATTTCGTCCGGCCGGTGGCGTGCGAGCGGTGCTGGGACGTGCGTCTGGAGGTTGGCGAGACCGTCTGACGGACATCGGGCGGGGGCGCACCCTGGATGGGCACGGTGGACGGGCCAGGCCGCTGGCACGCTTCGGGTCCGGACCGCTGTCCCTGGCCGACCCCATGGAGTCGCCTCCGTTGGCGGTGACGGAGAGGAACGATGGTTGGAAGGCTACTCTCGACCCGGTACGATTGTCAAGGCACGTCCCGACACCAAACCCATCGGACCTCATGGCAACGCGAGTAATGGAACGCGTCGGTCGTCTGACGTTTTTTCCATCGCTGTTGTAACAATTCACCGTCCAACGCCACGGCGAGATTTCTGGTCCTCGGTTTCTCAATGGGTTACAGACGGGCTCTCCGGGCACATTTCTTGCTTTGTTTCTGGGGGCGTGCGCTCATAGGTCCAATGAAGGAGGGTTCGGCCACGCGCGCCACGACAATTACAGGGGCCAAATCGGGCGCGACGACCTCGACCACCACTACCACGACCCGTCCACAATCACCCGGACAACCTCGGTTGCGCCATCAACAACCCCGAAACGGAGAAGAGTCAATGCGGATTCGAGCACTTACTTTTGCCCTGGCCGCGGGTGCGGTCTTTCTCGGATTCACAGGAGAGGCGGCCCGTGCCCAGAATGTCAGCGTCGGCATCAGCACCCCGAGCGTGAACTTCGGCCTCAACATCGGGGCCCCGCCGCCGCTCGTGGCAGTGCCGGGGGTGCCCGTGCAATACGCGCCGTCGATGCCGCACAACTACTTCACCTACGGCGGCTACTACTATCTGTTCCATGAAGGCGGCTGGTTTTACTCGGCTCGCTACAACGGCCCATGGATGTCGCTGGTCATCCATCAGGTCCCGCGGCCGATCCTGGCCGTCCCCGTGACCTACTACAAGCATCCCCCCGGGCACTGGAAGAAGCACGGGCCCCCGCCCTGGGCGGCAGCCCATGGATACGACAACGAGAAGGGCCACGGGAAACACAAGGAAAAGGACAAACACAAGCACAAGGGCAAAGGGAAAGGGAACGACGATTGACGCAGACCAAAAACGGCCAGGGTCGGCATCTCTGCCGGTCCCGGCCGTTTTGGGAATCCCGACCCGCACCGCTACCCCTTCAAGACCTCGCGATTCACCGGATACTTTGGACGCTCTCCCCGCAACACCCGCAGGATGTCCTCGGCGGAGTCCCGCGCCATGCGCATCATGGCCTCCTCGGTCACGCCGGCCACGTGCGCCGTGAGAAGGACGTTGGGCACGCCGTTCAAGGGATGAGAGGGCTTGAGAGGCTCGTCCACGACCACGTCCAAACCCACACCAGCCAAACGGCCGGCCGTCACGGCCTCGGCCACCGCTGCCTCATCCACGATCCCGCCCCGGGCCGTGTTCACCAGGACGGCGGTGGGCTTCATCTTTGCGAGGGTCTCTTTGCCGATGAGGTTCGTCGTTTCCTTGGTGAGAGGAACGTGGATCGAGACGAAATCGGCCTGGGCCAAGAGCGGCTCGACCTCCCGGCAGCGCTCGATCCCCTCCGGCCACGGCTCCTTGTACGGGTCGAAGCCGAGCACCCGCATCCCGAGACCCTGCCCGGTCATCCGGGCCAGCCGAAGCCCGGCGCTCCCCAGCCCGATGATCCCCATCACCTTCCCCGACAGCTCGATGCCTTGATAGGCTTTTTGGCTGCGCATCGTCGCGCGGGCGAGATCCCGGTCGGATTCTCCGATCCGGCGGGCCACGGCCAGGAGGAGCGCCAGCGCGTGCTCGGCCACCGAGGTGGAGTTTGCCAGGGGGGTGTTGGTGACGACGACGCCGCGCGCGGTGGCGGCCGGGATGTTGATGTTGTCGTAGCCGACGCCGTGCTTGCCGATGACCTTCACCTGTGACGCGGCCTGAATGATGTCCGGCGTGAGCTTGGCGACGCGGACCAGGATCGCCTGGACGTCCTTCACCGCCTCGAGGAGCGGCTGCTTTTCTTGTCCGCCCCAGGCCACGGCCTCCGCCTCGGCCCGCAAGGTATCCCACCCGACCTGATGAATGTTCTCCGTGACGAGGACCTTTGCCTTCATGGTGACTTCGCGTCCTTTCTCGAGTCGCGCTCGGTTCACTTCTCCGCGACGCCCAGCCCCTTGAGCACGTCGCCCAGCTTCAGGATGTCGTAGATGTATTCGCCCTTCAGGATACGTTCCCGCATGGTCTGCTCTTTCGCGAACGCCGACTGACTAGAACGGACAGGCGACCCCGATCTTCGCCCCCAGCGCGGACAGTTCGCGGACCGTCGGCTCCGCCAGCGCCAAGCCGTCTCGCCGGTTTCGCTCGGCCAAATCGAACTCGATCTCGCCGGGTAGATAGATGCGCGGGACACCGGCCCCGCGCGGGCTCTGTCGTACCTCGCGGATCAGGGCGTCCATGCGGTCCGCGAACTCGTCGATGGGGGCCAGCGCGTCCACGCGTACCGCCCCGAAACCGTGCCCGAGGTTTTGGACCCCGGTGGGGTTATCGTAGAGGTTCCCCACGGTCGGCGCGATGGTGGCACCGGCCAGCACACCCGAAAGCATCTCGACCAAGAGGGCAATGCCGTACCCCTTGTGCTGCGCGAAGGGCAGAACCGCGCCATCCAGCGCGGCCTGCGCGTCGGTCGTCGGCCGGCCCTCGACGTCCACGGCCAGGCCGGGCGGGATGGCCTCGCCTTTCTTCGCCGCCAGGATGATCTTGCCACGCGCCGCCACGCTGGTCGCCATGTCCACCACGATGGGCCGTTCTTGGCCGGCCGGCACCCCCATGGCAAAGGGGTTGGTCCCGAGAAACGGCGTGCGCCCACCCCAGAGCGCCATGGTGGCCGGGGCGTTCGTCAGGGCCAGACCGATACAGCGGGCCGCAATGGCACGCTGCACGTAATAGGCCGCCGCCCCGAAGTGATTGCTGTTCCGGACACTCACCCAGGCCGTCCCGAACTCCGTCGCCCGCCGGAGCGCCTCGTCCATGGCCCGCACACCGACGACGGGTCCCAGGCCGTTATCCCCGTCGAGGAGGACCGTGGTCGGGGTCTCGCGGACCACGGCGACCGTCGGTCGCGGATTGATCACGCCGGCCTGGAGGCGCTCCAGGTAAATCCCGACCCGGGTCGTTCCGTGGGAGGAGACCCCCCGGAGATCCGCCTCCACCAGGCTGTCGGCCACCGTCAGGGCGTCTGCCGGCGGTACGCCCGCCCCCTCGAAGAGTCCCGCGCAGAAGTCGCGCAGGCGATCCACCTTCACTCGTGTCGTCACTGCCGCCTCCACAGAAAAAAGATTACGCGCCGGCTGGCGCCGGCCGGCGACCGGTCGCCCAGCGCCAGCCCCAGCGAACCAGGGGGAAGGCCAGGACCAGGATGGCGCACGTGAGCAGGGTCGCCGAGATGGGTCTAGAGAAGAAGAACCACGGGCTTCCCGTCCGCGACATGATCAGGGCCTTGCTCAGGTTGTTCTCGAGCATCGGTCCCAGGACGAAGGCCAGCACCAGCGGGGCCGGCTCGATGCCGTACCGCTTCATGAAGTAGCCCACGATCCCGAACACCAGGGTCGCTAGGACGTCCATGACGCTGTTATTCAGGGCGTACGCCCCCAGCAGGACGAACATGACGATCAGGGGGGACAGGATCTCGTAGGGCACCTTGAGGATCTGCACGAACAGCCCGATCATGGGCAGGTTGAGGACCAGGAGCATCACGTTGCCGATGTACATGCTCGCAATCACGCCCCAGAAGACGTCCGGCCACTTGAGGAGCAGGAGCGGCCCCGGGGTGACCCCGTGGAGCATCATGGCAGCCAGCATCAGCGCCAGGACGCTGTTGGTGGGAATCCCGAGCGTGAGCAGCGGGACAAACCCGCCGGCGGTGGCGGCGTTGTTCGCCGTCTCGGGCCCCGCCACCCCCTGGATGGCCCCGTGGCCGAACTCCTCCGGCCGCTTGGCCACGCGTTTCTCCACGGCGTAACTCAGGAGTGAGGCCACCGCCGGCATGCCGCCCGGCAGCACCCCGATGCCGAAGCCGAGGAAGCTGCCGCGCAGGATGGGCCAGCCCGAGTCTTTCCAGTCCTGGAGCGTCGGCAGGAGGCTCTTGGGGGTCTCCAGCAGTGAGCCGGCCTTCTCCCGCCGTTCGATGTTGTAGAGGATCTCGCCCATCCCGAAGAGCCCCATGGCCAGCGGGCACCAGGCCGATCCCGTCCCGGAGGTAGAGCATCCCGAAGACGAACCGGTCCACCCCCTGGATATCGTCCGTCCCGATTGTCCCCAGGAGCAGCCCGACGCAGGCCATCAGCAGGCCGCGCGCCCGCGACTTCCCGGTCAGGCCCCCGATGCAGGTGAAGGCGAAGAAGAGCAGCGCGAACATCTCGGGTGGGCCGAACTTCAGGGCGGTCTCGGCCAGGAAGGGCGAGATCAGCATCACCGCCACCACGCTGACGGTACCGCCGATGAAGGAGCCGAAGGCCGACATCCCGAGCGCCGGGCCCGCCCGTCCCTGCCGTGCCATCTGGTAACCGTCCAGGCACGTCACGACGGAGGCCGCCTCGCCCGGGATGTTGACCAGGATTGAGGTCGTCGATCCCCCGTACATGGCCCCGTAATAGATCCCCGCCAGCATGATCAGGGCCGGCACCATGTCCATGCCGATGGTGACCGGGAGCAGCAGCGCGATGGACGCGGTCGGCCCCAGCCCGGGCAGGACCCCGATCACCGTGCCGATGAACGACCCCAGGAGCACGGCCAGCAGATTCCCGGGCGTCAGGGCCACGGCAAAGCCGTGGAGCAGGGAACCGATGGTATCCAACGCTACTCCCTCCGGCCCGAGATCACCAGCCCCGGGGCAGCGGGAGCGCGCCGGCAGGCAGGGGAACCTTGAGCAGAACCCGGAAGAGGACGAACGCCACGAGCGCCGTCAGGACCGCGGTCCAGGCGCTCAGCCGCCAGGAGCGGCCCTCCACCCAGCGGAGCTGCACCAAGAGCAGGACGCTGGTCGCGAGCGGGAACCCGAGCGGGTTCAGGGCGACGACATAGAACGCCATCGTCCCGAGCGCGATCCAGAGCCGCCCCCAGCGGGATTCCGCCGCCGCGGCCGAGGCAGCCGCCGGGCCCGGCCGCAGGATGAGCGAGATGCCCAATCCCACCATCACCACCACGATGACCAGCGGCCAGAAGCCGGCGCCGGGGGACTTGGGGCTCCCCACCCCAAACCCCCAGGTGGCCACCGCGACCGGAATCGCCACCAGGATGGCGCCCGCACCGAGAACGCGATCGACGATCATGTCAGTCCCTCCGGCCGGACCGGCGCTACTTCTTCACCGCCTCGCCGATCTGGTCGTACATCGCCTTCAGGGCCTTGCGGAAGTCCTCGCCGTTCAGGTAGGCCAGCTCCAGCTTCAGCTTGTCGGCGTTGGCCTTGAATTGCGGATCATCGAAGACCTTCCGAAGGCTGTCGTGGAGCTTCTGAACGATGGGCGCCGGCGTCCCCTTCGGGAAGACGAATCCCTTCTGGTTCTCGATGTAGACGTCGATTCCCACCTCGCGCAGGGTCGGCGTGTCCGGTTCCGTCGCCGACCGCTTCAGCGAGGCGTTGGCCAGGGGGCGCACCCGTCCAGCTTGCACCAGGGCGTAGGCCTCGTTCGGCGAGGCGATCGCCATGGTCACGTGGCCTCCGGCCAGGGCGGCCAGGTTCTCCGCTCCCCCCTTGTGCGGCACGGCGGTCAGCCGGATGCCGGCTCGCTTCTCCACGGCCAGCATGGTGGCGTGGTGGATTCCGCCGACCCCCGCATGGGCGTACGAGTACTTGTCGGGATTCTGCTTCGCGTCCGCCACGAAGTCCTTCATGCTCTTCCAGGGGCTGTCGGCCTTCACGTAGAATCCCACCCGCTCGATGATGAAACGGATGATGGGCTCAAAGTCGTTGATGGGGTCGTACGGGACGGTCCGGAAGTGGGGCACGGCCACCGTCTCGCTGCCGCCCGCCACGTTCAGCGTGTAGCCGTCCGGTTTCGCGGTGGCCACGTACTGCGCCGCGATGACCATAGCGGCGCCCACCTTGTTGACGACGACCAGCGGCTGCCCCACGTACTTCGGGGCCACGTCGGCCACCGCTCTGGCGATCATGTCCGTTCCGCCTCCGGGGGCGGCCCCGACCACCACCTCGATAGACTTGCTGGGGTACTCCTGCGCCCCGACCGGCAGCGCGCCGAAGCCGAGCGTACACACCACCGCCAGGATCCACCCCCGACTCCATAGGCTACGCATGAGTCTCCTCCTCACGCCGGGCCGCCCGCCGCCGGGCCGTCCGGACGCCATGGTTGGATTGCGCGCGCTCCCCGTCGCCCCCGACGGGATAGATGCGCTGGTAGTCTCCCTTTCCGCCCGCCAGGTGCGTCACGAGCGCCTGCTCGTAGGCTGCCGCGCTCCGCCGCGCCAGCGCCGCCATGATCTGCCGATGCTGGCGAATGGACGCCTGCACCCGTGCGGCGTCCAGCCAAGCGACGTACCGGATCTGCTGGGTCTGGAGGTGCGAGATCTCCAGCGATTTGGTGAGGAAGGGGTTGCCGGAAATCTGGGAGAGGCGTCGATGAAAAGCAAGGTTGCCGAGGATCATACCGCCCATGTCGGCCGTCCGGCAGGCGCGCTCGAATTCCCGCTGGAGTTCTCGCAGCGCCCGGATGTCCGCCGGCCGGACCCGTTCGACGATGAGGGGAATCGCCGCCCGTTCCAGCGCCGTGCGGAGATAGTAGACGTCCTCGACCTCTTGCAGGCTGAAGTCCCGAACCACCACGCCCCGGTTCGGTTGCAGCGTGACGAGACCCGCGCCTTCCAGACGGCGGAAAACCTCGCGTAGCAGCGTGCGACTGATCCCGAGGCGGCGGCAGAGTTCGGCTTCCAGCAGACGCTCGCGGGGCTTCAGGCGGCCCAGGATGATCTCCCGCTCCAGCATCTGGTAGATCGATTCCCCGTTCACGGCCATCCTTGGGTTGCGCGGGCCGCGCCCGCACGCCTCCTCTCCGACAGGAACGACTGTCCGACAATCTCGTGCGATCACTGATACCCCAAATCCGGCGGCAGCATCAAGGGCAAAAACCGGGTTGATCCGAGTGCCACATCACGCGGGATGTGCCGCTGCGGCACCCCCGCCGCGCTATTCGGCGGCCGTCAGCCCTTTGATCTTCTCCGGTCCCCGTATAACACGCCGAACCGGGGGGCCCTCGCCGCGTAGGATTGCCACCTCCGCCAGTGTCATCACCACGCATCCGTCCTCCAGGTGACCGGCGACTGTATGGCTCCCCTCGGAGAGGGTAATGTGGAGGTGCGGGTCGCCGTCGGCAATGATCCCCTGCATCGAGGCGATCTCGTAAGACCCTTTGAGTTCCAGGTACTCCTGATGTCGAGTCATGAGGTTGGGGGGGTATCCGGCGACCGACTGATGCAGTCGGCAATCGCTTAGGGTACCTATCCCCGAGACGACCAGACCTGTCCGAATGCCTTCGACGCGGATCAGTTCGCGCAGCCCCTCCAAGAGAAGTTCGCCCGGGTCAAACCGTACCAGGATCATCTCGGAGGTAAGACCGCGCTTGATGGCTTCCATGGACGCCTCCTCGAATGCGATCAGCAGATCGCAGAATGTCGTGCAATATTGTACGACAGTATATGGTGTGACTCATACCACGGGCCGGCACGGACCGTCAAGGAAGAGCATGAGGGAAGACCGATGGTGACCTACCGCACCCCGCTGCCGGCGGGGACCACTGATGCCGCTCCATGTCGATGCGCCCAGTGAGCAGGAAAACGACCCCCTCCCGCTCGAGCAATCGGCGCTGGCGGCCGGGGTCGGCGGGACAGACGGACGGACTGAGCGAACCTCCCCGCTGCACGACCCGCTGCCACGGTACGCGCAAACCGTGCGGGTTCCCATGCATCGCCCAGCCCACGACCCTGGCGGAGCGGGGAGCGCCCAGCAACCGGGCGATCTGGCCGTAGGTCGCCACTTTGCCCCGAGGGATGCGCCTGACCAGCGCGTAGACGCCGTCGAAAAAACCGACCCCGGCCGGCCGGTTCGATGGAACCGCGTGCTTGCGATGCATTGCGGTTTGCGGGCCTCCGCCGGGCGCGACGACGCGCCACGCCTTGCTCCCGATTACCTGGCCAACACCGCGGCCATGTCCACGAGACGCGGGTCGAGCGGCTTCTGCTTTCCGACCACGTCGTTCAGCGGAGTCGTCGTGATCTCTCCCTTGATGAACCCGACCAGCACTCCCCGTTCGCCGCGGGCCAGCGCCTCGGTTGCGCCGTTCCCCAGCCGGGTGGCCAGGATCCGGTCGAACGCCCCCGGCGTCCCGCCGCGCTGGACGTGGCCAAGCGTGGTGACTCGCAGATCGAAGCCGCATTGCTCCTTGTGCGTGCGGAAGTACGCGGCCATCGCCTCGGCGTTGTACTTCGCCCCCTCGGCGACGACCACCAGCGCGTGGGGTTTCCCGCGGAGGTACGCCGCGTGCAGTTCTTTGGCCAGTGCTTCGGGTTCGGTGTCCACCTCGGGAAGCAGCACGGCCTCCGCCCCGCCGGCGATGGCGGCCATCAGGGCGAGGTATCCGCAGTGGCGGCCCATGATTTCAATGAGAAATGCGCGTTGATGAGACGAGGCAGTCGTCTTCAACCGGTCGATGGCTTCCAGCGCGATGTTCAGCGCCGTATCCACCCCGATCGTGATGTCGGAGCCGACCAGGTCGTTGTCGATGGTCGAGGCAACCCCGACCACCGGAAACCCCATCTGGGAGAGGCAGTGCGCCCCGGTCTGCGACCCGTTTCCTCCGATCACCACCAGCGCCTCGATCCCCTGAATGTTCAGGTTCCGTATGGCTTTCTCCCGTCCCGTCGCGGTCTCGAATTCTGCACTCCGGGCGCTCCCCAGGATGGTCCCACCCCGCTGGAGGATGCCGCCCACGTCTCGCGCACTCAGCGCGCCCATATCCCCGCTGATCAGGCCGGCGTAGCCGTGGCGGACACCGAATACCTCCCAGCCGCGCCCGATGCCGGTGCGCACCACCGCCCGGATGGCCGCGTTCATGCCGGGGGCGTCCCCACCGCTCGTCAGCACCGCGATCCGCTTCATGGCGTCCTCTCCTCAGCGTGAACGAATCCCGCACACAGTGCCGGTCGCGCCCTATCAGCCCAGCAGGCTCTCGGCGGTGACCGTCGCGTTCTCGGGCGGCGCCTGGTCCTGGTACCATATACGGCCATCAGAATCCATCGTCCACTCCGGGACGGACTCGGCCTCCCATTGCGCCTGGGTGTACAGCGCGTAGCGTCCCCTTCCCGGGTGGTCCACCCCCAGATCGAGCGCCATCACCTCGAGCGCTTCGGGCGGGTTCGCCTGTCGGGCCTGGATGATTCGATGGGTTGCAAACCAGTTCATGCGTCTTCCCTTTCTGGCCCGCGCCTCGCTCCGGAATCCACCTGCAGGGCCGCCTTGCCGAACCGGGCGCGTGCGGCGTTGATCGCCGCGAGCACGCTCGGCCTGGAGACCAACCGGCGCTCCAGCCGGCGCTTTCCCGGAAAATCCACCAACATGAGTCCGATCAGAACCGTCAACAGGCCTTGCCCGGGCACCCCCGGAAGAGACAGGAGCACACCGAGCAGGATCAGCAACGCACCCAGGATGTTCTTGAGAATCAACCCACTCCAGCGAACGAACGGATGCCGGTCCGCCAGAGGCGAAACGTAGTCATCGCGGAAATACGTTGCTGGAAGGCGCACCAGCACGACGGTGACCGCGGCCACGCTGAGGATGGACGTCCCGGCGAACAGTCCCAAACCCAGCGCCGCCTTCTGACCCCAGGAGAGCGACTCCACGAACGCGGCCACGCGCGCCTACCTATTCCGCATGAGAAGAGCGGCCGGGCCAGTTTACGCCGGCGGGCGTTCGAATCGGAGGCGGGAGGCAGCCTCGCTCATCATGGTGGCGAACCATTGGGCGGTTTCCGCGCCCTCCCGCTGGAGGCGCTCACCGTCCTCTTTGAGCCGGCTCACCTCGGCCCGCAGTTGTTCGCAGTCCCGCTGGAAACGTTCGCCGTCTTTCTGGGCCGCCTCCGCCACTTCCCTGAGTTGGTCGAAATCATGGAGGATCTTTTGGAGGATATCGAGCACGCTCCGCCCCTCTTCCATCCACTGGACCAACTGCTCCCGCTCCGCTCCCACCACCACGCTTGTCATGGCTCGTTCTCCCCTACCATCGTGCTCCGGTTATTGATCGTACCGCCGAGTTCGCCCCGGTCCGTGTGGGCCGCGTGATTGAGCAGCAGAAAGACGGGGTTGAGCTTACTCGTTGTCGCCAGATCCGGTCAAGCACTCTTCATTCCGGCCGTGGGTCGTCACGGCCACGCGGAATCTTGACCTTGCTCCGCCTGCGGCGTAAAGTGTGTGCTAGCCTCGCGGACCTAAGCAGAGGATCCCCTTGGGCGGCAGCATTCGGGCGGAACGGCTCACCGCACGGAGGAGAACCGTCATGATCCAGTACCTCGTCATCGCGGCGCGGAACCACACGGACCTGCATGGCTACCTGCGCCGGCAATTCGCGGGGGACGACAACGTGCAGGTCCTCCTGGATCGTCGGTTCGACGGCCGACGGCGTCGACAGGGGGTCCAAAAACCGGACCGCCGCAGGGGGGAGCGCCGAAGCGGGCGAGGCCGAGAGGATGAACTCTACTGCCACGGCTTCTTCGTGATCCGGCAGTTCTCAGCACTCCAGTGGCGGCCACCGTGGTGGGGATCGGGAACGGTAGAGGAGACGGCCGGACTCAACCAGCAACAGCGGTTGGAGGAAAGCAAGGCAATGCATGCCCGAGAGCGGGTGGCCGGCTGGATCACGGAAGGCCAGCGCCTGCTCACCCTCGTCCCCAAGCTACTCAGGGAGCACGAGCACCTCGCGTCCCGGGCCGAAGCCGCCGAGCGAAAGTGCGAGCGATTTGAAGAGGAGATCCGGCGCCTCAGAAACGAGAACGAACACTTCCGCCGCGACCGGCGACAGGCAATCGAGACGCTGAAGGCACTGACGAAGAACCTGTACGAGTCGGGAGGAGGAACTCCTTAACCCGGAGTCTGCAAGCCGCCGCGTTCCCGGGACCAATCGTCAAGCCGTGACTGCTCGGGGTCACAGCACTCACCAAGCTTCCGACCGTCGGCACGATGGACCGGCGAGAGACGACTCGGGAATTGCGCAGACCGCCCTTGCGTCGGAATGGTGGGATCATCCAACGGTGGCGCTTCCTACACGGGCCACGCGTTCCGAGGAAATTCCCCTTCGCGACACCCAATACCAACGCATTAACCGATGTGACATAACCGTTTCAGTTTCTGCGGCGACCACGAACGCTGATGTCAACGCGAAAGTGCGCGTTTACCAATGCCGAGAAGGCACCCGGCTCCAGGATGCTCGCCCACTTGACCATGGCAAGCGTCTTCATGGTTGCGACCAGATCGTCTTGCCACTCTCGTCGCTTAAAACCAGCCCCGGCCCGTACTTGCTGACGGCCAGTCCGACGCGGTGCTTCTCGTTCTCGTCGAGCAGACGAAACCTCGGCCCGTCTTTGACCATGTCCAACGTGGCGCGGACCTTGCCGCTCTCGTCGTTTAGGACCAACCCCGGCCCGGCTTTGGTCGCCGTCAGCCCGACGCGGTGCTTCTCGTTCTCGTCGAGCAGGCGAAGGCTCGGCCCGTCCTTGCTGACTGCCAACCCGACGCGGTGCTTGCTCGTTCTCGTCGAGCAGGCGAAGGCTCGGCCCGTCTTTGTCCACGTCCAGCCCGGCGCGGGGCTTCTCGTTCTCGTCGAGCAGGCGAAGGCTCGGCCCGTCCTTGCTGACTGCCAACCCAACGCGGTGCTTCTCATTCTCGTCGAGCAGGCGAAGGCTCGGCCCGTCTTTGTCCACCGTCAGCCCGGCGCGGGGCTTCTCGTTCTCGTCGAACAGGCGAAGGCTCGGCCCGTCCTTGGTCATGTGCAGCGCGGCGCGGCATTTGCCGTTCTGGTCATCCAGGCACAGCCTCGGCCCGTCCTTGTCCATGGCCAACCCGACGCGGGGGTTGTCGTTCTCGTCACTCAGAATCAGCCCCGTCCTGTCCTTGTCGGCTATCAGGTGGACGCGGAACTTGCCATTCTCGTCGGACAGGAACAGCCCCGCCCCGGCCTTGTCCACCGTCAGCATGGCGCGGGTCTTGCCGGTCTCGTCCTCAAGAACGAACTGATTCGCCCGGATCACTTTCGGTCCCTGGGCTTGGGCGGTCGTTGCGGTGTTCCCGACGATCCAGGCAAGGACACACCCCACGGCGGCTAGCCCCCCGGCGGCCAGCAGCCAGCGATTGCGGACGCTTCTCGGTACGCAAGTCCCGCTCCAGCCGTTCGAGGCGTGCCTCAACTGCCGCTCGGTCCGGTGTCGGTGTTGTCATTGTCGCACACTCCTCACGCTAGTGGTTCCTCCACGCACGCCATCACGCGCACCGCCGCCTCCAGCAACTCCCGCACTCGCCCTTCCCGCTCCGTCTGCGCCTCGGTCGGCTTTCGCCGACTCTTCGCGGCCCGGCACCTGTCAGAGCAGGCCGACGTCTTGCACCCCGTCATGGCCTCCCCACACACCGGGCACGGCCGGAATGCTTCCAGGGATGTTACCACAACGGCGCTCACAGCCGCACGTTCGGATTGTGAGTTGGAAGAGGCCTCGTGCATCGCGTTTGCATCCTTCGTCAGTCGTAGGGCAAACGTTGCTCAGGTCGTCCGATGGGCAGGCAAGGTTTTCACCCGTTCACAAGGTCCGGCCTTGGACCGCACCCGCAACACCTGCTCCATGAGGTCACGACATCCAGCGCCATTTTCGGTCACATGTACTACTTCCTGTATTGCTGCAGCGCGTGGCACGCTCCGTGCAATTTCCTCGTGCGGACGGGGTGCTGCGACGGAATGGCGCGTCGATGGCCGCGTTCTCCCCACCATCATCCCGGCATGGTCCGGGGAGGGCGTGGCGGCGGACGCATCGTGGGTAATCGACACGTCACCCGTGGCGACGCGGCAGTCTCGCGCCCGGCCTCCCACCCCTGGAGCACCCTGGAAGGAGCACGGATGCCAATTCCATCGGGAGTCAGGACCGCACCCGCGCGCGCGGAGGCGCAGGGCCAGTTGATTGTGGCACGGGACAGCGTGGGGTTGGGCCAGGCCCTGGAGGAGTCGTTCGCAGCCAAGGGGAGGTGCACCGTTGTCGTCGACCAGCGGCGGGTGGACCGGCGGCGGTCCGTCCAGTCCGTGCTGGAAGAGCGGCGGCGTACGGAGCGGCGCATCCTGCCCTCCCTCGCGGAGGACCTCCGCTTGTGGTCCTATGTGGTGGTCCGCCCGGCCTCCCGCCGGCCGCATGCCTGACGACCCGCCGTTAGCGGCGGACTGACACTCGTACGCGGCGCGACCACGTCCCAATCCCCGCATCCGGGCCCCTCCTGTGCCCCGGCTCCGGCCTTGCGGGGTTGGGCGGGATGGCGTGGCGGCGGCGGACGTCGCCTGCGCGTCCTCCGGGAAGGGAGGTTCAGGTGAATACGTTGGCGATCCTCACGCTGCTCACCTTCGTCCTCACGGTGCTCTGCTACCGCGCCTGGAGAGACAATTTCCCGAAGTAATCACCAAATACGCTCAGCACTCTGCGAACGTCGGGGCGCCCCTCGGCGCTCGTGGTGTTTCTCGCGGGCCCGCACCGACTTCGCTCTGAGCCACGTGATGTCCTCCCAGACGTTCAGCAGGGCTGCGAGGGGAGGGAGTCAAGCCAGGGGCGCAATGCACGCTGGCGCGTCGTTCGCGGGATCATTCACTCGTGGGCTGGCTGGATACCCTGCAGGCTCCTCACCGCGGTATGATCGGTTAGACGCCCTCCACTAACACCAGATGGCCCACGGCGTGCTGCAGGCGGAGGGGCTTCGCCTGGTTGTATTCCGCCGACGCATACCAGCGCTTGGCCGCGGCGACGCTGGGGAACTCCAGCACCACGAGGCGCGTCGGCCGCCAGTCTCCCTCCAGGACCTCGTGCTTCCCGCCTCGGACGAGATACCGAACGCCATACTGGGCAATGGACGCGGCGGCGGCTTGCTTGTAGGCCTCGTACGCTGCGGGTTCTTCACATCCACGTCGACGATGAAGTAGGCCGCCATGGCTCCCTCCACTCCTTTTTGACATCCACCCGAAGTCGCCTCCGGGGGAGCGCCCCGCGTCGCGTCGGGGGTAGTGTACCCCAGCAGGGGTGTGTACGGAATCCACGTCAAGCCACCGGCTGAATTCACTCAGGCGTCTCATTCGCCGGGCTGTTCACCCACGGGCCCAGCAGGAGGGCGGGGCTCTCCTCACTCACTGAGTGAGAGAAGGCGCATGACCACAGGCTGTCTCAACCGCTCACGCGCCGCCGCGCACGATCTGGCCATGGACCGCCACCGTCAGGCCCTCGATCCGCGTGGTCAGCTCCTGGGTGAGCCGGGTCAGCTCGGTGTTCTGCTCCAGGAGCGCCATGAGCTGTGTGGTCTGCTGCGCGGCGAGCACCTGCCGTTCGGCACTCGCGACCGCTAGGGCCTCCCGGTGCTGCGCGTCGGCCTCGGTGTGCGCCTTGTCGCGGTCGGCCTGGCGGGTCTGCGCGAGCAGGATGAGTGGGGCGGCGTAGGCGGCCTGCAAGCTGAAGGCGAGGTTCAAGAGGATGAAGGGATAGACGTCGAACTGTGTGAGCCCCGCCACATTCAGGCCGATCCAGATGGCGACGATGGCCGTCTGCGCGATCAGGCAGGTCGGGGTCCCGAAGAAGCGGGCGAACGCCTCGGCCTTCTGGCCGAAGGCGTCACTGCCAAAGGCCGGGGCGAGATGGCGGTGCGGGGCGTGGAAACGCAAATGGTCCGGCGGCGCGGCGGACGGGTCGGGGACGGGAGTCGGTCGCGTGGCGTGCGTTGGCATAATCCCTCCTCCGTGGGTGGTCCAGCGGGCGATCCTGTGGCTCCAGTGTAGTCCAATCGTCCAAGTCGGAGAAGGGATTCAGGGCTCTGAAATCCGTTTTGCACAATTATGGGTCCCTTCCCCGGGACCGCCATCAACGGAGCAAAGGTCGGATGGAAACCCACAGCGCGAAAACCCGTGTCAGTCCCGCCACAACGGTAGGATTCAGTGACGACCTCTTACCGCCTCCTCCTACGCGCCCCGTGTGACCGAAATAGGGCGGGGGGCGCCGTTGACACCCCGCTCCTTGGTGATTTGTGACGCCCTTCCCCCCTGTAGGCCAAGAGTTGTATAAGACTAAGGTCCGATAGACAGCCCACCTCGCCCTGTATAGAGTTCCGGCTAGCACTTCTCCC
This sequence comes from uncultured Methylomirabilota bacterium, assembly GCA_963695995.1. Classification (GTDB taxonomy): domain Bacteria; phylum Methylomirabilota; class Methylomirabilia; order Methylomirabilales; family 2-02-FULL-66-22; genus 2-02-FULL-66-22. The sequence goes on from CAVOIV010000040.1 coordinate 107,857, forward strand.
TCCCCCACGGATACGGATACGATAATGGTTTCGTGCCTCAAGGCGATTGTCGATGACGATATATCTGCCAGACGGGCATTGACGCGCCTCCTGCAATCCGCTGATCTCCGAATCCTCACGAATGCCTCGGCGGCCGCGTGTCTCGACATGGGGTGCTCGATCGCCCCGGCCTGCATGTCCTCGGCATCCACTTGGGTGGCATGACCGGACTGGTCCGTGCGCGTGGAAGGTCCATGCCTGCAACGCAAAGCTGCCGGAAGGTGCTCACCCTGGGAAGATGGAAGATAGAGGATGGAGAGCAGGGATATGACAAACGCCGTGGTTTATGCGTCCAACGAAAGGAGCGCGTCATGACGAAATTCGCAACGGTAAGCCTCGTGATCCTCTCGCTCGCTCTCATGGTCTCGCACGCCCGCCCTGGCCGGCCAATCGAAGGAGGACAAGGAAAAGCAGGCGAAGGCGAACAAGGAACGCCAGGAGATCCGCAAGACGGCGCAGGACATCCTCGCCCGGCTCTACAAGGCGCAGCCCAGCGCCAAGGCCGCCATCGGGAAGGCGGCGGGCTACGCGGTCTTCAGCAACTTCGGCATGAAGATCTTCGTGGCGGGCAGCGGCACGGGGAAGGGCGTCGCCGTGGACAACAAGACCAAGAAGGAAACCTTCATGAAGATGGTCGAGCTCCAGGCCGGCCTCGGCTTCGGCGTCAAGAAGTTCAGCCTGGTCTGGGTCTTCGAGACGCCGGAGACGCTCGCGACGTTCATCAACTCCGGCTGGGAGCTGGGCGGCCAGACGAGCGTGGCCGCCAAGGCCGGCGAGAAGGGGGCCGCCATCCAGGGCGCCATGCCCGTCGCGCCGGGCGTCTGGCTCTACCAGCTCACCGAGACCGGCGTGGCCCTGGAGCTCACGGCCAAGGGGACGAAGTACTACAAGGACGACGATCTGAACTGAGCGCGCCGGTGAGCGTTGGCCCGGAGGGTCGAGAGACCCTACGATAGGAGGTTCGATCAGGTTTGGCGTTGATGTCCGGGTCTTCCGTGCCCCGCGCGGGGACGGTTGGACGGGGAGCGTAACTCTCCGCGAACGCGGGACTGGCGAAACCCGCGAGAACCCCAAGCACCACCGCGAGAATCATCCAGTGTCGCATGACGCACCTCTTGGCAGGCCGACCGTTCTGCGGGGTCACGCGCGACAGCGTCGCGATACGACCATTGGACATTACCGAACGCGTGGCATAGAGATCATGCTGGAATCGAACGCTCTTCTGCTCTAGACTGAGTTGCCGTCTCCGAGACGACACACCCCGCGTCGCAGCGCCTCGCAGGAAAGGAGGCACACTGTGGGCACCTTCAACCTGGCGGAACTGACTCGGAATCTGGTGAATGTCCTGACCCCATGGATCCTGAACGTCCTCGGCGCACTGATCGTGCTCTGGGTCGGCACCCGGATCGCCCGCTGGGCCCGGGGGTGGTCCAGCGGGCGCTCGAACGCGCCAAGGTCGACGACACGCTCGTTCCCTTCGTTTCTTCGTGTATTTACTATCTTATCGTGGCATTCGTAGTCGTCGCCGCCCTGGGGATGATCGGCATCCAAACGGCGTCCATCATCGCCGTCTTGGCCGCCGCCGGTCTCGCCATCGGGTTAGCCCTGCAAGGAACCTTGGCCAACTTCGCCGCCGGGGTCATGCTCCTCGTCTTCCGCCCGTTCCGGAAGGGCGATCTCATCGAGGCCGCCGGCGTGACCGCGGTGGTCGAGGCGATCAGCATCTTCACCACCACGCTCAGTTCGCTGGACAACGTGGCCATCGTGGTCCCGAACGCCGCGGTGTGGGGCCAGATCATCCGGAACTACGCGACCAATCCCACCCGCCGCATCGACCTGGCGGTGAATATCGCGTACCGTGACAGCATCCAGACTGCCTTGGACGCCATTCGGCGGTCGTGGCCGCGGATCCGCGCGTGCTCAAAGAGCCGGCCCCCACCATCGCGGTTGGTGAGCTGGGCAGTTCAGCCGTCAACCTCCTCGTCCGCCCCTGGTGCAGCAAGGACGTGTACTGGGACCTGCGATGGGACCTGACCCGCGCGCTCAAGGAAGGGCTGGAACGGGCGGGCTGCACCATCCCGTCCCAGCAGCATGACGTGCATCTTATCCAGGAGAGCCGGCGGGCGGCGTAGCCCGTTCGGCGTTGGCTCTGCTCAACCAGCGTTCATGTCAAAGGGGGTGGAGCATGCGTTCAAAACTGCGGAACCGTTTGTGGTCGGTTGCTGTCCTTATCCTTTTCGGTGGGCTTGTCGGTTGTGCCCAATCAGGCCTGGAGTGGGCGCCGAAGGGGCCGCACCTGGCCTACCACAAGGAGCTCCCGGCGGCCGAGCGAGCCGTCGAGGCGGCCCGGGCCGCCGGCAAGGATCGCGAATGCCCCGCCGAGTTCAGCGCGGCGGAAAAGCTCAAGGATTACGCTTACCAGACGTACTGGGCGTGCCGGACGAACGAAGCCATCGCCCAGGCCAACGAGGCGACGGCCAAAGCGAACGCGCTGTGTCCGCCGCGAGCCGTGGCCCCGACACCGCCGCCGCCAGCAGTGCCCACGGCCGCCATCACGGCCAGCCCCACCACGATCCAGCAGGGCCAGTGCGCGACGCTCACGTGGTCCGCGACGAATGCCACCAGCACCTCCCTTAACCAGGGCATCGGTGCGGTCGCCCCAAGCGGGTCGCGGCAGGTCTGCCCCACCAGCACCACGGCCTACCTCCTCGCGGCGACCGGCGCGGGCGGCCTTGCGAGCGAGGTGGCGACGGTCAACGTGACGGCGCCCCCACCGGCGGCGCCCACGGCCGCCATCACGGCCAGCCCCACCACGATCCAGCAGGGCCAGTGCGCGACGCTCACGTGGTCCGCGACGAATGCCACCAGCACCGCGATTGACCAGGGCATCGGCAGCGTGGCCCCGAGTGGATCCCGGCAGGTCTGTCCCACCAGCAGCGCGAACTATGTCCTCACGGCGACGGGGGCGGGCGGGTCCCAGACCGCGTCGACGGCGGTCGGCGTGACGGCGCCACCACCACCACCGGCGACGCCGGTGGAGCGGCTGATGCTGCGCATCAACTTCGACACCAACAAGGCCACGATCCGGCAGGCGGATGTTCCGGAGCTGCAGAAGGCCGTGGAGTCGTCAAGCGGCATCCCGGCCGGACGATCTCCATCGACGGGCATACCGATAACGTCGGCAACGCGACATACAACCAAGGCCTGTCCGAACGCCGCGCCGCCGCCGTGAAGGAGTATCTCCTGAAGAACGGGGTGCCCGGCGGCGAGCGCATCACGACCGCGGGGTACGGGCAAACGAAACCCTTCGCCGACAATGCCACCGCGAAGGGAAAATTCGAGAACCGGCGGGTGGAGATCGCAGTGTGGAATTAGAACCATCCGAGCGCTAAGTCATGGCGGGCACGGCATGGGGTCCGAGAAGGGACTGCCGTGCCCGCGTTCTTGCGGACCCGGCGGCGGTGGCCCCCCGAAAAGCAAACCCCCTGTCACCCTCGGAAGGAGGCAGGGTGGCAAGCGGGAGGTCTTGATAGGAGCCGTCGGAAGGTTAACATGGTGGCATATGGTTCTTAAGGTGCCCGTGAGAAATGGTCAACGGGGCTCGTTCGACAAAAACCCACTCTTACTGTTGTCGTGCCACTCGAGGAAAGGAGACTCCGTATGAAGCCCGTGACGCGTCTGATGCCATTCTCCGTCGTAGTCTTGGCGGTCATTGCGATGGTCGGCTGTGGGGTCAGCAAAGACGACTATGACAAAACCGTCGCGGAACTCAGCAAAACGAAAGCAGACCTGGCGCAGGCGACCACCAAAATCGCGGACCTGGAGAAAGCCGTTGAGGGACGCGCAAGCGCAGCAGAAAGCCGTGAGTGACGCGCTGGCACAGCAGAAAGCCGCGAGTAGCGAAGCGCAGGCTAAAAGCCAACCCAAGGCACCCGCGCCGGCACAGACGCCCGCGGCCGCCCCGAAGGAAGCGGCCGGGCCCAAGGCCGCGGAGGTCCAAAAGCTCGTGGACGCCGCGCGGAAGACGTTCCAGGGCTTCATGCGCCGACAAGAACTATGAATATCTGCACGACAACCTCAAGAATGTGAACGCGGTGCTGATCTATCCCCGAGTGGTCAAGGCCGGGTTCTTTCTGGGCGGGTCCGGGGGCACGGGGGTGCTGGTGGGCGAGACGCCACCACCGGGGACTGGAGCCAGCCAGCCTTTTATACCATTGGGTCGGTGAGTTTCGGGTTGCAGATCGGCGGGGAGTTTGCGGAAGTGATCGTGATGGTCACGACGCAGAAAGCGCTCGAGTCCCTCTTCAGCACGTCCGTGAAGTTTGGCGGGGATACGTCGATGGCGGCCGGACCGTATGGCGTCGGGGCGAAGTCGAATGTGACGACGGCCTTTGTGTCCTTTGCGAAGAGCAAAGGGCTGTACGCGGGATTGAATCTTGGACGGCTCGGCGGTCGATGTGCGGCAAGGGCTCAACAACGACTACTATGGCCAAGCGGTGACACCGGTCCAGATCATCGTGGAGAAGAAGGTGAGCAACAACGGCTCGGCTGGGCTGCGCGAGGCGCTCAAAAAGGCCGCCAAGTAGCCACAAAGGCAGTACTCGGTAGGACGACGTGAGGGGCCGCCGCGTGCGGATCAAGACTTCTGATCAGCGGAAGCCGTAGATCTGTGTAATCGTTGCGCACTGGTGGGTCGCAACCAGGGTGTACCTGTGCGCGGGCTTGCATGGAGGTGCGAGATGGGCAGGACTCGACCTCCCCCGTTTCCGCCCCATCAACCTATTCCGCTGCGCCTATTGCAGCGAGCGGACAATCTCGCCCGATGTTCTGTGGGAAAACCGTTAACGAAAGTTTTGGGGCATGGAGCCGGGGGTG
>CAVOIV010000041.1:0-22856 GCA_963695995.1 uncultured Methylomirabilota bacterium
CGCCGAAGCCCGGCAGCTGCTCCCCCTCCCTGATCAGGAACTTCGAGGGGTCGTTGGGGTCGGGGACGTCGGCGAGCGCGTAGCCGTTGAATTCCTTTGCCAGCTCCTCCGGGGAGGGCGAGCGCGGAATCTTGTACGGCCACGCGAGCGAGAGGATCGGATCGGGGAAGGCCCCGCCCTCCTCCCGGTAGAGGGCCCGTACACGCAGGAAAATTTCGGCGATGATGTCCGCGTCGGCTTTCGCCTCGCCCGGAGGATCGGCGCCCTTGTAATGCCACTGCAGCCAGCGGCCGCTATTCACCAGTGAGCCGTCCTCTTCGGCAAAGCAGGTCGACGGGGAGCGGAAGACCTCCGTTTGGATCTTGGCGGGATCGACGTCGTTGAACTCGCCCTGGTTCTTCCAGAAGGTGGACGTCTCGGTGACCAGCGGGTCGATGACCACCAAGTACTTGAGCTTGGAGAACGCCACGGTGAGTTTCGCTTTGTCGGGGACCGAGGCCAGCGGGTTGAAGCCCTGGCAGACGTAGCCGTTCACCTTGCCCTGGTACATGAGATGGGCCACGGTGAGCACGTCGTACGTCTTGTCGTTCTTCGGCAGAAAGTCGTAGGCGAAGTCGTTCTTCTGGGTGGCCGCCGTCCCGTACCAGGCCTTGAGCAGCGAGATGAAGAACTTGGGATAGTTCTGCCAGAAGTTCATCTGTCCCGGCCGCAGCGGTTTGGGGGTGCGAGTCTCCAGGTAGGTCTTGAGGTTCGGCTCTTTCTCGGTGGGGCAACCGAGGTAGCCGGGCAAGAGGTGCGACATCACGCCGAGGTCGGTGAGCCCCTGGATGTTGGAGTGGCCCCGCAGCGCATTGATGCCGCCTCCGGGCACCCCCACGTTGCCCAGGAGGAGCTGGATGCAGGCGATGGCGCGGATGTTCTGCGAGCCGACGGAGTGCTGCGTCCAGCCGAGAGCGTAGAGGCTGGTCATGGTCCGGTCGGGTGTCGCGGTCGATGCGATCAGCTCACAGATCTTGAGGAACGTGTCCTTCGGGACGCCGGTGAGGCTCGAGACCACGTCGGGGGTGTAGCGCTGGTAGTGCTTGATCATGAGCTGGTAGACCGTGCGGGGGTGCTTGAGCGTTACGTCCAGCTTGGCGTAGCCGCTCGTGTCCAGCTCGTAGGCCCAGGTGGTCTTGTCGTAGGTTCGCTTCTCGGCATCGTAGCCGCTGAAGAGCCCGCCCTCGAACTGGTAGTCCGCTCGCACGATGAACGGGGCATTGGTGTAAGCCTTCACATATTCGTGCTGGATCTTGTCGTTCGAGAGCAGGTAATTGATGACGCCGCCCAGGAAGGCGATGTCGGCGCCCGGGCGGATCTGGGCGAAGATGTCCGCCACCGCGGCGGTGCGGGTGAAACGGGGGTCCACCACGATGAGCCGCGCCTTGTTCTTGGCTTTCGCCTCGACGACCCACTTGAAGCCACACGGATGCGCCTCGGCGGGATTGCCGCCCATCGCCAGGATGACGTCGGCGTTCTTGATGTCCACCCAATGATTGGTCATCGCGCCACGGCCGATGTGGGGGCCAGACCGGCCACCGTGGGGCCGTGTCGACCCTGGCCTGGTTGTCCATCCCGGTCATCCCCAGTGCGCGGATGACCTTGTTGGTGATGTACCCTGATTCGTCCGAGGAGGCGGAGGCGGCGAGGAAGGCGGTCGTGAGCCACCGGTTGACCGTGACGTCGCCGCTCTTGGCGACGAAGTTCTTGTCCCGGTCGTCTTTCATCAGGCGGGCGATGCGGTCGAGCGCCCAATCCCAGCTGACGCGCTTCCACTCCGCCGCGCCCGGCGCACGGTATTCGGGATACTTGAGGCGATTGGGACTGTGGACGAAGTCGAGGAGCGACGCGCCCTTCGGGCAGAGGGTGCCGCGGTTGACCGGGTGATCGGGGTCCCCCTCGACGTGGATGATCTCGCGTCCGGGCGTTCTTGGCCCGATCACCCATGCCGTACAGGATCACGCCGCAACCCACCGAGCAGTAGGGGCAGGTATTCCGCGTCTCGCTGGTGTGGGCCAGCTTGAAGGTGCGCACCTCGGCGAGCGCCTTGGTTGGCGAGAAGCCCAGGGCGGTGAGGCTGCTGGCGCTGATGCCGGATGCGGTGAGTTGGAGGAAGGTGCGTCGAGAGAGATTCATGGTCCACCTCCAGGTAGAAGGTGAGGTGAGAAGAATCTGCTCGTGGATCCGGACGCGCGGAAACCGTCACTGGCCTGCGGGAGGCCTGGAGACGGTGGTAGCTTGGCGGGAGCCTAGCCCAGACCGAGGAAGGACGTCAAGCCAAAACCTCGTGGCGGATCACGGACGATCACCGCGCCGGCGGCTGCGTTGCTCCGGACTGCTTGAACCGCGCCTGCACCGGCGGACTGGTCAGGAAACGGAGGAATGCCGCCGGCGGCGTTCGGCGTTGGGGTGCGGGTGAGCACGATCCCCGCGTACGTCGTCATGGTCTGCAGGTCCCCGGAATACGGGCCGACCAGCACGACCTCTGGGACGGAGAGGATCTCGCTGATCTGGGTCAGGCCGATCGCGTCGGCGGTCGATTTCGCCATCAGCTCCATCGACACCTTGCCGCCGCCGGCCGTGCGGCCCTTCTTGCGCACCTCGTCCCCGATCCCCAGGCGGTCCGCCACCTGCAGGAAGTAGGCGCCGGCCGTGGCGATCTTCGGGTCGGCATAGTAGATCTCCTTCGCGGCCAGGAGCGCCTGCTTCAATTCCTCTGGCGTCCCGATCGCCGGGGCCGGGGCTCCCAGCGGACCGCGATACCGCCGCCCACCCGTCCCAGGTCGGTGCGGGTGCATCGGCCGCACCACACCCTTGGCTTGGAGTTGGTCGATGATGACCGGCGTCACGATGGTGAGATCCGCCGGCTCTCCGGCAAAGATCTTGTCGCGGAGTGCGCCCACGGGGGCGTAGGCGATCTTGAGGGTGTAGCCGCTCTCTTTCTCGAATGTTCCCACCATGTCGCGCACGATCGATTCGACGGCGCCTGCGGCCAGCACATTGAGTTCCACGGCACAGACCTCCGGGCCCGGGGCCAACAGCAGGGCGGCCAGTCCCAGGCCACATACCAGACGTGGGATCGCAAGCGATCCGACCAACGACAGGCGAGTCTGCGTACCTCTGCGCATGGAGCACCTAGGCCGGAAAAACGATGTGCGGCGCGCCCGACGGCCGGCTCTCCGCCCCGGCCACAAGGCCCCGGGGGAACCCGGTTCCCACCGGCGCCGGACCCGCGACCCCGGCGCCCCGACCCAGGGTGCGGTGCCGATCGCGCCGACACCATGCGTACCGCGGCACGACGTCGGGTGTCAAGGGCGAAAGGCGGGCAGAAGTGGCCTATCCCGTTGCGCCTGTCCTCTCGGCAGGCGATCACGGGCGAGGCCGCAATCGAGAGACTCCAAAACCGCACCACGACGCGAGTGGCAACCTCTCGCGGTATCTGAGCGGGGGAGCAGTGCAAGAACAGGCATGCTGGAGAAGCTGCGTCCCCTCTGGTGGGGTCAGTTGGTCAGCTCAGCAACGCAGGAATCAGGATCGCCCAGAGCCGTTCGCCGAGCGACACGGTGCCTGTGCCTTGTGTGCGCGAGAAGGGCGAGTCGGCACCGTGGCGCGCGTTCCAGGAAGATTCGGAGCGCCGACAGGTCCCGATCGGTCCAGCGGGGCGCCGCCTTGACCTCGATGGCAAGGCAATCTCGGCCGGACTCCACGATGAAGTCCACCTCGTGGCGTCCCTGGACGTGCCAGTACGCGAGGCGAGGTCCGGGCCACTCCGCCGCTAGCGTCCCAGAAGATTCTGTGCGACGTACGTCTCCAACACGGCCCCCCGGAACGGGTCCGACACATTCGGTTCGCCGGCAGGGAGCCCCGCCAGGTGCGCAGCCAGGCCCGCATCGCTCAGGAAGAGCTTGGGCGATTTGATCAGCCGCGTTGCCTCGTTGACGAGGAAGGGTGGGATGCGGTTGACGACGAACGACGCCTCCAACAGGCTCAGGTATCGGCCGGCGGTGGCCGCGGCGAGCTTGGCATCGCGGGCCAACTCGCTGACTTTGAGCACCTGCGCGGTGCGGAGTGCGGCCAGCTTGAGGAGGCCCCGGAAGCAGGAGATCACCGATGCGGCTCAGGTCGCGGACATCCCGCTCCAGATAGGTCTGCTCATAGCCGGTGAACCAGACCCGGGGTGTCCGCACGGCACCGAGCGCCACGGGCGGGAGTCCTCCGCGCAGCACGTCCGCCCAGTCCAGCCCGCCCCCGCCGTCATTCCGCGGCGGTCTTCTCTCGGTGAACGCGCGTCGGATCCGGGGCAGCCGGCCCAGGTCACCCCGGATCTCCCGTCGCGTAAACGGGTGAAGCGTGAGATACACCGCCCGCCCTGCCAGGCTCTCAGACACCCCCCGCAACAGAGCGAAGTTCGCGGAGCCGGACAGGAGGAAGCGCCCCGGCCGCCGATCCCGGTCCACCGCCCGCTTGATCTCCACGAGCAGCTCGGGACACCGCTGCACCTCGTCGATCGTAAGGGGTCCCTCCCGGTCGAGAAACGCTTCCGGATCACGGCGAGCCGCCTCGAGCTGGGCGAAATCGTCCAGACTCACGTACTCGCGCTCGGCGAGCGCGGCGTCACGCTGCAGCAGGGTGCTCTTGCCCGTCTGCCGCATCCCGGTCATGACAACGACCGGCATGTCCGCCAGGGCCTCGGCCAGCGGCCCGCTCAATGCGCGCGCTCGATAGTGTGTCATTTTCATTCACATGGTAGTAGCATTATGCCAGTCCGTCAATGACCACCTGGCGCGTTTCTTCCGCCTCGGGGTCAGGGGCCGTTGTGTTGCCACCCCCTACACGTCCCGTTTGGGCCGGTGCCAATTCAGGATACGGACCTCGTCGGTGGGATACAAAGCTCGGGTGGCCTGGAGCACCGCTTCCACGTTCATGAGTGGCACCGCAGATTCCGGCGCACTGTCGCTGTCAGGCCCCACCGTCATCGCCGCAGGCGTTGCCGGATGGCAAGACCGGCGAGACCCATGAGAATAGGTCCGAGCAGACTCTGGACCGTCTGGATGAGGCGCGACCCTCCGACGGGGACCATGTCGTCCGGCTTTAATAAGGTCATGACGCGCAGACTCAATAAGACATTCTGCCCCAGCGTGAAGAGAGCGCGTCCTCAGCGCCCGACGACCAGTCCCGCATGACGACGAGGTGTCCGCCACTCCCGCCAAGGTCCTTGACCCACACGCCGCAGTACAGGTAGCTCACTGCCCCGGCCACCAGGAGGACGAGGAACAGGGCAAGGGGCCGGAGCCACCACTCCCCGTACCCGCTGACCCCTCGATAGAGTGTCAGGAGCGGCTTCGAGTCGGAAGGGGGTGCCAGGATTCCGTCGCCGCATTTCTTTTTCGCCGTAGTGGAAGTCTCCCGCCCGCTCGAAGTCCCGCTGCTCCTCGTAGTCTTTCTTCAACTGCCGATAGAGGTCCTCAATCTTCGCCATCGGCATAGGGGGCGTACTGCTCCGGCTGTTGTTCGTCGTACACCGCGTCGCGGGCGGCCACCCGCGACCACAGGCCCCACGGTAGCTGCACCCACGTCAACCCCGTCAGGCGCACGCTCCGCCGCATCCGTATCCACCAAGCGGCAGCGGTCCAGATTGGCCTCGACAAAGGCGAGGGCGTCGGGGGGCTCGACCCGCACCGCCCGGAAATCCACCGCCGCATTTCCAAACACCGGGACGAGGTCCTTCCGTATCCGGCGGGGCGCAAAGCGGGTCGGGCCGAGCAGGGCACAATGGGCAAAGTCTACCTTCCCGCCCTGGAACGCCACCCCGTCAAAGTCCGCCCCATCCTGGAATGTGGCCTCGGCAAATGTGGCCCCCTTGGCAAACGTCGCCCCAGAGAACTCGGCCACCCCGGTGAACGTGGCCCGGTGGAACAGGGCCTTCTCGGCGAACGTCGCCCCGGCAAAGCGGGCTTTCTCGGCGAACGTCCCGTGGACGAAGGTGGCCCCCTTGACGAAGGTGGCCTGGGTGAGGTCGGCCTCCCCGGTGAACGTGGCGCTATGGAAGTTGGCCCCTTCCGTGAACCGCGCCCCGGCGAAGTGCGCCCCCTCGGTGAACGTCCCCTTGATGAAGCTCACCCGCTTGGCGAACACCGTCTCGGAAAAGTAGGCCACCCCGGCGAAGGTCGTCCCGGTGAAGGTGGTCTCCCCGCTGAACGTCGCCTTGGAGAAGCTGGCCCCAGCGGTGAACGTGGCATCGGAGAAGTCGGCGGCCTCGGGGAACGTCGCTCCCGCAAAGTCTGCGAAGCGGGGGAACAAGACGGCCCGGAAGGTGTGGCTCTTTTCTCGGTGGGCTAGCAGCGCGGCGGCAAAGGCGTCTGGGGCGTTATCGGCGTTCCGCGAGTGCAGGATGCAGCAGCGAGCCCGTGGGTCCGCGTCATCCGTGAGTCCACAGACGTCAAAGAGTGCGCAGTTGGGCACGGAGACCGCTCCTCTCTGTGTTGGAAGTGGAGCCACAGCTTCCCTTCGCCCGTCGGGCACCCTGGACCACATTCTACGCCATTTGGGCGCGTGTGGGGGCGGTCTTCCGTCAATTCCCCGGCTACAACGCCGACGCCACCGCCTCCGTCATCGTCGGCCGATCCAGGCGCGGCAGACGGTCGAAGCCCGGGAGCCGTGCGATCTCCCCCGAGCGTACCGTGTGGGCCGCACGGGATGCGAACGCGGCAGCGCGAGCGTGGCGTCAGCGGCACCTCATCCGTCCAGCGGCACCAGCCGCACCGCGACGCGCGTGTCGTGCACCTCCAGCAGGGCGACGCTGAGGGGGGCCGGAACCGCCGCGGGCCGGCGCTCCCGGATTCAGGTAGAGCACGCCCTGCCGGTCCTGGATCCCGGGGCGATGGGAGTGCCCGCTCCCCACGACGCGCCCATGCCCGCCGCCGGGGATGCGGGCGAGGTCGTCCAGGTTGTGGAGCACGGAGATGCTCACTTGCTCGATCGTCAGGGCGGCCGTCGGGGAGGCGCGCGCCCGGCCCCGTCCACGTTCCCGCGGACGGCGGTGACCGGGGCCAAGGCCCGGAGGGCCTGGAGGACGTCGGGGGTGTCGATGTCCCCCGCATGGATGATCCGCTCCACCCCCTGGAACGCCGCGATGGCTGCCGGGCGCAGGCGCCCATGGGTATCGGCGATCACGCCAATGCAGTGGGGCCCCCCCACCCCGCCGATCCGCCCTCTGCCTCTGGCCCCTCCGCTCCCTCACCAGGGCGCCGCCCCGCATCCCCGTCCGGGTCCCCCCCCGGTGGACCATGGCCCCCGCCGCTGCACCGGTTGGCCCATCGCCTCCTGGCAGCGTCTCGGGCCGCGGCGGTGGACCATTGTGCCCGAATCGCGGGGATCACTGCGGAGGAGATCCGTGCCATGTCTCTTGGCCTGTGAAACCCACCGGTTACACAACAACGGTGTGGCGGACCCTTCAGTTGTCAAAGGCGCTCAGACATCCCGCTTCGCAGGACGTCGCGCACGCCTTAGTCGGCCTTCTTCGGACAGCACCCTCGGAGTCCCTGCGGACGCGACGACACTGATCAGCCTCTTTCGGCTACGACCGGCCGGGCCGTTCTCCTGGTTGCAGGCGAGAAGAATCTGATTGTGGCCACAAGGAAATCCACGGGTTACGTGTCAAAAGGTGTCCGGTACCAGCGGCCGGTACTAGGGTAGCTTTAGTTTTCCCCGGCGTTGTTGCGGCGGGGGTAGGCGCCGAAGTCGCGCGTCGCCTGCCGCGCCGCCAGGTAGTTCTCCAGCGTGGTACCGGGCTGCAGCACGTTGCCGGTGGCGATCACCAGGCCGCCACCGCGCGCCGCGTGGCGAATCGCGTACTCCACCTCGGCCCGTGCCGTCTCCGGCGTGCCCTCGATCAGGGTCTCACAGTTGAGCCCGCCGAAGAAGCAGAGGCGCGCGCCGTACCGCTCTTTGAGTTGGCGCAGGTCCATGCCGATGTTCGGCTGGATGCCGTGCCAGCCGTCGATGCCGGTGGCGACGAGGTCGTCCAGGATCGACCAGACATTGCCGTCGGTGTGCTTGATGAAGATGCCGCGGCGGGCGTGAGCGGCGGCCGCCTGGCGCTCGATGCCCGGCGCGACGAACTGGCGGAAGCGGGCCGGCCCCATGAACGGTCCCTCGTTGCCCGAGTAGTCATCGGTCGTCATCACGGCGTCACAGCCGGCGTCCAGCATGGCCTCGATGTAGGCGATGGATCGATTGACGTAGACGTCGACCGCACGCCGCACGAACTCCGGGTCCGTGACCATGCGCGTGAGAAACTCCTGCATGCCGACTGTCTGCTGGAAGGGGAAGGTGCCGTCGACAGGCGAGCGCCCGATGATGAAATGGGTGTCGGCCAGCTCGGCGACGACGTGGCGAATGGCCTCCAGCACGCTGGGGTGGACGGCGAACGGCGCGGCGGGGTCGGGCAGGTCGTCGATGGTCATCTCGGAGTCGTCCACGAAGGTGGCGATGTTGCCCACCTCCGGGCTGTACTGGATTTCGCGGCCCGTCTCGTCGAGCCACGAATAGGGCCCGGTCATCACCGGGCGGCGATACGCCTTGTCCACGGGCATGGTGGGCACGCGCACATAGTCCCACTCCAGGGTGCGGGCCAGGTCGACCAGCGTGGTGCCGTAGTCGTGCACGATCTCGGCGCGACGCCCGTCCCACAACGCCTGGCGCTCCCGCCAGCGCGAGTTGTAGAGGGTGGTGCGGCCGAGCAATTGTTCGGCGAGCACGTAGTCGATGTCGTTCTCGCCGGTGGGCACGCGATCCGGCTCTTCATGGTGCAGGGCATGCAGAATGCGGTCTCTGGGTTTCACGGGCGGATCCTTTCCAGGGAAAGTGGACGACGCGGGCGGGTTGCCGAGTGGGCTCCCGTCCGCCCCAATGGCCCGGAGGGCGGGGGCATCGCTGGCACCAGATACCATGACTTGGTTTGCATGGCAACGGGTCCGGGGTTCGTCCCGACACCCCCGTAGCGCCAGCCTCGAATTCATTATGGTGTCCCCGGAATTCCGATTAAGAAGTCTGCGGGCCGGGGCACTGGCGCGCTCCGCCATGTCGGTTCAAAATGAATGTCCTGCCTGACGTCCTGCCGTAAGGTCGGGATTCTACCTTGCCGGGTGTTTCGCCTTTGCCGGCTTCAGGGTCAGGATCAGGACAGAGATGGCCATCAACAGGATCAGGTTGAGCAGCCAGGCATTCGCATACGAACCGGTCCGGTCATAGATCAATCCCCCGATGACGGGTCCGATGCTTCCGCCAAAGCCCGCCACGAAAAAGATCAGCATCCCGTAGGCCGAGCCCAGCACCTGCCGTCCGAATCGGTCCGCCGTCAAGTACGGCATCAACGGCGCCATGGAGCCGTAGCCGATTCCGAAGATCACGGCAAATAGATACAGAACCACCGCGGTGTCCGCGCGGATCAGCAGCCCCATGCCGATGGCCATGAGGAAGAACCCCAGGGCGGCCGCATACTTGGCATCGGCGATCCGATCGCACAGCCAGCCGAAACAGACTTTGCCCGCACTGCTGGCAAACCCGACGATGCCCAGGGCCGCAGCCGCCTCGAACTTCCCGATATGGTTGCCGACGGCATAGGCGACCTGATGTACGAAGGTCATCATCAAGGTGGCCGTCGCCAGGCTGTTGCATATCGCGAGCAGCCAGAACCGGCAGTCGGTCAGGACCGGCCTCAGGGAGGCGCTCGCTCGACTCTCCGGGACCGCTTCGGGTCGCGGCGCCTCTCGCACCGCCGGTTCGCCGTCCGGACGTAGACCGCTCGCCTCGGGCGTCGTCTTTCCCATGAGCACCTGGGAGATGGGGATCCCAAGCGCCAGAATCACGGCCCCGAAGAACACAAATCCGGTCCGCCAGCCGTAGGCGCCGACGATATACCCGGCGGCCGGGCCCATGACCATGGTGCCGACCCCGATGCCCATGGAGGACAGCCCCAGAGCGACCCCTCGTTTCCGGATAAACCATTTGCCGATCGCCGCGGCGCAGACAACCATCCCGAGACATGCATGGCCAACGCCGCACAGGATGCCGTACGACAGATACAGGCCGGCCGGCGTCTCGGCATGGATCAGAACGTAGAACCCGATGGCGGTCAGAATGGATCCAGCGGTCATCATCCACTTGGGCGCAATGCGGTCCGCCAGTCGGCCGCAGAATATGCCGGCAATGGAATAGGTCAGGATGTTGACGGACGCCGCGATGGAAATGACGGACATGGGCCATCCGGATTCCTGGAACATCGGGTGGACAAATACCCCGAAGGAGTATCGGACGCCGTAGGAGAGGCACAGCGCCAGGAAGGCCCCCAGCACCACATACCATCCCCAGAAGATCTGCCGGATTCTATCTGCCATGCCGGTTCCCGGAAGTGAAAACGCCGGTCCTGGGGTCAGGATCGGCGTCGTGATGGCTTACGGTTCCCTCGACGTCATCGAATCAGCGGTCTCCGGAGTCGACGGGCCGACGATTGCCCGCCTGTTCTTACCACACCCTCCCCTCGCCGCGCAACGTGTATGCGGGGAAACACCGCCGAGGCGACAATCGGTGACGATCTCCCTCTGGCGCAGGATGAGCGCTGGCCGATCGTGGGGAGTCGAGGCCAACACGATTGGTCGTACGTAGCAATGCCCCCCACTACGTCCCCACGCGGCGGTGCGGACGCCGCGGCGACGTGGACAACTGCTATGCCTCCACGCGATCGGGTCCCGCAAACACGGCGTAAGCGCCCCCACGAGAAACCTGAAAGACAGCGCCCGCTTGCCCCCTTCGGCGCGACCCAGCACTGCTCGTCGTGACGTCGAGCGCTCTCGCTGGAAGTTCACGTAGGCAACACCGTAGACCGGTACCTCCGTTGCCGTCGCAACGTCGTGGGAACGTTGCCATAAGGGATCCGCCTTGACAGCGCAGAAACGGCCGGGTCCCCCACTATATTGTGATAGGTCTTATCCATTCTCGCGCTCTGGGCGTGCGGCCGATGGCCTGCGTGTGGTAAGCTGTCCCGGCGACGCGCGGTTGTCCTCTGGCCTCCAGCGGTCTGGTCGGCGGCGAACGGGCGCGCGGACAAGGATCAGCGGGTGGCCCCGAGGGGTCGGATGCGACCCATGCGGTGGCAGGATCTGATGCAGGAAGAGAGGAGAGGCCGGCGATGAGTCGGACCATTGTCTGTCCCAACTGCCAAGCAGCCCAACCGGTGGAGGAGACGCAAGGCGAGCACCCCCGCGTGGTGTGGTGCCCGATTTGCCGCCATCCCCTCAGGTTGGGACCGGAGGCGACCAGTGAGCCCCGGCAGGTGCGCATCCTCTGGATCGACGACGACCGCCTGCTCCTCACCTTCGGCAAGGAGGCGCTCGAACGGCTCGGCTACCGGGTCCTCACCGCCGCCGACGGTGCCTCGGGCATCGATACGGCCAAGCAAGAGGAGCCCGACCTGATCATTCTCGACGTGCTGATTCCGAACATGGACGGATACGAAATCTGTCGGCGATTGCGGGCCGACGCCAAGCTGAAGGACACTCCGATCCTCCTCCTGACCGCGCTAGAGGAGCGCATGCTGGACCTCTGGGGGCGCGAAGCCGGGGCGACTTTCACCATGAGTAAGCCCTCCCGTCCCGAGCACATCGCCAGCATCATCGAGTGGATGCTGAGCTGCAAGCTCGGCCCACCGCCGCAGTGAGGCTCTCTGGAGCCCCTCGCGCGGCGACCGATCTCAAGGCGCTCCTCTGCGGCGGGCTCGTCCCGTGTCCCCGCTGAGAGCGGCCGCCCGCACGGAAGCGCTTCTCAGCCAACTCGGGGATCCCCTGTGACTGGAAACGCACCGGCGGACCCCTCCTGTGGTGGGGATGTCTTCGCCGCGCCCGGGCGGCCAGCGGTGTCGAAGGGACGCCTGCCCCTCGGCCTGGCCACGGCCTGCGCCGATCTCGGGGCGCAGGTCACGGCGGTGCAGGCCCGCCTGGCCGTGATCGAAGCGGCCTGCACGCCGATCGCGAAACGGCTGCCCGCCTATGCCCTCCTCCGCTCGATCCCGAGCATCTGACCCACGGTGGACGCGATCCTCCTGCCGGGGCGACCACTTCGCCGGGTTCACGGCCCTCGTCGACCTGGCGGCGAAACAACTCCGGCTCGTGTGGGGCGTATGGCGGAGCGGGATGCCGTATGACCCCACCCGGGCGGGCAGGCTGCGGCGGCACCCCCGCTAACCCGCCGCCCCGGCTCGGCAGGACCGTCTTCCCCGGGGAGTCGGCAGCGCGAGATGTGCAACGTGGCGGCGCCTCGTGGCGACCGCGGCGGGACAGCGGCGCGCCGCTCCCACTCTCAACAGCCCGGACTAGGCCGGGTGGGCCGCTCGGGGCAGCGAGCCGGCCGGATGGCACCACTACGATGGGGCGTGACAGGTTCTGACGGAGCGGCCTCGGGGGACGACGGCAGATAACAGGTTGGCGATACGGTCAGCACGCCGCATCATGAGGAGGATTTTACCTTGACACCGCAGAAACGGCCGGGTCCCGGATGACAATTTGGTCAGCAATGATGGTGTCCTCGGACTTTCCGCTTTGCGACCACGGTCATGTCGACCAAACGCCCTTGTTGTCCGGGGCACCGTCCCGGGGAACGTCGCAAAAGACGACGGAGACTGGACCGTCCCCCATCACGCGCCTGCGATTTTTCAGACTCGCATGTGAGCGCTCGTCAGGGAACGTGGTGCGTCGGGTTCCCCGGGGTACCCACGCAGTGGGTCCCCTCCCTCACGCTACCCGGGCGCGCTGCCCGCTCCCGGGGCCGGACCTCCACCGGCGAGTTCCCGAGTATCCACGGCATGCTGTCCGGTACCTTTTTTGGACACCGGCACGCTCGCACCCGTCCTTTCTTAACCACTGCCACTGTTACTCACCTACAGCCACAGATACACATAAACGGCGAAGACAATCGCCACAAGGCCTACCCCGGCCGCCAGGCCCCACAGGATGCTGCGCTGTCTGGCGGCCAGAGCGAAGGTCGCCGTGATGACCGCAGCCTGCGCCGCCAGCATGCCCAGGAAAAACCACTCGCTGCGCCGCTGGTGACGTTCCGCCGCCATGTTGCTCATGCGGACCTGGAGTTCGTAGAGGTTGGCGATGGCCTGGTTCAGGCGGGCCTCGATCTCGTAGCGCGCGGCGGTGTACCGTAATCGCGCCGCCGTAACGTCCCGAACCAACTCTGTCGGTCCGGAGGCCGCGATGGCTTTCTCCAGGCGATCCACGCTTCGACTGATCGAGGTCGTGGCGGTGTCGAATGCGGCGGCTCGATCGCGAGCGGCCTGGATCGCCTCATCGACCGTCGCGGCTTTCACCGATTCAAGCGATGACCGGATTTCGGGTTCCGGTTTCATGCGTTCAACCGCCTCCAGTGCGCTCTTGAGGGGTGCATCCGACGCAGTGGAGGCCGGGGCCGGAGGCAATTCGCTCTTCAGGAGGGCCGCCGAGACGGCGGCGTCCAGCTCGCCGAAGCGCTTGAGTCCGGCTTCATCGAGCGGGCGCAGGGACACTGTGGTCTTCAGCAGGTCCAGCGTGCTGAGTTGCATGGTGCCGCGGAGTCGCTTCGCCTGAAAGAAGCTCCACTGGTCGCCCGCCTTAGACTGTTGCTGGGCCGCGAGCGACCGGTTGTATTGCGCGCGGGTCATCTCGCTGGACGCCAGCCCTGCCAGGAGCGTCGCGACGACCGTCATCACCACGGGCGTGGCGAGGAGGATCCTGCCCCACGTCGTCTGCGGCATGTCTGCCTTCAGTGCGTCGGGTATCTTGGTGCTCATGGTAGTCTGCTCGCTTCGAAAAAGTGTGTGTTGTTGTCTATCCTACGCAGCGGCAACGCGGTCCCCCGCGGCCGAACCCCGAAACGGCGGGCCAATCTTGGCGGGGACACCTGTTCCACCGCGCCGGTCAAGGCGTGATCCGTCGCGGCCGGCGTTTCCTTGTGATTCGACAAACCCGAACGCTCGACCTAGAGCGTGTACGAGGGGCCGCTGCTTCCGAAGTGTCTTGCTACCGAATTCGACGGCAGGGGTCCGGTCTCCATTGTCCGGGTCCGGGACCTCCGTGTCCGCCCCGCCGCCGGAAGAGGCCCCTCGGCGCCTGCCGGTAGTCGTCGTAGCTTCGCGTCCTCTCACGGGAAGTCCACGCAGGCAACACCGTCCCGCAAGACGGTACCTTGGTCTCTCCTGTTAGCGCGTTTGCACCAGCTCGATCCGGACATCGTCCGGCCCCTTGACGAAGGCGATTCGCATGCCGGGGCCGAAGTCCCACGGTTCCACCTCGATCGTGACACCGCGGCCGCGGAGCTCCGCGACGGTCGCGTCGATGTCGGCCACCTTGAGGCCAAAATGGTTGGTGCCAAAGTGGGGTGCGTCGGCGCGGGTGAGATGCTCGCCCTCGCGCGCGCCGCGGATCAGGATCTGGATGCCCCCGAGCCGCAGCGTACTGGTCGGCACACCGCGGGAGTCATGACGCCCGACCAAGTCGGCGCCGATGCCTTCCACCAGCCATCGCTCGGCAGCGGGGACGTCCGAGCTGAAAATGTGCACATGATGAAACTGGTATTCGAGCGGCGTAGGCATTTGCGTTTCTCCTTCGGTCAACATAGTCGAACCGCCGGGTTGTGGTGGGCGTGATGCCAGTTGGCCTGAGCGGCGACATCGAGGATCGGGTGTGCTGCGGCTGGGCCGGTCACGAGGTCCCGTTCGTCAATGGTCCTATCGAGTGTTCGGTTGCCACCACGCAGGAAGAAGACGGTGCCCCTCTCCCCGCCAACGTCGGCCAGGACGTGGCCCACGCCCCAGCCGGGCTTCCTTGGGCAGCACACCCGGCGTCCCTGCGGACACGGCGACACTGACCAGTCTCCTGTGGTTACGTTCGGCCGGGCCATTCTCTGGCTTCGCGTGGGAAGGATCGGGTTGTCGCTACACGGAAATCCACGACGTACGCGTCGAAAGGTGTCCGGTGCCGTCCGTTTGCTCGGGACGTTCCCCGGATAGGGCCGAACGTCAGAAAAGAAACGAAGGAAGCTACCTCCCGCAAAATAGAGTATTCACGGCATACCGTCCGGTACCCGTCGTTTTATTTACGGAGTCAGCCGAGCACCTTTTCCACCAAACGAGCCCAAAACGTTACCCCGATGGGGACAATCTCGTCGTTGAACAGGTAAACCGGCTTATGCAGGCCCCGGTCCCGCTCGGCCCCACCGTTGCCCACCCAGATGTAACAACCCGGCCTCGCCAACAGCATGTATGAGAAGTCTTCGGAGCCCATGGTCGGCAAGATAGCTCGGTCCACGTTGTCGGCTCCGACGATCTCCGCGGCCACTTCCGCCGCGATCTCCGCCTGAGCCGGGTGGTTGATGGTCGGCGGGTTCCCGCGCATATAGTTGACGACCCCCATGCCGCCGTGTGTGGCGGCTACCCCTGCAATGATGCGACGCATGGACCGTTCGAGTGTATCGCGCACTTCCGGGAGAAACGCTCGGGTGGTCCCGCGGAGGACGACCTCATCCGGAATGACGTTGTACGTGGTCCCTGCGTGAATCTGCGTGATGCTGACGATGCCCGAATGGAGCGGATGGATATTGCGGCTAATGATGGTTTGAAGCGCCAGGGTAGCTTCTGCGGCCATCACGATTGGATCGACGCCCAGGTATGGTGAGGCAGCGTGGCCCCCCCGACCCGTGAACTTGACGTCGAACCGGTCATAGCTCGCCTGGACGTGATCCGGCCGAATGCCGAAGGTTCCGTACGGGCATTCCGGCCAGTTGTGGATGGCGAACACGCTGTCCACCGGGAACCGCGTTAACAGCCCGTCTTCGAGCATGGCCTGGGCGCCCCCACCGGTCTCCTCCGCCGGCTGAACGATGAAGCGCACTGTCCCCTTGAAGTTCCGCGTGGCCGTGAGGTATTTGGCCGCGCCCAGAAGCATGGCGACGTGCCCGTCGTGCCCGCAAGCGTGCATCTTGCCGGGGTGTGTGGACCGATAGGACGCATCCGCTGCCTCTTGCACGTCCAGGGCATCCATGTCGGCCCGCAAGCCGAGGGTCGGCCCCTCCCCGTTCTTCAGGGTGGCGACCACCCCCGTCCTCCCGATACCACGTTGCACCTCAAGTCCGAACTCCGCTAACTTCTTGGCGGCGAACTCCGCGGTCTTGACCTCCTCGAAGGAGGTTTCGGGTATCGTATGCAGATGCCGACGCCAGGCCACCACTTCGTCACTGATGCGCATCACGCCATCAAGAATCTTCATAGACCTCTCCCCTTCTCTGGCCTCGCAGGAACCGGTTCACGGCAGACCAACTTGTGACGTCGGCGCTCTCAGTTTCGCGCCTCCTGAACCGCATGGCACGCCACCTGCCCGGATGGTACGGGCAAGAGCACCGGTGACTCTTCCCGGCAACGCTGATTTGCGTGGGGGCACCGCGGGTGGAAGTGGCAACCGGTCGGAGGATTGATCGGGCTCGGGACTTCGCCCGCCAACGGCGTGCGGTCCTGGCCGATGATCTCCAGGCTCGGGATCGCATTCAGAAGCAGCCGTGTATACGGATGTCGCGGATCATCAAAGAGGGCGTTGCCGTGGCGCACCTCGACCAGCCGCCCCAGGTACATCACGCCGATGCTATCCGACATGTGGCGCACGACGGCCAAGTTGTGGGAGATCAGCAAGTAGGTCAGCCCAAACTCCTTCTGCAGGTCCTTCATGAGATTCAGGATCTGGGCCTGGACCGAGACGTCCAGGGCGGACGTCGGTTCGTCACAGGCAATGAAATCTGCGCGCGACGCCAGGGCACGGGCGATTGAGATGCGCTGCCGCTGTCCTCCGGAGAACTCGTGGGGGTACCTATCGGCATCATCTGGGGTCAGGCCGACGGACCGCAGCAAGGTCCCGACCTCGTCCAGGACCGCGCTCCGGTCCCGGAACTGTCGAAATGCCCGAATGGGCTCGCCGACAATGCTCCGGACTCTCCAGCGGGGATTCAGGCTGGCGTAGGGATCCTGGAAGATCATCTGCAACCGGCGCCGGATCGGCAACATGGCGGTGCGCGACGCGGTGTCCTCCACCTCGACCCCGTCAAAGGTGATCGTGCCTGCGGTCATACCGTAGAGCCCCAGAATACATTTGGCCACGGTGGACTTCCCGCACCCGGACTCCCCGACCAGACTGAACGTCTTACCGCGGGCCACCTCGAAGTTTACTCCATCGACGGCCTTGAGCAGTCGGCGCGGCTTTCGTTCGACCACGCGGCTCAACCACGGCGGAGAGACATCGAAGTATCGTTTTAGCCCGTTCACTTTCAGGAGGGGGGCATCCATCGCCATCAGCTCCTGGCCTCAGGTGCCGGTGCGCGGTCAAAGAGCCAGCAGGCGACATCGTGGGCCGTCGCAACTCTCTCGATGGGCGGCCGGTGCGCGCGACACCGGTCCATCACATGGGGGCATCTTGCATGAAAAGCGCAACCAGGCGGCATCTCCGTCAGGCGCGGCATCGTCCCGTCGATCTGGGTCAGACGCGCAGCGCGCGTCTTGAGTGGCGGAATCGAGCCCATCAATCCGTCGGTATAAGGGTGACGGGCTCGGCGAATCACCTCCTCGACCGGTCCGGTCTCCACAATGCGCCCGGCGTACATGACCGCGACTCGATCCGCCGCTTCCGCGATGACACCCATGTCGTGGGTGATGAGCATTACCGACGCCTGGTGCTTCCGGCACAACCGTTTGAGCAAGGAAATGATCTGGGCCTGGATCGAGACGTCCAGGGCGGTCGTCGGCTCGTCGGCGATGATGAGCTTGGGGTTCGCGGCCAGCGCCAGCGCGATGACGATCCGCTGGCGCATGCCGCCCGAAAACTCGTGCGGATACCCGTCCATCCGCTCTTCCGCCGCCGGTATCCCCACCTCTTTCAGCAGGTCCAGCGCCCGCCTCCGGGCTTCTCTTGCGTTCAGGTCGAGGTGCGCTCGGATTGTCTCAACCAGCTGATAGGCGACGGCGTATAGGGGGTTCAAACTGGTGAGCGGGTCCTGGAAGATGGCGCCGATCTCCCGTCCCCGGACGCGGCGCAAGTCCTCCTCGGACAGCCCATCGATCCGGCGACCATTCAGCCGTATCTCCCCATGGACCATGCGACCGGGCTCCGGCAGTAAGCCGATGATCGCGGAGCCGGTCAGCGATTTCCCGGCCCCGGATTCGCCGACAACGCCGAGAATCTCCCCCTCGGAGATCTGGAGGGACACATCATCGAGCGCGACCAAGGTTCCCCGCCTGGTCGGGAATTCCACTCGGAGATGCTGGATGTCCAGGAGCGGAGCTCGGTCCACAGCCATACCGTCGCCCTAACGCAGCTTGGGGTTCAAGGCGTCACGGAGCCAGTCCCCCAGCAGGTTCACGCTGAGGGCGACCAGGATGAGCGCGGCTCCAGGGAAGATGGTCATCCACCATTGTCCAGAGAACAGGAACTCATTCCCGATCCGAATCAAGGTGCCGAGCGACGGCTGGGTTGGCGGCAGCCCGACACCGAGGAACGACAGGGTCGCTTCGCTGATGACCGCGGTGGCCAGGCCGAGCGTCGCCAGCACGAGGACCGGGCCCAGCACATTGGGCAGAATGTGCCGGACGAGAATGCTGATCGGCGGCATACCGACCAGCCATGCCGCTTGCACGTACTCCTTCCCGCGCTCGACCAGGGTCGAGGCACGCACCGCGCGCGCGTAGTGCACCCAGTTGGAGATCCCAATGGCGAAGATCAGGACGAAGAACGCGAGACGCTCATGTAATTCGTGGGGCAGGATGCTACGGGCGATCCCGTCGATCAGCAGGGCCACCAGAATGGCAGGGAAGCTGAGCTGGATGTCCGCCAGCCGCATGATGAGCCCACTCGCCGCGCCGCCGGCAAACCCGGCCACCAGCCCAAGCGACACGCCCACCGCCATGGCGAATAGCACCGAGAACACCCCGACCACGAGAGAAATCCGTGTGCCGTAGAGGATCGTTGCAAGCACGCTGCGGCCCTGGTCGTCGCTGCCCAGCGGGTATTCCCATGTCCCCCCCTCCGTCCACGCGGGGGGCTTGGCCGCATCCATGATGTCTACCACGGACAGATCGAATGGATCATGGGTGATCCAGGGGGCGAGAGCGAGGGCGACGAAGATCAGAATCGCCACGGTGGTCGCGGCGACCGCCACTGGCGACGTCTGAAAGCTATACCAGAGGTCGCTCGCGAGCGCGCGGCTCCAGATCCCGCGCAGGGTGCCACGTCGTTCGCTGGTGGACACCATCCCGGACTCCTTCACGCCACCGCCCCGCGATCCGCCCGCAAGCGCGGATCCACCACGAAATACAAGACGTCCACGATGAGATTAATGAGGACGAAGAAGAGCGAGATCAGCACGAGATAGGCGGCGAGGACCGGCACATCGGCGAAACGGACCGCCTCGATGAACAGCAGTCCCATGCCCGGCCACTGGAATACCGTTTCGGTGATGATCGCAAAGGCGAGCAACGATCCGAGCTGGACCCCCGTGATCGTGATAACCGGAACCAAGGTGTTCTTCAGGGCGTGGCCAAAATTGATCGCGCGTTTGCTCAACCCTCGCGCGCGCGCGAACTTGATGTAGTCGGTTCGCAGCACCTCTAGCATTTCCGCACGCACCAACCGAAGGATGAGGGCAAGTTGCCACAAGGTCAGGGTCACGGACGGGAGGATCATTCCTTTCACGCCCGAGGCTGTGAGGAGTCCGGTGGACCACCATCCGTAGGAGACCGTGTCTCCCCGACCAAACGCGGGCAGCCATCCTAAGGTCACCGAAAACACGAAAATCAGAAGGATGCCAATGAGAAAGGTCGGAAGCGATACCCCGACCAGCGACCCGGCCAGGAAGACCTGGCTCATCCAAGCGTTCCGATGGAGACCGGTGTAGACTCCCAGAGGCAGCCCGATAACGAGGGCGAGCACGCCGGCGCAGAACACCAGCTCAAGTGTGGCCGGAAGCCGTTCGACGAGCAGATGCGAGACCGGGTGCCCCAGGCGGTAGGAAATGCCAAGGTCGCCTCGCAGCACGTTTCCCACGAACCGGACGAATTGGACGTAGAATGCATCATTGAGCCCTAGGGCCTGGCGCATATGCTCGCGCTCGGCCGGGCTCGCATCGGAGCTGAGCATATTACTGATCGGATCGCCGATGAAATTGAAGAGGAGGAACGCGATGAGGGCCACCAAGAGCATCACAAGAAGCGATTGCGCCAGGCGGCGAATGATAAACACTAACATCCTGATGCCCTCGACCCCCATCTACGCGGAGCCGTGCGTGGACGGGCACGTCCGGACGAACCCAACACGCAAACATCCCTACGAGCCCGAAAGCGAGAAGTGCTCGGGAGTATTGGGTCGAAGGTGGGCCGACCGCACAGGCCCGGAAATCACTTCCGAGCCCCGGTGCCCCAGGCCAGCACGCGCCGCCTGGGGCACCGGGATTTTCGACCAATCTTCCAGTGCATTGATGATCGGAGGTGCCAACCGCCTTACTTGATCGTCACGTATTTCCATTCGAATACGTTGTCAGCCCGCTGAATCAGCGTGATGTTTTCGCGGACTCCCCAGGAGAGGGCCTGCTGGTGAACCGGGATGAAGTACACTTGATCGTGAAGGCGATCCTGCGCCTTCTTCAGCAGCGCATCTCGCTTCGTCTTGTCGCTCTCGGTCATCGCCTCTTCGGTGGCGCGGTCGATGATCTCGTCCGACAGCTTGCCCCCATTCCAGTTCCCCCAGTTGCCGACCCGGGTGTGCGCCAACTCTTCCAATGTTCCCGCCGCATCCATATTGGCGGAGGATAGGCCCATGTACCACAAGCTCACGGAATGGGACGGGGACTGGACCCGGGGGAAGAACTGGCTCTTGGGCATAGAAAAGACGCGCACTTTCACCCCGATTTTCCCGAGCATGCCAGCGACCGCGGTGCAGATCCGCTCGTCATTCACGTACCGGTCGTTCGGGCACTCCATCGTCAGCGTGAAACCATTCGGATACCCCGCCTCGGCAAGGAGCTTCTTCGCGGCAGCCGGATCGTACGGGTAGCGCTTCAAATGCTTGGGGAAGGCATTGAAGCTGGGAGAGATGATCGCTGCCGTCGGGGTCGATTGACCCAACATGACCTTGGTGTGGATGGCCTCCACGTCAATGGCCTGGTAAAACGCAAGACGCACACGCCGGTCTTTGAAGGGGTTTTTGCCTTTCACGTCTGAATCGGTCAGCTCATTGCTGGCCACGTCGAAACCGATGAAGCACGTTCGGAGCTCGGGTCCGGTCAACAGTTTCGTCCGGGGAGTCTTCTGGACCCGGGCTTGATCCTGCGGCGCAACCGGGATCGCCACATCGATGTCGCCGGAGAGCAGAGCCGCCGTGCGTGTCGCCGCGGAGCCAATGGGGCGGAACACTACCTTATCCACGTTATGCTTTGCCGTGCCCCACCAGTTAGGGTTACGAACAGCTTCGGTTACCGAATCCGTCTGCCGCTTCGTAATCTTAAATGGCCCCGTCCCGTTGGCCATGGTGGCCGCAGCACTCTTCGTGATCTCCTCGAGTGTCGGGACTTCCTTGATGCCGTTCTTTTCCGCCCAGCTCTTGGACATGATGAACCAGTTGCCCCATGACGCGGTGAGAATTGGATTCGGGGCCGAGAGCAAGAAATCGACCGTATAGTCGTCCACCTTCTGTGCGCCAATCACGTACGGCAACTTCGAACTCTTCATACCGGATCCGGGGCTCAGGCTCCGCTTCACCGAAAAGATCACATCATCCGCGGTGAACGGCTCCCCTTCCGCGAATTTCACGCCTTTGCGGAGGTACACCCGCCAGCGCTTGGGTTCGGCAATCTCCCACTTTACGGCCAAGGCCGGCAGAATCTCCATCTTGGGCCCGCGCGCAACAAGACCCTCGTACACGTTGTTCAGAAAGCCCAACGTGAATGTCTCGTCCCGCGCGTGGGGATCGAGCGAGTTGATGTCCGCATCGGCCGCCCACGTCAGCGTCTTCGCTTCGGCATGCGGTGCAAGCAGGCAGGCAGCAAGAAGCAGTGCAAGGCATGTGAGCAGTTGCGGTAGTCTCTTCATCCTCTCCTCCTCATCGGTGCCATGAATGTTCAATGCAGAACGATCGCTCCGTGGAGTGACGTCCCTTATAATCGAGAACGCCAATTCCAACTGTCTCCAGCAACGCCTTGCATGCTACCACCGCAAGTCGAAGTGCCCCTACAACACAATTGCAACGGAATGCCCCTGAAGGAAAGTCGATGGAAGTATATGCGGAGACCCCTTTGCGTTTCCGGCCGCTTTTGTCCCGGCCGGCGGAAATGTGTCAAGGAGAAGAATCTGACTGGATCCTATCATATCGTGACGCTAATGCAGTACCGAAGATGGGTAAAGGGACGCCTGACGGGACAAGCACTACGTGACACCGGGGGAAGCCAGCTTTTCTTCGGGTGATATCGGATTGAGGGTTAGGATAGGGGACGAGAGAAATAGAGGGCGCTCCAGAGTATGCCGCTGTCCGGTCCACGTCGTGAAAAGATACCGGACACCTGCCAGTGCGATGGGCCGGATCATTCTCCTGGCTTCGCGTGAGAAGAATCTGATTGTCGCTACAAGAAACTCCACGAGTTGCGCGTCAAAAGGTGTCCGGTACCGTCCGTTGAACCCACCCATGGCCAAGAAATGGAAACGCCCCTCCAAGAATTCAAATACTTAGTGCGTAAAAAGTGTCCGGTACCGTCGGTTC
>CAVOIV010000042.1:0-69252 GCA_963695995.1 uncultured Methylomirabilota bacterium
CCAGGTTCGCACTTCCCGCCGGTTCCCTGGTGAAGGCCGGACCGGCGAACTGGCACCGGCAGCATGAACATCCGGAACGGGAAACTGGTCAGTTTTGCTTTTCCGGATGTCACACTGTATGTCAATGGAACCCAGGTTGCATCCGTATTTTCCAGTGACTGTTTCCTCCCGTCATACCGCTATTTCCAGGACCGCCTGACCTATTCGATCATGCCCACGAAAGGTGAGATGCGGCAGATCCTGATCGATGGTGTCAAAGATCAGGGCCGTGTGGAAAATTCCCGGATCCTCATCACCCACCATTCTGACGATCATAATGCTGACCTGACCCTGGTCACGTACCCTGCTGATTTTGAGGGACGGGCTGATACGATTGACCTGTCTCCTGCCGTGATCGCAGACTTTAACCCTGGAAACCACCGTAATCCGGCCCTGCCCCCCTCAATATTACCTTCCGCGACCTTTCAGCGGGATCTCCGGATACCTGGCACTGGGACTTTGGCGACCGGACAACTTCCTGAGGCAAAATCCCCGCCACATCTACCCGGTGCCCGGTTCCTATACCGTCACACTGACGGTCAGTCACGGTGACCAGAAAGATACTGCCATCCATAAAAACCTGGTTGTTGCAAATCCGCCCCGCGTTGTAGCGGACTTCAAGGGGTTCCCCCTGAAGGGCCCTGCCCCCCTGAAGGTCAGGTTCACCGACATATCAGAGAATTCCCCGACAATGTGGGTCTGGACATTTGGATCGAATGCAACGCCAATGAATTCCTCGGAGAAAAACCCGGTTGTCACCTATCCTATGAAAGGAGCATATACGGTTGCTTTGATCTTCGGGAACGTGGTACGGCAGCAGCGATCTTATCCGGTCGCTTTACATTACCGTTACCGATCCATTCCGGATCGGACACAAGTTAATTCCTGGTCAAGACCGGGAAACGGGGTACGTTGAGAAGGATTCTGTCATTGAGTTTATCGTCAGGGATACACCTGCCACGATCAGCATGAACGGGGGGTTCCGCGATCTCCCGAAGGGATCAGTTGTCCGGTCTGTTGCCCTGAACGACCAGCAGGGAGAAATTTACATGGACAAGGGCGGTATCCTCAAGTTCAGTTTCCCGGATATGGCACTCTACCTTGACGGGGAACTGGTATCTGCCGGGAGTATCGACAGTATCTATGTCCCGTATCTCACGGATTTCAAAACCTCGATGAGTTATTATCTTGTCCCGAACTTAAGCCTATACATTTGTCACCGTCAACGGGTTCGATGTGCTCGGTGACCTACGGACGCGAACCCACGGGTGCCCTGACGCCGCCCACGCTCACGTGGCCCCGGTCCCTCCGGGCTACCTTCAGCGATCCGACGATCAAGCACCCGTCGACCGGGACCGGGGGGCGGGGCACCGAGGAGATCAAGAGTAACGACGTCACCGGCCGCCTGCAGCCCGGGGAGATCGGGTTCGTGGTCGAACTGGGCCGTCCGGGCCTGGGGGCCCGCCTGCGCGATCTCCAGACGGTCGCCATGGCACTGGCGGAGGCCGGCGCACGCTTCGAACCGAAGAACCCGGTCACCCACCTGATGGCCGACACCACGACCGGCACCTTGCAGGCGGACGTCCTGAACGAGAAGGTCATGTCGGCCATCATCGAGTGCCGGGCCGACGCCGCGCGCGCCCCGCATATCCTGGCGACGCTGCGCCGGGTGGCCGCCGACATCGAGACCGTGCTCTCGGCCGGCGTCGCCGCCCGGTGCGGTCCCGACGGCTCCGTGCCGTATGCCGAGGTCGTGCGCGCGAGCGGCTTCACGCTGTCCCTGAACGCGAAGACCAACCTGGGCCTGGGGCGACCCCTCTTCGCCGAGGGGCCGGACGCCGCCCAGGTATCGGCCGGGAGGGCGTGAGATGACGAACACCCTGCACCGACAAGGCACGCCAGAGAGCCTGGCCCGCGACTACGTCGTCTTCCTGACCCCCGCGGGGGGGATCAACCGGAGGGCTGCGGGGAGAAGAAGCGGCGCTTCTTGCGCCTGGCGCTTGCGGAAGGGCCGGTCAATCTCGGCGCGGACGGGAAGAACCTGGTCACCGGGGGCGACCCGGCGCAGATGATCGCCGCCGTGACGGACGAATCGAGCGTCGCGGCGACGTTCAGCGACCCGGAGGCCGTCCGGCGCTTGGTGGGCCACCTGACGCGGGAAGGCCTGGGCATCTCGGTGAACGTCAGCGGGCGGGCCGACGAGGTGGACGAGATCCTGCGGTCGCAGGGTCTCGTGCGCCACAGCATCGAGCATTCGCTCGGGGTGCTCGGTCGGACCGAGCGGTTGCCCACCCGCCAGGTGCTGGAGATCACCACGATGTGCGGGCACGGCTTGATCTCGCACAACTTCGCCCGCAAGATGATCGACTGGGTCAAGCTCGGCAAGGCGACGCCGCGCCAGGCCGCCCGGTACTTGGCGCGGCCCTGTGTCTGCGGCGCGTTCAACGTCGAACGGGCGGCGGAGCTGCTGGCCAAGGCGGTGGAGATGGCCTAGCGTCCGGGCCGAGGTCTGGTCCGGCCTGCCGGGGGGCCCTCGCTGTGGCACCGGGCGATGCGGGGCAGCGCCGCGGGGCGGTCGCGGTGATCGCCGGCGGGACGGCCGGCGATGAGGAGGATGGCGGAGTGCGGCTCCCGCACCCGCGGTGAGCAGCGTGCGTGAGTGTCTGCACGTCGAACTGGAGGGTTCCATGACCATCAAGGATCGCATCGGCATCGATCTGGGGCGGCGGATTCGGTTGGAGGACGGCATCGAGTGGGCGGCACAGCACCAGGTCCGCTACTTGGACATCCAACTCGATACGGCGGCGAACGCCGTGACCACGTTCAGCGATCAGCGCGCGGCGGCGGTCCGGGCGGCGTGCGAAAAACACGGCATTCACCTCGGCCTGCATACCCTGTCCGCCGTGAACGTGGCGGAATACTCGCCGTACGTGGCGGAGGCGATGGACGCGTACCTCAAGAGTTACATCGACATCTACCCGAAACTCGGGGCGAAATGGATCGTCGTGCATGGCGGGTATCATTTCACCGCGGACCGGCAGCTCCGGTTGGACGCGGCGGTGGAGCGGCTGCAGCGGATGGTGGCCTACGCGGAAAAACAGGGGGCGCTCCTCCTGCTGGAGAACCACAACACGGAGCCCAGGAACGCCGAGATCCACTACATCCCGGTCACGCTGGAGGAATGGGCCTATTTCTATCAGCGGATCCAGTCGCCGAACTTCCAGCTCTCCTTCACCGTCAACCATGCGCACCTCGTGCCCGAAGGCGTCGGCGGCTTCTGCGACGCGCTCGACTTCGGCCGGGTGGCCGAGGTGCGGCTGGCGGACTGCCATCGGCTCGGCCACGAGGTGCACCTGAAGCCAGGGGTGGGCGACCTCGACTGGGTTGACATGTTCCGCCGTGTAGAGGGCAAGGGCTTCAGGGGCCACTACACGAATGCGTTCGGCACGCTGGACGACATGCTGCAGGCGCGGGACTTTCTCGTGGCCAAGGCGCAGGAGGCCGGGGTGGCGTGAGCCGTGGCCCGCGACGACGGAGCCGACACTTCGGTGCCGTGGACCTCTGACCGCGGATGCGTGTCATGCGATGATGTCGGCGACCGGCGTGGCACGCGCACGAAAGGGAAAGGAGGGGTTCGATGGGTCGGTTCGTTCGGTGGCTTGGCGTGCTGGGTGGGGTGCTCGTGGTAGGGCTGTTGGTTTTGGCGACGGTACGTGCCGCGGGGTTCCCGGACCAGCCGATTCAGTTGGTTGTGCAGTCGAGCGCGGGCGGCGGCAGCGACCTCTTTGCCCGCACGCTGGCGGCGCTAGTGGAGAAGGACAAGCTTCTCCCGCAGCCGATTGTCGTGGAAAACAAGGCGGGCGGGAGCGGGATGGTGGCGTTCTCCTACGTCGCAGGGAAGCGCCGGAATCCGTACTTCCTGCTGACCGCCGGCCCGGGCCTCATCGCGGTCCCCATCGCTCGCAAGGCGACGGTGACCTACCGGGACTTCACGCCCATCGCCAATTTCGCCTTCGACGACTTCATCGTGGTTGTCCGGAACGACCCCCGCTTCAAGTCGGTCGCGGATCTCGTGGCCGAGGCCAAGGCGAACCCGAAGCGGGTCCTGGCGGGCGGCACGCAGGTGGGAAGCACGGACTCGATGGGCACCTACCTGTTTGAGAAAGCCGCCGGGGTCCAGTTCAACTACATCTCCTTCACCGGCGCCGGCGAAGTGAACGCCGCCCTGATGGGTGGGCACGTCGATCTGGCAATGTTGAATCCTGGCGAAGCGTTGGAGCTGGCCAAGGCGAAAAAGGTACGGGTGCTGTGCGTCATGGCGGAGAAGCGCCACCCTGGCGCGGCCGACGTGCCCACGTGCCGCGAGCAGGGCGTGGACGTAGTGTGGCGCCAGCACCGCGGCCTGGCGGCGCCGGCCGACATCCCGGCCGAGGCGCGTAAGGTGCTGGAAGAGGCCTTGTTTAAGTCCACGCAGACCGCGGGCTTCAAGAAATACCTCGAGGACAACTCCATCACCGAGGGGTGGATGGACGGGCGGACCTTTGGCGCATGGATGGAGCGGGAGTCCCTCCGCTACGAGGAGGTCTTGACCGGTATGGGGTTAGTGAAAAAGTAATGCGAGATACGGGGCGTTGCCACTCGCGTCGCGGTGCGGTCTTGGAGTCTCTCGATTGCGGCCTCGCGCGTGATCGCCTGCCGACGAGAAAGAGAGCGGTCACACCGTCAAGCTCGCCTACGCCCCCGTGGGCGCGCTCCGCGACAAGATCTTTGCCGGAGAGCCGGCGGATCTCACCATCGTCACGCCGGTCATCATCGAGCAACTCCAGGCCAAGGGCCTGGTGCGGCCGACGACCCGCATCGACCTGGGACGGGTGGGGGGCGGTATCGCGGTCCGGAAGGGAGCCCCGCGCCCGGCGATCGGGACGCCGGAGGAGTTGAAGCAGGCGCTCCTGGCCGCGAAGGAGATCTATCATGCCGACCCGAAGATCGCCACGGCAGGGGCCTACTTCCTGCAGGTAGCGGATCGTCTGGGCATCGGAGAGGAGGTGCGCAAGAAGGGCCGCACGGCCGGCGGCGGGAAGGTGTCGATGGAGCTGATGGCGAATTCGACGAGCGACGCGATCGGCGTGACCCAGATCAGCGAGATTCTCTCTGTCCCAGCAGTGGTCCTGGTCGGGCCGTATCCCGGGGATCTGCAGACCATGACGACGTACGCGGGGATCGTGCTCGCGCGCACCCCGAATCCGGACGCGGCCGAGGCGTTCCTACGGTTTCTGATGAGCCCGCCCGTGCAGGCGCGGTTCAAGCAGTCCGGATACGAGCCGCCAGCGCGGTGATAGTCCATGATCCGCCAACCGGACACCTTTTGACGTGTAGCCCGCCGTTTCCCGCGGAGTAGCCCGCCAACGCTTCCTTCGCGACGCGCGGAAAACGGAACGGCCGTTTGCCACCAAACCAGCGGGGCATTGCCCGGCGCTGCGTTGACCTCCTGGCCCCATCCTGCCTGGGTACGAGCGGTTCCTGCCATCGGTTTTTGGCTTGACCGTTTCCTCCTGCTGTGGAACGATTCCGAGGGAATGGTAATGCGCTTTCCTGCCGGCCCGGTGGCGACAGGGTGGGCAGTCCGGCGAGCGCGCTCCACGTACCTCAGCATCACTGCTGTCCGAACTGGCCAGGGTCTCCCAGGACACCCGGTACTCTCCCGGGGCTGTCGACGGGGTGAGCCAATGTGCCAGATCACGCTCCGAATCCCTGGTGCAGCGTACGCGACCTCAGACCAGAACCGTTCCGGCCCCGCCGCCGGGGACGGAGCGGACCGCCCTTCGCATCGGGTGGAAAGCCACACGGTCGACGAGGTTCGTCCACACCCCGGCGCGAGACGTCTTTCGCGGCGACCGCAGGTGTTGGAGGTGGAACGTCCGCCCCCCCCGGCCACGATCCAATGGTGTCCGCGTCTCATCCTCGGCTGTCTCCATCTGGGGAGGGTTCATCATGACGCGAGAAGAAACCAATCGTGAAGACCGCGGCCTGCTATCACGGCGAGCGGTCCTCCTGGGACTCGGTGCCGTCGCCGGCGCTGCGGCCTTCGCACCGCGTGTCGTCGGGGCCCAGGCCCCGCCCGGCGGACCGGCGGCGCCACCAAGCACGGTTACCAGCCCGCCGCGCGACTTCAGTCCGACCGGAGCGCCGACCACTTACTTCACGGATCCAGACATCCTGACCGTTGACCCATTGTTCAACCAGTACGCCCAGCCCAACAGCGCGATCGCACGCCTGTGGACCGGTGCGCTCTGGTCGGAGGGGCCGGCCTGGAGCGGTCAGGGGCGCTACCTGGTCTGGAGCGACATCCCCAACAACCGGCAGTTGCGCTGGCTGGAAGACCACGGTCGCGTGAGCGTCTTCCGAATGCCCTCGAACAACAGCAATGGCAACACCTTCGATTTCCAGGGTCGTCAACTCTCCTGCGAGCACCTGACGCGCCGCGTGGTGCGCTACGAGCACGACGGGTCGGTGACCGTGCTCGCCGACTCGTACAGCGGCAAGCGGCTCAACTCGCCCAACGACGTCGTTCCCCATCCGGACGGGAGTTACTGGTTCACCGACCCGCCCTACGGGGGGATGCTGTACGAAGGGGCCGCGGACGCGCCCGGTGGGCCGACCAACGCCAGCGGCCGACTGCGCTCTCAGGTGGGCCAGGCTGCGGGTATCGGTTTGGCCAAGCGGGAGTTGCCGACCAACTGCTACCGAATCGACCCGAGCGGGAGGGTCGATCTCGTGATCACCGAAGCACAGGTCCCGGATCCGAACGGACTGGCGTTCTCGCCCGACTACAAGAAGCTGTACGTCATCAGCACCGGCAAGGGGCCGGGCGACACCGGGCCGGGCGGCAAGGGCGACATGCACGTCTTTGACGTTGGAAGCGACAACAAGCTCTCCAACCAGAAACTGTTCAGCGATTTCATGATCGATGGGGTGAAATGCGGGCCGGACGGAGTCCGCTGTGACGTGGACGGCAATCTCTGGTGCTCCAGCAACGCCGGCCGCGCCGTCGGCTACAGCGGCGTGACCGTCTGGACCCCCGAGGGCAAGCTCATCGGGCGCATTCGCCTCCCTGAGATCTGCGGCAACGTGTGCTTCGGCGGCCCAAAGCGCAACCGTCTGTTCATGGCCGCCAGCCAGTCCCTGTACGCGGTGTACCTCAATACGCAAGGGGCGGCCCCCGGCTAGAGCGGATCGCCACCGCCACTCGATGGGTGTCGGACCGGGTCCGACCTCGAACGGGCTCCCGCGACGGAGCCCGTTCGCGTTGTAGCCCTCGTGCAGGGTGATGTTTTGCCGCCCGAAACGTGGCGAGCCCGGTTTCAGCGTACGCGGCGGCCGACGACCGCGGCTTCCAGCGCACGGCGGTCCGCCCGGAAGAGGCCGCGGATCTGCGCGGGTGTCAGGAGAGGGGTGTGGGAGACGTCCACCAACCGTTCCGGAATCCACCAGAGGTCGGTTTCGGAGGTCATCCAGCCGGGATGGACGCGGTCGAAGCGCGCCAGGTTGACGGGGCGGGAATAGGCGCGGAGCGTCCGCTCGCCGCGCAGGTTGATGTAGTCCTCGAAGTAGCTCATCGCCAGCTCGCGCAGGCTGCGATAGACCGGGGCGCGGCAGCGCAGACCCGAGAAGTTGGACTTGGCGATGGCGCCCCAGTGGCGCTCGGTGCGATAAACGGCGATGACGTGGTCCGTGTCCTGGACCGCCTCCAGATCCAGCAGCAGCGGCGGAAAGCCGAGGACGCGTAAGGCAGCCGCGGCGAAGATGGCCCCTTCCAGGCAGTGCGCCGTCCGCTCCGCGAGTACCCGACGGGGCGACCAAGCTGTCTCCGCCAGGTGGTAGGGCATGGCGTCCAGCGCGCGCTGAACGCCCTCGGGATGGCGCAGCGCGCGCAGGCTACGGAACTCTTTGGCAGTGAAGCTGAAACCGCCCACGGCGCTCTCCGGGTTGTGGTGGTTGATCGGCGTGCCCACTCTGCTGTTCTCCGAGGTCGCGGGTCGCGCATGAAGCCCGCGGCGCCTCGCGCCCCGAGGCGGCGACATCACGACTGTCGTGCTGCGAAGGTGTCACACTGCTTCAGCGTGCCTGACTCGTTTCCGCGCCGGAACCAGCGAACGCGGTCGGCCGACGTGCCGTGCGTGAACGTGTCCGGAACAGCGTACCCGCGCGTCTGCTGCTGTAAACGGTCGTCCCCGATCGCACTGGCCGCGGTCAGCGCTTCCTCGATGTCGCCAGCGTCCAGGATATTCCGCATGCGGTCGGCGTGGTGCGCCCAGACCCCGGCCAGGCAGTCGGCCTGGAGCTCCAGACGCACCGAGAGCGCGTTGGCTTGGGTCTGGCTCGCGCGGCTCCGCGCGGCCTGCACCTTGTCCGAGATGCCGAGCAGGTGCTGTACGTGGTGGCCGACCTCGTGGGCGATGACGTAGGCCTGGGCGAAATCTCCCGGGGCCTTGAACCGGACCTTCAGGTCTTGGTAGAAGGCGAGGTCAATGTACACCTTCTGGTCGAGTGGGCAATAGAACGGGCCCGTCGCCGTCTGACCGGTCCCGCAGGCGGTCGGCGTCGCGCCGGTGAAGAGCACCAGTTTCGGATCCTGGTACTGGCGGCCGGCCTGGCGGAAGATCGTGCGCCAGGTGTCCTCGGTGTCGGCGAGCACCTTCGAGACGAAGCGTGCCATCTCGTCGTTGGCCGGGGGTTTGTGCGCGGGCACCGATTGCACCACCGGGCTTCCGGCACCCGAGAAGAGCCCGAGGATCACGGTCGGATCGATGCCGAAGAAGTAGCTTGCCGCCAGGGCCAGCACGATCGTGCCGATCCCGACGCCCCGGCCGACGCCGAAACCTCCTCGGCCGCCCTCGCCGCGGCGATCTTCGACGTTTTGGCTTTCCCGCTCGTCGTCGAGACGCATACGCGCCTCCTTTCTTCCGTTATGTTCGCGAGAAGAGCCGCGCCTGAGGTCGGAACTCCACGTTGGCATCCAAGGGGAAGATGGGCCGCAGGCAGCGGGTGTGGCCGAGGCTTTTCAGGTTGGCGGACGTTGCTCCCGGAGCATCCACGTTTACCAGCGTCGTCGCCCAGGCTTGGTAGAAGCGCTCCTGGCAGTGCGGGGACTTCACCACGACGGCGTCGAAGCGCGCCGGGTCCTGCCCGTGGGCCAGGAAGAGCGAGCGGTCGTAGAGGCTCACGGCGCGACTGGTCACGACCAGGGTGAAGCAGTGCCCCTCCAGGACTGCGGTCGGTCCCGCCTGCCAGGTGTCGCCGTGGGACTCGCTCCGGAAGCGGCCGTCCGAGAGCAGGCGCACCGTGGCCGTGATCGGCAGCGGCCGGTGGCGCTTCGGGTCGAGCGCGCCGCCCACGTCGGTGGTCAGCGTGTGCCCCACACCGGCCGCGAACGCCGCGCGGACCGCGGGGGGATCCACCACCGGGGCGAGGACACGCTTGGGGTAGCCGGACTCGACCAGCGCGCGCAGGATGGCGTTGCTGTCGCCGGGGGCGCCGGAGCTGGTGGCGTCGGCGGCGTCGGTCAGGATGGTGGTGCCTGCCGTCTGCGCCGCGATGCGCACGGCCTCCGCGAGACTCGTCAGGGGCTGCTGCAGCCGCTCGCGGACCGCCCAGAACCCCTCCGCCAGCGCCAGCGCCTCGCGCTCGGCCCGCGCCGGATCGTTGTCGGTCACGACGACGCTCCGGGAGCAGAGGCCGGGCACGTCGGTGAACGGGTTGCCGATGAACATGCCGGCGGCGAGGCCGCCGGGGCTCGCCTCGATGGCCTGGGCCTGGCGGACGAAGGTGCCGAGCAGACCGGTCGCCGTGATCAGCTCGTTCCCGCGCACCAGCGCCGGAATGGTGACCGCCGCCGTGACGGGTCGCACGGCGCCGGCCAGGATGCGCAGGAGAAGCCGCGCGGCCCGCTCGCCCGTCTGGAAGAAGTCCACGTGGGGATAGGTGTGATACATCGCGATGGCGTCGGCGTGCTGGAGCATGCGGTCGGTCAGGATGCCGTGCAGGTCGAGGGAGACCACGATGGGGATCCGCTCTCCGAGGATCTTGCGCGTCTCGGCCAGCAGGAAGCCCTCGGTGTCGTGCTCGTTCTCGGCCTCCATGGCGCCGTGGAGGGAGAAGTAGACGGCGTCCACGGGCGGCGCCGATCGGACGGCGTCCAGGAACTCGCGGGCGATCCGGTCGAAGTCCGCCGCCGCCAGGACCCCGCCGGAGGTGATGGCGCGGGCGCTGTAGGCGGGGACGATCTGGACGTCGGGCTGCGTCGCGAAGACGCCGAGGGCGCCCGCCATCTCGCTCCCGACGCCCGCGTGGCGGCGGAGCAGCTCGGGCCCGACGGCGATGCTGAAGTCCTGGTAGTGACTCGGGACCGGATTGAACGAGGACGACTCCTGCTTGCACTCGGCCACCAGAATCTTCGCCATCTCCGATGCTCCCTCCCTCGCGCCGGCCTGGACGCCGAAACCACGGCCGCCGCCCTGTGGGCGACATCCGTGCGTCCCGGGACGGCACGGGGAGCGCCGATGGTCGGGCGCTCCCCGTCGCCGGAAGAACAGCGAGTGCTGGTTACTTCGTGATGAACTCCACCGCCATCACCGTCCGCGGCGGAACGGGCTGCTCCTTGCGTCTTGATCCACTTGGCGTGGAGCACGCCCGTCTTGCCGATGTTGTACGGAGGCAGGGCGATGGTCATGGCCAGCTCGCCCCGCGACACGGCCTCGCGGGCGTCCTTGTTGGCGTCCATGCCGGTGATCTTGATCCCCGTCCGCTTCGACGCCTTGACGGCGGCCAGGACCCCCATGGCCATCTCGTCGTTGAAACAGAAGACGGCATCGATCTGCGGCTGGGCCTGGAGGATGTTCTCCATCACGCCGAGAGCCACGGCCCGGTCATACTTCCCGCTCTGCTGGGCGACGATCTTGATGCCCGGGTACTTGGGCCACACCTCGGCGGATCCCTTCTTCCGGTCCTCGGAGGAGGCGGCGCCCGGGATGCCCTCCATGACGACCACGTTCCCCTTGCCGCCGAGCGCCTTGGCCACCCATTCGGCCCCCTCGCGGCCGATCACCACGTTGTCGGTCCCGATGTGCGAGGTCACCTTGGCGCCGGGGACGCCGCGCTGCAGCGTGACGACGGGGATCCCGGCCTCCGCCGCCTTGTTCAGGACCGCCGCCGCGCCGTCATGGGTGGCGTTGATGATGATCACGTCCACCTTCTTCTGGATCAGGTCCTCGACGTCCGCGATCTGCTTCTCCAGCTTGTCCTCGGCGTTCAGGATGGTGGCCTCCATCCCCTGGGCCTTGGCCTCGTCGCGGACGCCGTCGGCCATGGCCTTGTAGAAGGGATTGACCTGGGTGGAGACCGAGAACCCGATCTTCGTGCCGGCCTGGCCACCGGAGACCGCCAGCGCCAGGAACACCACCGCCAGGATCGTGATGCCCACCATGCGCCATCCTCGGATACCCATCCTGCTCCTCCTTTCCGGCGTGTCGGTCCGGTCCCACCATGGGGCCGGAATGCGCCGGTTCCGACCTCACCCGGAGTGTGCTCGCTGGCTCCCCGCGATCCTCCGACGGAGCCGCGGGCCCGCTTCGCCCCGCGCCCGCCTTGATCGCCTGATCGACCAGCACGGCCAGGACGATCACCGCCACCCTTGGCGATGAGCTGGTAGAACGGGCTGACGTTCATCAGGTTGAAGCCGTTGTTCAGGACGCCGATGATGAAGGCGCCGACGACGGTGCCCCAGATCGTCCCCTCGCCCCCCATCAGGCTGGTGCCGCCCAGGACCACGGCGGCGATCGCGTCCAGCTCGAACCCGACCCCGGTATTCGGCTGCGCCGAGCTCAGCCGCGCCGCCAGGACCAGACCGGCGAGCCCGGCCAGGAGCCCCGCCAGAACATACACGAGGATCTGGATTCCCGCCAGACTGATCCCCGCCAGCCGGGCGGCCTCGGCGTTGCCGCCAACGGCATAGACGTAGGTTCCCCAGCGGGTGCGCGACAGGAACCAGTGGGCGGCGAGCAGGGTGGCGATCATGAGCAGGATGGGCACGGGGATCGGCCCGATGAAGGCCTGTCCCAGCCAGAGGTAGGCGCCCTCGGTCTTGACGATCGGCTCGCCGTTGGTGAGGACCAGCGCCGCCCCGCGCACCACGGTCATGGTGGCCAGGGTGGTGATGAAGGGCGGCACGCGCCCCCAGGCGATCAGGGCGCCGTTCAGCAGGCCCACGCCGGCGGCCACCAGGATGCCCGCCAGCATGCCGACGACGTCGCCGGCGGGCCGGGCGACGAGGAGCGCGGCGCAGCCCGCCAGGGCGATGGTCGAGCCGACGGACAGGTCGATCCCGCCGGTGATGATCACGATCGTCATGCCGGCCGCCACGATGGCGTTGATGGAGACCTGGCGCGCCACGTTGATCAGATTGGAGGCGGTCAGGAACCGGTCCGACAGCAGACTCAACACGGCGCCGATCGAGGAGGAGGCCCAGGAGGGACCCGTAGTCCCGCAGGAGTCGTCGGCTCATGGCGTCATCTCGCCAGACCGGTGGCGTGCGCCATCACGGTTTCGGGGGAGGCGGTGCGCGCGTCCAGCTCCGCGACCACCTGATGGCGGCGCATGACGCAGAGTCGGTCGCTCATGGCAATGACCTCCGGCAGGTCGGACGAGATGAGAAGAATCGCCTTTGCCGTCCCGGACGAGCTGGTTCATCAGGCGGTACATCTCCTGCTTGGCGCCCACGTCGATGCCCCGCGTCGGCTCGTCCAGGATCAGCAGGCGGGACCGGCGGGCCAGCCACTTGGCCAGGACCACCTTCTGCTGGTTGCCGCCGCTCAGACTCCGCACCGGCTGCGACAGGGTCGGCCAGACGGATGCGGAGCTCCCGGATCAGCGGCTCCGCCAGGCGGCGCACGCCGCCCCGGGCGGGCAGCCAGCCGGCCAGGAGGCGATCCAGGTTGGGCAGGGCGATGTTCACGTCCACGCCCAGGCCCAGCACCAGTCCCTGTCCCTGGCGATCCTCCGGCACCATGCCGATCCCCAGCCGGATCGCCTGCCGCGGCGTCGTGACCCGGAGCGGCCGGCCGCACCAGGTGAGGGCGAGGCCCGGGCGACGCTCCGCGCCGAAGACGGCGCGGACCAGCTCGGTCCGGCCGGATCCGACCAGACCGGCCAGGCCGACCACCTCGCCCGCAGCGACGCGCACGGGGAGGCCCGCGGCCGGCCGGATCTCCAGGAGGGGCTCCCCCGGCGCCGCCGGTTCCTTGGGGTAGTGCTCCGTGATGCTCCGGCCCACCATGCCCCGGATGAGCCGGTCCAGCGTCGCCTCGCCGGCCCCCAAGGTTTCCACGCGACGCCCGTCCCGCAGGATGGTCACGCGGTCCGCCAGGCTCAGCACTTCCTCCAGGCGATGGGAGATGTAGAGGACGCTGACCCCGCGCGCGCGCAACCGCCGCACGGTCTCGTGCAGGCGAGCCGTCTCCTGGGTGGTGAGGGTGGCGGTCGGCTCGTCCATCAGGATCAGCCGCGATTCGCGAGACAGGGCGCGGGCGATCTCCACCATCTGCCGCTCCGGGACCGAGAGCTCTCGCACCGGTCGGTCCGGATCCAGACCACCCGATCCTCCCGTCCGGCCCAGGAGATCGGCCACCAGGCTGGCCGTCCGGGCCCGCATGGCGGCCCGCCGCGCGGCCCCGCGGCCGGGGACGGAGGTCTCGTGCCCCAGAAAGATGTTCTGCGTCGCCGTGAGCGCGGGGATGAGGGTGAATTCCTGGTAGATGGTGACGATGCCGCAGGCCTCGCTGGCGCGCGGCGAGCCGACGGGCAGGGGGGCGCCCGCGAAGCGGAGGTCGCCGGCATCGGGTCGCACCGCCCCGCTCAGGATCTTGAGGAGCGTGGACTTGCCGGCGCCGTTTTCCCCGACCAGGGCGTGGACCTCGCCCGGCCGGACCTCGAGATCCACGCCGGCAAGAGCCTGCACGCCGCCGTACCGCTTGGTGAGACCTCGCACGGAGAGTAGGGGATCCATGGTCGCGTGCCGCGTCGGCGCGGGGCCGGAAAGGAATTAGCGCGCCACCATAGACCACCGAGCGAGGTTGGTTGTCAAGGGAAAAAGCGGAGCGGTGGCGACCGAGGACGGGAGGGGCGCGGCCCGCACCGGGAAGGACGCCCGACGCGGTGGCATACCCAAAAAGTTCTTGTTGTACGGCGACAGTCTTTGTAGTAGCTTCCGTTTCGGCCAGCCCTGGCGCCCCCGCGTGGGCGGTTGTGTGTCGGGGAGATTCGCAACCACACCTCAGGAAAGGAGAGCAGCATGGCGAAGCCGATGACCAAGGCGCAGACCGTCACCTACTTCTCGGACAAGTTGGGCATCACCCGCAAGGTCGCCGCGGCGTTCCTGGATGAGCAGGCGAAGCTGGCCGGCAAAGAGGCCAAGAACGGCTACACGATTCCGGGGCTGGGCAAGCTGGTGCTGGTGAATCGCAAGGCCCGGATGGGCCGCAACCCCCAGACCGGCGAGGCCATCAAGATCGCCGCACGCCGCGTCGTGCGCTTCCGCGTGGCCAAGGCCATGAAGGATTCCGTGCTGGGCGGCAAGAAGTAGGCGTGCCGGACCGGGCGTCTCGCGGTGCGCTCGGCGATGGGGGCGGAGCGTGGCGCGTGGCGCCCGATCCCGTCGGTCCGCGACGCCTCCTCCTGCGAGATTGCGGCGAGGGAGGATCGCCCTAGGGCGATTCTCCCTCGCCAGCGCCCCCCACTTGGCGGGGCGGGACACGCGCCGTGCAGCGGCTCCTGAGGAGCCGGCGTCCCGCCTCTTTCGTATTTCCACCCGCCAGCGTGCCAACGGAGACGACAAACCATGGCGGCGGCGACCCTCTCCAACGCGAGTCGTGAAAGCCATCGTCCAGGGCGAATGCGGGGATCCCTTCGCGGTGCTCGGGCCGCATGTGATCCGACGGGCCCGGCGTCCCGCCGTGGCCATCCGCGCCTTTCTCCCCAGTGCGGCTCAGGTCACCGTCGTGCCCGCCGAGGTCGGTGCGCTCCCGCAACCGATGGAGCGGCTGCACGCCGTCAGGCCTCTTCGAGGCCGTGTTCGCCGACCGGCGCGAACCGTTCGGGTATCAGCTGGAGGTGCGGGATCGCGATGGCATGCGCCTGTCGCTGCGAGGACGCCTACCGGTTTCCCTCCACGCTGAGCGATTTCGACCTCCACCTCTTGGGCGAGGGGACCGACTACCGGGCCTACGAGAAGCTGGGGGCGCATCTCGCGACGGTGGACGGCGTGACCGGGGTGCGGTTCGCGGTCTGGGCGCCGAACGCGCGGCGGGTCAGCGTGGTGGGCGACTGGAACGGCTGGGACGGCCGGGTGCACCCGATGCGCCTCCATCCCGGCAACGGCCTCTGGGAGATCTTCATCCCGGGGCTGGGCAGCGGGGCGCTGTACAAGTACGAGATCCTGTCGAAGAGCAGCGCGCCCCTCGCCCTCAAGTCGGACCCGGTCGCCTTCGCCTTCGAGGAGCGCGATCGCCGCCCACGGCCTCGATGGTCGCCGATCTCGACTATGCGTGGGGCGATGCGGAGTGGATGGCCGGCGCGGGCGGCGCGGAACGCCCTGGAGGCTCCCCTCTCCATCTACGAGGTCCATCCCGGCTCCTGGATGCGGGTGCCGGAGGAGGGCAACCGCTACCTGACCTATCGCGAACTGGGCGAGCGCTTGGGCGCCTATGCGGCGGAGATGGGCTACACCCACGTGGAGTTCATGCCGATCACGGAGCATCCCTTCTACGGCTCCTGGGGGTACCAGCCCATCGGCCTCTACGCCCCGACGCGCCGGTACGGCGCCCCGCAGGACTTCATGGCCTGCGTGGACGCGCTCCACCGGACGGGGATCGGCGTCATCCTGGACTGGGTGCCGGCCCATTTCCCGAACGACCCGCACGGCTTGACCTA
Organism: uncultured Methylomirabilota bacterium; assembly: GCA_963695995.1. Lineage (GTDB taxonomy): Bacteria > Methylomirabilota > Methylomirabilia > Methylomirabilales > 2-02-FULL-66-22 > 2-02-FULL-66-22. Next base: position 16,021 of record CAVOIV010000042.1, read on the forward strand.
CTTCGACGGGACGCACCTGTACGAGCACGAGGACCCGCGCCGGCGCGAGCATCCGGAGTGGGGGACCCGCATCTTCAACTACGGCCGGAACGAGGTGGCCAACTATCTGATCGGGAGCGCCCTCTTCTGGCTGGACAAGTACCACATCGACGGGCTCCGCCTGGACGCCGTGGCCTCCATGCTCTACCTGGATTACGCCCGGCAGGGCGGCGACTGGCTCCCGAACCAGTACGGCGGGCGAGAGAACCTGGAGGCGGTGAGCTTTCTCCGGCGATTGAACGAGGCCGTCTACCGCGAGCATCCGGGCGCCATCACGATCGCCGAAGAGTCGACGGCCTGGCCGCAGGTCTCGCGGCCGACGTACGTCGGCGGACTCGGCTTCGGCTTCAAGTGGAACATGGGCTGGATGCACGACCTGCTCGACTACATGACCGAAGGATCCGATCCACCGGAAGTACCATCACAACCACCTGACCTTCGGACTGCTGTACGCCTGGAGCGAGAACTTCATCCTGCCGCTGTCGCACGACGAGGTGGTGTACGGCAAGGGGTCGCTGCACCGGAAGATGCCCGGGGACGACTGGCAGAAGTTCGCCAACCTGCGCGCGTTCTTCGGCTTCATGTACGGGCATCCGGGCAAGAAACTGCTCTTCATGGGGGGCGAGTTCGGCCAGACCAACGAGTGGAACCACGAGACGAGCCTGGACTGGCACCTCTTGGAGATGGGGCCGTACCATCGCGGATTGCAGCGCCTGGTGCAGGACCTGAATGGGCTCTACCGGACGCAGCCGGCCCTGTACCAGGTGGACTTCGCGTCCGAGGGGTTTCAGTGGATGGACTGCGACGACTGCGGACGCGAGCGTGATCTCGTTCGTCCGGCGCGCGCGCGACCCGCAGGACTTCCTCCTCTTCGTGTGCAACTTCACGCCCGGTGGTGCGGAGCGGCTACCGGGTCGGCGTTCCGCGCGGCGGTTTCTACCACGAGCGGATCAACACGGACGGCGCGATCTACGGCGGGAGCAACGTCGGGAACGCCGGAAACGTCCTGGCGGAGCCCATCCCGACCCACGGCCAGCCGTATTCGCTCCGGCTCGACTTGCCGCCCCTGGCGACCCTGGTGCTGCGACCCGATGGAGTCTGGTGAGCCGGCACGCTCGGTTGGCTCACACCCCTGGTACACGCCCTGCGCCGCGATCCATGACCATGCATGTCCAATGACCAATCATCGAAGGAGTCCGACGCTCTGACGCCGTGGATCGCATGCCGTATCCGCGCTTGGCATGGCCATTGGATTGGTCATTCCGCAGGATTCGGATCGCGTCGCGAATAACGCGGGTAGCCGCCTCCCGACGCCACCCGTTCCGCGAGGAGGACCGCATGCGCTCCGACGAACTTGCCTTCATGTCCGCCAGCGATCTGGCCGCCCTGATCCGGAACAAGCAGGTGTCCCCCGTCGAGGCGGTCGGAGCCGTCCTGGCTCGGATCGCCCGCCTCAATCCGCGACTCAACGCCTTCTGCGCCGTGACGGCGGATGCCGCCCGGACGGAGGCGAGGGCGGCCGAGGCCGCCGTCGCTGCGCGGGGACCGGCTCGGTCCGCTTCACGGCGTGCCGTTCTCGGTCAAAGACCTCGTGATTACCCGAGGGGTCCGGACGGGGTTCGGGTCGCGCATCTTCGCGGACAACATCCCGACCGAGGACGCGCCCGTCGTCGAGCGACTGAAGGCTGCCGGCGGGATCATGGTCGGCAAGACGACGACGCCGGAGTTCGGATGGAAGGGCACCACCGACTCGCCGCTCACCGGGGTCAGCCGGAATCCCTGGGATCCGACCAAATCGCCGGGCGGCTCCAGCGGCGGCGCGGCCGCCGCGGTGGCGGCCGGCTTGGCGCCGCTGGCGGTCGGGACGGATGGCGGCGGCTCGATCCGCATCCCGGGGAGCTTCTGCGGCGTCTTCGGCCTGAAGCCGACCTGTGGCGTGGTGCCCATCTATCCGATGCCGAATACCGGAACGCTCTCCCATGTCGGCCCCATGACCCGGACGGTGCGGGACGCCGCCCTGATGCTGTCGGTGATGGCGGGGCCGGACGACCGGGATCCGCTGTCGTTCCCGACCACGGGGACCGACTTCACGGAAGGGCTGGCGACGGGGATCCGGGGGTTGCGCGTGGCCTGGAGCCCGACGCTGGGCTACGCCCGCGTGCACCCGGAGGTGCTGGCGGCGACGACCCGCGCGGCGCGGCGCTTCGAGGAGCTGGGATGCCAGGTGGACGAGGTGGAGCGGGTCTTCGCCGATCCCGACCCGATCTGGGCGCCGCTCTTCTATGGGGGCATCGCCGGCCGCCTGCAGGAATACCTGCCCGCCTGGGCGGATCGCATCGATCCGGGACTGGTCTCGGTGATCGAGGAGGGAGGGCGCATCTCCGCGGCGGAGTATGTCCGGGCGACGCTGGCCCGCGCCGCATTCTGGCAGGAGGTCCGGAAATTCTTCCTGCGATACGACCTGCTCCTCACGCCGACGCTGGCCTCGCTGCCGTTCGCGGCGGGCGAGGAGAAGCCGGCGGACGCGCCGACCGGTTCCCGCCTGGCGTGGGTGGCGTTCACGTATCCGTTCAACCTGACCGGGCAGCCTGCCGCCACGGTGCCGTGCGGTTTCACGCCGGCCGGGTTGCCTGTCGGGCTGCAGATCGTGGGGAGGCGACTCGCGGACGCGACGGTGCTGCGGGCAGCGGCGGCCTTCGAGGCGGCGGCCCCGTGGGCCGCGCGGCGGCCGACGGTGTGAGGGAGCCGGCGAGAAGCGAGAGGCCGAGAGCCGAGAACGAAGAGCATGGAGGCGAGCGCCAAGACGGGGTGCCGAGAGCGGGTCGGATAGTGGTTGGAGTCAGACGAAGGAGCCTGCGCGGGTGATTCGGGCTTGACGTGTGGGGGCATTGCGCGCCTCCTGCAGGACCGGGCATGATCATGCGTGGCCTCCCGCATGCGCGCACCTTGACACCTCGCAGACATCGCAGTACCTTTCCGAGCCGAAAGGGATCCAGTGCGGGTTTCGGGCGCCGCTGGATCCCCGTCGGTGACTTCATCACCCCATCGTCCGATCGACACTGATTCGACGAACCGAACGAGGACCAGACGATGCGATTCGAGCCGACCGCGTTGCCCGAGGTGGTGGTCATCACGCCGGACGTCCACCGCGATCCTCGCGGGTTCTTCCTGGAGACGTACCACCACGGGAAGTACCGGGCGGGGGGGATCGAGGTGACGTTCGTGCAGGACAACCTCTCCCGGTCCGCGCGCGGCACGCTGCGCGGGCTGCACGCCCAGCGGCGTCGGCCGCAGGGGAAGCTGATCCGGGTGGTGGACGGGGAGATCTTCGACGTGGCGGTGGACATCCGGCACGGTTCGCCGAGATTCGCCGGCTGGGTCGGGGTCCGTCTGTCGGGCGAGACCTTCCGGCAGGTGTACGTGCCGCCGGGATTCGCCCATGGCTTCTGTGTGCTGAGCGAGGTGGCGGTGGTCGAGTACAAGTGCACCGAACTCTACGATCCCGCCGACGAGATCGGCGTGATCTGGAACGACCCGGACATCGGTATCGAGTGGCCGATCGTCGACCCGACGCTGTCGGCCAAAGACGCCGCGGCTCCCCGCCTGCGGGATCTGCTGGAGGCGCTGGCGGATTGCGATCCGCGGCCCGGTCGGGGAGCGGAGCGAACGAGCCGCCGCGCCTCAGGCCGAGATGCTCGATGAGGATCTTCAGGGCGATCCCGATCAGGATCAAGCCGCCGGCGATCTCGATGCGATGCTGACCGATCCGGCGGAGCCGCTCGCTCGCCCCCGGCCGCGTCAGCACGGGCGCACTGACGATCACCGCAACCGCCGCGACCAGCACGACGACCGGAACGATGGCCAGCGCGAGCGGAAACTCCACGAGGAACGCCTGTGCGCTGGTGAGCGCGGCGAGGATCAGGACGGCATAGACCAACCGAGGGTCCAAGCGCGCGTTGGCCCGGCCCGGGCGCACCACGCCGTGGATCATCTTCCAGCCGATCCCGCCAAACAGCACGAACGCGATCCAGTGGTCGAAGGCGGCCAGGGGCTTGGCCAACCCCAGGCTGGCCACCCAGGCGACCGCGAGGAGAAGGGCGAACAAGGATTGCGGCAGGCGCGCGGCCGCGCCCAGGGCGGGGCGTCCCGCCGGCGCCGCGTCGCTGCGGCGGCGCCGGACGAAGAGATAGTGGGCCGCGCCCAGGGTGGCCACCGCCAGCCCGAACAGGACGACCGCACGGACGGCCAACGGCAGCATCGTCGTCAAGACGCCGGAGGCGCCCGCAAAGCCGAAGAAGATGAAGACCCCGGCGGACACGAGACGGATCAGCGTATCCGGCAGCCTCTTGCCGAGAACGATGCCGATGCCGATGCCGATGCTGTCCGCGACCACCATTCCGGCGGTCGTGCCCAGGAGGACGGCGATCGGATCGGTGTACTTGACTGCCAGGCTGATGGTGGCGAGCTGCGTCTTGTCGCCGAGCTCCGCCAGAAAGAACGCGATGGCGACGGTGAGAAACGGGCCGAAGCTGGAGCCCGGCTGGTCCTCTCCCTCCAGCGTGTCGCCACGAATGGTCCAGAGCCCAAAGAGGATGAAGGACAGGGCGGCCGTCAACGAGATGACGTCCAGCGGGATGACGTTGGTGAGCAGGCGCCCCGCCGCGACCGCCAAGGCGTGGTTCAGGAGGGTGGCGACGAACACCGCCGACAGTACGGTCGGCGCGGGGAATCGCGTGGCAAAGGCCATCGCCAAGAGTTGGGTCTTGTCGCCCATCTCGGCGAGAGTGACGAACAGCAGGGATGCCATAAACGCCGACATGTCGGAATGCTCCTCCGCGTGTGGTGCCGTACTCGAGGATCGACGGGCGGCGGGATGTGCGGCAGTGGACAGGTCAGGAATGGCTGGCCAGGGCTTCCCCGTGCGGCCGTCGGCGAGCGCGCCGTCCCGAGCACTGAATACCCGCGCAGAAACCATACCACACGACGAGATCGTGGGCTAGGCATCGCTGCCAAAGGTCTGACCGGCCCAACGTTATGGAAGACGACGTGATCCGTGTCGGGCCCGACGAACCTTGACACTCGTCCCGTCCCCACAGTACCTTTGGCTGGTCGCGGACGGGATCGTCTCGCGAACCGGCGCGTCCTCTGTTGCGGGGCGAACCTCGTGGGGACGCGGAAATGCGCCGCAGCCGCCCGGTGGTCACGGCGGGTGAAACGCACGCCTGGCCGGTACCGTATAGAGAGGGAGAAGGCCTCACCAGTTTCACGGATGCGGCGTCGAGGTGCCTCGCGACGCAGAGCCCGTGCGTGAAAGGAGCCACCATGCACCGATCGTTACGGATAGCGATGCGACGGGCGCTCACCGGCGCCCTGCTGTGCGGGCTATTCGCGCCCGCCATGGCGTCCGGGAGCGAGGCGCCGCCGTCGCTCGCGCTGGATCTTCAGGTTGCCCAAATCGGCGCGGCGCAAACCCTGCCACGCTCGGCACCGGGGGCCATGGCCCTCTCCATGAAGGAGAGCATCGCGATCGCCTTGAAGGGCAACCTGGACATCGCCATCGAGGGGTTCACACCACAGATCCGGGAGCAGGATCTGCTGACGGAGAAGTCCGTGTACGATCCGAGCGCCTTTTTGGAGGCGTTACGGACCGACAACCGACTGCCCGCCACGCTGAACCTCTTGACGGGCGCGCGCGTGCTGAACGACCTCTGGGATTTCAACACCGGCTTGCGGCAGAAGCTGCCGACGGGGGGAGCGTACGAGCTGCGCTTCAACAACGAGTTCCTCCGGGTTCCCGGTTCCATCAGTGGAGACGGCTTCATCAGCAAGCTCGGACTGACCGTCACCCAGCCCCTCCTGAAAAACTTCGGGTTCGAGGCGAACGAAACCGGTATCCGGATCGCCACCAACAACCAGTCGATCTCGCGGGAGCAGCTGCGGCTGAAGGTGAGCAGCATCACGACGCAGGTCCAGAACGCCTACGTGGAATTGGTGTTTGCCATCGAGAACCTGGAAGTGCAGCGCCGGTCGCTGAAGCTGGCGCAGGATCTGATGACGCTGAACAAGGCCCGGGTGCGGGCCGGCGTGGCGGCGCCGGTCGAGGTGACCCAGGCCGAGGCACAGGAGGCCGCGCGGGTGCAGGACGTGATCCTGGCGGAGAAGGCGGTGCGGGATGCGGAGGACAGCCTCAAGGTCATCCTGAACCTCCCGGGGTCGGCGGGCTGGGGCCAGGAGATTCAGCCGACGTACAGCCTCAGCTTCGACCCGAAGCCGGTCAATCTCGATGAGGCCATCCGGACCGCCCTGGACAGCCGGTACGAGTACAAGAGCGCGAAGCTGGACATCCAGAACCGCGAGCTCTCGGTACGCTTGACGCGGAACCAGTTGCTGCCGGATCTGGCCCTGGCTGGGAGCGTCATCACGAACGGGTTCGGGACGGGATACGGCAACAGACATGGACGCGATGACGAGTGGAGACTTCGTCTCCTACTCGGTCGGGGTGGTGCTGACCGTCCCCCTGGGAAACCGATCGGCCGAGGCAAGCTATACCAAGGCCCGCTTGACCGTTGAGCAAGCCAAGACGTCCTTCAAGCAGCTCGAACTGCAGATCGTCCAGCAGGTTCGCGAGGGCGTGCGTCGCGTGGAGGCGAACGCGAAACGGGTCGACGCAAACCGGGCCGCTCGGACCCTGGCGGAGGAACAGCTCCGGGTCGAGCAGCGCCGCCTGGAAGCGGGCGTCACCACGACCTTCAACGTCCTGTCGTTCCAGCGCGATCTGGCCCAGGCCCAGGCGAGCGAGATTCGTGCCATCGCGGACTATTACAATTCGTTGGCCAATCTGGAGAACGTGCAGGGGACGGTCCTGGAGGCAAACCAGATCGAGATGTAAGAGGGCGGCGGGTACCGAGCGTGGGAAAACCGAGGGGGAAGCGGTCGGTGGGGGACAGACTCCCACCCGGTCGCTTCCCCCTCGGGGGTTGCGAGACGCTTGAACGTTCCGCGGTGCGCGATACGCTCCCACGCGGGCCCCGCGCCCCGGGGCAGTCAAGGCTATTCGGGCACGTTCCGGACGAAGGAGTTCGCCAGGATCTTCCGCAGTTCGGACGCCAGCGCGGCGTCCGGGATTTCCCGCAGGATCACCCGCAACGCAAACCCGCACTTCTTGCACCGCTTGTACTGGAAAACCCAGCGGCCTTCTTCTTGCGGCTGTCCGACTTCCTCCATGTCGGTGAAGCAGCACGGACCGGACCGGACCGGTGACACGATGCGTTGCGGGAACTGGTTCTTCGCCGGCTTCTGATCGGTGTATTCCACGATGGTCGCCAGGGGCTGCTCTACGTTTCCGCCGTGCGAGAGCCGAGAGGCGGCCCGGCGGTCGCCAGGGCGGCGAGCTTCCAGGTTCGAGCCGTTGCCAGTTCTCTTCATTTCGATGCGACGGGCCATGGTGTCCCCCTATGAGGTGTGGCGGTCCTCGGTGTGTGGAGCCACGCGGTACAGCGATACGTGCGCTTTCAGTTCGTCCATGACATTTGCCATCAGATCGGCGTTCCGGTGCAGCTTTCCCATCATGAACGCCCCTTCCAACCCGGCGATCATGAAATGCGCCAAGCGCGGGATGTCCGTTCCGAGCCGCAAGGTGCCTTGCAGTCTTGCGCATTCCAGGGTCGCTTCGATCTGGGATTCCATCTGGCCGAAGGCCTGGCTCAATCGCGTCCGGAACCCCTCGTGGACGTCGCTCATCTCCATGGCGAGATTACCCAGCGGGCAACCCCCGGTGCATCCGTCCCGCCGGACCCGTTCCATCGGGAATTCCAGAAACCTTTCCAGTTGCGTCCACGGGTCGAGATCTGTCGCGAAGACGCGTTCGAACACATCTTCCCGAATCCGTTCCAGCGTCCGATCCAGCGCAGCGTAGCCGAGCTCGTCCTTGCTCTTGAAGTAATAGTATAGGTTCCCTTTCCCGACGCCGCTCTCGCGCAGGATGTCGTCCACCGAGGTCTTGTGGAAGCCGCGCAGATGGATCAATCGTCCCGCTGCGTCCAGAATCTGTTCTCTCGTGCTTGCCATTGACCACCAATGTACTAACCGGTCGGTTTTGATAAATGAGGATATACAAGATAGGAATGGTCCTGTCAAGAATAAATTTTCAGGCTCAGCAACGTGTTGTTATAACTCGTTGATTTATAAGATTAATGTTAACATATTTTTGTATGTCGGGATTTCTCGTGCTCCAGAAAAACAAGGAATGCCCATCCGCTTGTCGAGTGCGCTACCCAAAGAATCCCATCCTCCATCACCTCAAACCCTCCCGGCGTGCCGGCCGGAGAGCCCCGTTTTCTTGATGGGGGTGGGCAAATGTGTTACGCTCCTCCCACTTCAGGGCGCCGGATAGCGGCGCGAGGCAGCGAGGGGCCGGACCGCGCCGTCGGTAGTCAAGGCGGACCACCGGTCCCGCGGAGGCATGGAGCAAGGATGGCGTCAGCTCTCCGGATCGGGGTGGACGTGGACGACGTCCTGGTAGAATCGCTGCCGGGCTACCTCGACGCATTCCGGCGGTATTTCGGCCACGAGGTCAAGGTTGAAGACGCGATGTGGGAGATCTCGCGTCGTTATCCGGACATCTTGGCTCCGGCTTGGTCCGGCTTTTATGCGGAGCTGGAGGCGACCGAATTCCTGGCGACCCGCCCGGTGTACCCCGAAGCGGTGGCGGGGGTCCGGTCCCTGGCCGGGCGGGGCCACCGACTGGTTGTGGTGACGGGCCGCCTGACCGTGCACCGGGAGCACACCCGGCGGCTGCTGCAGCGCGCGGGGATCGCGGAGCTGTTCGAGGAGCTGGTCCACCGGGACGGCGAGGCCGCCGTGGACTACAAGCCCCGCATCGTCCGCGAAAAACGGCTCCAGCTTCTGATCGAGGATGAGCTGCACGTGGCCGTGGCGGCGGCGCAGGTGCCGGTCCCGGTGTTTCTCGTGGATCGGCCCTGGAACCAGGGGGATCTTCCGCAGCATGTGACGCGGGTCGGGAGCTGGGACCAGCTCCTGCGTCTGGTAGAGACCTTCGCCGCCCGCGCGGCGGTGCCGGACGGCGATCCCGCCGAATGCGTGCCGGGTTAGGAGCCGTTACGAAATAACTTGGCCATTTTTGTAATTTCGTTACGGCTCCTTATGCCGTTTCTGGAATTTCTCGGGTCAAGCTATTCTTTGACAACGGCTCGGTCCACGTAGGAACCCAAGAAATGGGAAAGATCGCGATCGAGCGAAACGCCTTTCTCGCCCCCGTGCCCGTCGTGCTGCTCTCCTGCGTCGGCGAGGACGGCTCCCCCAACGTCATGACCGCCTCCTGGGTGAGCGTGGTGTGCGCCGCGCCGCCCATGGTCGCCGTGGCGATCCGGCCCGAGCGGCGCAGCTACGGGCTCGTCCGCGAGACCGGGGAGTTCGTCCTGAATATTCCGCCCGCCTCGTTGCTTCGCGCTGTGGATTTCTGCGGCACGGCGTCGGGCGAGACGGTGGACAAGTTCGCCCTGGCGCACCTGACCCAGGCGCCGAGCGACAAGGTGCGCGCCCCCATGATCGAGGAGTGCCCCATCAATCTGGAGTGCATCGTGCGCCACGCGCTGCCCCTCGGGTCGCACGTGCTGTTCGTGGCGGAGGTGGCGGCGGTGCACGCGGACGCCGGCGTGGTCGAGGACGGGATGATCGTCCTGGGCCGGGTGGCTCCCTTGACGTACGATCCCTTCGGCGGCGACTACTGGAGCCTGAAAGAGGTCGTGGCCCACCACGGTTTCAGCGACGGGACCATGCCGGAGCGGACCAAGAAGAAACAGGTGCAGCAGCGCCAGTAAGCCGTTGTCAAGGAATAACTTGACCGGAGAAATTCCAGAAACGGCATAAGGAGCCGTAACGAAATTACAAAAAATGGCCAAGTTATTTCGTAACGGCTCCTAAGGGTGAGAGGGTGCGATGGACCACGAGCTGCCCCCGGATACTTTGAACGAGATCGGCGTCCTGAAGCGACGCGAGATCGAGGCGCGCATCCTGGCGCCCCTCATCGCCGCCTTCGCGGCGGAGTTCGGGCGAGAGCGTGTCGTGGAGATTGCCCAGCGGGTCATCGTGGACATTGCGCGGCGGCAGGGCCGGGCGCTGGCGGAGCAGATGGGCGGCAACAGCCTGCCGCACTTCGTGCAGAGCAAGGAAAACTGGGTGAAGGGGGGCGCGCTGGCGATCGAGGTGTTGCAGGCCGGCGAAACCGCGTATGACTTCAACGTCACGCGCTGCCGGTACGCCGAGATGTACCGGGCACTGGGCATCCCCGAACTGGGCGCGGTTCTGTCCTGCGGTCGCGACGGCGCGCTGGGGGAAGGGTTCAATGCCGGGCTGACCCTCACCCGGACGCAGACGATCATGGAGGGGGCCCCCGTCTGCGATTTCCGGTACCGTTTGGACCCCGCCAACGCACCAAGCGCCGACCGCCACGAGCCGAGATAGGCGCCTGGCCGAACGCTGCCATCGGCCGGGAGGTCCCTTCCCGCATTCGCGTTTTCCGGAGGCGGCATGCGCGCCTACACCACCTATCTCACCTTCCAGACCCAGCGCCGACGCGAGTACGTCAACATCACGGCGGAGGTGGAAGCCGCCCTGGCGGACAGCGGGGTCCGCGAGGGCATGGTCCTGGTGTCGGCGATGCACATCACGGCCGCGATCTACGTGAACGACGCCGAGGACGGGCTGATCCAGGACATCGACGAGTGGCTGGACCGCCTGGCGCCGGCCCGGCCCGAGTATCGGCACCATCGCACCGGCGAGGACAACGCCGAGGCGCACCTCAAGAACCTGCTGCTGCACCACCAGGTGATCGTGCCCGTCACCGCGGGCGCGCTGGACCTGGGCCCCTGGCAGCAGATCTACTACGCCGAGTTCGACGGTCAGCGTCCGAAGCGCGTCATCCTCAAGGTGATGGGCGAGTAGCTGCCCGCCGGGCGACCCCGCCGGACGACCTCGATCCGGACGCCTCCGCCGGTTCCGCGGTGCGCCGCGCCCCAGCCCTGTCGTATGGCGCCCGGTTCACACCGTACCATTCCGCCCCTTCCGAACGCCTTGCGGCGCCTTTCCGCGCGACCGCCGCGCGCCGCGCAGGCGCTACCGGAGGGCGCTGCGGAACCCGCTTGACGCAGGGAGGTTGATGGTCTAGGATTTGGCTAGCCTAAAAATAAAATTTGGAGGACATGATGCTGAGCGAGTCGATGCAAGATTACCTCAAGGCCATCTTCAAGCTGCAGGAGCATGGCGGGTCGGTGTCCACCTCGGCCCTGGCGGAGTCCCTGCGCGTCTCCGCGCCCTCGGTCACCGGCATGATGAAGAAACTCGCCGGCTTGCGGTTGCTCCGCCACCATCCCTACCAGGGGGTCGTGTTGACCAAGGCGGGGCAGCGGATTGCGCTCGAGGTGATCCGACACCACCGCCTCCTGGAACTCTATCTGTCTCAGGCGCTGGGATACAGCCTGGACCGGGTGCATGACGAGGCGGAGAAGCTCGAACACGCGATCTCGGAAGAGTTCGCGGAGAAGATCTTCGAGGCCCTGGGGCGGCCGACTTCGGACCCCCATGGCCATCCGATCCCGGCCAGGAATGGGCGCCTGGATCGTGCGGACTACGAGCTCCTGTCGGAGTTGGAGCCTGGGGCGTGCGGGGTCATCCGGCAGGTCAGCGATGGGGACGCGGAGATCCTGCGGTACCTGGGTGCCCGAGGATTGGTCCCCGAGGCCGCGGTGGAGGTCCTGGAGAAGGCTCCGTTCGACGGGCCGCTCACCGTGCGGACGGGAGACGGTTCGCACATCCTGGGTCTCCGGCTGGCGTCGCAGATCCGGGTGGAGGCCGGCGGTCTACCCGCCGCGCCCCGGGGCGAGCGAGTGCGATCGGGGACGAGAAGCAGTGCCGGGGTGTGACGGGGCCGGTCGGACGAGAGTTCACACGAGACAAGGAGCGCGAAATGACCGCGTGGCTGGTTGGGACGATCGTCGGCGTCGTCGTGGCCCTCGGAGTCATCGGGCTCTTCTGGCCGGGATGGGGGATGATCCCGCGGTGGCGACACGCGACCCGGACTGCCGAGCGCGTGCGCATCGAGGACACCCTGAAGCACCTGTACGAGTCCGAACTGGACGGCGTGGTGCCGAGCGTCCAGAGCGTGGCCGGGGCGGTCCGGCTGAGCGTGGACGAGGTCGGGGAGGTGTTGCAGGGGCTCCACGCCCGACGCCTCATGGCGATGGAAGGGGACGGCATCCGTCTCACGGCGTCCGGACGCGAGATGGGGTTGCACGTGCTCCGGGCCCACCGGCTGTGGGAAAGCTACCTGGCGGACCACACAGGCTTCCCGGAAGCCGAGTGGCATGGGCGGGCGCACCACCTCGAACACGGGCTGTCTCCCGCCGAGGTGGACGCGCTGTCGGCCCGGCTGCAGCATCCCATCCGCGATCCCCACGGCGATCCCATTCCGACGGCCGAGGGGGAGTTTTCCGGGCAGCGCGGCGTGCCGCTGACGATCGCGCCGCTCGATGAGCCACTCGCGATCCTGCACCTCGAGGACGACTCCAAGGCGGCGTACACGGAATTGATCGCCATGGGTTTGCATCCCGGCCTGCCCGTGCGACTCGTCGAGGCCTCGCCGGACCGGGTTCGCCTTGCGGCCGGAGGGGACGAGCACGTTCTGAGTCCGCTGGCGGCCGCCAGCGTCTCCGTGGTTCCGCTGGCGGAAGGACAGCGGGCCGACGAGCCGGTCGGGGAGCCGCTCCATGCCCTCCGACCCGGCGAGGACGGTCGGGTGCTGTCCCTCTCGCGTCGCTGCCGCGGGGCGGAGCGTCGGCGTTTCTTGGACCTCGGCGTTCTGCCCGGGACGGTGATCCGGGCCGAGATGCGGAGCCCCAACGGCGATCCCACGGCGTACCGCATCCGCGGCGCGCTCATCGCCCTCCGGGCGGAGCAAGCGGAGGTCATCCGGGTCGAGCGGCTGCCGGAATCCTCGGTCATCGCTGCGTAGGTCGGTTGAGCGTTCACGCGCCTGCGGGCGAAGGGAGGGAGGTCACCAACCATGACGACCACGAGCACCGGCTCCACGGCCGCGGGGTGCGCGGCCTGTCCGGTCCATCATGTCCAGAATCTCCTCAAGCTCGGCGTCACCATGGACAACTGGAACTTCGTGGTGGCGCTGGCCGGGAATCCCAACACGGGAAAGAGCACGGTCTTCAACGCCCTGACGGGGCTCCGTCAGCACACGGGGAACTGGCCCGGGAAGACCGTCACTCGGGCCGAGGGGGGATTCGAGTATCGCGGCCACCGGTTCAAGCTGGTGGATCTGCCCGGGACCTACTCGCTCCTGGCCGCCAGCCCGGACGAGGAGGCCGCGCGAGACTTTCTGCTCTTCGGCCGGCCGGACGTCACGCTGGTGGTCATGGACGCCACCCGCGTGGAGCGAAACCTCAACCTCGTCCTGCAGGTGCTGGAGATCACCGACCGCGTCGTGGTCTGCCTGAACCTGATGGACGAGGCGCGCCGCCACGGCCTCCAGGTGGACGATCGGACGCTGTCCCGCGAGCTCGGGGTGCCGGTCGTTCCCGCCTCCGCGCGCTACAAGCAGGGCCTCGACCAGGTTCTGCAGGCCGTCAGCGAGGTGGCGACGGGGCAGTTTGTCTGTAAGCCCCGCCGAATCCAGAACGAACCGCCCGAGCTCAAACGCGCCGTCTCCGACCTGACCACCCGGATCGCATCCGCCTTCCCCGGGCTGCCCAACGCCCGCTGGGTCGCGCTCCGCCTGCTGGACGGGGACGAGCGCATCATTCAGGCAATCCGACAAGGAGAGCTGGGCGAGCTAGGCGGCGCACCGCTGGCGGCGCCGACCGCCGCCGAACCGGCCCCCCTGGAGGGCGTCCGATGAGTAGCAGTCATGCCGCGCACGTCGAAGAGATTCTGTCCACCGCGCGGACCCTGCGGTCCGAGCTGGGGACCGACTCCCACGAACAATTGGTCGAGGCGGTGTACGCCACGGCCGCCCGCATCGCGGACCGCGCGGTCACCCGGTCGGGCGAGACGGCTCGTCCCACGCTGGACCGCACCATCGACCGATTGGTGACCAGCCGGATCTGGGGCTTCCCCCTCATGTTTCTGCTGTTCACCCTGATGTTCTGGCTCACCATCAGCGGCGCCAACGTGCCCTCCGGCTGGATCGCGTGGCTGCTGGTCGACACGGTCTACCCGATGCTGCGCGAGGGGGCCGCCGGGCTCGGCCTGCCCTGGTGGCTGTGGGGCCTGCTGATCGACGGGATGTACCTCTCGACGGCCTGGGTCGTGAGCGTGATGCTGCCGCCCATGGCCATCTTCTTTCCGCTCTTCACGTTGCTGGAGGACTTCGGGTACCTCCCGCGGGTTGCCTTCAACCTGGACTGGCTCTTCAAGAAGGCGGGCGCCCACGGGAAGCAGGCCATGACGACCATGATGGGGTTCGGCTGCAACGCAGCGGGGGTCATCGCCACGCGGATCATCGACAGCCCGCGAGAACGGCTGATCGCCATCCTCACCAACAACTTCGCCCTGTGCAACGGTCGCTGGCCGACGCAGATCCTCATCGCCACGCTGTTCATCGGCTCCTTGGTGCCCGCCGCGCTGGGCGGCGTGGTCTCGGCGCTCGCCGTGGTGGGCGTCGCGGTCCTGGGGGTCGTCCTGACCTTCGCGATCGCGTGGGCGCTCTCCCGTACCGTCCTCCGGGGCCAGGTCTCGACGTTCAGTCTCGAGCTGCCCCCGTATCGTCCGCCGCGGATCCTGCAGACGTTGTACACCTCGATCATCGATCGGACGATCCTCGTGCTCTGGCGCGCGGTGGTGTGGGCGTTGCCGGCGGGCGCCCTGATCTGGCTCACGGCGAACATTCCCATCGGCGGGCGGAGCATCGCGGAGCATCTCGTCGGCCTGCTGGATCCGCTCGGATTGCTCGTCGGGCTGAACGGCGTGATCCTGCTCGCGTACGTCCTCGCGATCCCGGCCAACGAGATCGTGATCCCCACGGTCCTGATGCTGACCGTGCTGGTCACGGGGGCGGCGGGGGTCGGGCAGGGCGCGGGCGTGATGTTCGACCTGAAGGACGCGAACCAGTTGACGGCCCTCTTCCAGTCGGGGGGGTGGACCCTCCTGACCGGGATCAACCTGATGCTGTTCAGTCTCATCCACAACCCGTGCAGCACCACGATCTACACCATCTACAAGGAAACCGGGAGTGCCAAGTGGACGACGGTCGCCGCCCTCATGCCCGTGGCCCTCGGTTTTGCCGTGACCTTCCTGGTCGCGCTGGTGTGGCGGCTGGTGGCGAGTGCGGGCTAGCAGGCTGCTGAAAAAGGTCCATCTGCGGCGTTGGAACACTCAGGCACTCGCTGCGGCGTACCTCTAGTACGCCTCACTCGGCCTTCCGTGTTCCGCCTTGCATCTGGACCTTTTTGAGCAGCCTGGGCGAATACGGGTTTTCCCGCATCCTGCTAGCTCGGAATATTCACGAACGATTCATGAATTATCCGGGCTAGGTGGTCCTGATTGTCCCCGAGGAGACTCATGCCGAACCACACGCTCGACGTTCCGGTTCTCTTCCCAGACGCAAAAGATTGCCCGGCGTGCGCGGAGCGGTTGCGAAACCGACTCGGGAGCGTCCAGGGTATCGCTGCCGTGGAATTGGATCCACCCGGGCGCCAACTGACGCTGACGTACGATCCCGCGATCCTGTCCCTTCCGGCCCTGGAGGCGTGCGTGAAGGAAGCCGGCCTGGCCGTGACGGATCGGTTTCGCCATGCAACCCTTCGGCTCGAGGGCCTCGACTGCCCGGAATGTGCCGGCGCGGTCGAGCACGGCGTGACCCACGTGCCAGGGGTCCTCCGCGCCGCGGCGAACTTCGCCGCGGCGAGCCTCCATGTCGAGTACGACGCCGAGATGACAGATCTGGACCGCGTGGCGGATGCGGTAGGTCGGACGGGATACCGGGCGCTGATCCCGGGCGCGGCCTCCGACGTGGTGGTGGTGCGCGTCGCGGAGATGGACTGCCAGGACGAGGTCCGGGCGATCGAGGGACGGCTCCGTACCCTTCCCGGCGTGGCGTCCTGGCAGGTGAACCTGCTGGAGCGGACCCTCCGCATCCAGTGCGATCCGGCGGTTGTCGGTTCCGAGACGATTCTGGCGGCCATCCGCGCGCTCGGGATGACGCCGGCGCTGACCAGCCGAGCCGCCCGGGCCGTGGTCTGGTGGCGCGACCCGCTGCTGCTCTCGACCGTCGCCTCTGGCATCTGCCTGGGGGCGGCATTCGTCGCCGACTGGCTGCAGAGCGGGCCGGCGCTCGGGCGGGTGCTGTACGCGGCAGCGCTGGGCGCCGGAGGCTGGATGGCGGCCCGCAAGGCGGCGCGGGCGATCCTCGCGCGCCGGTTGGACATGAACGTGCTGATGACCGTCGCCGTCGTCGGGGCGATCGCCATCGGCCAGTGGGACGAGGCGGCGACCGTCGCCTTCCTGTTCGCCTTGGCGCAGTTGCTGGAGACGTTCAGCCTGGATCGCGCACGCCAGGCGGTGCGGGGCCTGCTCGGGGTCACGCCGACCGAGGCCACGGTGCGCCGCGACGGACAGGAGGCGCGGGTTCTCGTGGCGACGGTGCGCCCCGGCGAGACGATTCTCGTCCGGCCGGGCGAGCGGGTCCCGCTCGACGGCATCGTGCGGGCCGGGGTCTCCGCCGTGAATCAGGCCCCGATCACCGGGGAGTCCCTGCCGGCGGAGAAGATACCCGGCGCCCAGGTCTTCGCCGGCTCGATCAACGGGGAAGGGGCCCTCGAGGTGGAGGTGACGCACCCGGCGCAGGAGACCATGCTGGCACGCATCATCGCACTGGTGGAGGAGGCCCAGGCGCAGAAGGCGCCGACCCAGACGCTTGGTGGAACGGTTTGCCGCGATCTACACGCCGGCCGTGATCGCCGGGGCCATCCTGATTGCAGCGCTACCGCCACTTCTCTGGGCGGAGCCGGCCTGGCCCTGGATCTACCGGGCGCTGGTCCTGCTCGTCATCTCGTGTCCGTGCGCCCTGGTGATCTCGACACCGGTGGCCGTCGTCTGCGGTTTGGCCCGGGCGGCGCGCCTGGGCATTCTGATAAAGGGGGGACGCATTCTCGAGGCCCTCGGCGGGCTAAGAGCCATGGCCTTCGACAAGACCGGGACGCTGACGCGGGGACGGCCGACGGTGGCCGAGGTGCGGCCCCTGGCGGGCCTCGACGCCCGGGAGGTGCTGCGCTTGGCCGCCGCGGTGGATGCCCTGTCGGAGCACCCGCTGGCCGGCGCCATCCTGGCCGCCGCCCGGGACCGGGGGATCGTCTGGCCACGGGCTACAGACTTCCGGGCGGTGCCTGGCCGCGGGGCCAGGGCCAGCATCGGCGGGGTCACGTACCACCTTGGCAGTCACCGCTATGCCGAGGAGCTGGGGGTCTGCAGCGGCGCGATCGAATCCGCCCTGCGCGACCTGGAGGCCCGTGGGCAAACGCCGGCCATCCTCAGCGACGGCGTCCAGGCGCTGGGCCTCCTCGGCGTCGCCGACCAGATCCGCGCGGAGGCGCCCGACGCGCTGGCCGCGCTCCGCCGCGGAGGCATCCAACCGCTCGTGATGCTCACCGGGGACGTGTTGCGGACGGCGGAAACGATCGGGCGCCAGGTGGGTGCCGATCGGGTGTGTGCCCAGCTTCTTCCCGACGAGAAGGTGAAGGCGATTCACGATCTGGTGCAGCGTCATGGATCCGTCGGGATGGTGGGAGACGGCATCAACGACGCCCCGGCGCTGGCCGCCGCGACGGTGGGTATCGCAATGGGGGCGGAGGGGACCGATGCCGCAATCGAGACGGCAGACGTCGCGCTCATGCGGGATGACCTTCGGCAGCTTGTCGTGGCTGTGGGTCTCGGGCGACGAGCTTCGCGGATCATCAAGGCCAACATCGCGCTCTCGCTGACGACGAAGGCCGTCTTTGTTCTGTGCGCCGTGCTCGGCCAGGCAACGTTGTGGATGGCCGTTGCCGCCGATATGGGTACATCGCTGGCCGTCATCGCGAACGGCATGCGGCTCCTGCGACACGGTCCACGCGAAGCGCCGTCGCCGCGCTCCCACGAGACGCCCGGCACCTCCACGTGCGCCGCTGGGTGTTGTGGGAAAACGGCAGCCGGAGGTTGACCCCTACGCGCCAATCCTGGGCTCCCCGCCAGCATCGCTGCCACGGGGTTGCATGCGGGAGCATGTAACGCCATCGAGGCCGCGTGCGTTCTCCCGTGTTACACGCCTCGAGTTATGTGTTATCCTTTCATCCCATGTCGGCCATGGAAAACCGCCGCCCCCGGGATCCGGTGGCCGGTCGGTGGAGCGACGGCCGGAGCGTCTCATGAAAGGGGCCCATGGATAGCGAGCCGCGACCTACCCCTGCATCTCGGGCGCCGGATCAGCCGGGAAACGCCCGAACCGGCAACGAGCGCACACTGGCCGCCGCCGCGCAGGTGCTGGACGGCACGAGCCGCGGGTCCTGGTACCGCCGGTTGGCGCCGTTCCTCGGTCCGGCGTTCATCGCCAGCGTGGCCTACATGGACCCGGGCAACTTCGCCACCAACATCCAGGGCGGCGCCCAGTTCGGCTACATGCTGCTGTGGGTGATCGTGGCCAGCAATCTGATGGCGATGCTGATCCAGACGCTGTCGGCCAAGCTGGGGATCGCCACCGGGAAGAACCTGGCCGAGCACTGCCGCGATCAGTTTCCGCGCTGGGCCGTCTGGAGCATGTGGGTCCTGATGGAAGTCGTCGCCATGGCCACCGACCTGGCCGAGTTCCTGGGGGCGGCGCTGGGCTTCAACCTGCTGTTCGGCATGCCGCTCTTCGTGGCGGGGCTTGCTGACGGCGTCGCCACGTTCGCGATCCTGGCGTTGGAGCGCTACGGCTTCCGCCCGCTGGAGGCGGTGATCACGTCGCTGGTCGGGCGTCATCGCGGTCTGCTACCTGGTCGAGACGATCCTGGCCCGGCCCGACTGGGGCCAGATCGTCTACCACGCGGTCGTGCCGCAGTTCCGCGGGACGGAGAGCGTGCTCCTGGCCACCGGCATCCTGGGCGCCACGGTGATGCCGCACGTGATCTTCCTGCACTCGGCGCTCACCCAGGGCCGCATCGTGGTGCGCGACCCGGGACAGCTGCGGCGGCTGTTCCGCTATCGAGTTCGTGGACGTGACGCTCGCCATGGGGGTGGCCGGGTCTGGTCAACGCGGCCATGCTGATCATGGCCGCCTCGACCTTCTTCGCGCAGGGCCTGACCACGGTGGGCACGATCGAGGAGGCCCACCGGACGCTGGAGCCGCTCCTGGGGAGCGCCGTCGAGCTGGGTGTTCGCCATTTCGCTGCTGGCCTCGGGGCTGTCCTCCTCGACGGTGGGCACCATGTCCGGGCAGGTGATCATGCAGGGGTTCCTGCACCGGCACATCCCGGTCTGGCTGCGCCGCCTGGTCACCATGCTCCCGTCGCTGATCGTGATCGTGATCGGCCTGGAGCCGACGCGCACCCTGGTGCTCAGCCAGGTGGTGCTGAGCTTCGGCCTGCCGTTCGCCGTCGTCCCGCTGGTCCTCTTCACCGCGCGCGGGCGACCTGATGGGTGTGCTGGTCAACCGCCGACTGACCACCCTCGTTTTCGGCGCGGTCACGCTGCTGATCATCGCCTTGAACCTGTTTCTTCTGTATCAGATACTCCTGGGCGGAGGGTAGGCCCGTGGTGCGACACGTACTCGTTCCCCTGGACGGCTCGGCGCTGGCCGAGGCGGCGCTGCCGGCCGCGGCGGCGACGGCAAAGGCCTTCGATGCTCGCGTCACGCTGTTTCATGTCCTGGAGGAGTGGGCGCCGGACACCGTGCACGGGCATCCGCATCTCACGGGCGAGACGGAGGCGCGGGCGTACCTGGACGCCGTGGCGCAGCGGCCGGCCTTTCGCGACCGCGCGACGGAGATCCATGTCCATGGCATCCGGACCGAGAACGTGGCGGACTCCATCATGGCGCATGCGGACGAGCTCGGCGCGGACCTGGTGGTGCTCTCGACGCACGGGCAGGGGGGACTGAAGGGGTTTCTCTTCGGCAGCATCGCTCTCCGGGCGCTCGGCCGGGGGCGGACGCCGATCCTGCTCGTCAATCCAACGCCGGCCGGCGACGCGCCGCCGTTCGCCTGCCGCAAGATCCTCGTGCCGCTGGACGGTTCCGAGACCCACGAGCCTGCGCTGCCTGTCGCGTCGCGACTGGCCCGCGGCTGGGGGGCGGCGCTGCACCTGGTGGTGGTCGTGCCGACGGCGGGGACGCTCTCCGGCCACCGGGCGGCCACCGGCATCCTGATGCCCTTGGCAACCCGGGCCATGCTGGAGATCGCGGAGCAGGACGCGGCCGTCTATGTGAAGCGATTGGAATCGGTGCTTGTCGTCCGAGGGTCTGGCGGCAACCTCTTCGGTCAGCCGGGGGGAGCCGGTGGCCGCGCTGCTGGAGGCGGCGAAGGTCATCGAGGCGGATCTGGTGGTCATGGCGACGCATGCCCGGGGGGCGTTGGAGGGGTTCTGGTCCGGCAGCCTGACGCCCAAGCTGATGCAGCGGCTGGATCGGCCGATGCTTCTGGTGCGAGCGGAAGGGCACGACGAGGCGCGGTGACCGCTGACCTCGCCGGGGCGCGGCTGGGACGATGTATTCTAGGGAGGAATGACGCGTGCGACGGAGACAATTCCTCGGTGCGATGACGGTGGGGGTGATCGGGGGCATGGGCCGGCGTCGGGAGCGCCGCACCGCCTCCCGTTGGGAAGCCGGCGCCGGAGTTCAGCGTGACGTTGACGGACGGGCGGATGGTCGCGCTGAAAGACTTTCGAGGGAAGCCGGTCCTGGTCAATTTCTGGGCCTCGGGGTGACCGCACTGCCAACGGGAGTCTCCCGTTCTGTCGGCAATCTACGAGCGGTACAAGGGGAAGGGGTTGGTGGTCCTGGGCATCAACGCCCAATGGGACAAGGAGCAACTCGCCCGGACATTCATGGAGGTCTACAAGGTGACCTACCCGGTGGGGCGGGACGCGACCGGGACGATCGGTAAATTATACGACGTGGACGGGACGCCCACCAACCTGTTCATCGACAAGGCGGGGCGGCTGGTGGAGCAGCACGTGGGAGGGTTGAGTGAGGCGGAGTTCGTGCAGCGCCTCGAGCCACTCTTGAAGTAGTCGGTCTGCCAAGCACCAATGACAGGGAGCCCCGGATGTTCGGGGCCCCTGTTTTCCTTTCGACTACGGAACCAACATCGTTCGCGCCACAACCGTCCGATCGGTCGCGTCGGACGCCGCTCAGATCGAGCGGAGAACGCGAACCAGAATGACGAATGGCTTGCCGGTACTCGGCGAGGTCGAGGTGCTCGTTCGGAGTGTGGTCGAGGCTGGAATCCCCCGGGCCGTAGGCCACGATGGGGCAGTTCCAGGCGGGGCCCACGACGTTCATGTCCGAGGTCCCGCTCTTGACCTTGAACGCCGGTTCCAGGCCTTCGGCGCGAATCGCGGCCAGGAACGCCCGGACCAGCGGGGTGTTCTTCTCGGCCCGGTAGGGCGGATCGGCTCCCCAGAAGCGGAGGCGGGCGCCGGTCGGGGCGAGCCCCTCGATCCGCGCCTGGACGGTCTCGGGAGTCAGGCCGAGCGGGATACGGATCGAGGCCCGGAGCTGCATGGACTCGGT
Organism: uncultured Methylomirabilota bacterium; assembly: GCA_963695995.1. Lineage (GTDB taxonomy): Bacteria > Methylomirabilota > Methylomirabilia > Methylomirabilales > 2-02-FULL-66-22 > 2-02-FULL-66-22. The sequence continues at coordinate 37,823 of CAVOIV010000042.1, forward strand.
CAGCCCGTCGCTTCTCGCTGCGCATCTCCCGCAGGACCGGGTCCAGCGCGTCGAACATCTTCTTCCCGGCATTCTCGGCCTCCGCCCACCGGCGGACGCCGTTCCAGAACGCCACGGCCGCCTCGATGACGTTCTGGTCGGGGGAGGCAGAATGGCTGGCGCCGGTCTCGGCCTCATAGGCGAAGACGAGCCGCCCCTTGTACCCGAGCGTCACCGCGCGCGTGCCGCTGGGTTCGCCGATCACGCAGCAAGCTGGTGCGCGCGTCCGGCCGATATGCCGGGCGCCCTTGGAGCTGGCGGCTTCCTCTTCCGTCGCGCCGATCACCACGATCCGCTTGCCCGGCAAGGCGCCGACCGGCGGCAGCGGCCGCGATGAAGGTCGCCAGCGGCCCCTTGGCGTCCACGCTGCCGCGCCCGTACAGTTGCCCGTCCTCGATGCGCACCGGAATCGCGCCCGGCACCGTGTCCAGGTGGCCCAGCAGGACGATCTCGGTCGGGCCGTCGCCCAGGACGCCGACGGCATTGCCGGCCTCGTCCACGTGCGCCTGAAACCCGAGGCCGCGCATGGTCTCGACCAGGAAGTCGGCCAGCGCCGACTCCTCGCCGGACAGGGAGGGAATCTCGACCATGCGGGTGAGGAGGACGATGGGGTCCATGGGTTACTCCAGGACGACTGAGCGACTGGGCAACTGGGCAACTGGCGACTGGGGGAATTCGGGGGTCGGAAGTCCGATGTGCCCAATTGCCTGATTGCCGAATTGCCAGGTTCCCGAGGTCGGATCACTCGGCAGTGGTCCGTGCCTCGGCAGCCAGCACCTTGGCGAGGGCATCCACGACGACGATCTACTTGCTCGCGGGTGATGACGAGGGGCGGGAGGAAGCGCAAGACGGTCGTCCCCGCCAGGAGGACCAGCACCCCCTCCTGCATCAGGGCCTGAGCGACCGGTCCGGCCTTGTCCTTCAGCTCGATCCCGATCATCAGGCCCAGGCCGCGGATCTCGCGGATGCGGGGGCTGCCGATGGCGCGCAGGCGCTCCACGAAGTATGCGCCCGTCTCCGCCGCCCGGCGGGGGAGATCCTCGCCCGTGAGAACGTCGATGGCGGCCACGGCCGCGGCGCAGGCCAGCGGGTTTCCGCCGAAGGTGGAGGTGTGGGACTGCTTCTCGATCTCGCCGACGCGCCGGTCGATCCCGATGGCGCCCATCGGGACGCCGCCGGCGATCCCCTTGGCCATGGTGAGGATGTCGGGCAGGACGCCGAAGTGCTCGCAGGCGAACATGCGACCGGTCCGCCCGAAGCCCGTCTGGATCTCATCAATGATGAGGAGGGCGCCCTGCTCGTCACAGGCTCTGCGAACTGCCTGCAGGAACTCCGCCGTGGCTGGACGCACGCCGCCCTCGCCCTGGACCGGCTCCAGGATCACGGCGGCGGTCTGGTCGTCGATGGCGGTCTCGAACTCGGCGGTGTTGTTGTAGGGGACGTGGGAAAAGTCGGGCACCAGCGGCGCGAACGGCTCCTTGTACTTGCGCTCCCAGGTGGCGCTGAGCGAGCCCAAGGTCTTGCCGTGGTAGCCCCGCATGGCGGCCACGACGTGCTTCCGACCGGTGGCCATCCGGGCGAACTTGATGGCCCCCTCGACCGCCTCGGTGCCGGAATTGCAGAGGAAGAACCGGTTGATCCCCTCCGGCGTGATCCGGTCGAGCCGCTCCAGGCACTGCGCGCGGGCGTCGTTGTAGAAGAGCTCGTTGCAGGTGATGAGACGAGCCGCCTGGGCCTGAATGGCCGCAACCACGGCGGGGTGGCAGTGACCGACGTTGGCCACGCCGATCCCGGCCACGCAGTCCACGTACTCGCGGCCGGCCTCGTCCCAGACGCGGGCGCCCTCGCCGCGGACGATGGCGAGATCCCGCTTCTGATACACGCCGACCGAGAACTGATCTTCAATCTGCCGATGACCCATGTCTCTCGCCCCCAGCCTTTGCCCCCAGCATGCCCGCCCCAATCCCCAATCTGCAATCGTCAATCGTCAATCTGCAATCTCCTCTTACTCGATCACCGTCCCCCGCCCCTCGAGCGCGGCGGTGACGGGCCGATCCCTGTTGGCATCGGCCAGGATCACTCGCCCGACGCCGCCGCCCAAGGCGATGGTCGCCGCCATGAGCTTGCGCTTCATCCGTCCCTGGGCCACGGACATGAATTCCTCGATGGCCCGGGCCGGGATGCGTGGGATCAGGGAGGCGGGGTTTCCCAGCTCACGCAGAAGGCCCGGGACATTGGACAGCATGACAAACTCTTCGGCCTTCAGTGCGGCGGCAAGCATGGCGGCCGCCGTGTCCCCGTCCACGTTGACCGCCTCGCCGTCGTAGCTCGCGGCTGGTGGGCAGAGGACGGGCAGGTAGCCGTGGTCGAGGAGGAGGGTGAGCAGGCCGACGTTCACCCGCTCCACTTTTCCCGTGTAGTCCCCGCGCAGGACCTTCCGCTTGCCGCCCTCCAGGATGGTGATGGTATCCTTCCGCTTCCCCTCGAAGATGCGGCCGTCCAGGCCCGACAGGCCGACGGCGTTGACGCCGCGGATCTGGAAGGCCTCCACCAGCGCCTTGTTCCCCTTGCCGCAGTAGGCCATCTCGAAGATCTCGAGCGTCTCCCGATCCGTGTAACGGCTCTCGATGCCGGAGACAGACGTCACGAAGCGAGGCGGCTTGCCCAGCCGCTCGGCTAGAACGTTCGTCTCCCCCGACGCGCCGTGCACCAAGACCACTTTCCGGCCGGCGCGGATGATTTCGGTCAGGTCCGCCACCGCCGGTTCGATTGCGATCCCCGATCCACCGCCGATCTTCACGACGAACATGTTGGGGAACCTTCCGGTGAGAGTGGCGGATCAATCCGCAGCAGCAGAATGGACGGTGCGTGGATCGTTCTGGACGAGCACAGTGGGGTTGGGGTTTGGATCCGGGACCGGAAGTCCTTCCTGCCGGAGAACGGACACGTGCTCTTTCATGGCCCACTTGGCTTGATAGAGGCAATCCTCCACTGAGTGTCCAACGCCGCTGAACCCAGGCAGGTCGGGGGAGTAAAAGCCAAAAAAGACCGGGTCCTCGGTGGCCTCAATCACCAGAGAGTACCTGAGGTCAATCATCGGTCTTATCTCCAAGCACGCCAGCGGCTTTCAGAATGGCCTGGCACGTTCCGGTGGGAACTTCCTTGGCGCCATGATAATCAACACGGATAATCCTGTCCACGCCAGACTTCCGGTAGTATCGCACGGAGCCCTTCTCGCGAAGCAGCACGAAACCGTTTCGCTCCAGCAGCCTGACCAGTTCGCTGAATCGCACCGGCGGCCCGCCCTTCGTCCACGGGCAACGACCCATGGACGGCTTTCATTACACCGGATGGAGGCCGGGGAACTCCAGTCCCGTCGTCTCCGGCAGGCCGACGGCGACGTTCATGGCTTGCACCCCGTTGCCGGCGGCCCCCTTCACCAGATTGTCCAGGGCCGACATCACCACCAGGCGCGTGCCGCGCGGGTCCTTCTCGAAGCCGACGTCGCAGAAATTGCTGCCGGCCAGAATCTTCGGCTCGGGATACCGGTAGATGCCCTGGCGCTCCTTGACGATGCGAATGAACGGCTCCTCGCCGTACTCGGCCCGATAGACCTTCCAGATGTCCTTCTCCTCGACGCCGTCTTTGAGGAACACGTGCGACGTGGCCAGGACGCCGCGCACCGCCTCGATGGCGGTCCCGCTGAAATGCACGGCGGGCGGCTGACCGAAGGCGAGTTCCTGGGCGATCTCCGCCGTGTGCCGGTGCCCCGTGGGCTGGAAGGAGCGGACCGAGCCGCTGCGCTCGGGATGATGGGTGGAGAGATGGGGCGTGTCGCCCGCCGCCGAGGAACCGACCTTCGCCTCGATGAACGCCTCGCGCCTGGCGAGGACGTCGTGCTTGAAGAGCGGCATCAGCCCCAGGATCGACGCCGTGGCGAGGCAGCCGGCGCCGGTGATGAGCGTGGCGCCGACGATGGCTTTCCGGTGCAGCTCCGGAATGCCGTACACGAATCGGTCCAGGTACGTGGGAGCCTCATGGGCGTGGCCGTACCAGGCCGGGTAGTCGTCGGGGTTCCGTAAACGGAAGTCGGCGCTGAGATCGATGATCGTCTTGGCCATCGCCTCCAGCGCCTCGATCCGCCGCATGGCGCTGCCGTGCGGCAGGCACAGGAAGAGGACGTCGCACGGCTTCAGCTCACCGAGGGTCGTGAACTTGAGCGCGCACTGCTTTCGAAGGTTCGGATGGATGGCGTACAGATAGTGGCCGGCGTTGGACTCCGAGGTTGCCTGGACGATCTGGACCTGAGGATGGCGGAGAAGAATTCGCAGCGTTTCTCCGCCCGTGTAACCCGACGCGCCGACGATACCGACTCTGATCAAGGCGTACTCCTTCGAAATCGTTCGAGTGAACGACTGTTCGACGTCGGTCGACTGTTCGGCTGTGCGCGCGCTCACGGATTCCGGGAACCGCCGAACCATCGAACCGCCAAATTGCCAAATTGCCAAATTCCCGAACCCCGTCCCTATCCCCGCCCCACCTCCACCACGTAGTCCACGACCTTGGCCGGGATATCCACGCCGGTGGTGTCGATGCTGTTCCGGAACTCCATGGTGTAGTTCACCTCGTTCACCATGAGGCCGTCCGGCGTCTCAAAGAGGTCAACGGCCACCACGCCGCCGCCGACCGCTTTGGCGGCGCGAACGGAGATGTCGCCTACTTCCCGGGTCACTGGGCAGTTGGTCGCCACCCCGCCCCGCGCCGTGTTCGTGATCCAGTGGGGGGAGGTCCGATAGATGGCGCAGATCGTTTCATCGCCGACGACGAACGATCGGATGTCCCGCCCGTGCTTCTCGACGTATTTCTGGATGTAGAAGATGCTGTGGTGGTAGGAGCCCAGGGTTTCCTTGTGCTCCAGGATCGCCTCGGCGGCTTCGCGGTCGTTGACCTTGGAGAGCAAGCGGCCCCATGACCCCACGGCCGGTTTCAGGACGACCGGGTAACCGAGCCGCTCGATGGCCTGCAAGGCGGACTCTGGCGTGTGGGCCACGAGCACCGGCGGGGTCGGGACCTCGTCCCGGATGAGGGCGAGGGTGGTGAGCAGCTTGTCGCCGCAGGTGCTGGCCACCTCGTAGGTGTTGACGGTGTTGACCCCGCAGTCGTTGAAGTATCGCAGCGTGTGCAGAGCGCGGGAGTGGTTGATGCAGCGCTCCAGGATGACGTCGAAGTCCCACTGGCGCTGGTGGAGGTCCAGGATGACCTCCCGATCGTCGAGGCGGACGAAATCCAGGCCGCGGGACCGGAACGCGTCGAAGAGCAGCTTTTCCTCTTTGCGGACCAGCGAGCAAAGGATGCCGATTCTCATTCGCCCCAGTCCTCCTCTTCCTCCGGGGCCGGGGCGACCTCGGCCGGCTCGACGCTGATGACTTCCAGGTCCAGGCCGCAGTCCGGGCACTGGATGATCTCTCCCACTTCGGCGGACGACTCCAGCGTGATCTCGGCCTCGCATTCCGTGCACAGTGCCATGGCGGTCTCCTCCTCCGAGAAAGTGTGCGGCGGGAGCATACCACGGACGGGATACCCCGTTCAACCGGATGAGGGTGAGCCCGACGACGGGGGCGCCGCAGAAGGCGGCGGAGGTTTGCCATGAAGATTGCCGTGCGTCCGTCGTATACGCATCACGTTGCCACGGGGACGCACCCTGCAGCTTCCAGGACGCTTGACGTATCTATGCGAATCACTTAGAATCAAAATGAATAAAGGAGGGACTCCCGATGCCAAAGACCTTGACCCTTCGTGTGGATGACGACACGTACGCCGCCTTCCTCAAGCGAGCGAAGGACGAGAACCGTTCCGTGGCCAACTTCATCGAGCACGCGGTTAAGACCCACATCCAGGAGCGCGACTTCGTGGACGACGTGGAAATGGCCGAGATCCTCGCGAATGACAATCTGGTGGAGCGCCTCAAGCGGGGGTCCCAGGAGGCGAGACGGAGGAAAGGGAGCCTGGTTGGTTAGGTACCGGATCTTCGAAACGGCTGGGTTCCAGGACGATCTCGCCCAGCTCACCCGGTCCGGCCTCGGCCGCCTCCACGAGAAGCTTCAGGCATCGATCTATCCCCGCCTTCAAGAAGAACCCCATTTCGGTCCCAACATCAAGCGACTCAAGCACTGGGATCCTCCGACCTGGCGATACCGTATCGGCGCCTGGCGGTTCTTCTACGAAATCGACGAAAAACACGCTCTTGTTTTCCTGACGGCCGCCGACCACCGAAGCCGGTCTTAGGAGCCGTTACGAAATAATTTGTCCATTTTTTGTAATTTCGTTACGGCTCCTTATGCCGTTTCGGAATGTCTCCGGTCAACTTATTCTTTGACAACGGCTTACGAGCAATAGCGGCGATCCGAATTGCCGAACCAACCAGCCAGCCGCAGCATTGCCATTCGGCAATCCTATGGGTAAGGAACAGCGCGGGAGGAAGTGCGGTGCTGAATGCGGTCACCTTCGATCTCTGGCAGACGCTGATCGTTGATACGCCGGAGGGCCTGCGGAAGGCGCGCGCGGACCGTGTCCGCGGGATGGCAGCGGTGCTGGGGCGCGAGGGGCACGCGGCAAATGACGCGGCCGTGGACCGGGCCTACGACACGGTGGGGGAGCGGCTCGAGACTCTGTGGGCGGAGCAGCGGGATCTCGGGTCCCGTGGGCAGGTGCGCATGCTCCTTGAGGCGCTGGAGCTTGCGGATCGGGTGCCGATGGATGGGCCCGTCATGGAGGCGCTGGACGAGGCATATCGTCTGCCCATCCTGGCGGCGCTGCCCGTGGCGAACGCCGGCGCGCGGGAGGTGTTGGAAACGTTCAGCCGGCGTGGCCTCCGGCTGGCGTTGATCTGTAACACCGGCCGGACGCCGGGCTCCATGCTGCGCCTCGTCCTCGATCGCCTGGGCCTCAAAGCCTATCTTCGGGTGCTCACGTTCTCGGACGAGGTTGGTCTGCGGAAGCCGCATCCGGAGATATTCCGCCGGACGCTCGCGGCCCTGGGCGTCTCGCCGTCCGAGGCCGCCCACGTGGGCGATGACGTCACCACGGACGTGGCCGGGGCGCGCGGGGTCGGCATGCGGGCTATCCACCTGTGCCATCCGACGAGCGTGAGCAGGGACTCGGCTGGCGCCCCATCGATTTCGGGACTGGCGGACCTTTCTGCCGCGTTATTCGGGAAGATCGCCTGACCGAAACAAGTTGAATCGACGCGGGACCTCCATGCGCCTCGGCGCTCGGGAATCTGCGTCATTCCCGAAATCTGCGGTGCCGATGGGTCCGCTTCAGTACCCTTTTTCCCCGCGATGTCCGCCCCGGGGACCTCCCCAAACCGCTTGTCAGCCTTGGGTCCGTGTGTTAGGGTGAAACTCCTCCGGCGGACCCGGCGTCATCGGCAGTCCGATCCGCGACGGCACGGGGGATGGGAGGTTTCGGCGACATGGACGCGCAGACGAGCATCGGCGGCACCCTCCGTCAGCACCGCGAGGAGCGGGGGCTGACCGTGGAGCAGGCGGCGTTTCAGTGCAAGGTTCCGCTCCGCCTGGTGCAGGCGCTCGAGTCGGACGACTACCATCTCCTGCCGGACGCGTTGTATCTCGTCCGGCTGCTGCGCGACTACGCCGTTTTTCTGAAGCTGGACGCGGTCGCGCTCGAGACGGAGTTCCTGACGGCGATTCACCGACCGCCCCGGACCTCGCTGAGCGTTGGGCCGGCCCCGCGCCCGGCCCCGACGATTCCCTGGAAGCAGGTGCTGTGGACCGTGACCGCCATCCTGGTGGTCACCCCACTGGTCTTCATCGCACTGTCGCTGTCGTCGAAGCGGTCGTCCGATCAGGCGGTCCAGGCCCCGGTCGCCGAGTCCCGGGTCGAAGCGACCGCGCAACGCGCGGGCGAGACGCCGGGCGCAACAGACCGGTTGCTGGGGAGCGCGCTCCCGTCCGGGCCGGCGGTGCCCGCGACGGCGACGGAGCAGGCTGTTCTGCCGCCCGTGGAGACGCGCGAGGCTTCGACGACGCTCGGCCAGATCCCGGTCCGCCCCGTGGTGACGACCGAGGCGGCCACGGGTCGCCATGTCCTGGTCGCGACCGCGCGCGAACCCACCTGGCTGTCGGTCCGCGCCGACGACCAGGAGCGCAAGCAGGTTCTCCTGCAAGCGGGGCAGTCGGCGCAATTCGGCGCCGAGACGCGCTTGCACGTCATCGTGGGGAACGCCGGCGGCGTGACGCTGTGGTACAACGGCACGCCGCTTCCCGCGCTGGGGCGCTCCGGCGAGGTGGTGCGGGACCTCGTCTTACCTCCGCCAGCCGGCAGTACCCCTGCGACGGGACCGGCGTCTGCGCTGCCGAAACGATAAGCTCCCGGCAGGCGGTGGTCCGCGGACGGCCATGCCGGTGCCGGGCTGGAGTGCGGGGTGGGAGAGTCGAAGGGCTGGGGCCGGTGGTCCCGGCCGGCCATCCTGGGCCTGACGATCGTGGGCGTGACGGCGGGCCACATGGCCGTGCCGGTGACTCGGCAAGTTCCGCACGACCTCTTCGTGCGGCTCTACTACCTGCCCATCGCCCTCGGTGGGGTCTGGTTCGGGCTTCGGGGCGGGCTGGCCGCGGCCGGTCTCATCACGGCCTTGTATCTCCCGCACATCCTCTTCGTCAACCATGGCGAGCTGACGTTCGGCTACCTCCTGGAGATTCCGGTCTTCGTGGGCGTGGGACTTCTGACGGGTCTGATCGTGGAACGGCAGGCTCAGTACCGGCGAGGCCTGGAGTCTCAGGCGGAAACGCTGGCGCGATCCCACCAGGAACTCCAGGAGCAGACGCGGCTCCTGCTCGACAAGGAGGTCCAGCTCCGTCGGGCGGATCGGCTCTCGGCGCTGGGGCAGCTCTCGGCGGGTTTGGCCCACGAGATCCGGAACCCGCTGGGGGCCATCAAGGGCGCGGTGGAGATCCTGGAAGAGGACTTCCCGTCCGGCCACCCCAAGGCGGAGTTCTACGCCATCGTCCTGAAAGAGGTGAAACGTCTCAACGACGTGGTGACCAATTTCCTGAACTTCGCCCGCCCCGTGGCCCTGCGGTTCGCGCCGGTGGACATCCGGGAGGTGCTCGCCGGTCTGGAGGGGTTGATTTCCGGCCAGGCGCGCGCACACCGGGTGCAGATCTTCACCAGCTTTCACGACGGGCCCGGCGCGGGTCATGGCGGACGAGGCGCTGCTGAAGCAGGCCTTCCTCAACATCATGCTGAACGCGCTGGAGGCCATGCCCGAGGGCGGCGATCTGGCGATTTCGACCCGGCTGGCCGATGCCAGGACGGCGGGCGTCCTGGAGCCGAACGGCCGTGACGAGTGGCTGGAGGTCGTCTTCGACGATACCGGGACCGGCATCCCCGAGGCGCATCTGGGACGGGTGTTCGACCCGTTCTTCACCACCAAGAAGGACGGCACCGGTCTGGGGCTGGCCATCACCTACCGCATCATCGAGAACCACCGCGGGGCCATCCGGGTCGTGAGCCAACCCGGGAAGGGCACCACGTTCGCGATCACCCTCCCGCTGGAAGGAAGCGCTCCAGTCATGAAGCGGATCAAGATCCTGGTCATCGACGACGACGAGAGCCTGCGGCGCGTCCTGGAATACAATCTCGCCCAGGAAGGCTATGCCGTCCTCACGGCGGCGAGCGGCGAGCAGGGGCTGGAGCTGCTCAAGAAGGAGGGGGCGGATCTGGTGCTCACCGATGTCCGGATGCCCGGCATGAACGGGCTGCAGGTCATGGAGGAGGTCCGCAAGCTGGACGCCAAGATCCAGGTCATCATCCTCACCGCCTTCGGCACCATCGAGACGGCCGTGGAGGCCATGAAGGCCGGCGCCTTCCATTACATCAGCAAGCCCTTCAACCGGGACGAGCTGAAGCTGACCATCCGCAAGGCGCTGGAGCTGGAGGCGCTGCAGCGCGAGAACGTGGTCCTGCGCCAGGCGCTGAAGTCCCGCAACGACCTGGACAGCATCGTGGCCGACAGCCCGGGGATGCGGCAGATCGTGGAGATGATCCGGCGGGTGGCCCCCACCGAGACCACGGTCCTGATCCTGGGGGAGAGCGGCACCGGGAAGGAGCTCGTGGCGCGGGCCATCCACGGGCTGTCCCCGCGCTCCCGCGGTCCGTTCGTGCCGGTCAACTGCGCGGCGATCCCGGAGAACCTGCTGGAGAGCGAGCTCTTCGGGCACGTCAAGGGGGCGTTCACGGGGGCGATCCGGGACCGGGTGGGGAAGTTCGAGGCCGCGGACGGCGGGACCATCTTCCTGGACGAGATCGGCGAGATGCGGCCGGAGCTGCAGGTGAAGATCCTGCGCGTCCTGGAGGAGCGCAGCGTGGAGCGGGTCGGGGACAATCGAGCCATCCGGGTGGACGTGCGGGTGCTGGCCGCCACCAACAAGGACCTCACCAAGGCCATCGAGGCCGGGGAGTTCCGGGAGGACCTGTACTACCGGCTGAACGTGGTGCCGCTCGCCATTCCGCCGCTGCGCGAGCGGCGGGAGGACATCCGGGCGCTCACGCAGCACTTCCTGAAGAGCCTGGGGGCGCCGCTCCGTCTCACCATCGCGCCCGACGCCTTCCGCGCACTCGAGACGTACGACTGGCCCGGCAACGTGCGCGAGCTGGAGAACGCCCTGGAGCGGGCCCTGATCTTTCACCGGGGCGATGTCATCAGCGTGAGCGACCTACCGGAGACCATCCGGTCGCCCAAGACCAAGGAATCGTCGGCGCTCCCCGTCAGCCTGCCCGAGGCGGGGCTCTCGCTGGAGGTGGTGGAGCAGGAGCTGATCCTGCGGGCCCTCCAGAAGCACGACTGGAACCAGTCGCGCGCGGCGCGCTACCTCGGCATCACGCGGCACACCCTCTTGTATCGGATGGACAAGCACGGCATCGCGCGGCCCGGCGGCCGCAACGGCCCGGCCGAAGAGGGCGAGCCGAGCGCTGAGAGCGGACAGGCTCAAGAGTGAACGCCATGAAAAAAGCACAGCACGACTCTCAACCCACAAAGTCGGTCCTGATCGCCGACAACGATCTGCTCATCCTGGAAGTCGTGGGGGATTTCTTGCGCGCCAGCGGGTTCCAGGTCTCGGTCGCGCACGACGGTCTGGAGGCGCTGGAGCTCTGCCGCAAGGAGCGGCCGGATTTCGTGATCCTCGATGTCGTGATGCCCAAGATCGACGGCGCGCGCGTCTGCTGGCTGATCCGGCAGGATCCCGCGCTTCGCAACACGCCCATCATCGCCTTCTCGTCCCTGAGCCCGCAGGACTTCCGCAACTTTCCCGAGCTCAGCGCCGATGCCTACGTCGCCAAGGGGCCGATGCCGATCACCTGCGAGCACATCGTCCAGGCGATCCGAAAGCTCGAGAAGAAAGAGGAGGGGCCGTCCGTGGACAGCGGCGTGGTCGGATACAAAGACGTCCGGCCGCGGCGCATGATCCAGGAGATGCTGGACGACCGGCGTCATTACGCCAACGTGCTGCGCGCCCTCGGCGCGGGGGTCCTGGAGCTCGACCCCAACGGCCGGATCTTCATGGCCAATCCCGGGGCGTGTCGGATTCTGAAGGCGAAGGAGATCCACCTGATCGGGGAGCCCCTGACCTCGTTCGTCTCGGTGCAGGATCGGAAGACGCTTCAGGACCTCTTCGCCGAGTTCGCCGGGGCGACCGAGCCGCAGCAATGGCGGCTCGACGTGCGACTCGGCGACACGACCGTCCCCCTCCGCCTCTGCGCCATCATCGACGGCGCCGCCTGCGGGAGCATCCTGGTCATCGTGGAGGCGGCGACACCCGTTGTCTAGCCCCAATCCGACGAGAACTGTCTCTCGCAAAGGTGCCAAGGACGCCAGAGGGGGCTGAGGCTCCGGTCCAATGCTCCCCATCTCGGAACGCCCCTCCCCGGGGGCGTCGGGATCCGGCGTTCCCTGCCGTCACTCGCCAGCACCAGCGTTGGCGCGCCGGGTACCCAACGTTTGCATTGGGTGATCTTGGCGAGAGACGGATTCTCGGATCAAGGCTAGGATGGCCAGTTTCCGCTTCCGTTTCCCCCGGCCGAACGTGCTAACGTTCGCGGGACAAATCGCCGATATGGAGACGCCCAATGTCCTCTGGTCCTGAATCCCGAGACGATGACCCGTCCGCGCCGCGCCCGGCGCCGGCCCCGCAGGGGCAGGCGCAGGTTCCATCCCCTGCCGCCCGCGTCTGGGCGCAGTTCAGGGACCTGATCTTCGAGCGCATGGCCACCGTCGAGGCGGCCGTGGCGGGTGTGCGGCGGGCCACGCTGACGCCCGAGGTTCGGCAGAAGGCCGTGTTGGAAGCCCACCGGCTGGCGGGGTCCCTGGGCATGTTCGGCCTGCCCGAGGGGACGCGGCTGGCGCGCGAAATCGAGCACCTGTTGGACGAGACTGCGACGCTGGCTCCCGACACCCCCGGCCGGCTCACCGAGCTGGCGGCTGGGCTGCGGCACGAGCTGGAAAAGGGTCCGGCCTAGTGCGCTGAGGCCTTCAACAACAAACTGCACGGGTCCACAGCAACAGCCGGCCGAGTGATGCCCCAACCATCTCCCAAAGCTGCGATAACGATCCCCGTGGCTCCGGTACGGCTCCCCGGCGAGGTGTTGGCGGTCGCGCGCCAGGTCAAGGCGATCGTGCGGCGCATCATCGCGGACCCCGCCTATCGTGTGTTTCTGTTCGGATCGTGGGCGACGGGCACGGCGCGCGAGCGGTCGGATATTGATATCGGAATCGAGGGGCCCGCCCCGGTGGACCCGGGTGCCATGATCGAGATTCGAGAGGCGTGCGGGCGCCTGAGGACGCTCCGGACCGTGGATATCGTGGACTTTTCCCGACTGGCATGCGGCATTCGAGAGTCGGCAGCGGCCCATGTCCTAGATTTGGGGGTGCTCTGATGGGAGGCACCAGGCTCACCAGGACGCTGACCTTCGAGCGGGCGCTGCTGCGTTTGGAAGAGGGGCTGGAGAAGCCCGAGGATGCCATCGTCCGGGACGCGTGCGTCCAGCGGTTCGAATTTACCTTTGAGATGGCTGCGGGCAGTGCAGGCCTTCGCGACGGCGGAAGGGCTTGATTGCGTTTCACCACGGAGTTTTCGCACGGCCTTTCGCCTCGGGCTGATCGAAAACGATCCGGTGTGGATGGCGATGGTCGAGGACCGAAATCGGACGTCGCGTATGTACGACGAGGACGTGGCTCTGGAGATCTACGGACCCTCTCCGGGTATCGCGATTGTTGCGGACGCTGTTGACGGCGCTGCACGCCGGTGAGGCACGCCAGGTCCGCGATGCAGGAGGCGGGTAACCCCGCGACCCGCCGGCGATCGCCGTAGTCAACGACCCCTCTCTGTCCACCGTCTCCAACACCAGGGCCGCCCCTGAAGTCACTCCCCAGCGGCGGCGGAGAAAAGCCTTTTCAATTCGAAGCTGGTCGGGAACGCTTGGTCCAAAATCGGCGCCACCCTGGGTCATACAAACGCCGGAAACCGCTTGAACTCCTTGACATCTGTTTGGCTTCCTATATATATGTGTCTCGCCGACGCCGCGTGCGCGCGGACCAACAAACCGTCGTCGCTTCAGGGGCGCCAGGGATGGATTTTTTCCTCGCTCCTGTGACCTTTGACTTCTGCCCTCTGTCGTCTGTCTCGAAAAAGGACCCATCCATGACACTCAGCACACGGCACACCGCAGTCAAAGCATGGGTCGCCATGGTGCTGGCGGCTGTGTTCTTTCTGGAAATGTGCGCTCCGTTCGGCGTGGCACTGGCGCAGCAGGCGGCGCCTGCGCCGGCGGGAACCGCGGCGCCTGCGGGTCCGTCGGCGCCGAGCGGGGCAATGCCGGGTGGGACGGGGCCTAGCGGCACGCCGAGCGCCGCACCCGCACCTTCCGGCCCCGCCACGATTCCCGTTCCGGCAGCCCGGCCGACGACACAGCCGCAACTCACCCGGCCGCAGGCTCCCCCGCCTGCGACCGAGGTCCAGCCGTCGGCGGGGAGACGCTGTCCCCCATCGAGACGGATTTCGCCGAGTCCATGGAGCCGAGTGCTCCCTCAGCAGAGCGGGGGTTGCGGCAATTCGGGTACGATCTGTTCCGCGACGCCGGCCACGACGTTTGCGCCCGTGGACGACGTTCCGGTGGGTCCCGATTACGTGCTTGGGCCGGGTGACTCGCTGACGATCTACGTGTGGGGTTTGGTGGAGAGCGTCTTCAGCGAGACGGTCAACCGGAACGGGGAGATCTTCGTGCCCCGGGCCGGGACGCTGAAGGTGTGGGGCCTCACGTTCGAGAAGGCGGAGCAGCTCATCCGCGATCAACTCGGGAAGGTGTACACGGGGTTCCAGATCAGCGTGACGCTGGGACGCCTTCGCACCATCCGGGTTTTCGTGGTGGGGTCGGTGGCGCGGCCCGGATCGTATGTGCTGAGCGCACTCTCGACGGTCACGAACGCGCTCTTTGCGGCCGGGCGGGCCCTCGAAGCAGGGGACGCTCCGGCGGATCCAGCTCTTGCGCGACAACCGGGCGCTCTCCGAGATCGATTTCTACGACTTCCTGCTGCGCGGGGACAAGAAGGGGGACGTCCGCCTGGAGTCGGGCGATACCGTGTTCGTACCCCAGATCGGTCCGGTGGTCGCCCTGGTCGGTCGGGTGAATCAGCCGGCGATCTACGAGTTGAAGACCGAGACGCGGATGGCCGACCTCCTCGACGCTGGCGGGCGGCGTGACGCCCCGCGGCTTTCTGGAGCGGGTCCAGCTCGAACGGTTCCGCGCCAACCGGGAGCGTGTGGTCGAGGACGTCAATCTCCTCGATTTCTACCAGCGAGGGGTGCAGGAAAGTAATCCGGCACTCAAGAACGGGGACCTGGTCCGCGTCTTTCCGGTGGACCTCCGGATCTACAACGCGGTGTCGCTGGAGGGCTTGGTGAAACGGCCCGGGCGGTACGAGCTCCGGCCCAGGATGCGGGTCGCGGACCTGGTGATCCGGGACGAGCTGCTTCCCGACGCCTATCCTGGACCGGGCCGAGGTGGTCCGGGTGCGCGAGGATCTGGGGACCGAGGTGATCCCGTTCAGCATCCGCGAGGCGTGGGCCGGGAAAACCCGAGGCGAATCTGGAGCTGAAACCACTGGATCGCGTGGTGATCCGCAGCCAGATGCGGCCGATCGAAGAGGTCGTGGTGACCGGGATGGTGAAGCGGCCCGGCCAGTACGCGATCACGCGGGGAGAGCGGCTGAGCAGCTTGATCGAGCGTGCGGGCGGGCTGGACGCGGGCGCATTTCCCAAGGGCGCCGTCTTCACCCGCCGATCCGTCCGGATCGCGGAGCAGCAGCAGCTCGACCGGTTTGTCCGGACGCAGGAGCAAAGCCTGATCGCGGAGAGCTCGGCGGTCACCGCCGGCGCCAGCCAGCTCACCACCGAAAACAAGGGCGAGGTGGCGTCGGCCCAGGCGACGGTCCTGACGCAGCGGCGGGAGCTCCTGCGGTCCTTGGCATCCACCGTCACGCTGGGGCGGGTCGCGATCCGACTGGACGAGGCAACGCTCAAGGACAGGGCGTGGGACATCGAGCTGGAGGACGGGGATACGCTCTACATCCCGCCCCAGCCCAAGTCGGTCCTGGTCCTGGGCGCCGTCCGGAACAGCACGGCGCTGCTCCACACGGGTGCAGCAGGAGCGGCCGGAGTTCTACATTGCGCAGGCCGGCGGCGCCACCCGCGAGGCCGACCTGGACCAGATGTACGTCCTGAAGCCGGACGGCAGCACGATCTCGAGCTTCCCCAAGGTGTATAACGTCGAGGCGGGTGACACGATCGTCGTGCCGCTCTCGACCGAGCCGAAGGTTCGCACGCTGCCCATGCTGCGGGACATTGCCACGATCCTGACCGGTTTCGCCCTCCCCTTCGCCACCGTGGTCGCGTTGTTGAAGTACTGACCGTGTACCGTGGTGACGGATGTCAGCAGGCAGCAGGCAGCAGGCAGGAGGCAGCAGGCAGAAGAGCGCCGAAACGCCGGCCTCCGCGTTCCGGCCTGACGCAGTGGCTATTGTCTGTCATTCACCGCGCTGCCCTCTGCCCGCTGCCCGATGCGTCTATTGAGTTCCTTGAGCCTGTTGCGTCTGTTGCGTCGCCCGACTCACGACTCAATGGACTGGGTAGGCTCAACAGACTCTACCCGACTGCCGCTGCCACTGCCCGCTGTCCTCTGTCGTCTCATCAGTCCTCTGCTTTCTGCTCTCTCCCCTCCGCCGCTGCCAGCTGCCCGCTGCCAGCTGCCCGCTGCTCTCTGCCTCCTCCTCTCCCTCCTCGTCCAGCCCTGCTTTGCCCAGAACCTCAGCATCCGGGACGTGCCGCTGAAGTCCTGGACGGGATTCGCCCGGAGCTGGGACTGGACGTATGACGCGCTCAATTCGTTGGTGATCTCCGGGCTCGCCGGACGGGTGGTCATGAATACCAAGCCCATGTCGCGGCGCGAGATGGCCATCATCCTGGCAGACATTCTGCGGCGGATTCGACACAACCAGGTGGCGGAGTTCGCCCATCGCTCGGATTTGCAGAATACCATCCTGGCCCTGATGGAGGAGTTCACGCCGGAGTTGCTGGCGCTCGGCGTGACCGGGTATGGCATCAAACAGGAGGTGCCCCGCCTGATCGAGGTGAAGCCGCTGGAATACCTGCAGTTCCGGGCAGGCTTCGCCAGCGAGTCGGCCACCAACCTGGAGAACAGCAACGGCGACCGGCTCGACCAGGGGCTGAACGGGCGCGTGACCAGCTCGTCATGGTTCGAGGTAGGCGGGGTGTTGGCCGGCTACGTTCAGCCCGAGTACCAGATCGGGGAAGATACCAACCGGGGCGAGCTGATCGAGGGGTACCTGAAGGCGCGGGGCGGTCCCGTGGAGCTGATCGTGGGACGGGAGTCGCTCTGGTGGGGGCCCGGCTTCCACGGATCCATGATTACCTCGAACAACGCCCTGGCCATGAACATGGTTCGGCTGCGCACGGCGAACCAGTTCACGCTGCCGTGGGTCTTCGCCGATCTGCTGGGCCCGATGAAGCTGGAGTTGTTTTTCGGGGGACTGGAGAAGGAGCGGGAGTTCTATCCGAGCAGCAAGGTGACCGGCCTGCGGATCGATTTCGCCCCGGCGCCCTGGATCGAGATCGGGGCTAGCCGCTCCATCATGTTCGACGGCGGTGGCGGGCGAACCTATCTGCCCTGGTATCGGTATCCGTTTGTGTATTTTCACGGGAATAAGGAAGGGACCGAAGGGGATTCGAGTGCCGGGGACAACCGCTGGCAGATTGATGCCTCGATCCGGTTGGCCGACGTGGGGAAGTACGTCCCGATCACGCGGGATGCCGAACTGTACTTCGACTTTGGATGGGACGACACCTGCTGCGGCACGTTCTATGTGCCGATCTATCCCGGGGGGATCGTCGGCCTGTACCTGCCAAATTTCTTGATGCTCCCGGACACCACGCTGCGCCTCGAGTACACGAACACCTCGCGGTTCCAGTTCACGTCGCGGTACCTGGCAGGACGGCTTCCAGCGGAAAGGGCAGGTCATTTCCCATTTCGTCGGGACCAAGGGCGAGGACTTCCTCGTCCGGTTGACGCACAAATTGAACCCGCAAACCGATGTGGGGATCGAGTACGACTGGGCGCGGATCGGTCAGACGCAATACGGTCTCGCGTTTTCCACGAAGGAATTGAAGCAATTCTTCGGCGTGGATGTGTCCTACAAGCATTCTCCGGCGCTCTCCTTGAACTTCGTCGGCCGGCTGGAATGGGTCAACAATCGGGACTTCGTTCCCGGGAAAAACGACGTCAATCAGGTCTACACGGCGGCAGCGACGTATGCGTTCGAGCCGACCCTCGGTGCGGGGAAACGGGCCACGGTTCCCCCCAAGGATGTGCCCCCGGTCGACGCGCCGCCGGGCAAGCCGGATCCGGATCAGATCGCGTCCTGGGCGTATGCGGAAAAGGTGCTGAAGGACGCGGGGGCGCTCCTGACCGCCCCGATCCGGTGGGACGCCAAGGATTGGTTGATCGCGGGCGGGGTGGTGGCCGCCACCGGCGCCGCCATGCTGCTCGACAAGCAGGTGAATACTCTGCTGCAGGATCACCAGACGAGTGCCGGTAACCAAGCGGCCGATGTCATCACGGATGTCGCCCTGATCGCGCCTGCCGTCGGGACGGTCACGAGCTATGTGATGGGAGAGGTGTTTCATGATCAGAAGGCCAAACAACGGGCCGCGGATGCGTTCGAGGCGACCATCCTGAGCAACGCCCTGTTCGTCTTCCCCACGAAGTACGCGATCGGCCGGAGCCGCCCCTCGGATGGGAAAGGCCCGCAGAATTATCAGCCGTTCTCGGGCTATGACGGGTCGCTGCTCTCGTTTCATGTCACGCAGGCATTTACCAGTGCTGCTGTCATTGCGGAGTACTGGGACAATCCGTGGGTGAGCGCACTTGCCTACGGAACGGCCGCAGCGACGGGCGCGGCTCGGATGTACCAGGGCCAGCACTGGTTCTCGGATGTCGTCCTGTCCGCCGCCGTCGGGACGGTGGTGGGCAAAGCGGTGGTCATGCTGAACAAGGCGCGGCGGGATTCCGCGGTGTCCGTGGTGCCCCTGTTGGCCCCCGGCACCTGGGGCGCGGCATTGAACTACCGATACTGACCAGTCGGTAGGCGCTGGAGATGCGCAAAGTCTGCAGGCGGCGTGGCATCGCATTGCCCGTCCGGTTCGCGTTGCGGGTCGTTACTTGGAGCCGGGATGCGCCTGAAGCGGTGAACTGAGCAGCAGAAAGTCTGCCGAGATATGGCCACGCCCTCCCAAACGACGGGAGGGCGTTTTTGCATGATTCTTGCATTTGTCGATTAGTTGTTCTGGCAAACGGTGGAGGCATTCGGCGTCTTGGGCTGTAATTTACGAGGCATACAGCGGGGCGTGGGGTGAGTCGGGTGGAGAAGGCGGTGGCGCTCCGGGCGCTATTGTGCGGTGATTTGGCCCATCCGGAAAGGGGCCTGCGTGGTGACGCGTCAGTCCTCGATCCTCCAAGAGAGACGCATGAGCCATTTCTGGAGATTTACACATACAACCATGTCCTTTCCGAATGGACATTTCGCGCCTGATGGTGCAACTTTTTGATGCAATGAACCCTTATTCTTATTGACGCAAGATGTGGACGTTAGGAGCCGTTACGAAATAAGGTGTCCATTTTTTGTAATTTCGTTACGGCTCCTTATGCCGTTCCAAAATGTCTCCGGTCAAGTTATTCTTTGACAACGGCTTAGCCTAGAAACCTATCTAACGTTACTTCCTTGGCGTCCTTGGCGCCTTTGCGAGCGTCGGCGTTCGTCGGATCGGGGTTAGGAGCCGTTACGAAATAACCTATACATCTCTTTCTATTTCGTTACGGCTCCTTATGCCGTTTCGGAATGTCTCCGCTCAACTAATTCTTTGACAACGGCTTAATTCAACCGACAGGTCCACGCATGAAGGACCGAGCGTCACGCATCTCTCCGGAATTCCCCGTCCGCCTCGGAAGGCGACTCAGCCTTGGCTTGGCCCTCATCGTCATCACCATGCTCGCCGCCGGGGGAGGCGCTCTTTTCCTCGGACTCCGAATTCATGACATCAACAAGCAGGTCGATCAGGGCTTCTCTCATGCCCTCGCGACCGGGGAGATCTACGACGCGCTCCACCAGATCATCTCCGAGGTCCAGCACATCCAGGCAACCGGCATGTTCGACCGCTTCGATCGCCTGCCCAGCCTCCGGCGGGTGTTGTCGGAGAGAGCCCGGAGCTTCGTGGACGATCACAGGAAAGAGGAACCCACCCCCCTCGAGACGATCGAAGAACCGTTCCTGCAGAGCCTGGGGCAGATCGAGGCCGATCTGGGGATCCTCCTCGACCACGTCGAGCAGAACTTCGGGAGCCGGGTGTATCTGCAGCCGGAACAAATGGTCCGGCTGCGGGACGTTTTGGACCGTGGGCTGGAGAACTCCAAACAGCTACATAGCTTCCACCAGGGGCGCGTCCTCGATCTGTCCCAGCAGGGGCAGCGCCTCATCCAGCTCATCATCTGGCTCTATCTGGTGTTCCTGGTGATGGGGGCCATCTTGGTCGGAGCCGCCAGTGTGGTATTTCACCGAATGATCGGAGCGCCCCTGGTCCGATTGGCCGGTACCGCGCTCCGGATCGCCGAAGGGCGTCTGGAGGAACGGGTCCCGGTCCAGAGCCGTGACGAAATCGGGCAACTCTCAAACGCATTCAACGTCATGGTGGAGCGCTTGCAAGAACGGGAGGGCGAACTGCGGTCTGCGCAGACTCGACTGGAAACCAAAGTTCGTGAGACGCAGGCCCTCTATCAGATCGGGAACGAGATCTCCAGCCTCCAGCGGCTTGACTCCATCCTGGAATCCGTGGTTGGGAATGCTCTGAAACTCCTGGGGGGCGAGGCGGCCGTCATCTGCCTGCTCACGCCGGCCCGAGACGAGCTGGTCGTACGAGCGACCAGCGGCTCCCCGGAGTTCTTCCTCAAGAACAGCGGGGATGTCCAGCCCGTGACGGCAAAGGGTCTCTGCGCGGAGGGCCATCCGGTCTGTTGCTCCGTGATGCGCGCGGAGCAGGTCGGGTCGCATCTGTCCGTACCGCTACAACGGGGCGATCGCGCGATCGGGGTGATCTGCATCTCGAGTCGGGAGGCGCGGCGGTTCGGCGCAGCGGAGCACGAGTTACTGGCCGGCCTGGCGACCCAGGCGGCCATTGCGATTGACAATGCTCGCCTGTATGAAGAGGTGCGGGAATACGCCGCGAACGAGGAGCGTCGACGGATCGCCCGCGACATCCACGACGGAGTGGCCCAGAGTGTGAGCCTCCTGCACTTGAAGATCCAACAGGCCCAAGGGCTGATCTCTCCGGAACGGTCTGCTCCGCTTGCGGACCTCCTGCGGGAGGCGGCGACTATAAGCGCGGAGGCCTACGAAGAGGTCCGACGATCCATCCTCGGCCTGCGGACCATGGTCTCGCGAAGTCTGGGGCTGGTTCCGGCCCTGACCGAATTCCTGCACGAGTTCAGCGTGCAGAGCGGGATTCGTGCGGATCTGGAGGTGGGCGAGGGCGCGGAGATCCACCTGCCGCCCACCGCGGAAGTTCAGGTCATCCGGATTGTTCAAGAGGCCCTGACGAACGTGCGCAAGCACGCCCAGGCGGGTCGCGCCTGGGTCCGCTTGCAGCGCCAGGACCGGCGTCGTGAAGGTGATCATCGAGGACGACGGCCGTGGATGGGAGCCGAAAGCAGTCTTTGCGGCAGACCCCACGCACGTCGGCTTGGAGATCATGCGCGAGCGGGCAGAGAATCTGCGCGGAACGCTGGAGATCGCGACGGCGCCGGGGCGGGGGACCCGCGTGACGGCAACGGTGCCCCTGGAGCGCACAGCATGAGCGATCCCCGACACATTCGCGTGCTGCTGGTGGACGACCACTCCCTGTTCCGGAAGGGAATTGCCAGCCTGCTCAGCGCCGAGAACGACTTTGAGGTGGTGGGCGAGGCCGCCAACGGTCGGGAGGCACTCGAAATGGCCCGGGGGCTGATGCCGGATGTCATCCTCATGGACATCTCGATGCCCGGTGTGGATGGGTTGACGGCGACGCGGCAGATCAAGGAGGAGATCCCGTACGTCCGGATCGTGATGCTCACGGTCGAGGAAGAGGACCAGAGTCTTTTCGAGGCGGTGAAAAGCGGCGCCCAGGGGTACCTTCTGAAGAAGATCGAGCCGCAGGCCCTGTTCGGCACGTTACGCGGCGTCGCTCGGGGCGAGGCCTCGATCTCCCGGGCCATGGCGGGGAAGCTCTTGGATGAATTCAGCCGGCAGGCGAACGCCAGGGCAATTCCCGCCACCCCCAATCAGGAATTGACTCCGCGCGAACGGGAGGTCCTGGAATTGGTCACGGAGGGAAAGAGCAATAAGGAGATCGCGGCCGCCATCTCCATCGCCGAGAACACGGTCAAGAACCACCTGAAGAACATCCTGGAGAAGCTCCACCTGGAGAATCGAGTCCAGGCCGCTACCTACGCGCTCCGCGAAGGAATTGTCGGTAAATCGTCCCGCGAGAAAACCTAGCGTTCCCCCTTCCTTCCCCCTCCGATCATCAACACCGCAAGAACCCACGGAACCTGTCGAGTCGCCTGGCAATCTCGGTTCTGCAGGGATAGCGCCCAGAGCAGGACTCTGCTGGTCCGGTTAGCCCCAACGGGCTACTTGGGCGTAGCCATTCATATCCGTGGAATCGTGCCGTTTGAGGGATGGACGACTTTCCGGAAAAGCTTATATTTCCCATGTAAAGGAAAGGGGTCCCTTTTCCATGATCAACGTCCATCCGCCGTGCCGCACCTATATCGTGTACCGGCATGGTTTGTTTGCCCAGGGGGTTCGGAGCATTCTCGAAGAGCGGCACACCGTGAAGATTGTGGGTATGGATGGCGACGCAGAGAAGGCCCTGAAGGCCATCCGGGCCCTGCGGCCCGACGTGGTCATCATGGAGGAGCCGGCCGGGAAGGGCGAGCAGGTGTGCGTCGGGCCATTCCTCACGTCGTGCGACCGCCGGCCGGGTGGTGACACTGAGCCTGGATCACGGTTTCGCGACGGTGTACGACCGGCGCCGCGTCACCGCGACCGGCCCCGCCGATCTGGTCAAGGCGATCCGAGGGGTCGGCAAGTCGCAAACTCCGGGGCCGGATCGGACTCATCCGAAGGCCTCGATGCTTTTTCAGCCTGAATCGGGTCGCGATGGCCGATGGGGGCCGATCCGGGCGCAAATCACGGGTGCGCGACATCCGAAGGCAAGGAGTTCAAATCTCTGACAAGCTTCCGCGTGTATCGCGCGGGAGCCGGAAGGGAGGGTGAGAGGGGAGCGCGTAGCAAAGAAATGATCCATGGCAACCGCACTACATGAGACAACAAGGAGGGTTGGCATGAATGTCACAAGACGGCAATTCTTGAAAGCCACGCGCGGCCACGGCGGCGGTGGCGAGCGTCGGGGGCTTCTTGTCCCCGCGGAAGGGCGCATGCCTTCAATCAAAGCCCGCGAGATTCCGCTCTTCGGGACCACGCTGCGCGGTGTCGGCCCCGGGCAGATCCCGGTCGCCGCGCCAGGTCCTTTCCCCGCACCCGTCACAGGCGTGACGCATTACCAAATGCATCATCTCGCAGTTCCAGGACCAGATTCTGCCGTCGGGTCCTGGCCTAAGGCACGACCACCCTGTGGGGCTACAAGCCGTTCAGACCCCTTGGTGGTGCGTATCAACCACAGAAGCACCTCGGCGGGATCATCGTGGGCCAGAGAGGGACAACCCGATCCAGATCACCTTCCACAACCTGCTCTTCGTGAACAAGCACATCATCCCCGTCGATACGACCATCCCGGGCGCGAACCAGGCGATCAACCGGACAGCCGTGCACTTGCACGGCGGCCTGGTCCCCTGGATCAGCGACGGCGGCCCCTTCGACTGGTTTGACCCCTACGGGACACCACGGGATGAGCTTCCTGAACAACAAGGTTCTGAATCCGTTTGCCCTTCCCGGCGCCGCCGAGTACTACTACCCCATGAACCAGAGCGCCCGGTTCCTGTGGTATCACGACCACGCCGTCGGCATCACCCGGCTGAACGCCTATGCCGGGATTGCCTCCGGCATGCTGATCCGCGACAGCTTCGAAGCGAACCTCATCAACCAGGGCCTGCCCAACTACATCGAGGCCGGCGGCAACGAGATCCCGCTCGTCATCCAGGACAAGATCTTCGTCGGCCCGGACATCAGTCAACAAGACCCGATCTGGAGCAGCATCGACCTGCAGAGCGCTACACGAAGCCCGGCAGCCTCTGGTATGCCCACACCTACGACCCGAACCCGCTGGGACGCTGGGATCGCGCCAGGAGGCCTCACCCTCCCGGATCCATCGTCCATCCCCGAGTTCTTCGGCGACACCATGCTGGTCAACGGCACGACCTTCCCGCAGGCAACCGTCCAGGCGCGCCGCTACCGCCTGCGGCTCCTCAACGCCTGCAACGCCCGGTTCCTCAACCTGCAGCTCTACGTCGCCGACGGCAGCCCGAACGGGATCACCCTGGATGCCGACGGCAATCCCGACCAACACGCCATTCGTGAACGCCGCCACGGGAGACCGCATCCTGGCTGCAGATCGGCACCGAGGGGGGCTTCCTGGCGAAGCCGGCGAAGGTCCCGAGCCAACCGTTCCGATCGTCAATCGGACCCGATCCGACCGGGCCGGTCGACCCATCGCAATTGCTCAAGTCGCTGCTCGTGGCGCCGGCGGAGCGGCCCGACGTCATCGTCGACTTCAGCGGGTATGCCGGGCAAGAGCGTGATCCTTTACAACGACGCGCCCGCCCCGTTCCCAGGCGGAGACGACCGGAACGACTACTTCCCGGGCTTCAACTGGACGGTCGGGACGGCAACCCGGTCAACGGGACCACACAGCACGGCTTCGGCCCCAACACCCGGGTCCTCATGCGGTTCAACGTGGTTGCGGCGACAGGCCCTGCGGACCCGACCGCTGACCATCAACACGAGCACCGATCTGACGCCTGGCATCGATCCGTTCCTGCTCCCGCCTGGGCGTCTGCACCGAGTGCCGCACCTCCGTTGCATCACCACGCGCTTCCTGACCCTGAACGAGTACTTCGACGAATACGGCCGGCTCATCCAGATTCTCGGCAATGCCGCAGCGCCCTTCGGCTCGCCCTACTTTGGGACGGCCGACTATCTGGATTACGGGCACCGATCCGGCACGACGGTGGGGCTACCGAGGAGGACGTCAACGACGGCGACACGGAAGTGTGGGAGATCTACAACACCACCGGCGACGTGCACCCGATGCACTTCCACCTGGTGAACGTCCAGGTCATCAACCGGCAGGCTGTTTGACGTCAGCAGTTTCCCGGCGTCATAACCTTCACCGGTCCCATCATCCCGCCCGACGACGAACGAGCTGGGATGGAAGGAGACGGTGCCGATGTATCCCGGCACGGTGACCCGGGTCATCATGAAGTTCGACCTGTCGCAGATCGTCGACAGATGGCAATGCCATCACCACGAAAGCCGGCATTACGAGTTGCCATCACGAACGGGAGCCGCCTGCCAGCCCGCGGACCGGCGGCAACGAGTACGTGTGGCACTGCCACATCCTGGAGCACGAAGAGCACGACATGATGCACGCCGCTGGTCGTCGAGCTAGGTTAGGACCAGCTAGGAGGCATCATCGAGTACATGCAGAGTCCACCGGCCCCGGCGCTCCGGCGCCGGGCGCCATCAGACCAAGCCCCGCGGGACGGCCGCGGGGCTTGGTGTTTGGCGAAGCAGCAGATAGTTCCTGCCGCTAGACAATGTCTGATTTCCGCTGGTAGCAGGACGTACAGTGCTTTACTACCAGAAGTGCAGTGAAGCTCCTGCATTCGGAGCATGGATGATCGAGATGAAGAAGTCGTCATTACGCATTCTGCTGCTCCTGGTGATGGTCGGGTCGTTCCTGGCGGGCTCATGGTCCAGCCAGCGCAGAAGCCGCCATGAAGACACTCGTGCTCGCAGCCCGCAAGGTCCTCTACTACGTGGACCCCATGCACCCGGCCTACAAGTCCGACAAGCCGGGCATCGCACCGGACTGCGGCATGGAGCTGGTGCCGGTCTACGACGGACGGCAGCATGGGCGGGACCGGTCGCCGCTGTCGGGGACGCCTCCCGGCACGGTGAACGTCAGCCCCGAGAAGCAGCAGCTGATCGGCGTCAAGGTGGCGACGGTGGAGAAGGCCCCCGGGACCCACACCCTCCGGGTGCTGGGGAGGGTCGCCCCCGACGAGACCCGGATCTACCGGATCAATGCCGCCACCGACGGCTGGGTCAGGAAGATTCTTCCCGTCACCACCGGCAGCCTGGTCAAGAAGGACGAGCTGCTGGCCACCTTCTATGCGCCGGAGTTCTTCTCGGCGATGCAGGCCTATCTCTATGGCCTGCGATCGCTGGACCGGTTCCAGGCGAGCGGCAAGGAGACCAAAGAGCAGCTCGAGCTGACCGGTGCCAACATCGAGAGCTACCGGAACGCCCTCCGCAACCTGGGGATGACCGAGCACCAGATGGAGGAGATCATGCGCACCCGGCAGAGCGCGGAGAACATCGAGATCCGGGCGCCGGCGGCGGGCTTCATCCTCGCCCGGAACATCTCACCCGGGCCAGCGCTTCGAGAAGGGGACCGAGCTCTACCGGATCGCCGACCTCGCGCAGGTCTGGATCGTGGCGGACATCTTCGAGACCGAGGCCGCCGTCTTTCAAGCCCGGGATGCCGGTGCGGGTGTCCGCTCCCGCACCTGAAGAAGACGTTTCTCGGCCCGGGTGAGCCCAGGTCCCCCCCAGTTCGACCCGGCCACCCGCACGCTGCAAGGTCCGGCTCGAGGCGGACAACCCCGGATTGCTCCTCCGGCCGGACATGTTCGTGGATGTGGAGCTTCCGGTCAACCTGCCCGCCGGCCATCACCGTGCCCGCCGACGCGGTCCTGGACTCGGGCATCAAGAAGACCGTCTTCGTGGACCAAGGGCAACGGGGTCTTCGAGCCCCGGAAGGTCGAGACCGGCTGGCGCTTCGGCGACCAGGTCGAGATCGTCAAGGGGCTGATGCCCGGGGAGAAGATCGTCGTCTCGGGCAACTTCCTGATCGACTCCGAGAGCCGGATGAAGGCGGCGGCCGCCGGGATCTACGGCGAGACCAGCGAGGACCCGGTCTGCGGGATGGAGGTGGACCAGGCCAAGGCCAAGGCGGCCGGCATGACGAGCGACGTACCGGGGGCAGACCTATTACTTCTCCTCGGACGAGTGCAAGGAGAAATTCGACAAGGACCCGACGCGGTACGCCGGGACGTCCGACAAGGGCCGGCCACGCCCGCGGGCAAGCGCCTGAGCGCGGCCCAGTGGGAGGGAGGGCAGCGAAGGACAAGGAGCCGACTGGCCATGCAACTCGCCAGTGGAAGTGCTGGCACTAGCAGACAGCGCACGAGATAGCGCAAAGCGCAACTGCAACGCACGGGTCCGACGCTATGCGCCAGCCCATGCGCTATGCTCTGAGCCGCCATGGCCATACTCGCTAGGCACCGCCATGATCAACCGGATCATCGAGTTCTCGGCGAACAACAAGTTCATCGTCTTTCTCCTCGTGGCCGCCGCCGGCATCACGGGCTGGTGGTCGATGACAGCACGTGCCGCTCGACGCCATCCCGGACCTCAGCGACACCCAGGTCATCATCTACTCGCGCTGGGACCGCAGCCCCGACATCGTCGAGGACCAGGTCACCTACCCGATCGTCACCGCCATGCTGGGCGCGCCCAAGGTCAAGGCCGTGCGCGGCTTCTCCGATTTCGGCTATTCCTACGTCTACGTCATCTTCGAGGACGGCACCGACATCTACTGGGCCCGCTCGCGCACGCTGGAGTACCTCTCCGGCGGTGCTGCCGCGCCTTCCCGCAGGGCGTGCAAGACCGAGCTGGGCCCCGACGCCACCGGCCTGGGCTGGGTCTTCCAGTACGCGCTGGTGGACACAGTCCGGCAAGCACAGCCTGGCGGACCTGCGCTCCTACCAGGACTGGTACCTGCGCTACTACCTGAAGTCCGTGCCCGGGCGTGGCCGAGGTCGCGCCCATCGGCGGCTTCGCGCGGCAGTACCAGGTGAACGTCGACCCGAACCGGCTGCAGGCCTACGGCATCCCGATCAACCGCGTGGTGGAGGCGGTGCGCGGCGGCAACAACGACGTCGGCGGCCGGCTGATCGAGTTCGGCGGGACCGAGTACATGGTCCGCGGCCGCGGCTACGCCAAGTCGCATCCAGGACTTCGAGAACATCGTCCTCACGGCCAGCGAGAACGGCACGCCGATCCGCGTCAAGGACGTCGGCCAGGTGGCGCTGGGCCCGGACCTCCGGCGCGGCGTCTCCGACCTGGACGGCGACGGGCGAGGTGGTCTCCGGCATCGTCGTCATGCGCCAGGGCCAGAACGCCCTGGACGTGATCGAGCGGGTCAAGGCGAAGCTCAGGGAGATCGAGCCCGGCCTGCCCGCCGGGCGTGAAGATCGTCCCCATCTACGACCGCTCGGAGCTGATCCAGCGCTCCATCGACAACCTGAAGTCCACGCTCATCGAGGTCATCGTCACCGTCGCCCTGGTGATCCTCCTCTTCCTCTGGCACATCCCCAGCGCCATCATCCCGATCATCACCATTCCCGTCGCCGTCCTGATCTCCTTCATCCCCTTCCGGCTGATGGGGATCACGGCCAACATCATGTCGCTGGGCGGCATCGCCATCGCCATCGGCGCCCTGGTGGACGCCGCCATCGTGGTGGTGGAGCAGACCCACAAGAAGCTGGAGGAGTGGGAGCGGACCGGCCGGACGCGAGGACTACCAGGCGGTCATCATCGGGGCCGTCAAGGAGGTCGGCGGCCCGAGCTTCTTCGCCCTGCTGGTCATCGCCGTCTCCTTCCTGCCGGTGCTGACCCTGGAGGCCCAGGAAGGGCGGCTGTTCAAGCCGCTGGCCTACACCAAGAACCTCTGGCCATGATCGTCGCCGCCGTGCTGGCCATCACCCTGGACCCGGCCCTGCGGCTGCTCTTCACCCACATGCAGAACTTTCGCTTTCCGGCCCGCGCTGGCTGTGCCGGGCCGCCAACGCCGTGCTGGTGGGCACGATCCACCCCGAGGAGCAGCACCCCGTCAGCCGCGTCCTGATCCGCCTCTACGAGCCCGTGGCGCCGTGGTCGCTGCGACTGGAAGTGGGTCGGTGATCGGCGGCGGCCTGCGCCCTGGTGCTCGTCACGGTCCCCGTCTATCAGCGAGCTCGGCTCGGAGTTCATGCCGCCGCTCGACGAGGGCTCGCTCCTCTACATGCCCTCCACCATGCCGGGCATCTCCATCGCGCGAGGCGCAGAAGCTGCTGCAGGTCACCGACCGGATCATCAAGCAGTTCCCCGAGGTGGACCGCGTGCTGGGCAAGGCCGGCCGGGCCGAGACCTCGACCGACCCGGCGCCGCTCTCCATGCTGGAGACGGTGATCATCCTGAAGCCCAAGTCCGAGTGGCGCAAGGTGGACACCTGGTACTCCTCCTGGGCGCCGGAGTGGGCCAAGGCGGTCTTCCGGCACGTCACGCCGGACCACATCTCGCACGGAGGAGCTGGTCAGCCGAGATGAACGAGGCGCTGCAGATTCCCGGGCGTCTCCAACGCCTGGACCATGCCGATCAAGGGCCGCATCGACATGCTGACCACGGGCATCCGCACGCCCGTGGGCCTCAAGATCTCCGGCGCCGACCTGAAGGCGATCGAGGAGATCGGCGCCCAGATCGAGGCGCTCCTGCCGCCGGTGCCGGGCACGCGCAGCGTCTTCGCCGAGCGGACCGGCGGCGGCTACTTCCTCGACTTCGACTGGAACCGCGAGGCGCTGGCCCGCTACGGCCTGAGCATCGACGAGGCCCAGGCGGCGGTCCAGAACGCCATCGGCGGCGAGAACGTGACCACGACGGTCGAGGGCCGCGAGCGCTACCCGGTCAACGTCCGCTACCTGCGCGATTTCCGCAGCGACCTCGGCGCGCTGGGCCGCGTCCTGGTCGCCGCCTCGGGCGGCCAGCGGCAGATCCCGCTGGCCCAGCTCGCCGACCATCAAGGCGGCCAGCGGGCCGTCCATGATCCGCGAACGAGGACGGCCTGCTGACCGGCTACGTCTACGTGGACGTGGCCGGCCGCGACCCGGAGAGCTACATCGAGGAGGCCGACCGGCTGCTGCGCGAGAAGGTGAAGCTGCCGCCGGGCTACGCCCTCGCCTGGAGCGGCCAGTACGAGGCCATGGAGCGGGTCAAGGCAGCGGCTGACGGTGGTCGTGCCGCTGACGCTGTTCCTGATCTTCCTGCTGCTCTACCTGAACACCCGGTCGGTGACGAAGACCTGCATCGTCGCTGCTGGCCGTGCCCTTCTCCGCCGTCGGCGCCGTCTGGTTCCTGTACCTGCTCGGCTACAACATGAGCATCGGCGTCTGGGTCGGGCTGATCGCGCTGCTGGGCGTGGACGCCGAGACCGGCGTCTTCATGCTCCTCTACCTCGACCTGGCCTACGAGCAGGCGAAGCGGGAGGGACGCCTGCGCAGCCTGGCCGACCTGCAGCAGGCCATCCTGCGACGGCGCGGTCAAGCGCCTCCGGCCGAAGTTCATGACCGTGGCGACGACGTTCCTCGGGCTCGTCCCGATCATGTGGTCCATCGGCACCGGCTCCGACGTCATGAAGCGCATCGCCGCGCCGATGATCGGCGGCATCTTCACGTCGTTCCTCCTGGAGCTGCTGGTCTACCCGGCGATCTACGAGGTCTGGAAATGGCGCGAGGTCAAGCGACAGCTCGTCTCAGGCGAGTAAAGGGCAGGGGAGGGGCCACGGGAGAGCAGGCGGAAGAGACGGAGACCAAGGGCGATAGCAGTCTCCCGAGTCAGCCCTCAACGACAACTCAACGGACTCAACAGACTCAACAGACTCAACGGACTCAATCCGACTCAAACACGGCTTGTTGACGGAAAGGAGCCATCATGCGACGACGCGACATTCTGAAACTGGCCCTGGCAGGGACCGGCGTGTTTGCGACTACGCGGCGCACGCCCAGCATGGGGGCACGCCCAGCCGGCGAGCGTGCCCCACCGACGGGACGCCGATGCAGTTCATCCCCAAGAAGCCGGCCGATCCGAACCCGGCGCAGGACGATCTCGCCAAGTACGCGTCGTGTCCGTACTGCGGGATGAACCGCCGGCAGTTCCACCACTCCCGCATGCTGGTGCAGTACGGCGACAACCTCCCGGATCGCCACGTGCTCGCTGCACTGCGCGGCCATCAGCCTCTCGATCAACATCGATCGCGGGCCGAAGGCGATCTACGTCGCCGACAACATGGCGACGGCGGAGGTGAAGCCGCTGATCGAGGTGGAGAAGGCCACCTTCCTGGTCGGCAGCAAGCTCCCCGGGGTCATGACGAAGCGCAGCAAGGTGGCCTACGGCTCGGAGGCCGCGGCCAAGGCCTCGCAGGCGGCCAACGGCGGCGAGTTGATGAACTTCGACCAGGCCCTGCTGGCCGCCCACACCGACATGGCGCAGGACGTGGCCATGATCCGCAAGATGCGCGAAGAGCGCCGCAAGAAGATGTCGATGGAGCACAAGAAATGATTCCCGCTACCGGCCCCCTGCGACCATCCGGGACGGCGGCGCGTGCTGGTGGCACTTTCCCTTTTCCCTCCCGTCCTCCTCGCGCTCCTGG
>CAVOIV010000043.1:0-118304 GCA_963695995.1 uncultured Methylomirabilota bacterium
CTGCGCTGAAGCCGGCGGAAGGCCCGCCGCGGCTGCGAGCACGCCACCGCGACGGGCCGACGATCGGAATCAGACCGGGCGGCCGGGCACCCGGACCTTGATCCGGTAGAGCGACGTCGATGCGGTGATGAACAGACTCCGCAGATCGTCGTCGCCCCAGGTGAAGTTGGCCACGCCTTCCGGCACCTGGATCACCCCGAGGCAGGTGGCGTTGGGATCGAACACGTGGATGCCGCCCGGACCACAGCAGTAGAGATTCCCGCCGCTGTCGATCTTCATCCCGTCGGGGGCGCCCTGCCCCGATCCGGTCGTCTCGGCCCACACGCGCCCCTGGTCGAGCGTGCCGTCGGCGTGGACCCCGAACACACGGATGTGCTGGCGGTCGGTGTCGTTGATGAACAGGCGCTTCTCGTCGAGCGAGAAGCACAGGCCGTTCGGCTGGCTAAAGTCGTCGGCGAGCAGGATCAGCGTCTTGCGTTCGGGATCCAGCCGGTAGACCCCCTGGAAGGCGAGCTGACAGGGCCGCGGCACCCCATAGTATTCCATGCGGCCGTAGGTCGGGTCAGAGAAATAGATGGCGCCGTCGCTCTTGCAGATGATGTCGTTCGGGCTGTTCAGCTCCTTCCCCTCATAGTGGCTTGCGAGCACCGTGATGCTGCCGTCGGCTTCGGTCCGCGTGACGCTGCTGGTGGCGTGCTCGCAGGCGAGCAGCCTTCCCCGGCGATCCCAGGTGAGGCCGTTCGATTTGTTGCTCGGCTTCCGGAAGGTCGTGACGCCATCCTTGGCGGACCACCGTCGCAGGTGATCGCCCGGCATGTCGCTGAACAGCAGGTACTTGCCCTGGGCATGCCACAACGGTCCTTCGGTGAACAGGAAACCGGTCCCCAGCTTCTCGAATTGGACCGTCTTGCCGACGACAGATTCGAAGCGGGTGTCACGAATCTCGACGCTCATCACTTCGCCTTTCCCGCTTGCGCCGCAGCCTTCTTCAGCTCGCTGACGCGGGTTGCGCCGACGTACCAGTCCTCCGCCTCGACATCCTCGAAGACGATCCAGATGGCGTCCTTGGGAAGCTGAGCGACTTCGCTGATCGCCGCGGTCACGCGCCGCGAGATCTCGTCCTTGCGCTCCTGCGGATGCCCTTTCAGGATTCTGATGTTGACGAACGGCATGTGATGTCCTCCTCAACAGTTGCGCGCGTGGTTAACGAAACGAAGCTCAGCCGCCTGGCACGGCGAGGGCAAGCAGTTCCTCCCGCAGCCGGTCGTCGTCGCGCAACGCGGCGGCCGGGCCGGAGAAGCGGATCGCGCCCTTCTGCAGGACGTAGACGCGGTCGGCCAGCGCCAGGCAGAAATCCGTTGCCTGCTCCGCGACCAGGATCGTCAGGCCCTGACGTTTCAAATTCGACACCTGTTGCAGCAGGGCCTCCACGACCAGCGGCGCCAACCCTTCCGAGGGCTCGTCGAGCAGCAGCAGTTCGGGATTGCACATCAAAGTCCGCCCGATCGTCAGCATCTGCTGCTCGCCGCCCGACAGGTAGCCGCTGCGCCGACCGGCGAGCTCCCGAAGCGTGGGAAACAGCTCGAACACCGCCTCGACGGTCCATGGCCCCAGCCGGTCCGCCGCCCGGGCCGCGACGTCGAGGTTCTCGGCGACGGTGAGGTCGGCGAACACGCGCCGGTCCTCCGGCACGAAACCGATGCCGGCGCGCGCGATCTCGAACGGGCGCCGGCCCGCAATGTCCTTCCCCTTCCACAGGATCTGGCCGGCAGAGGGCGGCGTCAGGCCCATGATGGAGCGCATGGTGGTCGTCTTGCCGACGCCGTTGCGGCCCAGCAGGCCGACGCACTCGCCTTCGCCGATCTCGATCGAGATGCCGAACAGCGCGCGCGAGCGGCCATAGGCGGTGTGGATGTCCCGGACGTCGAGGAGCGCCGTCATTGCCGCTCTCCCAGATAGACCCGCCGGACTTCGCGATCGCACCGCACCTCGGCGGGCGAGCCCACGGCGATCAGCTTCCCCTGGTGAAGGACGGCGATCTGCTGGGCGATCGCGAAGACCACCTCCATGTCGTGCTCGGTGAACAGGAGCGTCAGTTCCCGCTCCGTCGCGATCCGTTGCAGCAGGCGGATGGCCTCCTGCGTCTCGGACGCCGACATGCCGGCGGTCGGCTCGTCGAGCAGCAGGATCCTCGGTTTCGCCGCGAGCGCGATCCCGAGCTCGAGCTGCTTCTGGTTGCCGTAGGAGAGCGTGCCGCTCGCCGTTGACGCTTCGGCCATCAGGCCGAGCGAGCCCAGCAGCGCCTCGGTCTCGGCCCGGAACACGTCCTCGGAGCGGTGCCAGAAATCGACTGCGGCTCCGCCGCTGGCAATGAATGCCGCCTGCACGCTCTCGAACACGGTCAGCCGCGGGAAGATGTTGGCGCGCTGGAACGAACGTCCCATGCCCATGCGGCAGATGGCGTGCGGCGCCCCGCCGGTGATGTCGCGCTCCTCGAGGCGGACGCTCCCGGCGTCGGGACGCAGGTGGCCCGTGATCAAGTTGAAGAGGGTCGATTTCCCGGCCCCGTTCGGACCGATGACGGCGGTAATCTGCCGCCGCGCCACCGCGAGGCTCACGTCGGCGATCGCCTGGAAGCCGTCGAACGATTTGCGGAGGCCGCGGACCTCAAGCATCGGGTCGCCTCCTGCGGTCGCTCAGCAAAGAGGCGAGGCTTCCGACGATCCCCGCCGGGAACGCGAACAGCAGGACGATCAGGATCACGCCAAGCACCAGCGGCCAGTATTCCGTATAGGAGGTGATCTGCTGATTGAGCGCGATCAGCATGAAGGCACCGACCAGCGGACCCCAGAACTGGTTCATGCCGCCGAGAATGACCATGATCAAGGCCTCGGCCGACCTCGCCCAGTAACCGGCGTCCGGAAAGACGCCCCGGTTGAAGATCCCGAACATCGCGCCGGCCAGACCGGCGAAAATGCCGGCCACGACGAACGCGGCCAGTTCGTAGCGGCGCACGTGGACGCCGATGAATTCGGCCCGCTCGGGATTTTCGCGGATGGTCGTCAGCATGCGCCCGAACGGCGATTGCGAGATGCGCCGCAAGGCCGCCAGACAAACCGCGACGAGCACCAGGGTGAGGTAGAAATAGCGCTCGCCGATCCGCATGCCGCCGAGGCCCGGGATCGCCTCCATCCAGCCGAGGTCGGGGTAAGGGACGTTGATCAGGCCCGACTCGCCGCCGGTCACGTCGTTCCACTTGAAGCAGATCGCCCACACGATCTGCGCGAAGGCCATCGTCAGCATGGCGAAGTAGATCTTCGTCAGACGCACGCAGAAGAACCCGAACAGGACCGCGACCGCCCCGGCGGCCAAGGCGGCCGCCACCAGGCCGAAGGCGAAGGACATGCCGTAGGTCTTCATCAGGATGCCGCAGGTGTAGGCACCGACGGCGAAATAGGCGGCATGGCCGAACGAGACGAGGCCTGTCGTCCCGAGCAGGAGGTTCAGGCTGGTCGCGAACAGCCCGAGGATGAGGATGTCGGTGGCGACCGACGTGTAGAACCGCGATCCCAGGGCCGGAATGCCGAACGCCACCACGAAGACGACGGCCGCCCAGGGAATGCGGTCAAACAGACGCCGCCTCATCGCATCGGCCTCCCCAGCAGGCCCCACGGCCGGATGATCAGGATGATCGCCATCAGGGCGAACACCGCGAAAATCGAGAAGCGCGGGAACACCAGGATTCCGAACGACAGGAACTGGCCGTAGATGAGGGCACCGATGACGGTCCCCCACAGCGAACCCAGCCCGCCGATCACGACCACCACGAACGCCTCGATGATGATCTCGACGTCCATACCGGGGACAACCGTCTTGACCGGCGTGACGAGCGCGCCGGCAAGGCCCGCCAGGAAGGATCCCACCCCGAACATGATCGTGTAGAGCCGGCCGACGTCGGCACCGAGCGCGCCCAGCATCTCGCGGTCGAGCGCCGCCGCCCGGATCATGCGGCCGATATGCGTCCGGTACAGCACGAGCCAAACGGACAGGGCGATGGCGGGACCGAGGACCATGATGAACAGATTGTAATGGGGCACGATGACCCCGAAGAGGCGCAGGGCGCCATCGAGGATGCCCGGCCGCTGCACCGAAAGCTGCTGAGTCCCCCACAGGAGTTTCGCGGCATCGGCCAATGACCAGAACCAGCGCGTAAGTGAACAGGAGCTGGTAGAGGTCCTCGCGGCCATAGAGATGGCGCAGCAGCAGGCGCTCGATCACCACTCCCAACAAAGCGACGCCGGCCGCCGCTCCAAGAACGGCGAACCAGAAAGTGCCAGGACCGGGACCGATCGAGTGGACGATCTGCCAGGCGAGATAGGCGCCGATCATGTAGAAGGAACCGTGCGCGAAATTGAGGACGCGCAGGACGCCGAAGATGAGCGAAAGCCCGGAGGCGATCAGGAACAGGAACATGGCTGTCGTGATGCCGCCGAGAAACTGTCCGAACAGGAACTGCGCGTCGCTCATGGTTCACCGGCCGTTGGAGAGACCCAGCGCGCCCGAGATGCGCGTGGCCGTCTCGTTCAGGAGCCGCACCCAACCGGCGACGGATTCCGGCTGGAAGCGCGTTTGGCTCTCGGCATGGCGATGCTGATGGCCGCGCTCACAGGGGCGGGCTCGTGGTGGCCGGCGGCGGTGTAGATCTCGACGTTGCCGCACGTCAGCTAGACGGTGGCGCGGTAGATGGTCTCGCCGACCTTGTCGCGGAGTTCTTCGAGGCGGGGCAGCGCCGCCCCGATGAGGTCGTGGTGGCCGACATACGCGCTGCCGAGTTCCAGGAGTCGCGGTCCAAGCGCATAGCTGCGGGTGTCGGGATTCTGTTCGGCGTAGCCACGTCGAGTCAGCGTCTGCAGCAGTCGGTGCGCCGTGCTCACGTTGATCTGGGTGCTACCGGCGATCTCGGACACGGCAAGCGGCCGGGGGCGCAGCCAAGGTGCTCGAGAATGTCGAGCACCTTGGCCACCGTCTCTTCACCACAGCCGGATCCGCGCCACGGCTGGCGTTGTCGGTCATTTCAGTTCCGTGACCCGTCAGTCGATGAACGGGGTCGGGTCGACGTACATCGGCTTTTCCATGACCGGGAACGGATAGCGCGGGTCCTTGATCATCTTGCCCCAGAACTGCCCACGATTCGCGGAGTGGTTCTTGGCGCTGATGGTCTGCTTGCCGATCGGAGTCTCAACCGTCAGACCGAGCAGAGCCTTCGCCACGTCGTCCGACTTGGCGCTGTTCGCCTTCTTGATGCCTTCGACCAGCACCTGCATGGCGATGTAGCCGACGGTCGGCCAGGACGAGGGGTACTCGGCATTCGTGTACTTCTTCACGCGCTCGACGAAATCTTTGTGAATCGCCGGTCCGTCGTCCCAATTGAAGACGTCGTAGGCGTTGCCCCAGATGCCGAGCGGGTAGTCGGCGCCGATCGCCTTGGCGGACTCGATCGAACCTGCCTCACCGCCCGCGACGATGAACTCCGGTTTGATCGTCGTGAGATAGCCGAGCGGCTTCGCCTGCTTGATGAATGTCACGAAGTGGCCGCCCCACAGCGACGTGAACAACGCCTCGGGCCGCTTCGAGAGTTGGGCGTTGATGAAGGGGGTGTAATCCGCCTCGCCGAGCTTGGGCCACTGCTGGTCGACAATCTCCATGTCCGGCTTGATCTTCTTGAGATGCTTGACGAACGCGGCGGTCACTTCCTGCCCGTAGGTGTAGTCGGGGCTCATCGTCGCGACGCGCTTGACCTTGAGCTTGGCGATCAGTTCCGCGGCCGAACTCCCCTCGATGGCGGTCGTGGAGGCGGTCCGGAACACGTAGGGGTGGATGTTCTCCGGCGCCATCAGCTGGTACGGCTTCGACACCGGCGCGATGAAGACGATCTTGTTCTCCTTGGCGATCGGCGAGACCGCCGGGCCTTCCGCCGCGGTGAAGGTGCCGACCAAGAAGTCGACGTTGTCCTTCAAGATCATTTCGCGAGCGACACGGACGGCGTCGTCCGGATTGCCCTTGCTGTCGCGCGAGATGAGTTCGAGCTTGCGGCCGAGCACGCCGCCCTTGGCGTTGACCTCATCGACGAGCATCTGCGCGCCCTTGAGCGTCGGCTCCCCGAACAGGGCGCCCGGCCCCGACAGGACCATCGGCATGCCGACCTTGATCGGATCCGCCGCCTGCGCCGCTAGTGGCACAGCGAGCGCCACCGCCGCGGCCATGACAACAGAAGACGAGTTTGCATGGTGACAACCTCCTCAGGTGATCGGAATTTGCTTTTGGAGGCCGGCGCGACGATCGCGCCCCCAGCCGTCCCATGAGCCCGCTGGCGGCGCCGAGCCGCGCCTCGCGCGAGCGTCCCCAGTTATTGGGCGGGAGTATCTGGCGCACGAGCCACGGATGTCAAGGGCAAATTCGGATTGACCTGGGATCACCCGGATGCCGGGGGGCACACGGGCGCGCCGAGGATGGGGATGGCGCCAAACCAATGCCCCAACCGCAGTACGGGACGCGGCCAAGTCCACTGCGTCTCGAACGATGAGGAATCAGGGTATCCACCTCACCCGTTCTCCGACTCGCCCCCTCCCAACCCTACCCCTGCAGGATCGGGTCGATCCAGATCCCCTCGCCCGCGCGGAACGATTCCAGAGACCGGCGCAGTCGCTGTAGGAAGCGCCCCGCCACCGCGCCGTCCACGGCGCGGTGGTCGTAGGACAAGCATAGGTAGCCCATCGACCGGATAGCGATGGTATCTTCCCCCTCGTGCGAGACGACTACCGCCCGCTTGCCGATCGTCCCCACGCCTAGAATCCCCACCTCGGGCTGGTTCAGGACGGGCGTTCCGATGAGGTTGCCGTCGGCGCCGAAGTTGTTCACCGTGAACGTCCCACCGCTCAACTCTTCCGGCAGCAGCCTTCCCTCTTGCGCCCGACGCGCCATCTCCGCGATTCTCACCGCAATCTCCGAGAGCGCGAGCGACGCCGGCGACCGGAGGACGGGCACCACCAGTCCGTCCGTCAGGGCAACGGCGATCCCCAAGTGGACGTACTTCCGGACACGGATGCCCTCCTCGGTCCAGCGGGCATTCAAGGTCGGGAATTCCGGCAGGAGATGGGCTGTCGCCTTCACCACGAACGGCAGGAAGGTCAGCGCCGTGCCCTTCGCCTCCCGGAACGCCGCTTTCCGCGCATCGCGGAATCTGGCGATGGCGGTGAAGATCCGCCTCCGCCACCGAGGTCACGTGGGGCGCCTCACGCAGGCTCCGCACCATGTGCTCGGCAATGTTTCGCCGCATCTTGGTGAGCGGGAGCAATTCCTCGTCGTCATCCCCGGCGGCGGTCCCGCCACGACCAGTCGGCGCGCCCTGTCCTCCGATGTCTGCGAACGTCAGGGCGCGGCTCCTGGTCTGAGCGAACGCTTCCACGTCCCGTTTCGTTACCCGGCCGTCCTCGCCCGTCCCGGACACCTCGGCCAGATTCACCTTCAATTCGTCCGCCAGCCGTCGCACTGCCGGTGAGTAAAACCGATCACTCTTCGCGACTCGCGGCTCGCCGCTCGCCGCTCGCGCGTCCGGCGTCGGCGGAACCGTGATGGGCGCCTCCGACCCCAGGTCGATTCCGGTTCCGGACGCAAACCCTTCCGTGATGAAGGCCAAGGTCGAGCCGACCGGTACCGCCTCGCCCGCCCGCACCAGAATGCGGGAGAGCACCCCGCTGGCCGGCGCAGGGATCTCGGCATCCACCTTCTCCGTCGAGATGGCCAAAATCACCTCGTCCCGCCGGACGCGGTCTCCCTCCTGCTTCAGCCACTCGATGACCGTACCTTCGGCCACGCTTTCTCCGAGTTGCGGCATGATGACCGGAATAGTCATTCACGTAATCCTCATTCAGCAAGTCACCGAGATAATCGTTCTCCCTCAGGCTGCTCAAAGAGGCCCAGATGCAAGGCGGTTCACCGGAGGCCGGGGTACCCAGTCCGCTGGGTCCAGGCGTACTGGAGGTACGTCGCAGCGAGTGCCAGGCGAACCAACGCCGCAGATGGGCCTCTTTCAGCAGCCTGCTAGTACGCAGCCAACCGCAGGGCGGCGGCAACGATCCGATCGGCATTGGGAAGAAACGCATCTTCCAGGGGCGCCGAAAACGGCACGGGGGTGTCCGGCGCCGTCACGCGCAGAATCGGCCCGTCGAGGCGATCGAAGGCCGCCTCGCCCACGACCGCGGCGACCTCGGCCCCGACCCCGCCGGTGCGGGTCGCCTCGTGCGCGATCAGCACCTTGCCCGTTTTCCGGGCCGTCGCCACAATGGCGTCCCGATCCAGCGGCAAGAGAGTCCGAAGGTCGAGAATCTCGGCGGCCACCCCTTTCCGGCTCAGCCGGGTGGCCGCCTCGAACGCCTGGTGTACCATGGCGCCGTACGTGATGATGCTGAGGTCTGCCCCCTCCAATTTGACCTCGGCCTTTCCGATGGGGACGATACAGTCCGCATCGGGCACCGCCCCCTTGATTCGGCGATAGAGATATTTGTGCTCAAAATAGATGACCGGGTCCGGGTCACGGATGGCCGCCTTGAGGAGCCCCTTCGCATCGCGGGGGGTGGACGGCGCCACCACCTTGAGGCCGGGGACATGGACGAACCAGCCCTCCGGAGACTGCGAGTGAAACGGCCCGCCGTGCACCCGGCCGCCGTACGGACCCCGGATCACCAGAGGGATGTTGGTGCCGGTCCGATAGCGGAACTTAGCCACCATGTTGACGATCTGGTCAAAGGCGCAGGCGATGAAATCGGCGAACTGCATCTCCACCACGGGGCGCTGTCCGACCAACGCCGCCCCCGCCGCGGCGCCCACCGTCGCCGATTCCGCAATGGGGGTATCGATCACACGGTCGGCGCCGAATTTCTCGAGGAACCCGAGCGTGATCTTGAAGGCCCCTCCATAATGGCCGATGTCTTCCCCGAGGAGGAGCACCCGGTCGTCCCGTTCCATCTCCTCCCACAACGCCTGGCGGATAGCCTCTATGTAGGTGATCTCTGTCATGACAGTTGCGGCGCGCGGCGCGCGGATCCGCCGCCACGGCAGAAGAGACCGGGGGTGGCAGGGCGCGCGTCGGCAGGAAAGGTGCGCAAGATGCGGGAACGCGTCATGAGGTGTACACCCCCTCTTCCACCTCCGCCGGATCCGGGAATGGGCTCGCTTCCGCCCACGCGATGGCGGCTTCCAGTTCTGCGGAAATCCGCTTCCCGATCTCGGCTTCCCCCTCGTCGTCCAGCATGCCCCAGTCGCGCAGTCGCCGCTCGTATCGTCCGATCGGGTCCTTGGCGCGCCATTCCTCCAGCAGCGCCTTCGGCACGTATGAGGCGTCGTCGTGCTCTGAGTGGCCCCGGAGCCGCATTGTCTTGCACTCGATCAGGCTGGGCCCCTCTCCGCGCCTGGCGCGCTCCACCGCCTCGTGGACGGCCCCGTACACCGCCACCACGTCGGTTCCGTCCACCGTCACGCCAGGAATACCGTAGCCTGCGGCTCGCACTGCGATGTCGGGTTCCCGCGTCTGTCGTCCGACCGGCGTCGAGTACGCAAACTGATTGTTGTTACAGACGAACACCACGGGCACGCGGAGCACCGCCGCTAGGTTGACGCCTTCATGGAAGTCGCCCCGGCTGGCCGCCCCCTCGCCGAACCAGGTCATGGCCACCCGGGCCTTCCCGTGTCGCTTGAGACCCAATGCTACACCCGCCGCCACCGG
Source organism: uncultured Methylomirabilota bacterium (assembly GCA_963695995.1). Classification (GTDB taxonomy): domain Bacteria; phylum Methylomirabilota; class Methylomirabilia; order Methylomirabilales; family 2-02-FULL-66-22; genus 2-02-FULL-66-22. Next base: position 9,782 of record CAVOIV010000043.1, read on the forward strand.
GATCCCATCCGCCATCGGACTCAGGAAAGCGATGTCGCCCCGTGCCACATCGCCGAAGTGTACGTTCCCGTCCCGCCCCCGGCTAAGACCGCCCACCCGTCCGAGATACTGCGCCAGGACCTCGCGCGGCTCGATCCCGCGTACCAGGTGGGCACCCAGGTCCCGATGTGACGGTACGATCACATCGCCCGGCGCCAGCGTCGCGGCGGCTCCCACCGAGACCGCCTCTTGCCCCGTCGAGAGGTACACGCCACCCAGAATCTTTCCCTGTCGGTACAGAATGCCGAGCCGCTCTTCGAGCGCCCTGGTCAGTCGGAGGTGATAGTAAATGGAGAGGAGTTGGTCGCGCGGGATGCCCGACTCGTGCATGATGCGTGCGCTCCGATGGTCTGGGAATACCGAGCGTCGCGTCCCGGCGGCGAAGCCTAGCCGCCGATGACGGACATCGATCGATCCGGTTTGATGAAGTCCGGCTGGTTGATCTTGTGGCCCGCCTCTTTCTTCCATACAGCGGCCACAATGAAGTCGCCCAACTCGTCATCGGTCGCGCCGGACCGAAGGAGGCCCTTGAGGTTGTATTCGGAGAGTGAGAAGAGGCACGTCCTGAGGTGCCCGTCCGCGGTGATCCGGACACGGTTGCAGTGGTCGCAAAAGGGCTCGGTGACCGAGGCAATCACGCCGATCGACCCGCGGCCATCCGCAAACCGGTACACCGTGGCGGGCTCGGAGCCGTTCCCGTGCTCCCGCGCCAAAGGGTACGCCGCATGGATCCGCTCCAGTATCTCCGCGCCGGGAACGACCGTCTTCATGCTCCATTCTCCCTGCGCGTCGAGCGGCATGTACTCGATGAAGCGGACCTCGAAGTCCTCGTCCCGTCCCAGGCGCACGAACTCCGTCAATTCGTCGTCGTTGTAGCCCCGCATGATCACGCAATTGACCTTGATGGGCGACAGGCCGACCTGACGCGCCAAGCGCATGCCGTCCAGGATCTTGAAGACGAGTTGGCCGTCACGCCGCACCATGCGCTCGAACCGCTCGGGCGTGAGCGAATCCAGGCTGACGTTGATCCGTTTGAGCCCGGCCGCCGCGAGCCGCTCGACTTTTTCCGTGAGGAAGAACCCATTGGTTGTCATGGAAAGATCGAGGTCCGGATCGAGGCGCGTGAGCCCTTCGATCAAGACATCGATGTCCTGCCGCATCAGGGGTTCTCCACCCGTCAAGCGAACTGTCCGCACCCCCAACCCGATGAAGACCCTCGCCAGACGAACGATCTCCTCGTAAGTGAGAATCTCCCGCTTGGGGAGCCAGGGCAGCCCTTCCGCCGGCATGCAATAGACGCAACGGAAATTGCAGCGGTCCGTCAGGGAAATCCGCAGATCGTCCATGGTTCGACCGAAAGTATCCTTCAGCTTCGACACGCCCTATACCTCACGCGGCATCGTCGCCGCGACAGCGTCGCGTTCTGGTACTGCGGCAGACGCCCAGCGTCGTCTCTTACTTGCCGGCCGGCGCCGCCACGACCGGTTCCGCGAGCACGGCGGGAGCTTCGATCAGCGCAGGGGTATCCGGCGTCGGGAAAAAGCGATCGGCATGAAGCGCCCTCTGGTCGAACACCAGCCCCGTGCGGTTGAACGCCCCGATCTCGAAGTTGCCGGTCCACATGGTGATGGCATCGAAGGGGCACGCCTCGACGCACAGGTTGCAATACATGCACAGGTTATGGTCGATAACGAACTCGACCGGATGCCGCTCCTTCCCTTTGCCCGCGCCGACGATCGTGATGCAACGGGTGGGGCAGACCTTGGCGCAGGCATCGCAAGCGGTGCATTTCAACTTTCCGTTTCCCAGGTCCACGGTCAGGACGTGCCGGTTCAGCGAGCGCAGAGGAAGCGTGCGCCGGACCGTCGGATACTGCAGGGTGATCGCCGGCGTGAAGAGATGCCGCAGCGTCACCCGCATCGCGGCAAGGATGCTCAACAACCCAGCCCAGACGTCATGGAGATAGGAAATCATGGCTCCCTCAACCCGTCTCCGTTCGAAGCCTTAGGCCACCACGCTCGCGGGCACGACCTCGGGCACCGTCACGGCGGGCAGCTTCTGTTTCGCGATCGTCTCTTGGGCGATCTTTTCCTGCAGCTTCAATACCCCGAACAGCAGTGCTTCCGGCCGGGGCGGGCAGCCTGGGACGTACACGTCCACCGGGATGATGCGATCCACGCCCTTCACCACGTGATACGCATCCCAGTAGAACGGGCCGCCGGAGATGGCGCACGCCCCCATGGCGATCACCCACTTCGGATCGGCCATCTGTTCGTACAGGGTCTTGATCCGTGGGGCCATCTTTTCGGTCACCGTGCCCGCGACGATCATCACGTCCGACTGCCGCGGGGAAGGCCGGAAAACGCCCGCACCGAAACGGTCCATGTCGAACCGCGCGGCCCCCGTCGCCATCATTTCAATGGCGCAGCAGGCGAGACCGAATGTCACTGGCCAGGGGGAGTTTCGCCGGGCCCAGTTGAACACCAGATCCAGCGAAGTGGTGAACGCACCCGGCTCGAACCGACCTTCCAGAACGCCCATCCCGAGGCTCCTTCCTGTGGTACGTCGGCGGGAAACAAGTCCATCCGTACTGTAATCCAACAATACTCGTTTGTACAACGGAACCGACTCTCTCGGTGCCGGCTTGGCCCCAGGTGGTCGAACGACGGATCTCGTGTTGTGAGGCAAGCTAACAGAACACAGAAACGCTGTCAACGCGGATTGGAACCCGCGTTTTCATTGGGTTGCCTGGTGTCATGGTTCCCCTCCCGTGTGGGAAACCCTCCGCCTCCTCCCGCAAAAGCCTCCATGGCCTCGGCCACCAGCTCCGCCGGGCAGTCCCGGTACTTCGGGGAGAGGTGAAACACGGAGAAGCGCCGGGCCCCCGCTTCCGCCGCCAGGCGACCCGCCTCGACGGTTGTGAGATGGTATCTCGCCCGGGCGCGGTCCGCATCCCGGGCTGGGTACCCGGCCTCGCAGTAGAAGAGGTCGGCGCCGCGGGCGAGACCGAGGATCCGCTCGTGGTTCGACGCCGAATCGACCACATCGGTGACATAGACGAGTTTCTGCCCGGGACTCCCCCGCACCGCCCCGCGCCGTAGCGTGCCCAGGGCTACGCAGCGTTCGTCCCGGCGGCTCCCGTGCGTCCAGGCGACGCGGAGCGGAAAATCGTCCGGTTGGCCCGCGCGAATGGCTCGCTTGAGGTCCATGAGCCACGGCCCCACGGGCAAGCCGAGCGCGTCCAGATACGTCTTGTCAACGTTCAGGTGCGCCGTCTCCTCCACGGCGAAACCCAGACACGGGATTCGGTGGTCCAGTTGGGCGCAGCGAACCCGGAATTCCGGTTCGCTGACAAGGAGTCCGTCGACCGCGACCGTGTCGGCCGCATCCTCGCGGCGGAACCCGCGCGGACACGCGAAGCGCGCACATCGGACCCGGTCCGGACCCACCTCGTGCACCTCGATGGACAGGGTGTACCCTTCTACGAGGTTCCAGGCATACCCACGCAGCTTCCCGTCCACGTGGTCGATGAAGCCCGGCGGTCCATAGAGGCGCAGCGCCTTGGTGCGCCCCAGCAGGACGCGCAGGAGATGGTCAAACCCAACGAAATGGTCGAGATGAGCGTGGGAGACGAACACATCGGAGATCTTCAGAAGGTGCCCGGCCGAGAGGCTACTGATGTCGCCGAGGTCGAACAGGAGGGCGCGCCGCGCCCAGGGGAGCCCGACGTACAGGGCCGGGTCTCCAAAGAGGTCGTTGACGAGGAACGCCCGGAAACTACTGGCCATGCTGCCCTGCCCGGCCGTGCTATTGGCCGGCCGCCTTGCTCGTCGCCTCGATCCGTTGTCGTTCCTGGTCGAGGATCGGGGCGAGGCGTTGCTCGAGGCCCCGCCGGCTGACATCTACAGGGCGTTCTGGCGCCGATCCCGGCAGCGCCTGCAGCACGTCCTGCGCCTTCCCGGCCTCGCCGAGGTATCCGACGATCAGGTATCCGACGATGGCCAGAGCGAGCACCACCCCGGCCAGACCAAGAATCCTCATCGACGCGCTCTTCTCCTCTTCTGCTCAGGCGATCCAACTCGACACCTGGTCCGGGGCCGCGCCGCGCCCCGAGAACGCCTTGCGTGGCTCGCTGCAATGAGCGTCCGCGCCGATCACGTCTCGATCGGATATCCCTGTGCTCCCCACTCCTGAATCCCGCCCTCCAGGTTGTAAATCCGGGCCATGCCGATCGCCGCCGCCACCTCGCAGGCCACGGCGCTCCGTATCCCTTGCGCGCAGTAAAACAGGACGCTGTCTCCGCTCAGGTGCTGTCGGGGGGCGATCAGGAGGCGGTTCAGCGGGACTAGAACTGCACCCGCGATCCGCCCCTGGTTCCACTCCGCCGGCTCCCGAACATCCACCAGCGTCACGCCCCCCTGATCCAGCAAGGCCTTGCCCTGCGAAGCATCGACCCGCTCGAAGGGTTCCCCCGTCTGCTCGACCGACATCGCCTCCTCCTTCGTCGTCACGCGGTCGCCACACGACAAGTTCGCCGTCGCGGCTTGCGACCACGCGGGGATATTACTGGACGACCCATCGAGGGTCAAGCAGGCGTGCGACGCGCACGCCGAGTGCGCTGGCGAAGCGTCTCAGGGGTGACCGATCCCGTTGTCGATGTATTCCTTGGCCGCCTGGGTGGCTTGCTCCTCAGACTCGTACTCGCCGGGCACGCGCGTCACCGCTTCGGTCAAGGAGTCCTTGGTCATCACCTTCTTCTTCCCGATATTCACGATGGCGCTGATCCAGCGGCCGCTGAGCAGCGAGGTGGTATGAATTCGGTGTTCGTTATAGATAGGATCTTCTTTCACAGCGTACGTGCCTCCTCGTGGGGTTGACTCTGGCCATGCCTCGGCCGTGTGATGCTTGCTCTTCGGACCACAACACACTCGCTCGGATGGGCCGGGGGTAGTGGACCCAGGACAACTGGGCAGAGATTCCGATTGCCGTACCTCAGGAGCGGTGTAACATCCCCACGCCTGCCAAGATCTGTGTCCGAACCGTCCGTTTACACACCTGGCTAGGCGAACCCCGCGTCCCGGAGCACCGTCAGGCTGGCGGCCCGCGCCTCGCGCGCGACCCGGAGCGGCGTCCGTGACCAGTACTGGGGCCGGAAGATCTCGACAGAGACCGGACCCGCATACCCGATCGCTTTCAACTCGCGCAGCACGCCCGGGAGCGGCAGGATCCCTTTGCCGGGGTACAGACGCAGCGCGTCGTGCATCTTTCGCCGCGGCGCGCGCTCCACGTCGTTGATGTGCACGATGAAGATGCGCCGCGGATCCACCTGCCGGATTGAGGCGAGCGTTGACCCTCCGGCAAAGAAGTGAAACGTGTCCAACACCAACCCAACGTTCGGCCGTGCGACCTTCTCCACGATCCCTGCGCATTGCGCCAACGTGTTGACCGTGCAGTCCGCGAATCCGAGGAACTCGTAGGCCAACCGGACACCATGCGGCGCGGCGATGCGGGATAAGATCCGCAGCACCCGAACCGACTCCCGCTCGATCGCTTTCGCCGAGACACCTTTCGGCCGCGGACTCGGCACCACCAGTACCGTCTCGCAACCGATGGCCTCCGCCACCCGGCACAGGCGCTGAAAGTCCTCCAGCATCCGGATATGCCCGGACGGATCGTTGAATGTGATCCGCTCGACGGAGTTCAGCGTGGCCGCCCGTACCCCCGCCTGCCGCAGGTCCCGTCGCAGTGCCGGAAACCCGCCCCGATCCAGGTAGGTCGATCAGCTTGGCCGCCCACATCTCGATGAAATCGAATCCGGCCTTTCCGGCCACGGCAATATCCGTTGCCAGATCCGCTTTGAGGGTCGTGGCGCCGTTCAGGCCGAGTTCCATGAGCCTGCCTCCTGCCTAAGCGCGTGCTGCCGGTCCACGTCACCCGGCACCACGCCTCAGCGTGTCATCTGCCAGGATAGAGGTGGTACAGCAACCAATAAATGACGACCCCGGTGATCGAGACGTATAGCCAGAGGGGCAGCGTCCACCGCGCGATTCGCACATGCCGCACATGCTCCTCCCGAAGCGCGCGCGCCACGGTCACGATCGCCAGAGGGACGATCCCGGCTGCCAACACCGTATGCGAGACCAGGATCGTGAAGTATACGGGGCGGATCCACCCCTGGCCTTCGAACCGCGTCATCCCGGCGACGTAGCGCAGCGTCAGATAACTCGCCAGGAAGAGGACCGAGACGAGGAACGCCGCAAGCATGCACCGCTGGTGCGCCGCGCGTCGCCCGCGCCGGATACAGGCGTAACCGCCGATCAACAGGCAGGCGCTGAGCGCGTTGAGTGCCGCATTCACGGCGGGAAGGATTGCAGTCATTGACATGGCGCACCGTTCTCGGAATCCGACGCACTCTACCGCGAAACGCGCGGGCAGGCAAGCGCTGCGCGCGACGGATGAAACGGTGGCGAGACGGCGGCGCGGCTTGACATTTCCGACACTCCGGTGTATTGGACACCTCACTGTCATCCGGGCGTACATCATCACTACCCGTCTCGACCGAGGAGAAGAATCATGACCCCTTCCCCCCCAGCCGAAATCGGCATGCCCCTCGACGCCGTGGACACCCCCGCTCTACTGATCGACCTTGATGCCTTCGATCGGAACGTCGGACGACTCGCCCGCGCGCTGGAAGGGACGGCCGTTCGACCACGGCCTCACGCCAAGTCCCACAAGTGCCCGGTCATCGCACTCCGCCAGATGGCTGCCGGGGCCGTCGGCGTGTGTTGCCAGAAGGTCGGCGAAGCCGAGGCGATGGTCTACGGCGGCGTCCCGAACGTCCTGGTGAGCAACCAGATCGTAGGGCGGTCCAAGATTGCCCGACTCGCTGCGCTCGCCAAGCAGGCGTGGGTCGCGGTCTGCGCCGATCACCCGGCCAACGTCACCGACCTGAATGACGCCGCCCTCGCCTACGGCGTTCGCCTTCCGGTCCTGGTCGAGATCAACGTGGGGATGGACCGGTGCGGGGTTGAGGCGGGTGAACCGGCCCTAGCCCTCGCGAAACAGATTGCGGCGTCGCCCGGGCTGCGGTTCGCCGGCTTGCAGGCGTATCACGGATCGGCGCAACACGTTCGGGAGTTCGCCAAGCGAAAGGACGCGGCCGACACCGGGATCGAGAAGACGCGCCGCACCGTGGAGTTGCTCGGCCGGCAAGGGCTGCCCTGCGAGCTGGTCACCGGCGCCGGCACAGGCAGTTATCGGTTCGAGGCGGAGAGCAACGTCTTTACCGAGCTTCAGGCGGGCTCGTACATCTTCATGGACGCGGACTACGCGAAGAATCTGGCCCCAGACGGCAGCACGACGACCGAGTTCGAACACAGCCTCTTCGTGTGGGCCACCGTCATGAGCCGACCGACGAAGGAGCGCGCGGTCCTCGACGCCGGGCTCAAGGCCCTCAGTGTGGACGCGGGACTCCCCTGGGTAGCCGGGATGCCCGATGTGGAGTACGTGCGCGCCGCCGATGAGCATGGCAAACTCACCTTGCATGACCCCGCACGTACCCTGGAACTCGGCGCCAAGCTTCGCCTGATTCCGGGGCATTGCGACCCCACCGTGAATCTCTACGATTGGTACGTCGGGTATCGCAACGACCGAGTAGAGGCCATCTGGCCGATCGCCGCGCGCGGCGCCGGCCGCTGATGCCTGCGTTACCCTGGCCGGTTTCTTGGCTGACGGCGAGCCTGGGTTCGTCCGATGCGGCTCGGGCCGCGCAACCGGCACAGGGGTGCACGCACCTGGCGGCGACCCTACGATTGCCCACCGATCCGGTCTTGTTCATTTCCGCGTTCCTGGATGCTCCGCCACGATCGCAGCAGAGATTTGTTATTGACAAGGGGACTAGCCTCGCGGTATGAGGCAACCCAAGCTCACGCGACTTGTACCTCGTGAGAGGTATGAGGAAACGACCATGGGTTCCCAGCCCGTCGGTTTCGCCTCACCGAGCTCTACCGTTCCCGATCCTGGCTGCACCGCAGCCGCACAGCGGACGGCCATAACTCGCCCCCGCGTGCCCCGTTCCTCGGATCTCCGAACCCTTGGCACCTTTTCCGGTGTGTAACGATGCGGGGAGCATCCCCGCATGGCGATCGCCGTAGCGTTCTGGTCCACGTCACCCCCAACAGGAGGTCAAGCGATGGCAGAACAGGTGAAGGCCAAGGCAGTGCGAACGGTTCCGGCCGGCGACATCAAGCCGCCATGGGAAGTGCGGGAGATGCCGGCGGCGCCACCCAGGACTCTCGGCACCTTCCTTCAATGGGCCGGACCGGCCGTCGTCCTGGGCGCTCTGTCGGTCGGTGGCTTCGAGGCCTACCAGGCCGGCTACGTCGCCGCCCAGAAATGGACCGGGATCTACTGGGTGTACGTCGTCTCATGCTTCTTCCAACTCCTCATGAACAACGAGATCGCCCGCTACACGATCGCCACGGGCGAGACGGTCCTCCAGGGATTCACCCGCCTCAGGCCCGCGAAGTTCTGGGGCTGGGCAACGGCCATACTGTGCATCGTCCAGCAGGGTTGGCCGGCCTGGATCGGCGGCGCGGCCGCGGGCGTCGCGGCTCTCTTCGGTATCGCAACGTGGCAATACGTGGCCATGGCGGCGCTGGGCCTGGTGTTCTTCGTCTTTGCCGGTAGCAAGCGGGTCTACAACACGCTCGAAATGATCATGTACGTGTGCTTCGTGGTGGCCACGGCGGGTCTTGCCTTCCTCACCGTCTTCATGACGAACTGGGCCGCCGTGCGGGAGGTGAGCTGGGGCTGGGTGGCGGTCGGCACGATCCCGGCCGGCATCACGCTCACCGCCATCGGGCCGTTCCTGAACCAGCCGGCCGGCGGATTCTGGAACTTCTGGCACACCTACTGGGTGCGCGAGAAGGGCATGGGAATGGCCAAGTACTTCGGCCACGTCACCGGCCTCACCTCGCCCTCCGGAAGAGGTACGGCGATACGGTTACATGTTCGACACCGACAGCCCGACCGAGCTCGCCAAGTTCCGCGACTGGCTGTGGATGAACACCACCACGCTGGCGGTGTTCTTCATCATCCTGGGCGGGATCCTGTTCACCTACTTCGCCAGCCTGGCGGGCTACTCCGCCGCCGTCATCTACAACATGAAGGTCCCGGGTGGTATCCAGGTGGCCACCGTTTTGGCCGAGATCTTCAGGTCGGCCTACGGCCAGTTTGGTTTCGTGCTGTTCTGCGTGATCCTGATCTTCGCGCTGTTCGACAGCCAGTTCTCGGTGTACGACGGTATCGCCCGGATGTTCGCGGACACGGTGACTGTCGAAACGCACGCCACCGACCGGCGTCCATACCGGTTCTTTTACTTCTGGATGCTGGGGATCCTGTGCGTCGTGGGGATGATCACCGTCTGGATGAAGACCCCGTATATCCTGTGGGTCATCATCAACTGGGCCGGCGTGGCCGTCCACGCCTCGCTCACCATGGGGATCATCTACTTGAACGCCAAGCTCCTGCCCGGGCCGATCAAGCCGCGGCCGTGGATCGTCGTGGCCAACGTGGTCTGGGCGATCATCCTGTTCGTCTACTTCATCGGGTGGACGATCTACGACAACCCGCTGGGCCTCAAGCTCTAGCGCGAGTCCCCCCCGAACACCGGCGCCCCGGTCGCCGCATGGCGGCCGGGGCGCTGCCTTGTGAAGCCTCAAGCCGCACCTCAATCGGCAGTCGTGTAGAAAACCGCTTGACAGGCCAGATCGGCATTGGCTAGCGTAAGCGTCCGGACACGCCAATGGTGCCTCTGCAGACCCGCAAGTCGTCATCGTGTCTGTTCCAGAGTATGACTACACCCTCTGAGAGGAGGTCCCGCATGCGCACGTTCGGCGTCTGGATGGTGGCAGCGATGCTCGCCCTGGGAACCTGGCTCATTCCGGCGCCAGCGGACGCCCAGGCCAAGGTGAAGATCCTCGCGGTGACGAGCCCCGAGACCCGCGGCCTCAAGGCGATGGCGGCCGAGTTCACCAAGAAGACCGGCATCCAGGTGGAATTCTCTGAACAGGGTCGTCTCGGCTATTTCGAAAGCGTCATCACCCAGCTCGTGGCCGGCACCGACGCCTTCGATCTCGCCCAGATCAACAGCACCTTCGTCACGGAGCTGGCCGCTGCGGGGGCGATCGAGTTCTGGGATGAACACCTGAACAACGGCACGCTCACCAACCTGGCTGACTACGACCTGAAGGACGTCCCGGTGATCTATCGGTACAACGGGAAGATCACCATGATCCCCACCGATGCCATGAGCCAGCTCCTCTACTATCGGAGCGACCTGATCCCGACGCCGCCACAAACGTGGGAGGAGGTCCTGGCCACGGCCAAGAAGTGGACCAAGGCCATCAATCCACAGTCGCCGACCCCGTACGGGAACGGCGTGACTGCCATGCCCGGGCCGGAAGCCCCCAAGGTGTTCTATCCCGTCCTCTGGTCGTTCGGCGGCGAGGTGTTCGATCGCCAGATGAACCCTCACCTCACCACCCCCGAGGCGACCAGGGCCGCCGAGTACTACCGCAGCCTGCGCGCGGTCTTGCCTCCCGACTATAACAGCTACAACTACCCCAAGGTTCTGGACGGACTCCGGAACGGCACGCTGGCGATGGCCTCGGTCTATTGGAATGCCGCCTACAACGACATCCAGGCCAGCAGCTCTCCCCACAAGGACGCCATCAAGGTGGCGCTCGTTCCCGGCGTCAAGAAGCCGGACGGGACGATCGCCCGCCGGCCCCAGACCCATAGCTGGGGCCTGGTGTTCAACAAGCGGGCGCCGAGCAAGGAAGCTGCCTGGAAGTTCCTGCTGTACGCCACCGGAAAGGAAGGTGGCCGCATCCACGGCAAGAATGGCGGGAGCCCCTTCCGGACGTCCATCCTGCAGGATCCCACCTGGGCCAGCGGCCCCTACTATTCCCTGATGGTCCAGACGCTCGCGGTCGCGACGCCCGGAGCCCCAGGTGACCTTCTACAGCAAGATGCACGAGGTCATGAACCAGATGATCAGTGGGACACTGGACGGCAAGGAGCCGATCCCGTCCGTCCTGGAGCGAACGAACGCCAGCCTGAAGGCGCTGCTCCCGCCAAGGCGATAGGACCGCTCTTGCTCCGTCCAACCGCCTGGACAACCACCCATCTGTGCGCCGCCGCCGCCGTGTCGGGACTGCTCGGCACGGCGGCGGCGCTTGCGCTTGCGTCGTTTGTCCCGGCGATCCTGCTGGGGCTGGGCACGCTCACCGCCCTCTATTGTCTGCTGCTGACCGTGGTGCCTGATCGGTTCGTCGGTCGGCTTCTCCTTCTCCCGTCCCTCCTGGCGCTGCTCGGCACCACCGGGGTCCCGATCGGCTACATGCTGATCACCTCGGTCTACGATGTGGGCCTGACTACCTTTCAGTACCCCTGGCGCTTCACCGGACTGGCAAACTACCTCGACCTGATATACCGCGACCCGCAGCTCTGGCCGACCCTGTGGCGAACGGTGGAATACCTAGTCCTCGGACTCGGTTTTCAGATCGGGCTGGGGCTGGGCCTCGCCCTGCTGCTGAACCGGGAGTTCAAGGGTAAACGTCTGGCCCAAACCGTCCTCGTGTTTCCGATCCTCACGACGCCGGTCGTGGTCGCCATGCTGTGGAAATACCTGTTTGATATGCAGACCGGCCTGATCAACCAGGTCCTCGGCTTGGTGGGAATTGAACCCCAACCGTGGCTATCCGTAGAGGCCCTTCCCTGGGTGTCGGCCATCCCCGGGATCGGCGCATGGCTGGCGGATACTGGGAATTTCACCTATGGGTTCGGGGCCATCATTCTCGTCATCGTGTGGCAGTGGGCCCCTTTCTGCTTCCTGGTCCTGTACGCGGGACTGGTTTCGCTGCCGCAGGAGCCGTATGAGGCCGCCCGGATCGACGGTGCGTCCGGGTGGCAGGTGTTCCGGTACCTCACCTTCCCCCTGCTCCTGCCGTTGATCTTGACCGTCACGCTGCTCCGGCTGATCGATCTGCTGAAGGTGTACGCCCAGATCTGGGTCCTGTTTGGCAATCTCGTAAACACCCGCGTGCTCAACATTCACCTGTACACGTTGGGCCTGGGCACCCACGAGTACGGGAAGGCGTCTGCCCTGGGCGTCTTGACCCTGCTGGCGGTGATGCTGTTCACGTGGCTCTTGCTGCCCTGGATTCAGGGCGAGCGTGTGCGCCGATGACCTCCAGATCGGCCGTTGTCACCATGCGAGGCGTGGTAGGCTTAATCGTTCTGATCTGGGCCTTCCCGATCTTGTGGGTAGCCTACTCCTCTTTCAAGCCGGCCGATCTGATCATCGCCCGTTCGCTGACGGTGCTGTTCGAGCCCACCCTCGCCCACTATCGGATCATCTTCGAGACGCAGAATTTCGCCCGCTTCGCGGTCAACAGTTTGATCGTCGCCTCGGTATCCACCGCGATCTGCGTGGTGCTGGGATTCCTGGCCGCGTACGGGATGGCTCGCTTCCGGGCGGGCGGGAACTCCTTCGCGCTGTGGGTCTTGGTGACTCGCATGGCTCCCCCGGCGGCGGTCTTGATCCCGTTCTATTTGATGTTCCGGGTCCTCGGACTCATCCATACCCTCACCGGCCTGGTGGTGGTGGACGTCGCCCTGAACCTCTCGTTCGCCATCTGGATTCTCCGAACCTTCATCGAGGAGATCCCCGTCGACTTGGAGGAATCCGCCATGGTGGACGGCGCCTCGCGACTCGGCGTGCTCCCGGCTATCGTGTTTCCGCTGGCCCGCCCCGGCGTGGTGACCACGGCGATCTTCTGCTTCGTGTTCGCCTGGAACGAGTACCTCTTTGCGCTGGTCCTGGCGGCCTCGCCACGCGCCAAGACGCTGCCCGTCGCTGCGGGCGACTTCGTCACGGCCTATGCGATCGAATGGGGACCGGTCTTCGCCTCGGGGACGCTGATCCTGATCCCGGTCATGATTCTCACTCTCTTCCTGCAGCGCTACATTGTCCGTGGGCTGACACTGGGGGCGTTCCGGTAGGATCCGGTATCGGTGGTACCTCGCTGAGGTATCAGCCGCGACACGTTCCGATGTCGAGGGATACAACCTATGACGCTTTCACTGTTTTGGGGAGACCTGCACCGGCATTCCTCCGAGGGGGATGGGCGCGATCCGCTGGTCAAGCACTTTGCAACCGCCCGTGATTTCTTGCGTCTGGACTTCATGGCCATGACCAACTGCGGGATCCTGACCAGGGATCCGATGGATCGCAGCCTCATGCGCGCCCTCGAAGGCACAAAGTCCATCACGGACGGCGCCTCGATGCACCACCTGAACAACCTCCTCGACTTGCACCGAGTGCGGGATGAGGACTGGGCCCTGAATCAGCGCCTGGTCAAGGAGTACACGGAACCGGGACGGTTCATCCCTCTGCTGGCCTACGAGTGGTCCTGCGCCCGGTACGGCGACCGGAACATTTTCTATCGACATGCCGACGAACCGATGCGCCTGGCGCCGACCCTCCCGGATCTCTATCGCGCCCTGGAACATACCACGGCCATGTTGATCCCACATCATCCGGGCTACGCCGTGGGCCGTCGCGGGGTGGATTGGAGCACGCACCACCCGCGCCTGGAACGTCTGGTGGAGATTGTGTCGAACCACGGCTGTTCCGAGGAGCCGCGCGGCGGCGTACAGCCGCTCCAAAACATCGGGATGGGTTCCAACGTGCCAGGTAGCAGTGTCCGGGACGCCTGGGCGCGTGATCTGCATCTGGGAGTGGTTGCCGGCAGCGACTGCCATCGCGGCGCCCACGAGTTCCTCTTGACCGGATTGTATGCTGAGGCCTGCACACCCGACGCGATCTGGCAGGCCCTGTGGGATCGGCGCACGTTCGCCACCACCCGGGGCAAGCGCCTCGCCGTGGACTTCACGGCAGACGGCTACCCCGTGGGAGCACGCTATGCCACCGATGCCCCGCCCCAGCTTGACGTGACGATCCGGGGGGCCGGTCCCATCGCGCGGGTCGAGCTGTGGAGGCAGGGAGAACTGTGGCGGGCCGAGGAGGGGCGAGGGCGCGTCGAGTTCACGGTTGGTTACCGCGACCTGGACGAGCCGGTCCGGCCCGACACCATGTACTGGGTGCGCGCGTTCCAAGAGGACGGGACGGCGGCCTGGTCCAGCCCGATCTGGGTCGCGATTCTCCCCGAACATCCCGCGGCGCGCGGATTCCTGTACTGGCAGCCGGACGAACCGGCCCGCTTCGAGGTGGACGTCGTGCGTCGCAACGGCCGGCAAGCAGAACTGCTGCTCATCCTCCGCAACGAGGATCTGGACGGGGCGCTGCTCACGGAGCCGACGCTGGAGATCCGCGAGGGCGGTTCCGGCCGTACCATCGCTCGCGAGCGTCTCGAATCGCTGCCGCACTCCTGCGACGGGGCACTGCGTGCGGTGGTGGATGGGTTCGACCCGGCCGGCGGCCTGCTCTATCTGGCAACCTATCGGGATGGCCACGGGACGCTGCGCCACGTCCGGCGAACGCTCCCCACTCGCCAGGGAGGCCGTCGCCCATGAACACGGACACCACCTATCGCCCGTACTGGGGCGACTTGCACCGCCAATCGAATGTGAGCGACGGCGAGGGGGACCTGGCTGAACATTTCCGGGTGGCGCGGGACGAGGCCGGCCTCGATTTCTACGCCATGACAGACCACGCGGTTCTGACCGCGGATCCCTGCGACCGAGCCTTCATGGGGCCACTCAAGGGGCCGGCCTCCATCACCGACGCGCGCACACCGGACGAACTGGGCGACGTGGTCGCCTTGCACCGGATCTCGGATGCCGCCTGGACGGAATTGCAGGATCTCGTCCGCCGCTTCTATGCCCCAGGACACTTTGTCACCCTCTTGGGATATGAGTGGTCGTGCGCACGCTACGGGGATCGGAGCGTCTACTACCTGGCCGACGAGCAGCCGATCCGCGTTCCTCGCACGCTGCCCGAGCTGTATCGGATGCTGGAAGGTGTGGACGCCATGCTCACGCCCCACCACACCGGATACGCTCGCGGGCGGCGCGGCGCCAACTGGAATGTCCACAACCCGATCCTGGAGCGGAACGTCGAGGTGGTCTCGCTGCACGGCTGCTCGGAGGAGCCGCGGGGTTCCTTCTTCCCCCTGAACAACATCGGGATGGGATCGAACGTCCCCGGCGGCAGCGTGCAGGACGCGCTCGCCCGGGGCTACCATCTGGGCCTCGTAGGAGGAAGCGACGGTCATCGGCCGCGTGATCCATACGTCCTGACCGGCGCGTACGCACCCGCGTTGACCCGCGATGCCGTCTGGGATGCCCTCTACCATCGTCGGACCGTCGCCACGACGGGTGCCCAGCGGATCCACCTGGCCTTCCGGATGGATGGAGAATGGCAGGGCAGTCTGCTGGCCCTCGACACCCTCCCCCATTTCACGATCGACGCAGAGGGCACCGCCCCGATTACCCGTGTGGAACTGATCGAGAACGGCGAGGTGGTGCAGACGTGGCCCGGAACGGGGAATCGCATTGTCGTGAACGAGCGACTGTCTCGCGTTCCCGAACGACCCGACAATTACTACTACGTGCGGCTCCTACAGGCTGACGGGAACCTTGCGTGGAGCAGCCCGATCTGGGTGTCCTATCTTCCCGAGCTGCCCGAGGCGCGCGGCTATCTGTATTGGCTGCCTCGGGTGGAGGTGCGCTTCGAGGTCACGCGCGAGGTCACGCCGGGACCCCGACCGGTTGTCAGTCTTTGTTGCCTCAACGACGACCTGGAGGGGCTGCCCGTCTCCGCGGTCTCTCTCGAGGCCTCGGGTATTCCGGGCCTGGAACCACTCGACTCGTGCTCCCCTGTGGATCTGGCCCCAGGACAGGCGATCCATAGGCGCTTTCGTCTCCCGGAGGACTTCGCCGAGGAGGGGGCGGTCTTCGACCTGCGGTACCAGGATCGTAATCGTAATCGGCGTCTGGTGCGGCGGCGGTACCTCACCCACGACGGGAGTTCTCGCCGATGAGTCTTACCCCACCCATCGGCGTCGCCCTCCTGAGTTTTGCCCATACCCATCAGGAGCACTGGGCCAAAGCCCTCACGGCCGATCCCCGCGCCGTCGTCCGAGCGGTCTGGGACGCAGACCCCGGACCGGGGTGCGGCCGCGGCCGCCCGGCACGCGACCACCTTCGAGGGCTCCCTCGACGCCGTTTTGCGCCGTCCGGATGTCCAGGCGGTGACGATCTGTAGCGAGACGTGCCGGCATGCCGATCTGGTGGTGGCTGCGGCGCAGGCCGGCAAACACATCCTCTGCGAAAAACCGATGGCGCGGTCTCTCTCCGCGTGCCACCGGATGGCCTCTGCGGTTGGCGGGAACGGCGTGACGTACATGCAGTCCTTTCCACAACGCCTGCTTCCGGCCAATCACCGCGTGAGGACCCTCCTGCGCGACGCGGCCATCGGGCCCATCAGCCTTGTCCGCAAGCGACACGGCCATTATTTTGCGCTGCGCGATCTGGCCTCGACGATGCCGTGGATTCTGGATCCGGCGCAGGCCGGGGGCGGAGCGTTTCTGGACGAGGGTGTCCATCAGACCGACATGCTTCGCTGGCTCTTGGGCGATCCTTTCGAGGTTGTGGCCTTGCCGGGACGGATTTCCGGCGGTAGATCGGTGGAGGATACCGGCGCAGCTATCTATCGTTTCCCGGAGGGGGTGACGGCTGTCTTGGAGGCCGGGTGGACCTGGGTGGCCGGCGGTCCCACCACGGAGATTTACGGCGACCGCGGCACCATCGTGCAGGGGTTCACCGACTGCGCCTCTTCCGCGGCCCCGCTGCCGGGCGCGGCCTATCTCCGACTGTACCGCGCGGATTGCCCGGAGCCCGCCTGGACCGACCTCGGCGACCCGCACGACTTCTGGACGATCCACCAGCGCGTGCCGCGAGCCTTCCTTGACTGCCTGATCGCAGGCCACCTACCGGCAAGCGATCTCACAGACGGGACGGCCGCCCTCGAGATGATCCTGGGAGCGTATCAGGCCGCTGCCGAACGCCGGGCCGTTGGTTTCCCCCTGCCGGGCGGTGTCCTGCAACCGGGCAGGCCGCCGAGTTGAGGTCATCCTGGAGTCGGACCCCGGTGTGTCCTCGCGCGCACATTGGTTCCCCTCCATAAGACACCACTGGGGAAGCGATGACGCCGCTTCCCCAGTGGTGTTTCCGTCTCCAGTCCACGCTCTACCGGCAGCTCCGACGTGCCAACGACTACGGCGTTCGCCCAGCGTTCCCCTGCCCCTGATAGACCTCGTTGGCCGCCGTGATTCCCGACCCGCAACGATACCCCTCGGCAGGCAGGATCCGCTCCAGTGCCGCCAGCAGGAGCAGTACGTTATTCGGCTGGGAGTTCGCCCCCATCAGGCCGATGCGCCATACCTTGCCCTTCAAGACACCCAGGCCTCCGCCGATCTCGATACCGAATTCCTTGAGGAGCCGGCCGCGGACCTTGGCGTCATCGACCCCTGCCGGGATCCGGACGGTGTTGAGTGTCCAGAGGCGGTACGGCTGCTCCACGTGCATCTGGAGCCCCATCGCCTCCAGGCCCGCCACCAGCGCCTGGTGGCTCAGTCGGTGGCGTTCCCAGCGCGCCGCGAGCCCCTCCTCCTCGACGATCCGGAGCGCCTCCAGCAAGGCATAATGGAACGTGGTCGGCGGCGTGTGATGGTAGTACGGGTTCCCCGCCCAGTACTGCTCGAACATCGCGAGGTCCAGATAGAAGCTCTGGAGCTTGCGCGGCCGCTTCCGGATCCGCTCCATCGCCCGATCCGAGAGCGTGATGGGCGAGAGACCGGTCGGCGCGCTCAGCGCCTTCTGGGTACCGGAGTAACACGCGTCCACGCCGTGCCGGTCCACCTCCACCGGATGGCCGCCCAGACTCGTCACCGCGTCTACCAGGAGATACGCGCCGTACCGATCCGCGATCTGGCGGAGGCCCTCCAGCGGCTGCAGGACGCCCGTGGACGTCTCGGCATGCACCACTCCCAGGACCTTGGCGCGGCCCGCCTGCTTGAAGGCAGCCTCGATCTGCTCCGGGAGAATCGGCCGGCCCCACTCGGCTTCCAGCTTGACGGGGACCGCCCCGCACCGCTCGGCAATCTGCACCATCCGGTCGCCGAAGTACCCGTTGTAGGCGAGCAGCGCTGTGTCTCCCGGCTCCAACAGGTTGATCAGCGCCGCCTCCATCCCGGCCGTTCCGGTGCCCGACACGGGAAGGGTCATCGCATGGGTCGTTCCGAAAACCAGGCGGAGCAGCCGCGAGATCTCGCCCGTGAGTTCTGGCATGCTCGGGTCGAAATACCCGATCATGGGGGCGCTCATCGCCTGCAGGACCCGGCCATCCACGTTGCTCGGACCGGGCCCCAACAGCAGCCGCGTGGGGGGGTGAAACACCTTGGACATCGTCATGGCACGCTCCTCTCAAACAGCAAAGCCACGGGGCGCTTTCGGGCATCGCCCACCGTGGCTCTCAAGGTGGGGGCCCAAGCTGCAACCCGACCGCCCCCTCGTTGCTAATCCCCCGGATCCGTCTGCGCGAGACTCCCCGCAAGCGTCCGGCCCCGATGTCACTCTAGCGCAGTCCCGGACCGCCCAGCAACGGAATTCTCTGCCTGGTCCGGTTCGCGACACGCGCACCGCGTTCACACGATGTTGAAGTACTTGGCCTCGGGATGGTGCACGATGAGGGCGGAAGTGGATTGCTCGGGGTCGAGTTGGAATTCCTCGCTCAACTCCACCCCGATCCGGTCCGGCTGCAGCAACCGGCAGAGCCCGACCTGATCCTCCAGGTTCGGACAGGCCGGATACCCAAAGCTATAACGGGATCCCCGATACCCCTGCCGGAAGAGCCGAGTCAATTCAGGCGAGTCGTCACCCGCGATCCCCAGCTCCTCCCGCATGCGCTTGTGCCACAGCTCCGCCAGCGCCTCGGCGGCCTCGACGGACAGACCGTGGAGATAGAGGTAGTCGGTGTAGTTGTGCTCCTCGAACAATGCGCGTGCGACCTCGGTCGCCCGCCGCCCCACCGTCACCAGCATGCAGCCCAACACGTCCATCCGCCCGGAGTCCTTCGCGGCGAAGAAATCCGCCAGACAGAGCCGCCGCCCGCCGGGCTGCCGCGGAAACTGGAACCGCACCTGCGGTGTCCGCCCGTCTTCCTCGTACACGATCAGGTCGTCCGCCTCGGACTGGCACGGGAAATACCCGTACACCACCTGCGGGATCAGGATGGCTTCCTGCTCGCAGCGCGCCTTCCAGCGCTGGTAGATCGGCCGGACGTGCGTCCGGATCAGCTCATCGAACCGCTCCGGTTTGCCCTTGCCGCGATGGAATTGCCACTGCGTCCGGAACAGCGCCACCTCGTTCACGAAGGCAAAGACTTCGGCGAGGGGCACATCCGTCACCACGCGAGTCCCGAAAAATGGGGCGGTCGGGGGTGCGACATCGCTCCGAACGTCGCTGCGCCCTGTGAACGGGCCCTGCGGTCGTGGCTGCCACAGCGGCGGCGGGGACGGCACAGGGCGCGGGTCGCCGCCTGACCGTGGCCGGGGCCGCCGGCGCGTCTCCCGGATCGCGCGAGGTGATCTCCCCCATCAGCCGCAGCCCGTCGAAGGCGTCCCCGGCGTAGTACACGTCCCCCCGATAGACGGCCCGCAGATCCTCCTCCACGTAGCCACGCGTCAGGGCCGCGCCGCCCAGGATCACCGGGAATCGCCAGAGCTCCCGGGCATTCAGTTCCTCCAGGTTGTCCCGCATGACGAGGGTGGACTTCACCAGGAGCCCGCTCATGCCGATGGCGTCCGCCCGCTCCTTCAGCGCCGCCTCGACGATGTTGTGGATCGGCTGCTTGATCCCGAGGTTGATCACGGTGTAGCCGTTGTTGGTCAGGATGATGTCCACCAGGTTCTTGCCGATGTCGTGGACGTCCCCCTTGACCGTCGCCAGGACGATCTTCCCCCTGGTCTGCCCTTCGGAACGGGTCATGAATCGCTCGAGGTAACCGACCGCCGCCTTCATGACCTCGGCCGACTGCAGCACGAACGGGAGTTGCATCTGGCCGCTGCCGAACAGCTCCCCGACCGTCTTCATGCCGTCCAGCAGGATCTCGTTGATGATCGTGAGCGCGTCGTACGCGCCCAGCGCCTCGTCCAGCAGCTCTTCCAGCCCGGGGCGCTCCCCGTCCACGATCCGCGCCTTCAGGCGCTCCTCGAGGCTCCGAGGCACCGCCCGATCCTCGGCAACCCGAGTGCCGGCGCCGGTTCTCGAAGAGGCGCATGAACTCCGTCAGCGGGTCGTACCCGTCGCGGCGTTCGTCGTGAATGAGCTGGCGCGCCACTTCCCGTTGGCGCGGCTCGATCCGGTTCATGGGCAGGATCTTCGCCGCATTCACGATGGCGGCGTCCAGCCCCGCCTCCACGGCCAGATGGAGGAAGACGCTGTTCAACACCTGCCGCGCCGCCGGTTTCAGACCAAAGGAGACGTTGCTCACGCCGAGGACGGTGTACACCCCAGGCAGCTCCGCTTTGATCCGCCGGATCGCCTCCAGCGTGGCCAGCCCGTCCTTGCGCAGGTCCTCCTGACCGGATCCGACGGGAAACGTCAGCGCGTCGAAGATCAGGTCCGACGGCTCCAAGCCGTACCGATGGACCGCCAGGTCGTGCAGGCGATGGGCGACCCGGAGCTTCCACTCCACGCTCCGCGCCTGCCCCTCCTCGTCGATCAGGAGGCCGATCACGGCCGCCCCGTACCGCCGCGCCATCGAGAAGATCTTGGCCGGGCGCCCCGCTTCCCCGTCCTCCAGATTGACGGAGTTGATGATCGCCCGCCCGCCGATGCGCTTCAGCGCCGCCTCGATCACCGGCGCCTCGGTGGAGTCGATCACCAGGGGGATCGTGCACTGGGTGGCAAGCCGCCCGACCAGGTCCGCCATGTCCGCCACGCCGTCGCGGCCCACGTAATCCACGCACACGTCCAGGACGTGCGCCCCCTCCTTGACCTGATCGCGCGCCACGGCGACCATGCCGTCCGCATCGCCGGCCAGCAGGCGCTCGCGGAACTGCTTGGACCCGTTGGCGTTGGTCCGCTCCCCGACGATCAGAATGCTCCGATCCTGTCGGAAAGGCACGCTGGAATACAAGCTGGACGCCGCGGGAATGTGCTCGGGGGTTCGGCGGGTCGGGGCGCGTCGCCCGATCACCTCCACCACTCGCTTGAGGTGCGCCGGCGTGGTTCCGCAGCAACCCCCAACGATGCTGACGCCGTGCTGCTCCACGAAGTGGCGATGGAAGTCGGCCAGTTCGTCCGGCGTTAGCAGATAACACGCCCGTCCCCCTTCCATGTGAGGGAGCCCAGCGTTCGGGAGGCAGGAAATCGCTTTCCGCGAGTGTCGGCTGAGGAAATGGACGTGCTCCATCATTTCCTGCGGACCGGTGGCGCAGTTCAGCCCGATGGCATCCAGGTCGTACCTGTCCAGCGCGGTGAGCGCCGCACCCAGCTCGGTCCCCAGGAGCATGGTGCCCGTCGGCTCCAGCGTCACTTGCACCATCAGCGGGCGCGGCGTCCCGGCCGCCGTCATGGCGTCCTGGCAGGCGATCACGCCGGCCTTTGCCTGCAACAAGTCCTGGCACGTTTCGACCAAGAGGACGTCCGCGCCGCCGTCAATCAGGCCACGCGCCTGCTCCCGGTACATGGCGACCAGGTCGTCAAAGGCGATCTGACCGAGCGACGGAAGCCGTGTTCCGGGTCCCATCGCGCCCACCACGAAGCGGGGTTGCTCCGGCGAGGAATAGCTTGCCGCCACCTCGCGAGCCAGGCGGGCGGCGGTCCGGTTGATCTCGTATGCTCTTTCTCCCAGACCATACTCCCCCAATACCAGGCGGCTTGCTCCGAAGGTATTGGTCTCGATCGCGTCGCAGCCGACTTCCAGGAAGCGTGCGTGGATCTCCCGGATCACCTGGGGTCGGGAGAGCACCAGGATCTCGTTGCACCCCTCCTGTCCCTCGAAGTCATCCACGGAGAGGCCGCGGTCCTGGATCGAGGTCCCCATCGCCCCGTCGAAGATCAGGACCCGCTCGCGGAGGGTCTCCCGGAAGTCGTTCTGCATGGTCTCCTACGCCTTCCCGCCGGGAGTCGACGCAGCCACCCGCTGCGCCGCCTCCACGCCCTGAATGACGCGGTACAGGAGGTCCAGCTTCGGCACCGGGACCCGATGGATCGCCGCCAGGCGCACCACGTAGCCGATCACCTGCTCGGCTTCGGTTCGACGGCCGCGCTCCAGGTCCTGCAGGGTGGAGATCTTCACCTGGGTCATGCCGCGCTCCTGCATCATGCGTCCGCGCGCCATGACCGACTCCACGGCGTCGTCGAACGGCTGCGAACACAGGGTCTTGACCGGAAAACCCTGATAGTCCGCCAGCGGGATGCCGGTGCGGTCGGCGATCGCCGCGATCTCGCGGCTCAACTCCACGAAGAGCGTCGCCAGGGACCGATCCTGATACATCTCGTGCATGCGCAAACGGGTCACGCAGGCCAGTGCGGCCGCGGGGACCATCTGGTTGAGCTTGCACCAGATCGCACTCCGGATATCATCCCGGACCTCGACGGCGAGCTCCGCCCTGCGGAAGCATTCGGCAATCGCCTCGACCCGCGCGGAACGACGCCCATCGAGCTCGCCGATCCAGGTTGCTCCTTCGTTGGTATGCATGACGCGGCCCGGTTCCGGCATGCTGCCGCCGACGATACTGGTGGCGCCAACCACTACCTCGCTCCCAAGCGCCTCGGCCAGCGCCTCGTCCTTCCCGCCCCCGTTCTGGACCGACAGGGCCGCGCCCACCCTGCCCCGCAGGTGGGCGATCCCGGCCAGCGCCTCGGCAGTGTCGTAGCTCTTGACGGCAAGGATCAGGACGTCCGCCGATGCCACCTCGCGCGGATCGGTCACGGCGTGAAGGTTGCCGACTGCCCGATGCCCCCGCAGCCCCTCGATGATGAGTCCCCGGGAGCGAATCGCGTCCACGTGGGGCTTCCGCCCCACCAACGTCACCGACACTCCGGTCTCCGCCAGGTAACCGCCGAGGATGCTCCCCAGCGCCCCTGCGCCAACGATCACCGTGTGCACCGCATCCCTCCGTGCCGCGATAGACGTGGCGCTCCTTCACGTCGCAAGCACCCACAACTATCGGCCGGGCACTCTAACACGCCTGTCAGACCTGGTCAATTCAGGGCAGTTCGCCCCGCTTTATCTCGTCGTTCGCCGTTGCCCGCTCCACCGAACGCCCCACCAGGAGCGTATGCGATCAACCCGAAGGTGTAGGTCGGAATCGTCGCCCCTAGCCACGGCGCCACCCCGGACCATCCCAGTTGTGGTAGGCCGGCAATGACCAGATACAGCGCGACGCCGACGACCCACACGCCCATCGCCAGCCAGTTCACGCCACCGCGGTACCAGTATCGGCCACCGCTCCGGTAGAGTTCCGTCACGTCGTACCGCCGGCGGCGTAAGACGAAGTAATCGGCCGTGAGAATGCCAAGCAGGGGAACAAAGATCGACCCGATGAGCAACAGGAAGCTCTCGTACTGAACCAGGGGAAGCGTCGCGGCAAGGACCAGCACAATTCCGCCGATCGCCAGCACGAGTGTCCGTTGCCCCAGGCGCGGCCAGATGTTCTGCGCCGAGACCGCCGCCGAGTAGATATTAGCGAAACCTTCGTCCGTCTCCGCCACGAGCAGAACCAGGAGCGCCACCCACCCCGCGGTCAGGGCCGCGATGGTGGTGAGGAGCGGCGCGATGGGGGCGCTGGGGTCGGAGGGCACCGTCGCGGAGAGGGCCAGGAGCGCCCCCAGGGCATAGAACCACACGTGGGACCCGAAGTAGCCCAGGCCCGTGCCCCAGAACGCGGTCTTCCGGGAGCGGGCCATCCGGCTATAGTCCGCGACCAGCGGGACCCACGAGATCGGCATCACCGCCACCAGGTCCACCCCCAGCCAGAACGACATCTCCCCCGTGCCCGGCTTCGCCAGCCACGCCCGCACGTCGTAGGTCGTCAGGACCGCGACCGTGATCCAGGTCAGCGTCAGCAGGACGACCCACACGGCAAATCGCTCCATCCATTGTTTGACGACCAGGATCGGCCCGACCACGGCCATGGCCGTGCCGAGGACCGCAAAGAACAGCACCCAGCCCAGATACCCCCGCACGCCGACCAGACGCTCCGAAAGCAGCGCCGCCGCCTGCGCCATGACGATGACCTCGAACGTCGCCCACCCCAGCAGTTGCAGGAGGTTGAGAACCGTCGGCGCGATCGACCCGCGAAGACCGAGCACCGGCCGAAACAGCACCATGGTCGGCACGCCGGTATCCGACCCGATGGTTCCCACCAGCCCGAGCAGGCCGTTGCCCACCACCGCGCCGACCAGGATCGCCAGGAGCGCCTGTCCGAGGCTGAGTCCCGGCACCAGGAACATCCCGACCGCCATGACCAGGAAGCTCACGCCAAGGTCCCACCACAGGACGAATGTGTCCACAAAACCGAGGCGGCGCTCTGCCACCGGCACCGGCTGAATGCCGTATGCCTGGATCTGGTCCGTCAAGCCGGCCATGAGTCCCTCCTCCCGTAGCAGCGTGTCTGGCTGCCGCGATCCGCCCCTGAAAAAGCAAAAACCGCCACGCGGGGCGGTTTCTGTCGCTGTCGGTCCCTACGCTGGCATTACCCAGGTCAGGTTCGAACGGTCGGTGAGGAACCGCCCCACCCTCTCAGCCCGGCGTTCCGGGCTCCCGTTTTTTGATTGAGCGTAGCGTAGCACCTCGCCTTCGGCGCCGTCAAGTCGTTACGCCCTCGTTACGCCGTCCCCGTTATCACGCAGACGCTCGGGCCGGTGCGACGGGGCATAGCGGCGATTACATCATGAATGACCCGCCGTTGACGTCGATGCAGGCGCCGTTCACGTACGAGGCGTCGTCCGAGGCGAGGAAGAGGATCGGCGGCGGCGATCTCCTCCGGCTGGGCGGGGCGACCCAGCGGGATGTTCCGCAGGATCTTCTCGCGTTCCTCGGCCCCCCGCAGCTCCCACTTCTTGGCCACGCGCTCGACCATGGTCGGCCCGGGCGCGACACCGTTCACCGTCACGTTGAACGGCCCCAACTCGACGGCCAGATGCCGCATGAACGCCAGCATTCCGCCCTTGGCGGCGCTGTACTCGGGCCCCGAGAGCCGGCTCATGTTCCGTCCGGCGACGGATGCCACCATCACGATGCGGCCCCGTCGCCGTTCGCGCAGGTGCGGCACGATCGCCTTGGTCATCAGAAACGCGCTGGTGAGATTGGCCTGAAGACTCGTCCCCCAGGCGATCTCATCCACGTCGTCCAGCCACCGGGCCATCGTGCCGCCGCCGGCGTTGTTCACGAGAATGTCAATCCCGCCGCCCTGCGCGATTCCTTGCGCCACGATCCGGGCCGCGTCGGCGCCCTGCGTGACATCCCCCACCGCCGGTATGGCACGCCCGCCGTCCCGCTCGATCGCCGCCACCACGGCCGTCACCGCGCCGCCGTCCCGTCCGTTGACGATGACCGTGCCCCCCTCGTGCGCCAGCCGCAATGCGGTGGCCCGGCCGATCCCCTTCGACGCCCCGGTGATCAAGGCAACCTTCCCTGAAAAACGCATTCCGTCTCCTCGCTGGGTGAGGTTCATCCTCCGTGACACCACACGACCAACGCTACCCGATCTGCTCTCGAAGCCATGCCACCTCGTGCGCCAAGCCCTCCCGCAGCGACACCCGGGGTGTGAAGCCGAGGATATCACGCGCGCGCCGGGTGTCCGCCCAGGTGTGGCTGACGTCCCCCGGTTGCGGCGGCCGGCGATCCCGGCGGATGGGTCGGCCCAGGATCTCCTCCAACGTCGCCAGGACCTCGTTCACGCTGCAGCGTGAGCCGCCTCCGATGTTGAACACCTGTCCCACGGCCCCGGATGACGCCGCCAGCCAGTTGGCCTCTGCGGCGTCGGTCACGAAGGTGAAGTCCCGCGTCTGCTCGCCGTCGCCGTAGACCGTGATCGGACGTTCTTCCAGCGCGGCCCGGATGAACTTGTGAAAGCCCATGTCGGGCCGCTGCCGCGGACCATATACCGTGAAGTACCGCAAGGAGACCGTCGGGAGCCCATAGTTCGCGTGGTACAAGCTGCAGAGATGCTCCGCCGCCAGTTTGGTGACCCCGTAGGGAGAATACGGTCGGGTGGGCGAGTCCTCGCGCAACGGGAGATCCCGCGGTCTCGCCGTAGACCGACGAGGATGACGCGTACACCAGGCAGCGCACCCGCCCCACGGCGCGCGCCGCCTCCAGGAGTCGTTGGGTCACGCGGATGTTGCAATCAAGATAGAGGTCGAAGTCCTTCCCCCAGCTCGGACGGACCCCTGGCTGTCCGGCCTGATGGAAGATATAATCCGCCTCTCCGAGGAGCGGTTCCAGTTCCACCCGTCGCAGATCCGCCTCCAGGAACCGAAACCCGGGTGCACGGAGGAGTGAGGTGAGGTTCGCCTCCTTCAGGGCCCGGGGATAATAGTCGGTGAAGATGTCCACCCCGATGACACGGTGCCCCCCTCGAAGCAGTCGCTCGCACAGGTGCGAGCCGACGAACCCCGCCGCCCCCGTGACCAGCGATGTGACGCCGGCGATCATCGGATCCGCGGCAGCATCGGGATCTGTTCCGCGCGGTATGTCGGCCATACGATCACGTGTCCCTTCTGTGGGAACATCCCTGCGAAGTGCGTTGGGAGTGGCGTCTCCGGTCCTCGTCCGTTGCACGATCCACGACTCGTTAGGTCGCTCCGTAGCGCCTCCAACATCCGGCGCGCCGCGGCCAAAACCTCCGGAACGTCGAGTGTCCCGCATGCAGCGGAGCGTGTCCGCGATGGCGCACCGGCGCTGCAGGCACGGGCTACACGGAAGCTGTCGGCCGGAGGACGCACGCGGGGCCCAGCGGTCCAGTCCGCGCCGGGTCGGTCGCCCCGAACAGGGCGAGTACCGGCGTGCCGACCGCTGCCGCGATGTGCATGGGCCCGGAATCCACGGTGATCATGAGGTCCGCCGATCGGAGCACGGCCGCCAGCTGCTTTCAGGAGATACGCCCGGCCAGCGAGCGCAGCGCCGGGTTGCAGGCCTTCGCCGATCTCGGCCGCCAGCGCACCGTCCGCCGCGCCCCGACCTGTCACCACGACGCCGACCCCGTCGCCGCAGAGCGCCGAGGCCAGGTCGCGCCACCGTGCGGTCTCCCATAGCTTGGTCGGCCAGCGCGCCGCCGGGTGCAGGACGACGATGGGACGGGGAAGGCCCGCCAGAACACCCTCCGCCACGCCCGAGATCCGCCGGCGCCACCGGGATCGTGAAGTCACGCACGACCTCCGCGGCGTCCACCGCCTCCGCAAGGGCGAGGTACCGCTCCACCGCGTGAACCGGCTGCGGCGGGACCGGCACGCGATGCGTCAGGACCCAGGTCGCACCTTCTCGCCCGTCCGCCAGCCCGACCCGGATCGGCGCACGCGCCGCCAGGACGTACAGCGCGCTCTTCAAGAGACCCTGCAGGTCCAAGACTGCGTCGTATCGGCCGCGGACCTTCCGAACGAACGCTCGGATCTCTCGCAGCGCGCCCGGAATCGCGCCCGGATTCCTGAGATGGCGTTGCCACCGACGCCGGCCCGAGACGACGAACTCCGCGACCGCCGGATGCCCCTCCACCAGCGGCGCCGCTTCCTCCTCGATGAGCCAATCCAGCGGGATCTCCGGATAGCGCCGCTTCAGGGTAGCCACGACGGGAAGCGCGTGCACCACATCGCCCAGCGCACTGGGCTTGATGAGCAGGATCCGTCTCGCACCGTCCAGCCGAATGGGCAGCGTACCCACGTCACCGTCCCGACTGCCGGAGCAGCCACTCGACCGCCGACCCAAGATCCGGTGCGACATGATCCGGAACCGGCGTGGCTCCCGCCTTCATCTTCTCGTACTGGCCCGCGCCGTGCCCGGTCAGGACCAGGATGCCCCGCATGCCGGGGAAATGACGCGCCACCGCGGCGTCGCTCAGATGGTCTCCGACGATCACCGACCGCGCCACATCCAGTCCGAAGTCCTTCCGCGCCTGCTCCACCATACCCGGCCCCGGCTTGCGGCTCGGGCAGTCTTTCCGGAATGCCTGCTGGCCGCCCTCCGCGTGGTGGGGGCAGTAGTAGATCCCGTCCACCGGAACGCCCGCCGCGGTCAAAAGCTCCTGAAGCCGGACGTTCACCCGGCGCACATCGTCTTCGGTGATGAGACCCCGGGCCACCCCTGCCTGGTTCGTCACCACGATCAGGCGATACCCCGCGGCGCGGAGCGCGCCGAGCGCTTCCTGCGCTCCCGGAATGAACTGGATCTTGTCCGGATCGCCAAGGTAGCCCGGGTCTTCGATGATCGTCCCGTCCCGATCCAAGAATGCGGCGGCCGATTCGCGGGTCGGTCTCCGACTCGATGAGACCGGCGATCTGAGCGACCGGGCACGTCCCGCGGTCCGTCTTCGCCACGAGTTCCTCCGCCGCCCGCACCACGTGCGATACCGTGACGCCGGTCATGCAGCGATGGTCGATGGGGCATTCCCGCAACAGGCACGGGCTGCACGGAACCGGTTCGCGGACCAACCGCGCGCCTGACCCGTACGGTCCGGTCGCCTCCGCGTCCGTTGGGCCGAAGACGGCCACCACCGGGGTACTCACGGCCGCTGCCAGGTGCATGGTTCCCGTGTCGTTGGTGAGCAGGAGACGGCTCCGCCGCAGCACCGCCGCCAGCGTGCGCAGATCGGTCCGTCCCCACAATCGGATCGGCTCGTGTCGCATCGCCCGGGCGACCGCCTCCAGCACGGCGGCTTCCTTGCCCGACCCCACCAGCAGGACACGCGCTCCCCAGCGATCCGCCAAGGCGTCCGCCGCGGCGGCGAACCGCTCCGCCGGCCACCGCTTGGCGCTGCCGTAGATCGAACCCGGATTTACCGCCAGACAGCACTCCCCGGGAGCCACCCCCGTGTCCGCAAGCAGCCGATCCGCCACCTGCAAGGCCTCGCCTCCCACCGTCAGCCGTGGGGTCGGATCGCCGTCAGCCCCGAGGCTCCGGACCACGGCGAGATACCGAAACACCTGATGGCGCTCCGCAGGGTGCGGCGCCACACGCACGGGATGCGTCAGCAAGAGACGCCGGCCCTCGGTGGGTGTGCCCACGCGTCGAGGAATCCCCGCCAGCCAGGGAATCACGGCCGCATCAACTGAATTCGGAAAGAGCACGGCGAGGTCGAACCGTTTCCGTCGAAGCTCCCGGGCCAGCGCCCATCGCCCCGAGAGACCGCGGTGGGCCCCGTCGGACTGATACGCGATCACGCGATCCGCAACCGGCTGATCGGCGAAGAGGCCCGTGACCCACGGCCGACCAATCACCGAAATCTCCGCCTGGCGGAATCGCTGCCGCAGCGCCGCGAGAGCCGGCAGGCTGAGGATCGCATCGCCGACCCAGTTGACCTGCCGCACCAAGATGCTACCGATGTCCGCCGGATCGATCTCCTGCATGGCCTTACGCCGCGCCGCGGTGTCGCGGCGTCAATCCTGGGGATGCCTCTCGTCTGAAATCGTTCATGCGGAGCCGCGGCCCCGGACCGGAAGGCCGAGTGCCGCTTCGATGGCTTCGGCTCCCTCTCCGACCTCCAAGCCGATCCCGAGCGCCAGGATCGGCACCCCGCCCAGATCGTCGGGCACCAACCGCACGGCGTCCTTCTCCGTGGTCACGATCCACTCCGCTCCACTCACCTCCGCCGCCCCGGCGATCCGCCGACGGTCATCGCTTGTAAAGGGATGATGGTCGCGGAAGACGACGCGTTCCACTAGAACCGCGCCTAACGCCTCCAGCGTGCCGTGGAAGCCGTGCGGATTCGCGATCCCGCTCACCGCCAGGACGCGTTTCCCGTGGATCGCGGCGACCGCCTGCCCGCGCCCCGTCCCGAGCTCCTGGAGGCGACAGGGTCGGTAGGTGCCCCGCGCGATCGGCCGGCCGGGCGCCGCCTCGGCCAGACGCCGCACCACGCCCGCGGGGTCCGTCACTTGGTCGGTGCGCGTCACAAGGATCGCGTCCGCCCGACGGAGTTCCCGCACCGACTCCCGCAGCCGGCCGCGCGGAAGCAGCCACCCGTCACCGAAGGGGTCTGTCGCGTCCACCAGGACCAGATCCCTGTCCCGATGGATCCGCCGGTGTTGGAATCCGTCGTCGAGAAGGATCGTCTCCGCGCGGAACTCGGCGATGGCCAGTCGTCCCACCGCAACCCGATCGGCACCGACGAGCACCGGCACACCCGGGAGACACTGGGCCAGCAGCACCGCTTCATCTCCGGCCTCGCGCCAGCTCAACCGGATGGTCCGCCCGTCGGATACCACCCGAGCGCCCGTCCCATCGCCGCGATACCCGCGAAGCACGATGCATACCCGTTCCCCAGCCGCGTGTAGCGCCGCCGCGACCGTCATCACCGTCGGCGTCTTTCCCGTCCCGCCGACGGTGAGGTTACCGACCGAGACGACCCGGCACGGCAGTCGGTGCACCGGGAACAGACCGGAGTCGTATCCGGCGTTTCGTACTCGAACGCCTGCGCCATAGACCACCGAGACCGCCGCCAGAGCCCCGCGCACGATCCGTTCCGCTGCGCTCGGCGACTCCGCCCGCGTCGCGTGAAGCACCAAGGCCTCGAGGCGATCGCGGACGGTCACAGCAACGCTCCCACCAGGTCCGCCGTCCGCCGCGTCGCCCCCCGCTGCGCCTCCACGATGGTTCGGCCCGCCCGGCCCATCCGCTCCGCCCTGGCTTCGTCGTCGAGCAGCGCCTGCAATCCCTCAGCAAGCGCCGGGCCATCGGCGATTTGCAGGGCGGCCTCGGCCTCTCGGAAGTGGTCGCGCATCTCGGCGAAGTTCCCCATGTAGGGCCCGTGCAGTATCGGCCGGCCGTACGCGGCCGGCTCCAGGATGTTCTGACCGCCGTGCGGAATCAGGCTTCCCCCGACGAACACGACGCTGGCCGCCGCATAGAGCCGCGCCAGTTCGCCCATGGTGTCCAGCACGATGGCGCCTCCTTCGCGCGCCGATTCCGCAGGGAGTCGGCTCCGCCGGACACAGGGCACTCCAGCCTTGACCACCAACCGCTCCACCTCCTCCAGCCGCTCCGGGTGCCGCGGCGCCACCAGCAGGCACAGAGCCTCGTCGCGTTGCCGCGGCCGACCGAAAGGCCTGGATCACCGGTTCGTCTTCGCCGCGGTGGATGCTCCCGGCGATCACCAGGCGGCAACCCGGCGGCAGACCGAGGCCCGCGCGGATCGCGGGGACATCGGCATCCTGCTCCAGCGCCGGGAGGTCGTACTTCAGGTTCCCGGTGACCGTCACCCGCTCTGCCGGAGCGCCCAGCGCCAGGATCCGATCCGCATCGGCGGCGCTCTGCATGCAGAACAGACGAACATCCTGCAGGACGCGCCCGAACCACCGCCGGACCAGCCGGTATCGCGGGAACGACCGGGGAGAGATCCGTCCGTTGATCAACACCACCGGGATCCGCCGCGCGGCGCAGGCGGCGAGAAAATTCGGCCAGAGCTCCGTCTCGGTCAGGAGCACCAGGCGCGGCCGAAGCCGCGTCAGGGCTCGCGCCGCGGCCCATCGGAAATCCAGCGGAAAGAACACGAACCGGGCGGCCGAGATCCGTTGCTCGGCCACCGCTCGACCGGTTTCCGTCGTGGTGGAGGCGATCAGGGGAACGTCGGGATGCCGGCTGACCAGGAGTCGCGCCAGGGGTGCGGCCGCCATGGCCTCTCCCACGGACACCGCGTGCAGCCACACCGGAGCCGCGGGGCCTTCCCAGGGCGCTACGCCGCCGAACCGCTCCGCGATGTCCCGTCGGTACTTCCCCCGCAGGAGCATCTGCGTCAGGACGCTCGGCGCCAATCCGAGCAGGAAGAGGCTGATCGCCGTGCTATACAGCCAGGACATATGCCTCAGCCCTCTTTCGCCAACGGCATCATGAGGAGCCGGCCGTGCCAAAAGGCGAAGATCACCCGCTCGCCTTTGGCCCAGCACCCGTCCGGATGCTCCCGGCCCACATCCCGGCGCCGCATCGTGGCCACGCCAGCCCGCATCAGGAGGCAGGACACCCACGGCCCCAGGCGCAGGCTGATCGCCCAGTCTCGCGGCGACCGCCAACGTGCCGTCATGGGCTCGGGACAGAGGCAGGCGGCCGCGGCAGGAGCATCAACACCTCCCGGGCGGCACGCTCGACCGCGCCCGGATCTCCGAGTCGCCGCCGGACGTCGGCCAAGGCCTCGCGCATCGCCGCTTGCCGCGGCGCGGAACGCATGATCTCCAGCGCCGCCGCGGCCAACCGCTCCGGGGTTGCATCGCGCTGAAGCAGTTCCGGGACGATGGCCTTTCCGGCAATCAGATTCGGCAGACCGGCGAATCGCACCCGGATCAACATCCGCAACAGCCAACCCGACACCGGGCTGACGCGATAGGTGATCAGCATGGGGGTTCCCAGAATGGCCGCCTCCAGCGTCACGGTTCCGGAAACCGCCAGGAGGAAGTCCGCCGCCCGCATGACTTCGGGAGTCCGACCTTGAATCACCCGAACCGGCACGCCGGCGTGGGCCGCGGCCGCCACCACCGCCTGCCGATCCATCGTCTCGCTCAGACCGAGCAGGAGTGTCACGTCCGGCTCGGCCTCCCGGATCTTCGCCGCCGCCCCCAAGAGGATCGGAAGATGGCGACGGACTTCGGCCGTCCGGCTTCCGGGAAGAAGCGCGACGACCCGCGCCGACTCGGCGATGGTGAGCCCCGCCCGACAGGCGTCTCGCCCCGGTACGCTCGCCAGCGCATCCAACAAGGGATGGCCGACGAAGGCGACGTCCACGCCGGCGGCGCGATACAGCGCTTCCTCGAACGGAAACAGCACGAGCATCTTGCGAACCAGGCGTCGGATGGTCCGGATCCGGCCCGACCGCCAGGCCCAGATCTGGGGACTGATGAAATAACACACGGGGATGCCGAGTCGGTGAGCCGTGCGGGCGAGCAGGAGATTGAAGTCCGGAAAATCGACACAGATCAGCAGGGCCGGCCGGGCCGCTACGAGATGGGCGCGAAGCGTCAGGAGCGCCGCCCGCAGGGCTCGCCGCTTTTCCCACAGCTCGGCGATGCCCACCACCGCCGTTTCACCCGCATCGGCCAGGAGGCGGACGCCGGCCGCCCGCATCCCGTTCCCACCCATCCCCGTGAACGAGAGGCGAGGCTCCCGCTGGCGCAGGGCTTCGACCAGCCGGGCGCCGTGCAGATCACCGGAGGCCTCTCCAGCCACGATGGCGATCCCGACCGGCGAGGTTGCCAACGCCTGCCCATCCGATACCATTCCGCCGTACCTACCGTTACCCCGGTCGCCTGTGGCGCCGTCACAGGCGCTCGATGATCTGGGTGGCGACCGCCACCGCCTCCCGCCCGGCTTCGCCGGAGACCAGGGGCGGCCGCCGCAGGCGGACGCTCTCCAGGAAATCGCTGAGCTCCTGCCGTAGCGGCTCCACGCGGTCCACAGGGATCTCGATCCGCGTCAGTCGGGTCTTGCTGGAGGCGTCGCCCGCCGTTTTCCGGAACAGATGGAGCTCCTGATTGGCATAGTCCAGGACGAAGTAGGTGTCGCGCTGGAACACGCGAATCTTGCGCAGCCGTTCCCCGCTGACCCGACTGGCCGTGATGTTGGCCACACAGCCGGAGGCGAACTCCAATCGCGCGTTGGCGATGTCCACCTGGCCGGAGACGACCGGGACCCCGACCGCGCTCACCGATTTCACCGGCGACTTCACGAGCGTGAGGATGATATCGATGTCGTGGATCATGAGATCGAGCACGACATCCACGTCCGTCCCACGGTTCGGAAAGGGCCCCATCCGATGCACCTCGATGAACGCAGGATCGTGCACGCGAGCCGATAGAGCCTGCACCGCCCCGTTGTAGCGTTCGCTGTGGCCGACCTGCAGGATCCGGCTTCCCTTCGCCGCAGCGGCGATCAGGAGGTCGGCTTCCCCCACGGTCTGCGTAATCGGTTTCTCCACCAGGACATCGCTTCCCGCCTGGAGGAACGCCAGCGCGATGGGGTAGTGGGAGCCGGTCGGGACAGCCACGCTCACGGCGTCCACGGTGCCGATCAGGGATCGGTAGTCCGCGACGGTCGGCACCTTCAGGCGCCCCCCCACCTCGCGGCGCCGCGTTTCCGAGGTGTCTGCGATGGCCACCAGCTCCACCCCGGGTAGCTCGGTGTAGATCCGGGCGTGGTGTTGCCCCAGATGCCCCACCCCGACCACTGCCACCTTCACCTTCGACCCGTTGGCAATCATACCCCTCCCACAGATCACGCGTCGAACACCCGCGGGTCCGGTTGCTGCCGCCCCCTACTCTGCCACCACGGCGAGACCCAACGCGTTCGCCCCAGCGACGAACCGCTCCCGATCTACGAGGAGACTCCGTCCCGCCTCCAACGCCAGCGCCGTGGCCCGGGCGTCCTGGAGCGAGCCCAGCGTATCCGGACCGATGGTCGGCAGGTCGAAACGAAGGTCCTGGTCGGTGCGCCCAACCTTCACGACCACGACCCCTCCATGGCCCAGCTCGCCGCCCCGGCGGATGGCCGCATCTGTGCCTTCGACGGATTCCACGGCCACCACGGTCCCCTGCTTCAGCACCACGGTCTGACCGATCCGCAGACCGGCAATCTGTCGCGCGATCTCCCGGCCCAGCCGGATGTCCTTCTGCTCGCTCGCGCTCGGCGCGCGCCGCGTCAGCACGCCCGGCGGTAGCAGGACCGGCCCGAGGAACGGGGGCGTCTCCAACACCCGGATTCCCTCGCCGTCCAGAATCGCCACAATTGCTTCCAACAGGCTGTCCCCGCGGAGGTCTCGCGCCTTGAGGAGTACCCGCGCGCCCAAGAGGTCCGGACGGATATTGGAGAAGAGATGCGTGATTTCGACCTTGCCGAGGAGGAGCGCGTCCGCCACACCCTCCCGACGCAAGTTCTTGACCACCGCGCCGAACTGGCCAAGATGGACCCAGTGGAGCGCATCCACCTGATCGGCCAGGGCTGGATCGGTCTCGCCACGGATACCGATCGCCACGACCCGGAGACCGCGCACGCGGGCCTCTGCTGCTGCCACGAAAGGCAGCCGACCGCTGCCTGCGATGATCCCGATCGCATTCATTGGAGGGTTCGACCCACTCCCGCGCGGGGAGCACGCGAGCGCGTCGGTCAAGGACGGCCCGCGGGAGGGGGGACGCCTACGGAGGCAGCGGCCCGACCCTGGCGACTGCGGCCGGTGCGGTCTGCGTGTCCAGGATCATGCCGGCAACCACGTAAGGTGGTTGCTTGACCGCCACCATCGGCTGCACCGGTGCTGCGGGGATGTCCGTCTTTCACAGTGTGCCCTAGATCACGAGCGGGCCGGGCGCTGGGCCCTCCGCGTCTCGATCTACCGCCACCGCGTTCATTTCCGCTTCGGCGGCAATTTTTCCATCCACCAGCGCGACGCCTTTCATCCGGCACATCTGCCGGCGCAATTGGACCATGCTCACCTCAAAACGAATCTGATCCCCAGGCACCACCGGCCGCCGGAAACGAGCACGGTCTATTCCCGTGAAATAGAGGACCTTTTTCGCTCCCTGGAGGTTCAGGCTGCGCATCAGGAGAAAGCCACCCACCTGGGCCATCGCCTCCAGGATGAGCACGCCGGGCATGATCGGGTGCCCTGGGAAGTGGCCCGCGAAAAACGGCTCGTTGATCGTCACGTTCTTGACGCCGACCACTCGTTTCCCCAGCTCGATCTCAAGAATCCGATCTACCAGGAGGAACGGATACCGATGGGGCAAGACCTCTTGGATTTCGTTCACACCGACCATGGGCCTCCCCCATCACCAGGCCGTCAGCGATCCAGGCGGGCTTCCAGGGCGCGCAGGCGCGCTTCCATGGCCCGGAGCGTCTTGCCCAGTTGCGGAAGGCGCGCCGTGGCGGCGAGTTGGCGTTTGAACTCCAGGTGAGGAACCGCCGGCGCACCCAGCACGATCGCCCCTTCGGGCACGTCCTTGCTTACGCCGGCCTGCGCGCCGACGACGGCGTTGTCGCCAACCTGGACGTGGTCGGTCACCCCGACCTGCCCGGCAATCGTCACGCGCGACCCGATGCGGGAACTTCCCGAAATCCCCACCTGGGCCACGATCACCGTGTCCTCGCCCACCTGGACGTTGTGGGCGATCTGCACCAGGTTGTCGATCTTCGTGCCTCGCCCGATCCGGGTCGTCCCGAGCGTGGCCCGATCGATGGCCACGTTGGCGCCGATCTCGACGTCGTCCTCCAGA
Organism: uncultured Methylomirabilota bacterium; assembly: GCA_963695995.1. GTDB lineage: Bacteria > Methylomirabilota > Methylomirabilia > Methylomirabilales > 2-02-FULL-66-22 > 2-02-FULL-66-22. The sequence goes on from CAVOIV010000043.1 coordinate 46,322, forward strand.
ACCACCCGGCCGACCTGGGGGATCTTGACGTATCGGACTCCGTCGCGCGCATAGCCGAAGCCGTCGGCGCCGATCACCGTCCCGCTATGCACCACCACCCGATCGCCGAGCTCGGTCCCCTCTCGCAGCGTCACCTGGGGGAAGAGCCGGCAGTCCCGCCCGACCCGCACATTCCCGCCAACGAAGACCTGCGCGTCGAGGATCGTCCCCGCGCCAATCTCGGCTCCCGGGGCGAGGACGCACAGCGGCCCGACGCTGGCCGTGCCATGCACCCGGGCGTCCGCCGACACCACCGCCGTCGGGTGGATCCCCGGAACGCCCGGCAGCGGCCGGTGAAATACGCCGAGCGCGCGCGCCAGGGCCAGGTGCGGATTGGACGTGCGCAAGGCGGGCCGATTGGGTGCCGGCAACGACTCGGTCAGGATGACCGCCCCCGCCCGCGAGGTTTCCAGTCGCGGCAGGTGCCGAGCCTCGGTGACAAAGGTGAGGTCCCTCGGCCCCGCGTCTTCCAGAGAACGCACCCCATCAATCTCGACCCCGCCGTCGCCCTCCAGGCGGCATCCCAGCCGTTCGGCCAACTCTCCCAGCCGCACTATGGCCTCCGCCCGAACGCCGGCATCGCCAGGCTCCGGTCGTCGTGGACCACCCTATTTTGCCCCCTTGGCGTCGTATCGCTTAATGACTTCGCTGGTCACGTCCACCGACGTGGCACTGAAGATCAGGCTGCTCCGCTCCAGGATCAGGCTGAACCCCTGATCCTTGCCGTACTCCTGGATGACGGCAAAGATCTCCCGGGTCGTTTCCATCTCCGCCTCACGCACTTTCTTCTCGAAGTCGCGGTTGGCATCTTCGGCCACCCGGCGAGCGTCGCGAACTCGTCGATCGAGCGATTCCTTCTTTTCCCGCTTGGCCTGTTCGCTCAGAACGGGGGCCTGCTTCTCGTACTCCGCCTGGAGTTTGACCAGTTCCTGCTGGCGGCCATCCAGGTCTTTCTGCCGCCCTGTCCGCTCCTGCTCCAGCTTCTGCTTCAACGCCTGGCCGCGTTGCGACTGGTTCAGGATCTGCTGGACGTCCACCACACCCACCTTGATCGGCTGGGCAGCCCACCCCGCAGCCGCCCACACCACGCTCAACGCCAGCCCCACCCCGAGGATTACCGCGCGCCTCCCCCTGGTTCCACACCCTGTCTTCACGTTCGCCTGTCCCTCCTGTTTCCCGTACCGATCCAGCCCCCGACACATCCTCCGTCGCGCCGCACGACGTCCGCGGAGCGACGCCTTCCTGCCCAAGCGTGCCCTCCAGGGCGCCGCTCCTCAGAACTGCGAGCCCGCCGTGAAGGAGAGGACCTGCTTCCTTTCCCCCGGCTGAGGGTTCAAATTGAAGCCCCAATCCAATCGAATCGCCCCCATGGGCGAGTTGAACCGTATGCCGACGCCGGCGCCCATCCGAGGCGTCTGCGTGAACAAATCGCCAAGGCTGGCCAGCTCGGCCAGGTTGTTCCCGACGTCCAAGAACACCACTCCCCGCATGCGCAAGGGATCGTACACTGGAAAGATGAGCTCGGTGTTGACGAAGTAGGCCTTGTTGCCCCCGGTTTCCCCGCCGGTTATCGGACTCTTCGGGCTGATCGTGAAATTCTTGAAACCGCGGACGGTATTGGCACCGCCCAGGTAGAACCGCTCCTGGGCTGGCAGGTTAGGGGTATCGCCGAAGGAATCCCCATACCAGAACGTGCCCCGCAGGTTCCCCACCAGCTTCCACCAGAGGGGCCAATACTGGGAGGACTCGATGGCATACTTGTTGAAATTGTTGTCAAACCCGAGGAAACCGCCCGCGTACGTGGCCGCGATCCGTGACCTGTTCCCGCGGGTCGGCTCGCTGAACGAATCCCGCGTATCACGGGTGAGCGCCAGCGACAACGCGCTGGTCGTGGCCTCGCCGCCGTTCTCCAAGGCCTGTCGCAGGATGATGAAGGGGGCAAATGGCTCAAGGTCCTTGATCACAACATTCTCGAGGGTATACGACATCAAGCCGAACACCTCGCCGAAGAGCCTACGCCCGACCGAGAGCACCACGCCCGTGGTATCGGTGTTGTACCCCTGGCTGTTCTGATAATTCGTTGCGGTCTTAAACGCCCGCGTCTCCATCAGGTAGTCGCTGTCCCAGAAATGCGGATCGCTGTAGACCAGGTTGAAGCGATTGGCGTTCTGGCCGATCTGGACCGCCGCGGTCGCCCGCTTCCCGTAGCCGAACAGATTGTTTTGGGAGATGCTCACCGCGCCGATGAGACCGTCGACGGAGCTGAACCCGCCGCCGATGGTGAAGGCACCCGTGGGCTTCTCCTTCAGGTCCACGACGACATCCACCTTGTCTTGCGCCGTGCCCCGTCGCGTCTCCACCTTCACGTCTTCGAAGAACCCAACGGCCTCCAGATTCTGTCGGCTGCGTTTCAGCAGGGCGCTGTTGAAGACGTCGCCTTCGATCAGAGCGACCTCTCGCCGGATCACCTTGTCCCGCGTCCGGACGTTCCCGACGATCTCGATCCGGTTGATGAACGCCTGTCGCCCCTCGGTGATCTCCATCGAGACGTGCACGATCCGCTCGTCGCGCCGCATGTCGGTCACCGGCGCGACGTCGGCGAACAGGTACCCTCGCTCTGCATACCGGTCGGTCACTGCCACCACGTCCGCCTGGACGGTCTCTCGACTGAAGATACCGCCGGCTTGGCTCCGAATCAGCCCACGGATCTCCGATTCCGGGAAGAGACTCGCGCCGGTCACCGTCAGGTTACCGATGCGGTACTGGGCTCCCTCCTCCACGGAAATCACCACCCGCAACTGGCCCTTCTTCTGGTCGATCTGGATCTCCGGCTCCGCGACGGCGATGTCGAGGAACCCGTTGTCCAGGTAATACGCGCGAATGCGGTCCAGATCGCGGTGGAGTTCCTCGCGCTTCAGCGTGCCGCCGAAGAACCACAGGAAGACCTCGGACGTCTGCAGCTTCGCTTTGATATCCTTCTCTTTGAGATACTTGTTGCCGACGATCCGGATCTCCCCGACGTCGAACTTCTCCCCCTCGACGATGTCGAACGTCACCGCCACTTCCTGGGCAGAGATGCGCTCCTCGCGCCCCTCCACCCGTGCCTGGTAATAGCCTTCCTCCTCGTAGAACAGGCGGATCTTTTCGGCGTTCTTGGTGAGCGAGCCCGGAGGAACGATGGCTCCCTCGACCAGATCGATCTTGCCCTTGATCTTATCGACGGCGAGCTTCTTGTTTCCGACGATCGCGATCTTTTGAATGCTGGGTTTTTCGTGCAGGACGAAGATCACCTTCAAGCCGCCCTCGAAGATGTCCGCCTGGACCACGATGTCCTCGAAATACCCAAGCGTGTACAGCGACTTGATGTCCTCGCGGACCACCTCGGGGGAGTAGGCATCGCCCACGCGGGTCTTGAGCTTGAAGCGGACGGTGGCTTCCTCGACCTTCTTGGCGCCGACCACGTCGATTTGCGTGACCATCGGCTGGTCCTGCGCACCAACCCAGGCCGGCACCAGAGCGAGCAACAGGAGGAGAAGATTGGAGGAGAAACCGATGCGGCGAATCGTCGGAACGGCGTCACGGGCGCGGGATACCGTGCATGACAGATCATATCCTTTGCGTCCAGCCCTTTCACGGGAAATGCCGGCGCAAATTATCATTATCTCTGCGAAAAGCCAAGAAAAAATTGCCCCCGAGGGGGCAATTTTCCTTGCCGAGCATGGAGCGTAGTGATGGGCGTTCAGGATGTCGCCTCGACGGGCTCGGCGCCTTCGAAGATGCAGACTGGCCCCGTCCCCTTTCTTGATCCGCACCGCCGCGCCGTCGGCAAACCGGCCGCGCAGCACCTCCTCCGCCAGGGCATCCTCCACGTGGCGCTGGATGGCCCGACGCAACGGCCGCGCGCCGTAGTTCGGGTCGAAACCCCTGCTGGATCAGGAATTCCTTGGCCTCCTCGTCCACCTGGAGGCTCATCTGCCGCTCTTTCAGCTGCTCCTGCAACCGCTGCAGCATCAAGTCCACGATCTGGCGCATGTGCGCGAGGGTCAACGGATGAAAGACGGTCACCTCGTCGATCCGGTTCAGGAGTTCGGGATTGAAGGCGCGCTTGAGCTCGTTCAGCACCGTCTCTCGCATCTTGTCGTAGGAGTGCGCCTCGTCTCCCCCTTTGGCGAACCCCAGGTTCGTGTGCAGGGTGAACTGACGCGTGCCGACGTTGGAGGTCATGATCAGGATGGCGTTCCGGAAGTCCACCACCCGCCCGTAGCTGTCGGTCAGCCGCCCATCCTCCAGAATCTGGAGGAGCAGGTTGAAGACCTCGGGGTGGGCCTTCTCGATCTCGTCCAGCAGGACCAGCGAGAACGGCCGCCGACGCACCTTCTCGGTCAGCTGGCCCGAATCGTCGTAGCCGATGTACCCCGGCGGGGCGCCGATCAGCCGCGAGGTCGAGAAGCGCTCCATGTACTCCGACATGTCCACCCGGATCAGGGCGTCCTCGGTGCCGAAGAGGAACTCCGCCAGGGCCTTGGCCAGTTCGGTCTTCCCGACCCCGGTGGGGCCCAGGAAGATGAACGACCCGACGGGGCGATTCGGATTCTTGACCCCCGCCCGCGAACGGCGGATGGCGCGCGACACCGCCTTGATGGCCTCCTCCTGCCCGACCACGCGCCGGCCCAGCTCCGACTCCATGCGCAGGAGCTTCGCCGACTCCGCCTCCTCCAGTTGCTGGAGGGGAATCCCGGTCCACTTGGCCACCACGTAGGCCACGTCCTCTTCCGTCACGGTCGTCTTGGCCTTGGACCGCTGCTCCTTCCATTCGGTCTTGCGCTCTTCCAGCTCCGCCCGCAGCTTGCGCTCGGTGTCCCGCAGGCGCGCCGCCACCTCGAAGGCCTGCGTGCGGATGGCATCCTCTTTCTGCGCCCGCAGCCGCTCCACCTCGTTCTCCATCTCGCGGAGCTCCGCCGGGAGCGTCATTCCCTTCAGCCGGGCCCGGGCGCCGGCCTCGTCGATCACGTCGATGGCCTTGTCCGGCAGGAACCGATCGGCGATGTAGCGCTGGGAGAGGCGCGCCGCCGCCACCACCGCCTCGTCCGTGATGAGGGCCTGATGGTGCGTCTCGTACCGATCCTTGATCTCCCGCAAGATGCGGATGGTCTCGTCCACGCTGGGCGGCCCGACGTGGATGGCCTGGAATCGGCGCTCGAGCGCGCGGTCCTTCTCGACGTACTTGCGGTACTCGTCCATGGTGGTGGCGCCGATGCACTGGAGCTCGCCCCGCGCCAGCGCCGGTTTCAGCATGTTGCTGGCATCGATGGCCCCTTCGGCCGCGCCCGCCCCCACCAGGGTGTGCAGCTCGTCGATGAAGAGGATCACGTTGTTGGCCTGCTGGATCTCCTTCACCACCGCCTTCAACCGCTCCTCGAACTGGCCGCGGTACTTGGTGCCCGCCACCATGCCGGCCAGATCCAGCTGCACGACCCGCCTGCTTGAGCAGGATCTCCGGCACGTTGCTGGCCACGATCCGGAGCGCCAGCCCCTCGACGATGGCGGTCTTCCCCACGCCCGCCTCGCCGATCAGCACCGGATTGTTCTTCTTCCGCCGGCTCAGGACCTGGATGACCCGTTCGATCTCCGCGTCCCGGCCGATCACCGGATCCAGCTTGTCCTGCCGGGCCGCGGTCGTCAGGTCCACGCCGAACTCGTCCAGGGCCGGCGTCCGGTTCGCGGTCGGCTGCTTGGACGCCTGCTCGCCCAGCAGTTCCTGCGCCTGCGACTTGGCGGCCGCCACGCTGACCCCGAAATCCCGCAGCACCAGCGATGCGATCCCCTCGCCCTCGCGGATCAGGCCCAGCAGCAGGTGCTCGGTCCCGATGTAGTTGTGGCTCAGCGAGCGCGCCTCGGAGATGGCGTACTCCAGCACCTTCTTGGCCTGCGGGGTGAAGGGGATCTCGCCGGCCGGGGAGAACTCGGTGCCGACCGCCACCACCTTCTCGATCTCCGCCTTCAGCGCCGAGATGCTGACGTTCAGCTTCTTCAGGATGGCGACCGCCAGACCGTCCCCTTCCCGGATGAGCCCCAGCAACAGATGCTCCGTCCCGACGAAATTGTGCCCCAGGCGGATCGCCTCTTCGCGGGCCAGAATGATGACTTTACGGGCACGCTCGGTAAATCGTTCGAACATAACTCGCTCCTCGCTGTCAACGCTCTGATCCTCCGCCGGGCGACACCCACGCGCCCGGCGTCCGGCACGCCTCGATGACTCCATCGGAAGTATAACCGACGATCGGAAGGACGGGAAGGCCGAAATCGGACCAGGTACGGAGGCCCTGACAAGGTGGGAGTCGGCCATCGGACGCTGATGGGTTCCGGGGCGCGAGATCGGTCGCGGAGCGGCCCGCGCGCCGGGTGACGAACGCCCACGGCTATTCGACCATCCGGCCGTCCAGCATCCGGAGAATCCGGTCGGTCCGGCCGGCCAACTCCTCGTTGTGCGTGACGAAGACGCAGGTCAGCCGCCGCTCGCGGTTCAGCTCGCGGATCAACTCGAAGACCTCTCCGCCGGTCTTGGTGTCCAGGTTCCCCGTCGGCTCGTCGGCCAGGAGGACCGCCGGCTCCCCGATCAGCGCGCGCGCGATCGCCACCCGCTGCTGCTCCCCCCCGGACATCTCTCCCGGCCGGTGCCGGACGCGCTCCCCCAGGCCCACCCGCCTCAGCAGCGCCAGCGGCCCGCGCCCGCGCCTCGGCGGCAGGGAGCCGCCGGATCAGGAGGGGCAGCATCACGTTCTCCACCGCGGAGAACTCCGGCAAGGAGGTGGTGAAACTGGAAGACGAACCCCACCCGCCGGTTCCGAAAGCGCGCCAGGTCGAGATCGGAGAGCCCCGCCAGATCGGTCTCGCCGTAGCGGATGGTCCCCGAGGTCGGCCGCTCCAGGCCGCCCAGGAGGTGCAGCAGCGTGCTCTTGCCCACGCCCGACGGGCCCACGATGGCGGCCAGCTCGCCGGCGGCGACGGTGAGGGTCACCCCCTTGAGCACCTCGACCCGCTCCCCGTCCCGCGCGAAACTCTTGTTCACGTCCTGCGCGATGATGGACTCAAGCATTGTTCGTCGGTCTCGCCGTGCGGTCAGTGGCGCGTTCGTCTCGGCACTCGGCACTCGCTCCTCGGCGCTAGGCTCTCGACTCTCGGCACTACTCATACCGGATCGCCACGACGGGATCGACCGCCGCCGCTTGCCGCGACGGCAGGATGGTGGCCAGCAGGCTGATCAGCACCGACGTGACGCGAGATGGCCAGCACATCCGGCCAGAGCACCCGCGAGGGCAGCTTGTCCAGCAGGTAGACATCCTGCGGAAACGCCTTGAACCCGAAGAGCCACTCCACGCGCGGCCACGATCGGATTGAGATTGTGCGCGATGGCGAGTCCCAGGAGCAGGCCCAGAGCCGGTCCCGGCCACACCGATGACGAGTCCCTGCACGACGAAGAGGCCCATGATGCTTCGATTGGTGGCCCCCATGGACTTCAGGATGGCGATCTCCTTCCGTTTCTGCATGACCAGCATGACCAGCGTGCTGATGATGCCGAAGGCCGCCACCAGGACGATCATCGTCAGGATGACGAACATGACGATCCGCTCGACCCGCAGCGCCGAGAAGAAGTTCCGGTTCAGCTCCATCCAGGTCCGGGTGAAGTAGGGGAACTGCAACCGCGCGCGGATGGCCTCGGCGACGCCGGCCGCCTGGTAGATGTCGGTGACGCGCACCTCGATGCCCGAGACGGCCGACCCCATCCGAAACAGCGCCTGCGCAGACGGGATGCCGATCATGGCAAGCTTCGAGTCGAACTCGGCGAAACCCACTTGGAAGACGCCCGCCACGGTGAAGCGCCGCATGCGCGGCACCACCCCCAGCGGGGAGAGATCGCCCCCCAGAGGCAGGAGTACGTCCACGGCACTGCCCACGCCCGACCCCCAGCGTCGCCGCCAGGTGCGACCCGAGCAGGATCCCGTCGGGCGGAAAGACCGGTTGCGGGCTGCGCAGGGCCTCCGACAGATCGGCGGAGGTCGTCTTGATCGTCTTCCGGAACTCGGTCACCTCCAGCGCCGAGGCCAGGTCGATCCCGCGAAGCACGGTGCCCTGCTGTCCGCCCCGCCGCGGTGAGCAGGACCTCGTTGTAGGTGAACGGCGACGCCGCCGTGACCCCCGGAACCTGTCGGACCGCCGCCAGCGCCGCGGCCGGCTCCTCGATGCCCCGCTCGCCGTACCGCAGGACCCAGATGTGGGCGTTGGTCCCCAGGATCTTGTTGCGGAGGTCGAACTCGAAGCCGCTCATCACGGCCATCACCACGATCAGGGCCATCACCCCCACCGCCACGCCCGCCGTGGAGATCACGGTGATGACCGAGACCGACCGGTAGCCGCCGCTTGGCCCGGAGGTAGCGCAGGCTGATGAAGAGCTCGTAGGGAACGGACCAGGCCATCGGACGCGCTACTCCTGACCGGGCGCGGCGGCCGCCGTCTCGGCCGCGGGCTCTCCGGCGCGAGCCTCCGGCCGGAGCAGGGGGAACAGGATCACGTCGCGAATCGAGGGTGAGTCGGTGAGGAGCATCACCAGGCGGTCGATGCCGATGCCTTCGCCCGCCGTCGGCGGCAGGCCGTATTCCAGCGCCCGCAGGAAGTCCTCGTCCAGATACTGCGCCTCTTCGTCGCCGGCCTCCCGCGCCTGCGACCTGCGCCTCGAACCGCCGCCGCTGCTCGCGCGGATCGTTCAGCTCGGTGTAGGCGTTGGCCACCTCCATCCCGGCGATGTACAGCTCGAACCGCTGGACGTACCGAGGATCCTCCGGTCGTGCCTTGGCCAGCGGCGACAGCTCCGCCGGGAAATCGGTGATGAAGGTCGGCTGGATGCACCGCGCCTCGCCCAAGACCTCGAACAGCTCCATCAAGAGCTTGGCCCAACCCCAGGCCGGGTTGACCGGGATCCCGCGGGCGGCGGCGGCCGCCCGGAGCCCCTCCGCCGTGCGGACCTCGTCGGCGGAGAGACCGCCCAGCGTGACCAGCGCCTCCTCCACGGAGAGGCGCGGCCAGGGAGGCGCGAAGGAGATCTCTTGCCCCTGATAGGTGACTCGCTCGCTCCCGCAGGCGGCTCGAGCCACCTGACCCAGGAGCTCCTCCGTGAGCGCCATCAGATCCCGGTAGTCGGCATACGCCTGGTAGAACTCCAGCATCGTGAACTCGGGGTTGTGGTGGGTCGAGATCCCCTCGTTCCGGAAGTTCCGGTTGATCTCGTACACCCGCTCCAGCCCCCCGACCACGCACCGCTTCAGGTACAGCTCCGGCGCGATGCGGAGATAGAGCGTGAGGTCCAGCGCGTTGTGATGCGTGACGAACGGTCGCGCCGTCGCCCCCCCGGGAATCGACTGCATCATCGGCGTCTCGACCTCCAGGAAGCCGCGCGCGTCCAGGAAACGCCGCATCTCGGCGACGATCCGCGCCCGGCGCCGGAACGCCTCGACCACGGGCGGGTTGGCGATCAGGTCCACGTAGCGCTGCCGATAGCGGACCTCGACGTCGCTCAGCCCGTGCCACTTGTCCGGCAAGCGGGCGCAGGGATTTCGACAACAGCGTCAGCGCCGCCACCTGGACGGTGAGCTCCCCGGTCTTGGTCCGAAAGAGCCGTCCGTTCACACCGACGAAGTCGCCGACATCGAGACGCTTGAAGAGCCGGTATGCCGCTTCCCCCACGCCGTCCAGCCGCACGTAGATCTGGATCCGGCCGGTCCGATCCTGGATGTGGGCGAAGGAGGCCTTGCCGTGCCCCCGCAGCGAGACCATGCGGCCCGCCACCGCCACAGCCGGGGCGGCTGGCCAGCGTCGCCTCATCGGCCGAAGCCATAGGTCGCGGTCAGTTCGCCAAGCGGATGGCTGACAGGGAACGTGCTCGGGAAGGGATCGATGCCCTCGCGAGACAGCTCGTCGAGCTTCGCGAGCCGCTCGCGCATGAACGGGGTGACGTCGTCCACACTGCCTCCAATGTCGGAGTGAAGTCGCGGCGATTATAGGGAGGGACCTGCGGGGTGTCAAGCCGGCCACGGCACGGCACCGTGCTGGTCGCAGGCCCTCGCCGGTGACCGGTGGGGTCACCCCTTGGTCTTCAGCTTCGCCTCGTTCTCCGCGATGAACCGGCGGATCTCCTCCGCCATGTCGAGCAGCTTCAGCCACTGCTCCTTGTACAGCGTCACGGGGAAGCGCCCCAGGCCGTACACCGACACCGCCCCCTTCTCGCTGACCCGGATGGAGGTGGCACGAGACGTCTTGGCCTTCAGCGCCTCGTTCTCCGCCTTCAATCGCTCCAGCTCGGCCTGCAGGTCCTGCTCAGACATCGTCCGCCTCCTTGCCTTTCGGCGCTGCCGCCTTGGCATCCGGGGGTTTGAAGAGGAAGGCCTCGATGAACCGGTCCACGTCGCCGTCCAGCACCGCGCTGACGTTGCCGGTCTCCTCGCCGGTCCGGTGATCCTTGACCAATTGGTAGGGCGCCAGGACGTAGGAGCGGATCTGACTCCCCCAGGCGATGGCCTGCTTGTTCCCCTCCAGCTTGGACAGCTCCTCGTCCCGCTGCGCCTTGTAGTAGTCGTACAGTCGCCCGCGCAGGACCTTCATGGCCTTGGCTTTGTTCTTGTGCTGGGACTTCTCGTCCTGGCAGGTCACCACGATGCCGGTGGGCAGGTGGGTGATCCGGACGGCCGAGTCGGTGGTGTTCACGCTCTGCCCGCCGGGGCCCGTCGAGCGGTAGACGTCGATCCGAAGGTCCTTCTCCTCGATCGTGATGTCGATGTCGTCGACCTCCGGGTAGACGAAGACGGAGGCAAAGGAAGTGTGACGCCGCTTGTTGGCGTCGAAGGGGGAGATCCGCACCAGCCGGTGCACCCCGATCTCCGCTCGCAGATACCCGTAGGCATAGGGGCCGTCCACCGTCACGGTGACGTTCTTGACTCCCGCCTCTTCGCCCGCCAAGCTGTCGATGACGTCGGTCTTGAGCCGCTTCCCTTCGGCCCAGCGCAGATACATTCGGAGCAGCATCTGCGCCCAGTCCTGCGACTCGGTCCCGCCGGCCCCGGCGTTGATGCTCAGGATGGCGTTCCCGCCGTCGTACTCACCCGAGAGGACCGTCTGGAGCTCCGAGACCGCGTAACCGCTTGCCCAGCTCCGCAAGCCCCACCTCCACGTCGCGCAGCGTCTCCGCGTCCTCTTCTTCGACGGCCATCGAGAGGAGGAGTCGCTGCTCCTCCACGGCCTTCACCAGGGCCGCGTGCTGGTCGAGCGTCTGTCGCAGGGCGCTCTGCTCCTTCAGGACCTTCTGCGCCTTCTCGGGGTCGCCCCAGAATTCCGGGGCCGCTGTCTGGATCTCCAGGGTCTCCAGCCTGGCCAGCTTGCCGGGAACGTCAAAGATACACCCGGAGCTGGTCGAGCTTCCGATCCAACTCGTCGAGGGTCCGTTCCAGATCGGGAATCATCCGTGCCTCCCTTACGCCTGCGGCGCCGTGAGCCCGCCGACTCGCCGCCGGGCCCCCACCAGCACCAAACTGTATCCGACCAAGGATACCAGACAACCCCACGCCACGACATCACCATATCGTGCGTAGGGGGTGTGCCTCTGTCGAAGGCGGATCGTCCCCGTCAGTGCGGCTTCGGTGAAGATCGGCGTCTGACGCAGGATCTCTCCCGTCGGGGCAATGATGGCCGTGACTCCGGTGTTGGCAGCCCGAATCAGGTAGCTCCCGTTCTCGACCGCCCGCATGGCCGCCATCGCCAGATGCTGGTACGGCGCTCCGCTCCGCCCGAACCAGGCATCGTTGGTGATGTTGACCAGGAACTGTGCTCCCGCGCTGGTGAACTCCCGCACCTCGGTGGGGAAGATGACTTCGTAACAGATCATCACCGAGAAACGGCCGGCATCGCCGGCAAATACGGTTGCCGACTCGCCCCGCCCGAAATCACCGATCCCGGTGACCAGCTTGTCCAGGAAAAAGAAGACCCGCTGGAGTGGGACGTACTCCCCGAAGGGGACGAGGTGCCGCTTGTCGTACCGTCCGGCGAGTCGGCCGTCGGTGCCGATGAGGAACGCGCTGTTATAGAGGCGCCCATCCGGGCCCAGGTCCGGGCTCCCCACCAGCATCGGCACACCCGTCGCCGCGGCCACGGCCCGGACCCGTGCCCCGAGTTCGGGCTCGCGCCGCAGGAAGAACGGCACCGCGGTCTCGGGCCACACGATGAGCGACGGCCGCTCCACCGCCGCCTGCCGCGCCAGCCGCTCGTAGGTCTCCAGGGTGCGCGTTTGGTGGCCCTGATCCCACTTCACCGCCTGGTCGATGTTTCCCTGCAACAGGCCTACCCCGACGGCCGGGCCGCCCGTCGGGTCGCGCCACCATTCGGCGCCGTACCCCCACGCGCCGGCGAGCGTCACGGCGGCGAGTCCCCAGCGCGAGCATGAGGTCTCGACGCCGCCCGTGCCCCGCCGCAGGGCGGGCCCAGCAGCCGACCGTCTCGGCGAGGGTCGCGTTCACCAGCATCAGCACCGCGGAGAGGCCATACACGCCGGTGAGCGCCGCGAGCAACCGAAGTCCGGGTTGGCGGTACTGCGTGTATCCCAAGAGGGCCCACGGGAAGCCGGAGAACAGGAAGCCTCGCAGGAACTCCAGCGCCGTCCACAGCGCGGCGGCGGCGGCGGGCCGCAGCGGCACCGGCAGGGACGGCGCGCCCAGGGCGTACAACCAGGCGAATATCCCGGTGTAACCCGCCAGGACGCCGGCCAGGAGCCCCAGCGCGACCAGGCTCAGCGCCACCGGCATCCCGCCGTAGGTGGTCATCGTGTTGATGACCCACCAAATCGTGGCCAGGTAGAAGCTGAGCCCCGACAGGTAGCCCAGACCCGCCGCCCGCCGGGGCGACACCCCGCCCATGGCGACCAGCAGGGGCACGAGGGCGACAAAGGCCAACGGTCCCATGTCCCAGGGCGGAAACGCGGCGGCGCAGCACAGACCGCTCGCCACCGCCAGGACCCCTGGCAACCTGCGCCTCAACCGAGCGCGCGCGCGTCCGGCGGTCTCGGTCACACCCAACCCAACCATCGCAGCGCGTACAAGGCGGGCCCCGCGAAGAACAGGCTATCCAGGCGATCCAAGACGCCACCGTGGCCGGGGATGAGGCTCCCGCTATCCTTCACGCCTGCGGCGCGCTTGATCGCCGATTCCGTCAGGTCACCGAGCATCCCGACCACCGCCAGCACGCCGCCGGCCCAGATCGCCGTCCCGATGGACAACCCGGGCCAGATCCATCCCTGCCCCAGGGCCGCGACGAGCATGGGGGCGGCGATGCCGCCCAGCGCCCCCTCCACGGTCTTCTTGGGGCTGATCCGCGGGGCCAGGGGGCGTCGCCCGAGTCGCGATCCCACATAGTATGCCCCGATGTCGCCGGCCCAGGTCGTACACGTCAAGAAGTAGATGAGCTGGCGGCCGTCCTCGTGATTCCGCAACAACGCGCCGTACGTGAAGAGGCCGCCGACGAAGGCCACGCCGAGCACGGTCCAGGCCGCACGGATTGCCCCGGCCCGAAGCTCCTCACCCGTCATCAGGACTCGGACCAGCGCGGCGGCTGCCGCCAGGGGCGCGATGATGGTAGGCGGCAGCCCCCGCACCATGAGCCACTGCCAGGCGAGCGATCCGACCACGGTCAACACCGCCACCCCAGCGTCCCCGCCGCCGGGGCAGAGCCACGCGAACTCCCAGCCACACAGCAGGATGGCCACCGAGACGAGCAGGTGGAGGTGCGACGGCGAGCCGAATTGGACGACGAGGAGGAACGGGAGGACGAGGATCAGCGCGCTTACAACCCGCAGACGGTGCATGATCGGCTCGTCCCCCGGATGCGGCCGGATGGACTAGAACTCCATGATCTCCTTTTCCTTCTTCGTCAGGAGTTCGTCCAGGCTCTTGATCATCTTGTTGGTGAGATCCTGAATCTGCTCGGTGCCCTTGCGCACGTCGTCTTCCGATATCTGCTTCGCCTTCTCCATCTTCTTCAGCGCGTCGTTGGCGTCCCGGCGATGGTTGCGGATGATGACCCGCCCCTCCTCGGCCATCTTATGGATGACTTTGACCAGTTCCTTGCGGCGCTCTTCGGTCAGGGCGGGGATCGCCAGCCGGATCATCTTGCCGTCGTTGGCGGGCGTGATCCCGAGATCCGATTTCAGGATGGCCTTCTCGATGGCCTGCACTGCCGAGGGGTCCCACGGTTGTATGGTGACCAATCGGCGCTCCGGGACCGCCAGACTGGCCAGCTGGTTCAGCGGCGTCATGGAGCCGTGGTAGTCCACGTGAATTCCTTCCACCAGCGCGATGGAGGCGCGGCCCGTTCGGACCCCGTTGAAATTCTTCAGCGTGGCGTCGATGACCCGCTTCATGTCCTGTTCGGCCTTGCGCACGACGGTCTGCATGATCGCTCAGCCTCCCCTGACCAGAGTGCCCACCCGCTCCCCGCACACCAGTTGACGCAGCCGACCCCGCTCGTGCAGATTGAACACCACGATCGGGAACCGATTATCCATGCACAGCGAGATCGCGGTGGAATCCATGACCTTCAGGCGCCGGCTCAAGACCTCGATGTAGGTCAGTTCGTCGAACTTCGTCGCCGTCGGATCCGTCTTGGGGTCGGCGGTGTAGACCCCGTCCACCTTGGTCGCCTTGATGACCACGTCGGCGCCGATTTCCATGGCGCGCAACGCCGCGGTGGTATCCGTGGTGAAGTACGGGTTGCCGGTCCCTCCCGCGAAGATCACCACCCGTCCCTTCTCCAGATGGCGCAGGGCGCGCCGACGGATGAACGGCTCCGCCACCTCGCGCATCTCGATGGCGGTCTGGACGCGCGTGTCGACCCCCGCCTTCTCCAGGCCGGCCTGCAGCGCCAGCCCGTTGATCACCGTCGCCAGCATACCCATGTAGTCCGCGGACGCTCGATCCATCCCCCGCGCGCTGCCGTCCACGCCGCGAAAGATATTGCCACCGCCTACCACCATGGCGATCTGGACGCCTAGCGCATGAACCGCCTTGACCTCCCCTGCGACGAAGTCGATCACCTCGGTGCTGAGGCCGTATTCCTGCCCCCCCGCCAGGGCCTCGCCGCTGATCTTCAACAGGATCCGCTTGTACGTCAGGGCTACCATGGGCCTCGCTGCCTGTCTGTCCGCTGGTTCGCCGCGCTCGATCCCCTGCCAGCCGCGCTACTCCGCCGCCCGCTTCTCCACGCCGTCACCCAACCGCAGCCGCGCGAATCCGATGATGCTCACCGGCTCGCCGGCGGTCTTTTGGGCGGCGGCGACGACGTCCTTGACTTTCTGTTTGCCCTCCGGATCCCGGATGTAGGGCTGATCCACCAGGCAGCGCTCCATGTAAAACTTCTCCAGCCGCCCCTGGATGATCTTGTCTTGGATCGCCGCCGGCTTCCCCTGGAGGTCGGGCTGCGCGCGCAGGATCTCCCGCTCACGCTCGAGGACGCCGGCGGGAACCTCGTCCCGTGTGAGGTAGGCCGGCTCGGCCGAGCAGACCTGCAACGCCAGATCCTTGGCGAGCTTCGCCACCGTCTCGCTCTTGGCGACGCTCGCCGACGCGCACCGGATCCCCAGCAGGACGCCGATCTTTCCGCCGGCGTGCAGATAGCTCGCCACCAGCCCCTTGGCACCCGCGGGAATCGCCAGCCGGGCCGCCCGCCGCACGACGATGTTCTCGCCGATCGAGCCGATCAATCTCCTTGACCACCTCGGTCACCGTCTGCCCGCCCAGCGTCCGCTGGAGGAGCACCGCCACGTCTGCGGCCGCCGGGTCCGCACCCACCATGGCCACCAGGCTGGTGGTCAGACCGACGAACTTCTCCGTGCGGGCCACGAAATCGGTCTCGCAGTTGACCTCGACCAGCGCCCCGACGTCGCCGGCCGGGGCGATCCACGCCACCACCAGCCCGTCCGCCGCGACCCGTCCGGCCTTCTTCTCGGCGACCTTGAGGCCGCGTTTGCGCAGGACGTCGACCGCCTTCTCCATGTCGCCCCCGGCCTCGGCCAGGGCGGCCTTGCATTCCATGATGCCTGCGCCCGTCTTGTCGCGCAGGTCGCGCACCATCGTCGCCGAGATTGTCATGCCATCTCCTTCTGCGTGCCCATCTCTGCGGAAAGCCGCGGCCGGGCCGGAGGCCGGCGCGGCGTCGCCCGCCTTCTCGGCCTCCACATCCGCCATGCCGGCCTTGGCGCCCGCGCCCCGCCCTTCCACGATGGCATCGGCCAGCCCGGCCGTGATCAGGCGAACGGCGCGAATGGCGTCATCGTTCCCAGGAATCGGGAAATCCACCTCGTCCGGATCGCAGTTCGTGTCCACCAGGCCGATCACCGCGACTCCCAGCCGCCGCGCCTCCTGGACCGCGATGCGCTCCTTCTTCGGATCGATGACGTACACGGCGCCCGGTATTTGCTCCATGCGCTTGATGCCCAGGAGCGCGTTGTTGAGCTTGTCCATCTCGCGCTGCATCTTGAGGACCTCCTTCTTCGAGAAGGCCTCGAACTTCCCGGTGGCCTTCATGTCCTCCAGCTGCTTGAGTCGCGAGATGCTCTTGGTGATGGTCTGGAAGTTCGTCAGCGTGCCGCCCAGCCATCGGCGATTGACGAAGTACATCCCCGCCCGCAGGGCTTCCTCTTGGATGGTGTCCACCGCCTGCTTCTTCGTCCCCACGAACAGGACCGTGCCGCCCCGCGCCGCCAGGTCGTGCACGAAACGCTGCGCCTCCTCGAAGCGCTTCAGCGTCTTCTGCAGGTCGATGATGTAGATCCCGTTCCGTTCCCCGAACAGGAACTTCTTCATCTTCGGGTTCCAGCGCTTGGTCTGATGCCCGAAGTGCACGCCCGCTTCCAGCAACTCCTTGATCGTCACTGCGCTCATGCCGCGCCTCCTCGTTCTCGGTTGATCCGCCGCGCGCCTCGCGCCCCTACGGAATCCGCCCGTCCGGACGGACACCCCCGCGGGGATCCGCGCGCGTGTGAATTTGGCCCGCCACAGCGGCAGGCCGTCGTGTCTTATATCATAGCCGGCGCCAAGACCGGCAAGGTCTTTCCGGCACGCCAGGTACCTGATCCGCCGCGAACCTGCGGCGTCCCGGACCGCCGGACCCCGAGGGGCTACGACCGGTAGCCCGCGTTGATCCGGACGTAGGCCTCGGAAAGGTCCGTCGTCCAGAGCCGCGCCGTCGCGGCCCCGGCGTGCAGCGCGACGGTCAGCGCGAACTCCCGCCGCCGGAGCCGCCGGTTCGCCGCCGCCTCGGCCTGCGGCCCCAGGCCGAGCGCCCCGGCGCACCACCGGCACCTCGTCGACGAAGAGATCCACCCGCTCGGGGTCGAAGCGAGCCCCTGACCGGCCCAGGGCCGCCATCACCCGGCCCCAGTTGATGTCCTGTCCGAACAGCGTGGTCTTGACCAGCGGCGAGGTGGCGACCGCCTCGGCCGCCTGACGCGCCTCCCGCAGCGACCGCGCCCCCTGGATCCGGACCTCTGCCAGCTTGGTGGCACCCTCGCCGTCCCGCGCGATCATCTTGGCCAGCGTCAGGCACACCTGCTCCAGCGCGCGCCGGAAGGTGCCGAAAGCCGGGCGTGCCCGGCCGGAGGCGCGGCGCCCCGGCGGCCCCGGTGGCAAAGCACAGGACCATGTCGTTGGTGCTGGTGTCCCCGTCCACCGTGATGCAGTTGAAGCTCACGGCCACCGCCTCCCGCAGCGCGCGCTGCAAGGTGCCGGCGATCCACGGCCGCATCCGTGGCGATCACGGCCAGCATGGTCGCCATGTGGGGGGCGATCATGCCCGATCCCTTGGCCATCCCGGCGACGGTCACGCGCCGACGCCCCACGCCAAACTCCACCGCGATCTCCTTGGCGGCGGTATCCGTGGTGAGGATCGCCCGCGCCGCCTGCGCGCCACCCTTCACGCTCAGCTTTCGCGCCGCCTCTCGAACACCCGCTCGCACCGCCGTTCATGTCCAGCGGCCGCCCGATCACCCCCGTCGAGGCCACGAACACCTCGTCCGACGGGCCGGCCCAAGACGCGGGCCACCTCGGCGGCGGTCTCCTCCGCATCCCGCAGGCCCTGTCGGCCGGTGCACGCGTTGGCGTTGCCGCTGTTCAGGACGATGGCCGCGAACCGACCCCCCCTCAGGTGCCGCTTGGACACCTGCACCGGGGCGGCCTGCACCCGGTTCAGCGTGAACGTCGCCGCCACCGTGGCCGGGCGATCCGACACCACCAGGGCCAGGTCGGACCGACCCGTCTTCTTCAGGCCGCAGGCCACACCCGCCGCCCGGACCCCCCCCACCGCCGACAGCCCGCCCCGTTTCGTCGTCAAGGCGCCCTTCGCTGCTCGCATGATTGCCTCCTGCCGCGCCGCGGTCGACCGCGCCCTCTCGGCCGCACCCCACCCCGGCGACCGGCTCAAGGGAACAGCCCGGGAACCCAGAGCCCCGCGCGCTCGTCGAGTCCCGCCATGAGGTTGAAACACTGCACCGCCTGGCCCGAGGCCCCCTTGACCAGGTTGTCGATGGCCGACACCACGATCACGCGCCGCGTCCGGGCATCCGCCACCACACCGATGTCGCACAGGTTGGAGTGCAGCACGTGCTTGGTCTCGGGGAGTCGCCCCTCGTCCAGGACCCGGACGAACGGCCGATCCCGATAGAACTCACGGTACACCCCCAGCAATTCGCCGGTCGTCTGCGGTCGCGCCAGGCGAGCGGTGATCGTGGTCAGGATCCCCCGCGTCAGCGGCGCGAGGTGCGGGGTGAAGGTCACCGTCACCGGACGCCCGGCCACGCCGGACAAGCTCCTGCTCGATCTCCGGCGTGTGCCGATGCTTGGCCACGCCGTAGGCCTTCAGGCTCTCGTTGGCCTCGGAGAAGTGCGTGGGAAGCTCCGGCTTCCTCCCGGCGCCCGAGACGCCGGAAATCGAATCGATGACGATCGTGTCCGATCTCGACGAGGCCGTGGGCCAGGAGCGGCGACAGTCCCAGAATCGCGCTGGTCGGATAGCAACCCGGCACGGCCACCAGCCGCGCCGTCGCGATCGCCTCCCGATGGAGTTCGGGCAGCCCGTAGACCGCCTCGCGAAGGAGCGTCGGCGCCGCGTGGTCGAACCCGTACCAGGTGGAGTACGCCGCCGGATCCTTGAGCCGAAAGTCGGCGCTCAGGTCCAGGACCCGGACGCCGCGTTCCACCAGGTCCGCGCCCACCGTCATCGAGGCCTTGTGCGGCAGCGCCAGAAAGACGAACTCCGCTTCGGCGGCCAGCGCGGCGGCATCCAGCGGACGGCAGGTCAGGTCCACGAACCCCTTGAGGTTCGGGAACACCTGGCTGATGGGTTGACCGGCATGCGTCTCCGCCGTCAGCGCCACCAGTCGCACGGCCGGATGCTGGACCAGGAATCGAAGCAATTCCACCCCGGTGTATCCGCTGGCGCCGGCGATGGCGACCCGCCGCACCCGTGCCTCATCCCGTGCATCGTCATCGTGTGACCCCTTTCCTCGTCGCGAGAGATCTCGACCTCGCCGCCCCCGGCTGCACCTGCGCGTCCCGCTCGGAGGCGGCGGACACAAAAAAAGGGAAGGGCCCGAAGGCCCTTCCCCTGTTCGTTCCGGCAACGGATGCTACCGCTTGGAGAACTGGAACCGGGCCCGCGCCCCCTTCTGCCCGTACTTCTTTCGCTCTTTGGCTCGCGGATCTCGGGTCAGCAGTCCCGCCTTCTTCAGGGTGGACCGCATGGCCACGTCCAGCTTGAGGAGCGCGCGGGCGATCCCGAGGCGAATGGCGCCCGCCTGGCCGCTGATCCCACCGCCCATCACGGTGGCCATGACGTCGTACTTGCCTTCGACCCCGACCACCTTGAGGGGCTGCGAGAGGATCATCCGCAGCGTCTGGCGCGGGAAGAATTCGTCCACCGGGCGCTCGTTCACCTCGATCTTGCCTGCACCCGCCTGCAACCACACCCGAGCGACGGAGGCCTTGCGGCGACCCGTGCCGTAATAGCGTATCGTGGCTTCCATATCCTACCGTGTCTCCTCGATCTACTGGACCGCCAGCGCCACCGGCTGCTGAGCGGCATGGGGATGAGCGGCACCTGCGTACACCTTCAGCTTCGAGAAAAGCGCGTCCCCCAGCTTCGTCTTGGGGAGCATGCCACGCACCGCCTTCTCGATCACCCGCTCCGGCGCTTCGTCCAGGAGCTTTCCGAGCGAGATGGCCTTGATGCCGCCCGGATGCTGCGAGTGATGATAGTAGGTCTTTTGGGTGAGCTTCTTGCCGGTGACCGCCACCTTCTCCGCGTTGATCACGACGACGAAGTCCCCGACGTCCAGGTGCGGCACGAAGGACGGCTTCCCCTTGCCGTGGAGGAGATTGGCGATCTGCACGGACAACCGCCCCAGGTTTTGCCCCGCGGCATCTACGAGGATCCAGCGACGATCAATTTCACCCGCCTTGGGTTGATAGGTCTTCATGATGCACACGATCCCTTCGGTGACGGTCCACTGATCCGAATGTCCCCACGAACCCGCGTACAATAGGGATTGCGAGGATCTTTGTCAAGGAAAATTCCTTCATTCATCCCGGCCGCGCGGCCTTCGCGGCCCTCCGCACCGCCCTGTCTCGCAGAGTCGCTGACGGCGCTGCCACACCCGCTTGTTGTCGCCCGGGGCGAGCGCGGCCGAGCGGGCACCCTGGCGTCTCTCCGGCGGACGTAGCCTTCGCTTGTACTTGTGAAATATGGGGCAAGTCTGAGACAGAAATCCCCATTGTTGGAATCCGTCGGTAACCGTCACGTCCTTTCGACCACCCCACTCAGTCCGCGTGGCGGAAAAATCCATCTCGTCCGATCGCCAAGATAACCTTGGAGTTCCAGTCAAAACCGTACGTTCTTGTCGTCGAAACCGGTTCACCTAGCACCCAAATTGCAGTTCCAATTCATCCGGCAATGTGACTTTCTTCACAGGCTCCCTTGCCCGTAGGCGTCTGGAGCTATCTTTGGTAGTGCGTCGGGACCGCGACCCCGCAGGTTGTATCTGAGTCGCCGGGACGGCCCCGCGCAGGGGGTGATCATGGAGTCCGCCACTGCCACGGCGAAGACACAGGGAAACGGCCGAAATGCGGCCAAGGTCCTGGCGACCGACACCCGGCAAAAAATGCTGGCCGCCGCGATGAAGCGCCACCAGTATCAAGCCGATGCGCTCATCGAGGTCCTGCACACGGCGCAGGAGCTCTACGGGTATCTCGATCCCGAGCTCTTGGTGTACATCGCGCAAGGTCTGAAACTCCCCCCCAGCCGCGTCTACGGCGTCGCCACCTTTTATCATTTCTTCTCCCTGAAGCCGAAAGGTAAGCACACCTGCGTGGTCTGCATGGGGACGGCCTGCTACGTGAAAGGGGCGGCCACGCTGGTGAAAACCATCGAAGACTATGCGAAAGTCCGCTCCGGGGAAACCCGACCGGACGGAAGCATGTCGCTCATCCAGGCGCGCTGCATCGGCGCCTGCGGCATCGCCCCCGCCGTCGTCCTCGACGGCGTGGTGCTGGGCAACCAGACGCCCGATAGTGTCGTGAATCACGTGAAAGGATGGCTCGAGAATGGATCTGACCGAACTGCTTGAAATCGGCGAAAAGGAACGCCAGGCCGAGCGCAGCATTCGCATCCGCGTCTGCGTCGCCGCCGGATGTCTCTCGGCGAACGCCCAGGCCGTCAAGCAGAGCTTGGAGACCGCCGTCGCCGAGGCCGGCTTGACCGACAGCGTTCAGGTCGCCGGCGTCGGGTGCATGGGCCTGTGCAGCGGGGGGCCGCTGGTCGCTGTGGATCCCGAGAACATCCTCTACGAGAAGGTGACCCCGGCGGACGCCCCCTCCATCGTCGCGGCCCTCCAAGGTGGGGCGCCCGCCACGGCGAGACAGGCGGACTTCAACCACCCCTTCTTCACCAAGCAGGTCCCCATCGTTCTGGAGAACAGCGGCAAGATCGACCCGGAGCGAATCGAGGATTACATCGCCGCCGACGGCTATCAGCCGCTCTACCACGCGCTCCGCGAGATGAAGCCAGGCGATGTCGTGGACACCATCATCAAGAGCGGCTTGCGCGGCCGCGGCGGCGCGGGCTACCCCACCGGCCTGAAGTGGGGCCTGGTCGCCAAGGTCAAGAGCGAGCGGAAATTCATCATCTGCAACGCGGACGAGGGCGATCCGGGCGCCTTCATGGATCGCAGCGTCCTGGAAAGCGACCCGCACCGCGTGCTGGAAGGCATGGCCATCGCGGCCTACGCCGTCGGGGCCACCCAGGGCTTCGTCTATGTTCGCGGCGAGTATCCGCTGGCCATCAGCCGGTTGCAGACCGCCATCCAGCAGGCCCGGAAGCTCGGCCTCCTGGGCAGCCAGATCTTCGAGTCCCCCTTCGATTTCCGCATCGACCTCCGCATCGGCGCGGGCGCCTTCGTCTGCGGCGAAGAAACCGCCCTGATGGCGCTCGATCGAGGGCAAGCGCGGCACGCCCCGCCCGCGCCCGCCCTACCCGGCCGAGCACGGCCTGTGGGGCTTCCCGACGCTGATCAACAATGTGGAGACCTTCGCCAACGTCCCGGCGATCATCCGCAACGGGGCGGACTGGTTCGCCAAGATCGGCACCGAGAAGAGCAAGGGCACCAAGGTCTTCGCCCTGGCCGGCAAGATCAAGAACACCGGCCTGATCGAGGTGCCCATGGGCACGACGCTGCGCACGATCGTCGAGGAGATGGGCGGCGGCGTCCCGGACGGCGGCACCGTCAAGGCGGTGCAGACCGGCGGTCCCTCCGGCGGCTGCATCCCGGCCCAGGCGCTCGACACGCCGGTCGATTACGAGTCGCTGGCCAGCCTCGGCTCCATCATGGGCTCGGGCGGCATGATCGTCATGGATCAGCAGAACAACATGGTGGACGTGGCGCACTTCTTCATGGAGTTCTGCATGGACGAGTCGTGCGGCAAGTGCGTCCCCTGCCGCGCCGGCACGGTCCAGATCCACCATCTGCTGAGCAAGATCCGCGAAGGCGCGCGCCATCGCCCGAGACCTGGAGACGCTGGACGGCTCTGCACCATGGTCAAGCAGACCAGCCTCTGCGGGCTCGGACAGTCCGCGCCGAACCCGGTGCTGAGCACGTTGCGCTATTTCCGGCCAGAGTACGAGGCCTTCCTGAGCACAGCCGGAGACGCGCGTCCGAGACGGCGTGCAGACGGCCGGGAGCCCGCGTCCCCGGCTCGATAATCACGTTCACTCGCGCGCGAGGTCGGCGATCATGGCCGTAAAGACACTCACCATCGACGGACAGCTCGTCAGCGCCCACGAGGACCAGACGGTCCTGGAGGCCGCCCAGGAGGCCGGGATCTTCATCCCCACCCTCTGCCACCTGGAAGGCGTCTCGACCGTCGGCGCCTGCCGGCTCTGCCTGGTCGAGGTCGGCGGCGAGCAACCGGCTGCTGCCCGCCTGCGTCACCAAGGTGGCCGAAGGGCATGGAGATCCGCACCAACACCGACCGGATCCGCGAGTACCGCCGGATGATCGTGGAGCTGCTCTTCGCCGAGCGCAACCACGTCTGCGCCGTCTGCGTCGCCAACGGCCACTGCGAGCTGCAGGACCTGGCCATCGCCGTGGGGATGGATCACGTCCGCTTCGACTACGTCTTCCCGTCGCACCAGGTGGACGTCACCCACGAGCGGTTCGGCATCGACCACAACCGCTGCGTCCTGTGCACCCGCTGCGTGCGGGTCTGCGACGAGATCGAAGGGGCGCACACCTGGGACATGGCGGGCCGCGGCGCGCAGACCCGCGTCATCACCGACCTGAACCAGCCCTGGGGCCAGGCCAAGAGCTGCACCGCCTGCGGCAAGTGCGTCCAGGCCTGCCCCACCGGGGCCATCTTCCGCCGCGGGGTCACCGTGGCCGAGATGGAGCGGGACCGCTGGCGCTTGGAGTTCATCGTCACGGCGCGGGAGAAACAGCAATGGATCCGATAAGGCTGGCCACCGTCTGGCTGGGCGGCTGCTCGGGCTGCCACATGTCGTTCCTCGACCTGGACGAGTGGCTCATCACTCTGGCCGGCCAGGTCCAGCTGGTGTACAGCCCGATCGCGGACGTCAAGGAGTATCCCGAGGGCGTGGACGTCGCCCTCGTCGAGGGCGCGGTCGCCAACGACGAGCATCTGCACCTCATCCGGCGAGATCCGCCAGCGGACGAAGCACCTGGTCTCGTTCGGCGATTGCGCCGTCACCGGCAACGTCACCGCCATGCGGAACCCGCTCGGCACGGCGGAGCCCGTCCTCAGCCGCGCCTATCTCGAGGGCGCGGACATCGCCGCCCAGATTCCCGGCCGAGCCGGGCATCGTGCCCGTCCTCCTGGATCGGGTGCATGCCCGTGCACGAGGTCGTGCACGGTGGACACCTTCCTGCCCGGCTGCCCGCCGCCGGCCGACCGCATCCGGACCGTCCTGGAGCAGGTCCTGGCGGGCAAGCAGCCCGTACTGGCGGGCCGTGACTTGAAAGCGGGGTAGATGTCGCCCGACCCGGAGCGGGAATCGGCGCCGACGACTCACGCATACACGGAGACGAATTCTCCTATGGCTCAACGGATTGTCATCGACCCCGTCACGCGCATCGAAGGCCACGCCAAGATCACCATCTATCTCGACGACGCCGGACAGGTGACCGACGCCAAGTTCCACGTCACCGAGTTCCGCGGCTTCGAGCGGTTCTGCGAGGGCCGCCCGCTCTACGAGATGCCCGGGATCACCGCCCGCATCTGCGGGATCTGCCCGGTCAGCCACCTCCTGGCCTCGGCCAAGGCGGGCGACGCAGATCCTGGCCGTCAGCATCCCCCCCGCCGCGGAGAAGCTGCGCCGCCTGATGAACCTGGGCCAGATCCTCCAGTCCCACGCCCTGAGCTTCTTCCACCTGAGCGCGCCCGACTTCATGCTGGGCTTCGACAGCGACCCGGCCACGCGCAACATCTTCGGCCTGATCGCCGCCGAGCCGGAGCTGGCCCGCGCCGGCATCCGCCTGCGCCAGTTCGGCCAGGAGATCATCGCGCAGCTCGGCGGGCAGAAGATCCATCCGGCCTGGGCCGTGCCCGGCGGCGTCCGGTCGGCGCTCTCCCAAGGAGTCGCACGCCCAGATCCGGAGCCGCATCCCCGAGGCGCGCGCCACGATCCTGGACACGCTGGGTCGGTTCAAGCGGATGCTGCCGTCCTTCGAGAAGGAGGCGCAGATCTTCGGCAACTTCCCCAGCCTCTTCATGGGCCTGGTGGGCCCCGACGGCGCGTGGGAACATTACGACGGCCACCTCCGCTTCGTGGACAGCGCCGGCAACGTCATCGCCGACCGGCTGGAGGCCCGCCGCTATCAGCGAGTTCATCGGCGAGGCGGTGGAGTCGCACTCCTACCTGAAGTCGCCGTTCTATCGGCCGCTCGGCTACCCCGACGGGATGTACCGCGTCGGACCGCTGGCGCGCCTGAACGTCTGCTCGCAGATCGGCACGCCCCTGGCCGACCAGGAACTGCGCGAGTTCCGCGACCGCGCCAACGGCACGGCGACCTCGTCGTTCCGCTATCACTACGCGCGCCTGATCGAGATCCTGGCAGCCATCGAGAAGATCGAGCGCGCCCTGGACGATCCCGACCTCATGTCGGACCGGCTGCGCGCCGACGCCGGGATCAACCAGCTCGAGGCGTCGGCGTGAGCGAGGCCCCGCGCGGCACGCTCTTCCACCATTACCAGGTGGACGAATACGGCCTGATCCAGAAGGTGAACTTGATCATCGCCACCGGTCAGAACAATCTGGCCATGAACCGGACCGTCGCCCAGATCGCGCGACACTACGTTCAGCGGCCCCGAGATCCCCGAAGGGATGCTGAACCGGGTCGAGGCCGGTATCCGCGCCTACGACCCCTGCCTGAGCTGCTCCACGCACGCCGCCGGCGCCATGCCGCTCCAGGTGAGCCTGGTGGCCGCCGACGGCACCGTCCTCGACGAGGCCTGGCGCTCCTGACGAGGAGCGCCGGACGGAGGGGCACATGCGCCCGGGCACGATCCTGGTATCGGCTACGGGAACGACCTGCGCGGCGACGACGCCGCCGGCCAGCGCGCCGCCGACCACGTCGACACCTGGTGCCTGCCCGGGGTCGGAGGTTCGCGCCCTCCACCAGCTCACCCCGGAACTGGCCGACCCCCTGGCCGCCGCGAGCCGAGCCATCTTCCTGGATGCCCATCTTGCCTCTGACAACGCCGCCGTCCGTGTCCGCCGGGTCCACCCCGCCACCGACGGCCACGCGCTTGGCGCACATCGGCGACCCGCAGGGCCTCCTGCATCTCACTCAGACCGCCTTCGGCCGCTCGCCAGAGACGTGGTGGATTACCATTCCGGCCGCGGACTTCACCTTCGGGGCGCCGCTTTCCGCGCTCACGGCGCGCGGCATCACGGACGCCCTCACGGCCATTCGACCCTTGCTGGAACCACGACGTTCGTCGCCGGACGCCGTGGCGTAACGGGAGGCCTCGTAACCGACGGCACGCGAGCACACAGGAGGAATGCGGGATGCCCCACACGCTGACCACGTGCACGTTCTGTGGTGTGGGCTGCGGGATTTACCTGGAGAGCGCCGGCAACCTCTTGACAGGCGCCTATCCGAGCATGACCCATCCCACCAACCAGGGGCGGATCTGCGTGCGGGGCTGGCACGTGAACGAGGTCGCCAGTGCCCCCGATCGCCTCCTGCGCCCGCTGCTTCGCCAGAACGGCGCTCTGCAGGAAGTCTCCTGGGATGAAGCCCTCGGCTACGTCGCCGACCGGCTCCGGCAGATCCAGGCGCGCTCCGGTCCGAATGCCATCGGATTCGTCAACTCGCCGCGCTGCTCCAACGAAGAGAGCTACCTCCTCCAGAAGTTCGCCCGGGCCGTCATCGGCACCAACAACGTGGACCACGGCCTGGGGGTGTATCGCAACAACAGCATCGACGTCCTCCTGGCCATGCTCGGCGTGCCCGCCAGCACCAACTCCATCGGCGAGCTGGACACGAGCGAGGTGATCATCGTGAACGGCGTGGACCTGGGGTTGCAGCTCCCCACCATCGGGGGCCGGGTCATGCGGGCCAAGCTGAAGGGGGGCAAGCTGATCGTCATCGACCCGCGCCGGCATCGCGTGGCCGAGCACGCCGACTACTTCCTCCAGGTGCGTCCCGGCAGCGACGCCGCCCTCTACGGCGCCATGGCCAAGGTGATCGTGGACCGCGGACTCCTGGACGCGCGCTTCCTCAAAGCGCACTGCCGGAACGTCGAGGCCTTCCTGGAAGCGGTCCACGCCTACGACGTGCTCTGGGCGGCCGACGCCTGCGGCGTCCCGGCGGAGCTCATCGAAGAGGCCGCCGTCACCTACGGCCGCGCCCGCGCCGCCGCCATCCTCTTCTCCACGGGCGTCGAGGCCAGCGGCGCCGAGGCGATCCAGGCGATGGTCAACCTGGCTCTGCTCACCGGCAACATCGGGAAGGCAGGGGCGGGCATCTTCGCGCTGACGGAGCACAACAACCTGCAGGGCGTCTGCGACATGGGCATGCTGCCCAACCGCTTTCCCGGCTATACGCCGGTGACGGACGACACCGGGCGCCGAGCGTTCGAGGTCCTGTGGGGCGCGCCGCTTCCCGGCAAGCCCGGCCAGGGGGCGGAGGAGCTTCTCTCCCGACTGGGAAAGGGGGCCGTGCGGGCCCTCTGGCTCTGCCGCTACGATCCGGTCATGGCGGCCTCCGCCGACGCGACCGCCGTCCTCCGGCAGCTCGACCTGGTCGTCGTCCAGCACCTCTTCCTGACCGAGACGGCCAAGTACGCGCACGTGGTCCTGCCGGTGACGGCCTTCGGCGAGGAGCAGGTCACCTTCACGAACACCGAGCGCCGCATCCAGCTCGTCGGCAAGGCGGTGGACCCGCCCCCCGGCCTCGCGCCCGCCTGGCGGCAGATCGTGGACTCGCGAACCGGCTCGGGGCCGGCTGGGACTACACCTCCGCCGCCGAGGTCATGGAGGAGATCGGCCGGGCGGTTCCCTTCTACAGCGCCGCCAGCTACGACAACCTGGCGCGGGACTACGGCCGGCAGTGGCCCTGCACCACGGACAAGCCGCTCGGCACCCGCTTCCTGTTCGAGGAGGGCATCGTCGGGCAGCCGTTCAGCCTGGCCCCGATCCCGCGACCGAGCCGCCCGCCCTGTGCGTCCCAGGATTACCCGTTCACGCTGATCTTCGGCCACTCGCTCTACTACTGGCACCAGAACGTCCTGGTCCAGCACAGCGAGACGCTGAAGCGGGAGTACCAGATCCTCCTGCTCGACTACCCGGACGGCTTCGTCGAGATCAACGCGGACGACGCCCGGCGGCTCGGAATCCGGGACGGCGACAAGATGCGTCTGGTCGGCGTGACCGGGGTGGCCGTGACCACGGCGCGCGTCACCCAGGAGGTGAAGTCGGGCATGATCTTCGTCCCCTTCTTCCTCCGCGAGGTCCGGGAGCAGCTCTGCGGTGAGGCGGGCATCCTCCTCGCGGAGCAGCCGCGTGCCGGTCTGCGTCCGGCTGGAAAGGGTCTGACGATGCGCGCACGAATCACCGACAACGCCAACCTGCTCAAGCTGGTGGATCTCCTGCGCGAGGAGTACGAGGTCATCGCCCCCTTCTACGGCCGCGGCCGCGACACCTGCTTCGACACCGTCACCGACGCGAACCGGCATCTCGTCCAGGTCCACCTCCCGAATCCCTACTACCCGCCCAAGCGGTACGTCCTGCCGCACATCGAGCGGCTGCTCCGGATCCACCTGAACGATCATCCGCGCATCCAGCCCAGCGACGACACCCCGCGGCGCGCCATCTTCGGCATCCGCTCCTGCGACATGGCCGGCATCTACCACCTGGACCGCTTCTATCTGGGCCGCGACTTCAAGGACACCTACTACGAGCGGCACCGCCAGAACCTGTTCCTGGTGAACGTGGTCTGCACCGACCCGGAGCTCGACATCGACGACGACTGCTTCTGCATGTGCGCCGACACCGGCCCGGCCGCGCGGGACCACTTCGACCTGCAGCTCATGGACCTCGGGGACGAGTTCCTGGTGGTGGCGGGCAGCGACAAGGGCGAGGCGCTCTTCGCCCACCCCATGTTCCGCAAGGGCACGCCCGCCCACGTCGAGCGGCGCCGGCAGATCCTCGCCGACGTGCGCAAGCGGTTCAAGATCACCACGAGCTGGTTCTCGGCCACCGTCCGCTACATCACCCAGCGCGACGGATCAGCGACAAGACCTGGGAGGAGATCGGGAACCGCTGTCTGGAGTGCGGCGGCTGCAGCTACGTCTGCCCGACCTGCACCTGCTTCACGGTGACCGACCGCCAGGTGGGCCCCGCCGAGTACGAGCGCGTCCGGCTGTGGGACGCCTGCGCGCTCGGCGGCTTCACGCGGATGGCCGGCGGCCACAACCCGCGCAAGGCCGTCCACGACCGGCGCAACCGGCGCTTCTTCCGGAAGCTGGCGCACTACTTCATCCAGCGCGAGCTGTCGGTGGCCTGCGTCGGCTGCGGCCGCTGCGTCGAGGTCTGCCACGGCGACATCGGCATGCCCAACGTGGTGGAGATCCTGCGCCGCACCACGGCGGAGAGCGAGCGACATGAGCCAGCCGCACACTGAGAACATCTATCTGCCCAAGATCGCGGTCCTGGACCGGGTGGTCGACGAGATCGCCGACGTCAAGACCTTCTACTGGCACTTCGAGGACCCGGCCGAGCAGGCGGCGTTCCGGAAGTTCCTGCCCGGCCAGTTCGCCCAGGTATCGGTCTTCGGCGCGGGCGAGTTCCCGGCCTCGCTTCCGCCCAGCCCGACCGAGGAGGAGCTGTTCTTCACCGTCCGCCGGGTGGGCAGCGTCACCGCCGCCCTGCACCAACTCCAGCCCGGGCGACAAGTTCGCCGTGCGCGGCCCCTACGGCAACGGGTTCCCCATGAAGGAGTACTTCGGCCAGAACCTGGTCTTCGTGGCCGGCGGCATCGGGCTGATCCCGCTCCGCTCCTGCATCATCTACGCCCTGGACAACCGCGACCGGTACGGCAAGATCCAGCTCTTCTACGGCGCGCGACGCCTCAAGGACCTCATGTACCTGGGCGCGCTGCGCGAATGGGAGAGAGCCGCGGCTTCGAGTGCTACCTCACGGTGGACCGGGCCGACGACCACTGGACCGGCCACGTGGGCGTGGTGGGCAGCCTGTTCCGGAAGCCGGGGGTCACGGTCGCCGTCGAGAACACCACCGCCTTCGTGTGCGGCCCGCCCATCATGTTCCGCTTCGTGATCCGGGATCTCAAAGAGATGGGATTCCAGGATCGAAACATCGTGTCCACCCTGGAGCGATACATGAAGTGCGGCGTCGGAAAGTGCGGCCACTGCTGCATCGGCGTGGCCTACGTCTGCGCCGACGGCCCGGTGTTCACCTACGAGCAGATCAAGAGGCTCGGAGAGGATATCTGATGCCCGATCTCCGCGACGACCTGCGCCGACGCCTCACGGGCGCGTCTGCCTGGTGGGCATCGGCAATCCGGACCGCGGCGACGACGGCCTGGGAGTGCGCCTGGCGGAGGCCGTGCGCGCCGCGGGATACCCGGGCGTGATCGTGGCCGAGCGGACCCCCGAGCGTGGGTCGCCGAGGTCGTGCGGGGCGGGTGGCAGACCGTCCTGCTCCTGGATGCCGTGGAGATGGGGGCAGACGCCGGGGACCGTGGTTCTCCTGGACGCCCGCGAGATCGCCGCCCGCTTTCCGCAGGTGTCCACGCACAAGCTCTCGCTGGGGACGATCGCCCGGCTGATCGAAGCGGAGGGCGCGACACGCGTCTGCCTCCTTGGCGTGCAGCCGGAGTGCGTCGGCTACGCCGCCGGCCTGTCGGACCCGGTGGCACGACCCTGGAGATCCTGCGGACCCTGCTGGTCGACGTCCTGCCGGTCGGAACCGAACCCCTGGCTGTCTGTGGGGAGCGACCATGACTGCTGCCATCGTGTTGATCGCCGCCTGCGTCGTGTTGCTGGGCGGTGCTGTGCTGGTCATCCCGTTCGGCCGGAACCGGCTGCTCGCCGGGCAGATTGCCTTCGGCGCCACGGCGCTGGCCGGCCTCCTGGCCTCGGCGCCGCCGCCAGCGTGCTGGTGTCCGGCCCGCGGAACGGCCGTCACCGTCTGGGCGTTGCCGCAGTACGCCTCGTCCCTCCGGATCTCACGTGGACGGCCTCAGCGCCGTCTTCGTCCTCCTCATCGCCGTGATCTCGACCTTGGCCGACTCTGTACTCCATCCAGTACATGTAGCACTACCCCGACTACAGCCTCCGCCGCTACTACCCCCACCTCCTGCTCTTCGTCGCCGGCATGTACGGGATTGTCGTGGTCACGGACCTGATGGTCGGCTTCTTCCTCTTCTGGCAGCTCATGACCCTCCCCTCGTACTTCCTGGTCCGTTTCGAGTACAAGAACCCCGAGAACGTGCGCGCCGCGAACCGGTACCTGATCGCGATGGAGGTTGCCTGCGGCTTCATCCTGCTCGGGGCGGGTGTGCTGGCCCAGGGACCGGTCGTCGTCGGGACCGAGACGCTGATGCGCTACGACTTCGACGCCATCAGCCACGGCATGCCGGCTCTGCTCCACACCGGCGGTGGCTTGGCTGCCGCAGGCCTGCTCTGCTTCCTGATCGGGTTCGGCATCAAGGCCGGTATGTGGCCCTTCGGTCAGTTGTGGCTGCCCGACGCGCATCCCGCGGCCCCCTCGCCGGTGAGCGCCCTCCTGTCCGGCGTCATGATCAAGACCGGCGTCTACGGCCTGATGCGCTCCTTCCTCTGGCTGGTGCCCGCCAACGCGCTGGACGCCTACCCCAGCGAGGTCTGGGGCCTGGTCATTGCGGTCCTCGGGACGGTGACGCTGTTCATCGGCACCACGCAGGCGCTGAGGCAGGATCAGTCCAAGCGACTGCTCGCCTTCAGCAGCATCGGCCAGGTCGGCTACATCCTCCTGCCCCTGGGCGCGTGCCTGGCGCTGCTCAAGATGGGGGGCACGGACGACAGCATCCTCCTCTTGGCCACGATCGGCTTCTCCGCCTGCCTGTTCCACACGCTGAACCACGGCCTCTTCAAGAGCCTGCTCTTCCTGAACGCCGGCTCGCTCCTGTACGCCACCGACACGCAGGACCTGAACCAGATGGGCGGCCTGATCAGATACATGCCGGTCACGGCCGTGACGACGCTGGTGGCCGCCTCTCTCGATCGCGGGCGTCCCGCTGTTCAACGGCTTCGCCAGCAAGTGGAGCATCTTTGTGACCACGATCCTCGGGAGCCGGTACGCTCCGTATCTCGCGGTGTGCGCCGTCCTTGCCATGCTGACCAGCGTCCTGACGCTGGCCCTCTTCCTCAAGTTCTTCGGCACGAGCTTCCTCTCCCGCGTGAGCCGCCGCGTCGCCGAGCGGGCGGCCGCCGGCCACCTCGCGGAAGTCGGACCGAAGCCATGCTCGTGCCGCAGATCGTGCTGGCCGCCCTCTGTGCGCTCCTCGGGCTGGCCCCGCACCTCGGCTACCAACTGATCCACCGCGCCCTGCTGGCCAGCCCGCAGGGGCTCGGCGTCGCTCTCGCCAAGCTTCCACCATTGGAAGTCACGGGGCTGACCGGCGTGGCGGGGCCGGCCGGGTTGGCGCTCCTGTCGCCTCTCGTCGTCGCCGCGGTCTTCGGCGCCCTGCTCCTCCTCGCCGCGGGGATCTCGCGCGTGGGCGGGGCCGTCCGCCGGACCGCGGAGCCGTGGCTGTGCGGCTACGTCGCCGAATCCGATCAGATGCGCTACGGGGCGCACAACCTGTACCGTGAGGTGACCCGCTACCTTCCGTGGGTCGGCAGGACGCCGGGGCAACCGAACGGGAACGGCGCCGGGGGACGGCCCGAGCCGATCCCACAGGGAACCGAGTCGCAATCCTCACAACGTGGGGCGTAACCATGGCAGCACACGTCGTCCTGAAGCAGATCACGGAGCGCTTCGCGTCGGTCATCCAGCGGACGGACGTGCCCGAAGACGGCCGCCTGTTCGTGTACGTGGAGCCTCAGGCCCTCCGGGAAATCTGCCGGTACGTCTTCCGCGACCTGGACGCCCGCTACGTCATCAGCATCGGCATGGACGACCGCCCCTTCTCGGGCAAGTTCCTCGTGGCCCACGATTTCGCCTTCGACAAGGACCACGTGCTGTGCAGCATCCTGAGCTACCTGCCGGCGCAATCCGCCGCGCGTGGACAGCATCTCCGACGTCGTGCCGGCGCCAACTGGGCCGAGCGCGAGATCCGCGACCTGGTCGGCATCGAGCCGGTCGGCCACCCGTACCCGAAGCGGCTGGTGCTGCCGGACGGCTGGCCCGAGGGCGTCCATCCGCTGCGCAAGGACGTGCCCTGGAACGACGTCCCGCCGGGCTACGACGAGGAGCCGGAGTTCGACTTCGACGACCCGCCCGAAGGCTGCATGGTCGTGCCCTTCGGCCCGTTCCACCCGACGCTCGACGAGCCGGCGCATTTCCGGCTCTACGTGGAGGGCGAGATGGTGCGCGGCTGCGAGTACCGCGGCTTCATGGTCCACCGCGGCATCGAGAAGCTGGCCGACTCGGTCCTCACCTACAACGAGATCCCGATGCTGGCGGAGCGGATCTGCGGCATCTGCGGCTGCGTCCACAACGTGGCCTACGCGCAGGCCGTCGAGCAGGCGGCGGCCATCACGCCGCCACCGCGGGCCGAGTACATCCGCACCATCATGCTGGAGATCGAGCGGCTGCACAGCCACCTGCTCTGGGTCGGGCTGGCCTGCCACATCCTCGGCTTCGACACGCTCTTCATGCAGAGCTTCCGCATCCGCGAGCCGATCATGTGGATCGCCGAGAAGATCAGCGGCAACCGCAAGACCTACGCCCTGTGCGTCATCGGCGGCGTGCGCTGGGACATCACGCCGGAGCTCCGGACCGAACTCGGCGCGTGCTCGACAAGCTGGAGAAGGAATGGCGGCGCCGTGGCGGACGCGGTGACAGGCGACCGGAACATCCAGAAGCGGACGCGCGGCGTCGGCGTCGCCGACACGACGCTGGTCAAGGACGCCGGCCTGATCGGCCCGGTGGCGCGCGCGGCCGGCGTGGACATCGACTGCCGCCGCGACCATCCCTACGCCGCCTACGACCAGGTGGAGTTCGACGTGATCACCCAAGAGGGCTGCGACGTCTGGTCGCGCGTGCTGGTGCGCGTCCTGGAGGTCTTCGAGTCGATCAGGATCATCCGCCAGTGCCTGGAGAAGATGCCGGAGGGCCCCTTGCAGGCCACCGATCCAGGACGAGCTGCCCGTCGGGCCGGATCGGCCTGTCCTCGGTCGAGGCCCCGCGCGGCGAGTCGCATCACTTCGTGATCACCGGCGAGAACAACCGGCCGCGCCGCTGGCGGGTGCGCGCCCCGACGTACCAGAACCTGCAGGGCGTCCCGGCCATGATCAAGGACCAGCAGCTCGCCGACATGACGATCTCGCTGGGCAGCATCGATCCCTGCTTCTCCTGCACGGATCGGCTGGAGATCGTGGATCATCCGCTCGGGCGCGCACCGACGTCTACTCGCAGGCGGAGCTTCTGCGGCTCACGCGCGGCGCGACCCGCACGCCATGAGGATGCGCGGCGATGGAGACTAGCCTGGCGGTCCGAGTCCTCTCCGGCGGTCATGAACGTCGCCCTGGTGCTGGCGCTGGCGCCGCTCTTCGAGGGCATCCTGCGCAAGATCACGGCGCAAGGTCCAGTCGCGCCAGGGCCCGCCGCTCTGGCAGCCGTACTTCGACCTGCTGAAGCTGCTGGGCAAGGAGGACATCGAGTCGGGCGAGAGCCCGGTCATGCAGCGGTTCGCCGCCTACCTCTCGCTGGCGACGATCCTGACCGTGGCCCTGCCTGGTGCCCATGGGGCACGGTCCCGCCCTTCAACGGGGCGGCGACGCCTATCCTGCTGATTTACCTGCTGACCCTGTGCGGCATCTCCACCCTGCTCGCCGGCCTGGCCGCCGGCTCCACCTACTCGCTCGTCGGCATGAGCCGCGAGATGATGACCATGATGACGCTGGAGCCGCTCCTGGCGGTCGCCATCGTCATCGGCGCGGTCCACGTCCGGCTCGCTGCGGCTGGACGCCGTCCTCGACGGCTCGGCCGTACGGCCACGGCCGGCTTCCCGCTGGCCGGGATCCTCATGCTGGGCGTGGCTGTCTTCGCCTTCCAGGCCTTCGTCGGCCGGGTGCCGTTCGACATCGCCGAGGCCGAGACCGAGATCATGGAAGGCCCGCTGATGGAGTACTCCGGGCCCGAAGCTGGCGCTGTTCAAGTACGCGCAGATGGCCAAGCTGGTCGTCTACAGCGCGCTTGTTCGTCGCGCTCTTCTGTCCCCTGGGGGAGCGGCTTGCCGTTCCCGCTGAGCCTGGTCGTCTTCCTGGCGAAGGTCTTCGTGCTGGTCCTGCTGGTCACGCTGGTGGCCGCCACGCACGCGCGCTACCGGATCGACCAGGCGATCCGCTACTACGCGGGCGGCTCCTGGTGGCGTCTCGCTGGTGGCGCTTGCTGCTTGGCGCTCTATGGGCTATTGAGGAAATGGGGGCACGCGTCATGTCGCTCCTGAGCAAACTCAAGGAAACGATCATCTGCCTGAAGGCGGGCCGGGTCACCCTGCCCTATCCCGGGGCCTCGCCGAAGCCGCCGGCGAGGCTTCCGCGGGCGGCCGATCTTCGACGTCGACAAGTGCATCGGCTGCGCCGGCTGCGCCAACAACTGCCCGGCGCGCGAGATCCTCGTCTTCGACCTCTGCCAGGAGATCCGCGATCATCAAGTACCTCGGCCGCCGCTGCACCTACTGCGGCCGCTGCGCCGACGTCTGCCCCGAGAAGGCCATCACCATGAGCCACGAGTTCGAGAACGCCACCAACGACATCGCGCGACATGCAGCAGCGGCTCGAGATGTTCATGGGCACCTGCCAGCGCTGCGGCCGCTGCTTCAAGGAGCCCGGCCCGCTGGAGCAGCTGATGATGAAGGGCTACCGGCTTGACGACCTGGAGCAAGGAGCGCTGGGTCTACGACCGCCAAGGCGTACCTGGACAAAGAGCCGACCGTGCGGGACATCGAGATCGAACTGGATTGACGCTGGAACCGCCAATGCGCCGGGAGGCGTCCAGGATCCGCAGATCACGAGACTCGCCCGTGACGGGGGTTGACCGATTTCAGGTTCGGGTTTCTTCAGGAAACTCTGCGCAATCTGCGCCATCTGCGGATGAGTCAAATCCGTTCGTCATTTTCGCTTCTCAGGGAGGCAGGCCGTGCTCACAGCGTTCTGTCGCAAAATGTTTCCGCGGTCGCTGTGGGTCTATCACGCCAACAGCGGCGGCTGCAACGGCTGCGACATCGAGGTGCTGAACGTCCTCACGCCCTACTACGACGTCGAGCGCTTCGGCATCAAGCTGGTCGGCTCGCCGCGCCACGCCGACGTCATGCTCTGCCAGGGGCCGGCCATGCGCTCCACCGCCAAGGCCCTGCGGCGCGCCTACGACGCCATGCCGGCGCCCAAGCTGGTCTTCGCCATCGGCTCCTGCGCCTGCGGCGGCGGCATCTGGTACGACACCTACAGCGTCCTCGGCCCGGTCGAGAAGGTCGTCCCGGTCAACTTCTACATCCCCGGCTGTCCGCCGCGCCCCGAGGCGATCCTCTACGGCGTCGCCGTCGCCGTCGGCCTGGTGGACAAGAAGATCGCGCCGGTCAAGTTCAAGCAGCTCGAGTCTCCCATCCCCCGCTACCACCCCGAGGACCTGCGCACCGAGGGCGAGATGGTGGTCTATCAGAAGATGGAGCGCGTGTAGCCGCCTTCCGTGTCCGCCGATCTCCATCCTGGCGGGATTTCGCGTTGACACGGGGGGGTGGTTCGAGCCATCTTGTAGGCGGGCGGGGCGCGGGCTGCTGGCCTGCAGAAAGGAGCGAGGCAGTGTCCATCATCACGATTTCCCGAGGGACGTTCAGCGGCGGCGAGGCGCTCGCGACGGCCGTGGCCGAGCGGCTGGGGCACCGATGTGTGAGTCGCGAGGTTCTCCTCGAAGCGGCGTGGGGGTACGGGGTTCCGGTGGATAAGCTCGCCGCCGCTATGGAGAAGCGGCCCCCGCTATGGGAACGGTTGATCGGGAAGCGGACCGCCTACTTCACCTTCGTGCGGGCGGCCCTGTGCGATCAAGCCCTGGAGGGCCGTCTCGTCTACCACGGGTACGCCGGGCACCTGGTGTTGCCGGGCGTGTCCCACGCCTTACGGGTGCGCGCCATCGCCGACATCGAGTACCGCATCCAGGCGGCCATGCGCCACCAGGGCCTCGCACGCAAGGACGCCGTGGCGTACATCGACCGGGTGGACAAGGAGCGACGGCAGTGGACGCGGTCCGTCTTCGACGTCGAATGGGACGATCCCGCCCTCTACGACGTCGTCCTCAACCTGAGCCGCATGAGTGTGGCGACCGCGTGCGAGATGGTCGTCCGCCTCACCGAGCGCGAGGAGTTTCAGCCGACCGCCGCCTCCATGAAGGCCCTGCGGGACCTCGTGCTGGGCAACCGGGTCGCGGCGACGTTCGCGCGGGATGAGCGCACCCGGGGGACCGACCTGGCGGTCACGGCCGACGACGGAATCGTCAGCGTCACGGGAACGACCCAATCGCCCGCCCTGCTGGAGGCCGTTGCCGCCGTCGCGCGAGAGGTCGACGGGGTGAAAGACGTCCGGTCTGCGGTGCGATTCCTTCGCGAGGGGAAGTGAAGCCTCCCCTTGAGGGTGTGGTCCGAGGGAAGACGAGCATAGCCGGGGTGTGAGCGAACGGCGCCGTCGCGGGCCAGCCCGGCCGGGTCTCGAATCAACCGAGACGGGCCGGGCCCGAGTCGCCCGAACTTACAAAGCGGCTACCAGCCGCTCCCCGTACTCCTCGCAGGGCTTCAGGTCGGCATCGCTCGGGACAAGCTGCACGCGCATGGGCTTATCGGGCACCCGGAACTTCAGGCCCTTCATCCGCTCGGCGATCATCAGCGGCCCCTCGCCGCTCCAGCCAAACGCCCCAAAGGACGCCCCCAGCTTATCTTTGAGCTTGATGGTAGTCATCGAGCTGAGCAGGCTCCACGCATGCGCCAGCGCATGGCCGTTGATGGTGCACGTACCGACCACGATGCCCTCGACGGCCTCCATCTCGTCGAGCATCGCGCGGTAGTCCACCTTGGTCACGTCGAGCACCTCGACGTCGGCCCTCGCCTGGTCCCGAAAACATAGGCGCCTCTGGCTGCTCCCCGCCAGGCGCTCCGCGCCCACGCCGCCGCGGACCGGCGCCGTTGCGTTCACGCGCGGGTGAGCGGCCGGTACCGGATCCGGTGCGGCCGTTCGGCCGCCGCGCCCAGGCGGCGCTTCCGATCCGCATCGTACTCGCTCCAGTTCCCCTCGAACCAGTAGACCTTGCTGTCCCCCTCGAATGCCAGGATGTGCGTCGCGACCCGGTCGAGGAACCAGCGATCGTGCGAGATGACCAGGAGACACCCGGCGTAACGATCGATGGCGTCCTCCAGCGCCCGCATGGTGTTGACGTCGAGATCGTTGGTCGGCTCGTCGAGCAGGATGACGTTCGCCTCGCGGCGAAGCATCCGGGCGAGGTGCAGGCGGTTCCGCTCGCCGCCCGACAGGGCACTCACCTTCTTCTGCTGGTCGGGACCGAGGAAGTTGAAGCGCGCCGCGTAGGCGCGCGAGTTGACCAGCGCTTTCCCGAGCGCGATCTGGTCCTGCCCTCCCGAGATCGACTCCCAGACGCTCTTGGACGGGTCCAGATCGCTCCGCGCCTGGTCCACGTAGGCGAGCGCCACCGTCTGACCGAGGCTCAACGTTCCCTTGTCGGGCTGTTCCTCCCCGGTGATCATCCGGAACAGCGTCGTCTTGCCCGCCCCGTTCGGCCCGACGATCCCCACCACGGCTCCCGGCGGGACGGTGAAGGTCATCTCCTCGAAGAGCACGCGGTCGCCGTAGGCCTTGGCGACCCCGTCGGCGCGAACCACCGCGTCCCCCAGCCGCGGCCCGGGCGGTATGAAGATCTCCAGATCGCGCGCAAGCTGCTCGTGTTCCTGCTGGAGGAGCGACTCGTAGGCGCTGATGCGCGCCTTGCCCTTGGCGTGTCGCCCCTTGGGCGACATCCGGATCCATTCCAGCTCGCGCTCCAGGGTCCGCTGGCGCTCGGACTCCGACTTCTCCTCGCGCTGGAGCCGCTCCTGTTTCTGCGCCAGCCACGAACAGTAGTTCCCCTTCCAGGGAATCCCGTGCCCGCGGTCGAGTTCCAGGATCCACCCGGCCACGTTGTCGAGGAAGTAGCGGTCGTGGGTGACGGCGATGACCGTCCCCTCGTACTGCTGCAGGTGCTGCTCCAGCCACGCCACCGACTCGGCGTCGAGGTGGTTCGTCGGCTCGTCGAGCAGCAGGATGTCAGGCTTCTGGAGCAGGAGACGGCAGAGCGCCACGCGGCGCAGCTCGCCGCCCGAGAGCACCTGCACCGGCGTGTCGCCCGGCGGGCAGCGCAGCGCGTCCATGGCGAGATCCAGCCGGCTGTCGAGATCCCACGCACCGGCATGTGTCGAGCTTGTCCTGGACCTTCCCCTGCTTCTCCAGGAGCGCGTTCATCTCGTCGTCGGACATCGGCTCGGCGAACTTGCCGCTGATCTCCTCGAACTCCTTCAAGAGATCGACCGTCTCCTGCACCCCCTCGCGCACCACCTCGCTCGACGGTCTTGGCCGGGTCCAGCTGTCGGCTCCTGCTCCAGGAAGCCCGATGGTGTATCCGGGCGAGCAGTGCGTCTCGCCGAGGAACTCCGTCTCGACCCCGGCCATGATCCGGAGCAGCGTGCTCTTGCCCGCCCCGTTCAGCCCGAGGACGCCGATCTTGGCGCCGTAGAAGTACGACAGCGAGATGTCCTTGAGCACCTGCTTCGTCCCGTGCACCTTCCCCACGCCGACCATCGAGTAGATGATCTTGTTCGGTTCGCTGGGCTTCGCCATCCGTCTCTCCCTTTACGCACGCACCGCCGATGCAAAAAAACGTCAAACCTGGTCCGCATCCGTTGCCAGGATCGCTGCGCCGCGGGCGAACTCGTCCTCCGGCCCCAGCAGACTCACGACCAGGAACGCCTCGGTCGGAAAATCGAAAAAGAAACCGGGATGCACCGACAGTCCGTGGCGCGTGAGCAGGCGCAGCACCCGCTCCTCCTCGCCCGGATAACGTGGCACCCGGATGACCGCCGACCACCCCCCGTCGGCCGGCAAGGCGCTCGCGGCGCTGCCGCGCAGGACCGTCTCCAGCGTCGCGCGGTTGACGGCGAGCCGCGCCATGAGCGGCGCCCGGATGCGCTCGCGCAGCGCCAGGAGCCGCGGGAGCGCGAGCTGGACCGGCGTGTTCACCGACAGGTAGGTATCGGTCACGACCTCCAGCCGCGCCAGGGCGTCGTCGGCCAGGTGCGGCGGGCCCGCTGACGGCGATCCACGCCGCCTTGAGTTGCGGCAGGAGGCAGGTCTTGGACAATCCGCCCAGGACGAAGACCAGCGCCTCGCTCCGTCCGGCGAGCGACCGCAGGCGCGAGGGCGCATCGGTGAACACATGATCCGCGAAGACCTCGTCGCTGATCAGCGCCAGGCCCCGCTCCCGGCACAGCGCCAGCAACCGGTCGGCCTCCGCGCGCCGGATGACCGCCCCGGTGGGATTGTTGGGGCTGACCACCAGGATCGCCCGCGTCCGGTCGTCGATGCGCTCTTCCAGCGCGGACAGGTCGATGAACCAGCCGTCGCCGTCCCACCGGCAGGGATAGGGCACCATCTCCAGGCTCTCGAGGCCCGCCAGATACTCGAACAGCGGGTAGCTCGGCACCGGGGCCAGGACGCGATCGCCGGGATCCCCCAAGAGCTTGAACAGCAGCGCGTACGCCTCGCTGGTGCTCGCCGTCAGCACCACGCGCTCCGGCGCGACGGCGCCGCCGTGATAGGCCGCCACCGCCGCCCGCGCCTCGGCATGGCCGAACGGCGTCGGCTCGTACCGCAGCCCGCGGGCATCGGCGAGCGCCTCGCGGATCTCCGCCGCCGGCATCGGCAGGCCGACCCTGGTCGGATTGGTCTCGGTGAGATCGAGACACGGTCGTCCCGACCGGCGATACTCCCCGAGCGCCGCGGCAATGCGGTTTGGCGTCACATGCCACGCCGTGCGGCGGGAAAACACCGCTTCCCCCTTCCTCGCCGCGTCAGTCGAGATCGTAGATGAGCAGCATGCAGCGGACGGGGCCGTTCCAGAGCATGCCGCCGGGTTCGCGGCCGTACGCCGAAGGCGCTCTCGAACTCCGGTCCACCGGCGAGCACCGCCACGCGGTGGCCGTGCAGTGCGCGCCAGGCCTGGCCGAGCTGCCAGAAGAACGTCTTGAGCTGCCGGCGCCCTCCCCCGTCGAGTCGCTTCCCCCATGGCGGGTTGACGACGACGAACCCCGGCGGGTCGAGTGGCTCGAGGTCGCGCGCGTCCGCCTGCCGCACCTCGATCGGCAAGCCCGCACGCTTGACGTTGACCCGGGTCGCGAGGATCGCCTCGGGATCGCGGTCGCCCGCGATGACCGGCGGCGCGCCGCGGCGCACGCCCCGCCGGGCCTCGTCGCGCATGCGCCGGAGCGTCGGCGCGCAGGCGTCTCGTCGAAGGAGGCCCAGCGCTCGATGCCGAGCCTCCGGTGCACGCCGGGGGCGTGGTTCTGGGCGATCAGCG
Organism: uncultured Methylomirabilota bacterium; assembly: GCA_963695995.1. Taxonomy (GTDB): domain Bacteria; phylum Methylomirabilota; class Methylomirabilia; order Methylomirabilales; family 2-02-FULL-66-22; genus 2-02-FULL-66-22. Next base: position 88,289 of record CAVOIV010000043.1, read on the forward strand.
CCGCCTCGACGGCAAGCGTGCCGGACCCGCACATCGGATCGATCAGCGGCCGCGTCCCGTCGTAGCCGCAGGCCCGCAGGATGGCCGCGGCCAGCGTCTCCTTGAGCGTCGCCTCGGTCTGCGCCAGCCGCCAGCCGCGCTTGAAGAGCGGCTCGCCGGCCAGGTCGAGGGCGAGGCTCGCCCGCCCGTCGGCGAGGTGCGCCACGATGCGCACGTCGGGGTCGTCCACGTTCACACTGGGACGCGCCCCGCGGCGGTCCCGCAGGACGTCCACCACCGCGTCCTTCACCTTGAGCGCGGTGAAATGCGTGTGCCCGAGGGCTTCGGTGCGCCCCACCGCATCGACGGCGAATGTCCGCGTCTCGTCGAGGTGCTGCCTCCCAGCGGACGTCGCGAGCGCCGGCATACAGCGCGTCGGCGTCGGCCGCGGCGAAATCGGCGAGCGGCAGCAGCACCCGCATGGCGATCCGCGACCACAGGCAGGCGCGCATGGCGTCGCTGATGTCGCCCGTGAATCGCACACCGCCCCGGCCGACGCGCACACCCCGCAGCTCGAGCGTCTGCAATTCGTCGGCGAGCAGGTCCTCGGTCCCGGCCGACGCGGTGGCGAAGAAGACGGTCACCCCTCTCCCCCCGCGATGATCAGTCTGCCATTCTCCCGCCGCATGTTCGTGTTTCCCCGCACCCTGCTCCCGTCGCGTCGCCGGCCCTTGTTCAGACGCCGCCAACCGCCACGCCGGCCAGGCCGCCCATCCGATCGTCGCCCACAGTCGCGCAACTCTCGCCCACTCGCAGCAGTGGTGTCAAAGAAAAAACGCTGTGGCCGAGCTTGACATCCGCCCCGCCGCGGTGTACAAGGCTGCCCTCTGCACGGACCCGCCGCTGCGACATCCCCGGCCGACTGTCCTGAAGCCGCAAGGAGCGAATATCATATGCGTGACACATTCCTGGAGACGATCGCCGCCGAATTGCAGATCCCGCGACGCCAGGTAGAAGCGACCGCGGCGCTCTTGGAGGACGGCGGCACGATTCCCTTCATCGCCCGCTACCGCAAGGAGCAGACCGGCTCGCTGGACGAGGTCGCCATCGCAGGAATTCGCGACCGTCTCGAGCAGCTCCAGGCCCTGGCCGAGCGGCGCGAGGCGATCGTGAAGTCGCTCGACGAGCGCCAGCTTCTGACCGACGAACTCATGGCGGCCCTCGAGGCCGCCGCGACGCTTGACCGCGCTGGAGGACATCTATCAGCCCTACCGCCCGAAGCGCCGCACGCGCGCCATGATCGCCCGGGAGAAGGGGCTGGAGCCGCTGGCGGAACTGCTCTGGACGCAGGACCCGGCCACCGATCCGGCCGGCGGCGCCGCGCCGTTCGTCAACGCAAGAGGCGGGCGTTGAATCGGCCGACGCAGGCGCTGGCCGGTGCGCGCGACATCCTCGCCGAGCGGGTCAGCGACGATACCGCCGCCCGCACGGCCATCCGCGGCCTCTTCGCCACCAAGGGCGTCCTGCGCTCGAAGGTCATCGCCGGCAAGGAGATCGACGGCGCGAAGTTCAAGGACTACTTCGAGTGGGAGCGAGCCTGCCGCCAAGGCGCCGTCGCACCGCATCCTGGCCATCCGTCGGGGCGAGACGGAAGGTGTTCTCACCAGCCGCTTGATGCCGCCCGAAGAGGACGCCATCGCCCTGCTGAACGGCATGTTCCTCAAGAACGCCAGCCCGGCCGCCGAGCAGGTGCGGCTCGCCGTCGAGGACGGCTACAAGCGGCTGCTCGAACCCTCGATCGAGACCGAGGCACGGCTGGAAGCCAAGCAGCGCGCGGATGCGGAAGCGATCCGCGTCTTCGCCGCCAACCTGCGCGAGCTGCTCCTCGCCCCGCCGCTCGGCGGGAAGACCGTCCTGGGCATCGACCCCGGCTTCCGCACCGGCTGCAAGGTCGTGTGCCTGGACCGGCAAGGGAAGCTCCTCCACCACGACGTCATCTTCATCGAACAGTCCGACCGGCAGCGCGACGTCGCCCGGCAGACCGTCCTGGCGCTGTGCCAGCGCTTTCAGATCGAAGCCATCGCCATCGGCAACGGCACGGCGAGCCGCGAGACGGAAGCCTTCGTCCGCGGGCTGGACCTGCCCCCTGCGATCACCGTGGTCATGGTGAACGAGAGCGGCGCGTCCGTCTACTCGGCCTCCGAGGCGCGCGCGAGAGAGTTCCCCGATCAGGACATCACCGTGCGCGGCGCGGTCTCCATCGGCCGGCGCCTGATGGACCCGCTGGCGGAGCTGGTGAAGATCGACCCCAAGTCCATCGGCGTGGGCCAGTACCAGCACGACGTGGACCAGAAGGCCCTCAAGCGCTCGCTCGACGAGGTGGTCGTGAGCTGCGTGAACGCCGTCGGCGTCGAGGTCAACACCGCCAGCAAGCAGCTCCTGAGCTATGTCTCCGGCCTGAACGGCGTGACCGCGGCCAACATCGTCGCTCCACCGCAACGAGCACGGCCCGTTCACGTCACGCCGGGACCTGCTGAAGGTGACACGCCTGGGCCCGAAGGCCTTCGAGCAGGCGGCCGGATTCCTGCGCATCCGCGACGGCGAGAATCCGCTCGACGCCAGCGCCGTGCACCCGGAAAGCTACGGCGTCGTGGAACGCATGGCCGCCGACCTCGGCTGCACGGTGCAGGACCTCATGACCCGCGCGGACCTGCGCGCCCAGATCCAGCTGGAGCGGTACGTCACCGACACGGTCGGCCTGCCGACGCTTACAGGACATCCTGGAGCGAGCTCGCCAAGCCCGGCCGCGACCCGCGCCAGCAGTTCGAGGCCTTCGCCTTCGCCGAGGGCGTGACCAAACTGGAGGATCTCCAGCCCGGCATGAAGCTGCCGGGCATCGTCACCAACGTCACCGCCTTCGGGGCGTTCGTGGACATCGGCGTGCATCAGGACGGCCTGGTGCATGTCAGCCAGCTCGCCGACCGCTTCGTGAAGGAGCCCGCGGACGTGGTGAAGGTCCATCAGCGGGTCCAGGTCACCGTGCTGGAGGTCGACCTGGCGCGGAAGCGCATCGGTCTCTCCATGAAGCGCCAGCCGGACCCCGACGCCTCCCGCACCTCCCGGGGCGCACCGGCCGACGCCAGCCGGCGCCCCAGCCCGGCAGCACCCCGGACCCAGGGTGCGGCAGCGAAGCCGGCTAACGACTGGTTCAGCCTCGCACTCCGCAAGGCCGCTCAGGAAAAAGCGCACCGCGACGCGACGGACGACGACTGAGCGACTCTCTCGAAGGCTCACCGATGGCCGGACCGATGCATTCTCGTACAATCGGTCGTCCCGCCTTGCCGGTCGTGGCTTGCTGTGGCAGAGTAATTACGGGATCTGGCGATCGGAGGGGGCGCGAGGTGCATGAAGTCAGTCTGATGCAGGATACCGTCATCATCGCCACTCGACAGGCGCGCGAGGCGGGCGCTCAGCGGATCCACCGGGTGGCGATGAAGGTTGGCGCGCTCTCCGGAGCCGTTCCGGAGACCCTGGAGTTCGCCTTCGAGATCGTCGCCAAGGGAACGATCGCCGAGGGGGCCGCCCTCGACATCGAGCGGGTCTCCATCGTGTGCTTCTGTCCGACCTGCGCCCAGGAATTCGAGCCGGCGGATCTCGTCTGCGAGTGCACGCGTTGCGGCCGGCCCAGCGCAGATATCCGGCGCGGCCGCGAGCTGCAGTTGACCAGCCTGGAGGTATCCTGAGATGTGTAAGGATTGCGGATGCGGACTCCCCGGCGACGTCGCCATCGATGGTGTGCGGGTGGGCGCGGCCGGCCACGGCCATTCCGACGATCACCAGCACCCCCATGATTACAGCCATCAGCATCCGCATCCGCATGGACACGACCATGACCATGCGCACGACCATGCGCGCCCGCATGCCCACGAGGAGCACCGCACGCTCCAGGTCGAGCAGGGAATCCTGCAGAAGAACGATCGGCTGGCCGAACGAAATCGCGGTTACTTCCAGGCGAAGGGGCTTGTATGTGGTGAACGTGCTTGCCTCGCCGGGCGCGGGGAAAACGGCCTTCATCGAGCGGACTGCTGCCGATCTGGGTGGGCGATTTCGCCTGGGGGTGATCGTCGGCGATCTTGCGACCGAGAACGATGCCATCCGCCTCCGCGGACACGGCATCCCGGCGATCCAGATCACCACAGGCAGCGTCTGCCATCTCGACGCCGAGATGGTTTCGCGAGCGATGGAGCGCCTCGACCTCAACGCCCTCGACGTCCTGGTCATCGAGAACGTGGGCAATCTCGTCTGCCCCGCCGTCTACGACCTGGGCGAGAGCGCCCGCATCGTCCTGCTCTCCGTCACCGAGGGGGAGGACAAACCCCTGAAGTACCCGGTCATGTTCCAGAGCGCCCAGGTGGTTGTGGTCAACAAGATGGACATCGCCGCGGCCGTGGGATTCGATCGGGAGACCGCGCTGCGCAATATTCGACGGGCGGCTCCCCACGCGATGATGTTCGAGGTCTCGGCTCGCACCGGCGAAGGCATGGACGCTTGGTATCAGTACTTGCGCGAGCATCTTCACGCCCGGCAACCCGGCCTGAGTCAGGAGCCGGGAGAAGTGTAAGCCTAGGACGCCGCAGTCAGGCTCATCGCATCATCCCCCGCAGGGCGTGCGTCGCCCCCGGCTCGCGATCCGGACGCGGACACGGCTCCGCGGCCACTCTGCTCACTCCTGAGTGTCCTCTACAATTTCTTATCGCCCCGCGTCCGCCTCCAGCGCTGCATCTCTCGCCGGCGCCCCACGGCGTCCCGCGACGGCCGCAATCGGATGCCCGCCCCCGGGCCGTTTCCACGTCGAGAAGTGACGGATGATCGCCACACCAGACAAATCTCACACAGGTCTTGCCCGTTCTGGTTGATGTGTGGTTATTTCTACTCGGTAAGAAAGATACGTTGCGCCCAGGTACCCACAGAGACATCTTCGCAGGCTCGTCCGGCGTCTTCGCGCGCGGAGGTCACGAGGTGGTCACAGGGTACGCCATCGGTTGGATGAGGGAGGAGTTCGAGCCGCGAGGCGTCGGCTCTCCTTGTTTTGTTTCGTCGAGCGCAACGGCCGAAGTCCTTCCTGCTGGTTCTCCCACGAAAATTCCACTGCACATCGATGGTCCGACCCCAACGCTTTTCCGATTGGACCCGCACCGAGCCCTGGGTGCTTCCAGGATTCGGCGGCTGTCCCGCGGGCAACGCGTTGCGGCGGAGCGCGCACCCAGACATCGCTCGAGAGCTCGCGGCTGCGGTAAATCGGCGAGGGCCGGTCTTCTGGTTCGAGCCATCCAGAAGGCGGTTTCCCGGCAGATCAAGGGCGGTTGTGCAATCGAAGTTTCAAGCATATAAGAGCGCCGTAGTCTTCTAACTGTGTAACATAGTTACTCTTGACCGAAGGTAGGGTTCGCGAGATTTTATCCACGGCTTCCTTGTGGTCAGGCCAGCAGACCATCTGGCTTTTCGTGACAGCCGGTGCCGAAAGCAAGCGAACCACTCAGAACCCGGAGGCGCCTACGAGGCGCACGCGCAAACCCTCTAGGTTCTCGGGAGACGCCGACATGAGCGACAGCACGCACGCAGAGCAGGTTTCAGGGAACGGCGCGACAGCGGAACCGCGGATCGGCGTCTTCGTCTGCCACTGCGGCGGAAACATCTCGGATGTGGTGGACGTCAAGCGCGTCGCGGAGGAGATCGGCCGCATTCCCGGCGTCGTGATTTCCACGACCCATATGTTCGCCTGTTCGGATCCCGGCCAGGCCATGATCGAACAGAAAATCAAGGAGCTGAACCTCAACCGCGTTATCGTCGCGGCCTGCTCCCCGAGCCTGCACGAACTGACCTTCCGCCGAACCCTTTCCCGGGCCGGCTTGAACCAGTACCTGTACGAGCACACCAACATCCGCGAGCAGGACTCCTGGGTCGTGACGGACAAGGAACTTGCTACCCAGAAGGCCATCCGTCTGATCCGGGCCGCCGTGGCCCGCGTTCCCCACTTGGCGCCGCTGCAGAAGCGCGTCATCCCCATCCACCAATCGGTGCTGGTCATTGGCGGGGGGATCGCCGGTCTCACGGCAGCCTCGTGCCTGGCCAGTCGCGGCATCGCGGTCACGTTGATCGAATCGAGCCCCTTCCTCGGCGGTCGCATGTCGCGACTTGCCGGACTCTTTCCGACCGGTAAACAAGCCCGCGACCTGCTGCGCCCGGTGATGGACGCGGTGATCAACAATCCGAAGGTCACCATATACACCAACGCCGAGATGATTCAGTCCACCGGCTTTATCGGGGACTTCCGGACCACCGTGCGGCTCGTCCCTCGCGGGGTCGAGCCCACCGTGGCCAACGTCCAGGCCGCGATCGACGCCTGCCCCGAGCAAACCGAGGACGAGTTCAATTTTGCCCTCACCAAACGGAAGGCCATCTACTTCCCATACGATGGGTGTTACCCCTCTCACCCGGCCATTGACTGGAAGAGCTGCACCAAGTGCGGGAAGTGCGTGGAGGCGGTGGGCGCCAAGGGGATCAATCTGGCGGAGGAACCGCGGGAGATCGAGATTCGGTCCGGCGTCATCCTGATCGCCGTGGGGCTGGACCTCTACCAGCCCCGGTTGGGGGAATACGGTTTCGGGCAGTTCCGCGAGGTCATCACCCTCGCGCAGCTGAACCGAATCCTTGACGCCAAAGGGCCGACCGGCGGCAAGCTCGTCGTCAACGGCAGACAGGTTCGCAGCATCGGCTTCATGCACTGCGTGGGCAGCATGCAGCAAAAGGGAGTCCATCCGCCTGGGCCCGACGGAAGGATGAACGATTACTGTAGCCGCGTCTGCTGCACGGCGACGCTCCACGCCGAGACGGAGCTGAAGACTCACTACCCCAATTTGCAGATCTACGACTTCCACGAGGACATCCGTACGTATGGCCGCTGGCACGAGGACTACTATACCCAGGCCAGCGAACAGGGCGTGGCGTTCGTCCGCTTCAACCCCCTGAGGCCGCCCCGGGTTGAGCGTGACCCTCGCGAGGAAATGCCGCTCCTGGTGCGAACGATCGATCGGCTCACCTTCGGGGAAGAACTCGAGGTGCCACTAGACGTCCTCGTGCTCGCCACGGGCTTGGTGGCGCGAGACATGGCCCGGTTGGTTGACCTCTTCCGCTGCTCGGTGGGACCGGACCGGTTCCTCCTGGAGGTACACCCGAAGCTCCGGCCGGTGGAATTGGCAGTCTTCGGCCTCTTCCTGGCGGGTTCGGTCCAGGGGCCGATGGACACCGTGGAGTCCACGGCCGGCGCCGCCGCCGCGTCCGCCAAAGCGGCGACCCTGATCTCGCAGGGAAGTATCGAGCTCGACCCGTTCATCGCCCGGATTGCGGAAGAGGTGTGCAGCGGATGCCGGATATGCCTGAGCGTCTGTCCCTACGACGCCATCACCCGCGACGACGCAAAGAAGGTGGCGGTCATCAACGAGGCGGTCTGTACCGGCTGCGGCACCTGCGTGGCCACCTGTCCGTGCAATGCCATCACCCAGTTCGGCTTTACCGATGACGAGGTGAAGTCCGAGATCCTGGCCCTGCTCGCACGCGTGCCGGCAGCCGCCACCGTCTAACGGGGGTTAACCATGGCCGAGACTGTCGCAACGGGTCAAGAGTCGCAAACGCCAACCGCCGCCTGGGAGCCACGCATCATCGGCTTCCTCTGCTACTGGTGCTCGTACACGGGGGCGGACAGCGCCGGCACGGCGCGGATGAAGTACCCGGCCAACGTGGACATCATCAAGGTGATGTGCTCGGGGCGGATCGATCCGGAACTGATCACCACCGCCTTTGCCAACGGGGCCGACGGCGTCATGGTCCTGGGCTGCCACATCGGCGATTGCCACTATATCTCCGGCAACCACAAGACCATGGTCCGCATGCCGCTGATGCGTCGAGTCCTCGAAGACCTCGGCATCGAGCCGGAGCGTTTTCGGCACGAATGGGTCAGCGCCGCGGAGGGAGAGAAGTTCAGCAAGCTGGTGGCCGAGATCACAGAACAGGTCCGCGAACTCGGCCCGCTCAACTGGCCCCAGGTGATGCACGAGCGGGGGGTCGGGCACGGGGCGGACCTCAGGCCATGGGGAGAGTAAGCATGGGCACGAACGCGCAGGAACAGACCAACGGCAAGCTGAAGATCGGCATGTACTGGGCCAGCAGCTGCGGCGGTTGCGATATCTCTCTCCTGGAGATCGGTCCTCGCATTCTCGAGCTGATCCAGCTTGCCGACGTGGTGCTCTGGCCGTGCGTCGCCGACTTCAAGTATCAGGACGTGGCCAATTACCCGGATGGGTACATGGATGTCTGTTTCTACAACGGCGGCATCCGCAGCTAGCGAGCAGGAAGAGATCGCCCGACTCCTGCGCCGGAAGAGCAAGACGCTCATCGGCTACGGCGCCTGCGCGGTGGGCGGCGGGATCCCGGCGCTGGCCAACCTCAAGAGCCGCGCCGAGCATCTACGACGTCGTGTACCACCAGAACCCCACCATCGACAATCGCGGCGGTGTGGAGCCTGAGCCTCTTCACGAGGTCCCCCAAGGAGAATTGGAGCTCCCCGAGTTCTACCCCGCCGTCCTCCGCCTGAAGGACGTCGTCCCCGTGGACTACGAGATCCCGGGGTGCCCGCCGCAGGCCGACCGGGTCTGGGAGTCGATCCAGGCGGTGGTGAGCGGCGCGGTCCCGCCCCGCAACACGGCGGTGCGGGTGGGCTGCTACGACAAGACCGTCTGCGACGAGTGCACCAGGGAGAAAAAGCTCGTGAAGATCAAGGCATTCCGGCGTCATCACCAGTTCCGGCCGGAGCCTGACTGGTGCCTGCTGGAGCAGGGGATCCTCTGCATGGGTCCGGCGACGCGGAGCGGCTGCGGGGCCCTCTGCCTCAAGGCCGACGTGGCCTGCGAGGGCTGCTACGGAGCGCCCGCCAACGCCGAGGACCAGGGCACGTGCATGGTCGGGGCCCTGGGTGCGCTGCTGGATGCGCCGACGGAGGAGCGCGCGCGGGAGATGGTGGCGGAGATCGCGGATCCGACCGGAACCTTCTACCGCTTCAGCTTGTCATCAAGCTTCATGAAGCTCGGGAAGTGACGAGCCAGGGGGACGCGAGCATGACCACTCGCGCACACCAAGACGGCAGAAGGATACCGGCGAATCAGCATCGACCCCGTGACCCGACTGGAGGGTCACGGCAAGATCGATATCTTCCTGGACGCGGAGGGCAATGTCGCCGATTGCTACTTCCAGGTCCCCGAACTGCGCGGGTTCGAGAAGTTCTGCGAAGGCCGCCCGGTCGAGGAGCTGCCCCGCATCACACCCCGCATCTGCGGCGTCTGCCCCGAGGCGCACCATCATGGCCTCCGCCAAGGCGTGCGACGCCGTGTACGGGGTCGAGCTCCCGCTAACGGCCAAGCTCCTGCGCGAGCTGCAGTACAACATCTTCTACGTCACCGACCATACCACCCATTTCTACGCCCTGGGGGGGCCGGACTTCGTCATGGGGCCCAAGAGCGACCCGGCCCTGCGCAACATCATCGGCGTCATCGGCAAGGTGGCGCTCCAGATCGGCGGCGAGGTGATCAAGTGCCGCGCGTGGGGCCACGAGGCGGCGGCGATCTTCGGCGGCAAGCCCGTCAACCCCGTGAACGCCATTCCCGGCGGCATGAGCAAGCCCCTCAAGGCCGAGGAGCGGGACCGCCTGGAGGAGATCTGCCGCTTCATGGTCGGAGTTCGGCAAGTTCACCTTGAAGCTCCTCCACGACGTCGTGCTGTCCAACAAGGAGTACCTGGACCTGATCCTCAACGGTCCGTACTACCACGGACGTACTCCATGGGGCTGGTGGACGAAAAGAACCGGACCAACTTCTACGACGGAAAGGTCCGCGTCGTGGACCCGGATGGGAAGGAGCTGTGCAAGTACGGCCCCGCGCGAGTACGCGCAGCACATCGCCGAGCGGGTCGAGCCCTGGAGCTACCTCAAGTTCCCGTACCTCAAGCAGGTCGGCTGGAAGGGTTTCGTGGACGGGAAGGAGTCGGGCGTCTACCGCGCCACGCCCCAGTCCCGCCTCAACGTCGCCGACGGCATGAACAGCCCGCTGGCCCAAGCGGCCTACGAGGAGTACTTCGAGACCCTCACGGGGGACCGGAGCGGCAAGAAGCCGGTGCACCACACCCTGGCCATCCACTGGGCGCGCGTGATCGAGCTCCTCAACGCCGCGGAGCGGTCCTTGGAGCTCGTGCGGCACCCCGAGATCACCCACCCCGAGAACTACCGGGTGGTCTGCGACAAGACCCCCAGCGAGGGGGTCGGCATCGTGGAGGCGCCGCGCGGGACGCTCACCCACCACTACGTGACGGACGAGCGAGGGATCGTGAAGAAGGCCAACCTGATCGTGGGCACCACCAACAACCACGCGGCCATCTGCATGTCCATCAAGCAGGCGGCCCAGGGCCTGATCACGAAGGGGGTGGAGGTCACGGAGGGCGTCCTGAATATGGTGGAGATGGCGTTCCGCGCCTACGACCCGTGCTTCGGCTGTGCCACCCACAGCCTGCCGGGCCAGATGCCGCTGACCGTGCGGGTGCGGGACGTGGACGGAACCCTCCTCAGCGAGCGACGCCGGGACTGACCACCAGGAAGGCCTCACGACTGACCGGAGAAAGGTCGCGCCATGGCAGACATCAAGGATCGGTACGACGGGCTGGTTATCGGAGGGGGCATCGCCGGCATGCAGGCCGCGCTCGACTTGGCCGGGCAAGGCTTCCACGTGCTGCTGGTCGAGCAGACAGCCCTCCATCGGCGGGATCATGGTGGGGCTGAACAAGGTCTTCCCCACGCTGGACTGCAGTAGCTGCATCTGCACGCCGCGGATGGCCGAGGTGGCGCACCACGAGCGCATCACCCTCCTCACCTACACCGACGTGCAGAAGGTGGAGCCGCTGGATCCCGGCTTCCGCGTCGCGGCTGCTCAAGAAGCCGCGCTATGTCGTGGAGGCGGACTGCATCGGCTGCAGCCTGTGTGAGCTGGCCTGCGACGTGTATGTTCCCCACGACTTCGACTACGAGCTGGAGCTCGGCGGGCGATCTACATCCCGCACGCCAACGCCATCCCCCAGGTGGCGGTTCTGGACCCCGAGTACTGCGTCTTCGACGGCACCTGCGCCAAGGTCTGCCCCAAGGACTGCATCGACTTCGCGCAGCTTCCCGAGGAGCTCACCGTCGAGGCGGGAACGGTGATCGTGGCCAGCGGCCTGCAGATCACCCCCATGAATGCCAAGAAGGAGTACGGCGGGGACAGATACGTCAACGTCATGAACCCGCTGGCAATGGAGCGCGTCCAGTCCTCCAACGGACCCTACGGCCACGTCCTGCGCCCCTCGGACGGCAAGGTGCCCAAGTCGGTCGCCTACGTGCAGTGCGCCGGGAGCCGAGACGCCTCCATCGGCGTGCCCTACTGCTCCCGGGTCTGCTGCATGTACGCCCTCAAGCAGGCCATCATGATCAAGCACGAGCTGCACGACACCGAGGTGACCATCTACCACATGGACATCCGGGCCTTCGGCAAGGGCTATGAGCAGTTCTACCGGCGCGCCATGGCCGAGGGCATCCGGGTGCTCAAAGCCAAGGTCGCGAGGATCACGCGAAGTCGAGAACCGGGATCTGAGCGTGCGCGTGGAGCTGATCGACGAGGGAGGGCGGGTGGCCGACATTCGGCACGATCTGGTGGTCCTCAGCCAGGGCGTGATCCCCGGCTGGCACCCGGGCGATGTGCTCCCCGTCCCGGAGGCCCGGGACGGATTCTTCGAGGTCCCCGAGCTGGCCACGAAACCTGCGCGGAGCCCCGTCGAGGGGATCTTCCTCGCGGGCGTGGCCACGGGGCCAAAGGACATTCCCGACGCCATCGTCGAGGCGGGCGCCGCGGCCATGGAGGCGGCGATGTACCTGGACCGGACCAGGGTTGGTCAGGCGGCGATCGCAGGAGGCGGCCGCCGCGGGTAAGCCGTTGTCAAAGAATAACGTGACCGGAGAAATTCCGGGAACGGCATAAGGAGCCGTAACGAAATTCCAAAAAATGGACAAGTTATTTCGTAACGGCTCCTAATCTCTCCACACCACGGGGGACAGCCATGAACGGGACGAAGCGATTGGAGTGGCGAGAGGCGCTGCGGGTGTTCCGGGAGCGGATGGGGGGTCTGACCGACGCCAAGAAGAGCTACCTCAAGTCGGACCGCGACACACGCAAGGCCGTCCGGGAGGCCCTCCGATTCGGCTCGAAGACGATCCCGGAGATCACCCAGCAACTCAGCCTTCCGGGCGAGACCGTCACGTGGTACGTCATGGCCATGAAACGGTACGGCCACATCGTTGAAGCCGGGCGCGCGGGAGACTACTTCCGTTACGCCCTGAAGGAGTCGGAGCAATGAGCGCCCGCGTGGATTCCAGCGTGGTCACAGACCTCGCGCGGTATGGAGGCGATACGGTCTCCAAGTGCTTCAACTGCGGCAACTGCACCGCGGCCTGCTCTCTCACCAACCAGGACAGCGTGTTTCCCAGGCGGTACATCCGCTACATCCAGATGGGCCTGAAGGGTAAGATGCTGGAGTCCTTGGATCCCTGGCTCTGTTACTATTGCGGAGACTGCTCGGACACCTGCCCACGGGAGGCGGAGCCCGGCAAGTTGATGATGGCGGGCCGGCGCTGGCTCATCAGCATGTACGACTGGACGGGTCTGAGTCGACTGATGTACAAGTGGCCTGCCTGGGAGCTCGGTCTCCTGGCCCTGGTAGCCGCGGTCGTGCTCGGCCTGTTCACGATCCCGGAGAACTTCGGCTTCCGCCTCCTGGCCAACCACCCTGAGGCGCGCCAGGCGGTCGCTTTAGCCTATTTCGCCCCGAAGGAGATCGTCCACTGGGGGGACATCGTCATGGCGGCGATCCTGGCGGTCCTTCTCCTCAGCAATGCCGCCCGGATGACCTACTATGTCATGCGGAGGAGTCCCGCCGTTCCGCTGAGCGTCTACCTCCTCGAGTTGAAGGAGTTGATTCTCCACAGTCTCACGCAGAAGCGCTGGCGAGAGTGCAAGACCGACAACACCAAACATTGGCTGCGCCACGTCGCGCTGGTGAGCGCCTACGGAACCATGTTCGCCCTGGTGGTGGTCTTCCTGTACTGGTTTCAGGTGGAGGACGCCTCCTTCCACTGGACCAGCTTGCTCGGGGTACTACGCCACGCTTATCCTGCTGGGCGCCACCCTCTGGATCGCCCGCGACCGATGGGAAAAGCGGGACCAGATTCACAAGCACAGCGACCTGGCCGACTGGCTCTTCGTGGCACTGTTGTTCCTCACCAGCCTGACCGGCATCCTGCTCCACCTGTTTCGGCTGCTCGACCAGCCTATGCCGACTTACGTCATGTACGTGGTCCACCTCATGGTCGCCGTTCCCATGCTGGTGGTTGAGGTGCCCTTCGGCAAGTGGTCGCACCTGCTCTACCGCCCGCTGGCCATCTATCTCGCGGCGGTGCAGGTCCGCGCCCGCCAACCTCAGGCGTCCCAGGTGAACGGCCGCTCCGGCCCTTCCTGCTTGAGTTGGATCCCTGCTCCGCTCTGCCGGTGGGGGCGGCGGTTTCGCCGCCCCCACCGGCGCCCACGCCCTTCGTTGTCTGCTCCCGCGGATGATTGTTGGAGCGCACATTCCCCGTTATCCCTTGAACTCGCCCCTCCATTCGGTAAAGTGCTACGTGGTTGAGGTCCGCCCGCCATCTGCCCGCCGGCGCAGGAATCGGCGCGACCTGCCCCCCTCAGGTCACACACCGGCCGCGGCGATGCGGCGAGTTTTGAACAGACCCAACAGGGTGCTTGGGGCGGCGGCGCCCCGCAGAGGAAGGCGACCGCGTAAACCAGGAGGCTTCGACCGATGTGGAAGCGAATGATCGGCGGCGATTTCTCCCGCCCCGTCCAACGGATTCCCGGGCCGAAGGAAATTCGAAGGCACATTGCCTTCGAATCGGATCTCGACGCGACCTTCGGCGAGCGGATCGCGCGCAAGGCGTACGGGGAGAAGCTGTTCTCCTGCATCCAGTGCGGCACCTGCAGCGGAACCTGCCCGGTCAGCCACTACATGGACTACACTCCCCGGAAGATCATCGCCATGGTCCGGGAAGGGTTCCGCGACGAGGTCCTGCACTGCGTCACCATCTGGCTGTGCGCCTCCTGTTACGCGTGCACGGTCGATTGCCCCCGGGAGATCAAGATCACCGACGTCATGTACGCCCTCAAGCAGGAGGCCATGGCCCAGGGCGTCTACCCGAGACGCTTTGCCATCCCCGTGCTCGCGCGCGAGTTCTTCCGCGGCGTCGAGCGCGACGGCCGCAGCAACGAGCTGCCTCTGATGCTCAGATTCTTCCTGAAGACGAACCCCCTGCAGATGCTCCGGAACGCGCCCGTCGCCTGGCGTCTCTGGCGCACCGGCCGCCTCTCGCTCCGACAGGAACACACGCGACAACGCAGCAGCGTTCGCGCGCTGCTGCGTGCAGCCAAGGCCGCGGAGGAGGAGGCAGCGTCATGAGTTACTGGTACTATCCCGGCTGTTCCCTCAAGAGCAACGGCAAGCCCTACGAGGAGTCGCTGCTCGCCGTGCTCCGGGAGCTGGACGTGCCCATATGGGAGCTCGAAGACTGGAATTGCTGCGGGGCGACCTCCTACATGTCCGTGGACGAGGCCCAGGCCTTCAGCCTGGCGGCGCGGAACCTGGCGCTGGCCGAGCGGGCCGCTCGCGAGGCCCCCGAGAAGGGTGCGCCGCGTCTGCTGGCGCCGTGCAGCGCCTGCTTCCTGGTATTGACGAAGACCCAGCGCTACGTCGCCCAGCACGCTGGCCTCGCCCGCCGGGTCCACGCCGGCCTGCAGGCGATCGATCTCGAGTACCAGGGTGTCGTCCAGGTACGCCATCCCCTGGACGTCTTCGTCAACGACATCGGTCTGCGGCGCATCGCCAAGGCGGTGAAGCGCCGTCTCAACGGCTTGAAGGTCGCCTGCTATTACGGCTGCCAGGTGGTGCGCCCCTTTGCCACCTTCGACTCGGCGCACGACCCCACCACCATGGACCGCCTGGTGGAGGCCCTCGGGGCAAAGCCGGTCCGCTGGCCGCTGAAGACGCGATGCTGCGGAGGCGCCTTGACCGGCACCATCCCCGATGTGGGCCTGCGACTGAGCCAGATTCTCCTGCGGGATGCCGCCCAGCGGGGGGCCGAGATGATCGTCACCGTTTGCCCGCTCTGCCAGTTCAATCTGGAGTGCTACCAGCGGGAGATCGGGCGCATCTTCCAGGGCTCCACCCCGCTTCCGGTCCTCTATCTGACGCAACTCATGGGCAAGGCCTTCGGAGTCTCCGACGCGGACCTCGGTATGCGACGCCTCTTCGTGTCCCCCGAGCCAGCTTTCGCCCGCCATGAAGGAGGTCAGCCTGCCCATGCGTGACATCCGGGGCGAACGGCACCCCCCGTATCGGCGTGTACGTCTGCCATTGCGGGACGAACATCGCGGGCATCGTCGACGTCAAGGCCGTGGCCGAGTACGCGGCCGGACTCCGCGGCGTGGTCGTGTCGCGCGAGTACAAGTACATGTGCTCCGACCCGGGCCAGGAGCTGATCCAACAGGACATCCGGGATCACCGCCTCGACCGCATCATCGTGGCCTCCTGCTCGCCGCTTCTGCACGAGCACACGTTCCGGGACGCCACGGCGCAAGGTGGGCTCAACCCCTATTTCCTCCAGATGGTGAACATCCGGGAGAACGTCTCGTGGGTCAACGACGAGCGAGGGCCGGCCACGGAGAAGGCGCAAGGATCTCGTCCGCGCGGCCGTCTACCGAGTGGGCCACCACAAGGCCCTGCAGCAGAAGACGGTGCCCATCACCCCACGCGTCCTGGTGGTCGGGGGCGGCATCGCCGGGATCCACGCCGCGCTGACGTTGGCGAACGCCGGCAAGAAGGTCTATCTGGTCGAGCGGGAGCCCACCATCGGCGGCCACATGGCCATGTTCGACAAGACCTTCCCCACGCTCGACTGCGCCGCCTGCATCCTCACTCCCAAGATGTCGGCGGTGAAGACCCATCCCAACATCACGCTGTGGACCTACTCGGACGTGGTTGGCGTGGACGGGTTCGTCGGAAACTTCAAGATCAAGGTGAAACGGAGACCCCGTTATATCAAGGAAGATCTGTGTGTAGGCTGCCTGGAGTGTATTGCCGCCTGCATCCACAAGGAGGCGCGTTTTCCGGACGGGTTCAACCAAGGCCTGAGCAAGCGCAAGCCCGTTTACATCCCGTTTCCCCAGGCAACCCCGCAACTCGTCCTCTTCGACCCCGAGGCGTGCATTCAGCTGAAGTCCGGGAGGTGCAAGCAGAGCTGCGCCGAGGCCTGCGACCGCAAGGCTATCGACTTCCGGCAGACGGTGGAGTTCGAGGATATCGAGGTCGGCAGCATCATCCTGGCCACGGGTTTCCAGGCCTTCGACGCAAGCCGCCTCCCGTATTACGGTTACGGGGTCTATCCCAATGTGTACACCTCGCTTGAGGTCGAGCGGCTCATCAATGCCGCCGGGCCCACCGGCGGCGAGGTGATTCTGCGGGACGGCCGGACACCCAAGGCGGTCGGGATCATCCACTGCGTGGGGTCCCGCGACGAAAAGACCAACCGCTGGTGTTCCCGGGTCTGCTGCATGTACTCCTTGAAGCTCGCCCATCTGCTCCGGGAGCACACCGACGCCACCATCTATAACTTCTACATCGACATGCGGACGCCGGGCAAAGGCTACGAGGAGTTCTACGACAAGCTGCTCAAGGAAGGCGTCCATTTCATCCGCGGACGGGTCGCGGAGGTGACCGATTGGTCTCGGGCACCCGAAGAAGAAGGTCGGCTGGTCGTCCGCGTCGAGGACACGCTGGTCGGAACGGTGCGGCGCATCCCGCTCGACATGGTCATCCTCTCGGTTGGCCTCGAGCCCCGCGCCGACTCCCAGGAGGTCCGGCGTCTCTTCAACATCTCTTGCTCCACGGAGGGTTTTTTCCTCGAGCGCCATCCGAAGCTGGCTCCGGTGAATACCTTCACCGACGGGATCTTCATCGCCGGGGCCTGCCAGGGTCCCCGCGACATCCCCGACGCCGTGGCACAGGCGGGCGCCGCGGCCGCGGAGGCCTTGGCCCTGATCGACGCCGGCCACGTCGAGTTGGAGCCGAATACGGCGTTCATCGTGGAGGAGGAATGTTCCGGGTGCAAATCCTGTATCCCGCTGTGCCCCTACTCGGCCATCACCCTCCTCATGGACAAGAAAAAGGCTGCTATCAACGAGGCCCTGTGCAAGGGTTGCGGAACCTGCGTGGCGGCCTGTCCGTCGGGCTCGATCCGCCAGAACCTTTTCGAGGACGAAGAGATCTTCAGTGAAATCGACGGCCTGTTCGCCCGCGAGACGGCCGTCCTCTGACCTCCGGGAGGTAAACCGTTGACCGCCCAGACGAAAGTCGGTACCGGTCCGGGCGCGGCGAGAACGTGGGAGCCGCGCCTGGTGGCCTTCTTCTGCAACTGGTGCACCTACACCGCCGCGGATCTGGCCGGCGTATCGCGCCTGAAGCACGCCCCGAACGTGCGCATCATCCGGGTGATGTGTTCGGGGCGCGTGGACCCGCAATTCGTCCTGGACGCCTTCGCCAAGGGTGCGGACGGGGTCCTGATTGGCGGATGTCACATCGGCGACTGCCACTACGCCGAGGGAAACTACAAGGCCCTCCGGCGCGTGCAGATGCTTCGCCGGATCCTTCGAGGGATGGGCATCGAAGATGACCGCTTCCGGCTCGAATGGATCTCGGCCTCCGAGGGGGAGAAGGTGAAGCTCGTCATCAACGACATGGTGGCCAAGGTCCGGGCGCTCGGCCCCTTGGACCTGCCCAAACGATTCCAGAAATGGGACAGAGAGCTGGCATCGCCGGCGCATGCAGCGGAAGCCGCGCCAGCGAAGGTTGACGGCCATGCCGGGTAAGCCCAAAGTCGCGTTCTACTGGTGTGCGTCCTGCGGGGGCTGCGAGGAATCGGTCGTCGACCTCGCCGAAGGCATCCTCGACCTCATCGACACGGTAGACATCATATTCTGGCCGGTGGCCATGGATTTCAAGCGATCCGACGTCGAGGCCATGCCGGATGGATCGATCCTCGTCAGCCTGATCAACGGCGCCATTCGCAGCTCCGAGCAGGAAGAGATGGTTCGGTTGCTCCGGCGCAAGAGCCGCTTCGTCATCGCGTACGGTGCCTGCGCCCAGCTAGGCGGGGTCCCCGGTTTGGCAAACCAGTTTCACCGCGACCAGATTCTCCAGTTCGCCTACGAGGACTGCCCGTCGGTCCAGAACCCCGACAAGACGCGCCCCCAATCGCGCGTCCAGGACGCCGGGCGGATCGCTGCCCTCCCGGAATTTCACCGCGTCGTCCGGACCCTGGCCCACGTTGTCTCCGTGGACTACTCCTTGCCCGGCTGCCCGCCCACTCCGGCGCTGCTTCAGCAAGCCGTGACGTGCCTGCTGTCGGGGGAGCTCCCCGCTACAGGGAGCGTGTTGGCTCCCGACATCGCCCTGTGCGAGCAATGTTCTCGCAAGGACAGCAAGCCCACGGACCTCCGATTGGAGGAGTTCAAGCGGCCGCACCTCATCCGCATCGATCCCCAGAAGTGTTTTCTCGCGCAGGGCGTCGTGTGCATGGGTCCGGCAACGCGGGGCGGCTGCGAGGCCGTGTGCGTGCAGGGCAACATGCCGTGCAGCGGCTGTTTTGGCCCGACCTCAAGGGTCAAGGACCAAGGGGCCAAGATGCTGTCGTCGCTCTGCTCCAACATTGCCGCCTCGACCGAGCCGGACATCGAGCGAACCCTGGCGACCATCCCGGACCCGCTGGGGACATTCTACCGATACAGCCTTGCCGGGTCCCTGCTCCGCAAGCGGGTAGAGCCCCGGACGTAACATGGACAGAGGAGACCACGAAAAGATGCAGGAGCGCACCCAGGCCGCCGGAAACGCGGCGAACCTCGGACGACAGACCATCACGATCGACCCCATCACCCGGCTGGAGGGCCATGGGAAGATTGAGATCTTCCTCGATGACCGCGGCGAGGTCGAGCGCGCGTACCTCCAGGTTCCCGAGCTGCGAGGATTCGAGACCTTCTGCGTCGGCCGTCCCGCCGAGGACATGCCCCAGATCACCAGCCGGATCTGCGGGGTCTGCCCCACGGCCCATCACATGGCCGCGACCAAGGCCCTGGACGACCTCTACCAGGTCCAGCCGCCGCCCACCGCCCTCAAGATCCGGGAGCTCATCTACAACGCCTTCATGCTCGAGGACCACGCCCTCCACGTCTACATCCTGGGCGGGCCGGACTTCATCGTCGGTCCAGAGGCGCCCAAGGAGCTGCGAAACGTGGTCGGGGTCATCCAGAAGGTAGGCGTGGACGTGGGCAAGCGAGTCATCGCCATGCGGCGGCGGTTGCGCGAACTCATCAGTTATTTCGGAGGAAAGGTCATCCACCCTGTCTTCGGGCTCCCCGGCGGGGTGTCAAAAGGACTAGCCCCGACAGACCTCCCCGGCGTCAAGCAAACGGCCCATGACGCCGTGGACTTCGCTCGCTTCACCCTGCAGCTCTTCAAGGACGTCGTCCTGAAGAACGACGGCTACCTGAAGCTCATCACGTCGGAGGCCTACACCCACCGCACCTACTACATGGGTCTGGTGAACGGCCGTAACCAGCCCGACTTTTATGCCGGGAAGATCCGGGTGGTGGACCCGGCCGGCACGGAGTACGCCAACTTCCCGACGCAGCACTACCTGGCCTATATCGGCGAACGGGTCGAGCCGTGGAGCTACGGGAAGTTCTGCTACCTGAAGCCACTGGGTTGGAAGGGGTTCGTGGACGGGCCCGAGAGCAGCGTCTACGCCGTCGCGCCGCTCGCGCGGCTGAATGTAGCCGACGGCATGGCCACTCCCGAAGCCCAGAAGGCCTACGAGGAATATGTGGCCACCCTGGGCGGCAAGCCGGTCCATCACACCCTGGCGAACCATTGGGCTCGGGTCATCGAGATGCTCCAGGCCGCGGAGCGGCTGCGGGAGTTGGCCGACGATCCCGGGCTCACGGGCACGGAGATCCGCACCATCCCCACCGCGACCCCCAAGGCGGGGGTCGGCGTGGTGGAGGCCCCCCGCGGAACCCTGATTCACCACTACGAAACCGATGAGCAAGGGCTCATCCGGAAAGCCAACCTCATCGTGGCGACCCAGGGGAACTCGGCGCGCATGGCTATGGGGGTGGAGAAGAGCGCCAAGGGGCTCATCCATCAGGGGAAGGTGAACGACGGCCTGCTCAACATGATCGAGATGGCGTTCAGGGCCTACGACCCGTGTCACGGGTGTGCGACGCACTCGCTCCCCGGGCAGATGCCGTTGATCGTCTCGATTCGTGACGCCGCCGGTCGGGTCATCCAGGAGCTCCGGCGGTGAACGCTCCTCCGCGGCGCATTGTGGTGCTCGGCCTCGGCAACGACATCCTCGCCGACGACGCCGTGGGCCTCGTTGCCGCCCGCGTACTTCGCGGGCACTACGGGGAGGAAATCGAGGTCGTAGAGGCAGCGGAGAGCGGCCTGGCGCTTCTCGATTTCCTGGAGGGACGGAGTCACGCCCTCCTGCTCGACGCAATCCTGACCGGACGCCATCCGGCGGGGACCGTGCTTGAATTCTCGCGCGGGGATTTCGACACGGCCCCTGGAACGTCTTCCCATTATGCCGGAATCCCGGAGGTTCTCGGGCTGGCCGAGTGTCTCGGCGTACCGGTCCCCACGGAGCTTTGCATCCTCGCCATGGAGGTGGAGGACCTCTACTGCCTTCGGGAGGGTCTGAGCATGTCGGTGGATCTGGCGCTTCCGGGCTACGTCGGACGCGCCCGGCAGATCCTCGATGGCTGGTGTCGCAGCGCGGTTGGTAGCGGCGCATGAAACCATCCCGAGGTGCGTGACATGGAGACGCCACCAGCACCGCCCCCAAGTCTCATTCCGGCCAGCGACCGGACCGTCGTCTTGGGGCTTGGGAACCCAGTCCTCTCGCGACGACGGGGTGGGCTTGGCCGTCGTCTCGGCGCTCCGCCGCCTGCTGGAGGTGACGCCGATCCCCGGCGTGGATGTCCTGGCGAGCACCCGCGCGGGATTCGAGCTCATCGAACTGCTCCGGGACTATCGTCGCGCCATCCTGGTGGACTGCCTGGCGCTTCCGGATCCTCAGCCGGGTCGGGTGCGTCGGCTTGGCCTGGACGATGTCTCGGGAAGCAGCCGCCTCGTCAATGTCCACGAACTAAGCGTCGGGGTGGCCTTTCAGTTGGCCGAGCGGATGGGCATTCGCATGCCGACGGAGGTGGAGATTCTGGCCATCGAGGCCGGCGACACCTGCACCATCACCGAGGCGACTGACCCCGGCCGTCGAGGCCGCCGTCAGTCCCCTGTCCCGCGAGATCTACGAGGACCTCAAACGTCGGGCACCCGCCACCGAGCCTCCGGACAGCGAGGACTTCCGCAAACGTCGCGCCTTCTACGCGCCGCCCACCGACTGACCGCATCGCACGAACAAGAAGGACGATTCCCCCCTCCCCTCACCATGCCGGCCTGCCGCTTCTGATATGACTACCCGAGAACACATTGTTCTCCTTAAATCTTGTTTACAGATAGTTACGACAGAAGTCGAGAATCTATATGAGGTTCTCAAGAGCTGAGCAGGCTTGGGAGAGCGAAATACCATAAACCGTCGAACCGAACAGACACGTCGCAAGTGGATGGCTATCTACAAACGCGCACAACGTCAGAGCGAACCCTTAAAGAACCTTCCCACTTGACATGCGCCCACCCCGAAAGTCATATTCTATCCGACCGGAAGTTTCTGAGAGGGGCTCCCATGAGTCTTCGGTTTGAGTGGGCCAAAGAGAAGGCTGCCTCGAACATCCAGAAACACGGTGTCAGTTTTGACGAGGCCAGTACGGTTTTTCGAGACCCGTTGGCGTGGATTTTTGATGACGAAGATCATTCTGGGTACGAGGGCCGAGAGATCATCATCGGTCACTCGATGAATGGCAGATTGCTCGTAGCATCGTTTATCGAAAGGTTCGGGCCGACAGTCCGAATCATCAGCGCACGCTCGGCCACAAAGATGGAGAGGGCTGACTATGAAGAGAACGCGAACATCTAAACGGGCTGCTGCCGTTCTCGGCGATCTCCGTCCGGAGTACAAATTCGATTACAGGAAAGGGACGCCAAACCGTTTCGCGGGCCAGCCGGAGGAAGGACGTGTTGTCGTCGTGTTAGATTCTGACGTGTCCAAGGTCTTCCGCACGCCGGATGCCGTCAATGGTGTCTTGCGCGCGCTCATCGAGACAATGCCCACTGCCACGAAGCGTCGGCGCGGCTAATGACACAATCCCTGCGACGTCCGCAGGACGCCTTGTGGTGTGCGGTCCGTCCGCGACCCTACGACACAGACACCGCTTTGGCCGCCGGGCTATCGATCCGGACCAGGGGGATGATCGCC
Organism: uncultured Methylomirabilota bacterium; assembly: GCA_963695995.1. Classification (GTDB taxonomy): domain Bacteria; phylum Methylomirabilota; class Methylomirabilia; order Methylomirabilales; family 2-02-FULL-66-22; genus 2-02-FULL-66-22. The sequence continues at coordinate 110,916 of CAVOIV010000043.1, forward strand.
CAGCACGCGGCCGTCGCAAGCGCACTAATGAGGATGAGCGGCGTCAGACCGATGGCGTCGTACAGCCACCCGCCGACAAAGTTTCCTCCCGCCACCCCCAGATTGGCGAGGGCCATGAGGGCGGCGAAGAAGGTGCCTTCGGCGCGGGTGGGACAGGAGCGCGCGGCGAGATCGAAGGTCGCCAGGCTGGCGATCATGGTGATCACCCCGGTCACGATCGTGAGGACAATGGCGGACCGGGACCCGACCAGTCCGAGGTACGCCAGCGTCGAGACCACGCCGATCCCAACGCTCAGCGCGAGGAGGCGTCGCATGGGCACGCGGCCACTGACGCGACTGAAGATGGCGGCGCCCACGATAGCACCGGCGCTACCGAGCGAGTACAAGGTGCCCAGAAAGATCTTGGAGAAGCCGAGGGTGTCCACTTCGTAGTACTCGAGCGGGGTCCCGAAGGAGGGGCTGAAGTTCCATAGGAAGATGAAGCCCGCCGCCGTCCACAGGGGGCGCGAACCAACGGCGGCGCGGACCGCGCGCATCGTCTCGCGGATCTGCTTCCGCTCGAACCGGACGCGCGGCTCGCGCACGCACAGTATTGTTGCCGTCAGACTGATGAGGGGAAACAGCGCCACCAGCCGGAACGTCCATTGATACGAGGCGTGCTGAGAGAGCCAGCCGCCACCCACGCCCGCCAAGACGCTGGCGGTGTTGATGGCTCCCCACTGGATGGCCTGAAAACGGCCGGTCAGGCCCAGGGGCTTTCCGGTTTCCACCATGACGGCGTCGCACAGGACGTCTGAGAACGCGAGCCCGAGCCCACAGAGGAGCAACGGGACCAGGATCGCGAGGTAAGCGTGGGAAGACTGGAACCCGAGCGCCAGCCAGCAGGCTGCGGCGAGGCCCGTCATTAGGAGCAGGTAACTTTTCCGACGATATCCGAACAGAGGAAAGAAGTCCGACAGAAGACCATACAGCGGCTTGATACCCCAGGCGATGGAGATGGTCGCCAGGAAGGCCGCGGTCTGGGCGGCGCTCAGGTGCAACTCGTCCTTTAGAAGGAAGAAGATCGGTTGCGAAGCGATCCCCGCGCCGGGCTCGCCGATGCCCTGCACGAAATAGACGGCCGCGAAGAACACGCCGAGGCGGCGGCCAAGTGCGTTCCCGTTCCCCGAGGAGGTGTCTGCCATGATCTCCTCCCAGCAAGAACGAGGCGGATGACACGGTCGCTTCCCGCAGCGATGATCTCGCGCGTGGGGCGTTCCGTGTTTCGTTACAATTTACTGCTCCGATCGGTCAACCCACTTGGCGAATCATACATTGTAATCCCACCGAGCGTCACCGGGAAAGCCGCCTGTCTTTCGACAGATATCAGCGTTCCACTCTTCTTCATCCTGAGCGTATCCAATTCTCGTTCCGAAGGCCAGGAATGTTGCGAAAGTGGCGCTCATTATTCGTGACGACCGCATAGTTGAGCACGAGGGCTGTCGACGCGATGATGAGATCGAAGTCATCTATACCCTTCCCGCGTCTCTGCGCATCTGCCTTGAGGGATCCGAACGTTTCCATAACTGCTCGCGACACCTCGATCACCGGAAACAGCTCCCCCACGCGACGCACCTTCGCCAGATTCGCTTGCGGAGCCGCTGACTTCATTGCCCCGAAGAACAGCTCTCCATACGTGATAACGGAGACGGCCTTCGGTTGACCGGCCGTTTCCTCAAGGCGGCGCGTCACCTGCGGCTCACCCTTGATCGCGTAGATGATCGTGTCGGTATCAAGCAAATACATCGCCACCCCCTTTGAACCGCCTGCCAGAGCGGCGACTCTTGCGGATGCTCGCGGCTATCTCCCGTGCCGAGCGATCATCTTTCCAAGAACCGCAGAGAGCAAGGAAAGCCCGGGTTGCATCTTCCGCCGAACCGCTTGAACGCGCAAGCGAGTCCTGAATCAACTTCACGACCTGCTGGCTGATTGAGCGGTTGTCCCGCTTCGCGCGTGCACCCAGTGCTCGGTACAGGTCCTCATCAATCCCTTTAACCTGCAATGTGGCCACCTCAATCACCTCCCATTCCCAGGTAGTCTCTCCTTCGAAGCCATACAAGGAAAGCATACACCGACGTTCATGATTCTGCAACCATTGTTCATGAACAGCCCGACACGCTCGGAGAGCGTCCCCGGTGTGCACTCTCGGGGACCTCCCCGCATCGGTGCTTTCCTCGGCGCTCGACTCACGCTATAGTCCCCTGCAATAATCACAGGGGGCGCTCTCTTGCCGACGTCGAAGCGGGCTCTGGATGCGCAAGCCATAGCGGCAGTGATAGGCCTGTGCCTTCTTTGGGGACTCTCTCAGGTCTCTATCAAGGTGGCGAATAGCGGCGTGAGCCCGATCTTCCAAGCCGCCGTGCGATCCATCATTGCCGCCTCTCTGCTTGCGCTTTGGGCACGGCGCCGCGGGATGTCCCTGCTCCATCGGGATCGCACCCTCGTCCACGGCCTGGCCATCGGCCTGTTCTTCGGTACCGAGTTCGTGTTCGTGTACCTTGGCCTGTACTACACCACCGCCTCGCACGCCGTGATCTTCCTGTACACTGCGCCATTCTTCGTCGCGCTCGGTGCCCACTGGTTGTTGCCTGCCGAACCGCTCACGGGACGGAAGTGCGTCGGCCTCGTGCTGGCCTTCGTCGGCGTGCTTGCCACCTTCTGGGACAGCCTCCACTTCCCCACACGACTCCAACTCTTGGGCGACCTGCTGAGCCTGACGGCCGGATTTCTGTGGGCGGCAACCTCTCTCTACCTCAAACGCGTCGTGCGGACCTCCATGACGCCATCCCAGATGCTGTTCTACCAGCTCGGGTTCTCGGCGGTACAGCTTTCGGTGATGAGCCTGTTGTTCGAACCTCGTCAGGTCACGCATCTCACCCCGGTGGTTGTCGCCTCGATCGCGTACCAGGGCATCATCGTGGCCTTCGCCAGCTACCTGGTCTGGTTCTGGCTCATCCAGGTGTACCCCGTGAGCAACATCTCCGGCTTCACCTTCTTCACGCCGATCTTCGGCATCCTACTCGGAGGGCTGCTCCTTCACGAACCGCTGACAGTGAAGCTGCTGGTCGGAGGCGGGTTGGTAACGTGCGGAATGGTCCTTGTCAATTGGCCGGAGCGTTGACGCCGAAACCGTTGGAAAGGAGATTCGAATGGCCAAGGTCGCGAAGAAGCCCGGTACGTACCTCTACCCGCTGCCGGCAAGCCTGATCACGTGCGGGCCCGCGGACAAACCGAACATCATCACCTTGGCGTGGGTGGGCACGCTCTGCTCTGAGCCGCCGATCATCGGCATCAGCATCCGCCCGTCGCGCTATTCCCACAAACTCGTGAAGGAGTCCGGCGAGTTCGCGGTCAACGTCCCCACGGCGGAGATGGTCCGCGCCGTGGATTGGTGTGGGAATGTGTCAGGACATTCGGAGGACAAGTTCAAGGCGATGGGTCTGACGGCCGTCCCCACGCAGGTCATCCATACGGCCGTGATCAAGGAATGCCCGCTCACCATCGAGTGCCAGGTGATCCAGACGCTGCATCTTGGCACGCACGACCTGTTCCTCGGTAAGGTCGTGGCGGTGCAGGTCGACGAGGCAATTCTGGACGCTCGGGGCGAAATCGACCTGAGCAAGGCCAATCCGCTGGCGTACGGCGGCCATGCCTACTGGACTCTGGGGCAATTCGTGGAGCGGCAGGGCTATACCGCAACCCAGTAGTCCCTGGACGACTGTGTGCCAGGGCAGAAACGCTGTGAGGTGCGCCATGCGTCTTCGCACTGACCACCGATCCGGACCGCTCCCTCCTGAAGTCCATCCGCAGCAGGACGCACGCAGCCGCGGAGAACCTCGGATGGCTGCATCACCACATGCCGCCCTACTTCTTCATCACGATGCAGAATGAAGAAGAGTCGCTGGCGAGCCTCGCCATCAACCTGCAGTGGCTCCGGCATAACCGGCACCTGATCCTCGCGGACCGGGAGAAAGAGTTCATTCTTGCCCGGCTGGACGTCCCCGGGTCGATCTACGAGACGCTCGAACAGATCCAGGACCGTGACGTCTCCTACGCCGAGATGTCTCACTCTTACGCCCCCGTGCCGGGCACCGACCACCCGTTGGAGATCCAACGATACGAGTTCGACCGGAAGACGGACGCAGAGATCGCACAGGCGAGCGGCGCCACGATCCCGCCGAGCGTCCGCCGCGACGTGATTGCTGCCCTAAAGGCACACTACCCGCCAATGGATCCCCGGGAGCGGGACAAGCTGCTACGCGTGATCTGGCTCAACAACGAACGCTACGTGCGGGTCTCTCCGGCGCGCCGCGTGGCCCAGCTTCTGTGGCTGTTCCATCAGGCGCGCACCCACGGCGGCATCTTCCTGGACGCAGAGGCGACGGGGTCCCGATGAGCGGCAGGAAACCAAAGTCCTCTTCGCCGTGGGGAACCCGCCCTACCGGGGCTATCTCGCGCAGGTCATGGAGGTCTTCAATCGTCTGAACCTCGGCGTGCGCCGGTGCTACACCCTCACGCTCAGCACCGGCGTGCATCCGTATTTCCTCGGCACTTTCTACGTGGTCCGCCGGGACGGCGGACTCGTCGAGAAGGGCTCCGCGCTGTTCGCGACGCTACAGCGCGAACTGTATAACACCCAGATCCTGCTCCACCGAGTCCGCCATGTACCAGGACTTCGTCGTCCAGCGGGTCCTGACGGGGGAAGAGGCCTCGCTCATCAACGCCTTCATCGGCTTCTGCCACACCAACCTCGCCCACAACCAGCCGCACCGGTACACCCTGGAGGACGTGATCCGGGCCTTCCACTCCCACCCGGAGATCGCCCTGCGGCTGGTCCGACTCTTCGAGGCCCGCTTCGACCCCGACCTCCCGGATCGGGAGGCGCGATACCGAGCCGCACTGGATCAGACCGAGCGCGAGGTCGAAGCGCTACAACACCGGGCACCGACGGCTGGATGAGTTCCGCCGCTCCATCTTTCGCACCACGCTCCTCTTCATCCGGCGCACCCTCAAGACGAACTTCTTCGTCTCCGAAAAGCACGCCCTCGCCTTCCGTCTCGATCCCGGCATACCTCGACGACCTGGGACCGGATTTCACGGCCGACCTGCCGCCCGAGCGACCCTTCCGGGTGACCTACTTCTACGGCCGCCACGGATTGGGGTACCACATCGGCTTTTCCGACATCGCGCGCGGCGGCTGGCGGACCATCATCACAGAGACCCGGGACGATTACGTCACCGCGGCCAACACCCTGTTCCGCGAGAACTACGTCCTCGCCCACACCCAGCATCTCAAGAACAAGGATATCTACGAGGGCGGCTCGAAGCTGGTGGTCGTCCTGCGGGCGCCGGACCTCCCGACAAAGGAGCAACTGAACCAGCTCCTCTACAAGATCCAGTACGGCTTCATCAACGCCTTCCTGGACATCTTCGTGTCGACAGACGGGAAGGTGAAGGACCCGCGGGTCGTGGACTACTACGGCGAGGACGAGGCGATCGAGCTCGGCCCGGACGAGAACATGCACGACCTGATGATCGAGACGATCGCGGAGCTGTCCGTCAAGCGCGGCTACGTCCTCGGCATCGGGATCATGTCCAGCAAGGTCGTCGGGATCAACCACAAGCAGTACGGCGTCACCTCGACCGGCGTGGTGACGTTCGCGGAAATCGCCATGCGCGAGCAGGGCATCGACATCCGCAAGGACCCCTTCAGCGTCAAGTTCACGGGGGGGCCGAACGGCGACGTGGCCGGGAACGCCATGCGGCTCCTGCTGGAGCGGTGCCCCCGCGTCGCCGTCCGGCTCATCGTCGACGGCACCGGGGCCCTGGTCGATCCCAACGGCCTCGATCGTGGAGAGCTGTCCCGCATCGTCTTGAAGGAGGACGTCGAAGGCCTTCGATCCGGCCCGGCTTTCCCCCGGGGGGTTTCTGCTCTACCGGAACGTCCGCCGAACCGAGGGACTGCGCGAACTCTACAAGCGGGTCGAGCGGACGGCAGCCGGTCTGGCGGAGGCATGGGTCACGCTGGACGAGTTCCAGAAGGAATTCACCGAACTGCTCTTCACCGTGCCGGCGGACCTGTTCATCCCGGCCGGCGGTCGTCCCGAGACCGTGGATCGGTCAAACTGGGAGCGGTTCTTCTGGTCCGGACGGGACGCCGACGGCCCGGGTGATCGTGGAGGGAGCCAACTCCTTCATCACGCCCGAGGCCCGCACGCTGTTGCAGCGGAAGGGAATCGTGGTCCTGCGGGACGCGTCGGCCAACAAGTGCGGGGTCATCTCTTCTTCCTACGAGATCATCGCCAACCTGCTCCTGACGCGAGAAGGAGTTTCTGGCGCACAAGGAAGCGTACGTCCGCGATGTGCTGGCGATTCTCGAGCAGCGAGCCGCCAACGAGGCGGAGCTGATCTTCCGCCGGCACCGCGAGGCGTACGGGACAACGACCTTCACCGAGATCTCCGACGCCATCAGCGTGGAGATCAACGCGCACTACGCGAAGTTCTTCGAATTCTTCCAGGCACGGCCCGAGCTCTGCGGCCAGCCCCTCTACCGGCGCGCGCTCCTCGCCCACCTGCCCCGGATGATCCGGGAAAGCCCGGCCTACCGCCTCCGGGTCAAGAACCTTCCGCCGAAGTACCGGTCGGCCATGCTGGCCGTCGAGATCGCTTCGTTCATCGTCTACCGGGGTGGGTTCGAGAGGAGGTTCGAGGAGGATCTGAAGGCCTACGTGGCTCGAATGTTCGCCTGATCGTCAACGGCACGTGTAGGGGTGCCGGACCAGGTCATTCCACTGTGGCAACGGCCTCACAGTGCATGCGGAGGCCGCTCGGCGCGGCGCGAGTGAAAGGATGGCCGGGAAGCAACGTCCCCTCTGAAACGTCCCCTCTGATTGATCGAGCGGTGGCGGCAACACTGCAACGCTGTCCGGCCCCACAGCGCCCTCGGTTATCCGCCACCGGCCTCCGCGACGCGGGCAGTCCCCACGCTCACCTCGCTGCCGCTGCGGCTGGCGTTAGGAACCGGTTTGAACTACCATTACAGGCGGACCAATCACTGGGGGCAGGCCAGACCAGTTCACATCAACGAACACGACGTCGACAACGTCGTCGTAGAACGGGAGTCACCGATGAGCTGGAGGAGAGTCGTCCCGGCGGTGCCGCTGCTTGCGGCGCTGCTGGCTGCCGCTGGCTGTGCTTTGCCCCTCCGTGCCCCGGGCGTGATGGAGCGGGCTGCCCAGTTCGCGTCCAAGGACATGTCGCAGAGCCCGCTCGCGGCCGGGCTGGTCGACTGGGAGCGGGCGGTCCTCGACAAGATGATGCAGGCCGCCGACGACATGGATGCCGTGTATT
>CAVOIV010000044.1:0-140769 GCA_963695995.1 uncultured Methylomirabilota bacterium
ACGCCTCGTACAGGAACGTGGGATGGAAGTACTCGTACGCCTTCAGGTGCGCCGGTCGGTAATAGGGATCGATGTACAGTTTCCAGGGCAAGTTCGTGGGAACGCCGAAGGCCTCCTGATTGAAGAAGTTCCCCCACCGACCGATGGCCTGCCCGATGGCCACGCCGGGCGCCAGGATATCTAACGTCACGGCCACCGAGAGGCTCGTCGAACGGCAATACAGCACGGCGGCGGCGGCCCCGGCGATCAGGCCGCCGTGTATGGCCAGACCGCCTTCCCAGATGGCAAAGATCCTCAGCGGTTGGGTGCCGTAATAATCCCAGTTGAACAGGACGTAGTACAGCCGCGCACCCACGAGAGCGCTCAGCACCGCCATGACGATGAGATTGAGCAGTCGGTCCGGATCCTGGCCGCGCCGGATCGCCTCCCGGTGTGCCAGGGTGGTCCCCAGCATGACCCCCGACGCGATCAGCAACCCATACCACCGCACGGCCAGCGGCCCGAGTTGGAAGATGATAGCTCCCGGTGACGCGAACATCTGGTCTCCTCATCTCAAGAGTTCGGGCCGCGGTTCAGGTGGACGCGAACCCGCGCCGGTGGCAGGCACTGCCGGGCACCCGCGGATGACAATAGTCGGCAACGAGATGACAAGTCAAGCGCAAGCGTGCGGCGCTACCCGTCAGCCGCCCGCCATGGCCCGGGGCGGTTTCGCCGCCGCGCTTGACCCCACGTGCTCTGGGGCACGCCGGCAGGTGGCCAGGGCACCTTCCGCGATCACCACAGCCGTGATCACCCGAAAACAACATGGCGTAGTTCGTCACCGTGAATAGGGGAGGAAGGGCGAGTGCGAACTGCAGAACGGCGGGACACGCGCCTCGGCGTGCGCGGGGCTCGGCCACCGGTCAGCGGTGGTCGTGGCTTCGGGAGCGGCGCTCTGCCCCCGATGGGGGCCTGGAACCGCCCGCATCCCGCCGGGCGCCCAGTTGATACGCCACGCCCTCCACCAGCGGCATGGGCTGGAAACCGAAGGCCCGCCTGACCGCGTCGGGCGCCGTGATCGTTCCGACCTCGAGGAGTTCCAGGTGCCGATACCCCACGAATGGATTGCGGTCCAGCCCCTCCAAGAGCCGTGCGGCCCAGCCGATCACGCGGCCGGACAGATGGATCTTCACCCGGGGGAGGTTCAGCATCCGCCCAATCTGATCGGCGATCTCCTCGGAGCTCAAGTGCTGCGGACCCCCGAGCGGAATCGTCCGATCGAGCACGCCGTCGTCACGCAGGGCCCGCACCAGACACGAGACGACATCGCCGACCCAGATCGGCTGCAGCATGGTCTTCCCGGTGCCCGGGACCACCAACAGGCCGGTGCGACGCAGGAGGCGAATGCTGCCCTCGATCAGGCGATCCCCCGCCCCGAACATCAGCGACGATTGCAGGATCGTGTAGGGAAGGCCGCTGCCCCGAAGGCCCTCCTCCGCGATCCCGCAACTTCGGAGAAACGGCAGGCCCGCGGCGGTGCCGCATCCCAGCGGACTCACCGTCACGACACGTTCGACGCGCGCCTCCCGAGCGCCGGCCATCAGACAGGCGGTGGCCCGCCGATGGAACTGCTCCACCACCGCATCGCGTACCTCCCAGATGGGCGCGGCCAGATGCACGATCTGGCGGACACCACGGCAGGCCTGGGCCACGCTCTCCGGATCGTGCAGATGGCCAAGGACCGCCTCGACCGGCTGCGCCCGCAGCCACTCGACTCGGGAAGACCCCGGCCGGCAGAAACACCGCACCGTCTCCCCGGCGCCGAGCAGTCTCCGCACCAGATGGCGCCCCACGAACCCGGTGGCCCCGGTGACGAGGATCATGGCCTGCCCATTCCGCCGCACCGATCCGCCGCACTCATGGCCGGGTCTCCTGGAGGGGGGACACAAAAAACCGTCGCCGATCCTCTCCTCGGACCGTCACGCTGAGACTCTCCTCTTCCCGCCGCACGATCAACTCGACGGGGTCGCCGACCCTGCCCCTCCAGAGGACCTCATAGAAGTCGCCGCGGGATTCGACCGGGACGCCGTTGATCTGCAGAATCAGATCCCGCTGCCGGAGACCGGCGCGTTCCGCCGGGCTCCCGGGGAGCACGGCCACCACACCGACACCGCCGTCCACCGACACGGTGTACGTTCCAAGCCACGGCCGGACGGCTCGGCTTTGGACCCGCCCGTTATGGACGAACTCATCCATCATCCCGCCGGCAATGAGATCCACCGGGATGGCGAAGTGGGCGCGCTGCAGCTCGGACTGGTTGAACGACAGGATCCCCACGACCCGCCCCTGGGCGTCCAGCAGCGGCCCACCGGAGCTGCCGGGATGGATGGCCGCATCGGTCTGAATCACCCGGTCCAACCGGTATTCCCAGTATCCCTCGAACGGCGGGAAGGCGCTGATGACCCCGGTGGTCACCGACCGGACGTCCCGGCCCTGGCTGCCGAGGGCGACACACGCCTGCCCGAGCCTCAGCCCGGCAGACCTGCCTACGGGCGCGGTGACCATGCCGGGGAAGGGGGAGATGTTCACGAGGGCGAGTCCCGACTCGGGATCCACGGCGGTGAGACGAGCCGACACCTGCCGACCGTCGGGGAAGGTCACGTTCACCTTCTCCGCACCCATGACCACCTGGGACGCGGTGAGAATGTGGCCGGTGTTGGTGACCACGACGCCCGTCCCGCGCCGTTCTCGCCCGAGGATGCGCACCGCCGGCCCCGTCGCAAACACCTCTAGGTCCACGACCGCGGGCAGGACGCGTGCGACCGTATCGATGATGGCCTGATTGGGATCGACCCCCGGCTGTGTGGCGGCGCAGCCCGCGAGCACGGCCGAGAGCGCCAAGAGGATCGCGATTCCCCATCGCGAATGCCGCGTTCCGGACCGTCCAGGCACGTCGAGACGGCGGAAGATAGAGCGGCACGGCGCCGGCACCGGCAGAGCGGTCACGACGAGCACGCGAGAGAGAACGCATCAACACGGCCTCACCGGGTAGCACGGACAACTCGGGCACACGGAGGGGGCGGCGGCGGCGGACGAGACGCCGCGCCGCCCGACGGACCGTTCTAGCTCTTGCGCGACGTCTTGGCGAAGAAGGGCGTGAACACCGCCTCGACGCGTTGGGAGCCGCATTTCGGACACTTGATCCGTTTCCGGTCGCGGTCGGAGATCGACATCGTCAGCGTGAACTTCTTTCGGCAGCCGCTGCAGCGCAGATCGTAGGTCGGCATGGGCGCCCTCCTCAGGCACAGAACCGTGGGGGTGAATCCTTACTGGCGACGATCGGAGGCGGAGAGAATCTCAAGACGCCTCTCGAAGTTTCCGAAGCCGACGCTTCATTCGCTTCACCTGCAGCCGAGCGATCTTCAGTGCGGCGGCATCCTTTCGTTCGATGGCCGTTTTCCGGGCGGCCGTGAGGTCACGGATGGCCGTTTTGAGCTGCCCGGCCCCCATCGCGGAGGTGGCCTGCTGCCGCTGTTCCGACTTCGGGCGCAGACCGAGTCGGACCTCTTCGGCGACGATCGCCTCGATCAACTCCTCCTTCTTCATCCCCGAGACACCGGTGATGTCCGGAAAACTGGCGTTGGCGAGCTCACGGAGTTTCGGGGCGGTCAACTTCTCGAGGTCAGCGCGTGGGGTGGCCATCTGGTCTCCTCTGTGAGGCGTCTCCCGTCGTTGAAATTTCGAGAAAGCCTGCTATCATAGATTCCATGACACCCGTTCAGGCACAGCGGCATTATATCCCGCCGCCCGGAAAAATCAAGACGCCGAGGCCACCGCGCGCCTTTTGCCGATCGCCTCGCATGATCCGGTTCTCCCGGCGCGCTCGTGGCGCCCTCCTCTTCGGCCTGAGCCTGCTCTGCGCGTGCGCCGCGGGTCCGCGGCTGGAACCGGTCGCGGCGCCCACGCAGCCCGGCGTCACGCTGGCGGAGGCAGGAGTCCGGCTCACCCTCCTCCCGAATACCTGGTCCGCTTATCCGAGCGACTTGCCACGTTACTATACTCCCCTGCAGGTCCAGATCGAAAACTTGCTGGCAGAGGAGGTGCAGGTTCGTTACGAGGATTTCCTCGCCCTGGATGACGGCAATCAGCAGTACCGGGCAGTCCCGCCCGGCGAGGTCGCCCGGGCCATGTCCGGCAGCCTGCGCCCCTCCGGGCCCGCGCTCGTCGGACCCCACCCGATGCTGGTGGCCGGCCCCTGGTATCCCTACGGGCGGCGATACTGGGGCTCGTACTACGGTCCCTACGGGCCCTGGTGGTACTCGGATCCCTATTCCTACCCCTACGGATGGCCCCGACCGAGCGCCCAGAATGTCCTGACCCTTGCCCTGCGGGATGGCCGGCTGCTCCCCGGCGCCAGCATTCAGGGGTTCCTCTACCTGCAGCGAGCAACCACCCAGGCCAACCTTCTTACCGTCTCGTGGACCCCCCGGCTCGCCGGCGGCACACCGCTCGCGACGCTCTCGGCCCAGTTCCGCATCGTCCGATAGCGTTCCCCCCGTCAGATCATCTGGTCCACGGGCAGAACGAAGGCCTTGATTCCGCCGTGCCGCTTGGCCCGGTCGGTCAGGCCGGCCTTGAACTCCACGATCTGATCCATGAGCGGACCGACCAACTCGGCCGGCAGGACGGTGAACAGCATGGTGTCGTGGCCCGGAAAGGCATGCGTGCCGAAGCGCTTGCCCGATTCCCCGGTGCCGAAGACCCGCGGAACCTCGGTGAAACCCGGAATCTTGAGCCGCTCGATGATGGCCCGCACGGAGTCGTCATAGATGAAATTGAAGACGATCAAGACGAGCTTCATCGTGATCCCTCCTGGAGACACGCGTCTCCCGTGAGGCACAGGCCACTCGCGAGTCGTCAACCGTTGCGTGAGGCGTCGCCCGACGTTCGGCGAGGTCGTCGACCACAACCCGAACCGTCTTCGATACCGTCGCCCACCGAGACGAGACGAATCAGTCCCCCGCCGCGGTGCGCTCGGCCGACTGGCCGACGGGCGCCTTGGAAGGAGGATGCGGAAGACGCGAAGGCGACCACCGTAGCCGCTCCCAGAACCAGTCGGGCAGCTTCGCGAGCTTCCCGACGCGGAGCGAGCGCAGGTCGTCGAAGTAGGTGTAGACCACGGGCGTGACGAGGAGCGTGAGGAGCAGGCAGAGGGTCTGGCCCCCGACCACGACCGTCGCCATGGCGGCTCGTGATGCCGAGCCGTCCCCTTTGCCCAGGGCGATCGGGAGCATCCCCGCAATGATGGAGATGGTCGTCATGAGGATGGGTCGCAGTCGGGCGTGATCCGCTTTGAGCACCGCCTCGTGGCGGGCCAGGCCCCGCTCGCGGAGGACGTTCGTGTAATCCACCTGAAGAATCGCGTTCTTCTTGACCACACCGAACAGCATCAGCACACCGATGGCGCTGAAGATGTTCATGGTGAACCCGGTCGCCACCAGCGACAACAGACCAAAGGGAAGCGCGACAGGCAGCGACGCCATGATCGTAAAGGGGTGGATGAAACTCTCGAACTGCGCCGCCAGCACCATGTAGATGAAGATCAGGCTCAGGCCCAGGGCGATCAGGAAGTTCGCCCGCGCCTCCGCCAGGATCTGCGCGCGGCCGAGGTACTTGGTGGTGTACCCGGGCGGGAGCTTCGCGGCCGTCAGTTTCGGGGCCATGGCCTTCACCGCGTCGCCGATGGGTAGCGTTGAGTCCAGATTAGCGATGACGGCCACCTGACGCTCGCGGTCCAGGCGATCGATCTGGTTCGGCCCCTTCTCCTCGCTCACGCGCACCAGGTTGTTGAGGGATACCAGGCCCCGCCTGCCGCCGCCGATGTACACCTGGCTGATAACGTCGGCGTTCTTGCGGAAATCCTCTTGCAGACGGAGTCGGACCGGGTACTGATCGTCCCCCTCCCGGAACTTCGTCACCTCTTCGCCGCCCACCATGGTCCGGAGGCTCGACGCGATGGTGTCCACCCCGATTCCCAGGTCCGCCGCCTTATCCCGATCGATGTGCACCCGGATCTCGGGCGTGCGGCGGGACAGCGTCGTGTCCACGTCGAGCATCCCGGGAATGGTCCGTGCGGCGACGGCCAGCGCCTGGGAATACCGATCGAGGCCCTCGATATCCGGCCCGCGGAGCACCAGTTGGAACGGTTGACGCCGTGCGCCGGTTTGGCCGGACGCGAACAGGTTCTGCACGCTCACCGTCAGTTCGGGGAAACGCGCCATGACCCGGCGCGCCTCACGCATGACGTCATTCTGGGCGAAATCACGCTCCCGAAGCGGCTCCAACCCCAGAAGCGTGCGAACGCCGAGGTGTTGCAGGATGCGTTCGAACTCGGTCCCCTCGCGCAACGGCGTGAGCCCGACATACACGCTGGCGTCGGCCACCGAGCCCCGCTCGCCGGTCCCCACCGTGGTGAAGAGCACCTCGACACCCCTCAGCGGCTTGAGAGCGGCCTCCACGTCGCGGAGGATTCGATCGGTGCGCTCCAGCGACGAGCCCTCGGGAGTCTGCAGAAAGACCTCGAACTCGCTCTGGTCGTCGTCCACGAAGCTCTCTTCCCCGATGTAGCGGTAGACCCAGAAGGTGGACGCCGCGGTGAGCACCACCACCCCCAACACGATCGGGCGGTGCGAGAGGGACCAGCGCAGCAAGACATCGTACGTCCGCTCGATCAGCTTGAAGATCTTGGATTCCTTGGACTTATGCCCCTCGCCGTTCCCCTCGGGCGCCTTGAGGAAGCGGGAGCAGAGCATCGGGGTGAGCGTGAAGGCCACCAGCAGCGACACCAGCACCGCCGAGGCGGCGGTGATACCGAAGCTGAAGAAGAGCCGTCCGATGCGGCCCTGCATGAACGCCACCGGCACGAAGATCACGACCAGCGACAGGGTCGTGGCCATGACGGCCAGGCCGATCTCGCGGGTGGCTTCGACGGCCGCCTCCATCGGCGTGCGCCCCTCTTCCTCGATATAGCGATAAATATTCTCCAGGACCACCAGCGCGTCGTCGATCACGATGCCCGTGGAGAGGCTGAGCGCCAGCATCGTCATGTTATTCAGCGTGAAGTCCAGCGCCCGCATGACGGTAAAGGTCGCAATGATCGAGGTGGGGATGGAAATGGCGGCGATGATGGCGGAGCGGAGATTTCGAATGAAGAACAGGACGACCAGGGCGGCCAGGAATCCTCCCAGCACCATGTGGGTCTGCACTTCCTCGAACGATCGACGGATGAAACGAGACTGATCGCGGACCGTACGGACCTTGAAATCCGGCGGCAGCGTTTGCGCGATACCCGCCAGCCGCGCCTTGACCAGCTCCACCACCTTGACCGTATTGGTCCCGGACTGCTTCCGCACCAGCAGGGACACCGCGTTGTCCCCGTTCAGCCGCGAGATCGTGCGAGGCTCTTCGGTCCCATCCGTGACCATCCCGACGTCCCGGATGCGGACGGGCGACCCCCCGCTCTTGGCGGCCACGATGATCGCGCCGAAGTCTTCGGCGGTCTGGACCCGCGCCATCGTGCGCAGGACCTTCTCGCTGTCGCCGTAGGTCACGCGGCCGCCGGGAATCTCCAGGTTCTGTCGGGCCAGCGCGGTCTTGGCCTGATCGATGCTCACGCCATAGGCGGCAAGTTTGCGCGGGTCGAGGACGATCTGGATCTCCCGCTTGCGGTCGCCGACGAAGGTGATGCTCCCCACGCCGCCGATCGTCTCGAGCGGCTGCTTGATCCGCTTGTCCACGAACTCGGTAATCTCGCGCTGGTCCCGGCGGGCGGAGACGACGATGGCCAGGACGGGGGCCGAGTCGGGGTCGAACTTCTCCACGATGGGCGGATCGGTGTCCTTGGGGAATTTGGCCAGGATGGTGGAGATCTTGTCCCGGACGTCTTGTGCCGCGGCGTCGGAGTCCCGCTCCAGGGCGAACACCGCCGTGACGCGCGAGTTCCCTTCGGTGGTGCTCGATCGCAGTTCCTCCAGGCCACTGATGGTGTTCACCGCCTCCTCGACGAGTTTGGTGACCTGCGTCTCCATCTCCTCGGGGCTGGCGCCGGCAAGTTTGGTGGTGATGGTGATGGTGGGGCGATCGATCTTCGGGAGAAGGTCCAGGCCGAGGCGCTCGTAGGAGAACAGGCCCACCACCACCAGCGCCATGATGAGCATGGTGGCGAACACGGGCCGCTTGACACACAGGTCGGCTAAAAACATGGGCGAAGTCTAGGCCGCGTGTCCCGGGAAATCAAGTACAGAAACGCCTTCGTTCCCGGTCATCCGGCCACCGGATTCCCGCACCGCGCCCCCGCCGCCGCCTCACAGGGAGGCGGCCGACGGGAGACGCTCTTACCCCCGGAGCCGTTTCAGAAGGGCCGGCGCGAACACCACCGTGATGGCAAGGAGAAACAGCGCCTTCGAGATGGCGCTCTGGTAGAGAATCCCTACTTCCCCACCGGAGATCATGAGCGCCTGCCGGAGCGATTGCTCCAGAAGATCCCCCAGAACCAGCCCCAAGATCACTGGGGCCAGCGGGTAGCCGAATTTCCGCATCAGGTACCCGATCACCCCCAGGATCGTGGCCATGACCAGGTCGAGTGCCGAATTGTGGACGCTGTAGACGCCGACGAAGGAGATCACCAGAACAATCGGGAACAACCAGCGCGCGGGAATGCTGAGGATCCGGACGAAGATTCCTACCAGCGGAAGGTTGAGGATGAGCAGCATGACGTTGCCGACGTACATGCTGGCCACGAGGCCCCAGATCACGTCGGGGTGGCGCTGGAAGAGGAACGGGCTGGGCTTCACCCCGACCATCAACAGTGCTCCATAGAGCACCGCCGTGACGGTCGAGGCGGGCAGACCGAGCGTCAGGAGCGGCAGGAGCGCGCCCGAGGCCGCCGCGTTGTTCGCCGATTCGGGGCCGGCGACCCCCCGGATCTCTCCCTTGCCGAACCGTTCGGGGTGGGGGCTGAGCTTCTTCTCCAGGGCATAGGAGAAAAAGGAGGCCGTCACGTGCGCGGCGCCGGGAACCGCGCCCACCAGAAACCCCAGCACGGTGCCGCGGAGGATGGCGCCGATGCTGTTCAAGAAGTCTCGGGCGGAGAGCCAGATGCGTGACACCTTGAGCTGCTCCAGCGTCCCCGCGCTGATCTCCTCCAGCGCCATCAAGATCTCAGGAATGGCGAAGAGTCCGATGGCCGCCACGATGATGTCGAACCCTTCCATCAGCTTGTCCACGCCAAAGGTGTACCGCTGCAAACCCGTGGGAAGGTCGATACCCATGGTGGCCAACATCAGCCCGAAGACGGTGGAGATCGTCCCCTTCAACAGCGAATCGCCGGCCAGACTGCTCACGGTAGTCAGGCCGAAGACCATCAGGGCGAAGCTCTCCGCCGGGCCGAACTGCAACGCAAAGCGGGCCAGGGGCGGCCCAATCAGCATCAGGAAAGCCACCGAGAGCGTCCCCGCCACAAACGAACCGATGGCGGCAATACACAGCGCAGGACCCGCCCGGCCCTGCTTGGCCATCTGGTAACCGTCCAGCGTGGTGACGACGGAGGCGGCCTCTCCAGGCAGGTTGAGAAGGATTGACGTGGTGGAACCGCCGTACATGGCCCCGTAATAGATCCCCGCCAGCAAGATGACGGCGCTGGCGGGCGACTTGCCGTAGATCAAGGGGATGAGCAGCGCCATCCCGCCGGCCGGCCCGATCCCCGGCAGGACACCGATCAGTGTCCCCACCAGACAGCCCAGGAATGCGTAGAGAAGATTGATTGGCTCCAGGGCGATGGAGAAGCCGAGGCCGAGATGTTGGACGATCTCCGTCATGGGCGGTGGGTCAATTCATCAGCCCAACCCGAGGAACGTCAAGACGCCCGCGGGGAGGGGAATCAAGAGCAGCTTCGTGAACAGCAGGTACACGCCAACGCTGAATCCTAGCGCGATCGCGAGGCTCCGCACGAGGGAGCGCTCCCCCATCATCCGCGCGGCGAGCATCATGAACAGGAAGGTCGCCAGGGGATACCCGAGCCACGACAGACTGAGGGCGTAGGCGACCAGGAGCCCGGCGAGGAACATGACGGGAACGAAGAGCTTCCGTTCCAAGACCGGCGCATCGCGGCGCTGCGGACGGCACAGAAGGATCGCCCCGCAGACGAGCATGACGACCCCCAGCACCGTGGGGAAGGTCCGCGGTCCCAGGGGGTCGCCGATGGCCGCCGGCGGGATCCGAATCCCTTCCACGAGGTAGACACCCCCGAACAGGAGGAGGGCCACCCCCCAGATGCGATCGGCCCGCGTCATCTCTACTCTGATTCCCCTACTTCTTGAGGCCCACTTCGGCGAGGATCTTCTCGTAGCTGGCCAACTCCTTGGTCAGGAAGCCGTCCAGTTGCTCGCCGGTTTGGTAGAGCTCGATCCAAGCGTTCTGCTGCAGGACCTGTTTCCAGCCGTCGGTCTTGATCATCTTGGCGAGGGCGTCCCGCCAGTACGCCTGGGCCTCCTTCGGCATCTCCGGCGGCCCGTAGAAGCCCCGCCAGTTGCCCGACACGACGTCCACACCCAATTCCTTTGCCGTCGGCGTATCCTTATAGATCCCGTGGAGCCGATTGGGAGACAAGGTTGCCAAGGGCAGGACCGTCCCCGCCTCGGTATGCGCCGCGATCTCCCCGGCGTCCCCCACGAAGGCCGCCACGTGCCCGCCGAGGAGCGCCGCAAGCGCGTCCGCTCCACCCTGGAAGGCGACATAGCGGATGTCCTTGGGCGCCACGCCCGCGGATTGCGCCAGCAGGGCCAGCTTGATGTGATCCAGGGCGCCTGGGGGCGAGCTACCGGCCACGCTGATGGAGCCCGGGTTCTGCTTCATGGCCGCGAGGAACCCCTTGAGGTCCTTGTGGGGGCCGCCCTTCTTGACGGCGAGGACGCCGTAGTCCACGAAGAGTGACGCGATGGGCGCGATGTCCTTGTAGGTACCTTTGATATTCTGCAGCGCCAGTTGCGTGGTGAGCACCGCCGAGAAGGCCACCAGCGATATGGTCGTCCTTCCGACGATTCTTCACGATGTCGTTCCACACCACGGCGCCGAAGCCGCCCGGCTTGTTCTGCACGGTAACCGGCACAGGAACGATCTTCGCCTCCTGCAGCACCTTGGCGCTCGACCGACAGGTGAGATCCCAGCCGCCGCCCGGGTTGGCGGGTGCGATGAGCTCCACGGCCTTGCTGGGGTACGCCGCCAGGGCGAAGCTCCCGCTTAGCAACACCATCGCCAACCCCGCCGCCATCCAGGTCCAGACTCGCTTCATGCTCCACCTCCTCGCGTGATGATTGCGCCTCGTGTGCGAGAGTGCCTCGATTTCCGGCTGCCGATAGCCGATTTCCCGTAGGATTTCCAGCGTGTGCTCGCCAAGTTGGGGCGACGGCCGACGGAGCCGTCCCGGCGTCCCCGAAAGCTTCACCGCAAAGCCCGGCATCTTGACCTTCCCGGTGGGTTGGTCGGACTCCAGGACCATCTCTTGATGCACGACCTGCGGGTCAACAAATGCCTCCCTCAGGGTATTGATGGGGCCGCATGGCACGCCTTCCCGATTGAGGATTTCGATCCACTCCTCCCGGCGGCGGGTGCCGATCCGGGCCGCAATGCGACCGTTGATCTCCTCGCGATGTAACCGTCGTTCCTGGCTGGTTCGGAAACGCGGGTCGTCCAGCATCTCGCTGGAGATCCAGCGCGCGGCACAGCCGCTCCCAGGTTTTCGGGGTGCTCGGCGCGATAGCGATGGGACCATCCGACGCGTGGAAGAGGCCGTAGGCCGCCAGAACCATGTGGTCGTTTCCCGTCCGTGGGGGCAGCTCTCCGGTGGCGAAGTAGGCTGCGGCCGCGAAGGTGAACATGCTGATCAGGCCGTCCACCATGGCGGCCTGCACCTCTTGGCCACGGCCCGTCCGGTCCCGTTCGCGGAGCGCCGCCAGGATACCGAAAGCGGCGTAGAGCCCCGCCACCGTGTCGCTGATCGGCATCCCGACGCGGAGCGGATCCATGTCGGCCGTCCCGTTCAGACTCATGAAGCCCGAGAGGGCCTGGGCGATAAAGTCGAAGGCCGGGCGGTCTCGGTATGGACCGGTCTTTCCGAAGCCCGTCACCGCGGCGTAGACCAGCCGCGGATTGATCGCCTGCAAGGACTCGAAGCCTAGGCCGAGCTTCTCCATCACGCCCGGGCGAAAGTTCTCCACGAGCACATCGGCCTTCTTGGCCAGGCGGCGAATGATCTCCCTACCGTCGTCCGTCTTCAGGTTGACGGCGATATCCCGCTTGTTCCGATTCAGATTGACGAAATAGGGATTCTCCCCCCGCCCCATGATCCCGGTGATCCGGGTCATGTCGCCGTCGACGGCTTCGACTTTCACGATGTCGGCGCCGAAGTCCCCAAGCAGCATCGTACAAAAGGGGCCGGAGACGATGTGGGTCAGGTCCAAGACACGAATGCCGGTCAGCGGCATTCTCTACCTCCTCGCGCATCGGACGACGGCGTGCGACGCCGCGGACGCGAGCACCTCCACCGGCGGCCGCGCATGGCTAGGCAACCTCTCAAAAGGTCTCCGGATTGTCAATAAAAAACCCGGCGCCGCCCATCTACGCGGGGTGCGCCCCGCATCCCAAGGCCTCTCCAGCGGCACCCGTCGCGACACTCAGTTCCGGCCGAGCGCCCTCGCGCGAACCTCGGGCAGCCATTCCGGTGCCGGATGCAGATCGGTGCTGCGACCGGCTTTGGCCACCTGACCCGGAACCTCGTGGCCGACGAGTCCCGGCAAGAGCCGAGCGCAGTCCAGCAGCCGACCGAGGTCCACGCCCGTCCGATACCCCATGGCCTCCAGCATATGGACGAGATCTTCGGTGCAGACGTTCCCGGTGGCCCCCGGCGCGTACGGGCAGCCGCCCAGACCGCCCAGCGACGCGTCGAATCGGTCGGCGCCCGCCTCCAGGGCCGCCAGCACGTTGGCCAGCCCCAGACCCCGCGTGTTGTGCAAGTGCAGCGTCAACCGCGCGGCCGGCCAGCGCGTCCGGAACGCCTCCACCATCTCGCCCACCTGCGCCGGGTGCGCCATCCCCGTGGTGTCGGCGAGGGTGACGCCCGACGCTCCCGCCTCCAGTAAACCCGCCGCCCAGCGCCACACCTCGTCCGCCGCCACGGCGCCTTCCATCGGGCACCCGAAGCAGGTGGACAGCGACGCGTTGACGACGGCCCGACCGCCCACCGCGCGGATCGTCTCGGTCAACTGCGCGAACGACTGGTCCCGCGTCATGCGAAGATTCGCGAGATTGTGCGTCTCGCTGACCGACATGACGAGATTCACCTCGTCGACGCCCACCGCCATCGCACGCTCGGCGCCGCGCAGGTTGGGCACCAGCGCCGCGTACACCACGCCGGGTTCCCGGCGGATGCCCCGCATCACCTCCTCGGCGTCCCGCAGGGCGGGGATGGCCTTGGGCGAAGTGAAGGAGGTCGCTTCGATCCCGGCAAGGCCCGTCCGACTCAGTTGATCGATGAGCGCGATCTTCCGATCGGTCGGGATGAACGCAGCCTCGATCTGGAATCCGTCCCGCGGCGCCACCTCGTGCACGTACACTCGCCTGCCTTCGCCTTGCCGCATCGCGTCCTCGCTGTCGCTCCGCCCCGCCGATGGCGCGAGGCCGGAAAGGGGGTCAGATGACTCGCCGCGGCGCGCAGCGCCGCGATCTGCGTCCGCCGTGTAACCCAGTCGCTGCAGGACCGCCTCGGTGTCCTCGCCCAATCGCGGCGCCGTGATCCGGATGGAGCCCGGGGTCTCGGAGAGCTTGGGCACGACACCGGGCGTCTTCAGCGTGAGTCCGTCCCGCGTCACGATCTCTTCGACCATCCCGCGGGCCGCGTAATGCGGATCCTCGACGATGTCCTTGGCCGAATAGATCCGCCCCGCAGGCACCCGCGCCTTGGTCATGGTCTCCAGGACCTCTTCGATGCTCCGCGTGGCCGTCCACGCGCCGATGGCCCGATCCAGCTCCTCCACCCGCCGCACCCGGCCCTCATTATGCGCCAGGTCGGGGTCGGTCGCCAAATCGGACCGCCCGATGGCCTCCATCAATCGCTTGAAGATGCTGTCGCCGTTTCCGGCGACCAAGACATATTGATCGTTCCTGCAGAGGTAGGCGTTGGTGGGCGCGATGCCGGGCAGCGCGCTTCCGGTGCGCTCCCGGACCACGCCGAAGGCGTCGTACTCCGGAAGCGTGCTCTCCATCATGTTGAAGACGGCCTCGTACAGGCCGACGTCGATGTACTGGCCCTTCCCCCCGTTCACCTTGCGATGATAGAGCGCCATGAGCACTCCGATCACCCCATGGAGCGACGCCAGCGAGTCGCCGATGCTCACCCCCACCCGGACCGGCACGCGACCCGGCTCGCCGGTGATGTGGCGCAGGCCTCCCATGGCTTCGCCGATCACGCCGAATCCGGGCAGATCGCGGTAGGGGCCGGTCTGGCCGTAGCCGGAGATCCGCAGCATGATCAGGCCCGGGTTGAGCTGCGACAGGTCAGTCCCAGCCGAGCCCCCAGCTCTCCATGGTGCCGGGCCGGAAATTCTCGATCACGACATCGGCCTCGCGGATGAGCCGGCGAGCGATCTCTTGCCCTTCGGGTTTCCGCAGGTCCAGCGACGATGGACTGCTTGTTCCGGGACTGGACCTGCCACCAGACCGAGGTCCCCTGGTACAGCAGCCGCCACTTGCGCAGCGGATCGCCCTCGCCGGGCGGCTCGATCTTGACGACCTCGGCCCCGAAATCGGCCAGCGTCTTTCCGGCGAAGGGCCCGGCGATGAGCTGACCCAACTCGACAACCTTGACGCCCGCCAGCGGCAGCGGACTCGCGGGAGATGCCATGCCCTGTCTCCTCTCGGGTGATTCCCTGGGGTGTCGTGGGAGCGACTCCTTAGCGGAGCGGTTCGAAGCGCGCCGTGAAGTGGCGCAGGAACGGCGGCTCGTAGGCGATCCGCATGCCGCGGAGGTCGGCCTTGCGAGAAGCCAGCTCCGCCATGCCCTCCAGGATGTAATCGAAATGGCTCTGGGTGTACACCCGGCGCGGGAAGGCCAGTCGAACCAACTCCATGGCGGCCGGCTGAAACCGGCCGCCGACCTGCTTCCCGAACATGGCGGAGCCGATCTCGCACGAGCGGATTCCCTCGGCCAAAAACAGCTCGCACACCAGCGCCTGCCCCGGGAACTGCTCCGACGGAATGTGCGGCAAGAACGCCTTGGCGTCGACGTAGACCGCGTGCCCGCCGGGCGGCTGGACCGTGGGAATGCCGACCCGGTTCAGCCCCTCGGCCATGTACCGACTCACGGCCAAACGGTATCGGAGGTAATTCTCCTCGAGGACCTCGTCCAGGCCGACCGCGATCGCCTCCAGGTCGCGGGCCGCCAGACCGCCATAGGTCGGGAACCCCTCCGTCAGGATCAGCATGCTGCGAAGGGCATCGACCCACGCCGGCGCCTTGAGAGCGATGAAGCCCCCGATATTCACCAACGCATCCTTCTTGGCGCTCATCAGGCAACCGTCTGCCAGATCGAAGGTCTCCCGGGCGATCTCTCGGACGGACCGCCCCCCATGTCCTGGCTCGCGCAGCTTGATGAAATAGCTGTTCTCGGCGAACCGGCAGGCGTCGAGGATGAATGGGATTCCGTGCCCCCGGTAGACGGCCGCCGCGCCCCGGAGATTCTCCAGGGAGACCGGCTGCCCGCCCCCGGTGTTGTTGGTGATGGTCATCATCCCGAAGGGGATCCGATCCCGATTCGTCGCGCAGAACGCGTCCAGACGGGCCAGATCGATGTTCCCTTTGAATGGATGCCGGTTTTGCGAATCCCGCCCCTCGGGGATGACCAGGTCCGCCGCCTCGCCGCCCAGCTGCTCGATGTTGGCCCGCGTGGTGTCGAAGTGATTGTTGGATGGAATCGCCAGGCCGGGTTTCACCAGATGCGAGAACAGCAATCGCTCCGCCGCCCGTCCCTGGTGGGTCGGGATCACGTACCGATATCCCGTCAGGGCGCGGACGGTCTCTTCGAATTTCTCGAAGCTTCGCGAGCCGGCGTAGCTCTCGTCCGAGACCATCATGGCCCCCCACTGCGCCGCGCTCATGGCCGTGGTCCCCGAATCGGTCAGGAAATCGAACGTCACGAACCGGGACGGAACCAGGAAGAGGTTACAGCCCGCCTCGCGGAGCGCCCGCTCCCGCTCCGCCCGATCGGGGAGCGGTAGCGGCTCCACCACCCGGATCTTAAACGGCTCGATGATCGTCCGACGGCTGCGTTCCGGCTGCATGGCGCTTGGGCTCCTCTCCCCAGAGCAGTAACGGGCCTCCCAGACAGAGAAATCACGCGGGACGCGCCGAAAGACAATGGGTTCACGCCGATGTGCGGTCTCCTAACGCGCGGGGTTTCCCGGATGGACAGAATCCGCACGAACACTCAATCCAAAACGGTCGGGACCCGGAGTCGAGCATGAAATGGGAAGCGTCCAGAACTAAGTGGGTTGGATGGAAAACACGAGGCGTCACGGTCACGCGCGCAGCGGGTAAAGGCCCCTAGGATGACTGCTGGGTTTTCTTGGGTGATGCCCCCGGCCGGCCGTTTTCGCCTGTGGCGGCCCACCACCGTTGCGGGGCCCGGCCTGGACCGTCACCGCCGTGCCGGTGGCGAGCTGGCCGAGGCTGGAGGTGGCGATCGTCTCCCCCACCTTCACCCCATCCAGGATTTCCACGCGGCCGTCCCGCCGGACGCCGGTTTTCACCCGACGCTCCTCGGCCTTGCCCTCGACGATGGCGTACACCTTCACGATTCCCGCAAAGCTCACCACGGCCTCTTCGGGAACGAACGGGACATTCCGTCTCGGCGCCGACCAGGATCGAGGCCTTGGCAAAGAACCCGGGCTTGAGGAGACCCTTCGGATTCGGGACGGAGGCTTCCACCTGGAAGCTTCGGCTCTCCACGTCCACCGTGGGACTGACCCGAGTAATGGTGCCGGGGTACGTCTGGTCCGGATACGCCTCCACTTCCACGCGCACCGCACGGCCGACGCTGATCTGGGGAGCGAACCGCTCCGGGACATCCCCTTGCAGCTTCAAGGCGTTGGTCGCCACGAGACTCATGAGCGGCGTTTTTTCCTTGAACGTCTCCCCCACGTTCACCAGACGTTTGCGGACGACGCCGGTGATGGGGGACGCGACATCGGTATCCTGCAGTCGTTTTCGGGCAATGTCCAGCGCCGCCGTGGCCTGCACGACGCTCGCCTCGGCATTCTTCACGGAGGCGCGATCGCTCTCGTACTGCGCTTCGCTGGCGCGGAGCGAGGCCACCGCCACGTCGAACTGTGTCTGGGCGGAGTCCCTTTGGCTGGCCGAGATCGCCCCCTCGCCGAAGAGTCCCTCGAACCGTTTGAGGTTGATCCGGGCATCGGCCAGGACGGCCTGGGACCGCTCCACGTTGGCCCGGCTGGATTCCAGCACCTGTTGAGATCGGCCCAGCGATTCCCGCGCGGCCTGGAGGCTGGCCGACAATCGCTCCACCTCCAGACGAGCCTCCCGCTCGTCCAATTTAATGACGACTTGCCCCGCCTGGACCCGATCACCCATGTCCACGAGGATCTTGGCCACCGTGGATGGCACTTCGGTCCCGAGCGTGACCTCTTCCTGCGCTATCAGCGTCCCGACGATCTGGACCGTCCGTTGAACCTCCTGCCCCTCGACCTGAGCCGCGGCAACGGTGATCTTTCGCTCGCCTGGCGCCGCGTTGGCAGCCCCGGTGCTGGACTTTTCCCGGGAGCACCCCAGACCGGCCAGGAGCGCCAGCACACGCCATGATGCCACATGTCCGTCGCCAACGTCCCACGTTTGCACCTTTCCGCATGGAAGGGACGCAGTCGTCCACAACCGATGCCGGAGCCTACCCACGCAGACAGGGCGGGTCAAGGGAATTCTGAGCAGGTGCGCCGTCGGGCGGTCAGCGGCGGCTCGCGGTGGTTTCACGGTTGTTCCCCCCGCCGCTTTACATTGACAAGGCTCTCCGGACTGGGCTATAAGACACTCAGCCCTCTTCCTCCTCTTCAACAAGGAGCGCACCATGCTGCCCCGATACCTCATCGGTCCGATCGTGCTCGGCTTTCTCGCCCTGAACCTGCTGGGGCAGGCCCTGCCCCTGTATACGGACTATCTCTGGTTCCAGGAGGTCAAGTTCCCTTCGGTCTTCACGACCATCCTGTGGTACAAGATGGCCTTGGGCATCGCCGGCGGCCTGATCTTCGCGCTGGTCGTGTACCTGAACGTGCGGTTGGCCGCGCGACCCAGGGCCGACGACGTCTTGACGGAACTCGAAGATCCCCTCGGGCTCCCCAGCCGCCTGGTGATCGAGCCGCTCTTCCGCCGATTTCTGCTCCCCGGGGCAATCATCCTCGGGATTCTGGCCGGCATGCAGGCCGCCGGGCAGTGGGAAACCGTCCTCCGCTTCTTGAACGGGCAGCCGTTCAACGCCCAGGATCCCCTCTTCGGGCGAGACATCAGTTTTTACGTGTTTCGGCTGCCGCTGCTGGAAACGCTGTACAGTTGGTCGCTCGTCACGCTGGGAATTGCCCTCCTCTTGGCGACGGCCACCTACGTGCTCCATCGCGGCATCCAGATCACCCCGCGAGGTCCCGCGGCAGCCCCGTACGCACGCGCGCACCTGCTCACACTCGGCGCGCTCCTTCTGATCGTCAAGGCCGGCGGCTACTACCTCGACACCTACCACCTGCTCCTGTCCCCGACGGGCATCGTGTTCGGGGCCGGATTCAGCGATATCAACGCGAGCCTCCCCGCCCTTCGCGTCCTGGCGGTGCTGGCCCTCGGTTGCGCCGCGCTCTGCATCTGGCAGCTCGGCCGGCGGGGAATCCGGCCGGTGCTCATCGCCCTGGGGGTCCTCCTGGCGGCCAACGTGCTGGGGCTGGGGGTGCTGCCCAACGCCATGCAGCGTTTTCGCGTGGTCCCCAACGAGATGGTTGCCGAACGGCCGTACATCGAGCAGAACATCAAGTACACTCGGATGGCGTACGGGCTGGATCGGATCAAGGAAGAGGAGTTCCCTGCCGAAGAGACCTTGCGGATGGAGGACCTGCGGAAAAACGATCCGACCATCAAGAACATCCGGCTCTGGGATCACCGTCCGCTCCTGGTGACCTACGCGCAGCTCCAGGAGATCCGGACCTACTACCGGTTCGTGGACGTGGACAACGACCGGTACATGGTGGACGGCCAGCTCCGCCAGGTCATGCTCTCCCCGCGCGAGCTGTCCTACAAGAACCTGCCCAGCCGGATCTGGATCAACGAGCGGCTCACGTATACCCACGGGTACGGCGTCGTGCTGGGTCCGGTGAACCGGATCACCCCGGAAGGGCTCCCGGACTTCTGGATCAAGGACATTCCGCCCGTCTCTTCCGGCCCGATCAAGGTCACCCGGCCCGAGGTGTACTACGGCGAGATCAGCAACGACTACGTCTTCGTGAAGACCCGGGCGCAGGAACTGGATTATCCCGCGGGCGATAAGAATGTGTACACGAACTACGTCGGCACGGGGGGCGTGCCGATCCAGTCGTTGTTCCGGAAACTGCTCTTCGCCGCCCGCTTCGGGGACATCAAGATCCTCCTCTCCAATGACATCATCGGCGAGAGCCGGTGTGATGTACCACCGCCAGATCGAGGAACGGGTGAAGAAGGCCGCCCCCTTCATCCAGTTCGATCGCGACCCCTACCTGGTCGTCAGGCAGGATGGAAGCCTGGTCTGGATCATCGACGGCTACACCACCAGCAACAAGTTCCCGTACTCCGAGCCTGTCCGCGGGTTGGGCAACTACATCCGGAATTCGGTGAAGGCGGTGGTGGATGCCTACCACGGCACCCTCGCGTTCTATCTGAGCGAGCCCGATGACCCGGTGATCAAGACGTACGCCACGGCGTTCCCGGGGCTGTTCCAGCCCCTCTCCGCCATGCCGGCGGACCTCAAGCCGCACATCCGCTACCCGCAGGGGCTCTTTGCCATCCAGGCCCGGATGTTCGCCACGTACCACATGCAGGACCCGCAGGTCTTCTACAACAAGGAAGACCTCTGGATCGATCCCGAGGCGCATGCAGGAAGGTCAAGAGCGCGAGATCGAGTCCTACTACACCATCATGCGCCTTCCCGGCGAAAAGACCGAGGAGTTCATCCTGCTGTCCCCGTTCAATCCCAGCAAGAAGGACAACATGATTGCCTGGATGGCGGCCCGCTCCGACGGGCCGCATTACGGCAAACTGATCGCCTACAACTTCCCGAAGCAGAAACTGATCTACGGTCCCCGCCAGATCGAGGCCCGGATCGATCAGGACGCGTTCATCTCGCAGCAGCTCAGCCTGTGGAGCCAGCGCGGCTCCCAGGTCATCCGCGGAAGCATGTTGGCCATCCCCATCGAGCAGTCCCTGCTCTATGTCCAGCCCCTCTATCTCGCCGCCGAGAAAGGGCTCGCTGCCGGAGCTCAAGCGTGTGATCGTCTCGATGGGGAACCAGATTGCCATGGAAGAGAATCTGGAGGCATCGCTGGCGCAGCTCTTCGGAGGGGGGAAACTCCAACCGGTGGCACGCGCCGGTACGCCCACGGCGCCGGGGACGGCGCGGGATACCAATGTGATGGGCCTGGTCGATCAGGCGCTGCAGCAGTACGGACGCGCCCAAGACCAGTTGCGGCAGGGGAACTTCGCTGGGTACGGCGACGAGATCAAGCGGCTGGAGACGACGCTGAAGGCCCTGCGGGAACGCGCCCGGTAACCCCGGCACGGTAGGACCAGTGACCCTCCGGAGCGGTCACTGAGAGTTTCTCAGCTCCCGATACTCGTCCACGGTCGAGCCGATCCACTCGGCGCCGTCGGTCCAGACTTCTTTTTTCCAGATGGGCACGACTTCCTTGAGGCGCTCGATGGCGTAGGCACACGCCGCGAGCGCCTCGTGCCGGTGGGGCGAGCTGATCGCGATCGCCACGCTCGCCTCCCCGACGCCAAGGCGCCCCACCCGGTGCACGATGGCCACCTGATCCACCGGCCACCTCTCACGGAGCTCCTCGCCGATCTGTCGCATCTTGGCCACGGCCATCTCGGGATACGCGTCGTACTCCAAATAATGCACCTGGCGCCCACGCGATAGGCCACGGACGATGCCCAGAAAGCTGGCGATCGCGCCGGCAGCAGGCTGCCCTATCGCCGCGCACAGCGCGTCCAGGGACAAGCGGGGTCTCGGCGACCTCGTAGCGATCCACACCGCCACTCACCGGAGGAATCAGGGCCACTTCGTCCCCCTCGGTCAAGACGTGCCCACCGTCCACGTACTCCTGGTTCACCGCCATCTTCAGGCACGGAGCCAGTCCGTGCAGCCGCGGATACCGCGACACCAGGAGCTCCAGCAAGGCGGACGCCTCGACGCCCTGCGGGACCTCCAGCGTCAACTCGCGGTCCCCCACGATGTCTCTGACGGACGCAAAAAGTCTGAGTCGGATCTTCATGCTGAGAACCTCTCCCTTCACAAAGCCAGACCCCGAATGCCTCGCCTGAACCTGCCCGGCCGAGCCCCTTGCCTCTTCCCCCTGGAACTCCACCTCACGACACTCGGTCGTTTTCCTCGTCCTTCTTCCGTTTCCATCTGAACAGCCAGTTGTATTTTACAAAAATATAACTAGAATTATATTTAAAAACAAATATTTATAAGACTTACTGTAACTACATTAGCATATATTATTATTCTGATGCCAAGATGTCAACGTGTCATGATGATCATAAACGGTCCTCTGTTATGCGACTTTTCAGCCAATTTTGCCAGTTGCCCCTTGACGGTCCGGTAGTTGGTATGTTACTAACTGCTTTAAAAATGGGAGCTTTGACGTCGACGAATACTAGCTTATCCTATTTTCACCCACCCGAGAAGGGCCCATCTTCATCCGCCCTGGTGTATCGTATCGCGGCTCAGGCGCCGTATGTTGTATTGTCACACCCTGAGGAACGACGGGTCAGGTTGCTCGACCGCCCTGAGTCGACGAGTCCTCCTCTTTCCGTGACGTGACCTGACATCGGGACGGAATGTCCCGCACCGCGCGACCGTCTCGACCTGTTCGGTGCGAAGTCCTCCGCGGGCCTGTTGCGAAATGGGTCGACTCGACGCGAGAGCGCGTCGGCTCGGGCAAGGGACAAGAGCGAAATGGCGAACGCTGGACGCGTAAGGCGGCCGGAGGCCAGATGACGATCAAGGTGCTTGCAGAGTCCGCCAAGGATAAGGGCCGACTCCTGAACCAAATTGTCAGGCGCTTACTGGATGAGCTTGGCTACGACGATTTTCGAGTGCGGATCTCCAGCGCCGGAACCGATCTCGAGGTCAAGGCCAAACATCGCGCGACCCAGGCTGCCATTCTCTGCAAGGCGCGGGCGCTCCCACGGGAGGTCGGCCCGGACGAACTCAAGCGCTTCCTGGCCGCCTACACCCAGGGGAAGAAAAAGGACCGGCGTCTGGTCGGCTTGTTCCTGGCGCTGTCCGGGCTCAGTCGCCCGGCGCGCGAATGGTACGCCGCCATGGAGGAGAAGGGCAAGGGAGAATTCCACGTCTTTGCCCCGGAGAAACTTCTCGCGCTCCTGCGCCGGGCGCGCCTGATCGGCCCCCCCGAGGTGGTGGAGCCCGCCATCAAGTCCCGCATTCGCACCGATGCTGGCCCCCGTTTCCTCGCGTATCACGAGGGCCAGATGTACTGGGTACAGATGACGATGACCGGGCGCAAGCCGACCGGATTCGCCGTCCTGGCATCCCACGGCGAACTGGTGTCGCGCGTGGTCGCGCGGGAGATCAAGCGGCTCGACCCGGCCCTGGAAGGCAAGCGATTGGTCGATACGCACCTCCGGGATAAACTGTTTCTCACCATGCTGGACATGATCCCGCGCAACCTGGAGGCCCTCACCAAAGAGGTGCGGGAACCGCTGGCGGACGTGCGGGAGGTGATCCAGGATCTCCTGCGAGAGAACGTGGTCGGTGGCCGAGGCGGGTGGGCAGCCGCGCTGGAAGAACGACCGTTACAGTCTTCGTGCCGACCTGGCGCTGTTTCTGTCTCTGGCACGCCAGTGCCTGGAGGGACCGAACAAGTTTCGCTTCCTCAGCTCCCAGTTCGCGGCGGCCCATCTTGCCAGCGACGTGCCCGGATACCTGGAGGCGCGCTGGAGGTTTCGGACCACCGACCGAGAACGCGCCGGCCTCTACCGATTCCTATCCGTCAGCCCGAGCGCACTCAACCATGCCCTGTTCACGCCCACGGATCGCTACCTCTCGCTCCGAGGGGGAGAGCCGCACCGGCTACCCCGATCGGGAACGGACGCGTGTCCTCCAGATGAACCGCCTGATGGGGGACCTGCTGGTGCGAATCGCCGGCGACATGGACCATCCGCAGTTCCAGGAACTCTTGATCCTCAAGGGAATCAAGGGGCATCTCTTCCGGGCCTGCGCCAAGGCGGCGACCACCCAAGAATTGTCCTTTGCACTCCAGGCGGATTTCCTGCTGGCCCAGGCCAAGGCGCCTGGGTCCGGCCGGGGCGCGCCCACCGGCCGAAGCGACTTCGAGCACGCCATCGACTTGGGGGCGGCGCTCATGCACATGGAGGAATACGAGCAGGCGGTGGCCCATTTCGACCGGGGCATCAAGGAGATCCGGGATCCGAGCCGCCTGTTGACCGCCTGGAACAGCCGGGGGATCTGCCTCCTGCACCTGAAAAAGCTGACGGAGGCTACCACCAGCTTCAACGAGGCGCTGCGATACAACGGGAACTCCAAGGTCGCCTGGTATCACAAGGCCCTGTGTCTCAAGGAATTGGGCGACCTGAGCGGCGCCCAGCGGTGCTGTCGGCGCGCCCTCGATATCGACGCCAACTACGCCGAGGCGCGCGACTTGTCGCAGATTCTCTAGCGGCGTCCATCGGCACGCACCTGCGCCACACACCGAACGCCGGCGGGGCATGCCCCGCCGGCGTTCGTGCGTCGTTTCGGTGGGCTCGCGCGTCGGCCTAGGCGGACTTCCGCACCTTGAGAAACATGGCGCTCAGACCGGACTGGTCGAGATCCGAGACCAACAGATACGCCACGTCGCGCTGCTTCCAGTACAGCACGTGCTTGCTCGACGCCACGCGGTGATGCGGCTTGAAGGTCTCGATCGCCAGCCGGTCCTCCGCCGGAATCACGGCGTTCGCACCGGGCATCACCAGCAGCGTCGTGTAGCGTTCGGGTCCGTTCCGGTAGACCAGGGCCACCGCCCGTGTGCCGCGCACCTCGGTGACCGTGGCCGAGATCAGCGGCGCCTCGGCGTCGCCCCGGAACACCGGCCCCAGCGGAAACCTCGCCTCGGATTGCACCTTCCTGAGCAGTTCCTCGGCATCGGGGACCGGCCGATGCATGGCTTCCCGCACGTACTCGACGTGCTCGTCCACCGCAGCGGCAACCAGGCGCGATACGGGGTCCCGCGCCAGCCAGGCGCCGCCCGCCCACACGATGACGAGGGCGGCCGTCGCGCCGACCAGGACGCCCGTCAGCCAGGGGTGACGCCGGACCCAGGCGCGCCAGACCATCCGGGAAGGTCGCTCGACATCCCGCAGCGCTGCCTGAACCCGCGCCTGGAGGGCGGGTGGTGCGGTGAAGCGCGGCGCGTGTCCCCGGAGGAGTGCCCTGACCTGCTCCTCGCATCGAAGGGCCTCGCGGCACGCCGGGCAGCCAACCAGATGGGCCCGGACGTCGGCCGCCAACTCGGCGGGCAACTGCCCCCGGCTCAGATCCGTCAGATGCTCCCGCACGTCACGACACGTCATGGATTCGGCTTCCGGTCGTCCTTCCGTTGAACCATCCGGGGGCGTCGCCCCGCGGCCGCGCCGGGGTTTCCCGGAGGTAGTCCCGCAAGTAACTCCTGCAGCATCGCGCGCGCCCGGAACAGTCTGCGATTTCACGGTGCCCACCGGGCAATTCAAGATGGCGGCGATCTCCTCCATCGTGAAGTCCTCGATATCCGCCAGGAGGACCACGGATCGGTACTCCTCGGGCAGTCGCTCGAGGGCGGCCGCGAGATCCGCACGGAGCGTCCCGTCCGAGCTGCCGGAGGCGCGATCCCCCGCACGCTCCCCGCAGGCATTCGCCCCGATCGCGTCCAGCGTCTCCGGATCCGTAGCCACCGGTTCGCGCTTGCGCCTCTTGTACTGCGTGTAAAAGACGTTCCTCAGTATCTGAAACAACCAAGCGCGAAGATTGGTTCCGGGCTGAAACTGGTGGGCACCTCGCAGGGCGTGAAGGTATGCCTCCTGAACAAGGTCTTCCGCCTCCACCGGATCGCGAACCAGCCAGCGGGCAAGGTTGTAGAGACCATCCAGGTGGCTCAGCGCCGCGGCGGGGAGATCACTCTGCGTTTCAACCATCGGAGGACCGGATGCTTCGTGTCGGGTCTGCCCAGAGGCTAGCAAAGCCCCGCCCGACCCGCAACGTCAATCGGCGACGCTCCTAGCGTTTCCGCCAGAACACCCCCGCCCCAAGGGCCAGCAACAGGCCGAGCGCGACGAAGCCCGGCCGGTAGCCCACAAGTTCCACGAACCACCCGAACCCGACCGCACCGGTGGTCACCCCTGCCAGGACCGCCGTATTGAAGACCGCCAACGCCCGGCCGCGCGCCCCGCTGGGGGCTCGATCGAAGGCCATGGCGCTCGTCGCGGGGTACACGAAGCCGTGCGCCGTGCCGTTGATGAACGCGATCAGAACCAGCATCCAGGTGGAGTGGAGGCCGCTGAACAGCAAGACACCGATCGAGAGGGCCACCAGCGCCGGCAGGATCACCTGCCGCCGTTCCAGTCGATCCGCCAGCCGACCACCCAGGAAGCGCACGGCCACCGCCATCAGCGTGTACACGATGTAGAACGGGCCGATGCGTGGGAGTCCCACGTAGCGCGCAAACGGCGGAAGAAACACGAACACGATGGAGTTGGCGAGACCGAACTGGAACGAGGCGACGATGACGGGGGTGAACGTGCGCCAGAACCCCGGTCCCAGAGCGCGTGGCGTCTCCACGGCCATGGGTGCCGGGATCTCCGTCACCAGGCACACGGCCAGCGTCCCGATCCCCAGCAACACGGTCCCGACAAAGAGCGCGGGAAAACCATAGGCGCGCAGCACGAACTCCCCGAGGGCCGGGGCCAGCGCGATCGTCACGAGCCCCGACACTCCAAAGACGCCGACGGCTTCCGCCCGACGACTGGCCGGGGCGAGATCGGCGAGCAGCGTCAAATTGCTGGTCATGAACGCGGCGAAGGCCATCCCCTGAAGAAAGCGCAAGGCATAGAAATGCCACCCCAGGCGCGTGGAGAAGAGGAACGCCACCGGGACGGCGGTCACCAGGAGCGCCCCGAGCAGGATAAACGGCTTGCGGCCGAACCGATCGATGAGGGGTCCCACCCCGAGCTGGCACAGGATGGCGGCCACCGAATACATGGCCATGATCGTGCCTATTTCGCCCTCGCGACCGCCGAGTTGCTGGATGTATAGGGGCAGGAGTGTGTAGGCGTTGAGACTGGAAAAGAAGAGGAAATTCGCCGCCGCCGCGAGGATGAACGGCTTGCTGTAGAGGGATTGACGGGGAGGATTCATCGAGCCGGACATGGCCTTCCGCACCCCTCCCTCGCGGAGTCGGTCGGTGCGTGGCCGGTCGCCCGCGCCGCCGGACGGCCGCACGGCAGCGGTCCGCGTCGCCGTCCGGCTGCGCGTCGGGGCACGCTAGCCGACCAGCACCAGCCGCACATCCATGACGTTGGTGCGGGTGGGACCGGTCATCACAAGATCTCCCAGCCGCTGGAAGAAGGGATACGCGTCGTTGCCGTCCAGCGCCGCCCGCGGCGCGAGCCCCAGACCGATGGCCCGCGACACGGTGTCGCCGTCGGCAAGGGCGCCGGCGGCATCCGTCGGCCCGTCCGTGCCGTCGGTCCCGGCGCTCAACACCACCACGTCCGGCAGGCCGGCGATGTCCAGGGCGGCCGCCAGGGCGAACTCCTGGTTGCGCCCCCCTTTGCCCGTACCCTTCAACGTAACGGTGGTCTCCCCGCCGGTGATGAGGCAGACCGGCGGTTTCAGGGGATTCCCGCTGGCCCGGACCTCCAGGGCCAGCGCCGCGTGCATGCGGGCGATCTCGCGCGTCTCTCCCTCGATGAACGACGAGAGGATCATTGCCTGAAATCCCAACCGGTGTGCCTCCGCCTTGGCAGCCTCGAGCGCCTGGATGTTGCTCGCCACCATGACGCTCCGGACGCGCGTGAACAGCGGGTCATCCGGCTTGGGCGTCTCCGGAATCTTCCCGGCGGCACCGGCCTCGAGGTGCGTCCGGATGCTCGATGGGATCTCCTGACGGATGCGGTACTTGTCCAGGATCGCCAGCGCATCCGCGTAGGTCCGGGGGTCGGGCACGGTGGGACCGGATGCGATGGCGTCCAGCGGGTCGCCGACGATGTCCGAGAGGATGAGCGTAAAGACCCGGGCGGGGGCGGCGGCCCGCGCGAGCTGCCCGCCCTTGATCCGCGAGATGTGCTTGCGGAGCGCGTTCATTTCCCGGATATCCGCCCCGCATGCCAGGAGCGCCTTGGTCAGGGCCTGCTTCTCCGCCAGCGTGATGCCCGCGACCGGCGCAGGCGTCAGCGCCGACCCGCCCCCGGAGATGAGCACCAGCACCAGATCGTCCGACCCCAAGCCGTGCACCTGGTCGAGCACGGCCTGCGCCCCGGCGATCCCGGCATCGTCGGGCACCGGATGGCCCGCCTCGTGAATCCGGATCGTCCGCGTCGGCTGGAGGTGACCGTACTTGGTCACCACCACACCCGCGTCGATCCGATCCCCGAGGATCTCCTCCACCGCGGCCGCCATGGGCGCTCCCGCCTTGCCCGAGCCCCACCGCCACGATCCGTCGGACGTGCTGCAAGTCCACCGCCTCGCCACCGATGGTGAGCCGATCACCCTGGCGCACGAGGTGGCGCCGGATGGCCTCGGCGGGGTCCACCGCCCGGACGGCTGCATCGAAGATCCCCCGGGCCGACTGCCGCAATTCGCTGACACGCATCGTCTCGCCTCCCATCCCCTATCCTCAGGCTGATCGCAAGGAAAACCGATCCCGCACCGTGTAGATCGACCCGCTCGGATTGAGCTCGCTCTCCATCAGGAAGACCTGATCCACGCGCACCGTCCCGAAACCGTGCGGCGGCTCCGCCCGGAGCGCCGTCGAGCAACGCCTCCAGGTTCCGCGGGGAACGGACCCGCCCCAGGGTGAAGTGGGCGGTGAAGCCTCGCTTCTCCTTCGCGACCCCCACCCCGGCCAGCGCATCCTCCACCGCGCGGGCGAGCGCGGTCGAGCGGCGTTGCCCCATCCCGGACCCCCACCCACACCACACGCGGGTTCCGACCGCCGAAGGTTCCGACCCCGGCGACCTCCGCCGCGAAGACGGCCACGCCCTGCGCCGCATCCGCCAGGGCCGGCCGAATACGGTCCAGTCGTCTCGGCTCCGTCTCGCCGAGGAATTTGAGCGTGATGTGAAGGTTCTCGGGCTTCACCCAGCTGACATCGGCCTGCGCCCGCCGCAGGCGATCTTGGACGGTCGCCAGCCGCGCGCGGATCTCTTCCGGAAGATGCACCGCCACGAACAGCCGCATCAGGAACCGACTCTCCATTGACGAGTGACGATCGCCAAGAGAAACCGCGGTGTCCCGGAGTCTGGTCACCGCCATCGGCAATGCGCGATCCCCCATCGGGAACCTCCCATCGCCGATCCGTCAGACCTCGTCCATCGGGATGCCCAGCAGGTGGCGCCGCAGCATCTCCAGGGCCATCTGCGAGGCGCGGAACTTGATCTGCTCCCGCTCCCCCAGAATCCGAAACTCCCGCCCGCCGGAGCCGCCGGACCACGCCAGACCCACGTACACGAGCCCCACCGGCTTCTCCGGCGTCCCGCCCGCCGGACCCGCGATGCCCGTCGTGGCGAGTCCGAACGTCGTGCCGGCTTGCCGCCGGACGCCCTCCGCCATGACCCGCGCAACCTCGAGACTCACGACGCCCGATCGCTCGATGAGCTCCGCTGGCACCTGCAGGAGGTCCCGCTTCGCCGACACACTGTAGGCCACCACCCCGCGCTCGAGATAGTCGGAGCTCCCCGGGATGTCGGTGAGCCGCGAGGCGACCAGGCCCCCGGTGCAGGATTCCGCCAGGGCGAGCGTCGCCGTCCGCT
Source organism: uncultured Methylomirabilota bacterium (assembly GCA_963695995.1). GTDB lineage: Bacteria > Methylomirabilota > Methylomirabilia > Methylomirabilales > 2-02-FULL-66-22 > 2-02-FULL-66-22. The sequence continues at coordinate 29,356 of CAVOIV010000044.1, forward strand.
CGCGGAGGAGGCGCCCGACCACCGCCTCCAGCTTCTCGTCGTCCCGGCCGAAGACCAGGTGCCCCAGTCGCTCGCGGATCCGGCCCTCCAGATCGTCCAGCAGGCGCTGGATCTCCGCCGGGTCGTCCCCCTTGCAGGTCAGGCGGACGTGAATCTCGCCCAGGTGCGCCAGCACGCCGATGGTGGGGTTGCGCATCTCGCGGAAATAGTCCCCGATGCGCATGTCCAGCGTGGACTCGCTGATCCCGCAGGTCTTGAGTACCCGGGACACGATCCGGCTCTGGATGCCGAAGGCGCCCCGGATCTCTGGGATCACCTGCTCCAGGAGCATCGGCTTCATCTCCGAGGGCACCCCGGGCATGCAGACGAAGACGCGCCCCGCCTCCCGGATCAGCAGGCCGGGTGCCGTCCCGCGGGGATTGTGCAGGACGGCCGCCCCGTCCGGCACCATGGCCTGTTTCCGATTGTTCTCCGGCATCGGGACGCGTCGCTTGGCGAATCGCTCCTCGATGTGCGTCAGGATCGCGACATCGAGACGAAGCGGTCGGCCCAGGACCGCCGCCAGGACCTCGCGGGTCAGGTCGTCCTCCGTCGGCCCGAGGCCGCCGGTCATGATGATCACGTCGGCGCGGGACATGGCCAGCCGGATGGCGGCCTCGATCCGACCCCAGTTATCTCCCACCGTGCTCTTGTAGAATACGTCGATGCCCGCCTCGGCCAGCCGCTGCGACATCCAGCTCGCGTTGGTATCCACGATCTGCCCGAGCAGCAGCTCCGTCCCGATGGTCAGCAGCTCCGCGCCCATGCCCGCTCCTTCAGCGACATTCCCGAACGGCCTACTCACAAGAAATCGAAATTGACCTTCAGCAGCCACCAGGTCGCCCGCGCCAGGAGCCCGGCCGCCACGTCGTCCGCCACGACGCCGAACCCGCCGGGCAACCGCTCCAGCCGGGGAATGGGGGCGGGCTTGACCACATCGAACAGCCGGAACAACAGGAACACCGCGCCCAGATCGTACACCTGGAGGGGTAGCGCCAGCGCCGCCACGCACATCCCCACCACCTCGTCGATCACCACCTCCGGCGGGTCGGGTCGGCCCAACTCCGCGGCGACCCGTCCCGCGAAGACCACGGCGATCGCCGCCGAGCAGCACCGCCGCCGCCAGGTGCAGCGGCCACCCGAGGCGACAGCAGCGGAAAGCACAAGGCCACGCCGACCAGGCTCCCGGCCGTCCCCGGCGCCAGCGGAACACGGCCGATGCCGCCCACCGTCGCGACGAGTTGCGCGGCCGACGTGGCCGTCGGCCGCGCCTTGGTATCCCCCTTCAGTTTGTGCGCAGACATGGTCTACCCCGTCACCTCGATGATCTCGCCCGTCAGGTCGTGCTCGAACGCTTCCCGGATTCGCGCGCGCACGAACGTGCCGGGGGCCACTTCGGGCCCCCGCAGGAAGACCGTGCCGTCCACCTCCGGTGCGTGGCCCGCCGTGCGCCCGCACTGGATCCCGGGAAACTCCGGCGCCGGCCCGTCCACCATGACCTCCTGGACGGTGCCCAGGAGCGCCCGTCCCTTCTCCTCCGCGATGGTCGCCTGCACCGCCATCAGGCGGGCGCGCCGCGCCTCCGCCACGCGGCGGGACACCTTGGGCTTCAGCGCAGCCGCGGTCGTGCCCTCCTCGTCGGAGTAGCGAAACACCCCGACGCGGTCGAAGCGCATCTCGCGAACGAAGCGCTGCAGGACGCCGAACTGCGCCGCCGTCTCCCCGGGGAAGCCGGTGATGAACGAGGTCCGAATCACGACACCCGGCACCGCCCGGCGAATACGCCCGATCAACCGGCGCAGGCTCTCCGGAGCTGCCGCCGCGCCCCATCGCCTTCAGGACGGTGGCGTCCGCGTGCTGCAGGGGCACGTCCAGATATCGGCACAATCGCGGTTCCGCGGCGAGAAGCGCGATGAGGTCCGGGGTGATCCGGCTGGGGTACAGGTAGTGCAGCCGGATCCAGCGAAACGACGGAATCCTCAGCAGTGCCTCGAGCAGCGCCACCAGCCCCCGCGGTTCGCCGCGATCGGCGCCGTAGCTGGTGGTGTCCTGGGAGATCAGGACGATCTCCCGGACGCCCTCCGCCGCCAGTTGACGCGCCTCGGCCACGACGTCGGCGCGTCGCCGGCTTCGCATCGGCCCGCGGATCGCCGGGATGGCGCAGAACCGGCAGGTGTGGTCGCACCCCTCGGCGATCTTGAGGTAGGCGAGGTGGCCGGGCGTGAGCCGCAGGCGCGGCAGCGCCGCCGTCATCAAGGCCGTGTGCCCGGTCACCCAGTACTCGGTCGCCCGGCTTCCCCTGCAGCACGGCGCGGACGATCTCGGCGATGCGGGGAAACTCCCCCGTGCCGATGAAGCCGTCCACCTCGGGCAGGAGCACGGGAAGGTCCTGAGGGTAGCGCTGCGGCAGGCATCCGCTCACCAGGAGGGCCCGGCACCGGCCGGTGCGCTTCAGGTCGGCCGCCTCCAGGATGGTCTGGATGGACTCCTCCTTGGCGTCCTGGATGAAACTGCAGGTGTTGACCACCACCACGTCCGCCCGTTCGGGCGCGTCGGCCACTGCGTATCCCGCCGCTCTGAGCTGACCCAGCATGACCTCGGCGTCCACCTGATTCTTCGGACAGCCGAGGTTTAGAATACTGACGGTCGCCGGAGGGCCCGTCCCGTCCGTGCGTCGGTCGCTTCATGGGCGTTTCCTGTTTCATCTCTGTCCAGGCGCCGCACGCGGTCGCTCGGGCTCCTGCGACCGCGGCCACCCAGACGGCGGTCGCCTCACCGTCCCGCCGGGCGGAGAGGCCGTGTGTCCAGGTCGCGGGGAAGGGCGCAAACACGGTGGGCGCCGGCGATCTCAGGCGGGCGGCGGCTCCTCGATTCCGTCCGGCGCCAGCTCGAGCCGGTTCCGTCCGCCGGCCTTGGCCCGGTACATCGCCTGGTCGGCGTCGTGGACGAGATCTTCGATCTTCTGCGTGGCCGCCGTGAGGGCGGCCACCCCGATACTGATCGTGACCCGGTGCTCCTCGCCCGTCTCCTGGCCCTCGAAGACGTGGCTCGCGACGGCGCTGCGAATACGCTCGGCGTGGGCCGCGGCTCGCACCAGGTCGGTTTCCGGCAGGATGATGGCGAACTCCTCCCCGCCGTATCGCGCCAGCAGGTCCACCGACCGCGCGTTCTGCCGCAGGATATCCGCGGTCTCCCGCAACGCCTGATCGCCCGCCAAGTGGCCGTACCGGTCGTTGAAGGCCTTGAAGTGATCGAGGTCGAGCATGAGCAACGTCAGCGGACGCTGGTAGCGCTGCGCCCGCCGGAACTCGCGCGGCCAGCTGATCGTAGAACTGGCGATGGTTCGCGAGCCCGGTCAGCGGATCGGTGATGGCGAGCTGCCGCGCCTCCTCGAACAGGCGGGCGTTCTCGATCGACACCGCCGCCTGGCTGGCGAACGTCGAGAGCAGCTGGATCTCGTCCGGTCCGAATTCGTGGCGCTCGATCATGTACAGATTCATGCATCCCAGGGCGCGATCCTGCACGATGAGCGGGATGGCCAGAAAGGAGGTGAACCCACGATCGCCGGCCAGCCGAAGCCACGCCCCGTACACCGGATCGGTCCGGACGTCGGGCACCGTCACCAGCCGCTTTTCCCGCACGGCCACCAGGCTGGGGCTCACCCCGCGGTGACCCTCCCCGGCTGCCGGGAAGGCCTCGTCGAAGAGATTGTACCCCGCCACGGTGGACAGGCTGCGCCCATCCGGGCCGAGAAGCATGAGCGACATCGCCTGAGCCTGCAGGAGGCTCGATACCGTTTCGCTGATCCGGGTCAGGATGTTTTGCAGGTCAAGCGTCGAGGCCATCGTGCGGCTGACCTGGTACAGCGCCTCGAACTCTTGTGCCTTGCGGCGGGTTTCCGTGTATAGCCGAGAGTTCTCCAGGGCGATGGAGACCTGGCGCCCAATGCTGGACATCACGCCGGCCTCTTCGCCCGAGAAATACTGCCCGAGATGCCCCAGGACGGTCAACACTCCGAGCCGCTGATCTTGGAACCGGAGCGGGATGATGGCCACCGGTTGCGGCGGCCCGCCCGGCGGGATACCGAGGCCTTCCAGTTGGGCGGCGTCGGGCAAGAGCAGAGCCTCTTCCCGCTCCAGCGCCGCCCAGATCCAGCCCGAACCCGGCGCCAACGACCGGAGCGCGTCCTGGGGCGCCGCTCCGAGTCCACGCCAGGCGCGGAGCAACAAGTGACCCTGGCCGGGCTCGACGAGGTGGACCAGCCCGGCCGCCAGTCCGAGGCTTTCCATGATGCCGGCCACGGCGCCGTCCAGGATCTCCTCCAGCCCGAGCGACCGGTTGACCGCCAGCGCCACGGCGTTCAGCGCCTGCAACTCCCGGTTCCGACCCATCAACTCGAGGCTCATGCCCCGGATGCGGAGAAGCACCTTGATCCGCGCGATCAACTCGTCGGTGTTGAACGGCTTGGTGATGTAGTCGTCGGCGCCGATCTCCAGACCCACGACCATGTCCCGGGTGGTATCCTTGGCGGTCAGCATGACCACCGGGATGTGCCGCCACTGCTCGTCGGCCTTCAGGCGGCGGCACACCTCGTACCCGTCCATCCCCGGCATCATCACGTCCAGCAGGACCAGGTCGACGGGATGCTCCGCGATGCGGCGGAGCGCCTCGTCGCCCGAATGGCAGACCACCGTGGCGAAACCACGCGCCTCGAGCAGGACCTGGATCATGCGCGCGATCCCGACCTCGTCCTCCACCACCAGGATCGTGGATTTCGCACCCACCGGAGCAATCACTGTCGACACGCCGCTCCTCCACCCACCCTCACGCTCGACCCCGTGTAAAACGACCAGCGTCGGAACCACGCCACCCCGCGGCCGTGCCCACACCACGGACCCGGAGAAGGAATAGCGCAGGAGGCAACCGCGGCGCAACCAAAAAAGCGTGGAGGCCCCGACACGGGACCCGGAGGTCGCGCTTGACAGGCGGACGCACATTCGATAGCGTCGACACGCGGCGAGCATTTCGGCCGGGCGTCGCCCGGACACGCGCCGCTTCGGCCACCTCGGGACGCGTGGAACTCATGGCCGCGCGTTCTCTCATGCCAACGGAGGAGGAGCCTGATGACCATGACCTCGCGGGAACGGGTATTGACCGCCCTCAGTCGCCGCCAACCGGATCGGGTGCCCTACTGCGAACTCGGCGTGGACCGCTCGCTGGCCCAGCGTCTGATGGGCTGGGGGGCGCCGGCGAGTCAGGCGTCCAACCTCGAGACCAACGCCTACACCGCGGAAGAGGCCAAGGCCCTGGCCGCCTTCCTGAAGCTGGACAACCTGAGCTACGTCTTGCGCGCGCCGGTCTACGCCCAGAAGGAAGCCGGGCAGGACGGTCGCCTGTTCTACGGCGACGGTTTGATCAGGACCGAGGCCGACCTCGACCGGCTCCAGCTTCCGGATCCGACCGACGACGCGCTCTACGCGGGCGCAGCGGCCTTCCTCGAACAGAAAGGGGAGTACTCGGCCTGGTTCGTGACGCGGATCGGCATCTTCCCCACCATGCTCAGCCTCGGCACGGAGAACTTCTGTCTGGCCCTGTACGACAACCGCCCGTTCGTGGAGGCGGTTCTCGATCGCTACGTGGACTGGATCGTCGTGGTGGCCGAGCGTGTGTGCCGGATGGGATTCGACGTCTTCGCATCCACCGACGACATGGCGTTCAACACGGACCCCTTTTTCTCGCCCGCCGTGTTCCGGGACCTGGTGCTTCCGCGATACCGGCGGGTGGCCGAGAAGATCACCCTCCCCTGGTTCATCCACAGCGACGGGAACATCCTGCCTTTCGTGGATGACCTCCTGAGTGTCGGGGTCATCGGTCTTCACCCCAACGAGAAGGGGGCCGTGGACATCCGCGAGATCAAGCGCACCCACGGCGACCGCGCCTGCGTGCTCGGGAACGTGGATCTCAATCTCCTCGGGATGGGATCTCCCGACGCGGTGGACCGCGAGGTCCACGATCTCATCCGCGATGTGGGCCCCGGCGGGGGTTACATCGTCACCAGCGGGAATAGCCTGGCCGGTTATCTGCTTCCGGAGAACGTCCTCGCCCTGTCCCGGGCGGTCCAGAAGTACGGACGGTACCCGATCGCGCTCTAGTGTCGTGCGCTGGAGTTTCGCGCACACATTGCCAGGCCCGAGCAACCCCCCGAAGCCGCTGCGCCACACTTATCGGGTACCCCAGGGCCGGGGGCGTGCCGGCGACGGTGCATCGCCCCCTCGCCCCCTGGCGGCGCCGCACGCGGAAAGGAGACCCGTGGAAACTCTCGAAGCGATCCTGAGCCGACGGAGCATCCGTCGGTTCACACCGGAGCCCGTCCCCGACCCGGTCCTTGCCGAGATCCTGCGGGCGGCCATGAGCGCCCCCTCGGCGGGAAACCAGCAGCCCTGGCAATTCGTCGTCGTCGCCGACCGCCGCCTGCGTGATCAGATCCCCACCTTCCATCCCTACGCACAGATGGTCCGGGAGGCGCCGATCGCGATCGTGGTGTGCGGGGACCTCCGGCTGGAGAACTACCCGGGTTACTGGATCCAGGATTGCTCCGCGGCAACGCAGAATCTGTTACTGGCGACCCACGCCAAGGGCCTTGGAGCCGTATGGGTCGGCATTTACCCCAAGGAGGATCGGGTGGTGCGACTCCAGCAACTGCTCGGGCTGCCGGCCGAGGTGATCCCGCTGGCCGTGGTGCCGATCGGGTATCCCGCGGAACGCCTCCCCCCGGCCAATCGATACGACGCCTCCCGGGTCCATCGCGATCGGTGGTAGGCCCGCCGCGGGCACCGCCCCCGCGAGTCCGCCCGCTAGACGGTCGTCTCGACCGGTGACTCCTTGGGGATCGTGACGAAGAACGCGCTGCCGCGCCCCACCTGGCTCTCCACCCAGATGCGCCCCCCGTGCTCGTCCACCACCGCCCGGCAGATGCTGAGGCCGAGGCCGGTCCCCTCCACCTCCAGGCCGGCGGGGAGGGGAACGCGGTAGAACCGATCGAAGATCCGGTCCAGGTGCTCCTGCGGGATGCCCACTCCCGAATCCTCGATTTTGACCAGAACGTCCGATCCCAAATCGTCCACGACCACGCTGATCCGACCGCCGCGGGGAGTGAACTTCAACGCGTTGCCGAGCAGATTGGTGAACACCTGCTCCATCCGCACGCTGTCGGCGGACACCAGGGTCGTCCCCTCGGGCGCCCCGAACGTCACCGTGATGTCCTTGCCGTGGGCGATCTGCTGGAGCCGATCCACCGTTCCCCGCAGCGACGTCTTCACGTCGAACGGTTCCCGGCGCCGCTTGAACCGGCCGGCCTCGATGCGCGCGAGATCGAGGATGTCACTCACCATCCGGAAAAGGCGGTCCGCGTTCTTCTTGGCGATCTCCAGCAGCTCGTGGCTGAGCTCGACCCCCACCGTCTCGTGGAGCAGGACCTCCAGCGACCCCTTGATGGCCGTCAGCGGCGTGTGCAGGTCGTGCGACACCATGGTCAGCAGCTCCGAGCGCATCCGGTCCATGGCCTGCAGGCGCGCGTTCGCCTCGGAGAGTTCGTCGATCTTGTGCGCCAAATCGGTGACGTCTCGCAGGATCATGAAGAAACCCTGGCCGGTCTCGGACGGGGTGATCCAGGCAAAGGTGATGCACAGAACCTTCTCCCGGTATTGCAGCGTCACCGGGGCGGACGGCTCGTCCGGTGCGCCGACGAATCGCGCGACGGCCTCGTCCAGCGTGGCACGATGATCGGCGGTGAGGATGTCGGCCACCGGCAAGCCCATCAGCTCCAGCTCCGGCCGACAGATCATCTCCAGGCAGGCGCGGTTGACGAAGAGGATCCGCTGTCGGCCGTCCACCTGGGCGATGCCCTCCGCGATCGTCCGCAGTACCATCTGCGAGAAGCGCCGGAGTCCCAGCAGCTCCTTCACCTTGTGGCGGGGGACGAGGTTCTCCAGCCCGAGAATCTCCTGGTCCGGTTCCAACGTACCGCGCTCGATCCGCTCTAACGCCGTCAGGATGTTCCGCTGAAACTCGTCGCGTCGGCTCTTGGCCACGTAGGCGTCGGCCTTCATCCCCAGCACTTCGCTGGGGTCTTCGGCCAGCGTGCCGGAGACGATCACGATGGGAATGTGACAGGTGCGGGGATGGTTCCGGATGTAGTAGAAGAGCCGATCGCCGTCGATCTTCGGCATGACGATGTCCAGAAACACGACGTCGGGCAGCTCCGCCTGGATGATCTCCAGGGCCTCCATCCCGTCGTACGCCTTGGAGACCTGGTAGCCCGCCTGGCTGAGAATATCCCCCAGCAGTTCGACACAGAACCGATCGTTGTCCACCACCAGCACGCGTTTGCTCACCGACGTCTCCCCACCCTGCGGGTGTCTGCACGCCCCACCGGAGCAGTTGCCCCGGCCGCGCCGTCCGACGCGGACGCCCTCCTCAGCCGGCCGCGCTACGAGCGGTAGTTGAGAAACTGCATGTCGATTCCCAGCTCCTGCTCGCGCAAGAACTGGATCACCGCCTGCAAGTCGTCCCGGTCGCGGCCGAAGACCCGGACCTGATCCTCCTGGATCTGCACCTGGACCTTGCGCTTGGTCCCCTTGATGAGCTTGACGATCTCCCGTGCCTTCTCGATCGGGATCCCCTGCTGAAGCTCGATCCGTTGCCGCACCCGGCCGCCGCCCGCCGGCTCCGCCTTCCCCCGGCTGAGGGCCTTCAGCGGCACCTGGCGCTTGACCATCTTCGTCTCCAGGATGTCCAGCACCTGCTTCAGCTTGAACTCGTCCTCGGCGGAAAGCAGGACCGCATGCTCCTCCCGCGCGATGCTGATCGGACTCCCCTTGAAGTCGAAGCGCTGCGCGATCTCCCGACTCGCCTGGTTGATAGCGTTGTCCACCTCTTGCAGATCCACTTTCGAGGCGACATCGAAGGAACATTCTTTGCTCATGAGGCTCCCCTGCGAGGGTCCGGTGCGGTCACGGTTTGCCCGGTGTCACCACGGTGACACCGGGCGGCGGCGCGAACCGGAACTGCTGATCGTCAAGCCCGCCGTTCAGTTTCAGGTTGCTGAGGGCGATGGCGGTGGTGTTTCCATAGGCGTCGAACAGCGTCGTCTTCTCGACGGTGTAGTTCTTCGTGCTGACTTCCAGCAGCATGCGGGCAATTCCCGCCTCGGGCCGCTTGGGCTTGAGATCCAGGATCCGGGTGCTCGGGGTGCCGCGGGTGCCGGCGTGTTCCACCGACCCGATCTCGAAGTCCTTGGTGAGAACGCAGTTCCCGGCCAAGAACGCCAGCGGCAGTCGAGAAGTCATGGCATCCGCGATGTCTTGTACCACCACCTGCTTCTCGCTTGGGCTATAGGCCCACAGCGTCTTGCCGTCCGTGACGAAGAGGCGGGCGTCGGGTTTCTGGTATTCCCAGCGCATCTTGCCCGGCCGCTTGGCGAGAAAGACCCCGCTGGCCTCCTGGACGCTGTTCAAAGTGCGGTTGGTGGCCGTCTGCTGGAACCGGGCGGACAGGTCCTGCGTCTGGGCGCAGGCGGCTTGCACCCGCTCCACGACCTCCGCCAGGGATGCCGCCGCTTCCGCCTGGGGGGGCGGCCCATGCCGAGGTGCCGCCCTGGCCCGGTCTCGATCCCTCCCCAGACCGCTGCCGCCATGCACCACCCGAGCAGTGCCCGCCGTCGCATCTCAGGATTCCTCCCGCGAAACCAGCACCTCGCGCGGGCGGGTGCCGTCCATGGGGCTCACGACACCTTCCCGTTCCATGCGTTCGATCATGCGCGCCGCACGGTTGAAGCCGACCCGCAGGCGCCGCTGGATCATGGAGATGGACGCTTGCTGGGTCTGCACGACCATGTCCACCGCCTGACGGTACAGCTCGTCGCCTTCGTCCTCCTCCGCGGCGGCCTCCGGCTCGGGCGGAAGCAGCGACCAGACGAACTCCTCGGACCGGCCCTGATTCGCGAGGAATTCCACCACCCGGCGGATCTCCACCTCGGTCACGTTGCACCCGTGGATACGGATGGGCCGCGAACTGCCGGGCGGGACGAAGAGCATGTCGCCCTTCCCGAGCAGCGCCTCCGCCCCGTTCATGTCGAGGATCGTCCGCGAATCGACCTTGGACGCCACCCGGAACGAGATGCGGGCCGGGAAGTTCGCCTTGATGACGCCCGTCAACACATCTACCGACGGACGCTGGGTCGCCACGATGAGGTGAATGCCGACGGCCCGCGCCATTTGGGCCAGCCGCATGATGGCATTCTCCACGTCGCTTTGCGCCGTCATCATGAGGTCCGCCAGCTCGTCGATCACCACCACCAGCAGCGGCAGGGGCCCGTTATGGATTCCCGGCGCCTCCGGGTCCTCCCCCGGGGGCTCCAGGGCCATCTTCCGGTTGTAGCTCTGCAGGTTGCGCGCGCCCACGTGCGCAAACAGCTTGTACCGCTCCTCCATGTGGAGGACGACCCGCTGCAGCCGTCGCGCCGCATCCTTGGGGTCTACTACGACCTTGTCCACCAAGTGCGGGATCCCGTTGTACAACGACAACTCCACCCGCTTCGGGTCGATCAGCAGAAGTCGGACGTCGCGCGGCTGCGCCCGGTACACAAAGCTCAGGATGAGGGAGTTGATGCACACGCTCTTGCCGGAGCCGGTCTCTCCCGCGATCAGCAGATGGGGCATCTGCGTCAGGTCGGCAACCATGGGCGCCCCGCCGCTCTCCTTGCCGAGTGCCAGGGGCAACTGCAGCGATTCGTTGGCGAACTCCTTCGTGCCGAGGACGTCTCGCAGGTACACGGTGGCGCGGCGCTGGTTGGGAATCTCGACCCCGACTGCCGCTTTCCCGGGGATCGGCGCCACCACGCGCACGCTCATCGCCTTGAGCCCCAGCGCCAGGTCGTCCGCCAGCGCGACGATCCGGTTGATCTTGATCCCGGGACCCGGCTCCAGCTCGTAGCTGGTGATGACGGGGCCGGGGTTGACGGCCGTCACGCGACCCTCGACGCCGAATTCCAGGAGCTTCTTTTCCAGCAGGCGAGAGTTCTGCGCCATCTCGTCCTGACTGGCCCCGAGCGGCTCGCTGGGAGCGGCATCCAGGAACTTCGGCGACGGCCGCGCGTATCCCTCCTCCGTCGGCAGGAATGGCAAGGCTTGTTGCACCTTGGACGGCTTCCCGTCGGGCTCCTTGCCCTTCTCCTTGGGGACGGTCGGGGCTGCGCTGCCCGCGTCGGCCGGCGTCGGCGCGGCAACCGACGCCGGCTTCTCGGGCGCGTCGGGCTCGGCGGCGCGGCGCACGCGCGCGGGCGCGGCCACCCGTCGCGCCCGCGCCGCGGCGCGGGCCGTGGCCCACCGATCCGCCAGCCAGTTCAGCCCCGCGGAGGGCCAGGCCAGCAACGAGACAAAGGAGCGTTTCGATAGGGAAATCACCGCCAGCGCCAATCCGGTCAGCGCCAGGACCGTCAATCCGAAGGTTCCGAAGAAGAACACCAGGAGCCGGAAGAGCTCGTCCCCCAGGTATCCACCGGGTCGCTCGACCCGGCCCCCCGGAAGCACGTGCACCTGGTGCAACACGGTCGCCAAGAGGCTCACCGACGGCACCAGCAGGAACAGGCCCATCCCCCGCCGCCATGCCTGGAAGAAGCGCCGCCCACCCACCCATGCCCACCCCCAACAAAACAGCACGGGCGGAACGAGGAGCGCTGACAGGCCGAGCAGTCCGAGGAGGTCCCCTCCCACCTCGGCGCCAACCCGCCCCACGGCGTTCCGGACCTGCCGGTCGGTCATGCTGGCAAAAGTGAAGAAGCAGGGATCGTGGGGGTCGAACGTCGCCAACGCCGCCAGCGTCAGCACGGCCGCCGCCATGGCCAGCACGCCGATGGCCTCTCGCGTCTTGTCGTGGCGCCAGAACGCCGCCAGCCCCTTGATCCACACGCTTGGACGAGTCAGATCCGCAGCCACCTATCGATGCCCCTCGTGAGAGTCCCCGAGGTTATAACCCCGCTCCCCCCGTTCGCCAAGCGCTTTCTTCGCCCCGCGCTCACCCGCTACACGTCGATGATCACCGGCAGGATCATCGGACGCCGGTCGATCGCTCTCTGCAGAAACTTGCGCAGGGCGGATCGGATGCGCTGCTTCACCAGGGACCGGTCGGCGTCCCCGTCCGTTCCGAAACTGCCCAGGACCTCGATGATCAGCGCGCGGGCGCCGTCGAACAAGGCGCTCCCCTCCGGCAGATCGGCAAAACCCCGGGAGATGATCTCCGGTCCCACCAGAACCGACCCGGCCTTGTCCAGACCGACGATCACCACCAGCATCCCGTCTTGCGCCAGACGCTGCCGATCTCGGAGAACCTCATCCCCGACGTCCCCGACCCCTTTGCCGTCCACCAGGATCCGGCCGGCCGGCACGCGCCCGGCCACCTGCCCGTGACTCATCCGGAGCTCCAGCACGTCTCCGTCCTCCAGCAAAAAGATGCGGTCGGCCGCGATCCCCGTCTGCTTGGCCAACTCCGCATGCCAGTGGAGGTGTCGGTATTCGCCGTGCACCGGAACGAAGTATCGCGGCCGCGTAAGCCGCAGCATGCACTTGAGCTCTTCCTGACTCGGATGACCCGAGACGTGTACGCCCGGGCACACGTCCTCGGTGACGACCTGGGCTCCACGCTTCAAGAGCTGGTTCACCGTCCGCGCGATGGCCAGTTCGTTCCCGGGGATCACGCGGGCCGAGAAGATCACGGTGTCCCCCGGCTCCAGTTCGATCTGCTTGTGCTCCCCCGCCGCCATCCGCGCGACCGCGGAGAGCGGCTCGCCCTGGCTCCCCGTGGTGATGATGACCCCCTGGTCCGGCGGCAAGCGGTGCAACTCGTCCAGCCGCACCAGCGTCTCCGGCGGAACCCGCAGATATCCCAGCTCGTCGGCGATCCGGATATTGGCCGTCATGCTCTTGCCGTTGACCGCAACCTTCTTGCCCAAGCGCGCGGCCACGTCCAGCACCTGCTGGATGCGATGGATGTTGCTGGCAAAGCAGGCCACGATCAGTCGGCGGGGGGCGCCCCGGAAGAGCTGCTCGAACGTGCGACCGATGGTAGCCTCCGACGGGGTCAACCCCTCGCGGGAGGCGTTGGTGCTGTCGGACAGGAGCGCCAGGACGCCGTCGTCCCCCAGTTCGGCGAACCGCTGGACGTCGGTCACCTCGCCATCCACCGGGGTGTCGTCGAACTTGAAGTCGCCCGTATGGACGACCAGCCCCGCCGACGTCCGCACGGCGACCGCCACCCCGTCGGGGATGCTGTGGCTCACGCGAATGAACTCGATCTCCAGGGCGCCCAGCAGGAGCCGGTCCCCGGCCCGCACCGGACGCAAGGCGACCTGCTGATCGAGCCCGAACTCGCGCAGTTTCTCTTGGACCAGCCCGAGCGAGAGGCAGGTCCCGTAGACGGGAACCGAGAGTTCCGGGAGGAGATAGGGAAGTCCGCCGGTGTGATCCTCGTGGCCGTGCGTGAGGACGATGCCGCGAACCTTGTCCCGCTGTTCCAGCAGGTACGTCGCGTCGGGCAGGACGAGATCGATCCCCAGCATCTCCTCCTCGGGAAACATCAGGCCGGCGTCGATGACCAGGATGTCCTCCGCCGTCTCGAGGAGGGTCATGTTCATCCCGATCTCGCCCAGCCCCCCCAGGGGGATGATACGAACCCACGGCTCGGATTGAGTCAAGACGTTCAGTACCCTCCGCTCTCGACGTCACCGCATCGCGCGGGCGCATCGGCCGCCCCGCTCGACCCGGGTCGCGCGTCGCCGTATCCCCGATCTCTGCGCGGCTCAGGCCCGCGCCGCCGCCCGACGCTCGCGCCGCACCGCCGCACCTGCGCCGGCCCGCCGGACGGGGCCGCGCTTGACCAGTGCCGCCTCCAGCACCTGGTCCATGTGCTCGACGTAGATGAACTGCATCCCTCGCTGCACGTTGGGGGGCAGCTCCTTGACGTCCTTGTCGTTCTTCGCCGGCACGATGACGGTGGTGATGCCCATGCGGCGCGCCGCCAGGGCCTTCTCCTTGAGGCCGCCGATGGGCAGCACCTTCCCCCGCAGGGTGATCTCCCCGGTCATCGCCACATCCCGGCGCACCGGCGTCCGGGTCAAGGCCGAGATCAGGGCCGTCGCCATGGTGATCCCGGCCGACGGCCCGTCCTTGGGGATGGCGCCGGCCGGCACGTGGATATGAACATCTTGCTTGGCGAAGGTCTCTTCCTTGATCCCCAAGTTGCTGCCGCGCGACCGGGAGTAACTCATGGCCGCCTGGGCCGATTCCTTCATCACGTCCCCCAGGTGCCCGGTCAGCGACAGGATCCCCTTGCCGCGCATGGTGGTGCACTCGATGTACAGGATGTCCCCGCCGGTCTGGGTCCAGGCCAGGCCCGTCGCCACGCCAATCTCGTCCAGCTCCTGCTCCGGCTCCGGCAGGAACTTGGGCGCCCCCAGGTATCGGTGCAGGCCCGCTCCCGTAACCCGCGTCAACCCCTTCTTTCCCTCCGCCACATCCCGCGCCACCTTCCGGCAGACCGTGGCGATCTCCCGCTCCAGATTCCGGAGTCCCGCCTCCCGCGTGTAGTGCTGGATGATCTTGAGGATGGCCTCGTCCGGCAACTCCAGCAGCTTCGGGGTGATGCCGTTCTCCTCCAATTGCCGCGGCAGGAGGTAGCGGCGGGCGATGTGCAGCTTCTCCTCCTCGGTGTACCCCGAGATCTCGATGACCTCCATGCGGTCCTTCAGCGCGGGGATGATGGGGTCGGCAAGGTTCGCCGTGGTGATGAACATCACGTTCCGGAGGTCGAAGGGCACCCCCAGGTAGTGATCCGTGAACGCCGAGTTCTGCTCCGGGTCCAGCACCTCCAGCAGGGCGGCCGACGGATCGCCCCGGAAGTCCGCGCCCACCTTGTCCACCTCGTCCATCATGAAGACCGGGTTGTTGGTCCCGGCCTGCTTGATCCCCTGGATGATCTTGCCGGGCAGGGCGCCGATGTAGGTCCGCCGGTGCCCCCGGATCTCCGCCTCGTCCCGGACGCCGCCCAGCGAGATGCGGACGAACTTCCGCCCCAGGGCGCGCGCGATGGACCGCCCCAGCGACGTCTTCCCCACACCCGGCGGGCCGACGAAGCACAGGATCGGCCCCTTCATCTCTTTCTTCAGCTTCCGCTTCAGCGTGCGGACGGCCAGGTACTCCAGGATCCGCTCCTTGACCTTTTCCAGGTCGTAGTGGTCCTCCTCGAGGATCTTCTGCGCCTGCTTGATGCTGAGATTGTCCTTGGTCTGCTTCGCCCAGGGCAGATCGATCAGCCAGTCCAGGTAGGTGCGGATGACCGAGGCCTCGGCCGCGTCCGGGTGCATGCGGGACAGCCGTCCGAGCTGGGTCTTCGCCTCCTGCTCGACCCCGGCGGGCATCTTCGCCTTGTCGATCTTCTGCTCCAGCTCCTGGATCTCCTGGCCGCGCTCGTCCGTCTCCCCCAGCTCCTTCTGGATCGCCTTGAGCTGCTCCCGGAGGTAGTACTCCCGGTGGGTCTTGTCCATCTCCTCCCGCGCCTGGGACTGGATCTTGTGCTGCATCTCCAGCACCTCGATCTCCTTGCCCAGGAGGTCGGCCAGGCGCTTGAGGCGCTCCATCGGGTCGAAGATCTCCAGGATCTGCTGCGCCTGCTCCACCTTGAGGTCGAGGTTGCTGGCCACCAGATCGGCCAGGCGCCCCGGATGCTCGAGATTGTTGATGATCACCAGCACGTCGGGGGAGACCCCCTTGCCGAGGTTGACCCCTTTCTGGACCTGCTCCTTGACCGAACGGATGAGGGCCTCCACCTCCAGCCCCTGCGCCGCCCCTTCCTGCTCCGCCACTTCGGCGATCTTGACCTCGAAGTACGGGTCGCGGCGGGTGAATTCCATGACCGTGGCGCGCGACACCCCCTGCACCAGGATCTTCACCCGGCCGTCGGGCATCTTGAGCATGCGCATGATCATGGCCACGGTGCCGACGGCGTAGAGGCCCTCGGGTGCCGGGTCCTCGGCCTCCGCGTCCCGCTGGGCGACCAGCAGGATCAGCCGCTCGCGGGACAGCGCCTCGTCCACGGCCCGGATGGATTTGTCCCGCCCCACGAAGAGGGGCAGGATCATGAACGGATACACCACCACATCCCGCACCGGCAGCAGCGGGATATCCTGCGGCATCTTCCGCTCGCCTTGCGGCTGCTCCACCCCCACTTCGATCTCCGATCGCTCCTCGGAGTCTTCCATGGCCGACACGTCCACCTCGTGGTCTTTCACTGCACGGTCTCCTTCTCGCGCCCATCCCCACGACGGGCGTATCGGTTTTCCACTGCGTCGCTCGATGGACACGCCACACGGCGTCCCGGCGCTGCGCCGACCCTCGAGCCTCGGAGTGCGGGTCCGCTTAATGCGCTCCGGCCGGGTGTCCATATCCGGATCCCACCATGGCGCGTGCGGAATGCGCCCACCGGTCCCGGTGGGTGGGGGTCAACGCCCACGCCGCTTCGGGGCGGGCTGGTTCGCCGCCGGCAGGCACGCCGCCGGAGCGGGGGCCCCGAGATCCAGACCCCGCAGAAAATCTCTGAAACCGGGCGCCACGTCCGGCCGCTGCAGCGCGAACTCGACCGTCGTTTTCAGGAACCCCAGCACGGTGCCCGCGTCGTGCCAGCGCCCCGGGAACTCCAGGGCGTAGATCATGTGCTTCTTCCGCTTGAGCAGGACCTTCAAGGCGTTGGTGAGCTGAATCTCACCGGTGCGATCCGACGCCGTCTCCTCCAGGATGGGAAAGAGGTCCGGCGTGAGGATGTAGCGACCGATCAGCGCCAGATCCGACGGCGCCTTGTCGACCTCCGGCTTCTCGACCATGTCCATGATGTGGTAGAGGCGGTCGTCGATCTGTCGCGCCTTGATCACCCCGTACCGGGACACCTCCGACCGGGGTACCCGTTTCACCAGCATGACGGAGCAGCGGTGCGCCTCGTACACCGCGATCATCTGCCGCAACGCGGGAATGCGATCCGTCAGGATGTCGTCGCCCAGCAACGCCGCGAACGGTTCGCCCCCGACCAGGTCCTTGGCGGCCAGGATGGCATGGCCCAAGCCCAGCGGCTCGCCTTGGCGCACGTAACAGATCCGAACCAGTTCGGAGATCCGGCGCACGACCTCCAGCAGATCGGTGCGCCCCTTCCGCTCCAGCATCATCTCGAGCTCCACGGAGCGGTCGAAATGATCTTCGATGGCGTTCTTTCCGCGCCCGGTGACCATGATGATGTCCTGGATACCGGAGGCGACCGCCTCCTCGACCACATACTGGATCGTGGGCTTGTCCAGGATGGGCAGCATCTCCTTGGGCTGCGCCTTGGTGGCGGGAAGGAATCGCGTCCCGAGCCCTGCCGCCGGGAACACTGCCTTTCGAATGGTCACGGCACGTCCTCCATGGTTGTCAGTCGACCTCGTTTCCGTGGAACGACACCCATCGTCTAGGCCGTCGGTCGCAGCGCCCAGTTGACCAGACCCGCCACCAGGCTGATGACGACCGCCCCGAGTACGGCGCTCCCGAAACCTGACAGATGCACCCCGTCCACGAACGCCGCGGCGAGCGCCAGCATCGCCCCGTTGATCACCAACGCGAAGGCCCCCAAGGTCACCAGCGTCAAGGGGAGGGTGAGCAAGAGCAGGATTGGACGCAACGTCGCATTGAGTAGGCCCAAGAGCAAGGCGGCCAGGGAGGCGGCCCACACCCCATCCACTTGGATTCCCGGCAAGATATACCCGGCGGCGCCGATCCCCAGGGCCGTGGCGAGCCAACGAATGATGAACCGAAGCATCGCTCCTCTCAGGTTTTTCAGTAGGTTACCTTTATACCAGGTCAGGCCAAGTTGTCAACGTCGTTCCCCCTGCCCCGTTCGATCACCGCGTTGGAAAACGCCAGGCCAGGGGACGGGACTACCCTCGCAGCGGGGCCGCGGTCGTGGACAACCTCCCGCGGACAAATGCGTTGACATCATCGGAAACCTGCGATAGCGTCACACCAAGTTTCCGACCGCTCCCGACATGGGGCTGTTCCCCTGGTTCCGCGGTTCCGCAGTCCGCACGGCGCGGCTACAACCGGGTCCCGCCATCGTGCCATCGGAAGGAGTAAGTCATGCGCAATATCGTGTTGGTGGAGCCGAAGTCCACCCACTTGCACGTCTACAGCCGCGTCGCGATTCCCCGCCTCGGCGTGGTTTTGCTCGGCACCATCCTGCGCAACCTGGGCTACCGCGTGCGGGTCTACATCGAAGACATCGCGCCGATCGACATGCAGCAGGTCTTGGGCGCCGATCTCGTCGGCATCTCCGCCATCACCTCCACCGCCCCGCCGTCGTACGCCTTGGCTGAAAAAGTGCGGGCGGCGGGCGTTCCGGTGGTGTTGGGGGGGACCCATACGTCGTTTCTGACCGAGGAAGGCCTGCAGCACGCGGATTTCGTGATCCGCGGAGAGGGCGAGGGCGCCTTTGTGGAGTTGCTGGAGGCTCTCCAGGGCGGGCGAACCCTCGACAGCGTGCAGAATCTCTCCTATCGGCACGAGGGACGGACCGTCCATAATCCGGAACGGCCCATGATTCGGGACCTGGACCTCAACCCGATCCCTGCGTTCGATCTGGTCCACGGATGGAAACGCGGAGGCATCGTCAGCATTGCCACCTCCCGCGGGTGTCCCTTTTCGTGCACCTTCTGTTCCGTGCCCGGCATGTACGGTCATGCCTTCCGGACGCACTCGGTGACGCGCGTCCTCGAAGAGATGAAGAGCCACCGGGATGCCAGCTATACCTTCTTCGCCGACGACATCTTCACCGCCAACAAGCGCCGCACCAAGGAATTGCTCTCGCGGATGATCGCCGAAGGGGTGACGCCGCTCTGGGGCGCCCAGGTCCGGACCGAGACCGTCGACGATCCGGAGATGTTGGAGCTCATGCGGCGGAGCAACTGCTTCAACGTGTACGTCGGCTTCGAGTCCATCAACCCCCGGACGCTCAAGCTCTTCCAGAAGAAGCAAGACCTGGACAAGATCGAGCGCGCCATCGAACGCTTCCATGCGCACAGCATCAAGATCCACGGCATGTTCGTCATCGGGTCGGACGAGGACGATCTGGAGACCCTGGATGCCACCGCCGCGTTCGCCAAATCGCGGCAATTGGAATCGGTCCAGTTCATGATCCTGACCCCCTGCCCGGGCTCACCGGACTGGGATCACCAATACGCGAAGGGAAGCAAGGACATCCTGACGACCGACTGGAGCCTCTACGACGGTCACCATGTGGTGCACCAGCCCCGCAAGCTTTCACCGTACGAATTACAGATGGGCGCCACGCGCGCCATGAAGAAGTTCTACTCCTGGGGGACTATCGCCCGAAGTCTTGTCGTCCGGCGGGATATTTACACCGCGGGGATCCAGCTGTACGGAAAGCGCCTCATCCGGGAGTGGGCGAAGAGCAACGTGGGATACGTCGCCAAGTTGCGCCAGAACCTGTACGGGGAAGTCGAGCGGGCGCGCGCGGCGGGTTTCGTCAAGCCGTGGAAACGGGTCGCCGTTCCGGATATCTTCCTGCAGCAACGGCTGGGACTGCTGCTGCAGCGGTTCCTGGGGAACCTGGGCGTCGAGGTCATCCCGCTCCCGACCGAGGTCCAGGCGACGTCCGAAGCCTATCTGATGCCGATCGCGGCCGACTCGCTGCACCGCTTGCGGGAGCGCGTGGACGTGATCATCGCCCCCATCGTGAAGCACGCGGCGCAGGGACACGACGAGCTGTCTCAACGCCTGAACGCCCTCACCAAGGCCCTCCAGGCGAACCTGGACCGGCTCCCCAAGGTCATCGCACTGCCTATCAATGAGGAACAGGGGCCCATTTTCGAGACGTTTGCCAAGGTCGGTCTCGTCTACACGCAGAACCTGAACCGCGTGCGGACCGCCTACTACCAGGCGGGCGAGCGCCTGGGGTTCTGGGGCGCCAACGCCATGGCGGTGGCCCCGGCCGGCGGTGGTCAGGGAACGGACCCCACGCAAGGATAAGCGGACAAACCGCGCTCGGTCAGGAGAACAATCGCGCGACCCGCGCGGGAGGCGGGTCGGCGATTGCTTTACACTGCGCTGCCGTCCCGGAGGCTCGCCTTCCGATTGACACGGGATCGACGTGCTGCGTCGACCGCAGCGCGTCGTGGAAACCCCCAGCATCCACGCCTCCCATCCGCCGCAAGGATCACCAGGGGACACCGGGGCGCAAGGCTCAGAGTTGGGGCCGGCGACTCGGTGATCCCAGAATCCGCTCGATGGTGTTGATGATGTGCTCCACGCCGAAAGGCTTTCGCATGGTGGTGGTCGCACCGGCCTCCTTCCCCTCAAAACCGAGGTGGGGATCGTTCAGTGCCGTCAAAAGAACGACCGGCGTCGCCGCCAGCCCCGGCTCGGCCCGCAACCGCCGACACACTTCGAGTCCGCTCATCTTGGGCATGATGACGTCTAGGAGAATCAGGTCCGGGCGCTCCGCCTTGGCCATCTCGATGCCGGACGGACCGTCCGTGGCGACGAGCGTTCGGAAGCCCCGCCGTTCCAGGGCATCGCTGAAAAAGCTGAGGAGGAGCCTGTCGTCGTCGATGCAGAGGATGGTCGCCGGTTCGTCCGTTCCTTCACCGCCCGGCCCCACATCGAGCAGGCTACCGCAGACTGGGCACAGAGCCTGGGACGGATCTCCGTCCCGCCCCTCCCGCAGCGGGTGCGCGGAGCGACAATAGA
Source organism: uncultured Methylomirabilota bacterium (assembly GCA_963695995.1). GTDB lineage: Bacteria > Methylomirabilota > Methylomirabilia > Methylomirabilales > 2-02-FULL-66-22 > 2-02-FULL-66-22. The sequence goes on from CAVOIV010000044.1 coordinate 50,229, forward strand.
GGCAGAAGCCGCGTCGACCCATGGCCGTGCCTTTCTCCTCACCTGACCGTTCGTGACGCTGCAGTCCCAACGGACGGCGCGTTCTGTTTCGAGCACTGTACCACACATGCGACCGGCAGCGCACGCGCCGGTTGCGGCGAATGATCGAGCGTGGATCGACGACGGCGAGACCTCCGGCCCGTCGCCGACCCTCTGCAGCGCGTGCCGCGTGACGGATTATGTGAGACGACCTACGTGCGAGGTCCTCTTCCGGTCGGAATCCAGGGCCTGATGTCGGAATACCTTACGCTTTCGTTCCGCGGGACGGACCGAGCTCCAAATCCCACCAAAGGTTCCGGGGTTTTGAATCGTCGAGTGGCGCTCCGCGGTTACACTCCAAACGGATATCTGCCGTCTTAATTTGGGACCCGCTGGGCACATATCTTGCCCCGTATGGTTCCGGGTGGCGCAAACCACCGGTTGCCTGACGCCGCCGGATCGGACCGCGCAACACCTCACCCGGGAGCGACGGGTGGTGCCTACCAAACCGGTCCGGCGACGACGTGAGCCGAGCCTCCCTGCGGATCGAAACCGAGGCCGGCACGGCAGAAATCTTGCGAGAGGATGAGGACGGGGCATGTCTGAGAGCCGCTACGCGCAGGGCTCGCGCCCCCTACACTCATGGAGGTGATCACATGTCTATCGGCGAGTTGTTGATGCACGAGAGTGATTCTCGCTTGCACTTCCTCCGACGGTCTCCGACGGCCCGCCGGCGCCTGCTTCCACGACTCCTGCACTGGGGCGCGTGGCTCAACTATCTGATCAGCGTGATTGCCCTGACGGCGGGGATTGTGGCGGGTTGGCGATTCGCGGAGATCGGATTCGACCTAATGATGAACAATGTCTCCGGGCAAGAAGTGCAGCAGCAGATGATCAAGAAGATTCCCGCCTGGATCTTTGTGTACAAGGGCGTCAAGCTCTGGTGACGCCGGTGTGGGGTCTCGCATCCTTCCGACCGATCGTGACACGTCTCGCGCGCCGGCGGTCGGCGAAGAACTCCGCCGCGGTGCTCACGCCTGGCGGTGCCGCCTACCGGAGACACCCTCGGCGGATGCCCGCCGAGCGGGGCATCCGCCAAACCGGCACCCTGAGAGGCGTCGGTACCTCTAGCACGCCTGCGCCGGGCGCCCGCCTCTTCGGCCTGGTCCTGTCCCTGGCTCACTATATTCTTATGGTTTCCAGACATCCTTGCAGAAATTTCTTGACAACCCCGTCACGCCACGCTAACGTGCGCCGCGTTTACGTAGGAAATCACTTGGTATGAAGCCTTGGACGTTATGTTTGTATGCATGCCCTGCTTTGGGAGCCGCGATCGCGTGCTAAGGCCGCCGTCGCGGTTTTTCTTTATGCGCCGGTCCCAGCAGGGGGGCCGGATGGCGGGCGCGGGCGATTCAGTCCGACGGCTCCGCCGGTGATACGACCCACGTTTGGAAAGAAGGAGGTTGGGAAGTGAGGCTCACCGGGAAAGTGAAATGGTTCAACGATGCGAAGGGGTACGGGTTCATCGAGCGGGCCGATGGTGATGACGTATTCGTCCATTATACCGCCATCGAGGGCACGGGCTTCCGGTCGCTGAGCGAGGGGCAGGAAGTCGAGTTCGAAGTCGTGGACGGCCCGAAAGGAAAGCAAGCGGCCAACGTGACCAAGGTGGTCGCCCAGTAGGAGCGTCGTATTTCCCTCGCTCCGCGTCCAAGTATCTTGGTATCTTGACGCTCAAACCCCGGCGACGCCCCGTCGCCGGGGTTTTCTTTTCCTCAACCGTTTCCGGCTGGGCAACGTGTCCATAGCCTATCTCCACCTGCTCCCGCAATCCTTGAGCCCTCGGCGGCTGGCGCAGGGCTCCGGTGCCATCTATCGTCACCACGCAACTATTGTCACCTGCCTCTTGTCGGCACACACCCGTCGTCAGCACACCTGTCGTCACTAATCTGTCGTCACTAATCTTGACAGACGAGCGCAGGTGGGTTATCCATGTCGGGGCCCTGGGATGGCTCGCAGAACCGTTCTCCAACATCGAGGCAAGAGGAGAGACCGATGCTCTGGTACCTGGGGTATGTCGTCTTGTACGTTGATGACTTCGCGGGCGCGATGGACTTTTACACCAACAAAGTCGGCCTACCCGTGCGACTCAAGGCCGAAGGGTACGCAGAGTTCGCCGTGGAGGGCGCCAAGTTTGCGATCATGACCCGGGCGCGCGTCGCGGATTTGGCGGGCGCCGAGCACACGCTCCGGCCCGCCGCCGGCGCGCACGAGGCCTCGGTGACGATCTTGGTGGACGACGTGGATCGCGCGCATCGGGACCTGTCCGGACGCGGTGTCCAGTTCATCGGTGCGCCCGCGGATCGGCCGTGGGGCCAGCGGACGGTCATCCTCCGTGACCCCGAGGGACACCTCATCGAGATCGGGACCAACCTTCCCCGGCCGGAACGGCTGGGCGTATAAACGGCGTCCAACCCGAACTGAAACCGCAGATTTCGCAGAGTGCCCGGATCGACGTGGGGGTTCAGCCTCTTGATTCCTGGCCAATCTGCGCAATCTGCGGTTCGGTGTTTTTCGAACCCGGATAGCTTTGAGATGCGGAGCGACCATGCGAACCCTGCGTGCGGATGGTCTGCGATCTCTCGTGGTCCTTGCCTGCGAACGGATGGGCGCCCGGCGGGACACCGCGGAGATCGTGGGACATGCCCTGGTGGACGCGAACCTGTGCGATTACGCCTCGCACGGCGTGTTTCGCCTGGCGCAGTACCACCAATGGTGGAAGAGCGGTCTTCTGAAACCTGCCGCGCAACCGGCGATTGCAGAAGAGCGCGGTTTTGCCGTGCAGGTTGACGGGCGCCACGCCTTCGGCCAAGTGGTTGCTCATTTCGCCACCCAGGTCGCGCTCGACTTGGCCCGGGGCGCCGGCATCGGCGTGGTCACGGCCAAGAACAGCAATCACGTCGGGCGGCTGGCGGATTACGTCCAGACCATCAGGGACGCCGGCCTGATCGGCTTGGTCACCGTGAATGACTCGGGGGCGGGGCAAGCGGTGGTGCCATGGGGGGGGATGGACGGACGGCTGTCCACGAACCCCATCGCTGTGGGTATTCCAGGGGGGGACGGACCCGGCATCCTGTTCGACTTCTCGACCAGCGCCGCGGCCCACGGCAAGGTGCGCCAGCACCTGCTTCACGGTGAACAGGTTCCGGACGGCTGGCTGATCGATGCCTCCGGGTCGCCCACCCGCGATCCCTCCACCCTCTTCGGGACGCCACCCGGTTTCCTCCTCCCCGGTGGCGGCCATCGGGGTTATGCGTTGAGCCTGATGGTGGAGGTGCTGGCGGGCATCCTGTCCGGCGCCGGCTGCGCCAACCCCAACCCGGGACCGGAAGAGATGAACGGGGTGTTCATCCTGGCGCTGAACCCGGCCTGGTTCCTATCCCCAGAACGGTTCCACACCGAGGTGGATCAGCTCACCGCATACATGAAGACCTCCCGCCCCATGCCCGGTGTCGGCCCGGTCCACATCCCCGGTGAACGGTCGCGAGAGCAGGCGGCCGCGCGCGAGCGAGACGGGATCCCCCTGAACGAGAAGACCTGCGCCGCCCTGGTCGACGTGCTGCGGGATCTCGGTCTGCCTGAGGAACTGCCCTACACGGAATAAGCTTTCAGTCTCTCAGCATTCAGCGGTCAGCGCTGACCGGATCCGCCAGTCAGTCCCGAGGGATGCGCCCGTTGCCGGGCCGCGATGCTGAAAACTCGTTCTCGTCCAGGCTGCTCAAAAAGGTCCAACTGCAAGGCGGAGCACCGCAGCCGGGGTACCCAGCGGAGCTGGGTCCAGGCGTACTGGAGGTACGTCGCAGCGAGCGGCGAGGTGCTCCAACGCCGCAGATGGGCCTTTTTCAGCAGCCCGCTACACCCCGTACAGTGTCCCCAGCTTCTCCCGCAGATGCCTGAGCAGATACGCCGGGTTCAACGACTCCCCCGTCACCGCGGCTACCAAGTCGGCGGCGCGATACCGTTGGCCGTGCCGGTGGATCTTCTCGCGCAGCCATTCCCTGAGCGGCAGGAACTCCCCGCGGCGGAATTGTTCGCCCAGATCCCCCAGGTCGGCCTGCGCCTTCGCAAAAAACTGCGCGGCGTAGAGGTTTCCGAGCGTGTAGGTTGGAAAGTAGCCGAAACTTCCTCCGCTCCAATGGATATCCTGGAGGCATCCCTGCGCGTCATCCGGCGGCGCGCTCCCCAGGTCGCGTGTCATCTGTTCGTTCCAAGCAGCCGGCAGGTCGGCCACCGCCAAGTCGCCGGCGATCAGGGCTTGCTCCAGCTCGAATCGCAACACGATGTGAAGGTTGTAAGTCGCTTCGTCGGCGTCCACCCGGATGAACGAGCACCGCACATCGTTGATGGCAAAGACCAGCGCATCCAGGTCAACCCCGTCCCAGGCGTCGGGAAACGCCTGGCGAGCCCGCGGAAGCCAATGCTCCCAGAACGCCCGGCTGCGCCCCACAAAGTTCTCCCAGAGGCGGGACTGGGACTCGTGAATCCCGAGCGAGGCCGCCTCTCCCATGGGTGTGCCGTAGTGTTGCGGGTCCAAACCCTGGTCGTAGAGCCCGTGCCCCGCCTCGTGGAGGATGCTGAAGAAGGCGTCGCCGAAGTCGTGGAGATTATATCGCGTGGTCAGCCGCGTGTCGCCAGGGCCGATCCCGCTGCAGAACGGATGCGTGGTCACGTCCAGCCGGCCCGCCTGAAAGTCGAACCCGAAGGCGGTCACCACGGTCTTGCCGAACGCCTCTTGCGCAGCGACGGGATACGCGCGATGCAGGATGGCAGGGTCCGGACGCCTTCCGGACGCGGCGATCCGCCCCACCAGATCGACGAGGGCGGGCCGCAGATTCGCGAAGACGTGGGTCAACCGCGCCGCCGTTTCCCCAGGCTCGTACTCGTCCAGCAAGGCATCGTACAGGGCGCCACCCCGCCCCACGGCCTGCGCCTCCTCGCGCTTCAGCCCGACCAGTTTCTCCAGCCAGGGTCGGAACCGCCCGAAGTCAGAGGCCTTGCGCGCCTCCACCCAGACATCCTGTGCCAGGGTCGAGGTGCGCGCCAATTCCTGTACCAGCGCCGCAGGGATGCGGGTGGCCCGCTCGTAGGCGCGACGGATCTCGCGCAGGTTGACCGCCGCCGCCGACCCGGATGCCCGCGTGAGCTCGCCCGTCTCAGCCACGGACAGCAGGTCGCCGATCTCCGCCGCCGTGAACTGCTCGTGGCACAGGCCGGCGAGGAGCGCGAGCTGTTCGGCCCGATGGGCGCCCCCCTTGGGAGGCATGTAGGTCTGATGGTCCCAGTGCAGCACGGCCCCGCACGACCCTAACAGCGAGACCGCCTTGACCCGCCGCATCAACTCGTCGAAGGCTTCTTGAGGCGTTCGCGACATGCCCGACCCCGCGTGCGCCGTGGCTTCTGGCTCCCCGCCGATGGCGCATGGTAGAAAGGGACGGCCCCTCCGCCGGAGCGAACGGGCCGTCGAAGAACCGCACCAGCCGATCGTCTACTTGCCGGCGCCTTCCTTGTACTTGGCTTCGTACTTCTTGTTCAGATCCTCGATGCCGTCAATGTACTTGATGGTGCTCCAGGCGGCACGGGCCCTGCCGCGCATGGCGTAGTACAGCGTCTCCATGATCTCGTCCTCGGTGGCGCCGGCTTGCTTCGCGGCCGCGAAGCGGGAGGGCACTCAACTGGTGCAGCCGGCCGCCGACATGGCGGCCATGGCGACAAGCTGGGCGGTCTTCGGATCGAGAGCCCCTTCACGGTAGAACAGGTTGGCGAACTCCTTCATTCCTGCCATGTCCTCCTCCTTCGGTTAGGGTTCGACGTGCGGTCCCCACGCAACACCACGACCCGCGGGGGCATTGTACTCCATGAACCGCGCCGTGCATGCGACAAAGCACTTCCGCCCCCGCCTCTCTCCCCGCGGCTCCCGGCTTCGTTCTCCGCTCTCGGCTCTCCCCGCTCATGCACTCCGTCGCGGCTCGTGGCTCGCCCCTCGACTCTGCGCCTTTCACTTCCCGTACAGCCACCGCGGCACGAACAATGTGACCTCCGGGATGAACGCCACGACCGCCAGCATGGCCACCATCACGAGAAGCAGGGGCACGAGCGGTCGGACGACGCGATCCAGCGGCTCCTTCGAGATGCTGCATGCCACGTAAAGACAGGTCCCGACCGGCGGCGTCACATAGCCGATCCCCAGGTTGGCGATGATCATGATCCCGAAATGCACGAAATCGATCCCGAACCGCTCGGCCATGGGGAGCAGGATCGGCACGATCACCACCAGGATGGCTGTGGCGTTCAGGAAACAGCCCGCCACCAGGAGGAGCAGGTTGACCAGTACCAGGAAAACCCACCGGCTGTCCGAGACAGCCATGATGGCATTCGCCAGCTTCAGGGGAACCTGGAGCGTCGTCAGCACGTATCCGAAGACTGCCGCCATGCCCAGCAGGAGCCCGACGATCCCGGTCGTCACGGCGGACTCCACCAGGATCCCCGGCAAGTCCTGCCAGGTGATCTCCTTGTAGTAGAACATTGCGACTATCACCCCGTAGATCACCGCTACGGCGGCCGATTCGGTAGCGGTGAAGAATCCCCCGAAAATGCCTCCCAGGATGATGACGGGCATGAGCAAGGCGGGCAGCGATTCCCGGATCGCCTGTCCTGTCTCAGCCCAGGTCGCCTTGGTCTCGATGGGGAACTTGTGCCGCCGCGCCGTGAAGTAGATATAAATCATCAAGGCGAGTGCGGTGGCAAAACCGGGAATGAAGCCGGCGGCGAACAGCGCCCCCACCGAGGTGTTGGCCTGCCATCCGTAGATGACGGCGACGATACTCGGCGGGATGAGGACGGCGGCGCCCCCCGCCGCCGCGACCACAGCCGTGGCGAACGCCGGCGTGTAGCCAAGCCGCAGCATGGCGGGGATGGTGACCGACCCGATGGCCGCCGCATCCGCCGCGGAGGATCCCGACACCTCGGAGAAGATCATCGTCGCCACCACGACCACCATGCCCAGCCCACCCGGAAAGTGGCGCACCATGACGTTCGCCAGGTTGACCAACCGGCGGCCCACTCCACCCGTTTCCAGGAAGGATCCAGCCAGGATGAAGAGGGGAACCGCCAGCAGCGGAAACGAATCGAGCGCGGTATAGATCTTTTGCGGCACGAAGAGGAGCGGCCCCTTGGCCTGGATCGCCGCAGCGATTGTGGAGGCGAGCCCTAGGGCTAGGGAGATGGGAGAATTGAGGACGATCAGAACCGCCAGAACGCCGAACAGGAGAGCGATCATCCCTGCCCACCGCGGATGTCCTGCCAGAGGAGGCGAACCAATTCGCACGCCATGCAGGTGAAGCTCACCGGCACGGAGGCGTACCCCCAGCTCATGGAAACCTCCATGGCCGTGGTCAATTGTTCCCGTACCCGGAGGGTGGCTTGCAGGCCGAGGTACGCCACCAACAGGAGAAAGCCCAGGAGGACGCACCGCATGGACACCGCGACGCCGCGCCGCAGCGGGGCCGGGAGGCAACTCACACACGCTTCGATGCTGAAGTGCCCGGCTCTCCGGAATGCCAGGACCGCCCCCAGAAGCGCGACCCACACGAACAGCATCCGGGCCAGTTCCTCGGGCCACCCCCACGGGTACGCCAAGACGTAACGCGTGAAGACCTGCAGGAACACCACCGTGGTGATGGCGGCCATGAGGAGCCCGCAGGCCCACTCGACGGGATGGGTGAAGACGGTCATTACGGCCCGACCAGCGGACAAGCGCCCTCCTGCTGATGACCGGTCAGCATTCACTATGGGGTCCCGGCTACTGGTTCTGGATCATCCGGATCTTGTCCAGGCCGAGCGACTTGCCGTACTGCTCATAGACGGGTTCGACGGCTTTCTGGAACGGCGTGACGTCGGGGACGACGACGGTCCGCCCCTTGGCCCGCAAGGTCTCCACGACCTTGGCCTCCTGCTCTTCGTTGGCTTTTCGCTCGACCGGCACCGATTCCTTGCCCGCCTGCAGGATGGCCTTCTGCACGTCGGGGGGCTGCGCCTGGAGGAACTTCTCGCTGATGAAGACGGGCTCGATTGTGATCAGGTACTTGATGTGGGAGAGAAACGGGGCCACCTCGTCGAACTTCATGTTGTTGTAGCTGATGACGTTCCCTTCGCCGCCGTCCACCATCCCCTGCTGGATGGCTGTGTACACCTCGGGCATCGGCGTGGGCGTGGGGATCGTGCCCAGGGCCTTCCAGGTGGCGACCACCACGGGGGACTCGATCGTCCGGATCTTCATGCCCTTCAGCGACGCCAGATCGCTGACCGGTTTTCGAGCGTACACGCTCCGCGACCCGCCCACGTAGATTCCCAGCAGCCGGAATCCCTTCTTGATCGACGCCTGGTTCAACTCCTCACCGAACGGCCCGTCCAGCACCTTGTAGACGTGCGCAAAGTCGCGGAACAGGAAAGGCAGGTTGAAGATGTCAAACTCGCGCACGAACCGGCCGGCCACGGCCGCCATGATCGCGGCGGACTCCAGCGTCCCGAACTGAATCGCCTCGGCCATCTCCCGCTCGCCGCCAAGCTGTGAGCTGGGAAACACCTGGACCTCGACCCGTCCACTGGTCAGTTCGCGCACCCGATTCGCAAAGTGTTCGGCGCCGATGTGGTACGGATGCTTGGTGTCCAGGACGTGGCCCAGCTTGATGGTTGTCTTTTCCCCCGCCCACGCCGACTGCGGCGGTATGCCACAGACGAAGGCAAAACCGAGCACGAGTGTGAGCCAGCCGATCTTCCAAATCATGACCGCCCCCTCTCTGGAAAAAGACGCCCTCGATACCACTGCATCGCCGTCGCACATGCGCTCGGGCACCCTGCCGGCGTCACGCGGCGACGCACACGGCCGGGTGAGAATACCAACCTTCCTCCAGCCAAGCAAGCACATCGCGGCACCGCGCCGCCGAAACCCGACAGACACCGAACCCCGATAAAACAGGATTGCATACGTCCGGTTACGGTTGTACCATCCGGTCCACACCTTTGGGAGCGTGGAGAGATGGCCGCCGATGCATTGACGCAGTGCACCAACGCGAACCCCTGCGGGGATTGGCACCGCGCGCCTCCCCACGCCGGTTTCGCCGCGACGGCGAAACAGAACAGCCGTACACAGAGGAGACGAGAGCAGATGAGCACGAGACGCGTTGACCGACACCGACGATTGGCTGTCCAACGCAGGAGGAGGGTGTGTCGCGCCGGCAGTTTCTGGCCGGCGTCGGAGTGACCGGCGTCAGCCTGGCCGGGTTCGCGATTGCCGCGAATCCGGTCGCCGCCCAGGTCATCACGACCTCGACCGACGGACTCACGGTCACGGACACCAAGGTGTCCTCCGGTGGGTTTCAGGTCCCGATCTACGAGGCGCGGCCGGCCTCGGCGGGACGCTATCCGGTCGTCCTGGTCATTCCCGAAGTCGTGGGGGATGCACGAGCACATCAAGGACGTGGCCCGACGCTTCGCCAAGGAGGGGTTCCTCGCCATCACGTTCGAGACCTACGCCCGCGAAGGCGGCACGCTCCAGTTGCCCGATCAGCCGGCCGTGATGAAGGTTATCAACTCGGTCTCCGACGCCCAGGCCATGGGCGATCTCGACGCGCTGGTGGCCTACGCCAAGGCCCATCCCGCGGCCCGCGCCGACCGGATTGGCGTGACGGGGTTCTGCCGGGGCGGGATGTACGCCCTCCTCTTCGCCGCGCATAACGCCGACGTGAAGGCTGCCGTGGCCTGGTACGGGACGATCAAACCCGCCAAGACGGCGGGCATCCGCGACGTCGGACCGCTCGACGTGTCCGCGAAGATCACTGCGCCCGTCCTGGGACTCTACGGCGAGGCGGATCAGGGGATACCGGCGACCGACGTGAAGGAGATGGAGGCGACGCTCAAGGCCGCCGGGAAGACCGCAGAGTTCATTCTCTATCCCGGCGCGCCGCACGCCTTCAACGCCGACTACCGGCAAAGTTATCGTCCCGAGGCGGCCAAGGACGCCTGGACCCGCTGCGTGGCCTGGTTCACCAAGTACCTCAAGGCGTAATGCGCTTCCCGGAGGGATCGCGGGACCTCTCGGTCGGTCGGGAGGTCCCGCCCTTTGTCCCGCCTGTGGTCGGGTCGTGCTGCCGTCCCGGTGCCCAGCCGCCCCGCTCTATCGCTTTGCGAAAACGCCTGATGGCGCTCGCGCTGTCCAGGTTCCACGGGCGATACGAGCGGCTCGTCGCCCTTCGCAAGCGCGCCCTCTTTGACGGACTCGCCGGAACGGTTCTGGAGATCGGACCGGGGACCGGGGCGAATTTCGCCTACTATCCACCCGACATCCGCTGGATCGGGATTGAGCCGAATCCCTTCATGTATCCCTACCTGCGCGCAGCGGCCGCACGAGCGGGTCTCTCGATCGACCTGCGCGACGGGAGGGCGGATTGCCTCGATTTCGACGACGAGAGTGTGAACGCGGTGGTGAGCACGCTTGTGCTCTGTTCGGTGCCGGATGTCTCCGGCGCCCTGCGGGAGATTCAACGGGTGTTGAGACCTGGCGGGCGGTTTCTCTTCATCGAGCACGTCGCAGATTCGCCGGGCACCTGGCTGCGGCGAACACAGCGAATGCTTCGGCCTCTCGTGCGGTCCCTGGCGGATGGCTGCCACGTCGATCGAGACACGTCGCTCGCCATTGAGCGGCAGGGGTTCGCGGGAGTTGCCTATCAGCGCTTCCGGCTCCCCGTCCCCCTCGTCTCACCGCACATAATCGGGGTTGCCGTCAAGCGAACAGGCGTGGGGCACACTGTCTGCCCCTCAACCGTGTTTTTCCCGTCCGGGTCGGGCTAGTGATCCGCCATGCGACTCTCGAGCACACCCGGCACGACGAGAGCACCTGCAACACGAGCTTGGCACTGAAAGGCTTGGAGGGTGGGACGGCGGCGGATTATCCGTTGGCGGCGGGCGCAAGGGCCGGGCCTTGCTTCTTCCATACGCAAAAGGCTGATGGGGTCTACAGGTGCTTTCTCGGATCCGCCAGCCGGCCCTCGATGGCGCTGGCGGCCACGGTGGCGGGGCTGCCCAGGAAGATGCGGGCGTCGCGGGAGCCCATCCGGCCCTGGTAGTTCCGGTTGCTGCTGCTGATCATCTGGGCGTTTCGCGACAGGACGCCCATGTGGCTCCCGAAGCAGGGCCCGCAGTTGGAGGATTCGACGTTGGCGCCGGCCTTGATGATGACCTGGAGAATCCCCTCGTCCATGGCCCGCTCGTACACCTTCCGGCTGGCGGGGATCACGATGAGGGAGACGTCCGGGTGGACCTTCTTCCCCTTGAGGACCTTGGCCACCTCGACCAGGTCGTCGTACCGGCCATTGGTGCAGGCCCCCACGAAGGCGTCGGTGATCCGATCGGAGGCGACCGGCGGGAGATCGGGGCCCGGCTGCGTCTGACTCTTCTTCATCATCTCGGGAATCCGGGAGAACGGCACGGCGTTGGCCGGCTTGTGGGGAAAAGCCACCATGGGCTCCAGGGCCGACAGGTCCACCGTCATCCGATTGGCGAACGTCGCGTCGGGGTCGCTCGCCAGGGGCTCCACGGGCCACTGGGCTCGGTCCTTCAGATAGCCCAGGAGCGTCTCGTCGGTCGGCATGATCCCCGTCCGGGCGCTCATCTCCACGGCCATGTTGCAGATGGTCGTCCGGGCATCCATGGGCAACTGGCGCACGCCCTCTCCCACAAACTCGGCCACCCGGCGGGAGCAGCCGCCCGCCCCCACCGTACTGATGATGTGAAGGATGAGATCCTTCGCGTAAACCCCTTTGGGGAAACGGCCGGTCAACTCGAACTGGAACGTCTCGGGAACCACGAAGTCGTAGATGTGACCGGTCGCCATGGCGTATGCGCCGTCCGTGGTCCCGACTCCGAACGCCAGCGCGCCCATCGCCCCGTTGGTGCACGTGTGCGAGTCGGTCCCCAGCACGATGTCCCACGGCACGATGTGGCCGTCCTCGATCAGGACGACGTGCTCGATCCCGTCCCCCTCCCGGTACACCTTAAAGCCGCACTCCCGGCCGAAGGATTCCATCAGGTCCACCCCTTCGGCCACCTCGACCGAGTAGGCGGGAATCGAGTGATCCGGCAGCATGAAGACGCGGCGAGGTTCAAATACCTGGACAGGTTTGCCGTGCTGCTTGAAGGTCTCGCCGAAGAGACGTTGGAGCGTCAGGATCGCCGGCGGGCCGATCACGTCGTTGAAGAACAGCTTGCCGATCGGCAGGCGCTCGATCAGGTCGCCGGCACGCACCGGCCGGCCGACCTGCCGCGACACGATCTTCTCGACCATCGTCTGTCCCATCGGCTCACTCCGTCTCGCAAATCGTCGACGTGTCGATTGGTCAAGTCGTCGACCGGCAAGGGCATCAAAAAAGGCAGGTGTCTTTCCAATTGACGAATTGACGATCGACCAATCGACGCGTTGTCCCGCTTCCACACCTTACCGCTTCGCCAGCATTTCCTCCAGGTGCGCTCGCACCCGCGCGGTCATTCCTCCAGCCTGGAAGGTGCGGCGGTCCTCCTCTTTCATGGAAAACGAGATCGTCGTGCCGCGAGTCTGGTTCCGTATCACGCCGGCGGCGAGGTCCACCTCGATCTCGTCCCCCATCCCGATGCCGCTTCGGTCGGGAAGCGCCACGAGGGTGACGCCGTTGGCGAGGCAGTTCCGATAGAAGATGTCGGGAAAGGATCCCGCGATCACGCAGGCCACGCGGTTGTACTGCAGGGCGTACACCGCCTGCTCGCGGCTGGAGCCGCACCCGAAGTTCTTCCCGGCCAGGACGACGTTGGCGCCGCGCTGCCCGCACCGCGACCGGAACTCCGGATCGAACTTCTCAAACGCATACGTCGCGAAGTACTCCGGATCGTTGCTCTGCTGCAGCCGAAACGCCGGGATGATGTCGTCGGTGTTGATGTCGTCCCCGAAGATCGTCGTCACGGTCCCCTTCAGCATCGGTCGCTCCGTATGATCGGCACGCAAGATCCGACAGCGACAGCCCGTTCTGTCCCTGTCCCTGTCGCTGTCCCTGTCGTCTCTACTCCGCCTGGTTAACAGCGCTGAGCCGCCACTCGTTCCGCCCCACCGGGCGCACCCAGGTCCAGAACTCCTCGAACTTCACCGGGGCGGCGTCACTGCCCTCCACGATCGTCCCCGTGGTCTCGTCCACGGTGTAATCCAGCAGGTTGGCCAGGAGCCGGACCGTGAGGTAGTCCTGCCCCTGCTCCTGCCAGGCCTCGGTCACCTCCACGGAACGGACCGTGATGTTCTCCAACTTGTTGATCTGCCGCTTGGCCTTCGCGGCGTCGATCTGTTTGCCGAACACCCCCTGCATCTCCTCGGTGAGGAGCGGCCGCAGCTTGGCCAGGTCCCGGCGCATCCAGGCCGCTTGGATCTGGAAGAACCGGTCGGTACACAGCTCCCGGAAGGCCGCCTCGTCGAAGCCCGGATCCATCTGCCGGAGATGCCCGAGGCCCCGCTCCCGGTCCTGCTGCCAGCCCGGGGCGTCCAGCGTGGCGGTCGGTGCCCCGCTGCCGTAGGCGTCTGCCGACCATCTGGCTGGAGTACGCGGTTGCCGGCGCCTCTTGCGCTGCGCGTTTGCGCCGCACGAACCAGTAGATCAGATACGCGACCCCGGCCAGCAAGAGCAGATCCATCATGCCGAAGCCGCCGCCGCCGGCTCCGTCGGCCCCGTCGGCCCCGCCGGCAAACCCCAGGCTGCGGAAGAGCATCCCGCCCAGGAGGCCCCCCACGATCCCGCCCGCCATGGACCGCAGGAATCCGCCAGCCGGAGCGGGCTGGGCCATGGGTGCGGGCGCCGGGGCCGGGGTCGGCCGTGTGCTGGGGCTGGGGGCCGGAGCGCTGTAGGTCCGGCTGGGGCTCGAGAAGCTCCGCGAGCCGCGGCTGCCGGAACTCATCCCGCCGCCGGCGCGGGCCCAGGCCTCGTCCGGAACAACCATCGCCAGAACCGCCAGGATGACCACACCACTTAGCAGTTTAGACATCAGACTGCGCATCTGCTCTTCCTCCTGATCATGTGCATTGACTCAACAGCCCAAAACTTATCGAGGTATTATGCGGGATCTACGCCCCCTTTGCAAGCGCATCAGGGAAACCCTCCCCGCCTCTCCGTTCTCGGCTCTCGGCCCTCGGCTCACCTCTCCAGCACCGCCACGGTCTCCAGATGAAACGTCTGGGGAAACAGGTCAATCGGGCGAAGTTTCGTACACCGATACCCCGCACGGGCGAGCACGCCAAGGTCGCGGGCGAGCGTACTCGGATCGCATGAAACATAGATCACCCGGGCCACCCGCATGGCGGCCAAGCGATCGACGACCGCCCGGCTGCACCCCTGCCGCGGCGGGTCGAGGACCACCAGGTTCCAGCGCCCCTCGCCAGCCAAGGCGGGTAATGCCTGCTCTACCTGCGCCTGGACGATGCGCCCTGCCGCGCACCCGTTCTCTCGAAGGTTGATTGCCCCGTCCGCGGCCGCCGCGGGGTTCGTCTCGATCCCGACAACTTCCCGGGCTCTTTTGGCCAGCGGCACCGTGAACGTCCCTGCGCCGCAGTACAGCTCCAGGACCCGCTCCGTTCCGGCGAGCGTCGCCTCCTCCAGTACCAGCGAGGTCAACCGGCTTGCCGCCAGGCCGCTCACCTGGAAGAACGCCGTTCCCCCGATGCGAAACCGCAGCTCGCCCACCTGCTCATGGAGCACCTCGCTGCCGGCCCAATCCACCAGGCGTGGCCCCTGCCGCGGGTCCCCCTCGAGTAGGGCAACCCCGCGCAGACCCGGGACGGCGGCCTGCAACGTGTGGAACACGAGGCGAAGGGCCCCCCGATCTTGCACCCGGGCGAACAGCGAAAGGAGCATCTCGCCTGTCCCCGTTCCCAGCGCCACCCATGCTTCACGGAGCCGCTGGAACAGCGAGAAGAAAGACGGATGCTTCATGTGGCGCATGGCGTGCAGCAGCGCGTTCAGGCGCGGATCCAGCAGCGGACAGCAGTCGATGTCCACCACACGGTTGGTCTCGCGCTGGTGAAATCCGATGCAGGGACGCGCCCCGCCGATCACCTTGAACTGCGCCCGGGCTCGATACTCCCAGGGGGCGCCCGGATCGATGATAGGTGCGATCGGCACGCCTTCCAGCTTGCCGACGCGGACCAGGAGCTCCTCCAGGATGCGGCGCTTCCAGTCGAGCTGCGCCGGGTAACCCAGATGTTGCCACTGGCAGCCGCCGCAGGTCCCGAAGTGCTTGCACGGCGGCTCGACGCGCAGGGGCGAGGCTGCCCGTATGCCAACTGCCGCGCCCCGCACGAAATGGCCTCGATCCTCCTCGACCTGGACCTCGACCTCGTCGCCCGGCGCCGTCACCGGCACGAAGATCACCCGGCCGTCCGGGAGCCGACCCAGACCGTCCCCCTGGAAGACAAGCCGCTCGATCATGACGGGTACGCGTTGCCCCGCTCGGAGCCGCGCCGCCCGCCCGTCGGATACCGGTGCCGTCTCAGCCATCGTCACACCCGCCATCTCTGGCGCCACCGGCGCACCAGTTTAGACCGCAGACCCCACCAACCGTCAAATCCCAAAGAAACGAGGGGCCCGCTCCCAACGCAACCCGGGAGCGCGGCCCCTCGGTTGACCCTGGACGCTACTTTCCGCGTCGCTGATGTCTCGTCCGCTTCAGCAGCTTCTTGTACTTGTGCTTGGCGATCTTTTTCCGGCGCTTCTTGACGACGCTGCCCATGCCATCCCCCCTTTCCAGTCCTTCAGAATCCGATGGTTAAACGTCTCGGGGTCCGCCGTCAGCCCCTCCGGGCTGCTCCTCGGGCGACCCCACCCCTTCGCTTCCTTCCCGACGGATCTGGAACTTCTCCAGCCGGTACTGAAGCGTGCGATAACTCAACCCCAGCAGCTTCGCCGCCTTGGCGATCACCCAGCCCGACACCTCCATGGCCTGGAGGATGAAGTCCCGCTCCACGCCCTCCAGGTCGATCCCCTGCGGGGGCAAGAGGAATCGGTGCGTTTCGCCCGTCGATCCAGCCGCCGGCTCGCGGGACGGCAGCGAGGAAAACCGGACCTCGATGGGCAGATCGGTGTAGTCGATCTTTTGTCCGTCCGACAGCAGGACGGCGCGCTGCAGAACGGCCTCCAGTTGCCGCACATTCCCGGGCCAGTGATAGTGCAGGAGCAGCCGCATCGCCTCGGTGGTGATCGGCATCGGCGGCCGGCCGGCCTCGGCGCAGACCCGCTTCACGAAATATTCCGCCAGTTGGGGAATGTCCGTGCTCCGCTCCCGCAGCGGCGGGAGGGGAATCGTGACCACGTTCAGCCGGTAGTACAGGTCCTCCCGGAAAGTGCCCTTGGCGACCTCGTCCTCCAGGTTCCTGTTCGTCGCGGCGATGATGCGGACGTCCACCTTGAGGCTCTCGTGGCTCCCCACCCGCCGGATCTCCCGTTCCTGCAAGGCACGCAGGACCTTCGACTGCATGTTCACGTTGAGCTCGCCGATCTCGTCCAGGAACAAGGTGCTCTTGTCCGCCGCCTCGAACAATCCCTGTCGGCGGCTTATCGCGCCGGTGAAGGCCCCCTTCTCGTAGCCGAACAACTCGCTCTCGATCAGGGTCTCGGGGATCGCCGCGCAACTGACCGCCACGAACGTCCGATCCCGCCGGGGACCGTGGCGCGTGGATGGCGCGGGCGACCAACTCCTTGCCGGTCCCGCTCTCGCCGATGATCAGCACGGTCGAGATCGAGCTGGAAACCTTGTGCAGCTTGTCGAAGACCTCCTGCATCCGATAATGGCTGCCCACGATCCCGTCGACGCGATAGCGCTCCTCCAGTTGCTGCCGGAGCAGGCGATTCTCCTGGATGAGCCCGATCCGGTCGAAGGCGCGCCCCACGATCCGCAAGAGGTCATCTCGCTCCAGCGGTTTCGTGAGGTAGTCGAAGGCCCCCTGCTTCATGGCCTGCTCGGCGGAGTCCAGCGAGCCGAAGCCGGTCATGATGATCACCAGGGTGGGCGGGTCCTCCCGGCTGAGATCCCGGACCAGCGAGAGTCCATCCGCTCCCGGCATCCGGAGATCCGAGAGAATCAGGTCGAACCGGCGCTTCCCCCCCTTTTCTAGGGCCTCCGCCGCGGTGCCGGCGGTCTCGACCTGGTAGCCCTCTGCCGTGAGGATCGTGCGGAGGATCTCGCGCTGCGCCGCCTCGTCGTCCACGACCAGGATCTGTCCCTTGCTCATGTCTGGGGCGCCCCCACGGGAAGCCGAAGCCGGACCTCCGTTCCCTGTCCCGGGTCGCTGGAGATCTCGATCTGTCCGCCGTGCTCTTCGACGATCTGCTTCGTCAAGGCCAACCCCAGGCCGATCCCCACCTCCTTGGTGGTGAAGTACGGCTCGAAGACCTTGGGGAGGTCCTCGGCCTGGATGCCCGTCCCGCTATCCTGGAACCGGATCTCCAGCCAGCCATCGGCCGGTTCCGCTGCCGCCGGAGTCCTCCCGGCGCGCCATCACCGGCCGCCGTCACCCGGAACTCGCCGCCGCCGGGCATCGCCTGAAAGGCGTTGAGGACCAGATTCATGAAGCACGTCTTGAGATGCGGCACATCCACCCAGACTTCCGGCAGGCGCGGTCGCGTAGTCGCGCGCGACCCGGATCTGCTCCGACAGCGGCCTTCTGCGCCGCCACGTCCAGCACCTCGTCGAGCAAGGTGCGCACGTCGGCCGGCTGCCGCTTCAGATTGAGCGGCTTCCCGTATTTCAGGAAGCTCCGGATCATATCGTCCAGGCGCCGGATCTCCTCCATGACCATAGAGGTCAGGCGCATGAACTCTTCGCGCTCGGCCGGCGCACTGGGCGGAAAATGCGCCTTCAGATGGTCGACTGTCAGGCTGATGGTGCTCAGGGGATTGCGGACCTCGTGGGCGATCCCCGACGCCAGGTGCGCGATCGCCGACACCCGCTCCGCCTGGTGCAGCCGGGCCTCCAGCTCGGCCCGCTCCTGCAGGCGCTCCACCATCTCGTTGAAGCTGCGGTTCAGTTCGCCGATCTCGTCGCGCCGGTTGGCCGGCAGCCGTTCGTCCAGGTTCCCCTGGGCCACCCGACGGGCCACCTCCACGACGTGGGAGATCGGCTTGGTGTAGGTCCACGCCAGGACCACCGCCCCGCCGATCCCCACGGCGAAGATCAGGACGGTCCCCACCAGCCGCTTGAGAAAGTTGATCCGGGCCAGCTCGGCGAAATCGTCCAGGATCATGCTGATCAGGATGTATCCGCTCCGCTGGTTGTTGACCATGATCGGCACGAGAAGATTGTAGGTCTTTTGCCCCCGCCCGCCCTCGTCTCCTCGCCCAGGCGGGCCGTGATGAAGATGTCCTTGCGCTTGGGGTCGACCCGCACGCCCACCCGCCGCGGGTTGGAGGAGGCGATCACCTCTTCCTCGTTGCTGACGATGGAGATCTCGCCGACCCCGCGCTGCTGCAGGCGCTGCACGTAGTCCTGCAGGCGCGCCTCGCTCGTCCGCCCCTTGGACGTCAGTTGCTCGACGCTGATCTGGATGGCGGTGCTGAGGTCGGTGGTGTGCCGCTCGACCTGCGTGATCAGTTGCCGCTCTGCGTGCCAGTACAGGACGAACAAGGTCGCCAGCACGAGCATCAGCAGGCCGAACATCATGAACAGCAGCTTGCCGCGCAGGCTCAGGTTCCAGGGGCCTTTCGGCCATGCTCCTCCTCTTTGTGCCACGGAGGGTAGTCTAGCGAAGGAGACGGTAGAAAGTAAAGGAGGAAACCGGAAAGGGGAGACTCAAGGCCCTTTCGCGCATAGGCGATTCCCGGCAGTCCAGGTGCGCCAGATGTCACCGCCGGACCGCGCAGCCCCCCCAGCGATGTCATCCCCGCAATCCGCCCGGGTTCCTATCGCCCGCCGGGCGTCGCCCCCGGATCCCCGCCTGCGTTGTCGCGCGGCATGCTCAGTCGCACCACCTCGATCGTCGCGATGAGGGCTTCCCGCCGAAACGGCTTCGGCACGCAGGCCTGGGCGCCGGCTTCGTAGGCCAGGTGATTGAGCTTGGGATCTTCGCTGGCCGTGAGCATTATGATCGGGATGCCCCTGGTCTGTGCCGCCTGCCGCAAGCGGCGGCAGACCTCGTAGCCATCCAGGTCGGGCATCTGCACATCGAGCAGCACGACGTCGGGTGGAGAGGCCGTCGCCTGCTGGAGGCCGGACACGCCCCCGGACGCGGTGCGAACCTCGTACCCGGCGGGCTGAAGGACGGACGTGACGAACTGGCGAGTCATTTCATCATCATCAATGGCCAGAACACGCGTCATGCTGTCCACTTTCTCGGGTGCACCCGCGGGTGTGGTTCAGACGGAACGGGAGAATCTGCGGGGTGAGTGCCCGGCCTGCCGACATCCGCGGACGCCGCATGGCCACCCACACGATCGTGCGACCGCCTAAGGTGTCTGATCCATGGCGCTCTGATCGATCACGCGCTGCCGGGCCCGCGCCGTCCGGGCGGCCTGCCGGATGGCCGATGCCAGATGGCTACGCACCTGGCTCCTGACGACCGTCTGGTCCGCCCCGGCCACGCGGGCCGCCTCCTCGAGGCCGCCGCTCTCCAGCGCGATCAGCGCGACGATGCCCACATCCACGAACAGACCGCGTAACCGCGGGACGATTTCCAGATCGCCCTCCTCCGCCGGATCGAGGTTCACCAGGATCACGTGAGGTCGAAGGGCCATGGCGCGGCTCAGCGCCTCTTCCCCGCGACCTGCCGCCCCGACGACGGACACCTCCCCCCGGGATTGTTCCCGGACGATTTCGCTCAAGACGCGCATCTCGGTGTGGTTGTCACTCACAACCAGAACGAGAATGCGACTCATCGCGCTCCTCCCATTTCCTCCGGCGGTTCCCCTACCCGAGCCGCCCTAGGCCATCCGCGCACAACACCCCAAGTTCGCCGGAACACTTTACAGGTTCAGGGCGGCGTGTCAAGAATTTCCCGAAACCTCGGGTGGATTCGGAGGCGGCGAGAAACCGCCGCATGGCCTCGCGTCACGTCGATCCGGGGCTTCGCCCCCGATCCCGAACGACCTCCCGACCGGGCCGGTCCGCCCCCGATCGTGCGAAAAGCCCTTCGCGACGAGAGGTGAGCCGACCCACCGGACGGGAACCGCCGCACCCTCGCGGCGTCTTATTAAAAAACCCCCGGCCCGATTGCTCGGGCCGGGGGCCTGGTCGCGGGACCGGGGAGGGGGGGGAGTCGGTCCCGCGGCTACAGCGAGAGACGTACGCCAGATATTTTGGGCACGCGCCGGAGATTACTCCGCGCCGTCTCTCTTCTCGAACTCGCTGGTGTTGAACAGAGGCAAGTGGCATGCCACGTCCACACGCTGCCACACGCCGGATCAGAGGATCCTGAAGGACGTGTAACCCATCACCAAATTTGGTGTTCCAAAGAACACGGGCTGTTCGCTCTTGGAATGGTACCGTCCCGGTTTCGTTTGAAATGGGACACTGTGTCACGCTGCGTCACTCGAGAATGGGACGATTGGCCCACGACCGGCGGCCGCAGGAACAGGGGTTGGCTGCCCGACACCCGGCAACCCGCCGAGCGACCCGGCGGGACGGACCACGGTGCGCCATCCCTACTTGCCCCGGCCGTTTTTCAGCACACGCTTCAAGAACTGGCCGGTGTAGGACGCCTTGACGCGCGCAATCTCTTCCGGGGTACCGCTCGCCACGATCTGTCCGCCCCCATCTCCGCCCTCGGGCCCGAGGTCGATGATGTAGTCGGCGGTCTTGATGACGTCCAGGTTGTGCTCGATGACCAGCACGGTATTCCCGGCATCCCGTAACCGGTGCAGGACATCCAGCAGTTGCTGGATGTCCGCAAAGTGGAGGCCGGTCGTCGGCTCGTCCAGAATGTAGAGGGTCCGTCCGGTGCCGCGCCGCGAGAGTTCCCGGCTCAAGCTTGACCCGTTGCGCCTCGCCGCCGGATAGCGTCGTGGCCGACTGGCCCAGTTTGATGTACCCGAGGCCGACGTCGTAGAGGGTCTGCAGCTTCTCGCGGATGCGCGGCACGTTCTCGAAGAAGCGCAGCGCCTCCTCCACCGTCATGTCCAGGACGTCGGCGATGCTCTTGCCTTTGTAGGCGATCTCCAGCGTCTCCCGATTGTAGCGCTTCCCCTTGCAGACCTCGCAGGTCACGTACACGTCGGGCAGGAAGTGCATCTCGATCTGGATGAGGCCGTCCCCCTGGCAGGCCTCGCAGCGACCGCCCTTGACGTTGAAGCTGAACCGGCCCGGCTGGTAGCCCCGCATCCGGGCTTCCGGGGTCAGCGCGTACAGTTCGCGGATGAAGCTGAACACCCCGGTGTAGGTGGCCGGGTTGCTCCGCGGCGTCCGGCCGATGGGGGATTGATCGATGTCGATCACCTTGTCGATCTGCTCCATCCCCAGGATCTTGTCGTGCGCCCCCGGCCGCTCCCGTCCGCCGTAGAGCGCGGCATCCAGC
Organism: uncultured Methylomirabilota bacterium; assembly: GCA_963695995.1. Taxonomy (GTDB): domain Bacteria; phylum Methylomirabilota; class Methylomirabilia; order Methylomirabilales; family 2-02-FULL-66-22; genus 2-02-FULL-66-22. Next base: position 71,866 of record CAVOIV010000044.1, read on the forward strand.
GCCTTGCGCAGGATATCCGTGCACCAGGGTGCTCTTCCCCGAGCCGGAGACGCCGGTGACGCAGGTGAAGAGCCCCAGGGGGATCTCCACCTCGATGTTCTTCAGGTTGTGCTCCCGCGCACCTACGGATCGTCAGCTGCTGTCCGGTCAGCGGGCCGCCGCTGCGCGGGGAACCGGGATGGAGAGCTCTCCCGACAGATACCGTCCCGTCAGCGACGCGCGGTCGGCCATGATGTGCTTCCGGCGCCCCGGCGGCCACCAGCCGTCCCCCCGGCCACCCCGGCCCCCGGTCCCAGATCGATGACGTAATCGGCCGCCCGGATCGTCTCCTCGTCGTGCTCCACCACCAGCACGGTGTTGCCGAGGTCCCGGAGCCGCTTCAGCGTGTTCAGGAGGCGGACGTTGTCCCGCTGGTGCAGCCCGATGCTCGGCTCGTCCAGGATGTAGAGGACGCCCATCAGCGAGCTGCCGATCTGGGTCGCCAGCCGGATCCGCTGCCCCTCCCCGCCCGCCAGCGTGGCGGCCGTCCGGTCCAGGGTCAGGTAATCCAGTCCCACGTTGATCAAGAAAGCCCAGCCGCTCCCGGATCTCCTTGAGAATCCGGCGGGCGATCTCCCGCTCCTTCTCGCGTGAGGCCCAGCGGGTCGCCGTTGGAGCCGGCCGCCCAGGGCGCCGAAGAAGGCCGCCGCCTCCTTGACCGACTTCCGCGTCACCTCGGCGATGTTCAGCCCGCCCACCCGGATGGCCAGCGACTCCTTCCGGAGGCGCGCCCCCTGACACTCCGGACAGGGCTGGACGCTGGCCAGCCGCTCGACGTAGCTCTCGATCTCCTCCCGGACCCGGGAGGACTGCGTCTCCTTGTAGCGGCGATCCAGCGCGCCCAGGCTGGCGCCGAAGAACTCGTCCCCCAGCTCCCGCAGGCTGGGGTCCAGCGACGCGGCCCGCATGTCCACCTTGGTGCCCAGACCGTCGCAGGCCGGGCAGGCACCGTGCGGGTTGTTGAAGGAGAAGATGCGCGGGCTGATCTCCGGGATAGCTCACCCCGCACTCGATGCAGGCCATCCGCTCGGAGAAGGTCAGGTCCTTCCCCGCCTCCGGCAGGTTGATCGTCACGATCCCCTCGGCCAGCTTGAGCGCCGTCTCCAGCGAGTCGGCCAGCCGGCGCCCCAGCGTGTCCGAGACGACCAGCCGGTCCACCACCACCTCGATGGTGTGCTTCTTGTTCTTGTCCAGCTCGATCGTCTCGTCCAGCTCGCGGAGCTTGCCGTTCACCCGGACGCGGACGAAACCCTCCTTCCGCATCTGGACGAAGATCTGCCGGTACTCCCCTTTGCGACCGCGCACGACCGGGGCCAGGACCTGGATCTTGGTCCCGCTCGGCAGCGCCAGGACCTGATCCACGATCTGGCTGACGGTTTGGGAGGCGATGGGCTTGCCGCAGCGGTAGCAGGACGGCCGGCCGACGCGGGCGATAGAGCAACCGGAGGTAGTCGTAGATCTCGGTGACCGTCGCCACCGTGGAGCGCGGGTTCTTGCTGGTGGTCTTCTGCTCGATGGAGATGGCCGGGGAAAGCCCCTCGATCAGGTCCACGTCCGGCTTGTCCATCTGCTCCAGGAACTGCCGGGCGTAGGCGGAGAGGGATTCCACGTAGCGCCGCTGCCCCTCGGCGTAGATGGTGTCGAAGGCCAGGGAGGACTTCCCCGAGCCGGAGACGCCGGTGATGACGACCAGCTTGTCCCGGGGAATGTCGAGATCGATGGACTTCAGATTGTGCTCGCGAGCGCCGCGAATACGGATGCTGTTGGTGGTCACGCGCCGAGACTCCTTCCTGCGCTGTCGGTGAATGCCGGTAGCGGTCTAGTATTATACCCCGACAGTATCCATCTGCAACAAAAGGGGGACCCGGCACGAGAGGCGAGAGGCGGCGGTTGGCGTGCGGGGCGGAAGGCGGGAGAGCGAAGGTCCAGAGGTCCCGCGACTTCGCGGGACGGCACGCAACGGGCGGGGTACCCAGCGCAGCTGGGTCAAGGCGTCCTCCAGGTACGCCGCAGCGAGCGCCCGAGCAAGCGGGGTACCCGTCCGAAGGATGGTCCCCGCAGGTGGGCCTTTTTCGGCAGCCTGCTACGTCTTGGCGTCCGGCTCCTCGGTCAAGACCCGATCGAGCAACAGTTCGACGACGTATTGCTCGATGACTTCCTGCTCGTGCCCATCCAGGTCGAGGAACTGAATGCCCATGCCAGCCGGCAGTCCCTGGGGGGTGTCCGTGGCGCTGCTCCACATCACACGCCCCACCGTTTTGAACGGTTCGGGGACCCCGGGCAGATTGAACCGTACCAGGACATCTTCGCCGACCGGGTACACCTGGCCGGTGCGGATGAACAACCCGCGCGCCGAGACATCCAGGCTGCGAGCCGTCTTGAGCTCCTTCAGGCTGGTGAATTCAACGGGGATCTGAATCCCCAGGCGCGGGGAGGTGCGCTTGGCGGCCACGCCGTGCTCCAGCATTCCGAGTTTCATGAAGCGGGCCAGATAACGCAAGGCCCCCCATTCGTCCAGCACGCTGGACTCCAGGAGCTGGCCGAGACCACGACCGCCGTCGCAGAGCATCACCAGCTGATGAAACCCGCTCGGTAACGTGCGTCGCAGCAGGCCGTCCCGAAAGATCGGAAACATCTTGACGGCTGCGTCAGACGACTCGACCGCGCGACGCAGTGCCGGAATCTCATCCAGACGGCGTATCCCCTCCATCAGCAGCGACTGGTTCGGTCGCGTGATCTGGGCGGCCGTGGGGCCGGCGCCCGAGGTCAGCTCCAGCTCGAAGTCGCCCTTGTCCCAAGCCAGCATCCGGTACACCGCCGGCTCACCTTGGCGCGGGCCCTCGACGGCGTAGGACACCCGTCCCTCCAGGAACAGGATCTCGCCGCGCCGCCCCTGGCTGGTCAGCCGAAGCGTGCCCGTCCGCCGTTCCGCCTCCAGGACCTGGACGATGTTAGGCAGCCCCATGACCTCCAGACGGCCACGCATCAGCGACGAGTCCGCCGGCACGGCGGCACGGCGGGCCTCACAGCGGCGCAGGACGTTCCGCACCCGCGCGAGCAGTTCCTCGCGCCGGACGGGTTTGATGAGATAGTCCTCCGCGCCCAGCTCGAGGCCGCGCACCTTGTCTTCGACCCTGCCGCGGGCCGTCAAAAAAATGATTGGGATGTCCTGGGTCGCCGGAGTGGCCTTCAGGGCGGCGGCGACCTCGAAGCCGTCCAGTTCCGGCATCATGCAATCGAGGAGCACCAGATCGGGTTGCACCGGCTCCATCTGCGCCAGTACCTCCCGCCCGTTGCGGGCCAGGGTCACCTCGATCGGCAGCTCGGCCAGCATGTCCGCCATCATCTGGGCCATGAGCGGTTCATCTTCCGCCAGCAACACGCGCCACGCTGTCATCGCCCGTCCCCACCCCTCTTCGCCGGCTGCCGCACCCCACCCCGGCCGAGCGGCATCATGGGTTCTCTGTTTCCCCACACAGCTGCCCCGCGACCAGATTGGCCAGGTGTACCTCGATCGCTCCGCGGTCCTCGTCCCCCAGATCCAGGAACTGGATTCCCATGCCCATGCCACCCCATTTGCTGGGATCCGCATTCGCCCACACCACCCGGCCCATCGCCCGGATCGGATGGTCGCGCTCGGGCACCTGGAAGCGCAGGATGACCTCCTCGCCGGCATCGAAGGGAACCGCCGTCCGAATGAAGACTCCCCAGGCCGAGAGGTTGAAGGTCGCGCTCTCCTGCCACAACCCGAGACTCTGGTACTCGATGGGCAGCCCGACCTTGAGGCGCAAGCCCCCGCGGCGTTCGGATTCCTGCGCCGCCGCGTCCAGCGCGCCCACGGCCAGCAGTCGGAGCAGCGTCTTGAGCGTCGCCCAGGTATCGAACGGACTGTGGACCAGGACCTGTTCCAGCGCCCGCGCGCCGTCCAACAGGGACACTAAACCGGTCATGGGTGCCGGCGCCTTTCGGCCCACCGCCTCCCGCACCGCGGGCGGAACCTGGAGAGGCCCCGTGATTCCGGCCAGGCGGCCCTTCAAGTCCGGGATTTCTTCGCGGCGGCGCTGGCCTTCCAGGAGCAGACCCTGGTTGGGCGCCGCCACCTCGCCCCCGATCTGCTGCGCCGGATCCACCGCCACCACCTGGAACGCGCCGTCCTGCCAGGTCAGCAGCTCGTAGACCGCCGCCTCTCCTTGCCTCGGCCCCTGCGTCGCCCGCGTGATGTGGCCGTCCACGAAGATGATCTCGCCTCGCTCCTCGCCGCGCGTCAAGAGAAGCCGCGTGGTCCGGCGATCGCCCTCGAGGGCCAGCACCAGGGAGGGCAGGCTCATGGTCTGCAGTTGCCCGCTGGCCACGAACGACGGCCCCTTGTGCGGCCGACTGCGCCGCAGAATCGTGCGAGCCCGCGCCTTCAGCTCCTCGGCGTCGATCGGCTTGGCCAGATAGTCGTCCGCGCCCAACTCCAGCCCCCGGATCTTCTCGCTGGGGGCCCCCAGGGCGCTGAAGAAGACCAGCGGGATGGCGGCCGTCGCGGGATCTTTTTTCAGAGCCGCCGCGACCTGGAAGCCGTCCAACCCCGGCATCTTCACGTCCAGCAGGATCAGGTCCGGCCGCTCGGCCCGCGCCAGCCGCAACGCCTCTTCGCCGTCCCGCGCCTCGAGCACGCTGGCGGGCAGGCTCTCGAGGACTTCCTTGATCGCCAGGACGACGTACGGCTCGTCGTCCGCCACCAAAATGCGCCAGTCTGTCATCGCTGCCACCTGTGCGAGGGGGACCCAGGAGGTCCCGGCCTCATCTGGAGCCGTCCAGCCGCGTCTCGAGGTCGTCGAAGTCGACCAGACGCTTGAAGGTCTTGAAGCGGGTCTCGATCTCTCCCGCCGTCAGGGTGCGCAACCGATCCAGCGAGAACGCCTCGACGTTGAAGGACGCCATGACCGATCCCATGATCATGGCCTGCCGCAGGTGCGCGGCGTCGAAACGCAGGCGGCTGGCCAAGTACCCCACGGCGCCGCCGGCAAAGCAATCGCCCGCTCCGGTGGGATCCTGGACGGCCTCCAGCGGCAGCGCCGGGGCCGAGAACCATTCCCCTTCCGCACAGAGTAGCGCGCCGTATTCCCCCCGCTTGATGATCAGAATCCGCGGTCCCCACGACTGGATCGTGCGCGCCGCCCGGACCAGATTGGGTTCCCCGGCAAGTTGTCGGGTCTCGGCGTCGTTGATGATGAGGGCGTCCACCATGGCCAAGGTGCGCTTGAGGGAATCCGGCTTCCCGGTGATCCAGTAGTTCATGGTGTCCGCGGCCACCAGAGCCGGCCGCCGCACCTGACGCAGGACTTCGCGCTGCAGGTCGGGGTCGATGTTGGCCAGGAACACCACATCCGAGTCCCGGTAATCCTCGGGGATCTGCGGCGCGAAATCGGCGAACACGTTGAGCTGCGTGTCCAGTGTCCGCGCCTCGTTGAAATCGAACCCGTACTCGCCCACCCACCGGAACGTCTTTCCCGGCACCCGCTGCAGGCCCCGCAGGTCCACTCCGCGGCCACGCAGGAACTCCAGATGCTGATCGGGAAAGTCCTCCCCGACCACGGCCACCAACCGGACATCGGTGAAGAAGCTCGCCGCCACCGAGAAGTAGTTCGCCGAGCCCCCCAGGACCTCCGTCGCCACGCCGAACGGGGTACGAATCGTATCGAACGCCACCGAGCCCACCACCAGAACACTCACTGCGCATGATCCTTTCTATGATGGCTCCGTCTCTCTGACTAGGAACGATTCCATCGCCCAGCGACTCGCACCGCCCTTGCGCGAATGACCCATCCCCTTGACCAGCACCGCACCGCCCTGGGTCATTCGCCCAGATACTTTCCCACGATTGGCGCCAGTTCCCGCTTGACGCCGGCGGGCACCTTGTCGCGCGCCGTGATGATGGCATCCCGGAGCGCGTGGGCGCACGCGCAGTTCCGCTCCACGGGGATCATGGTCACGGCCGCCCGGAGCACCGCACGGGCCGTGGCCGCGTTCTGCCGGAGGATCGCCACCACCGAGTCGACGCTGACGTCCTCTTCGGTCTCGTGCCAGACGTCGTAATCGGTGATCAGGGCCATGGTCGCGTAGCAGATCTCCGCCTCGCGGGCCAGCTTCGCCTCCTGCAGGTTCGTCATGCCGATGACGTCCACGCCCCAGCCGCGGTAGATCCGCGACTCGGCCCGCGTGGAGAACTGCGGGCCCTCGATGCAGAGGTAGGTGCCCCCCTTGTGCATCGTGGCCCCGACCTGGCGGCCCGCCCGATACAGGACGTCCCCCAAGACGTGGCAGGTCGGATCCGCCACGCTCACATGGACGATCAGCCCGTTCCCGAAGAACGTCCCGGCCCGGCCGTTGGTGCGATCGAAGAACTGGTCCGGAATCAGGATGTCCAGCGGCTTGACCTCTTCCTTCATGCTGCCCACGGCCGAGGCGGAGAGGATCCATTCCGCCCCGAGCAACTTGAATCCAAAGATGTTGGCGCGGAAGTTGAGCTCGGACGGCATCAGGGAGTGCCCCCGGCCGTGACGCGCCAGGAAAGCCACCGGCCGACCCTCCAGACGGCCCACGATGTACCGGTCCGACGGGTCGCCGAACGGCGTGCGCACCCGCTCTTCGCGCAGGATCTCCAACCCGTCCATCTCGTACAGGCCGCTTCCGCCGATGATCCCGATCAACCGCTCCGCCATCGGTCCTCCGCGTGCCCTACACGCCACGGCAGTCCTCGCGGAGCGAGGCCGCCTTGACAGGTCATACTTCGGATGTTAGAACGAGTCCCCTTCGTGAAACCCAGAGGAGCGCGGCACGTGCCGACCATCGCCGACGTCGTCGTCAGAGTCCTCGCCGTCAACGGCGTTCGCCGCGTCTTCGGCCTCCCCGGCGGCGAGATCGCCGAGATCATGGCCGCCTGCCGCCGCCTCGGTGTGGCGTTCATCCTCACGCGGCACGAGAATGCCGCCTGCATCATGGCCGGGACCGCGGGAGAACTCAGCCGTCGCCCGGGCGTCGTCCTGGCCACCGTGGGGCCCGGCGCCACCAACCTGGTGAACGGCGTCGCCAACGCGTTGCTGGAGCGGGCCCCGCTCCTGGTGATCTCGGCCCAGGTCGCCACCTCGGTGGCGTCTGTCCTCCCGCATCAGCGGTTGGACCTGGAGGGCCTTTTCCGCCCGATCACCAAGTGGAGCCAGACCCTCACCGGCACGGAGACCGCAGCCACAGTGCAGCACGCCCTGGACATCGCCGTCGAGGGGCGCCCCGGTCCCGTGTATCTGGCCTTGCCGGGAGACGTGGCTCGCATGGAAGAGCCCGCCACCGACGTCGGCATCGGCCCGCACCAGACGCCGCCCGCCGTCGCCCCGACCGCTGCCGAGATTGACCGTGCCGCCCTGATGATCTCGGAGGCTCGGAAGCCCCTCGCCGTCGTCGGCATCGGTCTCGATCCGGTTGCGAGCCGGACCGGACTGCTCCGCTGGCTCGACGCCACACAGATACCCGTCGCGGTCACCCCCAAGGCGAAGGGCCTCGTCCCGGAGGACCACCCTCTCTTCGTGGCCACCTGCACCGGGATGGCGGGAGACCGGCTCTTCGCCGACCTGGTCCAGGAGGCCGACCTCTTGGTCGGAATCGGGTTCGATCCCACCGAGGCGATTCGCCCCTTCTACCTGGAGCGCCCCTTCCTCTCGGTGGCCGAGTACGGCGTGGCAGAGCCGTCCTTCGTCCCCGCGCTGGAACTGGTCGGCGGTGTCCCTGACACCCTGAACATCCTCGCGGCCAAGGCGCGACCGTGCCGCACCTGGCCACCCGACACCCTCACCCGCTTCCGGCAGGGACTGGCGGCCTTTCTCACGCCGTCGCTCGACCACACCCAGCTCGGCCTGTCACCCGCCCGGCTCTTCGGTCGCCTACGCGACCTGGCACCCCGGGACACGATCCTGACGGTGGACACCGGCGCCCACAAGCTGCTGGTCGGGCAGATCTGGCGCTCGTACCAGCCCCAGACCTACCTCGTCTCGCACGGCCTCTCCACCATGGGACAGGCGCTGCCCGCGGCGCTGGCCGCCAAGCTGATCCATCCCGAGCGCGCGGTGATCGCCGTGACGGGAGACGGCGGCCTGGCCATGGTCCTCTCGGAACTGGAGACCGCCGCCCGCCTGCGCCTGCCGGTCGTCGTGGTGGTGCTGTGCGACCGGAGCCTCCACCTCATCCGGCTCCATCAGGAACGCAAGGGGTTCCGCGCGTCCGGAGTGGATTTCGGACCGATCGACTTCGCCGGCATCGCCCCGGGCTTCGGGTGTCACGGGATCCGGGTCGCTGACCTGGCCCGAATTCGAGGCCGCCGTCACGGCCGCCTTGGCCGCCGATCGCCCCACCGTCATCGAGGTCCCGGTGGATCCCGCCGACTACAACCAGATGCTCTAGCAGGCTGCTGAAAAAGGCTCGTTTTCGCTCAGGCTGCTCAGAAAGGTCCACCCGCAAGGCGGAGCGCGATGCGAGGTGCGAGGCGTACTTAGCACGTACGCCGCAGCGCCGCGCGAGCGCGACAACGCCGCAGATGGGCCTTTTTCAGCAGCCTGCTAGGCTCTCGGCTCTACGCCGTCAGCCCCGCCTCCCGCAGGACCTTGGTGACCTCCGCCTTCTGCGCGGGCGTGATGTCGAGTGTGGGCCGACGACAGCGTCCGCACTCGATCATGCCGAGCTGGACCATGGCCTCCTTCAGACCCGCCGGATGCGAACCGATCCCGAACAGCTTGCGCACCGGCGCCAGCTTCGCCTGCAGCTCCCTGGCCTTGGCAAGATCCCCGGCCTCTACCGCCTGATAGATCCCGACCGCCAACGCCGGGGCCACGTTCGCCGTGGCCGCCACGGCGCCCGCACACCCGTACAGCAGCGCACCGAAGATCAACGTGTCACGCCCCATGAAGACCCGGAACCCCGGCGGGCGTGGCCTGGAGGAACTCCACCGAGTTGGTGAGATCCCCGGTGCTGTCCTTGATCCCTGCGAAGTTCGGCACCTCCCGGGCCAGCCGGGCGACCGTCGCCACGCTCAAGGCCACGCCCCCGGTCCGCTCCGGGATGTTGTAGGCCAGGACCGGGAGTTTCACCGCAGCACAGATGGTGCGGTAGTGCTCGAACAGCTCGTCCTGGGACGGCTTCAGGAAGAACGGCGTCACGGCGGACACGGCGTCGCAACCCACCGCCTCGGCGTGCCGGGCGAGCGCCACCGACTCGGCGGTCGTGATCGCCCCTACGTTGGGCATCACGAAGGCGCGCCCCGCCACCTCTTTGACCGAAATGTCCGTCAGCCGTTTCTTCTCGTCGAGCGTCAGCGCGGAAAACTCGCCGCCGGTCCCGACCGGGAAGAGGCCGTGGACGCCGTGATCGACCATCAGGTTGAGGACCTTCCGGAATGCCGGCTCGTCCACCTGCTCGTCGGCGGTGAATGGCGTGATCACCGCCGGAATGATGCCTCGAAGCTCTCTACCCATTCCAGGTCCCCCTCGATGCCTTCGGCAGCATGGTTGTTCTGCGGATGGTGGAAGCGGCCGCGCCGCGCCCTGGATCGGGCGAACGCTTGGTCGGCCGGCGGTCGCGTGAAATTACTGCACCGATTTGGGACTGTCAACTGATTCCCCGGAAGGCCTCTCAGATTGGCGTATTCCGACACCGCGGAACCCGGGTAACACGTCCCGCTCGACCAACGTCCCGACGACGCCCCCTCCCGTCGCCTGGTCCGCGCGGACCCGGACGACCGTCCCCTGGAGGGCAGCCTCGCCCGGGAACCAGACGGGGAGATAGTTATCGGTCAGCCCCTCCAGAAGGTCGGGCGCCCCGCCCTGCCGCAGCACCACCGTGTCCAGAACACTCCCGATGGCTTGCCGTCGAAACGCCAGCGCCTTCCGGCCAGCCAGGGCGCGGAGGGCATGGCTGCGCTCGCGCTTCACCGCCCTGGGGACGCGGTCCGGGAAGTCGGCGGCGGCGGTCCCCGGCCGGGGCGAGTAACTGAAGACGTGGAGGCCCGCCAGCGGCAACCCCTCCAGGAGGTCGGCGGTGCGTCGGAACGCTGCGTCGTCCTCTCCCGGGAAACCAACGATGACGTCGCCGGTCACCGCGATCCCCGGCACGGCCGCCGCCAGCCGCTCGACGAGCGTCCGGAACTCGGCCGCCCCGTGGCCGCGCCGCATCCGCCGCAGGACGTCCTCGTCGCCGCTTTGGAAAGGCAGGTGGAGATGGCGGCACAACCGAGGCGCGCTGCCGAGGAGGCCAATGAGTTCCGGCGTGACCTCGTGCGGGTCGAGGGAGCTCAGGCGCACCCGTGGCGCGTCGGGAAGCGCGGCGATCGCCTCGCACAGGGCCACCAGCGTGGTCCGGGGCGTCAGGTCGCGCCCGTACGTCCCGAGATGGATCCCGGTCAGCACCACCTCGGGAAATCCCGCCGCGTACAGGCGTCGGATGGCGGCCAGCACGGCAGCGGGCGATTGACTCCGGTTCGGACCGCGGACCGATGGAACGATGCAGAAGCTGCAGGCGTAGTTGCACCCATCCTGCACCTTCAGGAAGGCGCGGGTGCGGTCCGGGTCGACGCCGGGACCGTATTCGTCGCCATCGATCCGCGTGGCATCGCCGACGTCCCCGACCCGGAGGCGCGCGGCGCCGTTCTTCCGCGCCCGTTGGATCTCGGCCAGCAGGCCGGATTTCTCGACATTCCCGACCACCAGGTCCACGCCGGGAATGGCCGCGGCTGCTTCCGGGGCGCCCTGGGCATAGCAGCCCGTCATGACCACCAACGCGGCCGGGTTCCGCCGGACCGCACGGCGAGTCAACTGGCGGGAATCCGCGTCCGCTTCGGCAGTGATCGTGCACGTGTTGATGACGTACACGTCCGCCACCGCCTCGAAGGGCACCACGTGATAGGCGGCCGCCAGCGCCTTCCCGCGCAAGGCGTCGGTCTCGAACTGGTTGAGGCGGCATCCCACCGTCACAAACGCAATCCGCATCTCTCAGCTCTCGCCTCTCGGCTCCCGATTCTCGATTCTCGGCTCGTGGCTCATGGCTCGTGGCTCGACTTCGCCCCCCACCCCGACCACGATCCGCTCGAGTTGGACAAGATTCATGACATCCTCACGGTTGTACTCCAAGAGGAGACGCAGCGCCTCCCGGTCCCCCTCGCCCTCGTAGCGCGCCCAGAGCTGCAGCGCGTCCCACCCGCTCATCCCCCGGGTGTGCCGGGCGATCCCGAATCGCTCCTCCAGTCGCTTCAGTCCGCCCTTCAGACCCACCCGGCGGGATTCCCGCAAGAGATCCAGCGATGCGAATCGCTTCCGCAGATCCAGCCGGACCTGTCGCTCCAGGATGGGAAGATCGAACCGATCGCCATTGAACGTGCAGAGCGTCTCTACCCCCTCCAGCGCCTCCCAGACGGTGACGTCGGTGATCTCGCCGCCCACAAGCTGTCGCAGCCCGCGATCCTCGCGATAGATGCCGACCACCGTCACGGCCCCGCCGGCACAGGTCTCGATGTCCAGATACGCCTTCATGATTCCTCAACGGCGCCGCCCGAGCGGCGCGCTCGGCACGGGCCGCAGCGACCGGGTCAGGATAACACGCGGACTCCGGAAAGCAACCCAAAGGTGCCGCACGGTATCCAACGGTATCCAATGTTGCGCGGCCCCGCGTCATCATGGTACTCTACGGCGTCTGTTACGCGGTTGGTCCGCGCTGTATCCGCCGGGACGTCACTGGCTGCCTCGTCGGGGAACGCGCCGCAATCGCCCACCTGTGTTCCTGCCACATCCACACTCGAGAGGTTCTCGGTCATGCGCATCGGAATCATCGGTCTGCCCGCGGTAGGAAAGACCACGCTCTTCAATCTGCTCTGTCAGGCCGGAGGGTCGCACGTCGCGCACCAGAGCGCGAAGGAACCCAACGTGGCCGTGGTGAAGGTCCCCGACCCGCGCCTGGACCATCTCGCCGCGCTCTTCAAGCCCAAAAAGCTCACCCCCGCTACCATCGAATTCATCGACTTCGTGGCGTTGACCCGCGGGGCGGGCAAGGGCGAGGGGCTGGGAAGCCACTTTCTGAGCCAGATGCGCCAGGTGGACGCCATCCTGCACGTCCTCCGGGCCTTCGACGATCCTGGCGTCGCGCACGTCGAAACTACGGTGGATCCCATCCGGGACGCCACCCTGGTCAACACCGAGCTCTTGCTGGCGGACATCGATACCGTGGAAAAGCGGATCGGTCGGCTGGAGCTGGACCTGAAGAAGAGTAAGAAGGACGAAGCGATCCGCGAACTGGACCTCCTCCGACGTTGCCACGCCTGGCTTACCGAAGAGAAACCGATCCGCGACCTGGCCCTCACCGCCGACGAGGAGAAGCTCCTGCGGGGGTTCACCTTGTTGACCGCCAAGCCGCTTCTCCTCCTGCTGAACATCGGCGAGGAAAAACTCGGTCAGCCGAACCCCACGGTGGACCACCTGCGAACGCTGGCTGGGAAGGACGTGGCCGTATCCCAGTTGTGCCTGAAGGTGGAATGGGAGGTGAGTCAGCTCCCACCGGAGGATGCCGAGGTCTTCCGGCACGACCTGGGCCTGGAGGCCGGCGGCTTCGCCGAGGTCCTCCGCGCCTGCTTCGACCTGCTCGGGCTGATCACCTTCTACACCGGGGAAGGTGGTGAGGAGACGCGCGCCTGGACCATCCCCAAGGGGGCGACCGCCCTCAAGGCTGCCGGGACCATCCACAGCGATCTGGAGCGAGGATTCATCCGGGCGGAAATCGTGAACTTCGCCGATCTGGAAGCCGGTGGCTCCATGGCCGCCGTCCGCAAGAAAGGCCTCCACCGCGTCGAGGGTAAGGAATATCTCATGACCGACGGGGACATCGTGATCGTTCGCTTCAACGTTTGAACCACCCGAAGGATGCTCGCACCCCGAGCGGGGTCCCCGTGGAAAGATTGCGCCCTGGGCTCAAGGGCGGGGCGGGGTTCGGCGGGCCATTGAGGTACTACACCGTCACCCGGCTGTGGACGACCCACAGCCGGGTGACGTGTTCTGGCCCCCATAACCCTTGGCCGAGACACGGGCCGAGAACTACCGGGGTTGCCCCGTGCTCGGAGGTGGCGGAGGCGAAGGAAGCCGCGTCGGTGTGAGTGGAGCAGGAGGCGCAATCGCCGTGGGTTGCCCGGCTGGCTGTCCCGCCGCGGCTGGCTCCTGCGCTGTCGAAGCGGCACCCGTCCCGGAACCGGCGGGCCCCGACGGCGGGATCACGCGGTCGCCGACCGGAGCCACTCCACTCGTCGGCGGCTCGAAATACCGGGGAATCGACAGCCGCGAGCGCTCGATACGGCTCACGTCGCGCCCGGGAAAGCGCAGCGTCTCCCCGGGTCGCAGGACGATCACTGTGTCGCCCTGCTCCACAACTTCGGTGCCCCAGACGGTCTGCCCGTCTTTCAGGTAGAGCGTGTCCGCGTGCGCTTCCGCCACCAGGACGACCAGCGCCAGCCCGGCTGCGGCCCACACCGTTCTCATCGAGTACCCTCCTTGTCCATGCGTTCGACCGAAAGCGCCCACCGTCCGGTTCCGCGCGGTGCTTTTGTGACTCTAGATGCGCGAGTCGCGGTCGTCAAGGTGTTTCCCGGCCCGCCCCGCCCGGCTCGATGCCTTGACTTTGTTCCCAAGAAAGGCTACAGATCATCAGGCGGCCGAAACGAGCGTGCGCCCGGTCGCGGCTGTCGCCGGCCCACAACACCCCAAAAACCTGCAGGAGGATCGCCCATGTCCCCACGCCCGGGCGGCACCCGGCGTCGAACGGAGACCGAGTCGCGTCCCGCCCCGGCGCATCTCCCCCGGAAACACGCCCGCTTCGTCGTGAATCTCCCCGTGCAATGCACCCGGCTCGCCACCCGCGCGGCACATTCCTGGCGAGGGAGGACTGCGGACATCAGCGGCGGCGGATTCTCCGTGGAATTGCCCACGCGCCTGCCGCCCGGCACGCGCGTCGCGATCCAGCTTCGCACGGGGATCGGCCCGATGCGCATGGAAGCGGACGTGGTGTGGACGCGCCGTGTGACCGGCCGGCCGGACGTGGTCCGACACGGGCTGTGTTTGGCGGACCGATCCGAACTCCTCGATCTGCCAGTCGGCGTCCTGCTCGGCCAGTGGCTGAAGCGCCGCGCCCAGCGGGAGGTCGCCTCCCCTCCCCGGAAGAAAACGGCCGGGCGGAAGGCCGGGCGGGTTGACCCATGATCCCCTCGTCAGTCGCCGCCTCTCCCCGCAGGCTCGTTTTGGCGGCAATGTTGACCCTGTCCTTTGTCGTTTTCGGCCTTGCCACCGCGCGCGCGTCCGAGATCCAAAGCAACGTTGGATTCTATCTGTCCCTGCGCGAGATTCTCTTTTTCAGCTCCCAGACGGGCACCTGGACCGCCGTCCGCCTCGACCCCGGGGAGCGGGTGCTGCAACAAGGAGTGGATGGGAACGTTGCGGCCGTGGTGACCACCATTCGGGTGATCGGCTTCAGCGGTCTCCTGAGCGCCGCGGACGAGGTCCGGATCTTGGGCGAGGACCTGGTGGAATCGATCAAGGTCGAGGGGAACGTTGCCACGCTCTTGACGAAGCGCCGCGCCCTAGGCTTCAGCGCGTTGACGGCGAAATGGGCAAGCATCGACCGCGCCTTTCCTGCGCGCTGAGAACGACAGCCGGCAGCCATCGGACAATACGACGCAGGATGCGACGAGGAAGTCCCGCACCGACTCCCTGAAGGCTGGACCCTACCGGCTGGCGATTGCCCCGCGCCCCACGGGATTGCCGAGTCGGCCGATTCCCTGAATCTCGACCTCGACCCGGTCCCCAACGGCAAGCGCCGCCGAGTCCGGCACCGGAATCCCCGTCCCGGTGACAAGTACCGTGCCCGCCGGAACCGGATTGTCCCGACAGAGCCAGGCCATCGTCTCGGTCACCGGTTGCCGCAGTCGCGCGGTGTTGGTGGCTTCGCTGAAAAGCGTCTGCCCGTCCCGAATGATGCTGCAGCGAATCTGGAGTCCGCGGGGATCACCGACCTCTTCGGGGGTAACCAGGCACGGCCCCAGGGCGCAGCTTCCCGCATAGATCCGCGCCTGGCTCTGAAATCCCGGATCGCAGCGCTCGAGGTCCCGGGCCGTGAGGTCGTCGCCCGCGGTGAACGCCACCACCGCGCCCTCTGCCCCGAGGATTGCCGCCAGGCCGGCTTCGGGGATGGTGAGCCGGGAGTCGTGTCGGATGGCGATGGGCGCGTCCGGACCCACTGTCCGCGCCGCGGTGGCCTTGAAAAATAACGCTGGTCGGCCGGAAGGACCCGAAGATGCAGCCGGAGCATCGCTGAGACTTCCAGAGGCCGGAATGAATCCCACCCCGGCCTCTGGCGCATAGGTATCCGTCGCCCCCCAGACCTCCGGAGTGTCGATCGGGATCAGAAGATGGGCTGCTCGGCGCGAAGGCGGGCGCAGAAGCTCCCGCCAGTCCAATCCTTTCCGGTGAAGCGCCCGAGACAGCCACGTCGCGCGGGCGACCAGCCCTTGGGCCGTCTTGCCTTGCGCGACGAGATCCAGCGTGGACCGGACGCCTTCCTCGGTCGAGGTGATGTCCAGCACCCGATCGCCCTGGACCAAGCCGACTCGCTTCCCCTTGCCCGGCAGGAAGAACTGGATGAGCTTCATGTTTGGAACGAGGTCGAAGCGTCAACAGGTCGAGTGGTCAATTCGGGGGCTCGCATCTTTCCCATGACACTTCCTCCCAATCGACCACTCGACCGATCGACAGATCGCCCCGCTACTCCATCGCCGTCTTCATGATGTCGAAGAGCTGCGTGTTGTGCAGGAGTCCGGTGAGCCGTTCAGACCCAGGCCCCATCCCGAACGCCCACAGCGGCGAGGCCGTGTGGGTCTGACTGCCCCAGCCGACGCGCAGGTACGGCCGCAGAACGAACGCCAGGCTGTGGAGGTACGGATAGCTGTAGTTCGCAGGATCGAGCTTCCGGATGGTGTCGTTCGCCACCATCTTGGCCTCGTCGTCGGTGATCTGGATGCCCAGATACTCCTTGACCACCTGCTGGATCTTCTGGGGCGTCGGATTCTTCCCCAGGTCCTCGGCGATCACCTCGAAGGAGGCCGTCGCCTTCTGGATCGCCGCCAAGTCGATGCCGATATACTCCTTGCTATCCTTGCTGTGACCGATGAGCGCCATCCCCGCCGTCTCGTGGTCGGCCGTGACGATCACCAGCGTATCCGGGTTCTTTCGCGCGAACTCCCGCGCCACGCCCACCGCCTCGTCGAATGCCAGCGTGTCAAGAATCGTACCCGCCGCGTCGTTCCGATGCGCGGCGTGGTCAATGCGACCGCCCTCGATCATCGCGAAAAACCCCTTGGGGTTTCGGGACAGCACGTCGAGCGTCTTTGCGGTCATCTCGGCCAGGCTCGGCTCCATGGTCGCTGTCGCGATCGATCTCGTAGACCATGTTCCCCATGTTGAAGAGACCCAGGATCTTGGCGCCCTGCGCCGCTTTCAGTTCCTCGGCGTCCCCGACGACGGTGTAACCGGCCGCACGCGCTTCATCCAGCAGGTTTCGCCCGTCCTTCCGCTTTCCCGCCGAGACCTCGGGCAGGAAGAACTGCTTCCGCCCGCCCATCAGCACGTCCACGCCGAACTTCAGCTCCTGCTCCGCCACCGACATCTCGTCGCTTCGGTGCGGAACGTGCGCCGCAAAGGCCGCCGGCGTGGCGTCGGTGATCCCCGAGGTGGTGACCAGGCCAGTGCCCAGCCCCTTGACCTTCACCATCTCCATGACCGTCGTCACCGGGGTCTTGCCGTCCGCCGCCATGCTGAGGGCGCGCGCCGTCATCTTCCGTCCCGTGGCGATCTGCCCCGCGGCCGCCGCCGACTCGGTCACGATGGCATCCGCCGTATCGTTGACCAGATACGCCGTGCGTCCCGCATTCATCACCTCGACCATCTGCAGGTCCTTCTCGAGCACGCGATTGCTGTACAGCCAGGCGGCCCCGAAGTGGCTCGGCCCCATCCCGTCGCCGATCAGCAGGATCACGTTCTTGGCCTTGCCGGACGAGGCGTCCATCGCGCCCATGGTGGCGCAGCCCGAGAACATCGGCACCAGCAGCAGACCGATCACCAGCAGCAACGGCATCAGCGAAGATCGCGTTCGATGCGTCATCGGACCCTCCTCTGGTTTTTCGGATTCACGCCTGGACCCCCCATCCAAGACCGCGAATTGCGCACTTGTCTCATACCACAGGCCGAGGCTCGGAGTCACCCCGACTCTGTTCGTTGTCCGGAATTCCAGCCGTTGATCCCAACCCCGACAGGACTGAAACGGAACCTCCGGACACCGCTGACACATGGGTGAAGAGAATCGTCGGCTTGCCGGTTACGAGAGGAGGCGGGCCGCCACCAGCGCGTAGAGCAGCGTGTGCTGGTAGATGCGTTCGATCTCGATGGCCTCGCGCGGCCCGTGGGACACCTCCAGGAGACCCGGCCCGTAGGCGAAGGCCGGGATCCCCTTGCGTGCATACCAGCGTGTCTCCAGGATGCCGGGACACATGGTGAAGGCCGGCCGGTCACCGACCACCCCCTCGATGGTGTCCGCCAGGACCCTGGCCAACCGGATGATCTTCGGGCACCCCGCTGGAGAAGCCTTCCTGGAGGATCTCGGTGTCGAGCGCGATTCCTCGCGCGCGGAGTTGATCCAGCAGGGCGAAGAGTGCGGTCTTTTCGGTCTCCAGGTCCTCTTCGGGGTTGAATCGCCGCTCCACGGTGAAGCTGCAGGCCTCGGGCACGACGTTGAAGTTCGCCCCGCCCTCGACACGGCCCCCCAGCATCAGGATCGAGCGGGCGGCCGCCTCCGGGACGATCCGGTATTGCGTCCTGCGTTGCTCCACCTCGGCCTTGAGGACTTGCAGCGCCCGAGCCACCTCCAGCATCTGCTCGAACGCATTGATCCCTTGATGCTGCAATCCCACGTGGGCGGCCTTCCCTTTGACCGTGATGCGCAGCGTGACGGCGCCACGGTTGGCATTCCAGATCACGCCGCTGGTGGGCTCCGGCGTGAGCATGGCCACGCCGTCCGCTCCCAGCAGGCCGACCTCGTCCAGATAGCGCGAGCCGCCCTGCCCGCCTGTCTCCTCGTCGGCCACGATGCAGAGCCCGACGCGACCCTCCAGCGGAATCCGGCACTCCTTGAGCAGCGCGGTGGCGTAGATCATGCTCGCCAGCCCGGCCTTCATGTCGGCCGATCCGCGTCCGATCAGTCGTCCCTTCTCGACTCGCGGAGTGAATTGCTCGCGACTCTGTGCCGGCACCACGTCGTAGTGCCCATGAAAGTAGAGCGTGCGCCGACCGTCACCGTGGAAGCTGAGGAGGTTATATCGAGGACGCTCCGGAAAGCCCGGCGCCTCCAGGACTTTGACCGGCAAACCGAGGCGATCCAGCTCCGCCCGAATGCGTTCCACGCATTCACGGTAATAATTCCCCGGCGGATTCTCGCTGGCGATCTCGATGAGATCCTGAGTGAAGGCCAGGATCTCGTCCTTGTGGACATCGAGCGCTTGCGTCTAGAGCGAGGCGATGTTCCATCAGCGCGGCTCCACGTCGTGGACGAACAATCGAAACTCGACTCCAAGGAAATCAGCCAGTTACCCTGCCAAAGGTGTCCGGTACCTTCGTCCGGCGAAAGATATCCTCTGTGGTCATCGGAGAGGCGGGGGAAGGGCGTCGGTGGAGAAGGCCAGACGCAGGAGCGCCTTCTTTAAGTCGAGGTCCGAGTAGTCCGGATGCTGACGACGCAGGCGTGCCAGGCTCAACGCGCGGGCAGCGACGCTCATGTCGAGAGCGAGGCAGAATCGCGACACGCCGTCCAACCGGCGACAGATCTCCCGTTGCAGAGCGTCAGCCTCTACGGTTGTGTCGCGCGGACGCATCCGGTTCCTCCCGATGTCTGGTGAATCCTACCATCCTCGAACGAGTCGCGAAAGGGTCTCGCGCTGTGACCGGTCGAATACGGGAGCGCACGGATCCGGCGCGGAGGTGAAACCGGCGTGCCGCATCCCATTCGAACGACGAATCAGGGTGCCAGCGCGCCCAGGATCGCCGCGCTGGCCGAGGTGCCGAGGCGGTTCGCACCCGCCTCCAGCATGGCCAGTGCGTCCTCAAGGGTCCGGATCCCACCGGCCGCCTTGACGCCGAAATCCTGGCCGACCGTGGCACGCATCAACCGAACGTCCGCCGCCGTAGCCCCGCCGCCGGGATTGAAACCGGTGGAGGTCTTCACGAACGCCGCGCCGGCGTCTTGGACGAGGCGGCACGCGATGGTCTTCTCTTCGTCGGTCAGCAGGCAGGCTTCCAGGATGACCTTCACCGGGATCTCCGGCACGGCGCGGACGACCTGGGCGATCTCGCTCGCCACCGCCTGGCTGCGCCCGGACTTGAGCTTCCCGACGTTCAGCACCATGTCCACCTCGGCGGCGCCGTCCTGGACGGCCAGCGTCGCCTCCTGGGCCTTGACCACGGACCGGGCGCAGCCGTGCGGGAATCCCACCACCGACACCACCCGCGCCTCCGATCCCTGTAAGGCCGCAGCGGCGGCCGAGACCAGCGTCGGCTGCACACAGTAGAACCCGATCCCCCACTGGCGCACGAGGTCGGCCCCGGCCAGGACCTCGCGTTCGGTGGAGTCAGGCTTGAGAACGGAGTGGTCCAGAAGTCTTGCCAGTTCTTGCCGTGTCATTGCGTGCGTCCTTTCGGGGCCATCAGCTTCGCCAGCGTCTCGCCGAGATAGGCGTGGAGCGCCGCTTCGGACGTGAATTCCGGCGTCGTGTCGGGCAGCCCCATGAAATACACGGTGAGCGCCGGGCCCGCGGCCTCGGCGCCGGCGAAGAAGTGGATCTCTCGCCGGGGCAGATCGGCGAACGTCGCCCGCGGCGTGCGCACGTCCAGCGAGGTGCCCAGGGGGCTCCGCGCGAAGAGCACGCGGCGCGCCTGAGTGAACGGATCCACCCCGTCGATGCTCACCGCGACGTACGCGCCGCCCGCCGGCGCAATCCGGAGGACCGCCTGGGTGTCGTCCTCGCGCACCCCACGCAGGACACCCCAGACCATCGCCACCCCGTGGCCCACGAAGCTGGAGTTCTCCCCGTGGATCTCCTGTCCCTCGGCGGGCGCGGGGGTCGGCAGAACGAGCAACAGCACCCCCACGGCCCCCGCGAGAATCATCCCCTGCCGCCGCCGGCTCATTCCGCTCCTCCCGGCAGGAGCGGGATCCCGTCGATCGGGAGCGTCAACGTCACCGCCTCCCCGGCCGCGAAGACCGCCCCCGGATTATAGCTCGTGACCTGGACCAGATCCTCGCCCACACGCACATGGTACTCGACCTTCTCCCCCAGGAACATCCGCGAGGCAACGGTCCCGTGGAGCCCGGCCGTCGCGCCGGCCGCCGCGAGGCCGATGACCTCGGGCCGCACGACCAACCGGACGGACCGCCCCGGCTGGGCCTCGGGACACGGCCCCGCCAACCGGAGCCGCACCCCGCCCACCTCCACCACCGTCCCGCCCGCCTCTCGGCCGAGCACCCTGGCGGCGAGCAGGTTCGTCCGGCCGATGAACTGCGCCACGAATTCGGACGCGGGGTGATGATAGAGATCCTCCGCGGTGCCTTCCTGGACGATGCTGCCCTGGTTCATCACCACGATCCGGTCCGAGATCGCCATGGCCTCTTCCTGATCGTGGGTCACGTACACGGCGGTGATGCGAGAGCTGCTTCTGGAGCTGCTGGATCTCCCGACGCATGTGGACGCGGAGCTTGGCGTCCAGGTTGGACAGCGGCTCGTCGAAGAGCAGCACGCGCGGGCGGATCACGATGGCGCGGGCCAGCGCCACGCGCTGCTGCTCGCCGCCCGAGAGCTGGTTGGGAAACTGCCGGTCGTAGCCGCCGAGTCCCACCAGCCGCAGGACCTCGTGCACGGCCGTCGGCGATCTCGGCCTCGGCCATCCGCTTGACCCGCAGACCGTAGGCCACGTTCTCGAACACGGTGAGGTGCGGGAACAGGGCGTAGTTCTGAAAGACGAACCCGATGTTCCGCTGGTTGGCCATCAGGTCGGTCACGTCCTGCTCGCCGATGAAGACCCGACCGGCGTCCGGCCGCTCGAACCCGGCGATCATCCGGAGCGTGGTGGTCTTGCCGCACCCGGACGGGCCCAGCAGCGTGAGCAACTCCCCTGGCTGCACCGCCAGGCTGACGTCCCGGACCGCGTACACCAGCCCCTTCACCCGATGGCTGAACTGCTTCGAGACTTGCTGGATCCGGATGCCGACAGCGCCCACCTCACCCTCCCAGGATACTCGTCACCTCCGACCCCGCCCGCCGCGCGGAACCGCCGCAGCGTCAGGCCGATCAGGGCGATGACGGCGAACACGAGCACCACCACCAGGACCGAAAAGGCCGCGGCCGGCCCCAGCGATAGCTCCGTGATGTTCTCCAGGATGCGCACGGTGATCAGGGTCCAGTTGATGGAGACCAGGAAGATCGTCGCGCTGATGGCGGTCATGGAGCGGATGAAGACCACCCCCAGCCCCGCGAAGAAGGCGGGCAGGATCAGCGGCAGCGTGATCCGGCGGAAGGTCGTCCCGCTCTTCGCCCCCAGACTCTGCGACGCCTCCTCGATGCTGGGATCGATCTGCTGGAGCGTCGCCACCGTGGCCCGGATCCCCGTCGGACTGTATCGGAAGACGTAGCACGCCACGATGATGAGGGCCGTCCCGGTCAGCTCGATCGGCGGGTCGTTGAAGGCCATCAGATAGGCGATCCCCACGATCGTCCCGGGCAGCGAGTAGTTGATCATGGAGACGACCTCCATGGCCTGTCGTCCCGGAAAAACCTTCTTGGTCACCAGGTAGCCCGACCAGGACGCCGAACAGTCCGCCCAGCGGCATCCCCAGGCCCGCGATGACCAGGGTGTCGCGGATCGCTTTCAGCCCCTCGGTGAAGATCACGCGGTAGTGCTGGAGCGTCCAGGCATGGTTCGCGCCCAGGGCCATCACGACCGAGGCGTAGAAGAGCAGGACGTAGAAGTACAGGATGGCGGCGGCCATCAGCAGGCAGACCGTGAGCAGCGCGTACCGGGCCCAGGGCGCCACGCTCTTCACCATGGTCTGCGCCCCCACCTTGCCGGTGATGGTCACGTAGGACTTCCGGCTCACCCAGTACCGCTGGAGCAGGTACACGGCCATGGCAGGCACCAGCAGCACGAAGGACAGGACCGCGCCGCCCTTCAGGTCGAAGAGGCCCGTGATCTGCAGGTACGCCTGGGTGGGCAGCACCGGGAAGGCGTTCCCGGCCAGGATCAGCGGCGTGGCGAAATCCGCCAGCGAGGCGGCGAACAGGAGCAGGAAGGCGTTGGCGAGTCCCGGGACGGTCAAGGGCAGCGTCACGGTGCGGAAGACGCGCCAGCGCGACGACCCCAGGCTGAAGGCCATGTCCTCGACGTTCGGGTCGATGCCGTTCAGGATCGGTTTCAGCGTGAGGTAGGCGATGGGAAAGAACGTGAGCGTCTCGGAGAAGAGCGTGCTGCCCAGCCCGTACACGGTGAACCCCTTGATCCCCAGGAGATGATAGGTGATGAGCCCCCGCGGGCCGAAGGAGAAGATCATGGCGATGGCCGTCGTGAACGGGGGCGAGATCAGGGGCAGGAGGCACGCCGCGTCCAGGACCGCGCCCCAGGCCTTCGACAGGTTGGCCCGCACCGCGGTGAAGGCGAAGAAGAACCCCAGGACCGTGCCCGTGAGGCCGACGAGGGCGGCCAGGAGCAGGCTGTTCCAGAAGGATTGGCGGTGGTTGGGATCCTTGAGGATGCTGAGCAGGTTCCCCAGCGTGAACGTTCCGCCCTCGGTGAACGTCCGCGCCAGCAGCCACCCCAGCGGGAACAGGACGAACAGGCCGAGCAGGATCCACAGGATGAGGACACTCGCCGCAAGCGCGGGATCCCGGACCAGGAGGCGCAGGCCGCCGGCACGATGGGGGAGCTTGCGATGCACGTGGGCGTCTCTCGACCTCGCGGGGCCGACGGGTCTCCGCCGGCCCCGCGGACGGATCTCGTTATTGCGCGGGCAGCACCTCGGTGATCCAGCGCTCCACGATCCGCTTCCGGTTCGCCCCTGCGTAGGCGTCGTCGATCGGGAAGATCTTGGCCCCCTTCAGGACCTCCGCCAGGCTGGCCTCGACCTTCACCTCGGGATGCGCCGGAACGAAGTTGATCTTGTACGTGGCGAAGAGCGACTGCATGGCCGGCGAACTCGCCCAGTCGATCAACTTCTTCCCCGCTTCGGGGTTCTTGGCTCCCTTCAACAGCGCGATGGCCTCGGCGGCCGTCCCGATCCCCTCCTTGGGGAAGCTGACCACCACATCGTATCCCTTGGCCTTGGTGTCCAGCGCGTCCACGATGAAGAAGATCCCGGCCCCGGCCTGGCCCAGGCCCACCGGCAGGGTCCCGCCGCCGCCGCTCTTGGTGTAGAGCTGGACGTTTGGCCGCAGCTTCTTCATGTAGGCAAAGGCCTTCTCCTCGTCCCGGCCGAACACCTCCAGGATGGAGAAGATGCGGGTCACCGCCGTCCCCGACGTGCGGGCGTCCGCCATCTGGATCATGTTCTTGTAGGCCGGATTCAGTAGATCGTCCCAGGACGCCGGCGCTTTAAGGTTGTTCTCCTTCAGGAACTTGGCGTTGCTCATGAAGACCAGCGGGTCGTCGGCGATGGCCACCCACTGCCCGTCCGCGTGCTTCATGCGGGCCGGCAGCGCCGCGAACGCGGCCGGCTTGTAGGACTCGAAGATGCCCTCCTTGATCCCGGCCGCGTGCGTCTCCACCGGGCCGCCGAAGAGGACGTCCACCCGCGGGTTGTTCTTCTCGGCGATCACCCGGGCCAGCGCCTCGCCCGAGGAGAAGCGCACGAAGTTCACCTTGATCCCCGTCGCCTTCTCGAACTCCTGGAACATGGGCCGCGCCCAGTTCTCGGGCCAGATCGAGTACGCATTCACCGTGTCCGCCGCCGCAGCCACCCCCGCGGACAGCGCCAGAGCCCAGATCAGCGGCAAGAACAGCATCCAGCGTCTCATGGCATCGCTCCTTTCTCTCAAGCTTTCGGCGTTCCGCTCATGGCTGCATACCTCAAAGGCGAAATCCTTTGCGTGATCCTCCGCGTCAGATCCGCCACCCGCGGTGTCCGCGTTCTTGCCATCTCTCCTCCAAGCGCCACGATTCAGCCGCGCCGCACCGGCGGGCGATGCCGGGGCGGGATCCCTCCGGGCATCCGGAGGATCCGCACGATCTGGTCGTGGACTCGCCTGTTGCTGGCCACCGTCTCGCCGTCGTAGATGTCGAAGGGGCCGCCGCGGAAGTCGGACATCCGGCCACCGGCCTCTTCCACGATCAGGCCTCCCGGCGGCGATGTCCCAGGGCGACTGATCGATCTCCCAGTAGCCGTCGAACCGCCCGCACGCCACGTAGCAGAGGTCCAGCGCCCCCGCCCCGCGGTCCCGCACCCCGAGGCTCCGCGCGCAGAACCGCCCGAAGGTCAGCGCCACCGACTGCACGTACCGCCCCACCCGGTGCGGACACCCGGTGGCCACGAACGCCGATCGGAGGTCCTTCACGCCTGACACCCGAATCGGCTTCCCGTTGCACCAGGCGCCGTGCTTTCGCACCCCCACGAACAACTCCTCATGCATGGGATCGTACACGACGCCCAGCTCCACCCGGCCCCGGCGCTCCGCGGCGATGGACACGCAGAAATTCGGGATGCCGCGGGCGAAGTTCTTGGTCCCGTCCAGCGGGTCCAAGATCCAGCGCCACTCCGCGCCCGCCGTGGTGTCCAGCCCCTCCTCGGCCAGGATGCCGTGATCGGGGAACGCGCGGCACAGGCGGCGAACCACGACGCCCTGCGCCTCGACATCCGTCGCGGTGACGATGTCCGCCGCCCCCTTCATCTTCACCGACACGCCCGTGCGGAATCGCCGCACGAGGATCCGACCGGCCTCCCGCGCCGCGGCGATCGCCTCCTTCACCGGCGACCTGCATGTGGCGGGGCAACCGGCTGATCCGAAATGGCTCTGTGGTCATGAACCCTCCTTCGCAGGGAAAAGCATCACATCCTCCGGCCGCACGGCGAACCGGACCCGCGCGCCCTCCGGCGTGAGGCGCGCCGCGTCCGGCTTGTGCTCGTCGAGGTGGATCAGGGCGCCGTCGTCGAGGCGCAGCCGGTAGCGCAGGACGGCCCCCAGAAACTCCCGGCTCACCACCACGGCATCGCCGATCGTGGCGCCGGCCGCCTCCCGGCCGTCGGCGAGGAGGCTGAGCGCCTCCGGTCGGAATACCGCCAGCACCGACCCCGCCACTCCATCCGCCCGGCGCGCGCGCAGCGTCCAGTCGCCGATCAGGACGCTCGCCCACTCTCCGTCCCCGCGGCCCAGCGTGCCCGTCAGGGTGTTGCTGGTTCCGATGAACTGGGCCACAAAAGCGCTCTGCGGCGCCTGGTAGACGTCCCAGGGAAACCCCACCTGCTCCACGCGGCCGGCGTTCATCACCGCCAGCCGCTCGGAGATGGCCAGCGCCTCTTCCTGGTCGTGGGTCACGTAGACCGTGGTGATCCCCAGTTCGCGCTGCAGTCGCCGGATCTCCGTCCGCATCTCCACGCGGAGCTTCGCGTCCAGATTCGAGAGCGGCTCGTCCATGAGCAGGAGGCGCGGCCGGATCGCCATGGCCCGGGCCAGCGCGACCCGTTGCTGCTGCCCGCCCGACAACTGATCCGGCCGCCGATCTGCCAGCGCATGCCATCTGCACGAGCGTGAGCGTCTCCAGCGCCCGCCGCCGGATCTCGGCCGGCTCGACCCGCCGAGCGCGCAGCCCATAGGCCACGTTCTCGAAGACGGTGAGGTGGGGGAAGATGGCGTAGTTCTGGAACACCATGCCGATGTCACGCTTGTGCGCCGGCAGGCGGTCCAGCCGATCCCCGTCGCAGAGGATCCGGCCATCGTCCGGCCGCAGGAATCCCGCCACGCAT
This sequence comes from uncultured Methylomirabilota bacterium, assembly GCA_963695995.1. Taxonomy (GTDB): domain Bacteria; phylum Methylomirabilota; class Methylomirabilia; order Methylomirabilales; family 2-02-FULL-66-22; genus 2-02-FULL-66-22. The sequence continues at coordinate 98,008 of CAVOIV010000044.1, forward strand.
CGGAGCAGGGTGGTCTTCCCGCACCCGCTGGGCCCGAGCAGCGTGAAGAACTCGCCGCCCTGGATGGTGAGGGACACCCCGGCCAGCGCCGCCACGTCCCCGTACCGCTTGTGAACTCGCTCAAACTGCAGGATCGCTCCCATGGCCCCTCGGCGGCGCGCTGGCCGCAGTAAGTGGATCGGCGTTACACCGCGGTCACGGCGCGCTCACCCATCACCCAGTTCACCACCAGGACCGGGATGAAGACCGCCACCAGCAGGAGGGTGGACGCCGCGGCGGCGCTGCCGAAGTTGCTGCTGCTGACCTGCCGATAGATGACGACGGTGATCGTGGACCAGGCGCCGAAGTAGAGAAAGATGGTGGCGCTGATCTCCGTGATGGTCTGCACCCAGGTCAGGATCCCGCCCGAGACGATCCCGGGCATCATCAGGCGGGCCGTGACCTTGACGAAGCTCTTGAGCGGCGAGACGCCCAGGCTGATCGAGGCCTCCTCCACCGCCGGGTCGATCTGGTGGAGGATGGCGGACCCCGCCCGCACCGAGTACGGCAGACGCCGGATGAAGTAGGCCAACGAGCAGGATCAGGAACGTGCCGGTGAGGACGATGGGCGGCTTGTTGAAGGCCACGATGAACGCCACGCCGATGACGGTCCCCGGGATCGCATAGGGCACCATCACGCAGGAGTCCAGCGCCGCCGTGGTGGCGGAGCGCCGGCGCACCACCAGATAGGCGATCAGCGTCCCCAGGAGGACGTCCAGCAGCGTGGAGACCGTGGACAGCATGAAGCTGTTGGCAATGGCGCGCGGGACGTTGAAGAGGACCTCCCGGTAGTTCCCCAGGCTGAAGTTCGGATAGAGCACCGGCCCCCGGCTCTCGAAGAACGAGGTCACGGCCACCACGACCGCCGGGATCAGCGACAGGCCGACCACGAGGTAGACATAACTCGAGACAGAGCCACTGCATGACGGGGCTGAGGCGAACGGCGGGATCGGCCGGAGCTGGCTCATGGCGTAGCGCCGCCGCCCCACCGCCCAGTACTGGATCAGCAGGATGCCGGTGGTGCAGAGCACCAGCAGGGTGGCGGCCGTGCTGGCCATGGCGGGGTTTCCGCCCATCTCGTTCACGAACAGGCTGTACACGATGGTGGGGAGGACCTGATATCCCTCGCCGATGATCATGGGCGCGCCGAACTCGGCGAAGGCCGTCAGGAAGACCAGGAGCGCCCCGCCCAGGATCGAGGGCAGGGTCACCGGGACGGTGACCGTCCAGAACACCCGCCAGGGGCTGGACCCCAAGCCCTGCGCCGCCTCCTCCAGCGACTGGTCCAGGGCGCGCAGCGCCCCGGTCACCATCAGGAGCACGAACGGGTACAGGTTCAGCGCTGAGCGCCAGGACGATCCCGTGCATGCCGTAGACGGTGGGAATGTTGATGCCGATCGTCTGGAAGAGGCTCGTGACGTACCCGGCCCGCCCGAAGAGCAGGATCCAGGAGTACGCCCCGATGAACGGCGGCGAGACCAGGGGCAGGATGGCCAGCGTGGTGAGGAGCGGCTTCCCCGGGATGTGCACCCGCGCCAGGACGAAGGCCACGGGCACGGCCACCACCAGGGCGGCGAGCGTGACCAGGCTGCTCACCAGGAAGCTGTGGCCGATGGTGCGTGAATAATAGGGATAGGCCGAGGAAGTCCCGGTAGTGGGCCAGCGTGAGCCCGCCGCCCTCGTCCAGAAGGCTCGCCCACAAGCAGGCGCCCCAGCGGGAAGATCAAGAGCAGCGCCAGGATCGCGAAGGCGATCCCGGTCACACCGGTCCAGACGTCACCGCGACTGCGTGATTCGATCACGGGGAATCCTGTCTTTCATCTGTTGTGCAGAGGAGCGAGGGCGCAGCCTCGGATTTCGAATTTCGACATTCGAATTTCGACATTGCAGATCCTGCTCCTCTGCCGCTACTTCACCCGCACGATGATGTCCTGCCACTTCTTGATGAAGGCCGCGTAGTTCTTCCCGGCCCACTCCATGTCGTAGGCCACGGCCTTGATCTCGCCGAGCGGCACAAAGCCCTTGGGCGGATTCACGTCCGTCCGGGCCGAGCGCAGGGAGAACTTCTCCGCCAGGAGGTCCATGACCTCCTTCGACACGGCGTAGTCCAGGAACAGCTTGGCCGCCTTGGGGTGCTTGGCCCCCTTGATCAGGGCGTTCCCGTCCGGCGGAACGGAGGTGCCGTCCTGCGGATAGATCACGCCCACCGGGGCGCCGCCGGCCACCTGCCGCATGGCGGCGTCCTCGTAGGTCAGGCCCGCGTGGTACTCGCCATCGGCCACCCCCTTCGGGCACCCGGCTGGAGCTGGGGAGGATCTTGGCGTTCTTCATGATGTCCTCGACGACCTTCCAGCCGGCGTCGTTGTCGCCGAACACCGTGAGCAGCGTCGCCAGGATGGTATAGGACGAGCCCGACTTGTCCGCCGCCGCATAGGCGATCTTGTCCTTCCACTTCGGATCCGCCAGGGCCTTCCAGGTCTTGGGGGCGTCGGCGTCGCTCACCAGCTTCTTGTTGTACACGATGACCATGGGCGTCACGTTGTTGGGCTGCACCCGGCCGTCCGCCATCCCCTTCTTGTAGATGGCGTTGATCTTGGCGTCCTCCGTCACCGTGTACGGCTCCAGCAGGTCGGCGTTCGCCGCCAGCGGCTCGGCCGCCAGGGCCCAGAAGACGTCGCCGAGCGGGTTGGCCTTCTCGGCCTCCGCCCGCTTCAGCACCTCGCCGGTGCCCGCCTTCGACGAACTGCACCTTGATTCCGGTCTTCTTCTCGAACATCGGGCCGACCGCCTGGACGATCGTGCTCTGGGCGGCCGTGTACACCACCACCTGCCCCTCGTGGTCCGCGGCCGCCGCCGGCTGCCCCGTCCAGCGCCGCCAGAACCGCCAGTCCCGATCCCGATCCATCGCCATGCGTGTCTCATGATGCCTCCTCCCGTTGTGGCGGTCCCGCGCCGCCATGACGCGAGCCGCCTCGACCCCGGGCTCAATGCCACCGCGGCACCCGTCAGCCTCGCACACTCCCGTCCGACCCGATCCTCGACACCGCCGTGAGACCGGTGTAGGCCACGGCCAGCGTCTCGCACTCCAGGCACTCGCCAGGCTGCGAGCGTCCGGTGTCGACCGGCCGCCACCGCCTTGTCCAGTTGGTGCGGCCAGCCGGTCCAGGGCTCCAGCGCCGACGTGATAGTGCCCCCGCCATCCCCCGTACACCATCCAGCACCAGAGCACGGGAAAGACCTCGCGCGGGAAAGGCCAGGCCGATCCCCACCTTCGCACCCGGATCGGTCAAGGCAACCCAGCCGTCGTTCAGGTCGGTGGCATAGTGCCCCTCGCACCATCCCTGGCTGGGCGGCGGCACCTGGCGCGAGCGTCGGGCCGCGGCCACGCGTACGTGGTGCCGACCGGCCCGAACGGCGCCGTCACCGTGTGGCCGACGACCCCGACCCGGGCCGGCGCGTCGATCCGGTAGCCGGGCTCCACCCGGAAACAGGGATGAATGCCCCACACGAAGTCCATCGGCTGCGTCCCGAGGTTCGTCAGGCGGTGCCGGAACCGGACCACGGGCTCGTCCGCCGCGAGCCGAATCCACTTCTCCATGCGGGCCGGCGCGATCACCGTCGTCCGGCTCCAGGTACAGGCAGCCCTGCGATGGGCCCGTCCTCCTCCACCCGCCACGACCAGGGCAGGGACCAGAGCTCGCCCAGGTAGGGATAGGTCTCGCCCTGGTAGGTGCTGACGTCGCAGGTGGGAAAGACCTCGTCCCAGCCCCCGCACCACCAGTCGTCGAAGTTCTGGCCGAAGACGGGAAGCCGCGGCTCCAGGCGGGGGTTGTGCCAGAGGAAGTTCCGGTCGGCCGGCTTGAGGATGAGGTCGTAGATCTTGGCGCCGAGCTCGGGGAGGAGCGTGAGGCGGAGGCGGGCGTTCTCCAGGACGATGGCCGTCAGGTCGTGGTATCGCCAGTGAGGGTCGATCCGGACGCGGTCGCCATCGCATCGCCTCCCGCCGACTTCGCCGCATGATCACACAATCAACAGAAAACACAGAATCAACATCCGCCGCGGCCCCTCGGCCGCGGGAAAAGCGCTTGACAACGGGAGCGGCCTGGGGTATACAAGTCTTACCGTTAACGCTAACAGCTCAACCGCCAAAAAAATGCCGAAGACCCAGGGGTCACCGGTCACGCTGAAGGATATCGCGGAGCACACCGGGCTGTCAATCATGACGGTCTCCCGGGTGGTCCGCGGGCCGGCCCGACGTCAGCGCGGCCAGCCGCCGCAAGGTGCTGGCCGCGGTCCAGCGGCTCGGCTACATCCCCAACCCCGCCGCCCGGCAGCTCGTCTCCCGCATCGCCCGCCCCGCGCCAGGACCGCATCATCGGCACCATCTTCAGCCGCGAGGTGGTGACCTCCCACAGCTACTTCGCCGGCATCATCCAGGGCATCGCCGACGAGGCCCGGCGCTGGGACTGCCACCTCCTGTTCGGCTACGGCCTGGGCGACTCCGCCGAGTCGCTCGAGTACCCCAAGATGATCCGCGACATGATGACCCGCTGGATCATCCTGGTGGGCAAGGTGTCGCCGCGCTTCGTGCGCCAGCTGCGCGCCAACGGCTTCTCGCTGGTCCTGGCGGACATGCGGCCGCCCGCTCCGGGACGTGGACGCCGTGGTCTGCGACGACGCCGGCGGCGCCTACGAGGCCACGCGCCACCTGGTCAAGCTCGGTCACGAGCGGATCGCCCTGATCCGGGGCCCCGCCCGCCACCCCTTCTTCGAGGCGCTGGCCAGCGGCTACCGCCGGGCGCTGTCCGAGGCCGGCATTGCCCGCCGGCGGACTTCGTCCTGGAGGCGTCGCTGAGTCCCCAGGGAGGCTACGACGCGGCGGAGGCGCTGCTCGAAGCTGCCGGTCCGCCCCACCGCCATCTTCACCAACGACGACATGGCCATCGGGGCGCTCCGGGCGATCCACGAGCGCGGTCTCCGCGTCCCCGACGACATCGCCCTGGTCGGTTACGACGACATCGAGTACGCCGCCCACACCACGCCGCCGCTCACGACCGTCGCCGTCCCCAAGGAGGAGATGGGACGCCTGGCGGTCCGTCAGGCCATCGCCCAGATGGAGCAGGGCGACCAGCACGTGTTTTCCACCACCGTGGTGGCGCACACCCTGGTGATCCGATCGTCGTGCGGCACCGGTCTGCCGCCGGCGCCGCCGTCACACCGCAGCGGAAGGAGGAAGCCATGACGGAGACCCTGGCCATCCGCGGGGGGACCCCGGTCGTCCCCAAAGCCCTGCACGTCCGCTGGCCGATGATCACGGCCGAGGACAAGGCCGCGGTCCAGGCCGCCCTGGACTCCGGCATCGTCTCCGGCCCCTACGCCCCCCAGGTCAAGGCGCTGGAGGAGGAGTGGGCGCGTTACTGCGGGGTCCGCCACGCGCTCACCACCAACAGCGGCACGGCGGCGCTGCACACGGCCGTGGCGGCCGGGGGGATCGGCACCGGCGACCAGGTCATCACCACGGCCTTCACCTTCCTGGCCACCGCGCTGGCGGTCCTCCAGAACAACGCCGTGCCCGTCTTCGTGGACATCGACCCCCGGACGTACAACATCGACCCGGACAAGATCGAGGAGCGGATCACCGCGCGCACCCGGGCCATCATTCCGGTCCACATCCACGGCTGCCCGGCGGACATGGATCGGATCCTGGCCATCGCCCGGAAACACCGCCTCCTGGTGATCGAGGACGCGGCCCAGGCCCACGGCTCCACCTACAAGGGGAAGAAGGTCGGCGGGATCGGCGACATGGGCATCTTCTCCTTCCAGGCCAGCAAGAATCTGCCCGCCGGCGAGGGCGGGATGTTCGTGACCAACCGGGAAGAGCTGAAGGAGCGCGCCAACCGCTTCCGCATGTTCGGCGAGGACGTGCGGGAGAGCGACAAGAAGGCCTTCGACCCCGCCCGGCCGCTGGACGGGGCGCGCGAGTACAATTCCCTGATGATGGGCTGGATGTACCGGTCGAACGAGCTGACGGCGGCCCTGAGCCGGAGCCAGCTCCGCCGGCTGGACGCCTCGCTCGCGCAGACGCGACGGAACGCCGCCTACCTCACCGAGCATCTGGGGAAGATTCCGGGGATCATCCCGCCCCACATCCCGCCGGACTGCACCTCGAGCTATTACCAGTACCGCCTCCGGCTGGATCCCAAGGCGCTGGGCGTGACGATGCCCGTCAAGGAGTTTCGCCTGAAGCTCCTGGCGGCCCTCGGGGCCGAGGGCGTCGAGGTCGAGCCTGTGGCAGACCGTCCCCGTCCCCGGCCAGACCCTGTTCCAGGAGCGGACGGGCTACGGCCTGGGCTGTCCCTGGCAGTGCCCGCTGGGCGAGGAGGTGAAGTACGACCTGGCCGAGTACCCCGAGACGCATGAAGCTGCTGGAGGACTCCATGGTCGATCGGATCCCACACGTATCCCGCTGTTCCCGCAGCCGCTGGCGCTCATGGAGAAGTACGTGGAGGCGTTCCAGCGGGTCTTCGCGAATCTGGACCAAGTCTTGGCCTGAGGCCCCGGAGTCGTGGCACCGGCTCGCGGCATGCGTCGTGAGCCGCAGAAGAATCGGACGAGAAAGGAGGAGCGTCATGAAACGGACGAGCGTCGCTGGTTCTGGTGGCACTCGGCATCGGCCTCCTCTGGCATGCCTGCCGCCATGGCCGGGGAGAATCGGGTGAACCTCCTGTGCACCCCCGACCCCGCCTGGTGCGAGGCCGTCAAGCGCGAGTTCACCAAGGCCACCGGCATCCAACTCGACTTCGTGAAGCTGGCCTCGGGAGCGTCCCTGGCCCGCCTGCGCGCGGAGAAGGGGAACGCCACCATGGATGTCTGGCTGGGCGGCAGCGGGGACTCGCTGTGGGTCGCCCAGGCCGAGGGCTTGCTCGACTTCTACCGCCCCAAGGCCTGGGGGGAGCTGCGGCCGCAGCTGACCAAGGCGGTGGACGGCCACTACATCCCGCTCTACACGGGAATCCACGGCTTCGGCTTCAACGAGAAGATCCTCAAGGAAAAGAACCTCCCGGTCCCGACGACCTGGAAGGAGCTGGGCGATCCGAAGTACAAGGGTCTGATCGCCACGCCCAACCCGAACACGTCGGGAACCGGCTACGTGATGATGACGACCATCGTCCAGATCTACGGCGAGGACCAGGGGTTCGAACTCCTGAAGGCCATCCACCGGAACGTCGCACAGTACACCCGGAGCGGCGGCGACCCCAGCCTCCTGGCGGGGCGGGGTGAGGCCGCCATCGGCGTGTCCTTCGCCAACGACGTGGTGGAGCGCGGGCGCAAGGGCTACCCCATCCGCTTCGTGGCCCCCAAGGACGGAACCGGCTACGAGATCGGCGGCATCGCCCTGATCACGGGAGCCCCCAACCGGGCCAACGGGATGCGCTTGATCGACTGGGCCCTGGAGCCCGAGAACCAGCGGCTGGGCCCGCAGAACGGCGAGGTGAGCATCCCCTCGCACAGCAAGTCCGTCATCGATCCGGACGTGCCGAAATTCGAAGAGGCCAACCTGATCAACTACGATTTCGCCAAGTACGGAACGCCGGCCGTCCGGGATGGGCTGATCAAGAGGTGGACCGAACAGGTGTTCCCGTTGCCGAAGTAGACGACGTCAATTCGTCAACTGGTCGATCGGTCGATTGGTCGGGCCGGGCACCCGGCTTCCGTCCGTTCCTGATCGACCAGTTGACTCATCGACCACTCGACCTGAATTCGCATGACCGCCTATCGCCGGGAAACGATCCTCTGGGCCTCCTTGACGCTCGGGGCGTTTGCTCTGCCTCCCGTGGGAGCGTGTCGGAAAAGCGTTCCTCGCCTGGTCCTGGCCCCACACCGGCCTGGCCCGCGCGTCCGACCGCCTGGCCGCTCGCCGTCGTCGGCCTCGCCGCCGCTCTGCGGTCATCGCCTCGGCGCCGCGGCATCGGGCGAGCCGGCGGCGAGGGGCGACGTCGTCCTCGCCGTCGTCCGCGCTCGGCGTCGCTGGCGGCGCTCTACCAACTGGTCATCGGCCGGGCCGCGCCTTCGGCCTGGGGGCGCTCGTCAGCCTGCTCGGCCTCCTCACGCTGGCGGGCATCGGCTTGGCCCAGGCCGGCTACGTCCGGGGCGGCGCCTTCGTCGCGGCCGGCATTCTCTGGACGGCCGGCCTGGTCGATCATCTTCATCCTGCTTCCCGCTCCTGCATCATGCTCCAGGCCAGCGTGCATGATCCAGGGACACCTCACGACGGCCGGCCTGCTGCGATACCTCACCTCGCCGATCTTCCTTCTGCTCCGCCATCCGGAGCTTCCCCACCGACCCCATCCGCTGGGGGACCGGCTGGTCGGAGTCGGCACGGCGGCGCTCGCACTCGCTGGTCGGGCTGCGCTGCGCATCGCGCCGCCGCCGCGCGGCCTGGCCTGGGGTCTGGGGCCGGGTGCGGCGGCGGGCCTCCTCACCATGCTGGCCCTCGGCCTGGGGGCTCTCCGGAACAGCCTCTTCCTGGCCGTCATCGTCGGGGTCGATCTCCACGGGCCTCGGCTTCGTCTTCGCCCTGCTGGAGTCCCGGAGCACCTTGTGGACGCGACGCCTCTTGGGCCCGCTCTCCATCCTGCCGATCATCACGCCGGCCTTCGTCCTCGGCCTCGCCATGATCTACATGTTCGGGCGGCGTGGCTTCGTCACCCACACGCTCCTGGGCCTCTCCACCAACGTCTTCTTCGGCCCGCTGGGCGTGGGCGTGGCGCAGGTCCTGGCCTTCACGCCGATCGCCTATCTGGTCCTGGTGGGCGTGATCCACTCGCTTGGACGTCTCCCTGGAGGAGGCGGCCCGGACGCTGCGCGCGGACCGCTGGACCCTGTTCCGGACCATTCTCTGGCCCCTCGATGCGCCCCGGGCTGGCCAACGCCATCCTCTTGGTGATGATCGAGAGCCTGGCCGACTTCGGCAACCCGCTGCTCCTGGGGGGCGGCGTTCCCTTCCTCCCCACCGAGATCTTCTACGCCATCGAGGGCCGCTTCGACCAGCACGAAGCGGCGGCGTACGGCCTGGTCCTGCTGGTCATTACGCTGACCATCTTCTTCCTCCAGCGCTACTGGCTGGGCCGCCGCTCCTACGTCACCGTGACCGGAAAGCCGTCGGGGGGCCGCCCGACTCCCCTGCCGCGTGCCGCCGACCTCGTGCTCACCGAGCGTGTTCCTGCTCTTCGCGGCCGTGGCCGCGCTCCTGTACGGCTCCATCCTCTTCGGAAGCTTCGTCAAGCTCTGGGGCATCGACAACACCTTCACCCTGCAAGAACTACCAGGACCTGATGAGCCACGGCATCCCGGTCCTGTTCGACACCATGCGCCTTTCCCTGCTGGCGGCGATCCCCTCGGCCGGCCTGGGGTTCCTCATCGCCTACCTCACCCTGCGTCATCGGTTCTTCGGCCGGACCGCGCTGGAGTTCTCGGCCATGCTCTCCTACGCCATCCCCGGCACGGTCATGGGGATTGGCTACATTCTGGCGTTCAATGCCGGGGCGCTCCAGCTGACCGGGACGGGCCTGATCATCGTCCTGGCCTTCATCTTCCGCGGGATGCCCGTGGGGATTCGCAGCGGAGTGGCCGCCCTCACCCAGCTCGACCCCAGCCTGGAGGAGGCGTCGTCCACCCTCAAGGCCGGAACGGCCACCACGCTGCGTCGCGTGGTCATCCCGCTCATCCGGTCGGCGATCGTCACCGGCCTGATCTACAGCTTTGTCCGCGCCATGACGGCGGTGAGCCAGGTCATCTTCCTGGTGTCGCCGGGCCACGATCTGGTGACGATCCTGATCCTCTCGTGGGCGGGATACGGCACCATCGGGCGCGGCGCGGCCCTGTCCACGCTGCTCATCCTGGTCCTGGCGGCGTGCATCCTGCCGGCCCAGTGGCTGTCTCGCCGCCGAGCGGTCGGTGTGCCGGCCGCGGCGTGAGCCGTCGCGCCAAGGAGGAGTCATGCCGCGATTTGGCGTCTGCGCGTGGATCTACGGCGACGCGCCGCTGGACGAGACCCTCGCCCGCATCGCCGCTGCCGGGTACGACGGCGTGGAGATCCCGGGGGAGCCGGGCGTCTTCGATCCCGGCGCCGTCCGCCGGGCCCTGACGCGACACGGCCTGACCCCGGTCGGGCTCACCGCCTCGTGCACCGTCCCGGCCACCCGGCGCGACCTGGCCCATCCCGATCCGGCGATCCGCGCGGACGCCGTCGGGTACGTGGTGGACTGCCTCCGCTTCGCCGCCGAGATCGGGGCGCCGCTCACCCAGATGCTGCCGTCGGGCGAGCCCCGGCTCGCGCCCGCTCGCCTCGCATGCCGAGGAGTGGGCCTGGTCGGTCGCCGGGATGCAGGCCGCCGCCCGCGAGGCGGAGCGGCTCGGCGTCAAGATCTGCGTCGAGCCCTTGAACCGGTACGAGGCCTATCTGGTGACGAACCTCGAGACGTCGCTCGCCTATCTGGACGCGGTCGGCTCGCCCTGGGTCGGGACCACCCTGGACCTGTTCCACGCCAACCTGGAGGAACCCGACCCCGGCGGGCTCGATCCGCATGGCCGGCGCCCGTCTCTGGCACGTCCACGTCGCCGACACCAACCGCCAGGGGCTGGGCCGCGGCCACCTCGACCTCGGCCCGCCGGCCGACGCGCTTCGCGCCATCGGCTACGCCGGGGCCGTGGTCCTGGAGGTGACGCCCCCCGGCCCGGACCCGTTTTGCTCGATCAAGGACGGCGCGGTCGCCCGCGATCCTGGACCAGTATCTCCGGGAGTCGATCGCCGTACTTGCGCCAGCATCTGGGTGCAACGTGCACCGACGTCTGGATGACGAGCCGCGGAACCGCTGACGACTGATCTTTCGTCACCCACCGGTCAGGGCAAGGAGAAGCCATGAGTCGTATGCGCGTCGGAGTCATCGGATGTGGCCTGATCGGCCAGATGATGCACTTGCCCCACCTGAAGGAGTTGCACGACCTGTTCGATCTGGTCGCCCTGTGCGACGTCTCGCCCGGGACGCTGAAGTACGTCGGCGACTACTACGGCGTCAGCAAGCGCTTCACGAGCCACCAGCGATCTCTTGAAGGAGCCGCTGGACGCCGTCGTGGTCCTGTCCGCCGACTCCCACGGGAAGGTGATCGTGGACGCGCTCAAGGCGGGCAAGCACGTCTTCGCCGAGAAGCCGATGTGCTTCACCCTGCGCGAGGCGGACGAGATCCTGGCCGCGCACAAGAAGGCCGGCACGATCTGCATGGTCACCTACATGAAGCGATACGACCCCGGCTTCCGCTACGCCCAGCCTCTGATCCAGCAGCATGACGGACCTGCAGGCCATTCACATCACGGTCCTGCACCCCTCCGAGGCCAACCAGATCGGCCACCACGACATCCGCCGGTACCTGGACGTCCCGGCCGACGTCCGCGCCAAGCTGCAGGCGGACCAGGACGCCCTGATCCGGGAGGTGATCGGCGACTTCACCCCGCTGGAGCGTCGCGTCTTCGCCAATAACCTGCTGTCCACCCTGGTCCACGACATCAACGTCCTCCGGGGGCTGTCCGGCGACCCGGAGGAGGTCCTGTTCACCGACGTCTGGCACGGGGGCGAGGGCATGGTCACCTGCCTGCGCTACGCCTCCGGCGTCCGCGCCATCGTGAGCCTCCAGTACCTGCCCGATCTGGCCAATTACGAGGAGACGGTGGCCTACTACGGGAAGGGAAACCGGGTGCGCCTGGTCTTCCCGTCCCCCTTCTTCCGCAACCTGCCCACGCCGGTCATCGTGGAGGGCATGGAGGACGGGAAGCCGTTCGCGAAGACCGTCATCGCCTCCATGAAGGAGGCGTTCAAGGAGGAGATGCTCCACTTCGCCGAGTGCGTGCAGCAGAGCAAGACCCCCGTCACGACGCCGGAAGAGGCCAAGGGCGACGTCGCCCTGCTCCACAAGATCTTCCACGCGATCAAGCGGCCGCTGGCATGAGGGACGCGGAGACGTTCGACGGTTCGACGGTTCGACGGTTCGACGGTTCAGGGATTCGGCGGCACGGCGGTTCCGGTACCGTCGAACCGCCGCACGGCCGAACCGCGGCACGATTCTCTCCGGAGACCCGCGCGGCCATCGCCGCGGCCCAGGCCGCGGGCGACCTGCTCCTCGCCCGCGTCGGCCGCGTTCGGGGCGTCCGCCTCAAGTCGGCCAAGGACCCGGTGACGGAGGCGGACGCCGCCGCCGAGCGGTGCATCCGCCGGTTCCTCCACCGCCGGTTTCCCCGCATCGGCTTCCTCGGCGAGGAGGGGGGCGCGGCGGAGGGGCCCGACGGGCGCTGGATCGTGGATCCGCTGGACGGAACCATCGGGTTCGTGGCCGGCCTCCCCTTCTTCTCGGTGCTGATCGCCCTGGAGCGCCGGGGCACCCTGGAGTCGAGCGTGACCTACGTCCCCCGCCTCGGCGAGTCGTTCGTGGCCGAGCGCGGGCGCGGCGCCTGGCTGAACGGCCGCCGGATCGCACGTGTCGCGCCGACGCCGCTTGGCGGAGACCATCGTCGCCTTGTGGCACGACGACTCCGTCTGGGGCAACCGATCCCTGCGCGAGCGGATCGCCGCGCTGGCCCTGCAGGTCCGAAACGTCCGGATCTTCGGCGCGGGATTCGCGCTGGCCAACGTCGCCGCCGGCCGGCTGGACGGCTACTGGGAGCAGAGCGCCAAGCCGTGGGACATCGCCGCCGGCGCCCTGCTCGTCCAGGAGGCGGGCGGCCGCGTGACGGACGGATCGCGGACGGCCGCTCGACCTGAGCCAACCGACGATCCTGGCCAGCAACGGCCACATTCACCGCCGGCTGCTCGCCGCGCTGCGCACCGCGGGCACTCGGACCGCGGAGGACGTGATGCCGACGCAGCACGCCTCACACGCTTGAGCGTCGGGATCCTGGGCTACGCGGGGGTCGCCCGGGCCCACCTGAACGCATTGAAGAAGTTGCCCTACATCTTCTGGCCGACGCCGGTCCAGTTTCCGGCTGGTCGGCGTCGCCGGGCGCTCCCCCGCCGGGGTGGACGAGGCGGCCCGCCGCTACGGCTTCGAGTACGCGACGACCGACTGGCGCCGGGTGGTCGAGGATCCCGCAGATCGACCTCCTCATCAACTGCGCCCCCAACGACCTGCCACGCGGAGCCGTGCCTCGCCGCGGCCGCGAGCGGCAAGCACCTGCTCTGCGAGAAGCCGCTCGGCCGCGACGCCGGCGAGGCCGAAGCGGATGTGGGATGGGGTGCGCCGCCGCCGCGGCCTCGTCCACCAGGTGAGCTTCAACTACCGCTTCATTCCCGCCGTGCGGCTCGCCCGGGAGATGATCCAGGCGGGCGAGCTGGGCGCCATCGTCCACTTCCGGATGCGCTACACCGACGACAGCCTGAGCGATCCCAACGACGCCGCACACCTGGCGTCAGGAAAAGCGGCGCGCCGGCAGCGGCGTGATCGGGGATCTCGCCTCCCACGTCCTGGACCTGGGCCGCTTTCTCGTCGGGGAGTATCGGAGCGTGTGCGGCCTGTCCCGGATCGTGGTGCCGCGCCGCCCCGTCACGGCGGGCGCACGTCGGACCAAGCCCGTGGACGTCGAGGACTGCTTCGTCGGCGCGGTGGAGTTCAGCGGCGGCGCCATGGGGACCCTGGAGGCCTCCGGCTGCTGCCCGGGCCAGAAGAACTACCTGACCTTCGAGGCCAACGGCACCCGGGGAAGCCTCCGGTTCAACCTGGAGCGGCTGAACGAGCTGGAGGTGTTCAAGACGGAGACCAAGGACGCGACGGGATCGGGGGTTCAAGACCGTCCTCGTCACCGATCGGGACCATCCGTACGGCGGCCGCTGGTGGCCGCCGGGACACATCCTGGGCTGGGAGCACACCTTCGTCCATCAGTTGCATCACCTGGTCCAGGCGATCGTCGGGCCAGGCACGGTGACGCCGCTGGCGGCCGACTTCCAGGACGGCTACCTGAACGCGGTGGTGTGCGACGCCCTGCTCGCGGCCGCCCGAACCGGCCAGCGCGTTCGCGTGTGAAGCGACGACAGCGACAGCGATTCCGACAGCAGGGCATTCGCCGTCCCTGTCGGATTCGCCTGTCGGCTCTCGGCTCTACACTCTCGGCTCTCGTCCCTTGGCCGGCCCTTGACCTTGGCGGGTAGAGGTGAAACACTTTGGCAGGATGCAATGCCCTCTGGGGGTGGAAGGGGGTGATGGCGGAGCGGGAAACGCAGCGAACGCGTGACGCGGTCGTGTCCACGTGCACTCTCAGTCAGGAAGGAGAGCGGCGATGCGAATCCGATTCTGGACCACGATGATGTTGCTCCTCGCGATGCTCGTGCTGGGGGCCGCGATGGCCGCCCCCGCGCGCGGCGGGCGCACCGACCGAGCTGGTCGTCGCCGACAGCATGTCTGGAGCGAACTTCCAGACCTACTGGCAGAAGAACGTGATCCCGGCCGTCAAGCAGGCGCTGGGCGTGAACCTGAAGTACCTCGTCACCAGCGACGCCGAGCAGATCCAGAAGACCAAGGCGTGGAGACCGGGACAGGGCGACTTCCACATCCTGTTCGCCAAGTCCATCGCCACCTGGGTGAAGTCCGGCGTCCCCCTGGAGACTCTGACCACCACCAATGTCCCGAACTCGGCCAAGATTGATCCCCGAGTTCCTCAAGTCCGACGAGGGCGTGGATCTCCAGGGCAAGGGCCTCCTCTACTGGCGCACCTCCTACGCCCTGATCCACAACAGCCAGTATATCAAGAACCCGCCCAAGTCCTGGAAGGAGTTCTACGATCGCCGGGCGGAGTTCAAGGGCCACATCGGCCTGATCCGGCCCGACGCCAAGTCCAGCTCCGCCTGGCGGCAGCGCCTCGTCTTCCTCCACGCCTTCCTCGGCAACAAGATGACGATGCCCATGGAGCAACTGGAGAAGGACCCCGCCTTCCAGGACGCCTGGAACAAGCTCAAGGATTTCACCAAGTACGCCAAGGCGCCGCTCCCCGCGGAGCCGCGTGAACCTGTTCGAGGACTTCAACTCCGGCGAGACCTGGATCTCGCTCTACGCGCAGGACTACGCCCTCTGGTCGGCGCGCCAGGGCACCATGCCGCCCACCATCCGGGCGACCTATCCGGCGGAAGGCGCGGACGAGATCGGCACGGGCTACTTCGCCGTCCCGGCCGACATCCCGCAGGAGTACAAGGAGGTCGCCTTCAAGGTCCTCAACTACCTCCTCTCCGATGACCAGCAGATCCGGCTCATCACCACCATGTGGCAGTATCCCGGCACCGACATCACCGACCAGGTCCCCGCCATCGCGTGGGAGATGGTGCCCAAGCTGGACGTCCTGACCAAGACCGCCATCCCGCGGGAGCGGATCCGCAAGGACATGATCGACTACATCAAGGGCCATGCGAAGGAGCTGCTGCCGTAACCGCGCGAGGCGCGTAGCAGGACGTGTCCACCGGACGGGGGCGGGTGACGCCCGCCCCCGTCCTCTCGTATCCATCGTGAGGACGGCATGACGGCGTTGTGGCGCAAGCACTCCGTTCACGGCATCACCTTCTTCCTGCTCCTGCCGGCTCTGGTGTGCTTCTTCGGCCTCTTCTTCTACCCCATGCTGCTCACCGTCGTCCTCAGCTTCCGGCCCGAGGGGCAGGAGGTCGGGTGGACGCTGGAGAATTACACCCGCTTCCTGTCCGACCCGGACGGCCGCTGGGTGATCCTGCTGACCTTCATCCTGTCCCTCGCGTCCACGGCGCTCTCCGTGCTGCTGTCGGTCCCGCTCGCCTTGACCCTGCGCGCGAAGGTGCGCGGGCACCGGCTGTACCGCCTGATGATCCTGGTCCCGCTGGTGATCCCGGGGCTCATCGGGGCGCTGGGGCTTCTGCTCTTCTGGGGGTCGCGCGGGTGGTTCAATCTCTTCCTGCTCCAGTTCGTGCCCGGCGTGACGACGCCACTCCGGATCAACTACACCATCCAGGGACTCATCTTCTGCTACGTCTGGCTCTATTTCCCGTACACCTGCGTCACCACCATGTCCGCGCTGGAATCGCTCGACCCGGGCATCGAGGAGGCCGGCGCCGTGGCCGGGGCGAACCGGTGGCAGGTCCTGCGCCACATCGTGCTGCCGCTGATCACGCCGGGCATCCTCGCCGGGTCCGTCCTGACCTTCATGGCCGCGTTCGGCGCCTTCAGCGTGCCGCTCATCGCCGGCGGCGACTACCGGCCCCTGGCGGTGGAGATCTACAAGCAGATCTCCATTCCGATCCCGGCCCGCTGGTCCGCGGCGTCGGCCATCGCCATGGTGATGGGCGTCCTGCAGGTCGCCTTCCTGGCGGTGTACATGCGGATCGCGCGCCGCGCCGGGGGAAACGCCGGAGGTGTCCGATGACCCTCCTCCGCGCGTACCTGGCCGGCCTGCGCCACGGCTGGTTCATCCTGGGCTACACCCTGTGCGTCTGCCTCACCCTGCTCATCATCGCCCCGTTTCTGCATGATCGCCCTGCGCTCGGTCGGCAAGGGCTGGTTCGGCAGACTCTGGTTCCCGCCGCAGCTCACCTGGGAGTGGTACCGCTGGGCCGTCGAGGTGGGCAACATCCCCGAGGTCATGAAGAACACCCTGATCATCGGGGTCATTGCCGTGATCGTGAGCACGGCCATCGGCATCTTCGCCGGCTGGGCCTTCGGCCGGCGCCAGATGCCCGGCAAGGAGCTGGTGATGGCCATCATCCTGTTGCCGCGGATGATCCCGCCCATCACCTACGCCCTGGGCGTGGCCAAGATCTTCTACAGCTCTGGAGCTGGTGGACACCCATCTCGGCGTGGCGCTGGCCCACGTCTCGGTCTGCGCCCCCTACGCCATCCTGGTCCTCTCGGCCACCTTCGAGGGACTGGACGAGCGCGTCCTGGAGGCCGCCAGCGTGTGCGGCGCCAACACGATCAAGCGGTTCTTCTACGTGGTCCTGCCGCTCATCATGCCGGGGATCCTGGCCTCCATGATCTTCTCCTTCACCCACTCCTACAACGAGTTCACGCTGACGCTGCTGACCTACGGACCGAACACGGTCACGCTGCCGGTCCGGACCTACCTGGCCGTGGGCGACGGGTACTGGGAGATCACCAGCGCCATGGCGGTGATCATGGTGGTGCCGTCCCTGGTGATCCTGGCCATGATCCAGCGCCGGGCCAAGCCGGAGAAGCTGGTCGGCGGATTCAAGGGAGTCTGACGCATGCCCGATGCCATGATCGAGTTTCGCGACGTGACGAAGCGGTACGGCACGCTCGTGGCCAACGACCACCTGAGCCTGACCATCCGGCGGGGCGAGCTGATGACCCTGCTCGGGCCCTCGGGCTGCGGCAAGACCACGGCTCTGCGGTGCCTGACCGGCACCAATCATCCCGACGAGGGCCGGATCTTCCTGGACGGCAAGGACGTGACCGACGTCCCCACCCACCAGCGCGAGCTGGGGATGGTCTTCCAGAACTTCGCCCTCTTCCCCCACATGACGGTCGCCGACAACGTGGGCTTCCCCCTGATGATCCGGAACCTCCCGAAGGAGGAGCGGGCCAAGCTGGCGATCGAGGCGCTGCGGCTGGTCCGGCTGGAGGGCTACGTGGGCCACTACCCCCGCCAGCTGTCCGGCGGGCAGCAGCAGCGGGTCGGGCTGGCGCGGGCGCTGGTGTACCACCCCAAGGTGCTGCTCCTCGACGAGCCGCTCTCCAACCTGGATGCCAAGCTCCGCGAGGAGATGCGCTTCGAGATCAAGGAGGTGGTCACGCGCCTGGGGATCACCGCCATGTACGTGACGCACGACCAGGGCGAGGCGCTGGCTCTGTCCGACCGGGTCGCCATCATGAACCGCGGGCGCCTGGAGCAACTGGGGACGCCCGAGGAGATCTACGAAAGCCCCCGCTCGCGCTTCGTGGCGGAATTCATCGGCCTCTCGAACTTCCTGGACGGGCAGGTGCAGAGCGGTCCGCGGCCCGGAGATGGTCGTCATGGCGAGCGGCCTCCAGGTGAGCACGCCGGCGCTGCCCGGCGTCGGCCCGGGGCAGAAGGTGCTGCTCTTCCTGCGCCCCAACGAGATCGAGATTCTGCCGCCGGAGACGCCGCCGGAGACGAACCTGTTCGAGGCCCGCGTGGAGAAGGCCACCTATCTCGGCGACACCATGGATTATCGCCTGAGCCTGGGCCAGGGCGCCGAGCTCCGCGTCCAGAGCGACGCGCGCCACCGGTACCAGAACGGCGACCCCGTGCGGCTTCGCCTGCGCCGCGTGCGGTCGTGGACGGTGACGGACTGAGGGAACGCGGCGATCTGGCAGGTTGGCGACTGGGCAATTTGGCAATTTGGCGATTGGGTGAACCGGACGCACGCCCCCAATTGCCAAGTCGCCCAATTGCCAGGTTGCCTAATTTCCTCATTGCCACCCACCCCGAGAGGACGGAATGCCAAGACATGCAACGATATCGAGTCGCCGACTTGACGCGCGACGAGTTCGCCCAGGCGATGACGGAGGGACGCTGGCTCCTCCTCCCCTTCGGCGCGGTGGAGCAGCACGGGCCCCATCTCCCGCTCGGGACCGACCTCTTTTACGCGGAGCACGTCTGCCTGGCCGTGGCCGAGCGGGTGCACGGCCTGGTGGCGCCGGGGTTCCCTTACGGCATCTGCCGGACCATGCGGAACTTCGCCGGGACCGTCTCCCTCTCGCCGGACCACCTTCACGCCGCTCCTGCGCGAGATCCTATCGGAGTACGTGCGGCACGGCGCCCGCAAGATCGCCCTGCTCGCCGGCCATGCCGAGGACGCCCAGGAAGGGGCCATGCGCGAAGCCGCCCTGGCGCTCGTCAACGCCGACCCCACGCTCCGCATCCTGGTCATCGGCCCCTACGCCTTTGTGGATCCCATCCGGCAGGAGGCCGGCCTGGTGGGCACCGACGGCCACGCCGGCTCGATCGAGACCTCCGAGATGTTGGTCGTGGCGGAGGATCGGGTTCACCTGGACCGGATCCCGCAGGTCACCCGCCCCCGCCTGTCGCGATTCCAGGTGACGGCCCACCCCGAGGCCGAGTTCCCCACCGGCGTGCGGGGCGACACCTCCAAGGTCTCGCGCACGCTGGGGGAGCGGGCGATCAGCCATGCCGTCGCGGAGATCGCGCGCCTGCTCCAGACCATCGACGCGAAAGGAGCCGAGTGGTGACGAGACACGTGGCATGGCGTCCCATCCTGCTCGAGGCGCTCCAGGCAGCCCACACAGCCGTCAACCGGCTGGCCCCAGCGGCAGGCAGGCGGGTCGTGGCGGGGCGCGCCGCCGGGTACCGGTCGTGGGATCCCGAGGTCATCGGCGTGGACACTGCGGCCGAGCGGGCGGTCATCGCCGCCCTGCGAGCGATGCGGCGTCCACGGGATCCTGCTCTCCGAGGAGGCCGGGGAGCGGCCACTCGTCAAAGGATCGAGCCCCACACCCCGCATCCCCGACCCCGTCTTCGTGGTCATGGACCCCTTCGACGGGAGCCTCCTGTATCGCCGCGGGATCCGGGCGCACTGGTTCACCGCGGTGGGCATCTACGGGCGGGACGGGACGGCCCGGATCGCGGGCCTGATCGACCATAACACGGAAGAGGTCGCCCTGGCAGACCGCGCGGGGGCCGTCCGGATCCCCCGGCCGGGCGCCCGACCCGCTGCCGCTCCGCCCCGCGCCCACCCGCACGCTGGACGGCGCTTTCCTGGAAACCTACATGAAGAAACCGCAATTCCTGTACGCGACCTCCGACGGCGCTGCGCCCGCTGATGGAGCGAGCCGCGTTCATCTTCCCCAACGGCGGTCCAGGCGGATTCGTCGATGTCGCCGCGGGCCGGATCGATGTCTATCTTCGCCTGGAACGAGGCCCTGACCGAGGTCTACTCCGCCGCCTACATCGCCGAGCGCGCCGGCTGCGTCGTCACCGGCTGGGACGGCTCGCCCGTCCGGTTCACGCCCGACATCCACGCCGTGTACCGCCTGGTCTGCAGCGCCAACGCGGCGCTCCACCGCGAGGTGCTGGCCGCCCTGAAAACCGTCACGACCGCCGAAAGGACTCGCCCCATGAAGCTCGGATGCATCTGCGGGACCTTCAACCGCTCCTTCGACAGCGGCGCCATGGATCAGATCCGCTTTCTCCATCGCTGCGCCGCCGATCTCAAGGTCCAGGGCGTGGAGCTCCAGGACATCCACTTCCCCCAGACCCGCCCCGCGTACCTGGCAGATGCTGCGCCGGACGGCGCGGGAACTGGGCCTGTCCATCGTCGCCGTCGGCGCCCACAACGACTTCGGCCGGGCCGACCCCACGCTGCGCCAGAGCGAGGTCACCAAGGTCAAGCAGTGGGTCGAGGTGGCCGAGCAGCTCGGCGCGCCGCTGGTCCGGGTCTTCGCCGGCTACCCCGAGGGCGACCGCAAGGCGCGCTGGCCCGCCATGATCGACTCCCTGCGCGAGGTGGCCGACTTCGCCCGCCACGCCGGCGTGCGGCTGGGGCTGGAGAACCACAACCACGGCGCGTTCACGCCGACCGCGGAAGAGTTCCTGCGCGTCCTCGGCGAGGTCAACTCCCCCTACCTGGTTCCCCTGCTCGACACGGGAAACTTCACGGACGGCTGGCCGTCGATCCAGCGGGTCGTCGGCATCGTGGAACACGTCCACGCCAAGTTCTGGCAGGTGGCCCGCGACGGATCGGACGAGAAGGTGGACTACGGCCGGATCTTCCCGGCGCTGCGGCAGGCGGGATATGACGGCTGGGTGAGCTTCGAGTACGAGACCCCGGAGCCCGAGGAGATCCGGCATCCCCCGCGTCCCTGGCCTACCTCAAGCGGATGATGGAATAGACGGCCCGCCGGCGTACTCCCGTGCCGCTCCAACTTTCCCCTTGACACCCCTCTCCCGAGCACCCGATACTCCAACCCACACTCAGGCATGTCCCACGGATGGCTGGCGGCGTCGGCCCAAGGCGCTCCGGGGGTCCTTGCCGGGTGCGCCGCGGCCGCTGGAGGGGGCGGCCGTAGCCTCCCAGAAGCACTTTCCTATCGCTGGGCCCACAATAGCCAATTCGCACCACTCGCTCCGGTTGGCCGGGAGAGTACCCGGATATGCGCAACGTGATCGCCGGTCTGATCTTGTTGGTGATTGCCGCCGTCGCCGCGTGGCAGGGATCGGCGCTGACCGTGGGCACGCCGCGCCACCTCGGCCCGGGCATGGTGCCGCTCGTGCTGTCCGCCTCGATCGCGCTGATCGGCGTCATCCTGGTGGGCATCGGCCTCCGCGAAGGGCGGACGCCTCGCGATCGTTGGCCGCTTCGGGGCCCGGTCTTCATCCTCGGCTCCGCGGTGGTGTTCGGCCTCGCCATCCGGCCGCTCGGCCTTGCCGTGGCAGGGCCGTTGGTCGTCATGGTGGGCGCGTTCGCGAGCGACGAGACGCGGTGGCTCGAGGTCATCCTGTTCGCGGTGGGCATGACGGTGTTCTGCGTCGTGCTGTTCAAGTACCTGCTCAGCCTGCCGATCCCGCTGGCGCCGTGGCTGATCGGATACTGACATGGACACCCTGTTCGCCAATCTCGCGCACGGCTTTTCGGTCGCCGTTTCCCTGCAGAACCTCGGACTCTGCTTCGTGGGTACCTTCGTGGGCACCCTGATCGGGGTCCTGCCGGGCGTGGGGCCGATCGCCACCATCGCCATGCTGCTGCCGCTCACCTTCAATTTCGATCCCACCGGCGCGCTCATCATGCTGGCCGGCATCTACTACGGCGCGCAGTACGGCGGATCGACGACGGCGATCCTCATCAACGTCCCGGGTGAGGCGACCAGCGTCGTCACCACGCTGGATGGGCACCAGATGGCGCGCCAGGGGCGTGCCGGCGTGGCGCTCGGCACGGCGGCGATCGTCTCCTTTGTGGCCGGAACCGTCTCCACCGTCGTGGTGGCGGCGCTGGGCGTGCCGCTGACCAAGGTGGCGCTGCTCTTCGGTCCCGTCGAGTATTTCTCGCTGATGGTGCTGGGCTTGGCCTTCGCCGTCGTGCTGGCGCGCGGCTCGCTGTTGAAGGCCGCCGCCATGATCCTGCTCGGCGTGCTGCTGTCCACGATCGGGACCGATCTCGAAACCGGCGAAGAGCGCTTGACGTTCGGCTTGGCCGCGCTCGCCAGCGGCATCGATTTCGTCGTGCTGGCCATGGGCATGTTCGGCTTCGCCGAGATCCTGCGTAACCTCGAGAACCCCGAAACGCGCGACGTGGTGAAGAGCAAGATCGGACGCCTGCTCCCCACCAAGGCCGACATTCGCCAAAGCGTGTACCCGATGCTGCGCGGCACCGCCCTGGGCGCCGTGCTGGGCATCCTGCCCGGCAACGGGGCGGTGCTCGGGCCGTTCGCCTCCTATGCGGTGGAGAAAAAGCTTTCGAAGACGCCGGAGCGCTTCGGGCATGGGGCCATCGAGGGCGTGGCGGGGCCGGAAGCCGCCAACAATGCGGGCGCGCAGACCGCGTTCATTCCGCTGCTCACCCTCGGCATCCCCCCCAATGCGGTGATGGCGCTGATGGTGGGCGCCATGACCATCCACGGCATCATCCCCGGGCCGCAGGTGATGACCAAGAGCCCCGATCTCTTCTGGGGCATGGTCGCCTCGATGTGGATCGGCAACCTCTTCCTGCTGATCATCAACCTGCCGCTGATCGGGATCTGGGTGAAGCTGTTGCACGTGCCGTATCGGCTGATGTTTGCGGCGATCCTGCTGTTCTGCTCGATCGGCATCTACTCGATCAACAACAACCCGTCCGACGTGCTGATGACCGCGCTGTTCGGGCTGGCAGGCTACCTCTTCATCAAATTCGGCTTCGAGCCAGCGCCCCTGCTCTTGGGGTTCGTGCTGGGCAGGTTGATGGAGGAGAAGCTGCGCCAGGCGCTCATCCTGGCGCGGGGCGACTTGACGACTTTCATCCAGAACCCGGTGTCCGCGGCACTGCTCTTGCTGTCGCTCGGTGTCGTCGTGGTCGCCGTGCTGCCGGCGATCCGAAAAGGGAAGGACGAGGTGTTGAGCGCATGACGCGCGTTTAGCGATCCGTTTGACAAGGAGGGGAACATGGCCTGGCGGTTACCCACAGTACTCGGTCTCGCGGCCACGGCGTTCGCCCTGGGCGTGGTGTCCGCCGAGGCGCAGAACTATCCGACCCGCCCCATCACCGTGATCGTACCGTTCGCCGCGGGTGGCCCGACCGACGTCGTCGCCCGGATCGTCGGCGACCACATGGGCAAGACATTGGGCCAGCAGATCGTCGTCGAGAACGTGGTCGGTGCCGGCGGAACCACCGGCATCAGCCGGGGCGCGGCCGCGGCGCCAGACGGCTACACCATCATGATGGGGCACATGGGCACGCACGGCGCCGCACCCGCGCTGTACAAGAATCTCAAGTACGATCCGACCAAGGACTTCGCGCCGATCGGAATCGCCGCGGGCACGCCCATCGTCGTGGTTGCGCGCAAAGACTACCCGCCGACGAACTTGAAGGCGTTCATCGCTAACCTGACAGCGGCGGGCGACAAGGCGAATGAGGGCCATGCGGGTGTGGGCTCGGTGTCTTTCACCACCTGCACCATGTTCAATGTCATGTCGGGCGCGAAGCCGACGCGCGTACCGTATTCGGGCACGGGCCCGGTGATCAACGACATGCTGGCAGGCAAGCTCGACTACGCCTGCGATCAGATCGTCAGCGTCGCGACCCAGGTTCAGGCCGGCACGATCAAGGCATATGCCATCGCGACCGAAAAGCGCTCGCCCGCGCTGCCCGACGTGCCGACCTCTACGGAAGCGGGCATGCCGGACTTCAAGGTGAGCGCGTGGAACGCGCTGTTCGCGCCCAAGGGAACGTCGAAGGACATTGTGGCGAAACTGAACGACGCGCTGTCCAAGGCGCTGTCCGATTCGATGACGCGCAAGCGGCTGGAAGATCTGGGCGGTGTGATTCCCGAGGGTCGGGAGCGCTCGCCCGAGCATCTCGCCCAGTTCGTCGTGGCCGAGGTCGACCGGTGGGGCAAGACCCTCAAAGCGGGCGGCGTGATGTCGAAGTAGGCTCCTCCAGGCGTCCCCTCCCACGCGGCAGGGCGCGACGGCGGGCTCGACTTTCGTGATCCGCAGATTACGTAGATTCTCGCAGATTATCGCGTACCGCGGGCGACGGCCTGGGATATCTCAAGAAACGAATGGTCCTTTCCGCCAATCGGTCCGACCCGTTGGACGGTGGAAAACCACTGGCCCGTCCTCCCTCGCGGCTCTCTCTTCTCCGCTCTCGGCTCTCAGTTCGCGGCTCGTCCCCCCGGCCCTACTTGATCTCGATCTTCTCCCGCTTGGCCACGTCGGTGAAGCGGGCCAGCTCGCTCTTCATGTAGTCCCGCAACTCTTCCGGACCCAGATACGCTTCGTTGAAGTCCATCTTCTTCACGGCCGCCCCGATCGTCGGGTCCTTGATCGTGTCCCGCATGGCCTTCCCCAGCTTCTCCAGGACATCCTTGGGCGTCCCCGCCGGCGCTACATAGCCGAACCAACCGTGCAGGACCAGGTCCGGATAACCCTTCTCCTTCAATGTGGGAACATCCTTGATCTTTTCGATACGCCCGCCCTCGAAGCTGGCGATGGCCTTGAGTTCCCCGGACGCCAGCTTCCCCACCACGGCCGGAAGGGCCGTGATCAGGAAATCGATGTGACCGCCCATCAACGCCGTCGTGAGCGGGGCCGATCCCTGGAAGGGCACGTGCTTGTAGGTGAGCTTCGTCGTGGCCTTGAAGTACTCGCCGCTGAAATGCCCGAGGCTTCCCACGCCCGGCGAGCCGAAACTTAGTTTGCCGGGGTTCTTCCGGCCAAAGTCGATCAATTCCTCGACTGTTTGGTAGGCCGCATCGCCCTTTACCACCACCACCAGCGGCTGCGTGACGTAACGGCAGAGGGGCTCATAATCCTTCAGCACGTTGACGGGCATCTGGGCGTCCGCCGATTGCCGCAGGATGTGGGACAGGCTCAAGGTGAGCAAGTTGTACCCGTCCGGCTTGGACCTGGCCACGAATTCCGCCCCGACCAGCCCGCCGGAGCCCGCCTTATTGAGTACGACAGCCGGCTGTCCCAGCTTTTCCCCAAGCTTGTCATTCATCGCGCGGACGACGATGTCCGTCTCGCCTCCCGCGGCGAAGCCCACCACCAGGTTCACCGGCTTCGTCGGGAAGTCCGCCGCGACCGTCGGACTCGCCAGGAGCACCCCGGCCAGTGCCGCCATCATGACCCACGACTTTCGCCCGCGCATGACGCCTCCCTCCTTCGATCGAATTCCAACCGCGCACCCCGACAGCGACACCCCCTCTAGCCTCCGTTCACCCCGTACCCTCTGTCTTCTGTCTTCCGCCGGCTGCCCGCGGCGCACTGCCTGCTGGCCCTCAGCCGGTGTTCGGCTGACAGCTGATCGCTGACTGCTGCCCTTGTCCCGCCTCAGTCCGCATCGGCCAGCAGGTGCTTCTTCCCTCGGATCCACGGGGCCACGCTGCTCAGGAGCAGCAGCATGGACACGACCAGGAACGCCGCCGACAACGGCCGGGTCAGGAACACCATGGGGTTCCCGTCGAACAGGATCAGCGACTGCCGCAGGGCATTCTCGAACATCGGCCCCAGGATCAGCGCCAGGACGAGGGGCGGGCTTTCGTACTCGAACTTCTTCATCAGGTACCCGAGCACCCCGAAGAGCAGCATGAACCAGATCTCCACCACGCTGTTGCTCACGCTGTAGACGCCGATCAGGCAGAAGAGCAGGATCAACGGGAACAGAATGGGATAGGGCACCCGCAGGACCTGGACCCACAGACCGATCAGGGGGAGGTTCAGCACCAGCAGCATGGCGTTCCCCAGGTACATGCTGGCGATCGTCCCCCAGAAGAGCGCCGGCTGCTCCTTCATCAGCAGCGCACCGGGCTGGAGCCCGTGGATCATCAGCGCACCCAGCATGAGCGCCGTCACGCCGTTGTTGGGTACCCCCAGCGTGAGGAGGGGGATCATCGCCCCGGCCGTGGCCGCGTTGTTGGCCGTCTCGGGCCCCGCCACCCCTTCGATGGCGCCCTTGCCGAATCGTTCCGGATGTTTCGAGACCTTCTTCTCGACCGCGTACGACGCGAAGGAGGCGAGGACCGCGCCGCCGCCGGGCAGGATGCCGAGGAAGAAGCCGAGGAACGTCCCCCGGACGATCGGCCACAGGCTGTCCTTCCAATCCTGCAGCGTCGGCAGGAGACCTCGGATCTTCGTCGCGATCACCTCGCGGTGGAACGACCTTCTCGACGTTGAGCAGGACCTCGGAGATCCCGAAGAGCCCCATGACCACGGGGATGATCCCGATGCCATCGCTGAGTTCGAGGATCCCGAAGGTGAACCGCTGCCGACCGCTGATGGTGTCGGTCCCGACGATGCCCAGCACCAGGCCGAGCGTTGCCATCATCAGGGCCTTGAGGATCGGCCCGTTGGCGAGATAGATCAGGATCGTCAACCCCAGAACCATCAGCGAGAAATACTCCGGGGGGCCGAACCGCAGCGCGAACCGCGCCAGCGGCGGCGCCAGGAGGGCCAGCAGGAACACGCAGATCGTTCCGCCGATGAAGGAGCCAAAGGCGGCGATCCCCAGCGCCGGGCCCGCGCGACCCTGCTTCGCCATCTCGTAGCCGTCGATGCAGGTGACCACGCTCGCCGCCTCGCCGGGGATGTTCAGGAGCACGGAGGTCGTCGACCCCCCGTACATCGCCCCGTAATAGATCCCGCAGAGCAGGATGAGCGACGAGACGGGCGAGACGTACAGCGTGGACGGCAGGAGCAACGCGATGGCCCCCAGCGGACCGATCCCGGGCAGCACGCCGATCAGCGTCCCGATGAACACCCCGACGAAGCATACCAGGAGATTCACCGGCTGCACGGCGACCCAGAATCCGCTGGCGAGGCTCGCGATGGTGTCCATCTAGAAGATCCACTTCCGGAGCGTATGGACGCTCACCGGCCCCTCGGGGAACTGCACCTGGAGCCAGACCTGGAACACCAGCACGCAGAGCACCATCGTCACGATCGAGAGCGTCAGCGTCAGCCCCCAGCGCTGTGGCTCGATGGCACGCAGCAGGAACACCATGAAGGCGAGCGTCGCCAGGGGAAACCCCAGAGGCTCCAGAAGGAACGCGAACGCCACCAGCGCCCCCGCCGTCAGGCCGACCTTCCGGAAGCCTCCCGCATCGGCAATGAATCGGCGCGCGCCGCTCCCGTCGCCCCACCGCTTGACCAGCGTCATGCCGAACCAGACGCCGGCCAGCGCCCCGAGGGCGAGGCCCGAGAGAACCGCCAGAAAACCCGGCCCCGGTTCGCGCCACTCACCGAATCCCAGCCGGACCCCGCTGAGCGTCACGTAGGCGGCGAGCCCCATCAGAAACAGCGTGCTGATCAGATCGTAGCGACGCACCCCGTATCCCTCCGCCGGCACGCGCGCATGGCGCCGAATCGCAGCGCGAGATCCTGGCTATCGAAAACCGGCGGGCGGCCGGCGCTCGGGAGCGGGAGCGTTCGGAGACGCCGAGAAACCCGGGGGCGGCTCGGCGGGCTTCCTCTCGGTAAGACCGGACTGCTCCAGGATGAACCGGTCGTTGCCCGCGTCCGGGGTTAAATCGAGGTGCAACCGCTTGGCCTCGGTGACGTACGACCCCTCCGCCAGTCGGATTTCGCCGTTGGGCACCACGACGATCGCCGACTCGCCCTGGACCGGGCAGCGCGCCTCGCAGAACCCGCAGCCATTGCAGTGGGACGGAAGCACGACCGGCCGGCGGTAGCCGTCGATGGTGCGGAAGACGATGGCATTGTACGGACAGATCTCGTCGCAGATCAGACAGAGCTTGTCCTGGGCCCACACCAGGCAGCTCTCCTTCTTGAGCACGGCCGTGCCGACCTTGGCGTGATTCTTCTCGTCCAGGGGAAGCGACCGGATGGCCTGCGTCGGGCACACCTTGCCGCAGACGTTGCAGTTCTGCTCGCAGGCCGCGAACCGCGGCTCCATCCTGGGTGTCCAGAGCCCTTCCAGGCCGGCTTCGGTCACGCAGGGCTGCAGCGTGTTGGTGACGCACGACTTCATGCACTCGCCACAGCGAATACAGGTGCGCAGAAACTCTCCCTCGGGCAGGGCGCCCGGCGGCCGGATGAGCTGCAGTTTCCCCTGGAGCGCCGCCGCCGGCGTCTGTCGAACCAGAAACCCCAGCCCCACACCGCCCGCCGCAGCGTAAAGAAAGCCGCGCCGCGTGAGGTTGACCCGCGAGTACTCCCCACCCGGTATCGGCTGGCGCGCGACCGGGAACTGGATCAACTCTTGCGGACAGGCGTCCACGCAGGTCCGGCACTGGATGCACTCGGCGAGATGCGTCCCGCCCTGGTCCCCGGCGGCGCCCATCGGACAGGCCTCTTGGCACAGGCCGCAGGCGGGGCATTCCGGACCCACCTTCCGTCGCAGGCGGCCCAGCGGCGACAGCAGGCTGAGCAGCGCACCCAGCGGACACAGGTACCGACACCAGAACCGCGACGCCAGGCCGCTCAGGCCAACGATGGCGGCAAAAATGAGGAGCGTCACCAGCGACTGGTAGAAGATCGGCTGCGGATAGGAGCGCGTCGCAATCGTCATCCAGCCCAGGGCCTGCGCGGCGGGGCGGACGGCGTCCAGGCCCAGGTTGACCAGGCCGATGAAGGCCGGGTACAGGACGAAGGTGTAGGTGCGGGTCAGGAGCGCGATGGGGTCCAGGACGTGGACGAGCGAGACGCCGATCGCCGCCGCCCCGATCACCACGAACAGGGCGACGTACTTCACGCGCCGGAGGCGCGCATCGCTTTGCAGGCCACGCCGCGCGATCCTGCGGAAGAGCACGGGGTCCAGGAAGTCCAGGATGGCGCCCAGCGGGCACACGTAGGCGCAGAAGAATCGGCCAAAGAGGAGCGTGGCGGCGATCAGGATCGCACCCCAGAGGGCGCGGCCGATCCACTCCCGCCCGGCCAGGATGGCGGAGAGGCCCAGCAGGGGGTCGAGCCGCAGGTAGATGTCGGCAGGCAGCCAGTCCGGGAGCCAGTAGTTGGCCAGCGCGAACAAGAGAGTGAAGAGCGCCAGCGAGAGCGCCTGGACCGCGGTCCTCATGCGTTCGCCTTGGCGATCCGTAGCTGATCCAGGTCGATCTTGCCCAGACCACGCTGGTGGGCCGCCAGGAGGTGCTCGACCTGGCGCCCCTTGAACTGCTGCCCGTACCAGGGAGCTACGGTCACACCGTACGCGTCCACGGCCACGGGATCGATCCCGGCGATGACCAGATTCGGCTTGCT
Organism: uncultured Methylomirabilota bacterium; assembly: GCA_963695995.1. Taxonomy (GTDB): domain Bacteria; phylum Methylomirabilota; class Methylomirabilia; order Methylomirabilales; family 2-02-FULL-66-22; genus 2-02-FULL-66-22. Next base: position 127,448 of record CAVOIV010000044.1, read on the forward strand.
GACCTCGCCCGGGCCGCCCGGGCCACCGGTGACCAGCGCCCGCGTCGCATCCAGAATGGTGAGTTGCGGCCGGATGACCGTGGCGAGATCGGCCAGCGCCAGGTTGATGTTGTACCGGACGTGGAAGCCCCAGCGGTCCCAGATCAGGCCCATCAGCCCCTTGATGCCCATGCTGATGCCGGTGGTCGAGTGGGATTTGGCCTGGGGAAGGCTGATCAGGACCGGGCTGTCCAGGACCTCCTTGATGACCTCGATGCGGTCCAGCACCTTCCCCTGCGGGACCTTGACCTCACGAAAGAATTTCCGGTCCGTGATCATCTGGACATAGACGCCCTTGAGGGGCTTGCACGCGTCCGGGACGCCGGAACGCTGGAGACACACCTCCGCGGTCTGCAGGGGGTTATCCAGCACCATCACCCGTTCGGCCCCGGCCTCCATGCAGGCCTGGGCGACGGTCGCCACCACCTGCGGATGCGTGTTGGACGCGCGGTCGGGGCCGCTTGCGAAGGACATGTTGGGCTTGAGGACGACCCGCTGTCCCTTCTGGACGAAGCGGGACATCCCGCCCAGCGCCTCGATCGCCTTGCGCGTCGCCCCGGCGGGATCGCCGGAGACGACGACCAGATCCGGTTCGGCCGCCGCCTGCACCGCATCCGGAAGGCCGGTGAGTCCCACCGCGGCGCCGGCCGCCGCCCCCTTCAAGAGCTCACGACGGGTGAGCCCATTCCGATCTATCGTCATCGCCCCTCCCCCTGGTTCAGCGTTTCTTCTCTTTTGAGGCACGTACCGGACCCTGTCAAGGGGCCGCGCACCGATTGTCCCAAACGGCGGATGAGCGGCGCGGCGCGACGAGGGCTCCCAGATCGGCGCCCGACCACCTCACGCCGGACCGACCACGGTGTGACCGGCCGCCGACAGGGCCTGGACGGCCCGCTCCGTCGCTTCCGCTTTCACCAGAACGTAATCCGTGTCGTGGGTCGAGACCGCAAAGATGCTGATCCCCGCCCGGGCCAATGGTTCGGCGATCGAATGCAGGACGCCGACCGCAGAGAGCGGCAGCAGTCCCGCGACCTTCAGCGCGCACCACCCACCGTCCGCCGGGACGCCCGACGGAATCCGGGTGTGCTCCGTGACCACCGAGAGTTCGTCCGGCGTTCGCGTGATCGAGAAGAAGCCTCCCGCCAGCGCCCAAGCAGGCACCGCAGACCCCGCCTCCAGCCTCGCAATGGCCAGGTCCATCGCCGCCACTGACATGCGCAGCCCCATCCGCTCCTCCCTCCGCCGGCCGCCCGGTCCGTTGCGGAACCTCCGGTCGCAACGCCTTGACAAAGCCGGGCTCATCATCGATCATGCGCCGGATTGTCTCGGCTCCAGGGGCGCACCGAACTAAGGCGGGATCATCTCCGATGAGTGGTGGGACACGCAAGGCCAAACGGATGGGCGAGTTGCCCGTCTATCTGATGGACGAGATCGCCCGCCTGAAGCAGGACGCGGTCGGCCGAGGGCTGGATGTGATCGACCTCGGCGTGGGCGACCCCGATTCTCCCACCCCGGCCCACATCCGCGAGGCGGCCCACGCCGCGCTGGAAGACGGGGCCAACCACCATTACTCCTCCTTTCGCGGCATGGCCGAGTTGCGCCGAGCCTTCGCCGATTGGTACCGAGATCGCTTCGGGGTGGTCCTCGATCCCGAAAGCGAGGTGCTCCCGCTGATCGGATCCAAGGAGGGCATCGGCCACATCCATCTGGCATTCGTGGACCCTGGGGACGAGGTCCTGTGCCCGGACCCGGGGTATCCGACCTACCAGGGAGGCACCATCCTGGCGGGCGGCATTCCCCGGTACTACCCCCTGTCGGCCGAGACCGGCTGGCTCCCCGACCTGGTGACCCTCGACCGACAGGATCTCTCCCGCGTGCGCCTGATGCACGTGAACTACCCGAACAATCCGACCGCGGCCACGGCCACACTGGGCTTCTTCGAGCGGCTGGCCGCCTTCGGCCGGGCGCACCACATCCTGATCTGCCACGACAACGCGTACTCCGAGGTCTACTTCGACGGCCACCGCCCGCCGAGCTTCCTGCAGGCCGCGGACGGCACGCGGACCGGCGTGGAGTTCCACTCCCTCTCCAAGACCTATCTCATGACCGGGTGGCGGATCGGCGTGGCCGTCGGCAACGCCCAGACCATCGCCGCCCTGGGCGCCGTGAAATCGAACTATGAGACCGGAATCTTCCCCGTCGTCCAGCACGCCGGGATCGCGGCGCTCTCGGGCGATCCCACGCTTCTGGACGACATGCGGATGCGCTTTCAGCAGCGCCGCGACCTGTTCGTGGATGGCTTGCGCCGGCTGGGGTTTTCGGTGGAGAAACCGGCGGCCACCTTCTACGTCTGGGCGGGCATCCCCGGCGGCGAGGCCTCGGGACCGTTTTGCCGGCGCCTGCTGGACAAGGCCGGGATCGTCGTCACGCCCGGGGCCGGGTTCGGCCCGCATGGGGAAGGATATTTTCGCGCCGCCCTGACCGTGTCCGAGACGAGACTCACCGAGGCCATCGAGCGGATTCGACGCCTCAACCGATAACCGCACGCCACGAGGAGGAGAAGACATGCAGAGGTTCAGAATCGGCATCCTGTCGGTCGCCGCGCTGGCTATCCTGACGGCCGCTCCGGCCCACGCGGCCATCTTGAAGCTGGGCCACGTCCTGCCCCCAGCGCACAACTGGCACGTCGCCGCCTCCGGCTTCGCCGACGAGGTGAAGGTGGTCACGGCCGGGCGCGTCGAGATCAAGGTGTTCCCCAACTCCCAGCTCGGCACCGAGACAGCCATGATCGAGGGGCTGCAGCTCGGTACCGTGGAGATGGGGCTGATCGGCGGCGCCTCGTTCCAGAACATCGAGCCCAAGCTGGGCCTGGAGGGCTTGCCCTATGCCTTCAGCGACCACCAGCACGCCTATCGGGTCTTCGACGGGGAGGCGGGGAATCGGCTCTTCGGCCTGCTGGACAAGAAGGGAATCAAGGGCCTGGCCTGGTGGGAGAACGGCTTCCGCAACATGACCAACAGCAAGCGGGCCATCACCGTACCGGACGACCTGAAGGGGTTGAAGGTGCGCGTGACGCCGGACAAGATCCGCCTGGACACCTTCAAGGCGTTGGGCGCCCTGCCGGTGCCCATGGCCTTTGCCGAGCTCTACTCCGCCCTGCAGCAGGGGACGGTGGACGGCCAGGAGAACCCGCTGGCCATCATCTTCTCGAGCAACTTCTTCGAGGTGCAGAAGTACCTGTCGCTCACCAACCACGTCTGGTCCTCCGCCACGCTGGTGATGGCCAAGGGGGTTTGGGACAAGGTGAGCGCGGCCGACCAGCAGGCCATTCAAAAGGTCGCCTTCACCTGGCGTGACAAGCAGCGCAAGATGGTCCAGGATTCGAGCGACGACTTCCTGACCAAGCTGAAGGCCAAGGGAATGCAGGTCAGCACCCCGAACAACGCCCTCTTCGTCCAGGCCGTCGCCCCAGTCTGGAAGCAGTACGAGGATGTGTTCGGCAAGGAATTCTTCGAAATGATCGAGAAGGCGCGCAAGTAGACCAGCGCGGGTAGACACATTCCGGCGGCGGGGCCGGGGTGCCGGGGGATCGCCCCGCGCCCCGGCCCCGCTGTCTCCCGACCCTGATGCGAGAATCCGGATGGGCTCGACACTGATCCGCCGTCTGACCCGGGGCATCGAGTGGGTGCTCATCGCCCTGAGCATGGGCATCGCGGCCGTGGTCTTCCTCCAGGTCGTCTTCCGGTATGTGCTGCAGCAGCCCCTCTTCTGGTCCGAGGAGCTGCCGCGCTACCTGCTCATCTGGATGAGCTTCCTGGCGGCGGCCCTGGCCCAGAAGACCGAGGCCCACATCAATATCACTCTCTGCCTGACCTGGCTGCCGCGGCGGGCACAGCGCTGGATCCACCTGGCGGCCAACCTCGTCATCCTCGCTTTCCTGGGGGTGCTGGTCTACAGCGGCGGCCTCGTCGTCAACATCACGGCCCACCACCGCTCCACGGCCCTGCAGCTCCCCATGGGGCTGGTGTACGCGGCCCTGCCGGTGGGGGCGCTCCTCATGATGCTCTACCTGGTCCTCCAGATCTTCCAGGAGCTGCAGGCCCTCCGCGCGGGAGACACGGCATGATCGCGCTGGTCGGCAGCTTCTTCCTGGCGGTCGTCCTGGGCATCCCCATCTCGGTCGCCATCGGGGTGGCCTCGGTCCTCTACCTGCTGCTGTACGGCAGCGTCTCGCTGGCGGTCATCGCCCAGCAGATGACCATCGGGATCGACTCCTTCCCCCTGCTCGCCATCCCGCTCTTCCTGCTGGCCGGCCTGCTCATGTCCGAGGCCAATATCACGGAGCGGATCATCGGGTTCGCGAACGCGCTGGTCGGCCGCATCGCGGGCGGCCTGGCCATGGTCATGGTCATCTCCTGCATGTTCTTCGGGGCCATCTCGGGCTCGGGCGTGGCGGACGTCACCGCCATCGGCTCCCTCATGCTGCCGGCCATGGACCAGCAGGGCTACAAGAAGGGCCTCTCCTGCAGCCTGCTGGGCTGCGCCGGCTCGCTGGGGACGGTCATCCCGCCCTCGATCGTCATGATCATCCTGGGGGTGACGACGGGGACCTCGATCGGCAAGCTCTACCTGGGGGGATTCATTCCGGGGGTCTTCACGGGCCTCTGCCTGATGGGCCTGGCCTGGGTCTACGCCACGCGGATGCACCTGCCGCCCGGCGACCCCTTCTCGCTGCGGAAGGTCGGCACGTCGTTCCGGCAGGCCTTCCTGTCGCTGCTCACGCCGGTCATCATCATCGGCGGCATCGTCACCGGCGTCTTCACCGCCACCGAGGCGGCCGCGGCGGCCTCGGCCTACGCCCTGGTCCTGGGCCTGTGCGTCTACCGGACGCTGACGCTCCGGCAGCTCCCCTCGATCTTCCTGCGCGTGGCCGAGACGACGGGCATCATCCTCTTCATCATCTCGGCCGCCGCCCTCTTCGGCTGGATCCTGGCCGCCGAGCAGATCCCCCAGAGGATGGCCGAGTTCTTTCTCGGTATCACCAAGGACTACTACGCTCTCCTGCTCCTGATCAACGTCCTGCTCCTGATCCTGGGCACCTTCATGGAGACCATCGCCATCATCATCATCGTGGTCCCCGTCCTGATGCCCCTGGTCACCAGCCTGGGAATGGACCCGGTCCACTTCGGCGTCATGGTGACCGTGAACATGGCCATCGGCGCCAACACCCCGCCCGTCGGCGTGGACCTCATCGCCGCCTGCAAGGTCGGCAACACCACCCTGGACGAGGCCATGCCGTACATCTGGCCCTTCGTCGGCGCCATGACCGTCGCCCTCGCCTTCATCACCTTCATCCCCCAAGTCGTCACGCTGCTGCCGAATATGTTCATGAAGTGAGCGACCACGGTAACGGGAGGTCTCACCTCGTCCCAATGAACACGGGATCCGTCATAAGAGGTTCTCTGGCCTCACCCCGGAACGCCAAATACGAGCACGGCCCACCTTGAGTTCTCGATCCAGATGGTGCCGTTGACCCTCCTCGAACGAGGCATTCCCTTCAGGCATTCTTCCAGGACGAACCGTTGACGGTGGAACGGTTTCTCCCCCGCGCCCGAGCGGGCCCCTCAAGCGGCCCGAGAACGACCGGATCACCACCTCCCTTCACCCCTTTCGCCTCTCGCCTCTCGCTTCGCTGGTCGCAGCAAACGACGCCCACGACGGCCGCAGCGGGTGCCTGGGGAGGGAGCACGGTGGCACCTTGGGTGAGAGTGGTGGGCAAGGGTACCGGCGCGGGAGCGAGCGCCGCGTTTCGCCGTTTGCCAACGCCCCGCTTTCCTCTACTGTGCGGTGCGAAAAATAGGCGACACGCCACCGGGACCGCACAGTCCGGGGGAGAGCCCGACGAGGGGCGGCGGCCCGCCCCTCTCGGTGGGGTCCGTGGGGAGGGCCGAGCCCTTGCGTTACGTCCTTTGCAAGGGCGAGGGCCTTCCCCGCGAACGAAGCAGCGCGAGGGACGGTGTAGCCATCCTTCCGCGCTGCGTAGTATGGTGCCTCCTCAAGAGTGAAGGGGGCGATACAAGGTGTGTTTCCCCTATCCAGCGTCCCTTGGTTTTCTTCAAATTCGTCCAATGACATAGTGGCAGACAATCTGGTGTACTTGGCAGAGACATCGTGCCCGCCCGCAATCGATCCGCGCGCGGGTGGACCGTGTTCCGTCCCCCAACTCCGATAATGCAAACATTCCGCGTCGTGACGCCGGGCCCCCGGCCACGCCTTGGACATCGGCACGCGCATTGCTCCCTGTGTAAGCCGACTGCCACCCGCCGGAGCGCCCGCACGCGCGGTGGTCGTGCAGTGACGGGCTCGCGGCGGGTAGCGAGGACGTTCTTGTTACGTCGGTGAGTCGCGCTGGCCCGCGCGGCTGCTTATGTGAGCCAGGTCGGTCCCGTTCCCCCCAATGGTCCTAACCAGGAATCGAGCGCACGACATGCGACCACTTCTGCTCGGCTCGAAGAATTGCTTCATCGGCCTTGTCGCAATCGTCTTGACCGCGTCGGGCCCGTTCCATCAACGCGCGCTGGCGCAGACGGGACCCACACTGGCAGGGTGTCCTGTCTTTCCGGGGAATAACGTCTGGAACGTCCGAGTCGATCATCTGCCCCTGGATCCCAACTCCGCCGCCTATGTTGCCACGATCGGGTCGAGCAGGGGCGTGCACCCGGATTTTGGGTCGGGAACGTGGGCGGGCGGTCCGATCGGAATCCCGTATGTCATCGTGGCCGGAAGCCAGCCGCGGGTGCAGATCCGTTTCGACTATGCGGACGAAAGCGACCCGGGTCCTTATCCCCTCCCCTCCGACGCTCCGATCGAGGGCGGCAGCACCTCCACGGGGGACCGTCATGTGCTGGTGGTGGACCGAGACACCTGCACCCTCTATGAGACCTTTTCAAGTTATCCGCAGGCCGACGGAAGCTGGCGGGCGGGGTCCGGCGCCGTCTTCACCCTGCAATCCAATGCGCTCCGGCCCAGCGGATGGACGTCGGCCGACGCCGCAGGTTTTCCGATCCTGCCGGGTTTGGTCCGTTACGACGAGGTGGCGGGCGGAGAGATCCGTCACGCGCTACGGTTCACCGCGCCCCAGACCCGGCGAGCGTTTGTGTGGCCAGCCCGGCACTACGCCTCGAGTCTCACCGGGTCCGGCTATCCCCCCATGGGCCAACGCTTCCGGCTGAAGGCCACCGTGGACATCGCGCGATTTTCGACCGCGGTGCAGGTCATCCTACGGGCGCTGCAGACCTACGGGATGTTCCTGGCGGACAACGGGTCGGCGTGGTATCTCTCCGGCGCACCGGACCCCCGGTGGGACAATGACCTTCTCGTGGGCGAGTTGGCGCAGATCAAGGGGTCGGATTTCGAGGCCGTGGACGAATCGTCGCTGATGGTGGACTCGAATTCCGGCCTGGCAACCGAGTCGCTTCTCCCGCCCTCGCCACCGAGGGACTTGCGGATCGCGCAAGACCTTCCCTGACCAACATCCGCTCCTCTGCGAACCCCGCCCCTCGTATCCAGCCCCTGCAGCGCCTTGCCCTAACCCGGATTATTCCGGATCGTGCTCTTGAGCGCGGCCACCTGGTCCATCAAACGCTTGGCTTCCGCCTCGTCCTTGCTCGCTTTTGCCTTGCCAACCTCTTTCGAAGCGGCGTTGCGGCGGGCTTGCGCCTCCTGCAATTTCTGAATCGTGGCGCGGCGTTGCTCGTCGAGCCTCAGAATTTGATTCAGCGTCTCCTTGGCCGCCTCGGCGCCGCGGTTCTTCAGCGCCGCGACGAAGGCGTCCTGGTTCTCGCGAATCCATTTGATGTCGAGCAAGGGGTGTGTCCTGCGAGTTGTCTTAGGTGGACTTAGGCTTCCCTATAGGGCGAAAGCCTCTCCCTTGTCATCGCCTTCCACCCATCCCCAGCTGGGGCATACCAAAGCTTCTCGCCGAGTGTGCGCCCGCGAGGGATGAGGGAAGCGCGGAGCGCCCGAAGGCCGCATCCGACTGCAGTTTCAGGGCAGCCTTCAGGCGCCCCGCGCGCGGCGATATATTGAGCCCCTTCCCCTCGCTTACCGCCTCTTCCGCGGGACGCGTATAGCGCCCGGCAGAGATGGACCTGGGCTTTCCAACCCAGGCGGGGGGCAGACGAGCCCCTGAGGTGGTCCGTTACACCGGCCGCGAAACGCGAGACCACTCTTTCTCAGATGAGGTCGCAGGCCCGTTCCGCGGTTCTCCTCAGGCGCCGCACCCTTCCCCACGTGGCGGGACGGTCCCGGTCACGCATCCCTCGCGAGGAAGAGCTGAGCGCAAGTGTAAGCGAGGTTCAGAGCGCGGGGATAAACGGTGCGTGCGGATTTCCGCTTTGTGCCAGTAGCTGACGTCCCAGCGTGGCGGGTTGTTCCCTAGTGCCAAAGGCGGGCGCAGGGATCTAAGAGGCCTTAAGCAACCATTTGTTAACCATTACCGCCTCACGATTACAGGTCATTAGATCCTCGAACAGGAGCCAAACATGGGCACTATCCTATTCGAATGTCCTAAGACAGGACGCCCAGTCTCAACTGGCATTGAAACCGAGCCCATCAGCTTTTGCCGCCTCACTGAAACATGGCTCGAAGTGTACTGTCCCCTCTGCGGGTACTTCCATGGAGCGAAGGTATGGCTCGCTCCGGAAACGTCAGCTTCAATGTGCTTCAGCAAGAGTGCTGCGATCCGAACAAACTCAGATCCAGAGCTATACGCGCCGTAGCGTTTTTTTGCTGACAGATTGCGAGAGCGCTCACGTGGGATCGAAATCAACCGAAGGGATTTGACCCTCGGTGCGTGGGCGATAGGCCGAGCCGTGTAGTTCCGCTGCTCACGATCGGCAAGGCGTACTAAATCTTTCCCGTCAATCGTTCTCTGCAATTCGGTTATTCAACATCAGCCACGGAAACTCAGGGACGGAAGGAGCTGGGTTACCGAGCCATGCATCGCGCGTCGACCAAACATGGTCGACCTTGCAAATGGGACACATCAATTGCGAGCGAATGTCAGGCAGTCGTTTAAACGTCGCGGAATCCATTTCGATGCCCGTTGATAGTTCGCGACCGGTATTCGGACATTTGACCATCACAACGTTCAATGAACGCATCAGAGCAATCCTTGGACTGGCATCGCACGTTGGAACGAATTTATCAGAAAGCTGGGAGTCGGATGGAGTGTCGAATGATTATTGAGCCCTGCACACATGAGGGGCGCCACATCCGATAAGGGTCATTCGCCGACATCTCGGCAATGGGGAAATAAGTCCGCTTTGTCTCGACAGCGGACGCGGGTCTCTAAATTTATATCGAATTCAAAAACTCAGGTTTTTTCGCTTTTGCGCCCGCTTGATTGCGACGGTGCACAGGCAGAGACTCCACTCGTGAGGGGCACCTATGAGTCCAAGGAGGCACCTATGAGTACGATCTCGATTTGTTCAGACGAAGGACAACCCAGTCGAACGAAACGCCACCATGCGGGAGTGGCTTCGGCCTTAGCGGTAATCTTCACCGGCCTGGCGGCGGTCGGGTCGGCTGTTCCGGCAGCTGCCCAAGAGACGAAACCCAACATCCTTTTCATCATGGGCGACGACATCGGCTTGATGCAAGTGGGCGTCTATCACCAAGGCGTAGCGCTTGGAGAAACACCGAACATTGATCGCCTCGCCAAGGAAGGCGGCAAGTTCTCAGACTACTATGCCATGCAGAGCTGCACCTCCGGTCGCAACGTGTTCTTCACCGGCATGTATCCGCTGCGCACCGGCATGATCCCCCCGCAGCTTCCGGGGAGCCCGTCCTATCTGAGGCCCGGAACCCCGGCGATCGCCAAATTCCTGCTGGACCTTGGCTACACCACAGGCGAGTTCGGCAAGAACCATCTGGGAGATCACACTGCGGCGCTACCGACGGCCCACGGCTTCCAGGAGTACTGGGGCTACCTGTACCACCTCGATGCCATGCAGCAGGTGAGCTTCCCCGACATCAACAAGTCGCCAACCGAGCAGACGGTGGCGCCACCGTGCAAGAACACGCCGATTCCTGGCATTGCCGAAGTTCCTGGCGCCGTCGACCCCAAGACGACGACCTGTCTGACGCCTCCGCGCAATGTCCTCTGGTGCAAGTCCTCCGATGGATCGGAGGCGAACCAGAACTGCCAGGATGAGGGCCCGCTAACGCTAGAGCGTTCGAAGACGGTAGACGAAGAAATCTCAGCCAAGGTCGTCGACTTCCTCGATCGCAACGATCCCAAAAAAACCAGCAAGCCATTCTTCGTTTGGTACAACCCGGCACGCATGCACGTAACGACCGTGTTGTCGCCGAAGTATTACGCCATGGTCGGCGAGCCCGGCGGCAAGGATTGGGGGGTCAACGAGGCCGGCATGAAGCAGATGGATGACAACATTGGTGTCGTCCTCAAAAAGCTGGAAGACATGGGTCAGCTCGACAACACCATTGTCGTGTTCACCACAGACAACGGCGCCGAGGCAATCTCCTTTCCTGATGGCGGCGTGACGCCATTCAAGGGGCAGAAAGGAGAAGCCTATGAAGGCGGCTACCGTGCACCGGCTGTCATCCGTTGGCCCGGGGTCATCAAGCCAGGGACATTGTTCACCCAGATGTTCTCTGCGCTCGACTGGCTGCCCACCTTCGTGGAGGTCGCTGGCGGACCTAAGGGAGATGGGCTCAAGAAAGAGATCGAGCAGGGTGCGTATCCCGGTATCGTCAAGACCACGCTCGACGGCGTCAACCAGATCGATTACCTGACCGGAAAGTCTAACAAGTCAGCTCGAGATGTCTTCTACTACTTTTCGGGCGCAACACCCTCGGCAGTTCGCTACAAGAACTGGAAGATGTACTACAACATGTCCCAACCAGGCGCGGACGGCTGGATCCTGCCTCTCATCCCGTTCCATTTCACCCTGGTCGACAACATTAAGCGCGATCCGTATGAGCAGGCAGTGGGGATCGCTCAGAAGACCGCCGCGGGTATGCAGGGTGCATTGGGGGCACCGGCGACTGCCTTCATATACGACTGGAACATGCTGCCTATCGGCCAGCAACTATGGCTCGATTGGTTTGAGACGCTCAAAGAGTTCCCGCCGATGCAGAAGCCGGAGAGCTACAACCTCACGCAGATAATGGATCAGATGAAGGCCAGCGGGCACCCGAGCGAATAGTCCGAAGACGCGAATGGATGTTGACCGAGCGGGCGGCCCGAGAGGTCGCCCGCTCCACGCTTTCCGCGAAGCAGCGTGGCAATTGTCACAGCGCCAATCCAAGCGACGAACGAAACTCCTTTTCAAGCTCAAGGCGACCTTGGGCACTGAGACTCTGAAAGGAGATTCGACCATGCTCTCGCTCACACGCATCCTAAGTTTGGTTGCGGCAGGTGCCCTTGTCGCTATCACCGCGGCCAATATCCCCGCTCGCTCCGGTGAGTCAGGCCAACGCTCGGCAGCAATCGGGCTTCATGCGCCCGGTCTCACGGAATGCCGCCTGCTTAAGCGGGCGATTTCTCGCCGCGCTTGCCAAGCTCGTCTATGGCGCGAGGCGCCTGTCGAGACCGCCGAGAACAAGTGAGAGACTTACAGCGCAAAGAACTCTCACATGGGCCTGCGCGAGCGATGGCGTCCACGTGAAGACGGCACTCGGTGTTGCTTATCTCCGCCGACCCATGGTGAGCAAATATTCGCGCTTCATGTGCAGCCCTGCAGGCACAGCGTAATGCCGATGATAGGCATCGATATCCCGCTTCAGTCCCTCCATGCGGTCCGGGGCAAGGTCTTCGGCGAGCTGGCGCAACGGCCCAAAGCCGCGCGTGTACCAGCTCCAAATATCCTCAGCGCTGTCATGGTAGGCATTGCTGACGCCTTTTTCGAATTTCAGCTCGAAGTCCTTCCCAAGCAGTTGCTCGACATGCGCCGGATCGCCCCAAGCCAATGGTGACGATGGAGGAGCTGGTGCGTCGCTATGGCGGGCAATGACCTTGAAAAATTCCAAGGAGCAGAACACGTTACCCGTTTGGCTAAAGGCCGCAGGATATAAGACCGCGCTCCTCGGCAAGTACGCTCGGAGAAAAAGAGACCTGACAGCTTTCACAGCCTGCTTGACCGGTGGGAGGCCTCGTTCGGTCAATATCTGAGCGCCCGCGACGGAAGCGCGACGAGCGTCGGTCCGGTGCCGCAAGGCTGGGACCTTTGGTATGCCTTTACCGGCGCGGTGAGATACTACGATTACGCCATCAACGAAGGCGGCAAGCGCATCGAATTCGAAGATGGCGCGAGCGATTATTCCACCGATGTCATCAAAGATCGCGCGGTGCGCTTCATCGAAAGCCAAGCGGGAGAGCGCGATCCTTTTTTCATGCTGATCGCCCCCAAGGCAGTGCATGGCGAAGGTGAAGAGGGGAAGGCTGAACACGCAGCCATTACCTTCACCGAAATACGAGCAAGCGTTCATGGACGTTGGGCTTCCCAAAGGGCCAGCGTTCAACAACCCGCCATCCGAGCGCCTGGACGCGGAGGTGCTCGAGAAGGAGTATCGCGCCGGGCTCCAATCGCTTCAGTCCGTCGACGATGAAGCGGTCATGGATGCTCTGCAGAAGACCGACAGGCTGGACAACACGATCATTGTCTACACGTCGGATAACGGATTCCTTTTCGGCGACCACGGGAAGAGAGCGAAGGGAGTCTTCTACGAAGGGGCGATACGCGTTCCGCTTATCATCAGAGGTCCGGGCATCCCCGAGAAGCAGAAGCGAGAGCAACTCGTGAACAACCTAGATGTCGTCGCCACCATCGAGCAGCTTGCACGCTTAACCCCCGGCTTGACCCCTGATGGCCAATCGCTGCTGCCGCTGTTCGACTATGCCGGCGCTCCGTGGCGCAGCGCTCTTCTGTTGGAGACGAAAGCCGGATTCGCCGTGAGAACGGCCATAAGAAAGTACGTCAAATATAATGGCGGATCGGAGGAGCTTTACTACCTTGCCGCCGATCCTCACGAGCTAGAAAACAGGACCGGCGACGCTGATTACGAGAGTGATCTGGCGTCGTTGCGTTCGTCGCTCGGCAGGCTCAAAGAGTGCTCCGGTGCGTCCTGTTGGGTTCCATCGCCCGGCATCGCCATGGCGCTCAGCGGACGGCCTCCATCGCTGTACCAATATTCCGAGTTGGCCCCTGAGTGGGTAGGTAAGGGCGCCGCGCGACGACGCCCCGTCGATTAGCCGCGCA
>CAVOIV010000045.1:0-198885 GCA_963695995.1 uncultured Methylomirabilota bacterium
GCAAACAGGCGGAGGAGGCGCTCCGCGCGGCTCCGTACTCGCTCGGGCAGCGGGGTCCAGGAGCGGACGACGGAGCGGTCCCAGGCGATCATGACGCTCTCGGTGCCGGCCGACAGCTCCGGAGCCTCGCCTCGGAGCTCGCCTTGACCGAGCCGCGCGGGCATCCGGCTGGCGGAGTTGATCCCGACAGCCTGCAGCAGCTCCTGGTGGCGGCCAAGCTCCGGGTGGACCTGGTTGACCCGGGGTGCAGCCCGGCCCGGCAGATCGGCGAAGAGATCAACGGCCCCCTCGGGGATGCCCTCGCCGAGCCCGCTCGCTCACGGCGGGCTGAGTCCGCCCATCCTGCGCACCAGCGGGCTGCTCGCCGGCCTGGAGTGGCTGATCCGCTGGTGCAGGAAAGCCCACCACCTCACGGTTCGGTTGCGGCCCCCACCACGTCGCTCCCGCCCTTACCCGAGGATTTCACCGTTCTCCTCTTCCAGGCGGTCCCGCGAGCGCTGTTCGACGCGGTGAAGTACGCGCAGGTCCCGGAGGCCTCGTGACTCTGGCCTGGGACGCGCCGGGGCTCACCCTTACCGTGGCGGATACCGGGGTCGGGTTCGCCCCCACCGCCCTTCGCGGGAGGGCGGCGGCACCGGGGGCTTCGGCCTGGCCCGCATCCGGCACCGCCTCGAGCTGCTGGGCGGCTGCATGACGATCCTCAGCGCGCCCGGCCAGGGAACGCAGGTCACTCTCGCGGTGGTGCTCCACGGCGGAGCAGCCGGCCTCGGCGCCGGCGCGCCCCCAGCCGCAGGCCGCCTCGCGACCCGGTGGCCCCGGCCCCAGGGGGCCCGCGGGCGATTCGCGCTCCTCCTCGTCGATCGACCACCAGGTCGTCCGCCAGGCGCTCGCGCAGCTCCTCCGCGACGAGGCGGACGTCGAGGTGGTCGGGAGGCAGGCACAGGTGCTGCGGCCGTGGCCCTGGCGCGGCAACTGGTGCCGGACGTGGTCCTCATGGACATCAACATGCCGGAGATGAACGGGATCGAGGCCACGCGGCGATCGATGCTGCCTTCCCGGCCATGCGCGTGATCGGCCTGTCGATGTACGATCGCGGCGACCAGCAGGCCGCCATGCAGGCCGCCGGCGCGGTGGCCTACGTCGAGCAAGACAGGGCCTGCCGAGCGCTCCTCGCCGCAATTCGCGGGAAGCGGTGAGGGACGCCGTCGAGGGGAGCGGGAGGACGCCTCGCCCCGCCTGCCGAGTGAATGCGGGCGAAGCTCGCGGTCACGCGATGATCCCGATGCTCCCCATCTCGCCTTCATGTGTGTGCTGCGTCTCCGGATTGTGATGAGTTCTCTCTACTGCCTCCTCTTGATCGCCTGACCCCGACGCGTCACTCGATGTGCTCCCGGAAAGCCCCCAGCATTGCCCGTGTTCACAGGTGTGCTTTCTTATGGCGCTATTCTGCACGAAGTGGTAGATTCCTCCGATTCTTGGATATGTACGACAAACGTCCCTTTCGGGACGGTGAGAGTGTTTTGTCGATTGGCCGGTATCCACGGGGCGGGGAATGCAGATCGGCCCGAACACGACGGTGACGATGGATTATGCCCTGCGGCTGGACTCCGGAGAGGTCGTGGACTCGTCCGAGGGCAAAGAGCCGCTGACCTTTGAGTTCGGACAGGAGGAGATCATTCCAGGCCTGGAGCGTGAGTTGGTGGGCATGCAGCGTGGCGACGCCAAAGAGATCCGCGTGGCGGCAGAGGACGCCTATGGCGCCCGCCGACCCGAAGCCGTCCAGGAGGTCCCGCTGGACCGCTTTCCCGAGGGCGTCACACCGACGGTCGGGCTGCAGTTGGGTCTCCGAAATCCGCAGGGGGAAGAAATCCCCTTCATCGTCACCGGCGTATCCGACAGCCATGCCACGCTGGATTTCAATCATCCCCTGGCCGGGGAAGCACTTACCTTCGCGGTGACCGTGGTGGACGTCCAGGCGAGCGGGGGCAGCCGGATCATCCTGCCCGGAGAGGCGTGATGGCAAAGCTGTCCGATAACAATCCTACCTCGGCCACTGCAGCGCCGGACCTCGACGAGATGCCTGGGCTTTGCCGCGTCTGCGGCAGGACGGTTCCGCGCCCCAGCGACCCGACGAGTTGTACGACGAGCCTCTGCAGCGAGGAATGCCTGGCCCGGGCGATCGTCGCCTACTGGGCCGCACTGGGCTCGCAGGCGCGCGTGAGCCTCCAGGACGGTTTCGCTCGCCTGGAGAGCCTGCCAGGGGTCCTTCCCAGCGCTTGACAATCGGGGTCACCCCCATGCGTGCGCCGCCGCCGAGTCCTCCGATCCTTCCTGAAGCCACGCCAGACACCAACAAATCGTAAGCCTTGGAGACGGACTCTCGGCACTGAACACCCCATCTGGACGTGATCTTCAGGAGGTTGCAGCGTGTTTGAGATTCAGAATTACGGCAGTTTCGTGTGCGCGATCCTGCTGTTTCAGGTGATTCCTGGGCCGGGCACGCTCGCCATCCTCACCGCCACCGCGCGCAGCGGTATCGGGGCGGGGTGTGGTGCCGTGATGGGGACCCTCGTCGGCGACTTCGTCTACATGGTTGCCGCCGTTGTCGGCTTGGCCGCGGTCATGAACGCGAACCCGGTGTTCTTCCGCGCCCTGCAGTGGTTCGGCGTCGCGTACCTCTGCTGGATCGGGGTGCAATTGCTTCGCGCCCGGCTCACCGGTGCCGGTACGGCGCCGGACTCGAGGAAGAGCGGCTGGGTGTACTTCCGGCAGGCGTTCGCGGTGAGTCTCACGAACCCGAAGGTGGTTCTGTTCTTCGTGGCGTTCTTTCCGCTCTTTCTGCGGGTGGATGCATCGCCCATCACGCTCGGCGCCATGATGGCTCACGTCACCGTCATCAGTTTCCTGTATCAGTTGGGTTTGGTACTGATCGGCAACGCAGCGGCACGCACGCTGTCGTCGCTGCCGGTCGCCCGCACGGCGGCGACCCGCCTCGCGGGTCTGGCGCTCATCGGTTTCGGGGTCAAATTGGCACTGAGCACTCGATAGCCATGACGCTGATACGTCTTTTCATCGGCTGCACGCTCGGGTTCTTCGCCTCCGTCGGGGGATCGCGGTAGCGACCGCACAGGTCCCGCCGTCCTCGGCCGAGACGGCCCATTACACCGGGCTCTTGGCCGCGGCAGCGCGAGGCGACGCGGCGGGAATCCGCGCACTAATCGCCAAGGGCGAGACGCCTGATGTCACGGACGGCCGCGGCCGCACGCCGCTGCACGTCGCGGCGTATGGTCGTCACCACGACGCGATGCGCGCCCTGGTCGCGGCCGGGGCGAACCCGAATACCCTGGAAAACGACCGGTACGATATCGTCACCATCGCGGCGGTCGCCAACGACGTCCCGACGCTCACGCTGGCGCTCGCGCTGGGCGCGAGCGCCAAGAACGTCACCAGCCGCTACGACGGCACCGCACTGATCGCCGCCGCCCATCTGGGCCACGCCGAGGTCGTCCGGACGCTCATCCGGGCGGGGGCACCGCTGGATCACGTCAACAACCTCGGCTGGACGGCGCTCATCGAATCCATCGTGCTCGGCGATGGCGGGCTGCGCCACACCGAGACGCTGAGGGCGCTGGTGGAGGCAGGCGCGAACCCGAATCTGGCAGATCGCACCGGGCAGACGCCGCTGTCGCTCGCGCGTGCGCGCGGGTATGAGGCGATGGTGCGGCTGCTTCTACAAGGCGGGGGCCCGGTGACCGGATGATCGGGGCGTTGCCTGACATCGGCAGGAGGCACCCGGGAACAGGCGAATACTCTCGATTGCCCTGGACAGATGCAAACGCCGGCCAAGGCGCATCCCACGGCCGGCGTTGCCGATCACGCCCGCTCGTCCCACCGCCCGGTGCTCCATGGGGGACTCCCTACCGCGAGGAGATGCCGCCGTCGATGACCAGTTCGCTGCCGGTCATGTACCGGGCCTCGTCGGATGCGAGGTACACGATCCCGTACGCGATATCCTCGGGCACGGCCAGGACGCCGAGCGGGGTCAGGTCGATGCGGTGTTGGCGCGCTTCGGGTTTCGAGTGGAGGTCCTTGGTCATCCCTGTCTCGACGAAACCGGGAAACACGCTGTTGACCCGAATCTTCTCCTTGGCGTACTGGACCGCGGCCATCTTGGTGAGGGCCCGCGTGGCCCCCTTGCCCGCCGCGTAGGCGGTGGCCAGCACGTCCCCGATCATGGTGTAGATGGACACCACGTTGACGATGGAGCCCCCGCCCGTTTTCCGCATGAGCGGGATCGCGTGCTTCATGCCGAAGAGGGGCCCCTTGCCGTTGATGGCGAAGGAGACATCCATCGCCTCTTCGGTGGTATGCTCCACGGGCGGCCGGATGAGGACGCCGCCCCGGCCGGCGTTGTTCACCAGGATGTCCAGGCGCCCCCAGCGGCCGTCCACGGTCTTCATCGTCTCGACCCACTGCGTCTCCTGGCTGACGTCGAGGTGCTGGTAGAGGACGTCGGCCCCGGCGTTCCGCAGCTCCGCTTCGATGGCCTGTGCCGCGGGCGTCGCTGATGTCCGCGAGGACAAGCCCACGGACGCCTTCCCGCACGAACAGGCGGCAGGTCGCCTCACCGATCCCCGAGGCGCCACCCGTGACGATCGCCACCTTTCCTTCCAGTCGTCCGGCCATGCTCTTGTCTCCTCATTCTTCGCTCTTGGAGTTCGTCGTCGGTTCGCACACCGATTCGGAGACATCGCGCTTTTCAATCGGCAATCGACAATCTGCAATCGGCAATGCTCTCAGACCCCCTCACGTGCGGCCCGCAGTCGCGCCGCGGGCGAGCAATCGGTCGTCGGCCGATACCCGGGGAGCGGCCGGAGCTGGGTGTGGATGGCATCCAGGAGCCAGCTCGGCTGCGGGAAGAAGAGGTCCTCCAGCTCGGCGCCGGCGTGATCCAGTTTGCGCGCCCACCACGACCACCGGGGCATCCAGGTCGTCGAAGGCCAGCTGCCTGATGTTGGCCGCCATGGTGTGCAGATAGGAGCCGCGCTCGCAGGCATCGGAGGCGAGCAGGACCCTGCCGGTCTTCTTGCACCGACTCGAGGACCGGCTCGTAGTCGAAGGGGTCGAGGCAGCGGGCGTCGATCAGTTCGGCCGACAGGCCGTACTCCTTCTGGAGTCGTCGGCGGCCTCGAGCGCCCGGTACAGCGTGGCGCCGATGGTGAGGATGGTGAGGTCGCTGCCCGCGCGCTTGACGGCCGGCTCGCCGACCGGCACTTCGTAGTAGCCGGCCGGCACCTCCGGCTCGAACCGTTCGCCGATGTCGTAGATGCGCTGGCTCTCGAAGAAGACGACCGGGTCGGTGCCGCCCAGCGCGCGGTCAAGCATGCCCTTGGCGTCGTAGGGCGTGGCCGGGAAGACGACCTTGAGGCCGGGGATGTGGGCCGCACGAGCGCGGTCCAGTCCTGCGAGTGCTGGGCGCCGTACTTGCTGCCCACCGACACGCGCAGCACCAGGGGCATCTGCAGCACGCCCGCCGGACATGGCCTGCCACTTGGAGAGCTGGTTGAAGATCTCGTCGCCCGGCGCGGCCCAGGAAGTCGCAGTACATCAGCTCGACCACGGCCCGCCCGCCCTCGAGGGCGTAGCCGACGGCCGCGCCGACGATGGCGCCCTCGGAGATCGACGTGTTGAACAGGCGGTGGTAGGGCAGGGCCTCGGTCAGGCCGCGGTAGACGGCGAAGGCGCCGCCCCAGTCGCGGTTCTCCTCGCCGAAGGCCACCATGGTCGGGTCGATGGTAGAAGCGGTGCAGCATGGCCTCGAAGATGGCGTCGCGCAGCGCGACGACCTTGGCTCTTGGGCAGCGGCTTGCCGTCTCGGGTCGAGGCCGGAGCGGCGACTTGCTTGGCGATCGGCTGGACGCGGCGGGTTCTCGCGCCAGCGGGCAGCAGCACCTCCGGCTGCGCGCTCGTCGCAGCGGCTCCACGTTGCCGTTGGAGAACATCAGCTCGCCGATGGCCGGTCCCGCGGCGCAGGCGAGACGCGTCGAGGTCGCTCGGGCGAGACGGCCAGCTCGATGACCTGCGATCTGCTCGCCGCGCGGCCTGCCTGCGATGGCGTCCAGCGTCGTCTCGGCTGGCGGCCTTGCGCCGCCAGGATCTGCCGCCGAAGCTCTTGATGGCAGTCCACCTCCTGCCAGAGCGTCCACCTCCTCCTTGCGTGCGGTAGGACGAGGCATCCGAGGGCGAGTGGCCGCGAGTAGCCGGTAGGTGACGATGTCCAGCAGCACCGGGCCCCCGCCCTCCGCGAGGA
This sequence comes from uncultured Methylomirabilota bacterium, assembly GCA_963695995.1. GTDB lineage: Bacteria > Methylomirabilota > Methylomirabilia > Methylomirabilales > 2-02-FULL-66-22 > 2-02-FULL-66-22. Next base: position 6,311 of record CAVOIV010000045.1, read on the forward strand.
TCTCCTTCTTGCGCTCGATGGCGTCGGCGACGGCCAGCGGATTGTAGCCGTCCACGCGCTCGGCGTGCATCTGCTCGGGGTTGACGCCCGCGCCGATGCGCGCGAGCACGCTCGAAGCCCATGGTCTCGCCCGCGGTCTGGCCGCCCATGCCGTAGAAGTTGTTCATGAAGTTGAAGAGGATCGGCAGGCCGCCCCGGTACGTCCGTTCCCAGAGCGTCCGGTACTGGTCCATGGCCGCGAACATGCATGCCCTTCCCAGACCGGGCCGCAGCCGAGGAGGCGTCGCCGATGTTGGCGATCGACGATGCCGGGCTTCCGGTTGATCCTCTTGAACAGCGCCGCGCCGACGGCGATGTCCGCCGAGCCGCCGACGATGGCGTTGTTCGGCATGATGCCGAAGGGCGGGAAGAAGGCGTGCATGGAGCCGCCCATGCCCTCGGTTGAAGCCGGTCTCCCGGCCGAAGATCTCGGCCAGCAGCGCCGTAGAGCAGAAGTCGACGGCCAGGTCCTTCGACCGTCCCGTGGCGGCTCCTTCTCCACGACCCGCAGGGTGTCGCCGCCGAGGTAGCGTCTCCATGATCCGCTGGAGCCGCTCGTCGTCCAGCTTGCCGATGGCCGAGAGGCACTTGGCCAGGATCTCGCCGTGGCTGCGGTGCGAGCCGAAGATGAAGTCGTCCACGCGTCAGGAGGCAGGCACTGGCCGACCGCCGCGGCCTCCTGGCCGATGGAGAGGTGCGCCGGGCCCTGGTGGTCGTACGCGATGCCCTGGTACGCGCCCCTGCGTCTTGATCGTCGTTCAGCATGGTCTCGAACTCGCGGATGACGACCATGTCGCGGTAGAGTCGGAGGGCGTCCGCCGTCGGTGAGTACGCCCGTCGCCAGCTCGTCGGCGAGGGTGCGGCGGTAGTGGTTGACCGGGATGGTGCCGAGGGTCGACGGTGTCCGCCTGCCGGACCTCGGCGGGGGAGATGATCAGTTGCTTGACCATGATGTTCGCGCTCCGTTAGGTTTGGAGGTTCCATAATCGAAGAATGCCGCGCGGCGCGCTTCGGAGCGGCCCGCGACGTCGCCCCTGTGCGCCGAATGATCGCACAGCGGACGACAGCGGATCAAGGCTTTCGCGGGAAGGTCAACTCGACCGGACAGGCCGGAATCCCGCAGGGTGCGCACGGCGATACGGATCAGGAGAGGCCGCGGCGGCGGGAGGCCGGCCGCTCGACACGGCGGGTCCGGCCACCGGAGGATCCTACTTCTCGGTCCTGTCCAGCATCTCCTGGAATTCCTTGTGGGCCTGGGCGATGAGATCCGCCGGCTTCCCGCCCTCGATCGCCTTCTGGATCGCCACCCCGATGATGTCCCGGTACTGGGTGACATCCACGATCTCGGGGAGGCCGTGCTTCCCGATCTTCAGACTCTCCAGGAACGCGGTGTACCAGTCGGCCGGCATCCGCGGCTTCGCCTTGACCTCGGGCTGGTTCCAGGTCGAGGCCCGACCGCCGCCGACGCCCGCCACCAGTTCGCGCACGCAATTCTGCTTGTTGGTGGCCCACTGGATGAAGAACCAGGCCGCCTCTTTGTTCCGGCTCTGGGCGCTGATCGACATCCCGCTGGTGAACATGCAGGTGTGCAGGCCGCCCGGGCCGGCCGGCAGGAGGGTGTAGCCCACCTTGCCCGCGACCTTGGATTTCTCCTTTGTCTTCGAACTGGGTGGCGAAAGTTCACCCCATCGTAGTACATGGCCACCTGGCCCTGCATGAAGGCGGCGCTGCACTCGTACCAGTTGAAGTTCACCACGCCGGGAGGCGCGAATTGGCGGAGCATGCCGGAGTAGTACTCGAGCCCCTTGACCCAGGCCGGCGTGTTGAGGGCAGATTTCCGGTCCGGCGTGAGGTACTCCGCGCCCATGGCGAACACGATGTACGCAAACGGGGAGGCGTTGGCGTTCTTGAGGCCGCGGGCCACGAACCCATACATGTTGTTCTTGGGGTTATGCAGCTTCTGGGCGAGGCTCTCCATTTCCTCCAGGGTCTTCGGCGGCTTCAGGCCCTTCTCCTGAAAGATGTCCTTGCGGTAGAACAGAATGTCGGGATCCACAAAGCTGGGGAGCGCGCTCACCGTCTTGTCGGGCTGCGTGACGGCCGCCTTGGCGGTGGCGGTGAAGTCGTTCCAGTCATAGTCCGGGGCGGTGAGGGTCTTGTCCTCGAGGTACTTGTTCAGGGGCTCGTACCAGCCGGCCTTCCAGAAGCGGCGCTTCTCGACGTGCAGGCTGCTGAGGAAGGCGTCCAGGCCGCCGGAGGCGGCGGTCATCTCCACCGTGAGCTTCTGGCGGGCCTGGATTTCCGGCAGGATCTCGTACTTCACCTTGATGCCGGTGAGCGACTCGAATTCCGGGGCGTACTTGACGATCTCCTCCGCCCAGGGGTGCTTGAAGAAGATCAGGAAGAGTTCCTTCCCCTTGAAGCGCTGCCAGTTGAAGCTCTGGGCGCGGGCGGGCGTGATCACGAAGGGGCCCACTGCGGCCCCGGCGGCGGCCGTGGCGCCCCGGCGAAGCACCTCGCGACGCGTCATCTGTCCGCGAGCGGCCTGGTCCTTTCGCTGCGTCATGTCTCTCTCCTTCCTGTCCAGGGATGATCACCGGTCCGGCGGCTCCGCCAGACGAGATGCCCGATTTGAGCCAATCGCCCGGTTCGTCAAGGGAATCCGTCGGGGATCAGAAGGCCCGGGTCATGGAATCCGACGGGCGGCCAGCGAGCCATCTGGCTCGCACCTCAACGCGGTCCGCGCCGCCGGACGATCTCCTCGTAGAGCGCCTCGTATTCCTTGGCGGAGCGGCCCCAGGAAAAGTCGCAGGCCATGGCGTTCTGGATCAGTCGGCGCCACCGCTCGGGCTGGCGGTATAAGGTCACGGCCTGGCGCACCGTGGCCAGCAGGGCGTCGGCGCTCGTTTCGGCGAACTTGAAGCCGTTCCCGGTCCCGCTCTCGGGGTCGAAGGGCTGGATGGTGTCGTCCAGGCCGCCGGTGGCCCGAACGACGGGGATCGTGCCGTACGCCAGGCTGTACATCTGGTTCAGGCCGCACGGCTCGTAGCGGGACGGCATGAGGAAGATGTCGGCGCCGGCCTCGATCTTGTGCGAGAGGGCCACGTCGAAGCCGAGCTTTAGGCCGACCCGAGACGGGTGGCGCAGCTTGGCGGCCTCGAAGGCCTGATGCAGCTCGGCTCCCCGTCCCGAGGAGGACGAACTGTGCATCCAGCGCCAGGATGGCATCCAGCGCCTCGGCGACGAGGTCGATGCCCTTCTGCACCGCTAGGCGCGAGATCACCGCCAGCAGCGGGACGTCCGCTCGCTCGGGCAGACCGAAGACCCGCTGCAGGTCCGCCTTGCACGCCGCCTTACCGGGGAGATCGTCGCGGGAGAAGCGGGCCGCGATGACGGATCGTGGCTGGGGTGCCATTCGTCGTAGTCGATGCCGTTCAGGATGCCGTGCACGTCCTTCGCCCGGGCGCGCAGCACGCCGTCCAGACCGTGCCCAAACTCCTCGGTCTGGATCTCCTGGCTGTACTTCCGGCTCACGGTGTTGATCAGGTCGCTGAAGACCAACCCCGCCTTCAGGAAGTTGACCTTGCCGTAGAACTCGACACCGAAGGGGTTGAAGAGTTCCGGGCTCAGGTTCGCGACGGCCATGGCAGCGGGTTTGAACAGGCCGTGGTATCCCAAGTTGTGGACGGTGAACAGCGCCCGGCGCGCGAAATCCGGGGTCCCCTGATAGGTGGTGCGAAGGTAGGTCGGGACCAGGCCGGTCTGCCAGTCGTTGCAGTGGTAGATCTCCGGCGGAAGCCAGCGGCTCGCGCCAACTCCAGGACGGCGCGGGAGAAGAAGGCGAACCGCTCGGCGTTGTCGGGGTGATCCTTCCCGGCGACCTGGTAGAGCCCTTCCCGATCGTAGTAGTCGTCCTGCTGGATGAAGTAGGCGGGCACGGCCCCGACGGCCCCTCCCACACGGCGCCGTCTCGACGCGGCCGGCCACGGGATCGGGAAGGCCAGGCCGATTCGCCGCAGCCCGTGTGCGGCAGCGTCCACCATTCGATACTTCGGCAGCACGACCCGAATGTCGTGGCCGAGTGCCTTGAGGGCCTTGGGCAAGGCCCCGGCCACATCGGCCAGGCCACCGGTCTTGGCGAACGGGGCGACCTCGGAGGATGCGAAGAGGATGCGCATGATGTCACCTCGATGGACGTGAGAGTCTCGTCCCGTCGCGACTCAGGCCGGTAACTCTACCCCGGAGGCGCGGCGGGATCAAGTCCCATGCGGTGGCCATTTGTCAGGAAAGGCAGGCCGACACGTCTGGGCCGTTGACCGCGACCGCCGATGTGGGAGACACTAGCCCGGTAGTTGCTGCCGACCGACGCCCGGATTGGTGCCGGGGGCTCGGAGCGGCGTGGGACTCAGGGCGCGAAAAGAGAAAGGGGAGCTATGACAACGCTGCTGGCACCCAGGGTGGATCCGGCGCGCGTTCTCGCGGAAACGGACCGCGGGAAGAAGGCGGCCATGATGCAGTACCTGGCGCAGAAGTTCCGGGTGGATGTCTGGGACATCCTCCACGACAAGGGGACCGGACACTGGGGCGGCGCCTCGTCGGTGGCGGAGATCCTCACGACGCTCTACTTCGACGCCATGAAGGTCCGGACCGGCGAGCCGCGCTGGCCCGACCGCGACCGGCTGGTGCTCTCCAAGGGGCACGCCTCGGCCATGCTCTACACGGTGCTGGCCAATCGCGGGTTCTTCCCGACGGAGGAGCTGCACACGCTTCCGACAGATCAACAGCCGTCTGCAGGGGCATCCGTGCATGAACGAGACGCCGGGGGTGGACATGTCCACGGGGGCGCTGGGCCACGGGATGTCCGTGAGCCTCGGGCATGGCCCTGGCGGCCCGGCTCCAGAAGAAGATCCTACTGGAGCTACGTGATCATGGGCGAGGGGTGCCTGGACGAGGGCCAGACCTGGGAGGGCTTCATGGCCGCGGCGAAGTTCAAGCCCGAGCGGCTGGTGGCCATGATCGACTACAACGGCTTCCAGCTCGACGGCAGCAGCGATGAGATCATGCCGCTGGCCCCGCTGTTCGAGAAATTCAACGCCTTCCAGTGGAACGTGGCGCCGACGCTGTTCAACGGGCATCAGGTCACGGACGTTCAGCGGGCCCTCGACTGGGCAAAGCAGCAGACCGAGTGGCCGGCGGCGGTCATCTTCAAGACCAAGAAGGGTCGGGGGATCTCCTTCACGGAGGACACCCACAAGTTCCACGGCGCGGTCATCGACGATCAGACCTACGCCAAAGGCCGGCCCGAACTGCTGCAGACCCTGGCAGAACTGGAGGTGGCCCTGTGAAGACGCGACGTGAAGCTCCTCTCGATGCGTGACGCGCTGGGCCAGGCGCTGGTGGAGCTGGCCCCGACAGATCCCCGAGCTGGTCGTGCTGGACGCCGACGTGTCGGCCAGCACCAAGACCGGCGCCTTCGCCAAGGCCTATCCCGATCGCTTCTTCAACGTGGGCGTGGCCGAGGCCAACATGGCGGACATCGCCGCGGGCATGGCCACGGCGGGCCTGCGTCCGGTGATCAACACGTTTCTCCTTGTTCCTGGCGTTGAAGTGCGCCGACCAGATCCGCAACACGATCTGCTACAACAATCTGCCGGTGGTGCTGGCGGGCGACGTACGGCGGCCTGTCGGATTCCTACGACGGGGCCAGCCACCAGGCGATCCTGGACGTGGCGATGATGCGCGTGCTGCCCAACATGGTGGTGATCGTGCCGGCGGACGCGGCCGAGACGAAGCAGGCCCTCGAAGCTGGCGCTGCGCCGGAACGGCCCGACGTTCATCCGGGGCTGCCGGAACGAGACGCCGATCCTGTTCGAGGACGCCGAGCCGTTCCAGATCGGGAAGGCTCGCAAGCTCCGGGACGGCAAGGACCTCACCATCGCCGCCTGCGGCGTGCCGGTCGTGATGGCGATGGAGGCCGCCGAGCAGCTCGCCAAAGAGGGGATCAGCGTGGACCTGCTGGCCGTCGCCACGGTGAAGCCGATCGACGCGGCGGCGCTGGCCGCCTCGGCCTCCAAGACGGGGGCGGTGCTCACGCGTGGAAGAGCACAACATCGTCGGCGGGTTCGGCGGGGCCGTGGCCGAGGCGCTGGCCAAGCACGCGCCGACGAAGATGGATTTCATCGGGGTCCAGGACCGCTTCACCGAGTCCGGGGCCTACGATGCCCTGATGAAGAAGTACGGCATCTCGGTCGAGGCGATCGTGGCCAAGGCCAAGGCGCTGGTCGGCGGCGAAGCCGACGGCGCGGAAGCCCGCCCCCGCGGCGGCGCCCGCGCGGAAAGCCGTCGCGAAGACGGTCGTCAAGCGGAAGGCCGTCGCGAAGAAGTCGGTGGCGACGAAGGCCGTGGCCAAGAAGCCAGCGGCGAAAAAGGTCGCCGCCAAGAAGGTGGTTCGAAAGAAGGCGGTTGCCAAGCGGTCCGCTCGCAAGACGAGGTAACGGATCGAACGACCGGCACTCAATATGCGGCGGGGCCCTCTGGGGCCCCGTCCGTGCTTTTGGTTGGGGGAACTGTTGCAGCGAGGAGGCAGGGAGATGAGGCTCAAGGGAAAAGTCGCACTCGTGACCGGCGGGGCGCGGAGTATCGGACGGGGCATCGCGCTGGGACTCGCCCGAGAGGGCGCGGACGTCGGCGTCATCTATGTGAACCATCCCGAGGCGGCCCAGGCCGTCGTTCGCGAGATCGAAGCGCTGGGGCGCCGCGGTCTGGCGGTCAAGGCTGATATCGCCAAGCAGGCGGAGGTCCAGGCCGCGGTGGCGGAGGTGGAGCAGCGCCTCGGTCCGATAGACGTCCTGGTCAGCAACGCCGGGGTGCAGAAGCGGATCTTCTTCCTCGACCTGCCGGAAGCCGATTGGGACTGGATCGTGGACACCAACCTCAAGGGCTGCTACCTGGTGGGACAGGCCGTGGCGGCCCGGATGAAGGAGCGGGGGCGGGGCAAGATCGTCAACGTGTCCTCCGAGGCGGCCGGCTTTCCCGCCCCGCGGATGACGGCGTACTGCGTCTCCAAGGCCGGCGTGGCGATGCTGACCAAGTGCATGGCGCTGGAGCTGGCCCAGTATGGCATCCGCGTGAACGCCCTGGCGCCGGGGCTCACCCGCACTGATCTGAACAGCAAGGACCTGGACGACCCGGAGTTTCTCAAGTTGCGCGTCGCCAGGATCCCCCTCGGCCGGGTCATGTCCCCCGACGACCTGGTGGGCGCCGCGGTCTTCCTGGCCTCCCCCGATTCCGACAGCATGACCGGCCAGACCCTCCAGGTGGACGGCGGGCGCGGGATCGCGTGAATCGCCGGGATGCGCCGACGAATACGGTGTTATAGCGCACGAAAGCCGCTCGCCTGGGCGGCTTTCGTTTTTCTCCAGCTCCGCGTTGACCGTGTTTCGGGGAGGCGACCGAGATTCTCCCGCACCCACCTCCAATAGCGACGCCGACGATGAGCCTCGCCTCCGCACTCCGCGCGACCGGGTGTTGACGGTAAGAATAGAGGTAACAGTTTAGTCCCTTAAGTTAGGCGACTCGACCATCGAGGCCTCAGCCGGAATTGTTATACAGCGCAGCTTGAGCCGTGGCGGGATCTGCCGTAATAATTGGGGACGCCCTTAAGATATTTAATATACATCTTGACAACCCACCGTCGGCGGGGCTACGGCTCGTCCCATGCCGCGGGGGTCACGCCTGGATGCGCCTGGTGCCCTGCACCATGTCATGGTGCGGGGAATCGAGGGACGATCCATCTTTGCTGATGACGTGGATCGGCAGGATTGGTTGACCGACTGGCGACTCGGTCCGATCGGACCGGGATACTGGGCTCTCGGTTCTTGCGTGGGCGCTGCTCCCATTTTCACCTCCTGGTCAGGACGGGGGAGCAGCCCCTGGCGACGACTAGGCGACGCTTCCTATTGACATCCGCATAAGTAATGCAATACTCAAGGTAAAAAAGGGGGAAGGTCGGAGTGCTCGATGCACCCGCGGAGGAGCAGGGAGGAGGCGCCCAGGCGACAGACTTCCTCCGCCAGGACATCCATGAGGTCGGCTGCCGTATCGGGCCGGCCGTTGGCCAAGGGGGCCTTGAGGTGATTCCAGACGCCTTCATCGGGATTCAGCTCTGGGGCGTACGGCGGGAAGGGCACCAGGTGGAGCCGGGATGTGCGGCTGAGCAGTTCCCGGCACGGGCTCGCCGCGGTGAATGCTGCCATTGTCCAGCAGCACGACGAGGGGGCCGGGGATCTGGCGCAGGAGGGCGCGGAGGAACGCCACGACCTCCTCACCCTGGATGTTGTCCTCGTACAGTTGGCAGTACAGTGTGCAGTGGCCGCGCCGCGGGCTGACGGCGATGCCCGAGATGGCCAGATGCGGTCGCGCGCGTACCGGTGGCGGACGATCGGCGTCTGCCCCACCGGGCGCCCACGTCTTCCGGACCGCCGGGGTCAGGAGGAAGCCGGCTTCGTCGACGAAGACGAGGTGGGCGCCCAGCCGCGCGGCGTTTTTTTTACACGGGGCAAGACGTCCCGCTTCCAGGCGGCGATGGCGGCCTCATCGCGCTCCACCGCCCGCCGCTCCGGGGTCTGGGGGCTCCACCCCCAGGTGCAGGAGCTTCCCTACGTGGTTGCGGTGGTAGCGGATCCCCAGGCGGCGTTCGATCAAGGCGGCAATGCGTTGGGTGGTCCAGAGATCGGTCCGGTACCCGTGGGCGGGGGCCCCTTGAACCAGGAGCCGGACGAGGCGGGCCTTCTGTGTCGGGCCTTGAGGCGGGGCGGGCGACCCGCGGCCGGCTTGGCCTTCAGCCCCTCCAGGCCGCCGGCCTGCCACGCATTGCGCCACCGGAGCACACTGCTCGCGTGGCAGCCCAGGCGACGAGCGATCTCATGCAGGGATAGGCCCTGCTTGAGGAGGGCGACCACCTGCTGCCGCCGGGCTTCCAAGGCGTCGGGCGACCCATGAGGACGCATGGAGATCCCTCCTTTCCCGAGGGCTCCATGATATTGCATTACTTATGCGGATGTCAATAACGGGGTACGCCGGGAGTTTCAATCGGCGCCACAAGCGAGCCGGCCACCTCTTCCAGAATCGGTACAAGTCCATCTTGGTGGAAGAGGAGCCCTATCTGCTGGAGTTGGTACGATACGTCCACCTCAATCCCCTTCGAGCCAAAATAGTCAGCACACTGGATCTGCTCGATGAATATCCCTGGACTGGGCATAGCGCCCTCATGGGGCGGGTGGCTCGGCCGTGGCAGGCAGTCGGCGAGGTGTTCGGCTGTTTTGGGATACGTTCGCGGCACGCGAGACATCGGTATCGGGAGTATGTGGCCGAAGGGGTCGCGCAAGGCCGACGCAAAGAATTGCAAGGGGGCGGTTTGCGCCGGAGCGCGGGAGGTTGGGAATTCGTTGGGGATCTCCATCGAGGCCGCGAACATGGAATGGCCGACGAGCGTGTTCTGGGCAGCGGCGCTTTTGTGGAAGAGGTGCACCGCGCGATTGCTGCACAATCCCAACCCGTACCTCGTGCGGTGGCGTTGGAAAGGTTGCCGACGCTTCTTCAGCGGTGTGCGGGACGCTGGGGGATCACCGTCGAGGAATTGTGCGGGGGGAGCAGGCGGCGTGTCGTGTCGCAGGCCCGGGCGGTGGCTGCCGGGCTTGCGATTCGGAAACTTGGCCTTCCGATGACCGAGATGGCGCGCACGTTGGGCGTATCGTCAGTCACCGTTTTCAATGCGCTGTTGCATTGTGATGCGATCCTCGGTCGCCGGGGATTGAGCGTCGAAGACGTGATGCCATGGGTCCAACAGATGACGAAAAGTAAATAAGTGAAGGGCGTCCCCTAAACTGCGGTGCCGGCGAAAAGATCGAGGAACCGGCGGCGTCCTTCGCGAGGTACGGTCTCCGGGTGCCGATTGGGGTGAGAGTGTTTGTCTGGGGTTAAAGTCCATTTCGGTCCTGTGCTCCAGTCAGGAAACCCTTGCAATGGGGTGACCGGCGTGGTAAAAATACGCCTCCTCAGAGGATACAGAGCAGAAACGGGGTCGTAGTTCAGTTGGTTAGAACGCCGGCCTGTCACGCCGGAGGTCGCGGGTTCGAGTCCCGTCGGCCCCGCCATCACGAATGCCACCCAGCCGGGTGGCTTTCGTATTTGTGCGCCCAGCATGTCCGTGTGGCGCATCTGAAGAAGACCCAAAGAGAGGAAGGTATCGCGACGTAACAGGGCGGTGGATCCGCGAGGATCGACATGAGCGGGTGAGATTCCGTCATGCGGGCGACCGCACCGTGCGCCATTTGAGCTTGACGCCGCCGTGTGGCTTGCGGCATGCTGCCGCGGGCGGGGAGGTTCATGGGTTCTGGCCGGCACGAGGTCGTGCGTGGTCTCATCATTTCTCGTTTGGAGGTGTCATGACTCTCAAGGACAGAATCGGCATTGACCTCGGTCGGCGTATCCGGCTGGAAGAGGGGATCGAGTGGGCGGCGAAGCACGGCGTGCGCTACATCGACATCCAGCTCGACACGGCGGCGAACGCCGTCACGACGTTCGACGACGCGCGGGCGGCGGCCGTCCGGGCGGCGTGCGAGCGGCACGGCGTGCACCTGGGACTGCACACGCTCTCGGCGGTGAACGTCGCGGAGTATTCCCCGTATGTGTCCGAGGCCATGGATCAGTATCTCCGGAGCTACGTGGACATCTATCCCAAGCTCGGCGCCAAGTGGATCGTGGTGCACGGGGGCTACCATTTCACCTCCGACAAGAAGATGCGGATGGAGGCGGGCCTCGATCGGCTGAAGCGGTTGGTGGCCTACGCCGAGAAGAAGGGGGCGCGGATCCTGCTGGAGAACCACAACACCGAGCCGGAGAAGGCCGAGATCCACTACATCCCGGTCAGCTTCGAGGAGTGGCGCTACTTCTTCGACGGCATCCAGTCGCCCAATTTCCGGCTCTCGTTCACGGTGAATCATGCCCACCTGGTACCCGAAGGCGTCGCCGGGTTCTGCGATGCGCTGGATTTCGGGCGCGTGGACGAGGTTCGGATCGCCGACTGTTTCCGGCTGGGCCATGAGGTCCACCTGAAGCCCGGCGACGGTGACCTGGACTTTGCCGACATGTTCCGCCGCATCGAGGGAAAGGGCTTCACCGGTCACTACACGAATGCCTTCACCACGCTCGATGACATGCTGGCCGCGCGCGATTACCTGGTGGCGCAGGCGGCCAAGGTCGGCGTGAAGTAGCGCCGAGGCCGGCGTTGCCGCGCGAGCGCGGCTAGTCGCCCGGATCACGCTGTCAGTTCCCATCTCCGGTGCGAACGGCACCGGAGCCTCAAGTCAACCACAGGAGCGTGCGTCATGATCTACGGACAGGGGAAGTTCAGGTACGAGCTGGTCAACCGCTGGGCGAAGCTGCCGGAGGGTGAGTCGTTCACGGACGTCGGGGGCGTGTGCGTGGACGCCAAGGACCGCGTCTTTATCCTGAGCCGGAGCGCCTACCCGATCTCGGTCTTCGATCGGGAGGGCGCCGTGGTGACCCGATGGGGAAAGGGGCATTTCCAGCGGGCCCACGGGAGCTGCATCGGGGCGGATGGCTCGCTGTATTGCACCGACGACCGGAACCACACGGTCTCGAAGTTCACCCCGGAAGGCCAGCTCCTGATGACTCTGGGGACCAAGGACAAGCCCTCGGATACCGGCTACCGGGAGGCGCTGGATCTCTTCGAGCGGATTGCGTCCATCACCCGCGGGGGGGCGCCGTTCAACCGGCCGACCGGGATCGGGATCGCCCCCTCGGGAGAGATGTACGTGGTGGATGGGTACGGCAACGCGCGGGTGCACCGGTTCACCGCCAAGGGGGACCTGATCTCGTCCTGGGGCGAGCCTGGCCCCGGCCCGTCCCAGTTCCGGCTTCCGCACAACCTCTGGGTGAACAAGGACGGTCGCGTGTGGGTGGTGGATCGGGAGAATCACCGCATCCAGATCTTCCGCGAGGACGGCAAATTCCTCACCCAGTGGACGGACCTGTTCCGCCCGACGGACGTCTGCATCAAGGACGACATCGTGTACGTCTCGGAGCTGTGCCGGCGCATCAGCATCTTCGACCTCGACGGCACACTGCTGGCTCGCTGGGGCAACGAGTCGCACGCCCCCGACCAGCCGCTCTTCGTCGCGCCGCACACCCTGGTGGTGGATTCCCGGGGAGACCTGTACGTCGGCGAGGTCAGCTTCACCCACGCCAAGACGGACAAGGGCCCTAACACCGTGCAGAAGTTCGTGCGGAAGGCGTAGGGGAGAGCGGAGAGCCTCGAGCCGCGAGACAAGGACGGACGAGGCAAGGCGGAGGGCGGGGCGGGGTGATTAACCGGTAAGGTCCTCGCCGCCGTCCACGCCGATGACGTTGCCCGTGATCCAGTGGGTGCCGGAGGCGCAGAGCGCGGCGATGGCCGTGGCCACGTCCGCCGGGGTGGTGAGCCGCTGATAGGGGTTCTTGGCCGTCGCCCCCTCGATCATTCTGTCGTTGCCGGGAATCTTGCGCAGGGCAGGCGTATCGGTGACGCCGGCCCGGATGGAATTCGCCGTGATCTGGTACGGCGCCAGCTCGTAGGCGAGCTGGCGGATGTGGGCTTCCAGGGCGGCCTTGGCGGCGGAGACGGCGCCGTAGGTGGGCCACACGTGGTTGCCGCCGGAGCTGGTCATGGCAAAGATCCGGCCGCCCGGCCCCATCAGTTTTCGCCGCAGCAGATCCTGGGTCCAGTACACCAGGCTGTTGGCCATGACATCCAGGGTCATTTCCATCTGGGACTGGCTCAGGGCGTCCTTGGAGTCCTCGGCGATGTACGGCCGCAGGGCGCCGAAGGCGAGCGAGTGCATGAGGACGATCACCGCGCCCGGCTCGCCGCGCTCCGCCAAGATGCGTGCCATCTGATCCAGGACGTCCTGTCGCTTCTCCGCATCGGCTGCGTTGACGTTGAAGAAGACCGCCTCGCGACCCATCCCCTGGATTTCGCCGACGATACGCTCGACATTTCCGAGGGTCGCCCGCCGATCCATGTGCACGCCGAAGACGTTCACGCCGCGCCGGGCGAGGGTGAGCGCCGTCGCCTCGCCGAATCCGCTCGACGCGCCCAGGATCAAGGCCCAGCCGTGCAGTGCCGTCTGCTGAGTGCTCAATGCGGATCTCCTTCCGGCGATCGAGTGGCGCGGCCACCAACGAGGCCCGATTCTACTTGGGGAAGGCGCCGGAACGCAACGGGAATGGCGGGCCGGTCGCGGCGCTCCACAGAGACGGGGGTCTCCTGTGAGGCCCGCACCGGCGGATCGTCCCGGCCGTCTTTCTCGTCTTGGCCCCCTTCGGTTGGTCCTCTATACTGTCGCGGGCGACATCTAGTATCCGCGCCGGAACCGGCATGGGGAGATGACATGGTCGAGGCGGTCAATGCCGCGCTGAAGGAGTGGGCCGTCGTCTGCCGGGCGCTGGCGGATGGTCGTCAGACGCTTCTCATCCGCAAGGGTGGGATCCAGGAGATCAAGGACGGCTTCGAGGTCACCCACCAGCGGTTCTGGCTATTTCCGACCTATGTCCATCAAAAAGAAGCGGACCTGGTTCCCGCCGCGCGCGAGGAATTCCGGACGGTGCAAGCCGCGCCGCGGCGCCCGGGACGCTGGCGATCCAGCTCTACGCCACCGTGGCGGATGTGGTCCAGGTGACGGACCTGGAGTGTCTGCGACGTCTGGCGGACCAGCACATCCTGTCCTGGGACTGCGTCGCGTCCCGGTTTCACTATCGCAACAGGCCGGGCGTTCACGTGCTGACCCTGCGGCTGTTCCGGCGACCAGAGCCGATCCTTCTGGAGCAGCAGTCCTGGTACGACGGCTGCGTGTCGTGGGTGGAGACTGGCTCAGGCGATCAACCCGGACGGATGTGAGCCCGTTCTCTCCGATGCCGTATTCGACGCCCGACGTGCCGACATCCAGCGGGCGCTCCGCGGGTCAGGCGATCCCGCCTGAGTCGGCGCAGGGGTTTGCCGGCACAGCGCCGATGCATCAACAGCAGGAGGTGAGTCCGTGGCCGAACCCAATACCCACACTGCGCTCATCCTGGTGGACCATGGGAGCCGTTTTCCGGAGGCCAACGAGATGCTCCTGGAGGTGGTTGCCATGGTGAAGCGACTCTCTGGTCTCGCGCGCGTGTACCCCGCGCACATGGAACTGGCCGAGCCCAGCATCCGGCAGACGTTCGAAGCTGCCGTCCGAGACGGCGCCGAAGCCGTCGTCGTCCATCCGTACTTCCTTTCCCCGGGTCGCCATTCCACCACGGACATCCCCCGTCTGGTCGAGGAGGCGGCCCGGGATTTCCCGGGCGTGCGAGCACTGCGTGACGGCCCCGCTGGGCGTTCACGACAAGATCGGCGAAGTGATATTGGAGCGGGCCGGCGTCCCGCCGGTGACGGTGAAGGCGCGTCAGTGAGGCGATGGCCAAGACCGCGGCAGTCCTGATCATCGGCAGCGAGGTGCTGAGCGGGAAGGTGACGGACCAGAACTCGCCCTTCCTCGCCCAGGAGCTGCGGGGTCTGGGCGTCGAGGTCCGGCGCATCCTGACGATTCCGGACGAGCTGCCGGTGATCGTGCGCGACGTGCGGGAGCTGGCGCGGGATCACGATCTGGTGTTCACCACGGGCGGCGTGGGACCGACCCACGATGACGTGACGATCGCGGCCATCGCGCAGGCATTCGACCGCCCCCTGGTCCGCCATCCGTTGCTCGAGGCGGTGCTCCGGCGGCACTATGGCGAGGGCATCACACCCGCCCAGCTCCGCATGGCGGACGTCCCGGAGGGGAGCCGGTTGGTGGGAGAAGGCGACCTCGGGTTTCCCGTGGTGGCCCTGGAGAACGTCTTCATCTTTCCCGGGATTCCCGAGAGCGTGCGGCGAAAGTTCGGGCGGATTCGCGAGGAGTTCCGGGACGCTCCGTACATCCTGCGGCGGATCTTCCTCCGGTGCGACGAAGGAGAGATTGCAGCCGAGCTCTATCGGGCGCTCGACCGGTTTCCCGCGCTGCAGCTCGGCTCCTATCCCATCCTCCACCAGCCCGACCACCGCGTCGTCCTGACCCTGGAATCGAAACAGAGCGACGAGGTGGACCAGGCCGTCCAGTTCCTCGTGGATCGCCTGCCCGCCTCGACCGTCGTCCGCGTCGAATAGGGGCGGCTGGCATGGCGTCGCGGCGCCGTCAGGCGGTGGCGCTCAGGTCCACGCTTCCGCCCCGATAGAACTCGGTGATCCGATCCGCCACCTCGCGCGGGTTGTCGGTGACGGTGAAGAAGCCCAGGTCCTGCGGGGAGATGTACCCATCCACCAGGGCCTGTTCGCGCATCCACTCCAGCAGCCCCTGCCAGTAGCTTCGTCCCACCAGGATGACCGGGAAGGGGCGAATCTTGTGCGTCTGGATCAAGGTGACGGTCTCGAACAGCTCATCCACGGTTCCGAAGCCACCAGGGAGCAGGACGAAGGCGGTGGCGTACTTGACCAGCATGACTTTTCGGACGAAGAAGTAGTGAAAGCGCAGGGAGATGGTGGTGTACGGGTTCGGCTTCTGTTCCATGGGCAGCTCGATGTTCAGTCCCACGGACTTCCCTCCCGCCTGGATGGCGCCCTTGGATGCCGCTTCCATCACGCCCGGCCCGCCGCCGGTGACGACCGTGAAGCCGGCCGCGGCGATCTCGCGGCCGATGGCCTCGGCAGTGTCGTAGGCGAATTCTCCGGGCGGGTGCGGGCGCTGCCGAAGACCGTCACGGCCGGGGTGATCCGGGAGAGCGCGTCGAAACCTTCGACGAACTCCCCGATGATCCGGAACATTCGCCAGGATTCTTCCTTTTCCAGTTGGTTGATCTCGTACTGCGACGGCATTGCCTCCTCCTTCAGGACGGCGCACGGGGTGGCAGGGATCCGTTCCGCGGCCGGGAGTTGGCTCCCGGCGCCCCGCCCGAGGCCCTCAGACTAAAGGATATTCCTGGGGTGCCGCAAGTGGTTCCTTGCCGGGTCGAACCGGATGGCGCCGCGTGCGGTGCGGCTCGACGAGAAGGCGGGTAGCATGGTATAGAAGAAGCTGGAAGCCTTCAGCGGTCAGCCGTCGGCCTCGGACGGGCGTGGGTGCCGAATGACGCGATGATCGGTGGTCGAGAAGAGAAGAGGGGGAGTCTCGAATGGCGACGGGGGGACGGCGGGACGAGATCGATGGAGCGATCCAGGCGTGGGAAAGCGACCTCGAGCGGTTGCGCGTCGCGCTCGCCAACGCGCCCGAGGCGGTCAATGCCAGGCATCATTCCGGGTTCGTGGAACTCTACCGTCAAAAGGAAGTGGTCAAGTCGCGGTGGGAAACCATCCGCGGTGTGTACCAGCCCGACGCCCAGGCGGTGCGACGCTTCGAAGAAGCGTTCGCGTCCATGGCGGCGGCCTGGGCCCGAGCGCAGCCCATGCTCGCCGAGGTCCTCGCCGGCGCGGCATCCTGATCCGTTGCGAGCGGACTTGCCAATGGTGATCGGTTTGGAGGTTTGATGGATCTGGGTCTTGCAGGCAAGGCAGCCATCGTAACCGTACTCCTGGCGGTCTTCGTCCAGCCGGCTCAGTCCGCTATGGCGGCAGAGACCGTCTTCCTTCAGGACGGGCGGACCATTCAGGCCGACAAGGTCGAGATCATCGGCGACCGGGTGCGGATCGAGAAACCGGCGGAGACGATCGAAATCCCGCGTTCCGAGGTGCTCTCGATCCACCGTCCCGCCGGTCCGAGTGCGCCTCCGCCCGGTGAGGTGTACCGGGGCATGACGGAGCAGATGAACGACAAGGTGCGACGCGAGATCGAGGGGCGACCGGGCGCCAGCGGCGCACGCTGAGCGCGACGGGCCGCGCCCGGCGCGCCGATCGATTTTCCGCGTGGGCGGCACTCCAGGCATCCATCCTTCCCTTCCGGCTACAAGGAGTCTCTCACGATGATCACGCTGGATCGTCAGGCCATCACGGATCTGTGCATGGGCGCCACCGTCCTCGGCACGGGGGGCGGGGGATCGCCTGACCTGGGCGTCGCCCTCATGGAAGCCGCGCTGGACGCGGGGAAGCCGATCCGCCTGGTGTCCCCCGACGAGGTACCGGCGGACGGGCTGGTGGTCATGCCGGCGTTCGTCGGCTCGATCGCCCCCGGCGCGAAGGACGATCGGTACAGCCGGGCTTTGCGGGAGCAGATCCTGACGCCCGAGAGCCCACTCCTGGCGGGGCTCCGCCTGCTGGAGTCGCACGTCGGCGGCCGGGCATGTGCCGTCTTGCCGGTCGAGATGGGAGGGCTCAACACGGCTGTCGCGGCGCTGCTGGGCGCCCTGGCGGGGATCCCGTTCGTGGACGGAGATACCATCGGCCGGGCCAAGCCGGAGCTGGAGATGGGATCCTATACGCTGCACGGCATCCCGCTGGCGCCCATGGCGCTCTGCGACGTGTGGGGGAACCGAGCGCTGGTCATCCAGACCGAGACCTTCAAGTCCGCCGAACAGATCGCCCGAGCCTTGGCGGTGGTCGGCGGCGGGACGGTGACGGTGCGCTGCCCGGTTCGCGGCGACGTGCTCCGGAAGATCGCGATCGGCGGGACGGTGTCGCGAGCGATCGCCATCGGCCGAGCCATGCGCGAGGCGCAGATGCAGGGCGCCGACGTGGTGGGAGGGATCATCCGCGCGGCCGGGGGGGTGCGGTTGTTCGAAGGGGCCGTCGCGACGCTCGCGTGGGAGGACCGCGGCGGGTTCATGTGGGGCGAATACACCCTCGAGGGTCGGGAGCTGTCGGTGGGCCACCGGCTCAAGATCTGGCTGAAGAACGAGAACGAGATCTCCTGGCTGGACGATCGGCCGTACGTGATGACCCCGGACCTGCTGTGCGCGGTGGAGGCCGGGACCGGCAAGCCATTCACGAACTCCAACCTCCGCGAGGGACTGGAGATGGCGGTCTTCGCCGTGCCCGCGGATCCGATGTGGAGGACGCCGCAGGGCCTGGCCCTGACGGGGCCGAGCCATTTCGGTTTCGACTTGTCGTACCGGCCAATGGAAGAGGTTCTGGCAAACGTGCGCAGGTGAGGTTCGACCATCATGCGTGCGGGACCGTTCGCTGGGGTTTCCTGGTGGTTTCCTGGTTAGCCGGTTGTCGGTTGTCGGTTTTCCGTTTTCACTTCGACGGTGTCTCGTGGGTATGAGGTGAGCGCATGGCATTGCGACAAGTGGTAGAGGTGGCGGAGCTGCTCGACAGGGCGGACGCCAGCGGCGAGTCGGTGGCCAGCCTGTTGAAGCGGCGGGGAACCCAGCAGGTTCGGGTCACGCGCGTGAAAGGGCCCCGCGGGGCGACCGAGTTCGTTCGCGTCCTGGTCCCCGGTCGCCGCGGCAAGAGTGCTGGGGGGTCGGCCCGGACGCTCGGCATCATCGGCCGCCTGGGCGGGCTGGGGGCACGGCCCACCATGATCGGCCTGGTTTCGGATGGCGACGGAGCCGTGGCCGCGCTCGCCGCGGCGTTGAAGCTGGCCGACATGCAGACGGGTGGGGATGTCCTGCCCGGCGACGTGATCGTGGCGACCCACGTCTGCCCTGACGCGCCCACCAAGCCCCACAAGCCCGTCCCCTTCATGGGCTCGCCGGTGGACACGGCGGTGATGAATCGGCTGGAGGTGGAGGGGGCGATGGACGCCATCCTGTCCATCGATACCACCAAGGGGAACCGGATCGTCAATCACCGGGGGATCGCCATCTCGCCCACGGCCAAGGCCGGCTGGGTGCTCCGCGTGAGCGATGACCTCCTGGATATCCTGCAGGTCGTCACCGGGCGGCTGCCCGTGGTGTTACCCATCACGACCCAGGACATCACCCCGTACGGGAACGATCTTTACCATATCAACTCGATCATGCAGCCGACGACGGCGACCGACGCGCCGGTTGTCGGCGTGGCCATCACCGCGGAGACGCCGGTGCCCGGCTGCGCGACCGGTGCCAGCCACGAGGTGGACATCGAGCTGGCGGTCCGGTTCTCTGTCGAGGTCGCCAAGCGGTTCGGGCAGGGGAAATGCGGTTTCTACGACGAGTCGGAGTTTTCGCGGATCCTCCGACTCTACGGTCCGCTGACCCACCTGCAGACGCTGGGCAAGGGCGCGCGCCGGAAGCGGTAGGAGAAAGGTGACGACACGGATGGCGACGCGCGTCGGAATGATCACCATCGGGCAGAGCCCGCGGCCGGATGTCGTGCCGGAGGTTGTGGCGCTGGTCGGTCGGCCGATGGAGGTCGTGGAAGCGGGGGCCCTCGATGGCCTCGCCATGGCCGAGGTCCGCAGGCTGGCCCCCGGCCCGGCGGACGACACGCTGGTGACCCGCATGCAGGACGGCGGCGAGGTCCAGGTTGCCAAGCGGCACATCATCCCACGCCTCCAGGCGCGCATTGATCGGCTGGGCGCCCAGGTGGATGTCATCGTCCTGCTATGCACGGGCCATTTTCCCGAGTTCCGGTCGGTCGTGCCGCTTCTCGAGCCGCAGGGACTGGTGGACAGGATCGTCCAGGCCGTCGTCGGTCCAGGCGGGCGGGTCGGGGTCATGGTGCCGGGGGCGGCCCAGGTGGATGGCAGCCGGCAAAAGATGGGGGAGTATGGCCTGACCGCGACGGTGGTGAAGGCCTCGCCTTACGCGGACGCGGAAGAGGTGCGAGAGGCCGCGGAGACGCTCCGGGCGACCGACGTGAAGGCGATCGTCATGCACTGCATCGGCTACACGGCGCGCATGAAGGAGGATGTCCGGCGGATCACCGGCAAGCCGGTCCTCCTGGCCCGGTCACTGGTCGGAAAGATCCTGGAAGAGACGCTCTAGTGTGGTGAATCGAAAGTACGCTGACAATGTCCCGGCCAGAGGGACACCCCTCAGCCGCCTGGCGCCTCGTCGAGAACCGGGCGGCCTTGCTCCGGGTCGGCCCCCGGAAACCGGGGGCCTCCGGACCGGACCCGGCCGCCCCGCGGGCGCAGCGTCTTCGGGGTGCCCCTCTGGCCTTGGAATATGTTGGCGAAATTCTAACTCAGGACACTAGCGAGAGGAGGGTGGATCATGAGGCCATGGTGGCTCCCAGGCATACTGATGCTGACGCTGGCGATCACGGCGTTGGGGATCGCGCCTGAGGCGCAAGCCTTCCAGGTGCGCGACGGGCAGAAGATCCTGATCTTCGGGGCCCGACAGGCCGTCCCGAACCTGGACCCGCACGTGAAGACCGACTGGTCCACGCGGACGATCCAGCAGTCGGTGTACGACGCCCTGCTGAAATACGAGGGGAACCCGCCCAAGCTCGTCCCCTGGCTGGCGGAGTCCTACGCCGTCTCCAAGGACGGGATGACCTACACCTTCAAGATCGACAAGCGGGCGAAGTTCCAGAACGGCGAGCCGGTGACCGCGTACGACGTGAAGTTCTCGTTCCAGCGGATCATGGACCTGAAACTCGGGCCGGCCGTCCTCTTCATGGACATCGTCGACCGTGAGAGCCTGCAGGTGCCGGACATCCATACCTTCCAGGTCTCGCTGAAGAAGCCGTACGCCCCCTTCATCTCGACGATCCCCTGGCTCTTCGTCGTGAGCTGGAAACAGGTGATGGCCAACGCCGTCGACAACGATTACGGCCAGAAATGGCTCATGAGCAACGCCGCGGGGTCGGGGCCGTTCAAGATCCGGCGCTGGGAGCAGGGGAACCTGTACGAACTGGAGGCCCTGGACACCTACTGGAAAGGCTGGAAGAGCCCCAAGCACATCGGCGGCTACATCTTCAAGCTGATCCAGGAGAGTTCGTCGCAGAAGATCTCCCTCCTGAAGGGTGAGGCGGACCTGGTCGAGGGTTTGCAGCCCGACGACTACGAGGCCATCAAGACCGAGAAGGGGGTCAAGATCGAGGAGCACCCCGGCGTTACCAATTTCGCCATCAAGTTCAACAACCAGAAGGGGCTGACTGCTAACCAGGACATCCGGAAGGCGATCTCGTATGCCATGGACTACGACGCCTTCGTCAAGATCTACAACGGCCACGCCGTGCTGATGGAGGGACCGATCCCGAAGGCCTTCAAGGGGCACGCCTCGAAGCTTCCGGTGTACCGGACCGATCTCGGCAAGGCCAAGGAGCATCTGGCCAAGGCGGGCCACCCGAACGGAGGCTTCACGCTGGAGTATGTGTACGTGGCCGGCCTGGAAGAGGAGCGGTTGATCGGGCTGGTGCTCCTCGACCAACTCAAGAAGCTCAACATCAATCTGAACATCGTGGCGCTGCCCTGGCCGCAGATGGTGGCGCGGGGCTCGAAGGTCGAGACCATGCCGGACATGATGGCGGTCTTCGTGACGCCGCAGTTCTTCGATCCTGACGCGATCCTGTCGCTCCAATTCCATTCCGGCGCCTGGGGCCGCGGGTACTACAGCGTGGCCTACTACAAGAATCCCAAGGTGGACGAGTTGATCGACAAGGCGCGGGTGCTGAAGGACTGGGGACAGCGTGAGAAGCTGTACCAGGAGGTCCAGCGCCTGATCGTCGAGGACGCGCCCGAGGTGTGGGGGATGCTCTTCAACCGGCGCTGGGCGATGCGGCAGCACGTGAAGGGCTTCCTCTTCTCGCCGGTGCACTACACCGGCGAGGTGGATATGTACCAACTCGCCATCGAGGAGTAGGCGACGAGGCGGAACCGAATGGCCAATGACCGCCGGCCGAAGGGCTTGCGGGCGGTCGCCGGTTGGCCCTCGCGCCGCGGTCATTGGTCGTTGTGCTGCGAATCGCTGAATGCCGCGCCGGGGTCGGGTCGATGTGGGTGTTTCTGGGCAAACGGTTGCTGCTGGTACTCCTGACCCTCTTGGGGCTCACGGTGGTCGTCTTTGTCGTCTCGCACGTCACACCGGGAGACCCGGCGCGCCTGGCCGCCGGGCCGGACGCCAGCCAGGA
The DNA here is from genome assembly GCA_963695995.1 of uncultured Methylomirabilota bacterium. GTDB lineage: Bacteria > Methylomirabilota > Methylomirabilia > Methylomirabilales > 2-02-FULL-66-22 > 2-02-FULL-66-22. The sequence continues at coordinate 28,347 of CAVOIV010000045.1, forward strand.
ACAGATTGCGCTGATCCGCACGGAGTTCGGCCTGGACCGGTCGCTCCCTGTCCAGTACGCCATCTACCTCAAGGGCGTCCTCCAGGGGAACTTCGGCCGCTCCATACGGACCCGGCACGACGTGTCGGACGACATCAAGGTCTTTCTGCCGGCCACGCTGGAGCTGGTCTTCTTCACCATGGGACTGGCGGCGGTGCTGGGCATCCTGTTCGGGATCCTCGCGGCGGCCTACCGGGACACCTGGCTGGACCATCTGCTGCGACTCGTCTCCATCGGAGGGGTGGCGGTGCCGATGTTCTGGCTGGCCTTGATGCTCCAGCTCCTGGTCGCGCTGAAGTTCAACCTTCTGCCATCCGGCGGGCGCCTGGCCATCGCCATGTCGCCGCCCACGACGATCACGGGATTCTTTCTGATTGACGCCCTGCTGACCGGGAACTGGGCGGCCGTCGGGAGCGCGCTCACGCACCTCGTCCTACCGGCACTGGTCCTGTCGTCACCCTCGCTCGCCGCCGTGACCCGGATGATGCGGGCCGACATGCTGGACAGCATCTCCCGGGAGTACGTGGTGAACGCCCGGGCGAACGGGCTCCCCGAGCGGCTGATCGTCGCCAAGTACGTCCTGAAGAACGCACTCATTCCGACCGTCACGCTGATCGGCCTCCGCTATGGCTGGATGCTGGGCGGCACGGTGCTGGTCGAGACCGTCTTCGACTGGCCGGGGATCGGCCTGTACGCGGTGCAGAGCTCGGTGGCCGCGGACTTCATGCCGGTGATGGCGGTGACGCTGGTCATCGGTTTGAACTTCGCCCTGGCAAACCTGGTCGTGGACCTTCTGTACGGGGTGCTGGATCCGCGGGTGCGATACGCGTGACAACCAAGAGCCACGGGCGGAGATGAGCGTCCGAGCAGGGAACGGAACGGCGAGATGACGACGGCAAGTGTCTCCTGGTGGCAGCGGTTCCGGGAGGAGCGGGAGAGCCAGCTTCACGAGCTCCAGCGATCGCTCTACGCCGTCTTCCGGAACCCGCTCTCCATCATCGGGCTGGCGATCGTGTGTCTCTTCCTCTTGGTGGCGCTGATCGGGCCCTGGCTCGTTCCGTATCCCGAGGACGCGACCGGTGCGACCCACCTGGCCAAGAAGCTCACGGCGCCGAACGCCCAGCACTGGTTCGGGACGGACGAGGTGGGACGGGACATCTACACGCTGGTCGTCATCGGCACACGGCTGACGCTGCGGATCAGTCTGATCGTGGTCGGGGTGGCCATGGTGATCGGCATCCCCCTCGGGATCCTGGCCGGATACCTCGGCGGCTGGGTGGGCGAACTCATCATGCGGGTCACCGACGTGTTCCTGGCGGTCCCCGGCCTGATTCTGGCCATTGCCATCGTGGCGTCCCTGGGGCCTGGGATCACCAACGCCATGATCGCCCTCTCGCTGGTTTGGTGGCCCGGGTACGTCCGGCTGGTGCAGGGGAAGACGCTCTCGGTGAAGACCGAGTCGTTCATCGAGGCGGCCCGCGGTGTGGGGAGCAGCCGCTGGCGGATCGCGTTCGGAGAGATCCTGCCGAACCTGGCCTCGCCGATCCTGGTGAAGGCCTCGATGGACATGGGCCTGGCCATCTTGGGGGCGGCGAGCCTGGGCTTCATCGGGATCGGCGCACAGCCACCGACGCCGGAATGGGGGGCCATGATCAGCACAGGGCGGAACTACCTGCCGGATCGCTGGTGGTATGCCACTTTTCCCGGCGCCGCCATCTTCTTCACGGTCTTGGGCTGGAACCTGCTGGGTGACGGCCTGCGCGACGTCCTGGATCCGCGCAGCCGACTGTAACGGGTTCGACGGTTCGACCGTTCGCCGGTTCCCGGGGCCGCCGCATCACCGAACCGTTGTCCGGCCGAACCGTCGAACTCGTCGAACCCCTCTTCGGATGCACGCGCATGGCGCTGCTAGAAATTACCGATCTCCACGTGCACTTCCACACCTTCGAGGGAACCGCGAAGGTGCTGGAGGGGGTGTCGTTCTCGCTCGACGCCGGGGAGACGCTCGGTCTGGTGGGGGAGAGCGGCTGCGGGAAGTCCGTGACGGCGCAGGCGATCATCGGCCTCCTTCCGCGCCCGCCCGCCCGAGGTGGTGCAAGGGCGGGTCCTCTTCGAAGGCGAGGATCTCCTCCAGAAGACGGATGGCGAGATGCGCCGACTGCGGGGCACGCGTATCTCCATGGTGTTCCAAGATCCCATGGCCTACCTCAACCCGGTGTTCACCATCGGGGAGCAGTTGACGGATGTCATCCTGGCACATCAGGGGGAAGGCGCGCGGGGTGCGATCGATCTCGTCTGGCGCCGCGTCTGGGCCAAAGCGGACGTCGCGGAGGCGCGCCGGACGGCGGTGACCCTCCTGCGCCAGGTGAAACTTCCCGAGCCGGAGGAGCGGCTGGGGAGCTACCCGCACGAATTCAGCGGGGGCATGCGCCAGCGGGTCCTCCTGGCCATGGCCCTGGCCGGGGCGCCGCGTCTCCTGCTGGCCGACGAGCCGACCACCGCGCTGGACGTGACGATCCAGGCGCAGATTCTCCGGGTGCTCGCCGGCCTGGTAGAGACCCAGGGGATTGCCGTGCTGCTGATCTCGCACGACCTGGGCGTGGTGAGTCGCGCCTGCCGCCGAGTGGCCGTGATGTACGCCGGCACGGTGGTCGAGACGGCGGATGTCCGGGCGCTGTTCCGCACTCCTCTGCATCCGTATACCCAGGGGCTGCTGCGCTCCATTCCCAAGAACGTCCGCCGGCAAGAGGCGCTGCAGGGCATCCCCGGTTCCATTCCCAATCTCGTCTCCCCCCCTGCCGGTTGCCGCTTCCATCCGCGCTGCCCGAAGGTCATGGAGGTCTGCCGACAGACCGCCCCCGTTCCCGTGCCGTTCGAGGCCGGGCATACGGTCAGTTGCCATCTGTTTCCCGCGAGGTGACGCGCGGCCGAGCCGACCGGGCCGCCCGGCGAGGGATTCCGCCGGAGCCTGGCTCCCGGCGCGTGTAACGTGTGAATTCAAATATTCTTTCGGCATTTCCCATGGACCGTGAGATTTTCCGCAAGACCGAGACCGCATAAGAGGAGTATCATGTCGGCCGGAAGGAGAAACAATGGCAGATCGGGTGCTGGTTGCCGACGATGAAGAGGCCTCCCGGAAGGGACTCAAGGCGCTGCTCACCAACTGGGGGTACGAGGTTCAAGAGGCGGCCGACGGGCAAGAGGCGCTGGAACGGGCGGCGACCTTTCTCCCGCGGGTCGTCGTGACCGACGTGCTGATGCCGAGGTTGGACGGCCTGGGGCTGCTGGCGCAGCTGCGGGTGGATTCTCCGCTGACGACGGTGATCCTGCTCACCGGGCACGCCACCGTCGAGACGGCGGTCGCGGCGATGAAGCAGGGGGCCTACGACTACCTGACCAAACCGGTGGACCTAGCGCGCCTGCGGATCCTGATCGAGAAGGCGCTCGAGAAGGGCGAGGCGCTCCGCGAGGTCACGCTGCTCCGGCGTCAGCTCCAGGCGGTCTGGGGTTCCGGACGCTTGGTGGGGAAGAGCCGGGCCATGCAGGAGCTCTACCGGATGATCGACCTGGCCGCTCCGACCTCCGCGCCGGTGCTCATTTCCGGGGAGAGCGGGACAGGCAAGGAGCTGGTGGCGCGCAGCCTCCACGAGCTGTCTCCTAAGAATAAAGGCCCCTTCGTGGCGGTCAATTGCTCGGCCATTCCCGAGACCTTGCTGGAGAGCGAGATATTCGGCCACGAGAAGGGGGCGTTCACGGGTGCGCTGGAGCGCCGACTCGGCTGCTTTGAGTTGGCCCACGATGGCACGCTCTTCCTGGACGAGATCGCGGAGATGAGCCCGGCCATCCAGGCGAAATTCCTTCGCATCCTGCAGGACGGCGCCGTCCGCCGGTTGGGGGGAAAGACGGAGCTCTTGGTGGATGTCCGGGTTCTGGCCGCTACCAATCAAGATCCGGTCATGGCGATGAAGGAGGGTCGTCTTCGCGAGGATCTCTATTACCGCCTGAACGTGTTCCATCTCAACCTGCCTCCCCTCCGGGAGCGGCGCGAGGACATCCCGCTGCTCATCGAGACGTTCATCGAGGAGTTCAACGCAAAATACACCAAGCACATTCGGGCCGTGGACGATGTGGCGGGCCGGATCTTGGCGTCCCACCCCTGGCCGGGCAATGTCCGGGAGCTCCGGAACGCGGTGGAGCGCGCGATGATCATCTGCGACACCGATCTCCTCGCACCCCAGCATCTTCCCCCGGGTCTCACCCACGCCGCGCCAAATGCCGAATCCGACGCGGTCACGCTGACGGTCGGTGTGACGGTCGAGGAGGCGGAGCGGATTCTGATCCTGAAGACGCTCGCCGCCGTCGGTAATAACAAGGCGCGGGCCGCGGGCATCCTGGGGATCAGTATCAAGACGCTCCACAACAAGCTCAACCGGTACGGGAGCTAGATGCGCTTTCGGTTCAAGACCAAGGAGATGCTGGCGGTCACCGCCTTCACCGTCTTCGTGGTGGTGGCCGCGACGCTGCTCCATTTGTCGCAGCTGGCAATAGTCAGCATCGAGGGCGCCGTAAAGCAAGCGGAGCTGGTCGCACGCCAGATCTACGCCCAGAGCCGGCGCGCGCTTGCCCGGGTAACGGGCCAGGACCCGTGGGAGTCCCTGCGCAGCGACCGCGAGCTGCGGAGCCTGCTCGAGGCCAGCGTCGGATACTCCACCGACATCCTGTATGTCTTGCTGGCCGATCGGACCGAGACCATTGTCTTGCACAGCGAGCCGCGCAAAGAGGGCAGTCCGGCGTCGGCTCAACTGGAACTTCGCGCGCTCTTGACGACCAACCCGGTGAGTCGCTTCGTCGGGCTCTACCAGGCGGGGACGACCTACGAAGTGACGCTGCCGCTGCAGCTCAACGACCAGCCGTTCGGGAGTATCCGGGTCGGGCTTCCGAGCAGCTTGCTCCGGACCGAACTAAATGCCTCGCTGCTTCAGGGATTGGGTCTTGCCGGGGCTGCCCTGCCCGTGGCTTGGTTGGTGGCCATGGGACTCGCCCACCTGGCGATCCAACCCATCCGGCGACTCACCCGGGAGGTCGAGCGACTGCGCCAAGGGGAGTTCGTCGCCGGGCCGGAGCTTGGCCAGGAGGACGAATACAAGGAACTGGCCGCCCAGCTTCAGCTCCTGGGCCAGAAGCTCCAGTCGGATCGCCTCAAGGTGCTGGGAGACAACGTCCAGGTCCAACGGGTGGTCGACCGGCTGGAGGACGGCTTCATCTTCTTCACCCGCGATCGGCGAGTTCTGTTCTTCAACAAGGCGGCCGAGATCGTCCTGGGCAAGTCGATGGAGCAGATTCAAGGCTGGCGCCTGGAGGATGCGCTGGAGACATCCCATCCGTTGCGGCTCCTCCTCAACGACGAGGCGGACGGTGACCAGCCGGGCGCGACCATCGTTCTTCGTCGCGACGGACGCCCGCGGGAATTCCTCGTCTCCCGTTTCGCCGTCGCGGATGCCGAGCGCACGATGGGCACCATGGTCATGCTGAAGGACCTGGAGTCCATCAAGACTCTCCGGTCGCTGGTGAGCTACTCCGCCAAGCTGGCGGCGCTCGGCCGGCTGACCTCCGGGGTTGCCCACGAAGTAAAGAACCCCCTCAACGCCATGACGATCCATCTGGAGCTACTCAGGGAGCGACTGGGAGCCTCCGGGGAAGGCGTGCAGGAGAACCTGGAGGTCATCGGCAGCGAGATCAAGCGTCTGGACCGCGCAGTCCAGGGCTTCCTGAATTTCATGCGTCCCCAGTATCTGTCCTTGGGTGCGGTGGACCTGAATGGATTGATCCGCGGTCTGAAGGCGCTTCTCCAGCCGGAGTGGCAGACGAACGGCGTGCGCTTTATCGTGGATTTGGACCCGAACCTCCACTCGATCACGGCGGACGAAGAGCTGCTCCGGCAAGCGTTCCTGAACATTCTCCTGAACGCCTGCCAGGCGATGCCACAGGGCGGAACGGTTCGGCTCGACACGGTGCGCGAACAAACGGGATCCGTTCGGGTGACCATCTCGGACGAAGGGACCGGCATTCCACCGGAAGACCTGGACAAAATCTTCAAATTGTATTACACGACGAAGCGGGACGGCAGCGGGATCGGGCTCTCCCTGGTGTATCGAATCGTGCAGTTGCATGACGGAAGCATCGACGTGGCGTCCGATATTGGTCGGGGAACGACGTTCACCGTCCGGCTGCCGATCGGATAGGACGGATGGGGTGGGACAGGACATCGTGCTGACGGAACACGGGTTGGGTAGGTGGACGTTCGGTCTGGTGGGTGCGGTCGCGGCAATCGTCGTTGCCGTGAGCGGATGCGCGTCCATCGAGTCGCTTTTCTCTCCGCCGCCTTCGCCCCCCGCCAAAAAGGAGCCCGCGCCGGCCCCCGTGAGGAAGGAGCCGGAGCCCGCGCCCGCCAAAAAGGAGCCGCCGGCGCCCCCGCCCCCCACCAAGGAACCGGAGCCCGCGCCTCCCACCAAGGAACCGGAGCCCGCGCCTCCCAAGAAGGAGCCGGAGGCACCGTCGGCGCCGCCCGTCAAGAAAGAGCCGGTTGCGCCCGCGCCCGCCAAAAAGGAGCCGCCGCCGCCGCCCCCCAAGAAGGAACCGGAGCCCGCGCCTCCCAAGAAAGAGCCGGAGGCGCCGGGCGCGAAGAAAGAGCCGGAAGCTCCTTCCGTCAAGAAAGAGCCGGAGGTCGCCCCACCCGTCCTGGCGCCAAAGGTCGGCAAGCAAGACGAGGAGCAGCTCCGGCGCGACGTCGGCACCAGGATCCAACGGGCGGAGCTGCTCATCGGGCGGATCGACGAAAAGAAGCTCACGAAGGACCAACAGGAGCATTTCCTGACCATCCAGAGCCTGCTCAAGAGCGCGAAGGAAGCGGTGGAATCCAAGGACCTGGCGCGGGCCGCCAATCTGGCCGAGAAGGCGCGCATCTTGGCCGAGGAGCTGGCCCAGGCTACGAAATGACGGACCGGTCCGGGTCATCGATTCGCTCCTGCCGTCTGTGCCGGTTACGGCCACAGATTTCGAGACGGTTTCTCGTGCCTGAACGCCATGCTGTCCTCCGGTATGTACTTCTTACACCTCCGGTAAAGTCTTCCGCCCCGTTTGTTCTTTAGCCAGCGTTGGGCGGCCAATCCTGAAAACCTAAGAACTACGTAACTATCTGCTATAACTGCCTGTTGTGATTCTTGATAGAAAGTGTCGCCGTTCCCGTTATGGCACGCGTGTTGCCACGATAATTCCCGGGCGAACGTGGGGAAAAGCCATCGCGAGTTTCTGGTCGCGGTGAGCGACGATCAGACGCTGGCCAGAGGGGGGGCGAGAATGCGCAGGCGGATACTCATCGTGGAAGACGATCAACATAGTCGGAAAGGCTTGCAGGACTCACTCCTCGCCGATGGCCACGGCGTGGAGGCTGTCTCGGACGGATGGCAGGCCTTCCGCAAGATCAAAGAGGGAGTCTTCGACCTGGCGATTGTGGACCTCGAGTTGCCGCCGGTCCTGGGGGTTGCGATTACCGGATGGGATCTCGTGCGGATCCTCCGCGCCTACTTCCCTGGCATCCCGATCGTCATGGTGAGCTCGCAAGAGGATGCGGTCATCCGGCGTTTGCTCGACCGATTCAAAGTGTCCGCCTTTCTCGTGAAACCGATCGATCCGGCGTGCATCAGGGCGGCTGCCCGGAATCTTGAGTCAGCAATTCTCCCCGTTCCCGCCGCGGAATTTACCACGCGCTGAGAGGCGGCCCACGCGTGGGCGTGGTGAAGGGTGGATTCCCGCACGATGCCGTCCGGTTTAAGGGGCGGCACACGGTAGAATGAGAATGCGGACGATCGTCGTGCAACGGAACCGGGCGCGGTGACGCGCTTCAGGATGTGGTCATCGGCGACCGCGAGACGCTGCTGGATTGCCTCGTTGGTGTGCGTGGCGATCGCGGCCGGCGTCTGGGGCGTGCTCGGTTGGGCGCTGCCTCTTCCGGACGGTCCGGTAGGGGAGGGGCCCACCATCCGGCTGTACGCCGGGACAGAGGAAATCGCCGTCCTGCATGGCCTCTCTCGACGGGCGCAGATCTGGCGGTCGCTCGACGATTTCCCGAAACCCGTCGTGGACGCGGTGCTCGTCGCGGAGGACCGACGGTTCTTCCGACACGGCGGCATAGACCTCTGGGCGGTGATTCGCGCCGGCGCCGCAAACCTACGGCAGGGCGGGATCCGGCAGGGCGGAAGCACCATCACCCAGCAGTTGGCCCGGACACTTTTCCTCAGTGGGGAGCGCGTCTGGGGGCGCAAGGTCCGAGAGGCGGCGCTGGCGCTCCTGATCGAATGCCGGTACTCCAAGCGACGTATTCTTGAGGCCTATCTCAACACGATCTACCTGGGTCACGACGGCGACATCGCCGTCCACGGCCTGGCGGCGGCTGCGCGGCATTTCCTGCGCAAGGATCTCGCCGCCGTCCGCCCGGACGAGGCTGCCTTGCTGGCGGCCGCCATCAGCAGCCCCAACAAGGTTTTTGCCGACGTGTCCGGCCGCGGCCGGACCGGCCGAGACGCGGTCCTCACGGCGATGGAGCAGCGCGGGGCCATCGACGCCACCCGCGCTCGAGAGGCGCTGGCACGCCCGCTCTCGAGCGGCCCGGCCGACACCAGGCTCCATGCCCCCTATTTCGTGGAGTTGGTACGCGACGAGATGGCCCGTCGCCTGACATTGCCCTCATCGGGCGAGATGCGCGTCGTCAGCAGCCTGGATCCCTCTCTCCAGCGAGTCGCCGAGAAGGCGATCGAGCAGGGGCTGGCGCGGCTGGAACGCCGGCGTGCCGGAGCCGGCCGTGGGCGAATCGAGGGTGCCCTGGTAGCGCTCGACCCCGTCTCGGGGCGGATCCTGGCGCTGGTGGGAGGGCGGCGGTACCAAGACAGCCCCTTCAATCGCGCGACGCGAGCGGTCCGACAACCCGGGTCGCTCTTCAAGCCCTTCGTGTACCTCGACGGCCTTCGAATCGTCGCCGGGAGCGCGACCCGCCTCCTTCACGCCGGCGTCCCTCGTTGCCGATGAGCCGCTGACGATCCGGGACGGGGGCAGCACCTGGACGCCCCGGAACGTCGATGGCCAACTTCTCGGAGGGGTGACGGTGCGGCGGGCACTCCAGGAGTCGCGGAATATCCCCGCCGTCCGCGTCGCGCAGGAGGTTGGGCCGGATCGGATCGCCGATACGGCCCGGCGCCTCGGGATCGCGAGCCCGCTGGCCAAGGTTCCCTCGCTGGCCCTGGGCACATCGGAGGTCACGCTGCTGGAGATCACGAGGGCGTACGCCGCGCTGGCGAACCAGGGCGTGCGAACGACCCCGACGACCTTGAGCGCCGATCCCGCACCCACGGGTGCGTCGGCCGCCGCGTCCACTCCCCGCCCCCGAGCGGGCAGTGTCCGCGGAATCGGCGTTTCTGATTACGCACCTGCTTCGGGGTGTGATGCGCGACGGCACCGGCAAGAGCAGCGCGCGCTGGGGGCTCAGCGAGATCACTGCCGGAAAGACCGGCTCTACGGATGATCTCCGAGACGCCTGGTTCGTCGGCTACACGCCCGATCTGGTGGTGGGCGTGTGGGTTGGCCTGGATGACGGGAGCCCGCTCGGCTTCACCGGGGCGCAGGCGGCCCTGCCGATCTGGGCCGCGGTCATGTCGGCCGCCGTGCGGCGGACGGCGCCGCGCCCGTTCGCGCCTCCGCCGGGCGTGGTGATGGTCGCGATCAACCGCGATACCGGCAAGCCGGCGTCCTTCTGGTGCAACGGAGGCGCCACGGTCGAAGAGGCGTTCCGAGCCGGGACGGAGCCCGCGGCGGACTGTGGTCCGGCCGCGCTGGCGCATGCCGGTCGAGGCCTCCTGAACTGGTTTACCGGCTTGTTTCGGTAAGAGGTGTATTCGATCTCCGTTGTTCCGCTAACGATCTCCACCTGACCTCCACGGCGGGCCCGGACACTCCACACTTTCCGCTGCTAATCCTGGTAGGCTCCCCTCTCCTCTTGCCTTCCCGACCGTCGCCGGCTGCCGCGTGGCGGGCGACGGGTCGTCCGGACTTCTTTCACAGCGAGGACGCCATGACCTCCATCAGGTTACCGCAGACCGTTCTCCCGCGCCGGTACCAGATTCGGATCGAGCCCGATCTCACCGCCGGCACCTTTGTCGGCGACGAGACGATCGAGGTGGCCGTGTGCGAGCCCACGGCGGAGGTGGTCCTGAACGCTGCCGACCTGACGATCGCGCGCGGCAGACATCGAGAATGGCGCGGGACGGCGGTTGGCCGCGACGATCCGGATGGACGAGGCCGCCGAGCGCGTCCTGCTGCGCTTCGTCGAGCCGCTCCAGCCGGGGCCGTGGCGCCTCACCCTGAGTTTTGCCGGGAATCCTGAACGACAAGCTGCGCGGATTCTATCGCAGCAGGTTCACGGCAGGGGATGGAAGCACGGCGACCCTGGCGGTCACCCAGTTCGAAGCGACCGACGCCCGCCGTGCGTTTCCCTGCTGGGACGAGCCGGCGTTCAAGGCGGTCTTTCAGGTGACGCTGGTCGTGGACGAGGCGCTGGCGGTGGTGTCCAACACGGCGGTGGCCAGTGTCCGGCGAATGCCGGAGCACGGCAAGCGGGCGGTGACGTTCGCACCGACCATCCCGATGTCCACGTATCTCCTGGCGTTCGTGATCGGGCCGCTGGAGCCGACCGACGCCGTCCAGGCGGACGGGATCCCGATTCGGGTCTGGGCTGTTCCGGGGAAGGGACATCTCGGCTCGTTCGCACTCGAGGTGGCGGCGTTCTCGTTGCGCTTCTTCCGGGAATACTTCGCCGTGGACTATCCGGGGGACAAGCTGGACCTGATCGCCATTCCCGACTTCGCGTTCGGCGCCATGGAGAATCTGGGCGCCATCACGTTTCGCGAGACCGCACTCCTGGTGGACCAGGGGAGCGCCACCCACGCCGAGCTCGCCCGGGTGGCCCACGTGGTGGCCCACGAGATCGCCCACATGTGGTTCGGGGATCTGGTGACGATGGCGTGGTGGAATGGGCTCTGGCTGAACGAGGCCTTCGCCACGTTCATGGAGGTGCTGGCGGTTGACGCGTGGAAGCCCGCCTGGGGGCGATGGGACAACTTCGGCGTGTCGCGGGCCGCCGCCTTCCTGACGGACGGCCTCCGGTCCAGCCGCCCGATCGAGTTCGACGTGGAGGCTCCCACGGACGCCGAGGCGATGTTCGACGTGCTCACGTACGAGAAGGGAGGAGCCGTCCTGCGGATGCTGGAGCAGTATCTCGGCCCCGAGGTCTTTCGCGACGGCGTCCGGAAGTATCTGATCGCGCACCAGTTCTCCAACGCCGAGACGACGGATCTCTGGAAGGCCCTGGGGAGCGCGTCCGGCCAACCCATCCCGGAGATGATGGACGGGTGGATCTTCCGGCAGGGGTTTCCCCTGGTGACCGTGGAAGCGGAGGGGACGGGCGAAATCGTCCGCTTCAGCCAACGCCCGTTCCGGTATCTGGCCGATGGCGACGACACGACATCCACTCTGGCAGGTTCCGATCACCTATCGCGCCCGGGTGAACGACGACATCGTGCGCGGCCGCCTGCTTCTCTCGACCGCGGATGAGCGCGTCACCTTCCCGGGCAAGCCGGACTGGCTCGTGGCGAACGAGGGCGGCCACGGCTTCTATCGTGTGCAGTACGGGCGGACACTCCTCGCGCCGCTCCTGCGCGCACCCGCCGAAACGCTGGCGCCCATCGAGCGATTCAATCTGGTCAGCGACGCCTGGGCGGCGACCGTGGCCGGCATGCTGCCGGCGACCGACTTCCTGGATCTGACGGTCCGCTTCCGACACGAAACCGACCGTCACGTGTGGACCTCCCTCCTGGCGTCGTTCGGTTATCTCTCGCGGGTCGTTCCGACGGATCTTCGGCCTGGCCTGGAAGCGCTGGTCCGCGATCGGCTGCGCGAGGCGACGCGGCGACTCGGCTGGTCTTCGAGGGCCGAGGAGAGCGAGCTCGATCGCGAACTGCGGGGCGAGCTCCTGCGGGCGATGGGAACGCTCGGGAATGATCCGGGAGGTGCAGCGGGCGGCGCGCGAGCCGGTATGCGCGAGAGGGCACGGCGGAGCGCGCCGGACCCCAACGTCCTCGCGGCGGTCATCGCGATCGTGGCGCACACGGGAGGCGAGACCGAGTACGAGGATTTCCTGGCGCGTTTCAAGGCGGCCACGACGCCACAGGGTGAGCAGCGATATCTTCGCGCGCTGGCCGGTTTCCGCACGCCGGAGCTGATCCGGCGAACGCTTCGAGTTGTGCCTCAACGGCGAGGTGCGAACGCAGGACGCGCCGTTCGTGGTCCGAGACCTGCTCCTGAGCGTCCACGGCCGCGAGCCGGCATGGGCCTTTGTCAAGGAGCATTGGGAAGAGATGGAGCGCCTTTATCCCTCCCAGAGCGGCTTGCGGCGTCTCTGCGAGGGCATCACCGGGCTCGCCACGCCGGCGCTCGAGGCGGACGTGCGGCTCTTCTTCGGCTCCCGGACCGTTTCTTTTGGCGGGAAGACGCTGGAGCAGTATCTGGAGCAGCTTCAGGTGGCCGTCCGTTTTCGAGAGCGGGAGACGGCAGCGTTGCGGGTGTACCTCGCCCAAGCCTGACCGGCTTGAGGTTGCGCTGAATCTTTCTCTCGCCGGTCTGCGAAGGCTGGGCGGCCTTTCAGGTGGGCAAAACCCCACCGGGGGCAAATGCCCACGCTCCGCCACCGACAACCGTGGCGCTGAGGATCTCTTGCGTAGCCGGTCGTGACGGACGATGGATTACCAACCTGTTGATTTCATTCAATCGAATACCGCGAGGGAAACCGGTGTAGACGATCGGGGTCGGCCGCCAGTTTCTGGCACCCTCTTTGCTAAGAGATCTATCCGTCGGGAGAGACGCGCTGCGCGGCGCCAGAAGAGCCAGGCAAGGGATTTCGGACGGCGATGACTAAAGCGGGTACGTAATCCGCAAGGGAGGATTGGACGATGAAAGCGAAACTTCGAACCCTCATGTTGATGATCGTGGCGTTCCTGGTCGTGCCGTTCCTGGCCGACCTTCACGTTCCCTTCGGTTCCGGTGACAATGGCGTCGCCTTTGCTAAGGATGGCGGCGGCGGTGGTGGCGACAGCGGTGGCAGCGGCGGGGGTTCCGGCAGCGGGGGTAGCGGCTCCGGCAGCGGGGGGCAGCGGAGGAGCGGCGCGGAGGCGACAGCGGGGGCCACGGGGGCGACAGCGGCGGCCGTGGGAGCGACAGTGGGGGCCGCGGAAGTGACAGCAGCGGCCATGGTGGGTCGTCCGGCCACAGCGCGGACTCGTCGCGAGGCGGCGAAGGACAAGGGCAGGGCCGTGATGGCGGCCTTGGCCATGGCCACTCCGGCCGCGGCACAGGGAACAGTGTCTCAGAAGCCGCCACTTCGACCGCCCACGGCGGGCGAGCGGCCGCCCAGGAGGCCGGTGCGCGTAATCTGGGTGGGGCCGTGAGCTCGGCGGTTCACGAGGCGCAACAGGCCCGCGACCAGGATCGTACCCGCGACCAGGATGTAGGACCACGCGGACCGAGGTCGACCCGCGACCAGGATCGTACCCGCGAAACGGAGACTCGGCGCGAGGTTGAGGCGCGTCAGCGAGAGGTCGAGGCCGAGAACCGCGACATTGGCATGGTGAGTGGGGCGACGGTTCCCCGCTAGCGTATGACCGGGATATGCGGGCCGAACCCGAACCGACGACAACGGGTTCGGCCCTTCAAGTTACACATCGCCACCACGGCGACACAACATTGGATGGAGAAATGGGGGCTGGCCGGTCATGACGAACCCGATGAGAAGTCGCTTCACCCGATTCGCACTGGTTCTTGCTTTGACCCTCGGCGTCGGCTTCGCTACGAGCGGCTGCGCGGCCATGGCACAAAGCCTTCAGGCCCAGCGGAGCTATGACCAGGGGTTGGAGCGCTACCAGGCGAAGGACTATGCCGGTGCGATCCCGCACTTCGAGAGAGCGCTTCGCGCGCAACCGGATTTCGACGAAGCCGAGGCGTCGCTGGCCTGGAGTTACTATCACGTCGCGAAGTATCCCGAGGCGACCAAGCACTTCCGACAAGCCCTCGCGCGCAAGCCGCAGTGGGAGGGATTGCCACGACGGCCTGGGCTGGACTCGGTATCGGGTCGGACGCTATCACTTGGCACTGGAGTCGTTCCGGCAGGCGCTCGCCCTGGATCGCAACTACCGCGATGCCGCCGTAGGGTACTGCCTACACGCTATTCGAACTGGGCCGATACGCGGAGGCCGTGTCCCACCTGGAGCGACTCACCAAGGAAGGGGAGGGTGGTATGCTTAAGAGCCCGGCCTCCGATGTCGAGGATGTCCGGACTCGTTATGCCTGGACGCTCTTCTACCTCGGGGACTACGCCAAGGCGCGGGAGCAATTCACCAAGGGCATCGCCGCCCGGCCTGAGTGGTCCGGCCTCCATAACGGACTCGGCTGGACCTTCCTCCGACTCGGCGACAAGGTTCAGGCGCGACGTGCCTTCCAGCGGGCGGTGGACCTGAAGCCGGACCTGGCGGATGCCAGAGAGGGAATGGCACAACTCCAGCCCTGACAGCCGCGACGATCGCTCCGCCGTTGCCGGGGTGTCCGCGCCCCGGCTTTGCTTTGTTCTCTGCGCGACTCGTCCGGAAGGAGAGGCGGCGCGGTGTCTGACGATGTCTCGGGACCACTCGCGGTTCCGAAGGTCGAATTCTCCGAACGAGCGGCTGGGAGTCTTCCAGTTGACTGGGATGGGCGAGTCTGCCATGCTCTCTCCAAGATGAGGGCGTGGCCTTTTGGGCGATGGAAGACCGGTTTGGCGCTGACCCGCCAGTTCGCCGTCTTGAGTTTTCTCGTCATCGGTCTGATCACGGCGGCGCTGTCGGCCGTCATGTCCAACTCCCTCCGGAAAGACCTCCTCGACCGGGAATGGAGCACCACGGCCGATTATATCCGCACGGGCATCCTTAACCACTTATCCCCCGATGACTTTCTCCAGCCAAACGCCGACGCCTCCCGGGAGCATTTCGAAGCGCTGTACACGCAGGCCGTGGCGATGCCCGAGATCGTCCGGGTCAAGCTCTACGACGCCGGCATGCGAGTCGTCTGGTCGGACGAGCCGCGCCTGATCGGCGAGCGGTTTGCGGACAACCCGCATCTCGCCAAGGCGCTCACCGGGCAGACCGTGGTCAGTCTGGAGGGGGAGCGAGCGCAAGGAGGAGAACCGGTACGAGGGGAACGAGTTCGCGCGGCTGGTGGAGGTCTACGTGCCCGTGGTGTTCCCCGGTTCGTCCCGGGTGATCGGTGTGGTGGAGACCTACAAGCTCCCGACCCAGGTGTTTGCCAGCATCCGGAAAGCGCAGCTCACCGTGGCGGGCGCCAGCGCTGGCGGTGGCGTTCTCTTGTATCTCTCGCTCTTCTGGATCGTCCGCCGCGCGTCCCGCCGGATCGATGAGCAGCATCGAAACCTGGAGAACCGCGGGCGAGAGCTGGCGCGGGCCAACGAGGAGCTCACGGCGGTGCAGGGCCAGCTCCTGGAGGCGGAGCGCCTGGCGGCGATCGGCGAGGTGGTGACGGCGGTCGCCCACGGAATCCGCAATCCGCTGGCGAATATCCGCGCGGCGGCGCAGGTGGCGGGGCTGGGGTCGCGCGAGGGCGGACCGTCCGTGCCGTCCGCCAAACACCTCGCCAGCATCATGGCCGAGGTGGACCGGCTGGAGAGCCGACTGAAAGAGTTGCTGCAGTTCGTGCGGCCCGCGGACCGGCGGACGTGCCGGTGGATCTCAACGCCGTGGTCGGCGAAGCCATTCAGATGGTGGCCGGCCGGATGGCGACGGCGCAGGTGTCCCTCACCCAGACCCTGGCGGCCGACCTCCCGCCGGTGAGCGGGAACGCCATGCTCCTGGAGCAGGTGTCGTTGAGCCTGCTGGCCAACGCCGTCGAGGCGATGCCGAACGGCGGCGGGACGATCACGCGTCACGACCGGTGAGGACGCGGCAGGACTCGGGGGCTCCGGCGTCTTCGTGGAGGTCCGCGACAGCGGGGTCGGGATTCCTGCGGAGAGAGTCCCGAAGCTCTTCACGCCCTTCTACACGACCAAAGCGCAGGGGACGGGACTGGGGCTGGCGATTGCCAAGAAGTTCACCGAGGCGCACGGCGGAACCATCACGGTGTCCAGCCGGCCCGGCGCGGGCGCCACCTTTCGCGTGACGCTGCCCGCGCACAGGGAGGCCTGAGGGATGTCACCCCTCATCCTGGTCGTGGAAGACGAGACGATTCTCGGGGATTCCATCTGCACGTACCTGGAGCACCACGGGTACACCACGGCCGTCGCCCGCTCCGGCGAGGAGGGCATCCGCCTGGCGGAGGAGAACAGCCCCGATGTCGCCCTGGTGGATATCCGGCTGCCTGGCCTGGATGGTCTGAGCGTACTCCGGAAGCTGCGAGGACGTCTCGGCGGGCACCGAGGTCGTCATGATGACGGCGCACGCGTCGGTCGCATCCGCCGTCGAGGCCATGAAAGGCGGGCGCCTTCGACTACCTCACGAAGCCGCTGGACCTGGACGAGGTGCGGGTGGTGGTGGACAAGGCCCTGGCCCACCAACGGATGCGCCGGGAGTTGACCTACCTGAAGGCGCGGGAGGAAACCGGAGGCCACACCGCCGAGATTCGTGGGAGAGTCCCCGACGATCCGCCTGCTCCGCCAGCAGATCGAGCGGATCGCGGCCCTGGAGTCACCAGAGGGCGGCGCCCCGACGGTCCTGATCCGCGGCGAGACCGGATCGGGCAAGGAGATGGTCGCCCGCGCCATCCACTACGGCAGCCCCCGGGCCAAGGGACCGTTCGTGGAGATCAACTGCGCCGCCATCCCGTCGTCGCTCCTGGAGGCGGAACTGTTCGGCTACGAGAAGGGCGCCTACACCGACGCTCGGACCGCCAAACCGGGCCTCTTCGAGGCGGCGGACGGCGGCACGCTGTTCCTGGACGAGATCGGGCACATGGAGCTCGGCCTCCAGGTGAAGCTGCTCAAGGCGATCGAGGAGAAGTCGGTCCGTCGAGTGGGCGGCCTTCGTCCGAAGACCTTCAACGCCCGGATCGTGGCGGCCACCAACCGGGACCTGGAGGCCGCCATCGCCGAGGGGGCTTTCCGCCCGGATCTCTATTACCGCATCAAGGCGCTCACGTTGGAGATCCCGCCCCTCCGATCGCGCGGGAACCGACATCACGCTGCTCGCCGCGCATTTCCTGGATCGCTTCACGCGGCAGTACGGCCTGCCCGCCAAACGCTTGACTCCGGAGGCGGAGGCGGTGCTCCTGACGTACTGCGTGGCCCGGGAACGTTCGGGAGTTGGCGCATCTGATGGAGCGGGCGATCCTCCTCCACGACGGGCCGACGATCGCAGCGGAACATCTCGGCCTCTCAGCCGGCAAGACCGCGGCGTCGGTGCAGGTCGGTCCCGGCGGCGTGCGAGTGGATTTCTCGGCTGGGGGGATTCAGCCTGGAAGAGGTGGAGCGCCAGCTCATCCTGGAAGCGCTGCAGGCGTCGAGCGTGGAATCGGGGACGCGCGGCGCAACTCCTCGGACATCTCCAAGGAGACCCTTCGGTATCGAATGGAAAAGCATCAGCTGCACCCGCCGGCGTGACCGGTGCGGCCCGCGCGTATCCCCGCAACCACGCCCTGCGGGCTCCGTCGGTGATCCCCCGGACGGCAAGGTTGGGCGCATCCCGGTTACGCCTCTGTGCCGCCGGTGCACGAGATGGCCGGCGGGGTGCTCGATGCGGCTGAGGGGGCACCGTCCGCGGCGGCCGAGAAAACGTCAGGCATGGGGAAGTCCTCTCCGCGAGCCCTGACCGATTTCCTGCTTCTCCGCGGTGAATCCGATCTCCTCGTCCGTGAGGTAGCAGGCCGGCTCCGGCGCCCACGGGTCGTTGTAGACGAGGTCGGCGCGCACGCGCATGGCGCCGCCGCAGGCGTCGAACCACTTGCAGATGCCGGGCGCGCAGCGTCCCTTGATCTTGGCCCGTCGGTTCTTCAGGCCGGCCATGAGCGGGTCCGAGGTGTCCGTCCAGATCTGGCTGAAGGGTCGCTGCCGGACGTTGCCGAAGGCAGTGGTGCATCCAGAACTGGTCGGCGTGGACGTTGCCCAGAAAGTCGATGTCGCCGATGCCGACGCCGGAGCTGTACATGCCGCCGCCGTTCCAGGTCAGGAGCTTCAGGACCTGCTCCGCCCGCGCCGGATCCTTGTCCAGCAGCTTCAGGTACAGGTAGATCCCGTCCACGTGGTTGTCCACGGTCAGGATCTCCTTGTTCAGGCCGCGCCGGTGGAAGTCCTCCGTTCGCTCCAGGATGATGTCGAGGGCCTGACGGGTCTCCTCGCGGGAGAGGTCGTCGCCCGCGATCTGTCCGCCGCGGCCGGAGTAGACCAGGTGGTAGAAGCAGGCGCGGTCGATCTGTTCGCGCTCGATGAAGTCGAAGATCCCGTGCAGGTTGGCGAAGTTGTGGCGGGTCAGCGTCAGGCGCAGGCCGACCCGCTGGCCGACGCCGACGCAGGCCTTGAAGCCGCGCACCGCGCGGTCGAAGGCGCCGCCCACGCCGCGAAACCGGTCGTTGATCTCCCCGATCCCGTCCAGGCTGATCCCGACGTACGTGAAGCCGGCGTGCTTGATCTGGCGAGCGGTCTCGTCGGTGATCAGCGTGCCGTTGGTGGAGAGGGTCGGCCGGATGCCGAGGGAGCGGGCGTGCGCGACCAGGTCGAAGAGGTCGGGCCGGGCCAGCGGCTCGCCGCCGGAGAAGAGGAGGGCGGGGATCTGGAAGTCCGGCCAGATCCCGGATGAGGGCCTTGCCTTCCTCGGTGGTCAGCTCGCCCCCGTACTTCTTGGCGTCGGAATCGGTATAGCAATGGATGCAGCGGAGGTTGCAGGTTCGGGTGACGTTCCAGACGGTGACCGGCCGTCGCTCGGCCGCGGTCTTGGAGGCGGGCGGCGCGCCGGCGCCGACCCGTCGGGCCTTGCCCGCCGTGGCCGTATCGCAACCCGTCGCTGTCCGCCGTGCCGCCGCAATACAGCTTGCTGATGCTGATCATGGACTCTCCCCTCTGCGTCACGAGGGCGCGCCGCCGTTGACCCCGACGCACCCCCGACGCAGGCATCCTAGTCCAGGAACACCGGGACCGCAACGGCTTTGCGGAACGGGTACGACATTCCCCTTGACACCGCGCCAGAAGAAAGACAATCTCCAAGGAGAGGAAGCGCCGTCCGCGGGAATCCGGCCACCCGTTCGGCGAAGCCCGCCCGAGGGCGCCGCCGAAGCGACCGACGCAGGTGTGCGGAATGTACACGTCCCAATTCGGGCTCACCGAGGCCCCCTTTTCCCTGACGCCCAACCCTCGTTACCTCTACATGAGCGAGCGGCATCGCGAGGGGCTCGCCCACCTGCTCTACGGCATCCGGCAGCCCGGCGGGTTCGTGCAGCTCACCGGCGAGGTGGGAACCGGCAAGACCACGCTCTGCCGGTGTCTGCTCGAACAACTCCCGCCCGAGGTGGATACTGCCCTGATCCTCAACCCCAGGCTCTCGGTGGTGGAATTCCTCGCCGCGGCCTGCGACGAACTGCATGTCGTTTATCCGGCCGCCGCGGAACCCAGCGTCAAGGTCTTGGTGGATGCGCTGCACGGCTATCTCTTGCGGGCGCACGCGCAGGGCCGACGCACCGTCCTGATCATCGACGAGGCGCAGAATCTCGACGCGGAGGTGCTGGAGCAGATCCGGCTCTTGACGAATCTGGAGACGCCGACCGAAAAACTGTTGCAGATCATCCTGATCGGCCAGCCGGAGCTCATGCGGCTGCTGGAGCGGCAGGACCTCAGACAATTGGCGCAGCGGATCACGGCGCGTTACCACCTCTTGCCCTTCTCCGCGTGGGACACGTATGCGTACGTCCGCCATCGGCTGAAGGTGGCGGGCGGTAACGAGGCGCTGTTTACCCGGGCAGCGCTCTGGTGGGTGCGCTGGTCGTCCGGGGGCGTGCCTCGGGTGATCAACGTGCTCTGCGATCGGGCGCTGCTCGGGGCCTACGCGCACGACCGGCGTCGGATCGGTGCCGCCACGGTGCGTCGAGCCGCACGGGAAGTGTGGAAACCCGTCCCGACGGGACGGCGCGCCGGCCGCCTTGGGTGGTGGCTCGGATTGAGCGCCCTGGGTTGCGCCGGGCTTGGCATCGCACTGCTGGATGTCCCCAGCCGTGTCCCCTGGCCGTGGAAAGCCGGCGCGCCGCCGCCGGTAGAGGTAGCCGCGGCTCCGCCTCCGATCCCCGCGCCGCTGGGAGACGGTCCCCCCGTGCGCGACGTGGCCGTCGCCGTGTCTCCTGGAACGGCCGAGGTGGCGATTGCGAAAGCCGCGCTCCCCCCGACGGCTACGGGTCCGCGACTGGCTGATCTCCTGGCAGATCCAGCCGCCCGCGGGGATGACCATGCAGCTTTCGCCAACCTGTACGCGCGCTGGAAGCTGGAGTACCGCAAGCCGACGAGCGGCCTGGGCTGCGATGCCGGGCGCTCTGCGGGCCTCGAGTGCCTGTTTCGGTTCGGCACCTGGACCAAGCTGCGTCGGTACGATCTGCCGGCCATCCTCGAGTTGACGGGACCGGGAGGCGAGCGGCATCGCGCGGCGCTGGTGGGCCTGGCAGAGGAGAGCGCGACGCTGGCGATCGGCAAGCGGGAGTATACTTTCCCGCTTGCCGAGATCGACCGCGTCTGGGAGGGTGCCTTCATCCTGATCTGGAAGGCGCCCCCTCTCGGGTCCCGCATGGTCGTGCCCGGAATGCGCGGCCCGGAGGTGGAATGGCTGCGTCGGCAACTCGACGCAGCTGGATGGTCGAACAACGACAGGGCGGCCCTCCGACCTCTACGACGCGGAGCTGGAGGGGCGAGTCACCGCATTCCAACGAAGCCGCTCCCTGCTTCCGGACGGGCGCGTCGGCGGCGAGACGCTGGCGCATCTGGTGCTGGCGGCGCGGGGGCCGGAGACCCCATCGCTGTCGAGCGCAACGCCGTAATCGGACGCGAGAGAGATGTCCTATATCTTGGACGCGTTGAAAAAGGCGGACCGCGAACGGAGCCTGACCAAGGTTCCGACGTTGACGACGGTCCATGTCCCGCTGCTCACCGGCGGAAGACGGATCGCCGTCTGGGTGGTTGCCGGCGTGGTGTTGGTGGGCGGCGGCGCGTTCCTCTGGGCGGCGCGCCCATCGCCCCCGGCGAGTCCTCCGCCGGTCGCGGACTCCCGGGCGGGCAGCGGGACCGCGCTGCCGGTGGGTGTCGCCGAACCGGCCCCCGTGGCGTCCCCGGAACCGATAGCGGCGCCTCCGCCTGGCCCTCCCTCGGTTCCGGACGTGCCGACGACACCTGTGCACCCTGTGGGAGTCGGAACACCGCGTGCGCCGTCGGCCGTGGCGGAGTCGCGTCCGGTTCGACCGCCGTCCTCCGATCGGGTGCCACAACCGGCCGGGCAGAGACAGGCCACGGCAGAACCAGTCGGGCCCGCGATGCCGCCGTCGCCGACGCGTCTGGACCCGGTGCCGAGCCCGAGTGCCGGCCGCCCTGGTGCGGACGTTGCCGTGGCGCCTCCCCCGGTTTCCTCCACCGGCTCGTCGATGTTGCGCGAGGCGCTCGGAAAAATGACGCTAGATGTTTTCGTGTACACGGACGTCGAAGCCGATCGTATGGTCGTCATCAATGGCAGGCGATATACCAAGGGACAGTACGTCGACGGTCTTTATCTCATTGATAATATTACCCCAGAAGGGGTCGCGCTGAGTTACCGGGGGGAGCAAGGGGTCCTCCGGCCCTAGTCGGATCTTTCGCGCCAACGGTCGCACGATCCAATGTCCGGTTGGGCGCGCCCGACCTGTCTGGGCGGTGTGGTTGCTGCGCGGCGGGAAGGGCCGCGCGGTGAGGATTGGTGAAACGTTCTCGGCCGCCGGGACGTACGACTGAATGAATGAGGCCGCCGGACCGTCAGGCTGCCCGTTAAACCATTTCGGGCGTCGCTTGTCTAAGTCAATAGGGGTTATCGGGGTGGTGACTTCGTCTTCCAGGCACGGGTGTGAATATCTCGACAGGTGCCGCGTCAGACCCCATGAGGGGTGGAGACTGTCGAATACGGTATGTGGCACGGAACCGGGACGATTTGTGCTCGGCCAGAGTCCGACCGGTTCGCGCGTGAGGGCTTCGACATGAAACAGATCATGTGGGCGCTTGTACTGATAGGGCTCCTTTTGTTCGGCGCGGCCGGCCCCGCCGAGGTGGCGGCGGGCGGGCCCGGGGGCGGGTCCCGCGGAGGCGGCACCGGATGGACCGGCGGCGGCGGGTACCGGGGCGGCGCCCCGGGGTGGGGTGGGGGGTACCGCGGGGGCGGCGGTACCGCGGCGGCGGCCGGTACCCGTATCGGTACGGGTACGGGGGCACGCGGGTCTTCATCGGGGGGGGCGTGGGCTGGTGGGGCGGCCCAGGGTGGTGGGGCTACCCGGGATGGTGGGGGGGTGCGGCCTACCCCTACTACTACGGCGGCCAGCCCGTGGTGGTCCAGCCGGCGCCCACGGAGTACATCCAGCAGGCGCCCGCGCCGCCGCAACAGGCCTACTGGTACTACTGCCAGCACGCGGGGGCGTACTACCCGTACGTCAAGGACTGCCCCGGCGGGTGGATGCAGGTGGTCCCGTCACCCAATCCGCCCGACCGGTAGGAGGGAACGATGCTGGCGTTCTCGAGGCCTCCTCGGCCTGTCCGTCGTGTCGGCCCTGGCGCTGAGCGGCTGCGCCACCCTGCCGACGGGCCCCAGCCTGATGGTGCTGCCCGCCGCCGGCAAACCCTTTGAGCAATTTCAGACCGAGGACGCGAGCTGCCGGCAGTGGGCGGGGCAGCAAATCGGCCTGTCGCCCCAGGAGACCGTCAATCACAACACGGCCGCCGGCGCGGCCCTCGGGACGCTCATCGGGGCCGGGCTGGGGGCGGCCATCGGCGCCGCCTCCGGGAACCCCGGCCTCGGCGCGGCCATCGGGGCCGGGAGCGGCCTGCTGGGCGGCACGGCGGTCGGCGCCAACGCCGGGCAAGCCTACGGCTGGGACGCCCAGCGGCGGTACGATATCGCGTATCAGCAATGCATGTACGCGCAAGGGAACCAGATCCCGGGGGTGGTGCAGCAGAATCGACGGACCTACGCAGCGCCGCCGCCTCCGCCGCCCCCGCCCGACTCTCGCCCGGGGCCGCCCGGTCCTCCGCAATCCCTCCCGCCTCCGCCGCCACCTCCGCCAGGGAGCGCCCCGCTTCCGGTTCCTCCACCGCCGCCGCAGTAACCGGTGCGGCGTACTTCTCGTCGGCCGGCCTCGCTAGTTGAGCTTCAGGCTGACCGAGACCCCATCCCGAACCGGCAGCAGGCTTGTAACCAGGTTGGGCGCCTGGAACAGCAGGCGGATGAGCTCCTGGACGCCCTGGGTGGTGGGGTGCTCGGCCAGGTGTGTGACGCGACCACCCCAGAGCATGTTGTCGCTGATGAAATAGCCGCCCTTTCGCACGCGGGGCACCGCCTGGTGAAAGGCGGTCGGATACTCCGCCTTGTCCACGTCGTTGAAGACGACATCGAACTCGCCCGGTAGCCCGTCCAGGATCTCGAAGGCATCCCCGACCAGGAAACGGAGCCGGCACCGCACCCCGCCCTGGCGGAAGAACGCCTCGGCCTGGTTGCTGTTGGCCGGGTCCTTCTCGGTCAGGATCAACTCCCCGTCTGCCGGCAGGGCACGGGCGAACCAGTACGCGGAGTAGCCATATCCCGATCCCAGCTCCAGAATCCTCGTCGCCTGGATGCTTTGCGCCAGCACCGAAAGCAGCCGACCTACAACCGGGCCGACGATCGGGAAGTCCCGCTCCACTGCTTGCCGTTCCATCTCAATGAGCACCGCATCGCGGGTTGTCTCCAGGCTCTCCAGATACCGCTCGATGGAGGGGCGCACGATGTCCCCGCCGCGCCCTCGGGGCGACAACGCATCGGGCGCTGACGAACGTGGATCCATGACGACCTCCCGAGGGTGGGTCTCCCTCCGTGCGAGTTGCGGCAACCAGTTGCCCGCCGGTGTGGGGCTGGGGTTTTCGCTCGAACGCTCCCAGACCGCATGTTATAGTTCAACCGATCACGCGCTGTAATCCGCGACGGGAGAAAAATCGGTGACGGCGAAATCCAGGCGGCTCCTCGGGCTTGCTGGCCTGTGCATGACAGTGGGTGTGATCGGCGTCGCCGTCTCGTTCGCCGTGACCTGGCCGCACAACGCGCTGGGGGTGTATCTCCACGAGCGGCGGAATCGGGAGGCGAATATCCGCGCTCTGGAATGGCGGGTTGCGCGGGAGACGGATGCGCTCGAGCGCGCATTCTATCAGGCCTGGCTGGCAGAGGAAAAGGGCGACTTGGCGGAGGCCATCCTGGGCTTTCAGTCGTTGCGGGACGACGCCAGGTCCGGCGCCGCGCTCCACCTGAAGAGCGCGCTCCGGCTTGGGCTGGCCTACGGGGGAAACCGCCAACCGGATCAGGAGCTGGCAACCTACCAGAGCCTGATGGAGCGGCACCCGGGGCCGAGCCGATTGAGCCAGGCGACGTACCATCTACGGCGGGGCGAGCGTGAGCAGGCTCGCCGGTTGCTGGATGATGCGCTGGCGCGAGACGAGGCCGACGGAAGCCTGGGGGCGGATCGGTCGTTCGCCCAGCATCTGCGGTCCGGACTTGGTCCTCAGGCCGGCGGGGCGCCGGCCGCGTCTCCCTGAGAACACGGGCGTGCCGAGAGGATTCAGGGAAGGCTCCCGTGTATTGTCCGGCGTGCGATAGCGAATACGTTGCAGGGATCCAGCACTGTCCGGTGTGCGACGTGGCACTGGTCGCGGAACCGATCCGCCAGGACACCGGCGTACCCAGGACGAGTCCGTCGTCACCGCCGTCGAGGTGTGGAATCCCGCGGAGGCGGAGATCGTCTGCTCGCTCCTGCGCGGCCACGGAATTCCCTGTCTGCTCAAGGCCGAGAACCAGTACGCGGTGGACGCGACGTACACTGTGGGGCCGCTGGCGCGCCGGCGCATCCTGGTACGGGCCAGCGACCTGGACCGCGCCCGGGAGATCCTGCAGGCCGCGCCACTCCCCGACCTTCCGCTCGAAGGCTGAGGCCGCGTTCCGTGCGACGGCATGACCACAGAGGGCGCTGCGGCCGGCGCGAGCGTTTCGCACGTATGAGTCCGACCACTCCCGCGTTCCAGCAGAACGTCGTCCTCTTCGGGCACGACCCGACGCCCCGGCTGGTGGCCTTCGAGTTGGAGGGGGAGGATCGGGTCCGGGTGTTCGCGCGCGGCGAAGACGGACGGACGACGTCCGACCTCAGGGTGTTCCGTCCCTTCCTTCTCGCGGCCAGCACGGATCTGCTGGCGGGTTGGGGGGGCGGGTACGAGGTCGAGCCGCTCGAGGGGGACGGCCTCTACCGATTCCTGATCCTCTTTCACGGCTGGAGCGATGCGCTGAAGGCCAAGGCCCACCTCCAGAAGAGCGTCGGCCGGATGCAGACGGCGCCGGACGCCCCCTTCCTCTTCATCGGGGACCCGATCCAGCAGTACCTGATGCGCTCGGGGCAAAGCCAGTTCCGGGATCTTCCCTTCGGCACGCTGCGCCGGCTGCAGCTGGACATCGAGACCTATTGCGCCGGCGACTACGACTTCCCCAGCGCCGCCCGGGCCGCGGACCGGATCATCGCCATCGCCCTCGCCGACAGCACGGGATGGGAGCACGTGATCTCGGGGCAGGCGCTCGCCGAGCCGGAGATGCTGCGGGAGTTCGTGCGGATCGTCCGGGAGCGCGACCCGGACGTCATCGAGGGGCACAACCTCTTCCGGTTCGACCTGGAATACATCGAGGCCCGTGCGCGTCGCCACAAGGTGCCGTTGACGCTCGGGCGGGGCGGAGAGCCGCTCCGCGGGCACGCGTCCCGGATGCAGGTTGCCGAGCGGGCCATCACCTACCGGAAATACGAGATCGTCGGCCGCCATATCCTCGACACCTGGATCCTGGCCCAGCACTACGATGTGACCGCGCGGGAGCTGGAAGGCTATGGCCTGAAGGAGATCGCGCGGCATTTCGGCGTGGCGGCGCCCGACCGGACCTACCTTCGGCCCGACAAGATCTCGGCCGTCTTCGACGCCGAGCCGGAGACGGTGTTCCGCTACGCCCTGGACGACGTGCGCGAGGTGCGGGCCCTGAGCGCGATCCTCAGCCAGAGTTACTTCGTCCAGGCCCAGATCTTTCCCGTTCTCCTACCAGAATGTCGCCCTGCGGGGGACCGCCACCCGGATCGACGGACTGCTGATCCGCGAGTACCTGCGCCAGCGGCGAGCGATTCCCGCCCCCGAGCCGGCCCGGGAGGTGCTGGGCGGCCACACCGAGATCGCGTTCCAGGGGGTCGCGCACCGGGTCCTGCACTGCGACGTGACCTCCCTCTACCCGTCGGTGATGCTCGCCTTCGGGTACGTTCCTCGGCGGGACAGCCTGGGCGTGTTCCCGGCGCTCCTCCGCGACCTCCGGGCCTTCCGGGTGGAGGCCAAGCGGCTGGCCCGGGCGGCGGAGACGGACGAGACTCGGGCGCACTATGAGGCCCTCCAGACGACCTTCAAGATCCTGATCAACTCGTTCTACGGCTACCTCGGCTTCTCCATGGGCCACTTCAACGATTACGCGGCGGCCAACCAGGTGACGGCCAAGGGGCGGGAGCTGATCCAGGCGGTGATGGCGTGGCTCCGGGTCCGGGGCGCCCTGGTGATCGAGGTGGATACCGACGGGCTCTATTTCGTGGCCCCCGAGGACGTCCGGTCGGTCGAGGACGAGGAGCGCCTGCTCGCCGAGCTGGCGGCGATCCTGCCGGAGGGGATCGCGCTGGAGCTGGACGGACGGTACCAGGCCATGTTCAGTTACAAGATGAAGAACTACGCGCTCCTCGATCACGCCGGCCGCTTGACGATCACCGGGTCCGGGCTGACGATCGCGAGGGCTGGAGCTGTTCCAGCGGGAGTGGATGGGGGAGATGTTCCGCCACCTCCTGCGGGGCGAGCCGCAGAGAATCCGGGAGCTGACGCGGCGGTACGCCGAGGGTTTCGAGCGACACACCTTCGACGTCCGGACCTTCATGAAGACGGAGACGCTGCAGGATTCGCTCGACACCTATCGGGACAAGGTCAAGGGGAGCCGTCGAAACCCGGCGGCGGCCTACGAGCTGGCGATCCGATCGGAGCGCGCCTATCAGCCCGGGGATCAGGTGTCCTACTACGTGACCGGAACCTCCAAGCGGGTCAAGGTGCACGAGGCGGCCAAGCTGGCCTCCCAGTGGGATCCCCGGAACCCGGACGAGAACGTCGAGTACTACAAGGCCAAGCTGGTCGAGCTGGAGGAGAAGTTCCGGCCCTTCTTCGAGCGATCGCCGGCGGGTTCGAGAGTCGAATCGGCATGAGGATGCTACTCGAGGTGGAGAATCTCCAGCATGTCTTCCACGCGTCCGCCGGGTGGCTGGGGGGCGCAGGCGCGGCCGTCCGAGCCGTGGACGGGGTGAGCTTCGGGTTGCGCGAGGGCGAGTGCCTGGGTTTGGTGGGGGAATCCGGATCCGGAAAGTCCACGGTGGGGCGGGCCATCCTCCGGTTGATCCAGCCGACGGGGGGCGACATCCGCTTCGAGGGCCGAAGCATCCTGGGCCTCCGCGAGGCGGAATTGCGCCCGGTACGCCGGAAGATGCAAATGATCTTCCAGGACCCGCAATCGTCGCTGAACCCCCGCAAGACGATCCTGCGGTCGGTGGCGGAGCCCTTGATCGTCCACGAGGGCATGTCGGGACACCGCCTGCGGACGACGGTCGCGGAGCTCCTGGAGACCGTTGGACTGACGCGGCAGCACATGTACCGGTATCCCCATGAGCTCAGCGGGGGGCAGCGCCAGCGGGTCGGGCTCGCCCGCGCGCTCGCGTTGCGGCCGAAGCTCTTGATCCTCGACGAGCCGACGTCCGCCCTGGACGTGTCGGTGCAGGCACAGATGCTGACGCTCCTGGAGCGGCTCCAGGACGATTTCGGCCTGACCTACCTGTTCATCTCGCACAACCTGGCGGTGATCCGCCACATCTGCGACCGGGTCGCCGTCATGTACCTGGGCCGCATCGTGGAGATGGCGCCGGTCGAGGCCCTGTTCGAGACCCCGAAGCATCCGTACACCGAGGCGCTGCTCAGCGCCGTGCCGACGCTGGAGGCCGAGGCGTGTCGCGAGGAGATCGTCCTGGAAGGCGACGTGCCGAGCCCGCTGCGGGTGCCGTCGGGCTGCCGATTCCATCCCCGATGCCACAAGCGGCTTGGCGAGATCTGTCTCCACGCCGTCCCGACGCTTTGCGCGGTTGGCGACGGCCACGAGGTGGCCTGCCACATCCACGCACCGCCGGCGGGCGCAGACCTGACGGAACCCGTGGCCCATTCGGCATGAACCTCGACGGGACGAAAGGACAGCCATGACAGCTCGGTGTGAAGCGATCACGCGGTGGCTCCAGGCGCACGAGGGGGAGGCGATCGCGTTCCTGGAGGCGCTGGTCAACCAGGATAGCGGGACGTACGACCGGGCGGCGGTGAACCGGGTGGCGGACCATCTGGCCGGGGCATACGCCGAGCTCGGGTTTCTCGGTGGAACGTTTCCCGCAGAGCGGAATTCGGCGACCACCTTCTGGCCTCGCGGCCGGGCGCGGCGGCCGGCCACGTCATTGCTCTGCATCGGCCACATGGACACGGTTTTTCCGGCGGGCACGGCGGCGGCCCGCCCTTTCCGGGTCGAGGGCGAACGCGCTACCGGCCCCGGCGTCGTGGACATGAAGGGCGGTCTCACGACGCTCCTCTTCGCGCTGCGCGCCCTGGCGGCCACCGAGTCTCAGGCCTTCCGGAAGCTGGGGTGCTCGGTGCTGATCAACTCGGACGAGGAGATCGGCTCTCCCACCTCGCGACAGATGTTCCTGGACCTGGCGCATCGGCATCAGGCCGCCATCGTCTTGGAGCCGGCGCGGCCGAACGGTGAATGTGTGATCGGTCGCAAGGGCGTGGGCCATTTTCACCTCGAGGTCTCCGGCCGGCAGGCGCACGCCGGTTCCCAGCCCGAGCTGGGGATCAATGCCATCTGGGAGCTGGCCCACAAGGTGTGCGCCTTGCAGGCGCTCACCGATCTGGAGCGCGGCACCACGGTCAACGTCGGGGTCATCCGCGGCGGCGAGCGCTCCAATGTGGTTCCCGATCGGGCCTCGGCCGATGTGGACCTGCGCATCTGGAGCGCCGAGGAGGCCGACCGGATTCTGCGGGCGTTTCACGAGATCGCCGAGCGCGCCACGGTCCCCGGCGCCACCTGTACGCTCACGGGCGAGATGTCCAACCCCCCCTGGCAGACCAACGACGGGACGCGCCGGATGCTGACGATCCTGAATCAAGCGGCTGCGCCCCTGGGGCTCACCTTCGAGGGGGTCACCACCGGCGGAGGCTCGGACGGCAGCCGGACCGCGCAGGTCATCCCCACGCTGGACGGCCTGGGTCCGGTGGGAAGCAAGATGCACAGCCCGGACGAGTACCTGGAAGTCGCCAGCCTGCGGCAGCGTGCGGCGCTCCTGGCGCTCTTCATGGAAACGTGGTATGAACGATCGCGACCGTGACGGCGTAGTGTTCAGGGAGTAAAGACAGGACCAATGACCAATGATCAAAGGAGAGGATTGCCATCGGACATTGGGATGGGGTCAATGGTCATTGGGCGAGTGCGTGCCGAGACGCATCCGGCAGGGCATCCATGCCACAGGTTGAGACCTATACCCCGGAAACACTCGATGAGGTGGCCGCCTTGCTGCTCGCGGCGGAGCGGCAGCCGCGCCCGCGCGTTCGCGGGGCGACGCTGCTCGTGCACGCCGAAGGTGATGGAGGGCCGGCGCCGATCCTAGTGGACCTGGCGCGCGTGCCCGAGATGAACCGCCTCGACTATGACGAGCGCAGTGGCCTGGTCGTCGGGACGGCCGTGTCCGTGGCAGTGCCCCTCGGTTTTCCCCCGGTGCAGAGTGACTACGCCATCCTGGCCGACGGCCTGTCTGCGATCAGCGCCGATGCGGAACACCCCGGCCGCACGCTCGGCGAGCTGTTGGACGATCAGCCCCAGGCGGTGGACCTTCTGCTCCCGCTGATCTGTCTGGGGGCGTCCGTCGCGATCTTCGGGTCCCACGGCTGGTCGGAGATGACGGCGGAAGCGTTGTGCGCGAAGCGTCTCGGCGCGGCGATGCCCCACGGGGAGTTCTTGGTGGACGTCAGGCTTCCCGCCCCGTTTCCCCGTTCCGGCAGCGCCTACGTCCGGTCGGCACCGGTCGGCACCGGCTGCGAGGCGGCCGGCGTCGGCGCGTTCCTCCTCTTGGAGGACGATCACCTGACCTGTTGCGGCGCCCGCGTGACGGCATGGACCGGGGCCGACGCGCCCCTGCGGGCCCT
The DNA here is from genome assembly GCA_963695995.1 of uncultured Methylomirabilota bacterium. Lineage (GTDB taxonomy): Bacteria > Methylomirabilota > Methylomirabilia > Methylomirabilales > 2-02-FULL-66-22 > 2-02-FULL-66-22. Next base: position 59,020 of record CAVOIV010000045.1, read on the forward strand.
GGATGCGGAACGGTTCCTGCGGGGGACGCGCCTCGGTGACGCCGAGGAAGCGGGCGTCGGCGCGTTCTTGCTGGAGAGCGCCGGGGCGCGGACGCGCGGGTCCGGTGACGTTGCGGTTCGGCTGGACGGACTGGCGGCGATCGCCGGCCGCGCGATCCGGCTCGCCTTCGCCCGGGCTCACCCGCAGCCCAGCCGGGGTGGTTCGGGACGCCGGTGAGCTCCCGGAGTGTCTTCGAGGTGCGGTATGGAGATCGACGGCAAGGTGGCGCTGGTGACGGGCGCCGCGAAACGGGTGGGCCGGAGCATCGCGCTGGCCCTGGCGGAGCGCGGGGCAGAGGTGGTGGTGCATTACCACGGGTCCGAGCGCGAGGCGCACGAAGTGCTGGCGCGGGCCAAGCAGTGGGGAGGAAAGCCGGTGGCCGCGTGCGCGGATCTGTCGAGATCCGCGGACATCGATGCGCTGGTCGAAACCGCCGTGCGCGCCTTCGGCCGGATCGACATCCTGGTGAACAGCGCCGCGATCTTCTACCGGACGCCGTTCGCGACCGTGACGGAGGCGGACTGGGACCGATTCCTGACCGTGAATCTTAAGGCGCCGTTCCTGCTGTGCCGCCGGGCGGGGGAGCTGATGTCTCGGCAAGGCTCCGGCAAGATCGTCAACGTGGCGGACATCGCGGGGGCCAAGGTCTGGGCAGAGTACATCCCGTATTCGATCTCGAAGGCGGGGCTGCTCGCCCTCACGACGGGGCTGGCCAAGGCGCTGGCCCCGGCGGTCCAGGTGAACGCCATCGCGCCCGGAACGGTGCTGTTGCCGGACGGCAGCTCCCCTGAAGAACGCGAGCGGGCCCTCGCGCGGGTCCCGCTCAAGCGGCTGGGCTCGCCCGAGGATATCGCCCGCGCGGCCGTCTATCTTATCCAGAGCGACTTCGTCACCGGCGAGGTGCTTTCGGTCGACGGCGGCCAGCGCCTGGTGTGAGGGAGGAACCTCGCACCGCTCGGTGGCGACGAATCGCCGAGCGCGGAACGGCTTGACGGCATGAGGGCCGCGCGTGCTACCATCGGGGGCAGGACGACCGGAAAAGGAGAGGCCATGTTTGGACTGGGAATGCCGGAGCTCATCATCATCCTGGTGATCGCCGTGCTCGTCTTCGGCGTGGGGCGGTTGCCGGAGATCGGCAGCTCGCTCGGCAAGGCGATCAAGGGGTTCCGGGAGGCCTCGGACAAGCGGGAACCGGAACCCCCGGCACCGACCGGCGAGGCCAACGGCTCCGCGGTGCGCACCTGCCCGCAGTGTGGGCACGCCGTGACCGCCGACGCCGCGTTCTGTGCGGGCTGCGGAAAGAAGCTTTCCGAGAACGGATGACACGAGGCGGCCGAAAAACCGAAAGGCCCCCGGGACATCCCGGGGGCCTTTCGGTTATGGCGACGCGTTCGACTAGGCGGCCCGAGTGACGTTGGCGGCCTGCAGGCCCTTGGGGCCCTGGACCACGTCGAACTCCACAGCCTGCCCTTCATTCAGGGTCTTGAAGCCATCAGCCTGAATGGCGGAATAGTGCACGAACACATCCTCACCGTCAGGTCGCTCGATGAAACCAAAGCCCTTCGCATCGTTGAACCACTTCACAGTTCCTTTGCTACGCAACTGACAACACCTCCTTCCCTACTGGCGCTACGACGCCCCGCATCGGGGCGCTTCCTCTTGAAAAAACAAAAACCGCAGGAGCGGCGTCTGCTCCTACGGTCCTTCCCTGCGGAAATAACCACTCTGGATGCTGACTACCGACGGGAGGGAGGATAACCCGCGACCCCGCACCTGTCAAGGACTATTATTACGGAGGGTCCCGACGCGTGGCCTCGGCGCCCCGTCGCGCCGGGTAGGCTCGGTACCGCCGGACCCTCCTTGACTGGCCCCGGGGGGTCTGATACCGTCTGTCGCATTGGCTGCGGCCGAGGGGTGTGCTGGCCGCGCCGCGGCATCCGTACCGGAGTTCATCTGGCCGCCACGTTCACGGAGGGTATTCATGCGTGACGTCATCATCCTGGGATCCGGACCGGCGGGGTTGACGGCGGGGGTGTATGCGGCCCGGGCGCACCTCACGCCCCTGATCGTGGACGGGCACGAGCCCGGCGGGCAACTCACGCTGACGACCATGGTGGAGAATTTTCCGGGCTTTCCGGAGGGGTTGCTGGGTCCCGACCTCATCCGGTCGATGCGCCAGCAGGCCGAACGGTTCGGGGCGGAGTTCCGTCAGGGTGCGGTCACGGCCGTGGAGCTCAGCCGACCCCCGTTCCGGGTCACCTTCGACGGGATGGTGGAAGAGTGCCGGGCGCTCATCATCGCGACCGGGGCGTCGGCGAAGATGCTGGGACTTCCCTCGGAGCGGCAACTGATCGGACACGGGGTGTCGACCTGTGCCACCTGCGACGGGTTCTTCTTCCAGGACCAAGAAGTCGTGGTGATAGGCGGCGGCGACTCGGCGCTGGAGGAGGCCTTGTTTCTGACCAAGTTCGCCAAGCGCGTGACCCTGATTCATCGGCGGGACAAGCTGCGGGCTTCCAAGATCATGCAGGAGAAGGCCTTCGCGAATCCGAAGATCGCGTTTCTCTGGGATTCGGCTCCCGAGGAGATCCTGGATGTCATGCAGCAGAAGGTGACCGCGGTGCGGGTGCGCAATCTCAAGACCGGCGCCGTGACAGACCGGGCGGTCGACGGGATCTTTGTCGCCATCGGACACACACCGAACACCGCCGTCTTTCAAGGACTCCTCGAGATGGATGCCGTGGGCTACATCACAACCCACGACGGCACCAAGACCAGCGTCCCCGGTGTCTTCGCCGCCGGGGACGTGCAGGACCATGTTTACCGGCAGGCGATCACCGCCGCCGGCTCCGGTTGCATGGCCGCCATGGACGCGGAGCGATTCCTCGAACATGGAGGCGGTGGCGACTAGGCAGGCAGGCGATTTGGCAATTCGAAACGGAGCCCTGGCGTCTTCCAATTGCCGAGTCGCCCAATTGCCCAATGATTGGTCTTCGCGATGGATGCCGTCATCGGTCTCGTTCGCGCCCTGCTTCCGGTGACCGCGGCCCTGCGGGTGCAGATCCCATCGGACCATCCCTCCGTTGCCGTTTTGGGGGACGAGCGGATGGGGTCCGGGGTCATGGTGGAGCCGGGGATCGCGCTGACGGTGAATTACATCGTCATCGGCGCGCGGTCGATCCACGCCACCTTCCCCGACGGGGAAAGCCGCGAGGCCGAAATCGTGGCGCAGGATTTCGAGACCGGACTGGCAGTGCTTCGTCTGCCCCGAGACGAGGGTGCGACCGCGGCCCTGGCGGACTCGCGCGCGCTCCGGCGGGGGCAGGAGGTCTTCGTCCTCGGCAGTGCCGGCGCCACCGAGCGCCGAGTGAGTAACGGGGTCATCACGGATCTGGGACCGTTTGACGCGTACTGGGAGTACCGCCTGGAGTCGGCGATCCAGTCGTCCGCCATCAATCCCGGCTTTGGGGGCGGGCCGTTGTTCGATACGCGGGGCCGCCTGGTAGGCATCACCTCGCTCAATTTGGGGCAGATGGGGCGGTTCAGCCTGGCGATTCCCGTGCACTCTGTTTTCCGACCATCGCCAGGATCTGTTGCGGTTCGGCCGAGTGCCCGGGCGCGCCCGGCGAGCCTGGATCGGCGTCTACGCCGAGCCGGCCGTCGCGGGGATGGCCGTGGCGGGACTGGTCCCCGATGGTCCCGCCGCCCGCGCAGGCGTTCGCGAGGGCGACCTGATCGTGGCAGTGAATTTCGCCGAGGTGGCCACGCGGGCGGAGGTCTACGACCACCTGTGGAAGTGTGCGGCGGGCGCCGTCGTGCGTCTGGGAATCCTTCGGGATGGGGACCACCTCACCATCGAGGTGGCGAGCATGGATCGCGCCGAGTTCTACCGGTAGCGGCTGGGTTGGCCGGGCGGAGCGGGAGGCAGCATGGCAGCGGACATCACGGTCAGCAAGCTGCGGGGGGTGCTGGAGATCGTCCGGCTGGCCAACGCCGAGACCGATCTGGATACGCTCTTGGCGCTGATTCCCCAGCAGGCCTGCGCCCTGCTGGAGGCGGATCGGGCGGCGCTCTATCTGCTGGACAAGGCGGCGGGGGAGCTGTACTCGGCGGTTGCCCTGGGCCTGACGGACAAGACGATCCGGCTGAAGCTGCACCAGGGCGTGTCGGGAATGGTCGCCACCACCGGGAAGCCCATCCTGCTGACGGATGCCTACGCCGACCCCCGCTTCTATCGGGGCGTGGATGAGGTCACCGGGTATCGGACGCAGCAGATCCTGTGCGTTCCCATCAAGAACCGGCGGGACGAAGTGCTCGGCGTCCTGGAGCTCCTCAACAAGCACAGCGGGGACTTCACCGCGGAGGACGAGGAGGTTCTGAGCCTGCTGGCCACGCAGATCGGGGTCGCGATGGCCAACGCGCAGATCTACGACGGGCTGCGGACCAGCCTGGATCGCCTCTCCCGTCTGATGAAGATCGGGGCCGCCATCAGCTCGGAACTGGATCTGGACGCCCTGCTGCGGACGATCTCGCAGACCACGTCACACCTGCTCCAGGCGGAGCGAAGCACGGTCTTCGTGGTGGACCCGATCAAGAACGAGCTCTGGTCCCGGGTGGCCGAGGGGCTCGGCAACAAAGAGATCCGCATCCCCATCACCGCGGGGATCGCGGGTCTGGTGGCCACCACCGGGAACCCGGTGCGGATCAGCGACGCGTACCAGGATCCGCGCTTCAATCCCGAGGTGGACAAGAAGACCGGCTACCAGACGCGCAGCATCCTGTGCATTCCGATGCGGAACCGCCGGGGACAGGTGATCGGGGTCTTCCAGGTCCTGAACAAGCGGGACGGGGAGTTCACCCCGCTGGATGAGCAGCTTCTGGCCAGCCTGTCGTCCCAGGCCGCCGTGGCCGTGGAGAACGCCAAGCTGTACGAGGAGGTGCAGCGCACCCTGGCCCAGGTGCAGGCCCTGGACCGAATGAAGACGGATTTCCTGAATGCCATCTCCCACGAGCTCCGGACGCCGCTGGCGCCTATCCTGGGGTACACCGAGATCCTCCTGGCCGGCGGGATGGGAGGCCTGCCCGCCGGTGCGGTGCGCGGCGTGCAAGCCATCGCCGACAGCGGGAAGCGCCTGCTGAACTTGATCGAAAGCCTGCTGGCGTTCATTCGCCTGGACCAGGGCGAGATGGCGTTGAAGCGCACGTCGGTGAACGTCTCCCTCCTGCTTTTGGGGATCGTGGAGGCGTTCCGCGCCCGGGCAGCGGACCGGAAGCTCGCCCTGCACGTTAGCGCGCCAGCGGAGCTGCCTCCCCTCCAGGCCGATCCTCAGGAATTGACCGCGGCGATCAACCACCTGATGGACAATGCGATCAAGTTCACCCCGGCCGGGGGTGAGATCAGCGTGAGCGCCCGGCAGGCGACAGGGGCCGACGGCCACCCCGGGGTCGAAATCACGGTTCAGGATACCGGCATCGGTATTCCCGCGGACCAACACGAGAAGATCTTCGACCGCTTCTACCAGGTGGATAGCTCGCTCACGCGGCAGTACGGCGGGGTGGGAATCGGCCTGGCCGTCGTGAAGCAGTGCATCGAGGCCCACGGCAGTAGCGTGACGGTCGAGAGCGAGCCCGGGAAGGGCTCGACGTTCCGGTTCACGCTGCCGCTGGCCGCGGAGCCGGACGGTGCCAGGGGTTAAACGACCGATGATCGGGCGACGGATACAGATGGCTGCCGATACCACTCGGAGGTTCTCTCCTGCGCGTCACGGACGAACCGGCACGTCCTGGCCGATCTGAGCGACCGTGACCTCTCCTGTTCGGCGCTCCCGCTCCCGCGTCCGCCCCATGACCCGGCGCGACCTCCCCTCGGTCGCGGCGATCGAGCGCGACGCCTTCGGCCGCGAGGCGTGGCCAGCCCAGGCGTTCAAGGATCTCCTGGCGGCGTTTTCTCGGGCCACGTCAATCCGCGGCGCGATGTGGGTGGCGGACGATCCCACGACCGGCGAGATCCTGGGCTACGCCGGCGTCGAGGTGAGCGCGCTCTGGGGCGAGATGGACATCATCAACATCGCCGTGGCCGCCGGGCACCGGCGGCGCGGGGTGGGGCAGCTCCTGATGCGGCGGATCGTCGGTCTGTGCCGCCGCCGGGGCGTCCCGCTACTCTGGCTCCGGGTGCGGGCGTCCAACCGCGGTGCGCAGCGGTTCTATCGGCAGATGGGCTTCCAGGCCCGCGGACGGTTCCGCGGCTACTACCTGGACCCGGACGAGCCCGCCGTGATCATGGCGCTGGAGGTTTGATCTTTACCACGAGGGCCCCCGGCTCTCGCCGCCTGTCACTCAGTGTTTCGGGCTAAACCGATCAAGCCCGCAAATCTGAGGCATGGGACTCCGCTCCAACATTATGGGTTCCCCCCCCGGTACACACATTGCCCGACACCCCCCCGACCCAAGGAGGCCGTTCGGCTCTGCGGCAGCACCTTCCGTTATGGACAGTATCGAGTTACCGTATAATAAGTCCCTTTCCTGACCCACCAGATGAGCAAGACTCTCCTTCGGATCTTGGACATAGTGACCGTTAGCTTCCACGGGGTCTGATGCGGGGATAGGGCAGCGACGCCTGCAAGGATGACCCGGTGCTCTCAACGGCGCGCGGTGAAGAGGCCTGCCGCATCGGGTGCCCGAACCTTCGAGGCTACGAGGTGAGTGCGGCTGCAGAACGCCCAGAAGTTCATTCCTTCCCAGATTAGGGCCGCCCGGCGGGTGCACACCCCGAACGTGGCGGCACTGGCGTAGACGGCTGCCGCGTCCGCGGCCAGGCCGGCACTGCCCACGTCCTCAGCGTCACACCCAACCCCGCGAGGGCCGCCTCAAGCCGGTCGGCCTCCCGCACCGTCGCCAGCAGCCCCCATCCGAACGGTCGGAGGCCCCTCCGAACTATCGGGTATTTCCCCACGATGTTTCCACGGAGAGTGGGGTGTCGAAGCGACTCTAACCACTTGAATTCACCGGCGGGACCCCTCGCCTGGCTCCCCGGGGATCGGAGTGGAACTGGCTTTGCAGTCTTCGTCTTCATGAAGCAGTGAAGTCAGGGTGCGGGTCATGGGGTGGAGGCGGCCCACGGGCGGCGTCCTGTGCCCCGCCGAGGGGGCGGACGCGTACGATGCCGTGTATTGTGACTTACCCCTCAGCCGCCACCGGGGGCATGCCGGTCGTCGCGCGGAAGACGCTCGATCCCAGTGGACGCGACCTATCGCCGCGACCATCGTAGGGTGGAGGATGCGCACGCGACTCCCCACCCAGAACCCGTTCCCGGCACCCGACGCGGTTCCACGGTTCGCGATGTCCCGTCCCGGCCTCAGCGGGCCAGTGGTCGGTGTTGCCCGGCGGGGTCCCCCCGCGCGGACCACCACGGAGGATACCATGACGGACTCCGGAAGTGTCCCGCGACGGCTCTTAATCATTGACGATGATCCGGCGTGCCGAACCACCATCGGGTGGCTGCTCCGGAAACTCGGCCACACGGTGGCCGAGGCCGGGAGTGGGTCGGCCGGGCTCGCGCTGCTCCGGCAGACGCCGGTGGACCTGGTGATGACGGACCTCAATATGCCTGGGCTTACAGGGTGGGCCGTGGCGCGGCTCGCGAAAGCGATGCACCCACGCCTCCCGGTGGTTCTCGTGACCGGGGACGCGCTGGCCGTTGCGCTCGACCAGCCGGAGCGGGCGTGGGTGGACGCGATCCTGGCGAAGCCGTGCAGGGTGGCCGCCATGCAGGCGGTCATTGGCGCGCTGACCCGGGGCCGCGCTGACGCGGTGGGCACCGGTGGCCAGGAGGGCGTGGCCGTCGCTGACCCGACCGGAAAGTTCGCGTTTCGATAATACCCATCGAATGTGCGTGTGCCGGGGAATCGCATGAGGTCCGCAACCGTTCGTAGCTGGATTGCGGCTCGGATCACGTCATGAGTGCTTGCGGATCCGAGCCCGGACACTCGCTGCACGACAGGAGGACGCCATGATGGGGTACGGAATGGAGTCGTGGACGGATCGGTTGCCCAACGCCTTGCTGGCCACGGGTCTGACGCTGGGCGCTGTTGCGCTGGCGGTGGGGGGGCTCGTGCTCTTAGTTCTGGCGTTTCGACGGCTGGCAAACGGGCCGCGAGAAGAATGGTGACAAGGCCGCAGGGCACCCGGACGGTAGAGCCGTGCGTCCTCCGAGTCCCTGCTGCGGCACTGCGGGACGCGGCGCGCGTATGGAGGAAGGCGGCAGTCCACCATGTGCCGGGCGCGGACAGACTCTATGCACCCTGAGCGACCCGACGAGGCCGATGCGCGGGAGGTGGCGGGCGGTGTCCCGACGGATCCCCGGCCGCGGTGCCCGCAACTTCGCGCGTCCCGCGCGGAGGGGTTATACCCGGTGCACGGCTACTGCGTGCTGGCAGAAACGCCGCGGTGGACACCGCACTGCCGCCCATCTCGTCCCCTCAATTCAGGCGGTTTCCGGGGAGCACTGTTGCGGGCGTGATCCAGCAGGCCTGCGTGGACGGTCCCCGCCACGCCGGTGAGGCGGCCGTGTTCCTTATTCAGCCCGTCTTGGGGGTCCTGGTTGTCGCATCTGCCTCCGCCGAATGATGCCCCTGGGTAAGGATCTCACCGGGCAGCCGGTCGCCAAAGGGGATGGGCCGAACCGGCTCAACATGGGACACGGTACGTTATTGTGCGGGAAGTGAACCAACGTACAAATTTTCCCAGTGTGTGAACCGCCCCCACAGCAGGCGGAAAATCGGCGTCGGCGTGGACAAGAGGGGAGAATGGAGGCCAGGCATGGCAAGTCACGAAAGCAGGGCCAGGCAGGGCGCCAAGCGGCGGGCAGGAAGAGGGCTGCCCGCATCTCTGCCCGGGATGCGCGGGGTGGTATCAGGCGCAGGGCTGCTGCGTGCCAGCCTACGCGGTCGGTTGGGTCCTCCTGGGCCGCGGGGCCCTCGCAGGCGACGCGCGGCAGCGACCCGACGGGGGCTGCCCCCGATTCGCCGATCAATCAGGGCTGGCCATGGGGGCCATCGCCGCGCCCACCCGCCAACAGGGGCGACCGCCGTCGTGGCTGGTGGCCGGGGGGCGATCGGTATGAGCGGCGGACGCAGACGATCCGACGGGCCGGGCGGCGGGACGCCCCGGTCATATCTCCACCCGGGGCAGAAGGAGCGATGCATGGGCACCATCGTGGAATACACGGACCGCACGACCCCGCGGAATGACTTTCCCCGCCACATCATCTCCCCGCCCCACGCCGGGCCTTGCTGTTTCTCCGAAATGGAATGGCTCGATGCGCCTCAGATGGACGCGCGCTGGGTGTTCCAGTACCGGCGCTGTCCGCGGTGCGGCTTTGCCGTCCGGGTGATTCTCCGCGAGATTCCGAACGCGGCCCTGGTGAACAGCCTGCGCGAAGAGTTGGCCCACTCGTTCGTCCGGAACGTCCCAGCGTGACGCCCGGCCGTGCGGTTCCCCATAACGCGTAGCCATCGAGCGGGGGCGTGGCCCTGATCAGGACGACGACTCCCACGACGGCGGGCAAGGCAAGGGGCACAAGTAGCGCCGAGGGCGTCCGCGCGACCCCGCGGCCAGGCCCCCCCTGATTGGTCCACCCCGAGGTTCGTTTCGACACAGCCTTTCCAGAGGCGGACAGAGTTCTTGGTTCTTGCGGACCACAGGATTGGTTGGCCGTACAGGATGGAGCCTCAAGGCAGAGTCGGAGCCATCCGTCCTAAACACCACGAACGCCGAGAAGAGTCCGGCGCTCGTCGGATACGCGCGCCACTGTGGGATCGCGCGTCCACTACTCAGCCTCCCGATGATCCATCCCGCTGGCCAAAACCAATACACATTGATGCCCGATGGCGGCTTGAGGCATCAGCGGGGTAGCGGCACAGGACGCCCGTCCACGTACGCCTCGCCCCAGTCCCCCCGTGTCTCCGTGCATCCAGCCGAGGTGCGTCACGATGACCGGATGCCTCCCGAGGCTATTTGGAGCGTTTGTTGATGTTCGCTCCCCACAGGTCGATGATGCGGGCGACATTCTGCCCGCTCTGCTCGCCATACGTCACTTGGATCTCTTGGTCGATCGCCGGGGAGGTCGTGTACTGGAGGGATGGTGCGAGCGTGAACTGCATCCCGGTATCGAGGGCCAAGGTCCGGTGTTCGAGATCGATGGCCGTGATCGTGCCCATGGTCGACATCTCCGTCTGGTTCATCCCGGTCGCGGGCATCGTGCCGGCCGGGCCTGCGGGATTCGCCATCTGGGCAAAGGCGGGCGCGGCCGCCAGCAGGAGGCCAATCATGGTGATCACCGAAAGCTTGTTCATGTGCTTCCCCTGTTCCCCATTCCGTTCAATTCGGGTGGTGTGGTGACGCGTGGCCGCAGGGTGAAGACCCCACCACGGGCCGCGAGCCGCTTACCGGTTGTCATCGGCCTTTGCATGAACCGCCCCATTCCCAGGTGAACCGCTCCCGCGCGTCACTCCCCGCATGCGGCGCACTCAAGACGCAGCACGTTCCCGGGGGCATGGAGGTGGACTCTCAGGGACAGGGACCGCGGGGAAACGTCTCCGGGCGCGCGAAGGGGCAGCGCGCTACCGGCGCCACCGCGAGACGCCCCAGCCCCCACCACCGAGTACCAACAACACGACCAGCACGATCAATACGGTGTCCATGGCCCCCCTCCCTCCGAAGAGTTCCCTCATCTCCGACGCCCCGACTCGAGCGATGGCAGCGCCGTTCCCAGCCCGTTAGACCGTACCCCCGCCCGGCGCGGGCTGTACGCGCGGCCGCTCGCTGCGGAGGTAGTCCGCCCCGCCCTCCCCGGTGACTGAGATGTCCTGGGCGCCGGTCCGCTCCAGGAGATCCTTCGCGCGCTTGGTCCAGTCCGCATTGTCCGAATGCACGGAGAGGAGGATGCCGCCCTCTTTCACCCGCACCTCATAGCGCTTGGCCACGTGTTCGGGAATCCCCAAGCCGATCAGCGCCCCCGTGATCCCGCCGACAGCCCCCCCCGCGCCGACCCCCGCCAGGGCCGCCATGATCGGCCCGGCGGCGATGACGGGCCCTAACCCGGGGATCGCCAGCGCGCCAATGCCCACCAACCAGCCCAAGGCCCCGCCCAGCACCGCCCCCGTTCCGGCCCCGACGGCTGCGCCCGCCGGCGCCCGGGTGCCTTTGTCGTGGGCAAAGTGCGTGGAGCCGGCGCGGTCCGGAAACAGAACGGAAATGTCCGTGTTCCGAAATCCGGCCTCCTTCAGCACGTCGACGGCGGTCTCCACGCTGGCGTAATTGGCGTACACGCCCAACACCGCGATTTTCGCTGCCATGGTGCCCTCCCCTTCTGGTCTGCGGACCTCTTGTCCCGGCGGCCCTGCCCCGGTGTTCGCCCCGTGGCCTTCGCCCGCGCGCCCGGGCCCGTGCGGCGGCGGGTTACGACCCCACGGGGTCCCGCCTCTCACCCGCGGCGCCGTTCACCCTATTTCCCAAGGACTTTTTCCACTTGGCCGAGTTTCTTTTGGAGCTTCCCCCCGATCTTTTCGGCCTGGCCGTCCGTTTCCAAGCCGGGATTGTTCGTCACGCGCCCCACCGTCTCTTTCACGGCCCCTTTCACCTCGTGCAGCGTGCCTTTGGCTGTGTCCTTCGTGCTTTGCTTCACGGCGTTTCTCCTTTGATGCGATGCGAGTTGCGCGTCGCGTCGACGCGCCTGCACCGGCCCGGGCCGTTGCCCAAACCGTGTCTGCGTGGCCAGCTCAATGCCCCCGGCGAACCGCTACCTGCTGAAGAGGAACCCGGCCACCACCACGAGCATGACCGTCCCGGCGATCCCCAGGCCCCCGCCGACCCCCCAGCGCGAATACCCGTAATAGCCCCCGGCGCTGCCGCATACCAGTGCAAGCAAAGGAATGAGCCACAGCATCGGACGTCTCCTTTCCGCGTGGGCACCAGTTCTTGTCGGTTTGCCTACCCTGCACACGCCTCGTCGCTACGAAACGTGCATAGGCCGATCCACCTCACGCGGCCCGCGTCGCGCCGGGGTATCCGCCCCGTGAAACCGCCGGGTTGGCCGGGCGGCGGTCGCACCCACGCCATGGCTGGACCGGCGGGCACCGCCCGAAATCTCGGAACGGCTCCACGATCTCGGAGGGCGCAGGGTGGTCGGCGGGGGCTGGACCCGGCACCAACCCACGAACGCCGTGTCACCCTTCGACACGCTCAGGGTGAACGGTCATCCGGAATACGTCACCGTGATTGCGTTCCGCAGCACTAAGGTAGGGGAGCCTACGATTGGTTTCCCGCCCCGTGCAGTGGATCGGCCGGGGCGGGTCGCACCGAAGGATACCCGAGGGCACGCCCGCGTGGGGTGCCCTCGGGGACCTGCAGCCTCCCCACGGACTTGGAATTCGGCATCCCGTTTACCCTGGTCCGGGCCGCGCCGACCCCCGCGGTCTGAAACCGGTTCATCGGGACCCCCGACAGACCTGGGCTTCCTGAAGCCGTTGCGCGAGATCCACCTACGCCGTCTCACGAGCGAACGGACCGAGGGTGAGCAGGCGGCGGGCCTTCGGCCTTACCGCCGGCACCATTCCGCGAGCGCTAGTTAAGTGGGTAGCAGCAGCTTGGCGCACGCGTCGGCGACGTTCCTATCGGCTTTCTCCTCGCCGGGCATGGTCGCCCATCCCTGCTTCTCGACGTAACCGTCTCTCTGCCACGAATCTGTGCCTTTCAGGGCCACGAGCTTCTGGACCTTCCCTGGGTCCTGGTTGAACTGGACGACACAGATCGGGGCCAGGCGCTTGACGATAGCGTCGTCCGTCATGACGCCGGCCATCTTCTGGGCAGTTCCCCCCGTGACCCATCCGCCCCACGCGAAGCCGACAATCATCGTGAGGACAATCGAGGCGATGCACAACCAGAAGGTGATCGTTTTCGTCGGTTGGGCGTTCCTCCACCGTTGTCCCACACTGACGCTTCCTCTGTTGCTCCGCTCTCTTGTCGCCTCTGTCTTGTTCCATGGTCTTCTCCTCCGTGAGTGACGGGTTTCCATCAGAGACCGGCATCAGGCTACTCAGGCTTCTCCGACCGCACCCCCTTCCAAAGGGAACATGCAAGGCCGAATCCACTCGGCTCTCCCGCGGCCTCAGGAGGTCCCCGTCGCATCGAATCGGGTGGTTGGGGGTGATGCTTGCCTGAAACCCCAGGGGAGGTCGCGGCGGGAATCGCACGATATATCGGAGTGTCTCCGAAGGATCGGATGGGGAGGACGGACGACGTGGCCCACACGACACCACGTATGCCGTTCTCGACGGGGACGAGTTGCACGGGTGATATGGCCGTCGCCATTGCCTTGACACTTCTGATTCCGGTTGAACATGCCAGGTGTCGTGTGGTTTAATTTCACGGCTATGCCGTCGCTTTCCGAGCTGTGGGGACGGGGTCTCGACGCGGAAGAGAGGTGGACCGTGACGCTGCCAGAATCTCACGTGCCGCAGGGGGTGGCGCGATGACCCGCGCGGAAGACGCCCTGCGGGCGGAACTGGAGGAGCGGCTGCGGTTCGAGGCGCTCCTCGCCGACCTCTCGGCCCGCTTCGTCCACGTGCCGGCCGACCAGGTGGACGGCCTGATCGAGGAGGCCCAGCGGCGCATCGTCCAGGCGCTGGGGCTGGACCGCAGCACCCTCTTGCAGCGGGCGGACGACGGAAGACGACCTGGTCATCACCCACGCCTGGGCCGTGCCGGACTTCGCCGCGCAGCCCGGGCTCTTTGCCAAACGGGACTTCCCGTGGGTGCATCAGACGCTCCTCCGGGGCGGGATCGTGCGCTTCGCGACGCTGGAGGAGCTGCCCGCCGACGGCCGCGCGCGACCAGGAGTCCTTCCGCAAGATCCACCAGAAGTCCAAGGTGATCTTTCCCCTGGCCGCCACCGGCCGGGTCTTCGGGGCGCTGTCCTTCGGGACGCTCACGGCGGAGCGCGAGTGGCCGGACGGGCTGGTGCAGCGCCTGCAGCTCATGGCGGACATCTTCGCGAATGCCCTGGCGCGCCAGCGGAGCGAGCAGGCGCTCCGGCGCGCCCTGGACGACGTCACGCGCCTGAAGCAGCAGCTCGAAGCCGAGAACGCCTATCTGCGCGAGGCGGTCCAGGCGCAGCCGAGCGACATCGTGGGCACACTCGCCGGCCCTGAAGCGGGTGTTGTCCCAGGTGGACCACGTCGCGCCGACCGACGCCGCCGTCCTGCTGCTGGGCGAGACCGGCACCGGCAAGGAGCTGCTCGCCCACCTCCTCCATCGCCGGAGCCGGCGCAAGGACCGGACGATGGTCACGCTCAACTGCGCGGCGCTGCCCCCGACCCTGATCGAGGCGGAGCTGTTCGGGCGCGAGAAGGGCGCCTACACCGGGGCCCTGACCCGCCAGGCCGGGCGGTTCGAGCTGGCGCACGGCTCGACCATCTTCCTCGACGAGATCGCCGAGCTGCCGCTGGAGCTGCAGGTCAAGCTGCTGCGGGTCCTGGAGGACGGGCAGCTGGAGCGGATCGGCAGCACCAAGACCCTCACGGTGGACGTCCGCGTGATCGCCGCGACCAACCGGGATCTCGCCGCGCTGGTCGCCCACGGGAAGTTCCGCGAGGACCTCTACTACCGCCTGAATGTCTTCCCGATCGCCGTGCCGCCGCTCCGGGAGCGCGGCGAGGACATTCCGCTGCTCGTCTGGACCTTCGCCAAGCAGTTCGGCCAGGCGCTCGGCAAACCCGTCGAGCGCATTCCCCAGGCGACGATGGACGCCCTCCGGCGCTACCCCTGGCCGGGCAACATCCGGGAGCTGCGGAATGTGATCGAGCGCGCCGTCATCCTGAGCGACAGCTCGACCCTGCAGGTGCCGGTGGGGGCGGCCGCCGTGCCCGGGGCGGCTGGCGCCGCCGACCCTCGCCGCCACCGAGCGCACGCAGATCCTGGCCGCGCTGGAGCAGACCGGCTGGCACATCCGCGGGCCGGCCGGCGCCGCCGCGCTGCTCGGCCTCAAGCCCACCACCCTCGAGTCCCGCATCAAGAAGCTCGGCCTCCAGCGCCCCCGCTGAGCCGCGCCTTCCCCATCCGACCGGTCGGAGACTGCTCCGATATCTCGTGCGTTTCCCGCCTGTGTCTCCGCTGAGATTTCAAGGCGGCATCACATCCAACCACTCGTTTCAACGTGGCTGAGACATCGTCGGGCTGCCCGAGAACGAAATGGTTCTGGCTTTGCATGCTCTCTCTTTGTTTATCAGGGAGGTGCGTGAGGCTGGGCTCCGGGGCCCCGCCATCCACCGTTGCCGTGGTCCTCTCTTGAGGCGAAGCTCGGGGCGGCGCCGGATGGCAAATAAGATGGCCGAACGCTGGAGCCGTTCGTGAAGGCGGGGTGAAGCATGGCACCCAGGCAGTGGTTTTCCAATCCCGAGACCGGCGGAACCCTCTCGCGCATCGTGGAGACGCAGGCCACTGCCGTTCGCCTTGATAACGCCGCCTCGAGCGCAGGGAGAGCGCGACAGGAAGTCGCTCCCATGGGCGAAGAAGGCCTCACGTCATGACGGCTCAATCCCCCTCAGCGGCCTTTAATGTCGTGGCGCTGGCCGCCTCGGCCGGCGGACTCACGGCTCTCAGTCGGGTACTCACAGAACTCCCCGCTCACTTCCCGGTTGCTCTCCTCGTGGTCCAGCACCTGGATCCTCACCATCGCAGCTTGATGGCGGACATTCTTGGCCGCCGCACGGCGCTTCGGGTCAAGCAGGCGGAGGAGGGGGACCGGTTCCTGCCGGGTACGGTGTATGTCGCACCGCCCGATCGCCATCTGCTGGTCAACCCCGACGGCACCCTCTCCCTTTCGCGAACCGAATTGGTGCACTTCGTGCGTCCGTCGGCCGACCTCTTGTTCGAATCGGTCGCGGCCACCTCGAAGCAGCGAGCCATCGCGGTCGTGCTCACCGGGACCGGTGTCGACGGCACCATGGGCGTCCGGGCGATCAAGAAGATGGGCGGCACGGTGATCGTTCAGGACGAGCAGACGTCCGAGTTCTTTGGCATGCCGTCCGCTGCCATCCAGACCGGCTGCGTGGATTTCATCCTCCCGCTGGACGAGATTCCGAAGGCGCTGCTCGCTCTGGTGGTCCGAGGGAAGGGAGAATGAGTCGCCGCGCCCGTGAAGAGACCGGCGACGGGATCGGGAGGAGACGGCGTATGTCCATGGACGCGGATCCCACGTTTGAGGCCTTGCTGGGCCACCTCAAGCAGAGTCGCGGCTTCGACTTCAGCGGCTACAAGCGGCTCAGTCTCATGCGCCGCTTCCAGAAGCGCGTCGCGGCCGTGCAGGCGGCGGGCTTTGCCGAGTACCAGGACTACCTGGAGGTCCACCCGGAAGAGTTCGCCCAGCTCTTCAACACCATCCTGATCAACGTGACCGCCTTCTTTCGCGACGAGGCGGCCTGGGAGTATCTGGCGCAAGAGATTGTCCCCAAGATCCTGGCGGGCAAGACGCCGGACGATCCCATCCGGGTGTGGAGCGCCGGCTGCGCCTCCGGCGAGGAAGCCTACACGCTGGCGATGCTCCTGGCCGAAGCGCTGGGACCGGAGGCGTTCCAGCGCCGGGTCAAGATCTACGCCACCGACGTGGACGAGGACGCCCTGACTCACGCCCGACAGGCTGCGTATGCCGAGAAGGACCTTCAAGCCATCCCGCCCGAATTGCGGGACAAGTACTTCGAGCCGGCAAATGGCCGCTTTCTCTTCCGCGCGGAACTCCGCCGCGCGGTGATCTTCGGCCGCCACGACCTGGTGCAGGACGCCCCCATCTCGCGCCTCGACCTCCTGGTGTGCCGCAACACCCTGATGTACTTCAACGCCGAGACCCAGGGCAAGATCCTCGCCCGTCTCCACTTCGCGCTCGGGGCGGGCGGCTACCTCTTCCTGGGCAAGGCGGAGATGCTGCTCACCCACACCAACCTCTTCCAGCCGGTCGACCTGAAGCACCGGGTCTTCGCCAGGACACCCAAGGCAGGCATGCGCGACCGCCTGCTCGTCCTGGCTCAAGCCGGCGACGTCGAGGTCGCCAACCAGTTGGGCCAACAGGTGCGCCTGCGCGAGGCGGCCTTCGACGCCGGGCCGGTCGCCCAGGTGGTGGTGGACCTGAACGGGGAACTCGTCTTGGCCAACGGGCGCGCCCGGGCACTGGTGAACGTGACCCCGAAGGACCTGGGCCGCCCGCTGCAGGACCTGGAACTCTCCTACCGGCCGGTGGAGCTGCGCTCGCTCATCGAGCAGGCCTATGCCGAGCACCGGTTCATCGCGCTCTCCAGCGTCGAGCGTCGCTTACCGGACGGCGGCGTGCAGTTCCTGGACGTTCGGGTGACGCCGCTCGCCGAGAACGGCGACTCCGTGCTGGGCGTCAGCATCACCTTTGACGACGTGACGCATCGCCAGCAATTGCAGGCGGACCTCCAGCGCTCCACGCAGGAGCTGGAAACCGCCTACGAGGAGCTGCAGTCCACCAACGAAGAGCTGGAGACGACCAACGAGGAGCTCCAGTCCACCAACGAGGAGCTGGAGACGACCAACGAGGAGCTCCAGTCGACCAACGAAGAGCTGGAGACGATGAACGAGGAGCTGCAGTCCACCAACGAGGAGCTGGAGACGATGAACACGGAGCTCCTGCACCGCACGGAAGAGAGCAATACCGCGACCGCCTTCCTGCAATCGATCCTGACCGGCCTGCGCGTCGGGGTGGCGGTCGTGGACCCGCAGCTCGCGGTGCTCGTGTGGAATCGCCGAGCCGAGGACCTGTGGGGTCTCCGCGCCGAGGAAGTCCAGGGGAAGTCCCTCCTGGGCCTCGACATCGGCCTGCCGGTCGGGCGATTGCCCCTCGCCAGCTTCCTGGACGGGAGCGCGAGTTATCAAGAAGAGACGCTGGACGCCACGACACGTCGCGGCAAGGCGATCCGATGTCACGTCACCTGCACCCCGTTCCTGGGACCGGGGGGAGGTCGGGCCGGGGTAGTCCTCTTGATGGAGGAGATGGGGCCATGAGTGCGGATACCTTCGAGCAGCAGATCGAGGCGGCCCACCGGCGCCTGACGGCGCTGGAGGCGCAGGTCGGCGATGCGGACGGCGCGGGGACGGCGTCACCCGCCGCCCTGGCCGAGTTCTCCACCGCCCTGGAGGAGCTGCATGTCGCGTCGGAGGAGTTGCGCCAACAAAACGAAGAACTGCTCGCCGCGCGCGAGGCCCTGGAGGTGGAGCGGCAGCGGTACCGAGATCTGTTCGAGTTCGCTCCGGACGGCTACTTGGTCACGGATGCGGACGGGACGATCCAGGAGGCGAACCAGGCCGCGGCGCTTCTGCTGGGCGTGCGCCAGGACTTCCTGGAGGGGAAGCCCTCTGGTCGTGTTCGTGGCGGGCGAAGCGCACCGGGCCTTCGGCGCGTATCTGGCGCGGTTGCACGACGGACACCCGGAACGTGTGGCGGAGTGGCAGACCACGGTCCAGCCGCGGAGCGGTCCCCCGTTTCCCGTCACCGTGACCATGGGCCGGATCCGCGACCCCAAGGGGCACCTCGTCGGCCTGCGCTGGCTGCTGCGGGACAGTACCGAGCGGGTGCGCACCGAAGTGGCCCGGCGCCAGTGGGAGGCGCAACTGCAGCACACCCAGCGGCTCGAAAGTCTCGGGGTCCTGGCCGGCGGGATCGCGCACGATTTCAACAACCTCCTCACGGGGGTCCTCGGCTCCGCCGAGCTGGCCCTCCTCCGCCTTCCGCAGGACGCGCCGGCCCGCGCCGACGTCGAGCAGATCGTCACGGCCGCGCATCGGGCGGCGGACCTCACAGGCCAGATGTTGGCCTACTCGGGCAGGGGCACCTTCCGCGTCCAACCGATCCTGCTCCCTGCCCTCATCCGGGAAATGGAGCCGTTGCTTCGCGCCTCGCTGCCGAAAACCTGTGCCCTGGACTTTCACCTGGGGGAGGCGCTCCCCGCGATCGAGGCGGACGCCACCCAACTGCGCCAGGTGGTCATGAACCTGCTCATCAACGCCGGCGAAGCCATCGGCGACGCGGCCGGGGTCATCACGGTGCGGGTCGGCTGTACGCGAGTGCGACCGCGCGTATCTGGCGGGAGGGGTGCTTGGCACGAAGATCCCCGAAGGGCCGTACGTCTCCTTGGAGGTGACGGATACCGGCTGCGGCATGAGCGAGGAGACGCAGGCCCGGATGTTCGAGCCCTTCTTCACGACGAAGTTCACCGGCCGCGGGCTCGGCCTCGCCGCCGTGCTGGGGATCGTGCGCGGCCATCGCGGGACGATCCGGGTGACCTCGGAGCCGGGGCGCGGGACCCAGATCGAGGTGCTCTTCCCCCCCACGGAGAAGCCGGTGCTGCCCCTCCCGCTCCCGCCGCCGCTGGCGCCCGCCTGGCGGGGCGACGGGACGATCCTGGTGGTGGACGATGAGGCGCATATCCGTGCCGGGGCCGCGCATGTGCTGGAGCGCACCGGCTTCACGGTCCTGACCGCGGCCGACGGGCGGGAAGCGGTCGCCGTCTTCCGTCAGCACGCGCCGACGATCCGCGCTGTCCTCCTCGATCTGACGATGCCCCACATGGACGGCGCGGCGACCGCGCGCGAGCTGCGCCGGATCCGGCCGGAGGTCCGGATCGTCCTGTCCAGCGGCTACACCGAGGAGGAGGCCACGCGGCAGTTCACCGACCGGGACCTGGTCGGCTTCCTGCAGAAGCCCTACGCGCTCAAGGATCTGGTCGCCACGATCCGGACGGCCCTGGAATCCCCGGACCGCTAGGGAGGCCCAGCTCTTCGTCATTCGCCGCGGAGCGTGGCGGGCGTCCGAGGAATCCCGCGTTGTTCAGTCAGTGCGGCGCGGCACTCGCCTTCCATCAAGGCCTCGCGAGCATCCGCGTGTCCGTTAAAGGAACGCTCAATTCTGGGAATCGTGCATTGATCTCCCCATCCGATCTGTCGGAGCCTCTCCGATATCTCGTGCGCATCCCGCCTGTGTTTCCAATGAGACGTCACAGCGATATTCCATCCAACCCCACGAGTCAACAGGGCTGAGACCGTGTCAAGCCACCCGGAGCGAGCGGTGGATCTGGCTTTGCATGTTAGTAGGATGTGCTGGGGGGTCGGCAATAGGCCGTCCTGGCTGGGTGCTTCCGTCGGAAAGGGGGCGAGGTTCGGACTAGCAGCGCACTCCGTCACGCGCGACCGCGCGAGGGGTGGATGGAACGCCGGCGCAGCCGGCGAAGAAGGAGGAAAAGTCATGACGCCGGGAATGTTGGTGATGTGCGTTGTCGTGGGGTTGATCGCCGGTTACCTGGCTGGGTATGGCATGAAAGAGGGCGGCTACGGGCCGATCGGCGACCTCTCACTCGGGGTCATCGGCAGCCTTGTGGGGAGCGGGCTCTTCCTGTTCCTGGGGGTCTCGCCGGATGCGGGGGTGGTCGCGTTGGTCCTCGTCGCATTCATCGGGGCGACCGCCTTGATCTTCGCTCAGCACCGGCTCTGGCCCACGCACGCTTAGCAGGCTGCTGAAAAAGGCCCATCTGCTGCGACCATCTGCGGTGGGCGCGCGCTCGCGCGGCGCTGCGGCGTACGAGCTAAGTACGCCTCGCGCCTCACATCGCGCTCCGCCTTGCGGCTGGACCTTTTTGAGCAGCCTGAGTGAAAACGAGTTTTTCAGCATCCCGTTAGAGACGTGAACCTCACAACGGAAGGACGGGGGAATGCCCACCTACGAATACCAATGCCGCTCGTGTGCGCAACGGTTCGAGGCCCGCCAGAGCATCATGGCCTCTCCGCGCACGCGGTGCCCGCAGTGCGGGAAGAAGGTGGACCGCTTGATCAGCGCGGGCGCCGGGTTCCTCTTCAAGGGTTCGGGGTTCTACTCCACCGATTATCGCTCCAAACCCTACCAGGAGGCGGCGAAAAAAGACACAGCCGAGGAGGGCAATAGCAAGGTACCCCTTCCTGGGAGTGCTCCCGCAAAAGGCGGCACAGGCCAAAAGGTGGAGGCATCACTTGGCCAGGACCCGTGAAATTGAGGGCGGCGGCATTCGCGTGGTGGCGCCTGAGACCGTGGGCTGCTGCCAGTGGGGAGATCACTGGATCGACGCACCCGTCGTGGAGGGCTAAAGCGTGCAGATGGACAAGAAACAGGTGGCCTCGGTCTGGTATTTCGTAGGCGTCTTCCTGCTCCTGATGGTTCTGCAAAACTACGTCTTTGCCCCGCGTGTCGACACCCTCTCCTATGCCGAGTTCAAAACTTTGGTGGAGAAGGGCAAGGTCAGCGACGTGGCGATCGGGGAGCAGCTCATCACGGGGCGCCTCAACCGGGATGGGCTCGAGGGGCTGCTCCCCAAGACCCGGATCGACACGTTGACCAAGTCCGGCACGGGCGAACAGCCGTTCATGACGGTTCGGGTGGGCGACCCCACGCTCGTCCACGATCTCCAGCAGGTCAATGTCAACTTCCGGGGGGAGGTGACGAGCACCTGGCTGCCGATGCTCCTGAGCTGGATAGTCCCCATGGGGCTCTTCTTCCTCATCTGGCGCTACGCCCTCAAGAAGATGGGCGGAGGCGGGGGCCTGGGCGGACTCATGTCCATCGGGAAGAGCAAGGCCAAGGTCTATGTCCAGAAGGACACGGGGGTGACCTTCGCGGACGTCGCCGGCATCGACGAGGCCAAGGCCGAACTGGTCGAAGTCGTTGAGTTCCTGAAGACGCCGGAACGCTTCCAGCGGTTGGGTGGGAAGATCCCGAAGGGGGTCCTGTTGGTCGGCGTCCCCGGGACAGGCAAGACCCTGCTGGCGAAAGCCGTGGCGGGCGAAGCCAAGGTCCCTTTCTTTAGCCTCAGCGGGTCGGACTTCGTCGAGATGTTCGTCGGGGTCGGCGCCGCCCGGGTTCGCGACCTGTTCGCCCAGGCGGTGCAGCATGCGCCAAGCATCATCTTCATCGACGAGCTGGACGCCCTGGGCAAGGCCCGGGGCATGAACCCCCTGGGAGGCCACGACGAGCGGGAGCAGACCCTCAACCAACTCCTCGTGGAAATGGATGGGTTCGAGACCAACAAGGGCGTCATCATCATGGCGGCCACGAACCGACCGGAGATCCTGGACCCGGCGCTGCTCCGGCCCGGCCGGTTCGATCGCCAGGTCCTGGTGGACCGGCCGGACCTGAAGGGGCGCGAGGCCATTCTCCGGGTCCACGCCAAGGGGGTGACGATTGGCCCGGAGGTGGACTTGGCCGCGATCGCCGCCAAGACGTTCGGTTTTGTGGGGGCGGACCTGGCGAACATCGTGAACGAGGCCGCCCTCCTGGCTGCCCGCCAAGGCAAGGAGGCGGTCGGGAAAGCCGACTTCGACGAGGCCATTGATCGGGTGGTCGCAGGGCTGAAGAAGACCCGGGTGATGAGCCAGAAGGAACGGGAGATCGTGGCCACTCACGAGGCCGGACACGCGGTGGCGGCGGTGCTACTGCCAGGGTCCGACCCGGTCTCGAAGGTCTCGATTGTCTCGCGAGGAATCGCGGCGTTGGGCTATACGCAGCAGCTCCCGACCGAGGACCGGTACCTGATGACCCGTTCGGAGCTGTTCAACCGGCTGTGTGTCCTCCTGGGCGGCCGGACCGCCGAAGAGATCATCTTTGGCGATGTCTCGACCGGCGCCCAGAACGACCTCCAGCGGGCGACGGACCTCGTACGGCACATGGTGGCGCAGTATGGGATGAGCGAAAAGGTCGGCTTGATGACTTTCGACGGGGGCGGACGGCCAGCCCTCCTTCCGGGCCTGCCTCCGCCACGCGAGCACAGTGAAGAGACGGCGCGGCTCCTCGACGCCGAGGCCGGCCGCATCCTGGGCGAGGCGCATGTGAAGGTCAGCGCCCTCCTCACGGACCAGCGGGGTCTCCTTGAACAGATCGCGCGCCGCCTTCTGGAGAAAGAGGTGGTCGAGGGTGACGAGCTGCAGGCCCTGCTCGCGGGCGCGACGGCGTCCTGAGTGGGCGGCATGGGCCGGACAGGTGAAGCAAGGACGGAAATCAGAATGGTGGTCGGTAGCGGTAAACGTCGGGGATGCCGGGCAGACGCCCGGAGAGGAGCAGTAACAATGGCAACAGGAACGGTTAAGAAGCTGGTCCGGGAACGAGGCTTTGGGTTCATTCAGGGGTCCGATGGCGTGGAGCTCTTCTTTCACCGGTCGGCACTCCTGGGAGAAGGTTTCGACGCGCTTGCAGAGGGGCAGGCCGTCGAGTTCGATGTCGAGAAGGGGGACAAGGGACCGCGGGCGGCGCACATGAAAGTGAGCGTCCCCAGCGTCTAAACGGACGAGGTTTCTAGACTCCACGGGGATTGCCCTCGGCCGTTCGGCTTCGCGAGGGGTCGGGGGCAATAACCGATGGGTTTGGGACAGAGAATGTCCGTGGACGAAGAGGGCTGCGTCACATGTACGAGCGCAACGCGATCACAACCTCCAGGGGGCGCGTTGGCCTACCCCATCGAGATAGAGCGTTCTCCCCGAGAAGGAGGGTGCGATGAAGGTCAAGGAACTCATGCGGACTTCTGTGGCGAAGGTCTCGCCCGCCACGACCGTGAGGGAGGTACTCTCAACGATGGATGGGTCAGGCGTCACCTTGCTACCGGTTGAGGATGCGGAGGGTGTCCTCTTGGGGGTTGCGAGACTCGCCGTTCTTTCCCGGGCCCTGGCGGAGGGAAGGGTAGCGTCCTCCGCCGCCGTCGGGGATGGTCTGTCGTCCCATCTCGTCACGGCCACACCGGAGATGGATGTGACCAGAGTGGCCGAGATGATGCGCGACAAAGGGGTCGACGACATCATGGTTGTCGAGGGAAGGTACCTCGTTGGCGCGCTGTCCTTGGCCGAAGCCGGGAAGGCGGAAACGGGCGAGCGTCCAGCGTTGTGACCGTCTCTGTGTCAACCGATGCGGTCCTGGGTGTGCTCGGCGTGGAACCGCTAGACTGAACGAGCATAATCCCGCGGGGGTACTGTAGTCTCCGGGGGGAGCGGAGGGTGCGGGTACCGCGGTGTCCTGCGGGGCCGGCAGACGCAGACCATCGCCAGCGGGCAAGGCAAGGGTGTGGGCGACTTTCGTGACCGACGAGGAGGCGCCGAATGCCGCGGGACAACGGACGCCATCTGCATGATCTCAGGGCCATCGCTCGACGGGTGATGGTCGAGCGTGACTTGCTACCGGACTTTTCGCCGGCCGTGATGGCGGAAGTCGCTCGGAGCCAGGCGGCGACCGCCAAGGAAGCCCCTGGGGCGCGGGATCTGCGGGGACTCCTCTGGTGCTCGATCGACAACGATGATTCGCGGGACCTCGATCAGCTCACCGTGGCAGAACCGATGGGCGGTGGGGTGGTACGGATTCTGGTGGCGGTCGCCGACGTGGACGCAGCGGTCGCGCAGGGCTCGGCGACGGACGGGCACGCGCAGCACAACACCACCTCGGTGTACACGGCCGCCGCGATGTTCCCCATGCTGCCCGAACGGCTGTCGACGGACCTCACGTCCCTCGGCGAAGGCGAGGACCGGGTGGCGGTGGTGGCAGAGATGGCCGTGAACGCCGACGGAACCGTGGGCGCGGCGGACCTCTATCGTGCCGTGGTGAAGAATCGCGCGAAGCTGGCATACCACGCGGTCGGCGCATGGCTCGACGCGACGGGACCGGTCCCGGATCGGGCAGCCAGCGTGCCGGGCATGGAGGCCCAGCTCCGGCTGCAAGACCAGGTCGCGCAACGGTTGCGGGACGTGCGACACCACCACGGGGCGCTGAGCCTGGAAACCATCCAGGCGCGGCCGGTGTTCGAGGGCGAGACGCTGACCGACCTGGAGGTGGAACACCCCAACCGGGCCCGGGCGTTGATCGAGGACTTCATGATCGCCGCGAACGGGGTGACGGCGCGCTATCTGGCGGCGCGAAGCTATCCCGCATTCCGCCGGGTCCTGCGCTCCCCGGAGCGGTGGGTACGGATCGTCGAGCTGGCCGCCGGGCTGGGGGCGTCGTTGCCCCCGGAGCCGGACGCGGCCGCCCTCAACGCGTTCCTAGCAACGCGGCGCCAGGCCGATCCCCTGCGATTCCCCGATCTGTCGCTGGCCATCGTCAAGCTGATGGGACGCGGGGAGTATACCGTGGAGCTCCCCGGCCAGACGGCGCCCGGCCACTTCGGTCTGGCCGTGCCCGCCTACACCCACTCCACGGCGCCCAACCGGCGTTTCCCAGACGTGATTGCGCAGCGGCTGTTGAAGGCGGCGCTGGCCAGCCGCCCGGCCCCGTACGCGAACGCGGAACTTCAGGAGCTGGCCCAACACTGCACCGACGCGGAGGACCGGGCCAACAAGGTCGAGCGGCAGGTGGGGAAATCGGCCGCCGCACTCCTGCTGGAGCCCCGGATCGGGCAGGAGTTCGACGCCATCGTCACGGGTGCTTCGCAGAAGGGGACCTGGGTCCGAATCCTGCGGCCGCCCGTGGAAGGCAAGCTGGTGCATGGTGCCGACGGGCTGGACGTCGGCGACCGGGTACAGGTCACGCTGGTAGCGACCGATGTCGAGCGAGGCTATATCGATTTTTCAGGGAGGAACGGCTCGCCAGTAAGTGGTCTTCGGTCCCGAGCGACCCGCTGAGCGGATTAGCCAAGCTATCCATCTCGGGCCTGTTGGCAGATCGGTGCCGCATCCGATTCGTCGCGCGGACGGCGAGCATTCCGGCTCGTGGTCCGTAATCACTCCGTAGGCCTCTGTGCTGCACAAGATCCGTTCATCCTCACCCGGTGTCAGGTCTCTAGGAGGAAGCGGGCCGGCTCCTCGATCAGCTCCTTGACGCGGACCAGGAACTGCACCGCGTCCCGGCCGTCCACGATCCGGTGGTCGTAGCTCAACGCCACGTACATCATGGGCTGGATCACCACCTGGCCGTCCCGAACCACGGGCCGCGCCTCGATCTTGTGCAGGCCCAGGATGCCCACCTGGGGCGGGTTCAGAATGGGGGTGCTGAGCAGGGAGCCGAAGACCCCCCCGTTGGTGATGGTGAACGTCCCGCCCCGCAGGTCGTCCAGGGTGAGGGTCCGGTCCGCGGTCTTCTGGGCGAGGGCCTTCACGGCCCGCTCGATCTCGATCAAGCCCAGCCGGTCGGCGTCCCGGATCACCGGGACCACCAGCCCCTCCTCGGCCCCCACGGCCACCCCGATGTCGTAGTAGTGCTTCAGCACCATCTCCTCCCCCTGGATCTCGGCGTTGAGCCGCGGGAAGGCCTTGAGGGCGCCGACGGCAGCCTTGATGAAAAAGGCGGTGAGCCCAGGGAAGAGGCCGTGGCGTGCCAGGGTGACCTCGCGCAGCCGGGTCCGGAGCTCCTGGAGGGAGCCCATGTCCACCTCGTTGAAGGTGGTGAGCATGGCGGCGGTTCGAAGGGACTCGACCAGGCGTTGAGCGATGGTCTGCCGGCGCCGGGACATGCGCACCCGCTCCTCGCTGCGGGCGTCGGCAGGGGATCGCGGGGCCGGCGCCTCGGCAGCGGCGGCGGCGGGGACGGGCGCGGGAGTGGTCGCCGACGCTTGCGGGGTTCTCGGCTCCGCCAGGGGAGGCGGCCCTGCGGCCTTCGCGGCGGGCGGGGCGCCGGGCCTCGTCTCGCCGGTCTTGCCTGCCGGGGCTGCCGTCTCGGCCGCGGGCGAAACTGGAGCCGCGCCTTCCGCGATCGTGCCCAGGACGTCCCCTGGCCGGACCTCCGCACCGGCTGGCTTGGCGATGGCCAGGATGCCGGCCGCCTCGGCGGCGACCTCCAGGTTGACCTTCTCGGTCTCCAGTTCGACCACGGCCTCGCCCGCCGCCACGGTCGCCCCGTCGTCCTTCAGCCAGCGGGCCACGATGGCGCTGACGACCGACTCCCCCATCTCCGGCACGACGATGCGCGTGGGCATGCGGGTCTCCTCCCGTTAGCGGCGACGGGTCGGCTTCCGGGCCGCCCCGGCGGCCGGATCCAGTGCAAAGGCGGCGGCCACGAGCGCCTGCTGGGTGGCGGTGTGCCGGCTGGCGGAGCCCTCGGCGGGGCTGCTGCTGGCCGGCCGGGCGACGACCTGAAGGGTGACCCCCCCCTGGCAGAGGCGGGCGAGCTGGGGCTGGAGCCAGGTCCAGGCTCCCATGTTCTCCGGCTCCTCCTGGACCCAGACCAGTCGCCTGAGGCGGGGGTAGGCGTCGACGCAGGCCTGCACCTCCTCGGCGGGGAAGGGAGCGACCTGCTCCAGCCGGGCCACGGCGACGGTCGCCCGCTCGACCCGCTGCGGGCTCTCCAGAAGGTCGACGGCCACCTTCCCGCTGCAGAGGAGGAGGGTCTCCGCCCGCTCGCGCCGCGCACCCGGCTCGGGGTCATCGAGGACGGGTCGCCAGCGGCCCTCGGCCAGGTCGCGCAGGGGCGAGGCCGCTCGGGGGTGGCGGAGGAGGCTCTTGGGGGTGAGGACGACCAAGGGGCAGGGGATCGCTGGCCAGCAGCGCGGCCTGGCGGCGCAGGAGGTGAAAGTACTGGGCCGCGGTGGTGCAGTTGACCAGGCGCAGGTTCAGTCTCGGCGCAGAGCTGGAGGAACCGCTCGGGCCTGGCGCTGCTGTGGTCGGGCCCGGAGCCCTCGTGGCCGTGGGGCAGGAGCAGGACCAGGGAGGGCGTCTGCCCCCACTTGGCACGGGCCGAGACCAGGAACTGGTCGATGACGACCTGGGCCCCGTTGGCGAAGTCCCCGTACTGGGCCTCCCAGATCACCAGCCGCTCAGGGGCCTGGACGCTGTAGCCGTACTCGAAGGCCAGGGCCGCCGCCTCGGATAGGGGGCTGTTGAAGACGGCGAAGGCGGCTCGGCGCCTGGGGCAGAGCCTGCAAGGGCGTGTGGGTCTTGCCGTTTGTGACATCGTGCAGGACGGCGTGGCGCTGGCCGAAGGTGCCCCGCTCGGTGTCCTGGCCGGTCAGGCGGATGGAGATGCCATCGGCCAGGATGGAGGCCCAGGCCAGTTCCTCCGCGGCGGCCCAGTCGAGGGGGGGTGCGTCCGCCTCCCCCAGGGCCTCACGCCGACGCTGGAGGAGGCGGGCGAGCTTGGGGTGGACCGTGAAGCCCTCGGGCAGCCGCCGTAGCCCCTCACCCAGCTCCCGGAGCCGCTCGGCGGGCACGGCGGTCCGCACCCTCTTGGCGGCCCCCGGCGGCGGGGCGGCGGGGCGGGGCTCCTCCAAGTCCGTGGCCGGGTCGAGGGAGGCGACGGCCTCCTCAAGGGCGGCTACGTACCGTGCCTCGAGGGCCGGGGGGGCCTCCGGGGGGATGACCCCACGTTCTACCAGCGTGGCCGCCCAGCGTTCCCGCACCGTGGGGTGGGCCTGGATCCGCTCGTACAGGGCCGGCTGGGTGAAGGCCGGCTCATCCCCTTCGTTGTGGCCGTGGCGGCGGTAGCCCACCAGGTCGATCAGGAAGTCCTTGTGGAAGCGGTGGCGGTAGGCGTAGGCCAGGCGGGCGGCCTCGATGCAGGCCTCCGGGTCGTCGGCGTTGACGTGGACGATGGGGATCTCGAAGCCCTTGGCCAGGTCGCTGGCGTAGAGGGTGCTGCGCGCGTCGTGGGGCTCGCGTGGTGTAGCCGAGCTGGTTGTTGGCGATGATGTGGATGGTGCCGCCGGTGTAGTAGCCGCAGAGGCGGGACAGGTTCAGGGTCTCGGCCACGATCCCCTGGCCGGGGAAGGCGGCGTCGCCGTGGATCAGGATGGGCAGGGAGACCGCGTGGTCGAAGCGGGGAACGCCCGGGTGGTCCACCCGGGTGCCCGCGGCGCGCGCCATCCCCTCCACCACCGGGTTGACGAACTCGAGGTGGCTCGGGTTGGGGGGCATGGCGACGACCAGGTGGACCGCCTCGCCGCCCTCCAGGGCCCGGCGGGCCCCCCGGTGGTACTTGACGTCGCCCATCCAGGTCATGCTCTCGCGGCGTGCCAGGTCCTGGTCGCGGGCCGGATCCTTGAACTCGGCCAGGATCTGCTCGCACGGCTCGGTTCAGGACGTGGGCCAGGACGTTCAGCCGCCCCCGGTGGGCCATGCCCAAGAGGATGGAGCGGATTCCGGCCTCGGCCGCCTCGCCGATCAGCTCGTCGAGGAGGGGGACCAGCATGTCCAGCCCCTCGAGGGAGAAGCGGGTCTTGCCGGGGAAGGTCCGGTGCAGGAAGCGCTCGAAGACCTCGACCTGGGTCAGGCGCTCGAGGAGCGCCGGCGGGTTGACGGGGTCGCCGGGGGGGCGGTAGCGGCCGGACTCGACCGCCTCGCGCAGCCACTCCCGCTCGTTGGCGTCCCAAATGTGCCGAAAGCGGTAGCCCGTGGTGCCGGCGTAGATGGCGAGAAGCGCCCGGACGGCCTCCCAGGCGTTGGCACAGACATCCGTGCTCGGGCAGCCCACCAGGGAGGCCGGGAGCCGCCGGAGGTCCTCCTCGCTCAGGCCGTGGGCCGCGGGTTCCAGGGAGGGGTCCCCGTGGGGGGGCCGACCCAGGGGGTCTAGGCGGGCAGCCAGGTGGCCGTAGCCGCGGATGGCCTGGGCCAGATTGACGGTCCCCGCGATCTTGGCCGGCGCCGGGGCCGGGCCGCCGGCGGGCGGCCCGCTTTCCTCGACCGGGACCGCGAGGCGGGCGAGGGCTTCACGGGTGACGGGGTCCACCGAGTCCGGGTCCCGGCGGTACCGCTCGTACAGTTCGAGAACATAGGCCGCGTTGGGACCATGGAACTCTCGCCAGAGGTCCATCGTCGGATCCTTGCACGCAGGGGGTACAACCGGGACGCGTCCGGCGCATCCGAGTCCGGAAGGCGGCGATAGGAATTTGCTTGTTGGGGGTCGCATCGCGTTCCGACCGTCGGCCACCCCGCGAGCCCGTCGGAGTCGCGCCAGCCAGGCTTGCCGTGCGCGCCTGCTTGGTGTCGTTAGGCCTGGGTGGAGTATCCGATGCACGAGAGGTGGATGTCAAGGCGAATGACGGACAGGAGCCATGGCAACGATTCGCCGGACACCGGGCCAGATCGCTCGGAGCTGCCTGGACCTGCAGGGCGACGCCTTCGCCGCTCATGCGCCATCGCTTTTGCCGATCATGGTGGCACCCCTCAGTCTGCGCCGATTGGTCACAGTTCCGCGCTCCATGCGAGTCCGTGAGACGGCGGACCCGATGTCCGGTGCCCGCTCCACGGCGGCAACGCGCCGCGGGGAGCGCTACAAAGCGGGGGCTATAAGGAGATTCCGTTGGGTAGGCACGCTTCCGTCCCAGGCGAATTTACCGAAGCGCCGGAGGGTTAGCGGGGATCCATCGCCACCAGGGGGCGGGCCAGGTCCTCCTGTAGGCGCACGTTGCGCTGGAGGCGGGCCAGGAGCGCCGGATGCTGGCGGGCGAGATAGTCCACCAGGGCCGTTGGGTCCAAGGGACGGGTCCGCGGCTGGGTATCGAGGATCCAGTCGGCCAGAGCATCCTTCGCCGGCTGCCGCACCCCGGCGTCGCGGTAGAGGATCTCCAGCATCCGTTGGGCCAAGGGGGTGGTCATGAGACGCTTCCTTTCACCCGGTCACGCGGCGCGGCGCCGGGGACGGAGCGCCGGTCGCACGGGGGAGGTCACGCACACCGGGATGGGCGGGCGCAGCGCGGGATAGAGCAGCGGATGGACCGCCCGCTCCCACCAGCCCGCGAGGGCGAGCGCCCGGGGCCGGGGGAGCCCGAGGCGTACCAAGCGCGCCATGACATGTAGCGCATTCAGGTGATGCTGGAGACCGTGCAGGACCATGGCGAACCTCGCGTCGGACCCCTCACCGGCGTGGAGCACGTCCCGGTTGGGTACGTGCAATCCCGGCGACAGCGGGTCCGCTCTGCGCCGCATACCTTCTGGAACAAGCATATACCGTACCACCTCTGTCCGGTTGATGGCGAGGCGCGCAGTGGGGGCGGGTGACGAAACGGAGCATGAGGTCCACGAACACTGGGGAAGTGCCGAGAAACGCTGCGCCGCTCGGTCTGCGGGACTCTCCATGCGGCGAGCGCGCTGTTGCATCGCTAACTCATTGAGTCTGCGTGTTGTTCCTCTCGTTAGCGTAGGTTATCGTCCCGTCGTCAAGCGGCGTCAATTCCACGGAGCGGCCTAGGCCACCGGAGCCGCCCCTGCGCGCCACGCGCCATCCGAGATCTTGGAGTCGTTCCGAAATCTCGGGCGGTGCCCGCCGAGCCATCCGCGGCGCGGGCGCCACCACCGCCCGTCCAGCCGTTCCCTTCTGATCGGAGGACCGGCAGGCCACTCCGGCCGGAGGTGGTTCAGTCGTCTATCGGTGCCGCGCGCCACCGAGCACTTCGCGGGGCTGAAAACCGGTGTGGTCCGCACAAACTTCTTCCTCGGTTGACAGGCTCGCCCACCCCAGGTACATCTTCGCCCGTTCTTCCGCCTCCTGTGGCGTCTTGCCGGAGAAGGTCGTGCCTTGCAGACTATTGGGGTCAGTTTGCCTACGTGGTAAGCGCGATGCACTCTGGCATTTCGTTCGCCGGATTGTTCACCCGCGTGTTCGCTGGATTGATGGTTCGGTCACTCGGGCACGCTGCGAGCGAGAGCGGCGGGGCGGGGAGCGACACCGCCGGTTTCTCGTTGACTCCCGATCAACCCTTGGATAGGGTCGATCATAACGATCTACGGCGCAGTGCGGCGTCATAACGTGCACCTATGTTGCTGTGAAGAATCCGAGTTTGGCAACGTCATCGTTGGACCTGGTGCTTGGCGCCCACGTCGATTTGCTGTGAATGCGCGTTACCAAGGCTCTCTGGGGCGGACTGCTAACACCCGCTCCACGACCTTGGGGACGAGCGTTCGGTTGCTCCAGTCGTCGGTTGAAAGGGGACCACCAATGGTAGCCCACAAATTCGTGGATGGCGTGTGTCGGGGTTGTGATCGTAGTGAACTCGTGACCGCTCATTTCAAGATGCCATGCAGAGAATCCGTGGGTCCAGGTGCCTCCACGACGGAACCGCAGAGAAGGGAACACGACGCGGTTGAGGAAATGATAACGGGAGATCAACCAATCCCCTCGTCGTTGACCGACGCCGCCCCGGAACTGACGACAACGGGGGGCGGGGATAATCCGTACCAGTGGGTTGCCATCGCCTGCGCTGCAGAGACGCGGGAGGATTGGTCGGAGGCGATCAGAGGCTTCAGGCATGTGGTTCGTCTCCGACCCAAGTGTGTCGCGGCGTGGAAAGCGTTGGGGGACGCCTACCGGCGGGAGGACTGTCCCGAGGGCGGGGACCGTTTGGACCACATCCGCACCAATCTCGGAAGAGCGGCGGCCGCCTACCGCGAGGTGGTGCGACTGCAGCCGGAGGATCCCGATGCGTGGGAGCGACTGGGGGTGGCATTGAAACGCAGAGAGAAGTACGCGGAGGCCGTCCAGGCGTACCACGAGGCGCTCCGCCTAGGGGGGAATGACGCCTTTCTGTGGGGAGACTTAGCGGAGGCATATCATGGCCTAGGGCAGCACACGAACGCGATCGCGGCGTTCCGCGAGGCGCTGCGCATTGAAGCGAAACACCATGATGAGCCGTCATCCCGATCGGGAGAACGGGTTGGTGTTTGATGGGCGGTCATACTTCTGGAGAGCAATAGGGCGAGCGTATCGAGACGAGGGGCAGGGCAGGGCGGCGGCCGCTGCCTGCCGAGGTGCCATGCGGTTAGGGGACGCCGATGCGTTTTCGTGGGACGAGTTGGGCGATCTCTACGAAGCGCAAGGACGGCTGGCTGAGGCCATCGAGGCCTATCAGCAGGCAGTTCGCGCCATTGGCGAAGCCCAAGCGAACGACGACGCGCCGATCTCGGACCTCGGGGAAACGTGGATGAAGCTGGGGAATGCCTATGCAGCGCACGGGCAGCGTACGGAGGCCGTCGCGGCCTACGACAAGGCCATCGCACCACTCGTTGCAGTGATGCGTCGAGGGGGAAGCGCTGCAACGTGATGAGTGGGCAAGTCTGGGGAGGATGTACGATCGACAAGGGAACCACGAGGAGGCTGCCAAGGCGTTTGAGAAGGCGGTGGCCCAATACCAAGAGGGTCGTGCGGAGCACGCCGACGCTGACGACGGGGCGTACGACTGGTGTTGGTTGGGACAAGTATATCGGGATCAGGGGCAGTACGCCGAGGCCATTGCTGCGCATCGGAAGGCATTGGCCTTGAGTCCCAACCGGGCAGAGTGCTGGACCAGCCTGGGGGTCACGTACGGGAAGCAGGGACAGCACAAAGAGTGCCGTCGTGGCCTTCTGTGAAGCGGTCCGGGTGGCGCCGCATGGCGTCCATGTGCAGCGAGGGTTGCGGGAAGCGTACGGTCAGCAAGACATACCGGCTGATGGGATCGCGGCATTTCGAGAATATTGCCGCTCATCGAACACCGACGCCTGCGCGTGGCACTGTTTGGCGGTCGCGTGTGAAATGCAGCACCTCGTGCTAGAGGCCATTGACGCGTATCGAAAAGTGAGCGAGTTGACGCCCGATGATCCCTGGGCGTGGCGCCGTCTCGGAGACGCCCTTCAGACGGGTGGCGAGCCCACCGAATCCATCGCAGCCCTGCGTACGGCCATCGAGTTGAAGCCGGACTACGTCGAAGCGTGGTACGGCTTGGGGAAGGCATACGCGGCCCTCGGTAATCGCACGCAACTCATGGCGACCTACGAGGCGCTCAGGACGCTGCACAGCGCCCTGGCGGACGAGTTCTTTGAGGAAGACGTTTTCCCGTGATGGGCTGGTCCATCCATCGCGCACGCCACGTCGGATGGCATGTGCGGGGTTCCCCTTGGCATCCGCCTCCTCCCGTGCGGTTAGCAGTACCGCAGACCCGCACCCCTGGACCGGGACAGGCATCCCCGCCCTGACGCTCGGGGTGGACCAATCGGTGGCGGCAGACCACTGGGGGTCCTTGTCGGCCCCCCCCGCAGTATTCTCGAGCAATGCTGTGGGCAAATGCCGTGCCTGGCGATGGGTCATCGCCCGGACGTCAGGGCCTATTCGGCGAGCGTCAGCTTTACCGTCACGCGGCGCTTCTTTTCTTTGGGGGTTGCGGGATCGAGGATCGGGCCCAGGCCGACGGCATGGATCCGCGGTAGCTCCACCCCCTGCTTCACGAGGTACCGCCGCACGGCCTCGACTCTGCGCTGACTGAGCTGGAGGTTGTACTCCGCGTCCCCGCTCGGGTCCGTGTACCCCTCGAGGACCACGGCGAGCTTATTGTTCGCTTTCAGCTCACCGACCAGCCCCACGAGGGCCGTCTCGGACTTATCGCTGAGGTCCCAGCGGTTAAAGCGGA
This sequence comes from uncultured Methylomirabilota bacterium, assembly GCA_963695995.1. Lineage (GTDB taxonomy): Bacteria > Methylomirabilota > Methylomirabilia > Methylomirabilales > 2-02-FULL-66-22 > 2-02-FULL-66-22. The sequence continues at coordinate 93,427 of CAVOIV010000045.1, forward strand.
ACGGCACCTCCATGGTTTCCACGAGGCTCCAATTGTTGCGGCTGTCCCACAGACGCGTGAGCCGGCTATTGGTCTCGTCCGCTTTGGCCACGGCGGTGTCCGCGCGCTCCCGAGCGACCTTGGCCCCCTCTCCTGCCTCTCCAACGGAGGTCTCGAGCGTGTTCATGCGGCGGTCCATCCCCTCGATACGCCGGGTTCCCTCGGTCACCCGCCCCTCGGTCTTGTCGATGCGCTGATCAAGACGCCGGGTCTCCTCGCCGACCTTCCCTTCGGCCGTCACAATGCGCTGGTCGATCTCGGCCTCTTTCGGCGCCACGTACCCTCGTACCCAGTCTCGTGTCGCGCACCCAGAGACCAAAAGCAGCAACGCTGGAACCAGGACTCGGAACCGCACAACGTTTCGCATCTCCCCCTCCTTCCGCACAGTCAAGCGCACCTTGTTCTGACCGCTCGTTCCGGGCAAGCTCCCACTGCAAGTCGGGTGCATGGCGCTCTCGTGGGTTTGAGGGCTGCGCGTGTCAGGGATCCGACTCGCCGTGAGTCCGACCCGGCTCTCCGTGGCGCCACCTGCAATACAGGCCAATCGCAGTGTTTTTTCCCTCGGCGACGACCGAACCCATGCGATCCTTCTTCCTGATCTCCATGACCTTGTCGTGCCAGCCGGCTTGAACTCCCGCACACTAACCCTGTCTTGAAAGAACGCTGGATATCGCCAAGATCGCCCAGCGGGAACGCGCTCCCCGCACCGGAAAGAGGACCGGACTTCCCACCGTACGGAAGTCCTCCGGAGGGAGGCGGAGTCGCGGTGGGTGACCAAGGCCACGACCCCGCGTCCCCTTTTTGTTCCCCGCAGCCGCGTCCTGGGTTCGGCGCACCCAATCTCGCGCTTGGGTGTCCGCGCAGCCGTGAGGCCCGGCCCACCGTTTTCCTGCTGCCTTGCGTCCGCCTGCCGCTGTTGGTCCCTTCGTTGGAATTTCCCCTGGGGTAGGCGCAAAGGCGAACCCATTCCGAAATTATGCAACACCGGTTCCAGTGCGCTCGGCCGTACGCGCGACGCGGCGTTCGCTCCGATGAACCGAGGGGTTACCTGGAAGACGACGAGGGACCGGCGAACGAGGCACCGGCAGAAAACGCACGAGATATCGGAGGGTCTCCGAGATCTCGGGTGGTTTTCGTGGATTCCTCCACCCAAGGCTCGTCTCGGCATCGTCGTAACTCCATGGATTGTAACGGGAGAATCCCACCATGTCCCTCGACGCCGGGTGTGGGTCGGAAGTTGCAATGGCCCTTATAACAAGACAAGACACGTCGGTCCGCCGGGAGGGCATCCACGCACGGGTCAAGACGGGACAGGGCCTTTTCCCCCCGGCGCAGTGTGGGAGGGCACAAATCGCGGGCCGGGGTCGTACGGCCGCGCACCGTACCGCGTACACGGCGCTGCCTTGTCGCATCGCCGGAAACCAGAAGGGAGGCCAGCCGCAATGAAACTGACACTGGGTGTAACCGTAGCAATTCTGCTTGCGATGGGGTTCGTGGCGGTGCCCGCACAGGCATTCCTCGTTGGGGGAGATAGTTGCCCGAGTTGTGCGGGGTCGGTCTATGAGCTGACGCTCACCCCCTTTGGCGGGGCGGCGTACCACGCATTACTGTCTAGTGAGAAGTATGGCTTCAGCAGTCCGAGCGCGTTTCTGCACCTCCGCGCGGGGACCTTTACGGACACGACGGCCCTCGGGTCTGCCCTGCGCACGGACGCCCTCGGGGGTTCCGGGAGTACGGGTACAGCCCACCCGAGCACGTCCCTTGTGCGCAAAGAGCGGGGAGCGTGGCGTGGGGTGCAGCCCCGCCGACTTCCCCGGGGTCGTGCCGACGGGTCTTGACCCGGTCCACGGCGGGTCCCCCTGGGCGGGGACTGAGTTCCCGCGGACGGGGCGGACACCGCGACCCCGGTCTGATCCACGCCCATCCGGGCGCGATTACGCCGGGCGCGGCCCCGGTCCCCGAACCCGCCACCCTTCTGCTCCTCGGGTCCGGCCTCGTGGGCCTGGGTGGGGTCGTGTGGCGGCGGCACCGTCGCGGCTAGCGGCGTTCAGCATAGCAGGGCACTCCGAGCGTCGGGGTTTTCTCTCGGCGCTCGTGGTGTTGGTGGGCGATCTCCTCTCACGTTGCCTTGCATCTCCATCGTCCACAGGCCATCGACACCCGCTGATCTTTCCGCAGTCCCCGGACCGGACCGAGGTCCATCGGCCTATGCCACCAAGGCCCACCCCGTGATTTCGAAGGTGAGGGCCGCTGCCACCGCCGGGCGTATCCCGCTGGGGTTCGAGCCCGCGTTGGGAAACCGACCCTCGATGTCCGTTTTGCTCAATTGGCGGTCCGGTCCGTTGGCTTTATGACTGAGGCCGTCCGCCATCCGAGATCTTGGAGGCGTTCCGAAATCTCGGGCAGTGCCCGCCGGTCCATCCGCGGCGAGTGTGCCACCGCCTCCCGTCCAACCAAGCGTTTTCACGGGGCGGAACTCGCGGCGAGCCACTCGAGGCGAGGTGTGGATCTGCCTTTGCCCTGTCCATAGCGAAGAGAGGTGTGCACGGCAGGCAAACCGCAACCACCGGTTCCCACGCGGACAGGAGACGTTCGATGTTACTGCGCATTATTCTCAACGTCCGCAAGAGACGCGGTAGCTCTCTATGAAAGAGGTACAGTCATGCGCAGAAGATATTCTTTGGGTCTTAATCTGTTCTTTGCTTCTGATCCCGATTCTGGGGTGGTCCGAAGAAGGAACCGACAAGGACGCCGTGAACGCCTGTCTGAAAAACTGGGGGACGCATCCCTTCGGTGAAGGGAATCTCGACTACAGAACGATCGCGCCCAGCGTGAGAGTCTTCGGCGTCGGCGTATCGGTGCAGGATGACCGCGAAACCGAGCAGCCCGAACTGGTGTTGATCAAACCGAGCGTGAGCGTTTTTTCTAGGGGCACGCTCAGACTCTTCAACCCGCAGGGCTGGTATTGCCTGGAGGGCAAGGTGGCGGTCTTCTCCGCAGTCGACATTCAAATTGATTGCCGGGCCAACTTGGCCTCCTCCAGCGACGGAGCCACTGTGCTGGGGAGCAATGAAAGGAGAGACGGCGTGACCGTCTTCGGAACGAGCAACGTCAACCGGATCGGTTGCGACAAGGCCAATTGAAGGTGAGGTGAGCGGGGCGGAGGAAGGAGCGATGGGCAGCATTCCGCGTGCTGGCCGACAGCGACCAAGGGTCCCGATGCGGAACCGGATACGGGCACTCTCGAACCCGCACGCTCAATACGCGAACGACTTCCCCAATACGCGCTCCCGGCGTTCCTTGGTTTCCTGGCACTCTCGACAGAAGAGCGCAAACGGAAGTGAGCGCAATCGGGTGAGCGGGATCTCTTCGTTGCAGTGTCCGCAGCGGCCGTACCGGCCTTGGGCATGACGCGCCACGGCATGTTCGATCTGGCGGAGCATCTGGTGCAACTGGTTCACACGGGCCGAGCCCAATTCCTGTTCGTACCCGAACGCTGCTCGGTCAATGTCGTCGCCGTTCTCGGGATGACCGTTCTCCCGGAGCCGGCCGAAAATGGTGTTCAACTCCCCCTGGATCCGGCGACGATGCTCGGCGAACATCACGGTGACGGCCTGCGACCGTTCCGGGCTTCCGCTGCGCATGGTCTCGCGCACCTGTTGCCCGTATTTCCGGATACGCTGCATGGCCACCTCGCTGTTGGGCCGCGCAGGGCGCCCGGGAGGCGAGCGCACCTCCCGGCATCCGCGCAGCTCGGATTGGATAGACGCTTCCCCTGGATGCGGGTCGGTTTTCGTCTGTCGAATCAATTGGATACGGTGAGCCTTTATGAAGACGCGGATCCAACTTTGGGGGCGGGAAGTGCACGAGATTTCGGAGGGGCTCCGACTGTTCGGATAGAGAGCGTCACCCAGGTTGCCGTCTCAACCATGCCGCTCGATCCTGGAGTCGTGCGGCCGGATACATTTGTCGGTTTGCACAACCCCCGAGGAAATAGTATAATGAGGCGAACATCGGTGGAGGTGCAGGCATGGCAGGTTCGCCCCCTGTCTCGATACGCCGTATTGAATTGGGGAACAGAAGGCAGCTCAGGAAATTCATCAAGTTCCCGTGGAACAATCTACAGAGATGATCCCAACTGGGTCCCACCCCTGATCTTCGACCAGCTTCAATTCTTCACCCCTGGAAAGAATCCCTACCTTTCTCATTCGAAAGCCCAGCTCTTCATGGCCTTTCGGGGCGAAGAGCCGGTCGGAAGAATCTCAGCCCATGAGAACAATCAGCACATTCGGGTCCACAAAGACGGAGCTGGATTCTTCGGCTTCTTCGAATGTATCAATGACCAAACGGTCGCCAATGCGCTGTTCGATGCAGCCTCGAGCTGGCTGAGGGAGCGCGGGCTCAAGACCATGAGGGGGCCCGTAAGCTTTTCCGTGAATCATGAAGTCGGATTGCTCATCGATGCCTTCGACGAGCCGCCTCTCATCCGGATGACCTATAATCCCCCGTACTATGCCGGTCTGATCGAAGGATACGGTTTGCAGAAGATCCAGGACCTGTACGCCTATGCAATGTTTGAGAGTGAGGAATTCCCGAAGAGGTTGCGCGACATTGCCGATTTTGTTCTTGAGGACCCCAAGCTCGTCGTCCGCACGATGGATGTGAGAGATTTCAAGAATGAAGTGGACAGGATAAAGAAGATATACACGGAGGCCTGGTCCGAGAACTGGGGCGCCGTGCCTCTGACGGAAGAAGAGTTCGATCGTATCGTCGGCGAGTTCAAATTGATTTACGACAGGGATCTGTCCTTCATCGCCGAGTACGACGGCGAACCGGCCGGTTTGTCTCTGGTGCTTCCCGATATGAACCAGGCCCTGAAGAAAGCGGGCGGTCGGCTGTTCCCCCTGGGTTTGCTGAAGATCCTCTGGCATAAGCGGAAGATCAACTCCTGGCGCATGCCCGTCATGGGGGTTCTGAAAAAACACCGCATGAGAGGCATCGAGGCCGTCTTTTGCTGTCGGACGTACGATGCCGCTAAGAAGAATAGGAACTACCGAAAGTGCGAGCTGTCCTGGATTCTCGAGAGCAATGCGGCCGCCAATGCCGTTCTGAGGAAAATGGGCGCCCGAAGGTCAAAAACCTATAGGATTTATGAGAAGCGGTTTTAGCGGGAAGAAGGCGGCAAGGACCCGGGGTAGGTCACGACCCCTGCCCGCGGCCGTCTGCAAGAGGATGGCGTGTCTCGCCACAGCGAGTGCCAGTCTGTGATGTGCTATCATGCCGCCAGAACACGAACGAAGCGGCCCACGGTCTCCGTCGGGAGAGCGACTCCAGGGCGGTTCGGCGCTCAGGAACAGGTCGGGTACCTCAGCGACGGTGGAAGGCGCGAGTGAGAAAAAGGATCTTCTTCATTTGCGGTTCGATGAATCAGACAACCCAGATGCACCAGATCTCCGCCCACCTTCCCGAGTATGATCACGTCCTTCTCGCCCTACTACTGCGACGGCCCTGTCGAGATACTTCGAAGACTCGGGTTGATCGAGTTCACGATCGCGGGGAACAAGCTTGTGGGACGCTGCAGGAGGTATCTGCAGACTCATGGCCTCCCGATCGACTACCAGGGGAAGAATCGGCCGTACGACCTGGTGGTTACCTGCTCGGACCTGTTCCTTCCGAAGAACATTCGGGACAACAGGATCGTGCTGGTTCAGGAGGGGATTACGGACCCGGAATCCATTGTGTTTCATCTCGTCAAGCGCCTCCGATTCCTTCCTCTCTGGCTGGCGGGTACATCGACGACCGGTCTCAGCGATGCCTACCAAGCTTTCTGCGTCGCGAGCGAGGGGTATCGCGACTTCTTCATCCGGAAAGGCGTGCGCCCCGAGAAGATCGTGGTTACGGGAATACCGAATTTCGACGACTGCCGGCGATACTGCAGCAACGATTTTCCCCACAGGAACTATGTGCTGGCCTGTACGTCGCCGCTGAGGGAGATATTCCGGAGCGAGGACCGCAAGGCCTTCATCCGAAAAGCTGTTGAGATCGCCGGCCGGCGGCAGCTTATCTTCAAGCTTCACCCGAACGAAAATGTCGAGCGCGCCACCCGGGAAATCCGCCGGCACGCGCCGGGAGCCATGGTGTTCACGACGGGGAGCGCGGAAGAAATGATCGCGAACTGCGATGTCCTGATCACTCGATTCTCGTCGACGGCCTTCGTCGGCCTTGCGCTCGGCAAGGAAACCCACTCGGACTTCGACATGGGCGAATTGCGTCGGCTGATGCCGATTCAGAACGGCTCGGCGGCCTTCCACATCGCGAATGTCTGCCGCCGGCTTCTCGAAGCGGCTCCGCTCCCGCCCACCGTTCCTCTCGGCGCTGCTCCAGGGGATGCTTCGAATGGCCAATCCCAACCTGGTGGAGGCGCCAGTTGAAGGCTGGGCTTGCCATGACTATCGTCCGGGGAAACAAGGATCAAGTCCGCCTCAAGGCGATCGGAACCGTGGTGAGCGTGCGGCTTCCCCGACAGCCGGGGTCAGGCCTTCGGCCGGGGGATGGATAGCTGCCAGCGAGGCGTCGAGTGTGTCCTGAAGTGGGGCAATAATTTCTTGCCGATTCTGATGCCAGCGAGACCAAGTCTCAGGGCTCATCGCCTGTCTGACCTGCGCGCCAAAACCACCTGGTTCTACGCCCTCATGACCGGTGTGCGTCAGTAATCACTGTTGCGAACAGATGCGGTGGAATGATAGAAAATTACGTTTCAGGGTTGCAACGCCGTCCCCATCGCTCTGGGCGCGTCACGCCTGCGGGAACCCGCGGGCCGAGCGGGGGGGAGCGTGCCACGTCTCAAAAATGACTGCCAATCGCCATGGACGGAGATTGTGACGACGAGTGCCCCACAAGGGCGAAATGTCGATCCATGACGAAAACACCGTCGAACACGCCATCGACGTCGAGAATCTGACGAAGCGTTACGGGGACTTAGCTGGCGGTCAACGACGTATCGTTCAGCGTCAGGAAAGGCGAAGTGTTCGCGTTCCTGGGCCCGAACGGCGCCGGCAAGACCACGACGGTCGAGATCATCGAAACCATCCGCACGCCCACGTCGGGAAGAGTGCGCCTTCTCGGGATGGACGTCACGAAGAGGAAGCGCGATATCGTCCCCCGCATCGGCGTCCTCCCGCAGGGGTTCAGCTCGTTCGACAGGATAACGGTCAGGGAGACCATCCAGTACTACTCGCGGCTCTTCTGCTGCAGGAACACCGATGTCGACGGGCTGATAGAGCTCGCGGATCTCACGGACAAGAGCACGGACCAGTTCAAGAATCTCTCTGGAGGCTTGAAGCAGCGCCTCGGAATCGCGATTGCGCTCGTGAACGACCCCGAGGTCGTGTTCCTTGACGAGCCGACGACAGGGCTCGACCCGCGCGCACGGCGCGAGGTGTGGAAAGTTCTGCTGGGCCTGAAGAAGAAGGGGAAGACGGTCTTTCTCACCACGCACTACATGGAGGAAGCGGAGCTCCTTGCAGACACGGTGGCAATAATGTCGAAGGGGAAGATCGTCGCGATGGGCTCTCCCGACGAGCTCATAGAACGCAACGCGAATTACCTGGTCCTCACGCTAAAGGTCCGTCGATGAAAACGCCCGGGAGATCGTCCAGAAGATGGGCTTCGCGCCGGTCCAGCATGATAACCACAAGAACATCAAGGTCAGGGTGGAGCACGCGGACGACGTCCAGAAGATACTGAACGCCATCACGGACGGCCGGGGTGTCGCTCCTCAGCTTGGACGTTCGCAAGCCCAACCTCGAAGAGGTCTTCATGAAGCTCACCGGCGAGGCGCTCCGCGAAGGCCCCGTCGAGAGGGTGCCGGAATGAGCCCGCGTGTCATCGGTGCAAATCTCGTCGTGAGCCTCAAGAGCTTCTCCCGCGAGAAGTCCGCGATGTTCTTCACGATTGCGTTCCCGATAATCCTGATACTCGTGTTCGGCACGATATTCCTGAACCAGGACAACATGAGCTTCGTCCTGCACGTGCAGGACCTCGATCAGACGAATTCGTCCGCACAGCTCGTCAAGACGCTCGAGGGGAGCGGGAGGTTCAGGATCGCCAAGGTCGACCCTGCCATCGACGCCACCCAGTACGCCAAGGACAACAAGCTGAACCTCGTTCTCGTGATCCCCAAGGGCTACGAGAGCGCGCTGGTGCGGAGGATGACGTTCCGTGACCCCAGCGCGTCCGTGACGGTCACGTACATCTACGACTCGAGTTCGACCTCGACCGGCCACGAAGATGCAGGTGCTTCAGTCCCTGTTCGGGGTGGTGAACCAGGGGTTGTCCGGGTCGCTGCCGTTCATCAGGTCGACCGAGACATCGATCCTCACCAAGAAGTACCGGTTCATCGAGTTCTTCGTCCCCGGCATCATCGCGATGTCGGTGATGACGTCGAGCCTGTCCGGCGCGGTGAACGTGAACGCGCAGCTCCGGCAGAAGGGCGTCATCAGGAAGCTATCCACCACGCCCATCACCCGTACCGACTGGATACTGTCGAACATCCTGTACCAGTTCATCCTCGCGGTCATGTCCACGGTTGCGATACTGCTGGTGAGCTACGCCGTGTTCAACGTGAGCCTGCAGATCAACGCCTGGCTCCCGGTGTTCATTGTGCTGGAGGTCTTCGCGTTCGCCGGAATCGGGATGATACTCACCCGCGTCGCGAAGGAGGCGGAGAGCGCGGTGGCGGCGGCAAACGTCATCATGTTCCCGATGATGTTCCTCTCGGGGAGCTTCTTCCCCCTCGAGATGATGCCGGGTTTCCTGCAGACGTTCGCTCGGGTACTGCCCCTGTACTACGTGAACGAGGGGCTCCGGGCCTCCATGGTATTTGTGAACAACATGACCGCGCTGCGGTACTCCGCGGTCATCGGGGTGTTCGCAACCGTGGTCTTCATCGTGGGCATACGGACCACCAAATGGGAAGAGGGCAAGTGATGGCAGGGTGCCCCCTTATGTGCTCCCGGTCGTGGGCCACGTAAAGGTCTCGGGCGCAGGTCAGCACAACACACGCAAAGCAGGTCAATACGCCGACCCCTGAACGTAGTGGCGCTTCTGGGAGCGGACCTGATGGGATAGAAAGGTAAGAATAGGGACATGCTTCTCAATATAGGAGACAAGAAAACCAAGTTTCTCTTGTCGTTAGCCAAGACCCCGCTGCTTTTTTACCCGCACTACAAGTATCATCTTCCGCTGCCAACCGTGCTGATGATCGAAAATACGAATCACTGCAACGCAGAGTGTGTCATGTGCCCTCGCGACACGCTATCAAGAAAACGTGGCTTCATGGATTTTGGATTATTCGAGAAGATCATGAAAGAAGTGTCCAGCGTGAGGCGCAAACCCGTCACGCATTTGCACGGGTTTGGAGAGCCGCTGTTGGATAAATTGCTCGCCGAGAGAATCCAGCTTGCAAAGACTTGCGGAATAAAGCACACCTATATCGTGACGAACGCTTCATTGCTTTTTCCTGAGACATCGAGGAAGATCATCGGCGCGGGATTGGACAAGATGAAGATCAGTTTTTATGGTACTGACGAAGAATCGTATAACACCACCATGAAAAGGTTGAATTTCAAGGTTACGTTCCAGAACATTACGGAGTTTTTGAGGATTCGGAAAGACATGAAGAGGGGAAACCCGCGGCTGATCCTTCAATATCTTCCGAACGAAACAAACCATGCCAAGACGGAGGAATTCAAGGCTCTGTGGAGCCCTTTGATTGATACAAAGGTCGGTGATTGTTTGAATGTCAGCTCGTTGCATAACTATGGAGGCGGGAGAGCCTATAACCACCTGGGGAAGAAGATCGTGTCGGTCTGTTATTTCCCTTGGACATCCATGTCAGTGCTCTGGGATGGCAGGGTCGTTACCTGTTGTATGGATTCGAATGGTGTTCAGGTCCTGGGAGATCTCAACTCCCAGAGTATTCAGGAAGTGTGGAATGGACCGGTGCTATCCGGGGTCAGAGATAACTTTAGAAAGCTCGACTACAGTAAGTATCCAGTCTGTCTCTCCTGCGATTGGGTACGCAGGCGTTAAGGGGAAGCTGGCTTTTCGCGTGGGGCGCGTGTCCTCTCCTGGGAGAACGGCGATCGGAGCGATAGACTCGGCCACCCTACACCGTCCCGCCACGTCTTGGCTCCCGACTCGGACTTCATTCTGCACGCTGAAGCCGGAGTGGCGCCAGCCGAGCAACGTCCTGATCAGTTTCTCGTCAATGCGTCCCTCTTGCTGAAGCATCGTGAGGAGCCGAATCACCCAGCGGGCCGAGCAGTCCGGCGCGCGACGCTGCACAACCTCCAGGATTTCCCAGAGGGTGCTCGCATGAGTCGACGTGTCATTGTGACCGGCGCAACCGGGTTCATCGGCCGGCATGTGTCACGACACCTCGTCGCGAGCGGTGACGATGTGCGCGCGGTATTACGGCCGGAGTCGACGCAGATGGCGCCGACCGGTGTCGCGACGGTGCGCGCGCCGCTCGAGCCCTCGGCACTCGAAGCGGCGTTCAGGGGAGCGGATGTCGTCGTGCATCTGGCTGGCGTCACCAGCGCCGTGCGCCCGCAGACCTACACGGACGTGAATGTCGAAGGAGTGCGGGCGGTCGCGACCGCCGCCCGCCAGGCGGGTGCCCGGCTGATTCACGTTTCGAGCCTCGCCGCGGCGGGTCCGGCGCCGGCCGGCGCCCCACGCCACGAGGACGATCCACCGGACCCGATCACGCCGTACGGTCGCAGCAAGCTCGCCGGCGAGGGCGTCGTCGCGAGCACGTCAGGGCTGCGATGGACGATCCTGCGGCCGGCCGTCGTGTATGGACCGGGCGATCGCGCCCTGTTGCCGGTCTTTCGCCTGGCGGAGCGCGGAGTCCTCCCGCTTGTCGGACGTCCGGGTGCCGCCTACACGTTCGTTCACGTCAGCGATGTGGTGCGGGCGATCGATGCAGCCATCGACAGGCGCAGGGATGGCGAGATCTTCTTCGTGGGGCACCCGCTGCCCGCCACAGCGGCGGAGCTGCTCGAACACATTCGACGCGTCGTGGGCCGGCGGGCACTCGTGATTCGCGTCCCGCAGCCGGTTGTCCGGGCGGCGGCCGTCCTATGCGACCTGGCCGGGCGAATCGCGGGCCGAAGCGTGCCGCTCAACCGCTCGCGCTTCGCAGAACTCTCGGCCGAAGGGTTCGTCTGTCGGGTCGATCGACTGCACGAGCGGCTCGGTGTCGCGGCCGCGATCGATCTGGCGGACGGGCTGGCGGAAACGGCGGCGTGGTATCGGGATGCGGGGTGGCTGAAGCCGTCTGCCCGCTAACAGGCTGCTGAAAAAGGCCCATCTGCGGCGTTGGCTTGCTTAGGCACTCGTTGCGGCGTACCCGAGTACGCCTCACTCGGCCTGCACGCGCGCCGCCTTGCATCTGGACCTTTTTGAGCAGCCTGGGCGAAGACGGGTGTTTCAGCATCCCGCTAGGACCGGGTGGCGCGCGCGACGCCGAATTCGGCGCCGACCCGAGCGAAGATGTCGAGCGCGCGCGTCAAGTGCTCGGGCGTATATGCGGCCGAACAGCTCGCGCGCAGCACGCACTCGTCCTTCGGACAGCCCGGCGGCACGATGAGGTTCACGTACAAGCCCGCCGTCAGCAGTTGCTGCCAGAGCGCGATCGTGCGGTCTTCATCACCGGTGAGAATGGGCACAATCGGCGACTCGGTCGATCCAATCGCGTACCCGAGCTGCTGAAGCCCGTTCCGCAGACAGCGGATGTTCGTCCACAACTGTTGGCGCAGTTCGGGGTGCCGCCGGATCACGCGCACTGCAGCGCGGACGCCGGCGATATTGGACGGCGATCCCGACGCCGTGAAGACGTACGCCCGCGCCAGAAAGTGCAACGCGCGGAGCTCCGCGTGATCCGACACGCACACCCCGCCGATCCCGGCCAGCGACTTCGAGAACGTGCCGACGACGAAATCGACCTGCTCGAGCACGCCCTGCGCTTCGGCGCAGCCCAGCCCGCTCGGTCCGAACGTGCCGAGCGAGTGCGCCTCGTCGACGACGAGATAGGCGCCGTGGGCCCGGCAGACCTCGACGAGCTCCTTGAGCGGAGCGACATCGCCACGAATCGAGTACAGCCCCTCGACCACGACGAGCCGATTGCGCTGCCCCCGCGGCAGTCGTTCGAGCTTTGTGCGAAGGCTCTCGGGCGAGTTGTGGCGAAAGGCGATGACCTGCGAAGCCGTCTGGCGCGTCGCATCGTAGATGCTGGCGTGACTGTCGCCGTCGATCAGGATGACGTCAGCCGGCCCGCAGAGGCCACCGATGACCGAGAGGTTGGCCTGATAGCCGGTGCTGAAGATCATCGCGTGGCGCTTGCCGAACCATTGCGTGAAATCGCGCTCCAGCTCCTCGTGGATCGCCAGCGTCCCGTTGGCCGCCCGCGAGCCGGTGGTTCCGGTGCCGTACTGAGCGAGCGCCTCGCGGGCCGCCTCGACGACCTCGGGGTGCAGCGTCAACCCGAGGTAATTGTTCGAGCCGAACATCAGCGTCGGGCGGCCGTCGACAACGACTTCGCAGGGGCCGAGGACACGTTCGATCACGGTCGCGCCGGGAATCGACGCGCCCGGCGCAAACATGGCACGCCGCCTCTCGATGGTCCGCAGCTTGTCGAGCAAATCCATGGGTTCTCCGCTCACGCGCGCAACCCTCCGTGATCCACGCCGACGCCGACGAGCTCACCGCGCTCGTATCGCGCCTTGATCGCTGCGCGCTGCACCTTGCCGCTCGTCGTGCGCGCCACCGTTCCATTCCGCACCAGCACCACATCGTCGACCGAGAGCCCACACAGGTCGCCGATGCGACGTCGAATCGCGTCGCTGAGGATGTCTGATGCCACCGTTCCGCTCGGCTCGGCAACGATGACCACGCGGTCGGGCCCGCCGTGGCGCGGCGCGCCGAAGGCGACGATGCGGCCGCGTCGGACGCCGGCCAGGTCCTCCAGGCCCCATTCCAGATCCTGCGGATGGTACTTGCGTCCGTTGACGATGATGATGTCCTTCACACGCCCGCAGACGAACAGCTCTCCGTCCGAGACATATCCAAGGTCGCCGGTGTACAGCCAGCCGTTCCGGAGTGTCGCCGCCGTGAGCTCGTCCTGCTTGTAGTAGCTCAGCATGACCGACGGTCCCGCCAGCGTGATCTCGCCGACGTGCCGCTCGGGCAGTTCGCGTCCGTGCTGGTCGACGATGCGGAGGCGGTGCCCGGGGAACGGCCGGCCGCAGCTCACGAGCATCGCGGCCGAATCGGCGGTCCCGTTGTTCGGGGCCGCGGAACGCCGTTCGGTCACATCGTCTGCGGGCATCTGCTCGACCCGCGGACGACGCCCGCGCGGCGCAAACGTCGCAGCCACGCACGTGCTCGGCGAGCCCGTAGCTCGGAAGAAAGCTGGTCTCGCGGAAGCCGACCGGGGCGAACTTTTCGGCGAAGGCCGCGAGCGTCGGCGCGTGAATCGGCTCGCCACCGCAACCGGCGACTCGCCAGCAGGACAGATCCAGCCCCTCGAGATCGCGATCCTTCACCCGACGCACGCACAAGGCATACGCAAAATTGGGGGCGAAGCTGACCGTGGCGCGATGGCGCGAGATGGCGCGCAGCCATTCCGCCGGACGCTTGACGAACGCCTGCGGCGTCAGCAGCACCGCGGGCCGACCGCAATACAGGGGTCCCAGTGCCATCCCGATGAGCCCCATATCGTGGTAGAGCGGCAGCCAGCTCAGGGCCGAATCGGTGGCCGAGGAGCCGAGCCCGGCAGGCCCGTTGATCGCGTCGATGTTGGCCGAAAGGCTCCGGTGGGTGAGCACGACGCCCTTCGGGACTGCCGTCGATCCCGAGGTGAACTGCACGAGCGCGATGTCGTCGAGCAATGCCGTGTGATCCGGCTCGAGCGGTGGCGCGTCAAGCGTTTCCCGCGACAGCACGACGTCGATGCTGGGGCAGCTCGCGCGCATGTCGTCGAACTGCTGACGCAAGGCACTGGTCGTGATGACGGCGCGCGCGCCCGCCAGGCGGATGATCCGCGCGGTTGCTTCGCGATACGCCGACGGGTTGCTGGCCGCCACGGGCGGGTACAGCGATGCGGGAATGATTCCCGCCAGGGATGCGCCACACAGCGTGGTCAAGAACTGTTCGGCGTCGGCGATGACCAGCGTCGCAAGATCGCCGGGCCGCAGCCCCGCCTCGCGCAGCGCGCGAGCGACGCCGAGCGACGCCAACCGCAGGTCGGCGAACGAGCGCCGCGTCTCGATGCCATCGGCGACGAAGACGTAACTCTCATCGGTCCGCGCAGCGTCGGCAAGGGCTTCAGGCAGCGTACGCAAAGCCGTCATCAGGCGTTCGCCCGGCCATCGACGAGCGCAGCCACCTGCGCCACAACCTGCGCGACGGTGCGCGTCGAGGGCAGATCGTTGAGCGGAATAGACACGTCGAAGCGATCCTCAAGCTCCGCGATCACCTCGAGGACCCGCAACGAATCGAACCCCAGGTCGACGATGAGGTCACTCTCGAGCGTCGGCTCGATGGGCCGACGGCTCACGGTTTTGAGAACCTCGATGACCCCTGCTTCAATCTGCGCGGGCACCGGCTGTGGCATGGATGGGATCGCGTGAGAAGAGCCTCAACGGACCGAACGCCTCTCGCCCATTCGGACGATAGCAGCGCGACGTGGTTGTGTCACAATCGCGGGCAGGAGGACACGGAAGCCATGAGCGTCGATGTCCGTCTCGCCACATTCGGTGGTACGATTTGCGTTTTGCGAGCGTCGTGTGTCCGGTCCCGCAGGCCGAGCTGCTGGCGAGGAACCGGCCCACCGGACGCTGGGAATCATGCCGCACGGCGGCAAATCATGTCAAGGTCAAACTGCGTTCAGGCCAGGTTTGCAGACCCCCGCGACACGGCGCAGGGGACGAAATCCTCAGGCGGAGGCTTTACCAACACCAACCAGGAACTCCGCTGTCCGCCGGGCCGCAGGTGCCCCGCAGTGACGTGGCGCTTGTCCTGAACCGGGGCTTCGGCCGATCCAACACGGCGCTCGTCCTCCGAGCCACACTGCACCTGGCCGACTGACGGGTCCGCCGCCCGGCGGGCGCCGCGCCGCTCCTCCGCCTCAAGTCCACCACCCTGGAGTCCAGAATCACGGAAACTCGAACGCCCGCGGTCGCGCTGAACGGCGGCTTCCCCATCCGACGGGTCGGAGTTGCTCCGAGATCTCGTGCGGTTCCCGTCGACTCCTCCGCAGAGATTCAGGACCGCCTGTCTTCCAACCCCCCGATTCGAGAGTCTGCCAGTGCGTCGGGCCCCCCCGCGCGCGGGCTGGATCTGGCTTTGCATACTCCAAGGAGCACCGGGGGACACGGCGCCGCGGGCGACGGGGCCTCTACGGTCCACGAGCCCAAGGCACCAGTCACCCGAGAGGGCTGCGATCCAGTCGGAGAGGAGGGAGGTTCCATGAACTCGATCGTGTACCTGGTCGGCGCGGTCGTGATCATTGGCGTCGCGCTGAAGATGCTGGGCGTCTATTAGGGCGCGGACCTGCGCCGGCGTTGGGTTTCTCTTGAACAAGGTGGTGTTGCTGTCGAAAGGAGATACACATGACACGGGGAATGATTAGTGCGGGGTTGGTGTTGGTGCTGAGTCTCGGGCTGCTCGCGGCCCCCGGGTTCACCGCCCAGGAGCCGGCCAGCGGCCCGGTGGCGTCTGCCGAGGGCACGGTCAAGGATGCCGGCAAGACCGTCACGCGGGAGGTCACGGACTCCTGGCTTACCCTCAAGACCAAGCTGGCCTTGCTGGCCGACGAACGGATCAGCAGTAACGACGTGAGCGTGAAGACCGTGAAGGGCGTGATCACGCTCCACGGGAAGGTGGCCAGTGCGGAGGAGCAGAAGGCCGCCGAGGAAATCGCCCTCACGATTGAGGGACAGAAGAAGGTCGTCAACCAATTGACGGTGGTGCCGACGGCGGAGCGGAAGATGGTCGATCGGCAGGACGACCAGCTCGTGACGGACGTCAAGCAGGGGCTCAAGAAGGATGCGTCCCTGAAGAAGACGGACATTGATGTCCGCGCGGAGAAGGGGATCGTCACCTTGACGGGGAAGGCCCCCTCGCTGGAGACCAGCGTCCGCGCGTCTGAGGTAGCCCGCCGGGTGTCCGGCGTGCGCGCCGTGCGGAACGAGCTGGCCATCCCGGCGCCGATGATGGTGGCCCAGAGGTCCGCGTCGCCAGCGTCGGCGGTGCCCAGCCCGCGGGCCGCGACGACCACCTCGCGCGTCGACCGCGTCGAGGACCGCATCACCATGCTGCATGCCACCCTCAACATCACGCCGGCCCAGGAAGAGCTCTGGACGAATGTCACCCAGGTGATGCGAGACAATGCGCGCACCATGGACGCGCTCACGAAGACCCGGGTCGACCAGGCCAAGACCATGAACGCGGTCGAGGATCTCAAGTCCTATACCGAGATCACCAAGGCCCATACCGAGGGCCTCACGAAATTCCTCCCCGCCTTCGAGGCGCTCTATGCCAGCATGACGGACGCGCAGAAGGCCGAGGCGAATACCATGTTCCGCGGGCACCAGCGCCGCCCCACGGCGGCGAAGGCGACGACGCCCAAGAGCCCCGCGATGGCGAGTAACGCCGCGTCCATGAAATAGGGCACCCGCCCACGCGCGCGGGATGCGCGCCCAGAACGGAGGTTCAGCATGAGATCATCGACATTACAGGTCACGCGAGGTCGCCCGCTCGTCGCGCACGCTCGGGCTGGCGCTCGCCGTCGCGGCGGTGCTGGTCGGGGGCGCCCTGGCGCCGGCGTTCAGCGACGACTACCGGCAGCGCAATCGGCAACAGGAGCGCGACTGGCGGGCGCATCAAGCCTACCAGTGGGCGCATCACCCCGCCCAGCGGGCGTATCCACCGTACCGGCGCGCGTATCCATCCTATCGGTACTACGCGCCGCCACCGGTGATGTACGCGCCGCCCCCGGTCGTCTACGCCCCGCTTCCGTCGCCGGGCATCAGCCTCTTCTTCGGCTTCCCGATCGGGCCTCGCTAAGGGGCGCCGCGGGGGCGAGCGGCCGCGCGACGATCATCGACGAAACCGGGGGAAACGGGGGCACGCGCGCTGCGGGGAACGTCCCCGGCGCCGAACACCGGGCAACACGGAAACCTCTTCGCAACCACCGCCCCGCCGGTCCGTCCGGCGGGGCGGGCGCCGAAGGCCCGAGCGGCGGGTGGGACAGCACCAATCCACAACGGAGGAGGCGATGCTCCGGAGCATGAAGGATCTCCACGGGTTCACGATCGGGGCCACCGATGGGGACATCGGCACGGTCACCGAGTGCTATTTCGACGATGTGAGCTACACGGTGCGCTACGTCGTGGTCGACACGGGGGGGTGGCTGGCGGAACGGAAGGTGCTCCTCTCGCCGATCGCCTTCCGCGCGATGGACTGGGCAGCACCAGCGCATCACGGCCGCGCTGACGAAGGCCCAGGTGGAGAAGAGCCCCAATATCGACACGGACGAAGCCGGTCTCGCGGCAGCACGAGACCGCCTACTATGGCTACTATGGCTACACCCCGTACTGGGCGGGGGCCTATCTCTGGGGCGCGTATCCCTATCCCGTCTCTCGGGGCCGGGCCGGCCCTGAGTGCCGCGGACCTCGCACGCGAGCGGCGCTGGAACTGGGCGGCCAAGGAGCGGGACGACGACCCGCACCTGCGGAGCTCGCGCGTGGTGACCGGCTACCACATCCAGGCGACGGACGGCGACATCGGCCACGTGGAAGACTTTCTCGTGGACGACCACGTCCTGGACGATCCGCTACATGCTCGTGGACACCACCAACTGGTGGGCCGGCAAGAAGGTGTTGGTGGCGCCCGCCTGGATCAAGCAGGTGGACTGGGCCGAGTCGAAGGTGCACGTGACCGTCACGCGCGCGCAGATCGAGACCAGTCCCGAGTACGATCCCGCCCGAGCCGGTGGAGCGCGCCTACGAGACGCAACTGTACGACCACTATGGCCACCCCCGCTACTGGGGCGAGTAGCGCGACCCGGGCGTCTGCGCGGGCAGGACCGGGCGAGCCCGCGCCTCCGCCGCTCCGCCGCCCTGCTCTCGGCCGAGATTCGCATCCGACCGCTCCAGCGCGGCGAAGCGCTGCGGCCGGCGCTGGACGGAGACCTGTCGCGCGCACCAGGTTCGAGGTGATGCACCGGTACCCGAGGACGACCTGGACGGCCGCGAGCTGCCAACCGGTATCCAGCAGATGGGTTGCGGCCGTGGAACGAGAAAGGGACCGACGCCGGGAGGTGGAGGCGACGCAGAATGCACGGGGGAGGAAAACCTACGTGCCGTGCGGGCGATGACGGGCGCCCAGCCGCGCCGGCGGCGTGTTCAGAGAACGACGCGGGGTGATGTGCGCGGCCAGACTTACGACGATTCTCCCGTCAGCGTTCGAACGCCGCTCCGCCGCCCGACGTCTACGGGTGCGGAGGCGGGGGCGGCGGCGACGCGGAAGGCGCCCAGACCCACCGCCACGGCTGGCGTACTCCGTCGCCGTAGAGTACGTACCGTCCGTTTGGATAGACGACCTCCCGCTGGACCGTGGCCGCCGGGGGCGGCGCGTAGCTCGGCGCTGGCCGGTAGATCGGCGGCGGCGACGCATAGGTCGGTGGCGGGGCGTACATCGGCGGGACGGCATACACGCGCGGCGGGGCGTACGAAACGGGTGGGGCATAGGGCGTCACTGGGGAAAACGCCCAGAAGGGCGCTGTCACGATGGCGGCGGTGCCTAGCGCCAGGCCCCCGATGATAGCCGCGGGCCACCACCACCCGCCATACCAACCAGCGTACCCGCCGTACCCTCTTCCGCCCGCCCAGGCCGGACTCGGGACCATCGTCCCCAGGAGCAGGAGACAGACCGCGAGCAGCACGATCACTCTTTTCATCGACATTTCCCCCGAGACCGTCGCGTCTCACCGAACTGGCTGATCCGACCCTACGTTGGGGCCCGCACGGCTGCGGGTGCGTCACCAGGTCAACGCTGGGTTCACCCCCACAGGAATACGGTAAGTCTACCACCGCAAGCGAGAACTTGCCAGCCGACCGGTAGGGATGTGAGCGGTAGGGAGGGCCGGCGAACGCGGACAGCGCGAAAACGAGCCCCCTCCGGCGGGCGCAGGGGCCGTTTCCCACACCCGGGATCCCCGCGGGGCTCGGGAGTTCGCGACGATGGACGCGGACCGCTCTGAATGGTCGCCCCGCGGCAGCCCTCGAGGCTGCAAAGGATAGTGGCCGGAGCGCCGGGGACCATCACCGGAAAGGAGACCGTCACACGGCGCGCACGGTCGACTTCTCTCGGAGCCAGGAACCCGGTATCTGGCCACGGCCCTCGCACATCCCGCACGGCGCATCCCAGGACCACTGACGCGGCAGTTCCTCGTCCCGGCGCCACTCGAACCGACCTCGGCCCCCACACCCAGGACAGGGGACCGTCGGCGCGCCCGCCTGCGTCTCGTGCCTGGGGAAGAGCCGCTTCAGAAAGCTCCCGGCCATCCCGACGCCTTTCTCGCAGTCGAGGCAGGCTGCCCCCGCGGGCATTCAGAGTCGATCGGCGATGGCGACTGCCCGCCGAGACTGCGCCTCGGCGCAAGCCCCTTACCGGCCGAGGGCCCGCGGAAAGAGGATGTTATTTTCCAGATGGATGTGCTCCATGAACTCCTTTTCGAGCTGGCCGAGGCCGAGGTACAGCGCCCGCCAGGTCGTGCAGGCGTCCGGCGGGGCGCTGAGGTTCGCGGTCAGGCTGCGCACGCGCTCCAGCGCCGCCCCCACGTCGCGGTGGTCGGCCTCCATGACCTGAATGGGGCCTTCGCAACTCCGCCCCCGGCCCCGACGGATCATCGGGAAGAGGATCGTTTCCTCCTTCTGCAGATGCGCGAGCGTCTCGGCCTGCAGGTGGTCCAGGTGGGCGGCCAGACCCGCCGGGACCGTGGTCTTCTCGGCATGGACCACTTCGACCTTGCGGGCCATTTGGAGCAGGCCGGGCACCTCGGTTCGGAGCCAGCCGTGGTACCGCCCAACCACATGGTCGATGAGCGCGTCGAGCGGGCGCTGGTTCCAGGACGTGAGGTCCTCCGCAGCGTCGCGTTGCGTGTCGATGGCCTGGAGCACCTGGTTCACATCGAGCCCCTTCTCTGCGCAGGCTTCGGCGAGTGGGCGGCGACCCCGGCAACAGAAATCGAGGCCGTAATCGAGGAAGATTCGCGCGGCTCCTGGCTTTGCGACAGCGAGATCCGCGAGCGTGACCTCGGTTGAGCGCATTTGTGTTACCTCCGCGCCCAGAAAGGATGGCAATCCGGGCGTCACGTTGATCGCAGGCGTCCACCTCATTCCTATTCCTGGTTTCGCAACCCGGTAATCGCGGAGCGCTGGGGTGCAACCGTCGCGTTCGACACGTCCGGTGCTCCGACCCGCCCCGTCGGAGGGTCCCCCTTACCTCGGCATGAACCACTGCGTCCCACACGCGGCCCGCGCGCTCCCCGCGGTCCCCCCTTCGCACGACGCCTGGGTTGGGGGTGTGGTGCGCGGTGACGCATACTGCGGGGCGGCACCGGCGGGCACCCCCGCCCAGGGGCCACCCAGGGTTCCGCACGCGGCGGTCAAGAGCGTGAGGGCCACGCTCCCACTGATTGCCAGCATCCACCCCATCCTAGCGCTTTTCATGCTCCGACTCCTTCACCGTCCGTCCGGACCTTCCGCGCCCCCATGGCGTGCCTCTGTTCCGCCCGTTCGCACTCCAGGCTTCGGAACCCGGCCGGTTGGCATGCGGGGGGGATGCTATTTCGCCTCGCCGCCGGCCGGCTTGTAGAAGAGATGTCCGCCGATTTGGACGGTCTTGAGATATTGTTTCGCCCAACTCGGTGGTACGCCCTGGTGGTAATAGAGGGCTCCATCGGTCCGGTCGGCGAGTTGCCGGTTGAGCGCCTTGCGGGCGATTTCCTTGGCAAGGGTGTAGGGTACTTGCTCCTCCGCGTTGTCCCGTTTGCCATCGCACCACCAGGAGAACTGACAGGCACCCTGCTCGTGGCCTTGCGTGACGACGCCGCAGATGGTTTTCGGGAAGCCCGTATGACGGAGCCGGTTCATGACGACATTGGCGACGGCTTGCATGCCGGAATCACCCTCGCCCTTCGCCTCCCAGTAGATGGTGCGGGCGAGACAGGTGACCGCGCCGTCCAGGGGCTCTTCGCCGATCGGATCGACCGCCTGCGCTTCGGCCTTGCTGATGGTCTCGGCCGGAGCCGGTAGCGCCTTGCCGCCCTTTGCCGAGGCTTTCTCCTCCAGCACCCCGGCCTTGCTCTTGCCGGCCTCCGCCTTCTCGGCCTGGTCGGCGGCGCTGGCCTGACCTACGAGCAGGAATATAGTGACGCAGGCAAGCGCCCAGGACTGTCGCATGGGCGAACCCCCATAAACCAAACACGAGAGTGGCAGAGACGGATGACCGGGCATCCGCAGCGGGCTGCTACGGAGCCCAGCGTGACACGAACAACCTGGCTCCGCGCGCCCATCGCCACGCCGCCGGCCGGGTGGACGGCGGAGGCCGCTGCCCCAGGTGTCATTCTCCCAGGCGCTACAACGCCAGCTCGTTCCGCACGGCGCGCACGCCGGGAACCCGGCGGGCAGTCTCGGAGGCTTGGGCGCTCGTCTCAAGCGTTGGGGCCTTCCCTGTAAGCGTGACGATCCCCTCGTCTGCACGCACATGGATGCGGGCCTTCTTCAGGCGGGCATCTTTCTTGATCTCCCGCTTGACGTCCTTCACGATCTGGTCGTCCTGCCGATCGACCGCCTTTCGTTCCGCCTGCGGCACCACCGTCAACTGATTGCTTACGTCGCGTGCGCCCTCGATGGTCCGGGCGATCTCCTCGGCAGCCTGTTGCTCGGCCACACTATCCACCTTCCCGCGGAGCGTGATCACGCTTCCCTGAGTCGTGACGTGGACGTCCCCGCTCCTGACCCGTTCGTCCGCGAACAAGGCCAGCTTGGTCTGGAGGGTGAGCCAGGAGTCCGTGACTTCCCGCGTGGCCGTCGCGCCGGCATCCTTGATCGTGCGCTCGGCGGACGCCACCTGGTCGCTGGCCGGCCCCTGGGCGGTGAAACCAGGGGCCGCGAGCAGCCCCAGACTCAGCATCACGAATGCAATCATCACCCTTCTCATGCGTGTCTCCTTCTCGAGCGCGCTACATCCGGCGCCGGGTTTATCGGAGCAGATTGCTGCTGCCAAATAGCCCGATCAGGCCGATGATGATCAAGTACAGTGCGACGATATAGTTCAGCAGGCGCGGCATGACAAGAATGAGAACGCCGGCGATCAGCGAGACCAACGGAGCAAGAATTGTATGACTTATATGGATATTCATGGCGATACCCTTTCTTGTTGTTCGGCTCGTGCCGACGCCGCGCCGTCTGAGAACGGCAGCGCTCTCTTGGAGTCCGCGGCACCCGTCAGTAGCGCCCCAGTGGCAGCGTGCGCAGCAACTCAATAAGGCACAGCAGGGCCACCGCGACCCAGAGCGGCACCTTGTCCCGCTTGAGCACATGGACGACAAGGCAGACGGATGCCGCAATGGCCAAGAACATCAGGATCGTGATGAGTGACATGGGCTTCACTCCATCAGCCACAGGAGACGGGGAATCGCACCTGCGTCAGTGTCTTATGTCAATGCATGGATACCCACCGTGCCCTCGGGGTTCGCTCGATCCGACCGATGTCAGCGCAACCCGCCGACCAGGTACACGACCACCACCACGAGCAGGACCGTCCCGAAGATCCCCAGGCCCCCGCCGGCCCCCCAGCGGGAATACCCGTAGTAGCCGCCGCCTCCGCCGAACAACAGCACCAGCAGAATAATGAGAAGTAGCATCGAACGTCTCCTTTCCGCGAGGGCACCAGGATTGCGGGGTTGCTTACCCTGCACACGCCTCGTCGCTATGAAACATGCATAGGCCGATCCACCTCCCGCGGCCCGCGTCGCGCCGTGGTCTCTGCCCTGTGAAACCGCGTGGTTGGCGGGGCGGCGGTGGCGCACTCTCCGCGGATGGACCGGCGGACACCGCCCGAGATTTCGGAACGACTCCAAGATCTCGGATGGCGCGGGGCGCGCCGCGGGAGGGCCGATGGCCCCGGCTGCTCGGTGGAAGCGGTGCCCGTTCGTCACGCCTCCGGCTTTGTCCGGGGGTAGCTGACGATGCGCGTATCCTGACCGAGGGCCGGGCATCGCCCACGGGAAGTCGGGAAGGGGGGAGCCTTCCAGCTCACGGAAGCTCGAGCGCCCGCGGTCGCGCTGAGCGGCGCCTCCTCCATCCGACGGGTCGGAGTCACTCCGAGATCTCGGGCGGATCGTGTTGGGCCCGCCGCTGAGAGTCCGGCCCGCCTCGCCGCCAACCCCCCGATTTAAGCGGCTGCGAGCGCGTCGGCCCCCCGGCGCGCGGGCTGGATCTGGCTTTGCATACTCCAGGAAGTACGACGAGGGGGACACGGCGCCGCGGGCGACGGGGCCTGGTCGGTCCACGAGGCCCAAACCCCATCCACACGCAGCGGGCGGCGCGCCATACTGCGAGAAGGGAGGTCCCATGAGTTCAATCGTGTACCTGGTCGGCGCGGTCGTCATCGTCGTCTTCGTGCTGAAGATGCTGGGCGTCTATTTAGAGTGTGGATCGGGGGCCCGGACGGCGTGCAGGCGGCCTGGAAAGGGCCGCGCAGGCGCCGGGTTTCGCATGCACCGCCTTGCCATCGTCGTGTGTGTTACGGGTCCTTTTCCGCCGAAGGCGGCACGGGTCCGAGGTGGTACGTGCGAATGGCGTTGGCCGGTGACGAATGCATCGCAAGGAACGTCCGGGAGAAGTGCCGATGAGCGGAACTCCCGTCCGGGTGCGACGGCTGGCGAAACCCGTGGCGAATAGTTCGAAAACGGGTGCAACCCTCCGAAAGGGAGTGCTCGGTGTGGTCGGCCTCTATCGTAATGGGCGCCATGGGCCTGGTCTGGGCTTGGTGGTCCTATCCGTTGTTGGACCTTCGCAAAGAGCACCTTCCGGCAGTCCACCTTTACGCCGGAAGCGCGGAAATCGCGGCTCTCCAGGGGACCGCTCGGCGCTCTCAGATCTGGGTTCCCCTGCGCGAGATTCCGCAGCCGGTCGTCCATGCCGTCCTGGCGGCGGAGGATCGGCGGTTCTTTCGCCATCCGGGGATCGACCTGCGGGCCGTGCTGCGCGCCACCGTGACGAACCTGCGGTGGGGAAGGGTCCGCCAGGGGGGGAGCACGATCACGCAGCAGCTCGCCCGGAGGCTCTTCTTCAGCAACGACCGGACATGGGGGCGAAAGCTCCGGGAGTCCGGCGCCGCCCTCATGCTCGAGACTCAGTACTCCAAGCGCCAGATTCTGGAAGCCTATCTGAATGCCGTCTATATGGGGCATGATGGGGGTGTCGCGATCTATGGCGTCGGAGCAGCGTCTCGACACTTCCTGGGCAAAGACTTGGCGGAGGTGCGCCTCGACGAAGCCGCCTTGCTGGCCGCGGCGATTCAAGCGCCCAACCGGACTTTCCTCGGCCACTTCCCTCGCGCCGTCCAGGCGCGACGCAACAGGATCCTGCAGGCCATGCTAGACCTGGGCACGGCCAGCGAGACCGTCGTTCGCGAGGCGGCGGTCAACCCACTCCCCCGCCGGCCGGCCGGCAGTGCAGCGCAGGAGGCTTACTTCGTCGACCTGGTTTGCGACGAGATCGCTCGCCGGGTGTCGCTCCCGGCGTCGGGCGAGGTCCGCATCGCTACCACCCTGGACCCCCTGCTCCAGCGGGCCGCCGAAGGCGCGCTTCGGGAGGGCCTAGAACGGATCGAGCGAGCGCAGCCGGGCATCGAGCGGGTGCGTCTGCAGGCAGCCCTCGTGGCCATCCAGCCGGCCTCCGGAGCGATCCGCGCTTTGGTGGGCGGCCGGAGGTACCGCGAGAGTCCGTTCAACCGAGCGACGCGGGCCGCTCGCCAGCCCGGTTCGCTCTTCAAGCCTTTTGTGTATCTTGCGGCCTTCGAGGCTGAGCGGGCGGGTCGTGGCGCACGCCTCACGCCGGCCTCGCTGGTTCTTGATGATCCAATCGCGATTCCAGTCGGCTCCAGTACCTGGTTGCCGGAAAACTTCGACCGTCGGTTCCGCGGGCCGGTGACGGTCCGCACCGCGCTCGAGGCATCGCTCAACGTCCCGGCGGTCCGTGTGGCGCAGGACGTGGGCCTCCAGGAAGTGGTGCAGATGGCCCAAGCCCTCGGGATCGAGCGACCCCTGGCTGCGGTGCCCTCCCTGGCCCTGGGAACCTCAGAGGTGACGCTTCTCGAAATCACCGCGGCGTACGCCACCCTGGCCAATGGAGGTGTTCGGGCCGTTCCCACCACCCTGGCCGCCGAGTCGGCCCCCCAGGGGGCGCTGGCCGTTGAGCCGATTCCTCTGCCTGTGCGGGTGGTCTCCGCGGAGTCGGTTTTCTTGATTAACCACTTACTGCGCGGGGTGATGCGTCACGGCACGGGTCGCGCCAGCGCGCGCTGGGGGCTCAGCGACGTCTCGGCAGGAAAGACGGGGAGCACGGGCAGTCTTCGGGACGCCTGGTTCGTTGGCTATACGCCGGACCTAGTGGTGGGGGTGTGGGTGGGTCTGGACGACGCCAGCCCCGTGGGCCTCACGGGCGCCCAGGCCGCGCTTCCGATCTGGGCCGCTGTGATGCAGGCGGCCGTGCGGCGGTCACCACCTGGCGCATTCGCGCCGCCCCCCGGCATCGTGATGGTTTCGGTGGATTCCGTTACAGGACGGATGGCCTCCTTCGGGTGCGGCGGCGGGCCGATGATCAAAGAGGCGTTCCGGGCCGGGAGCGAGCCCGCCGTGTCCGATTGTGACGGATCGCCCGCGGGAGCGTCCGCGGAATCTGTTGCCGGGGGACTCTAGGGCGTGCTCCCTCGAGGGCTCCTGGAGCAGCCGGAGTGTATACGCCGGGTCAAGGAGGCGGGCCGGAAGTCGACAAGAGTCTCATCGTCACATAGAATAGATTGGTTCGCGCGCGAGGTGTGCGACCGCCCAGGCTCCGGTCGCCGGAGGCCGCAGTCGTACTCGATTGCGTGAGTGCGCAGACAGACGCGCCTCGCAACACCAAGCGCACACCCCGCAAGCTTAGGGTTTCGGATGGGCCGATCGTGTGCGTTCCCGCCTTTCGTGGCGCTCGCGGTTGTAACACTCGTGACGACTGCGTGCATGCGGTTTGCCCCGAACTATCCGACAACCCACCTGGCTGCCCACCGGCCCGACCTGCCCGTCCCGACCGGCTACGAGTACCGGAAAACGGCTTCCCCTGCAACCCTGGAGCGTCAGGGCATCTCTGCCGACGGACAGTACGAGACCTACGCCCTCACGCTGCCTTCGGTGGGAGACAACGGACAAGGGCAGCTTCTCGTCACCGCGCAGTACCTGAAGGCGAAGACGCCGGGCAAGAAGAAGCTGGTCATCGTGGTCCCGATCTACGGGAGTATCAGTTTCGCATCCAAAATGATGGCGAGGCAGTTGGTCGAATGGCAGAAGCAAGACACGAATGTGCTCTTGATTCAGGATGCAAACGAAATCTTTGACGGAGATATCGAGCGAGCCCCGATCGTGATTACGGAAGCAGAGCTGCTCCAGGGAGTGCAGCGGTGCGTGACACGCTTCCGACACGTCGTGATCGCCATCCGGCGGTTGATCGACTGGGCGGAAACGGTGGATGAGATCGACGCGGCGCGCATCGGGGTTGTCGGCTTCTCGATCGGGGCCTCCGTCGCCAACGTCGCGATGGGGGTCGATGCGCGGATCGCCGCCGGAGCCTTCGTGCTTCCCTCAACGAAGCTGCACGAGATCTTTGCCTACGGCCGCGTGCCCCACTGGCAAGAGTCGATCGATCGGGTCCGCGCGAACTTGAAGCTCACTCCCGACGAGCTCGCGCAGAAAGTCGAGCCGATCCTCCGGTCCATCGACCCGATTTACTTCTCGAAATCCATCGACCCGACCAGGGTGCTGCTCATCGAGGCGGCGCAGGACAGTTACGTGCCCGCACAGGCGCGGAAACTCCACTGGGAGGCCCTCGGGAGACCCCGGCTTATCCGCATCGATTACGACCACAAGGTCGCCCTCCTGCTGTCGATGACCTTCCTCAGCCGACACTTCACCGAACGGGCCGTCATCACATTCTTCGACGAACACCTCTAGTTTCCCGCTTCAATCGATACTTACGCGCCACCCTTTGGCGCGTGTGTCTACGGCCATGGGGGATGGCGACTACTGCTGGAGTGCGAGGATGAGCTTGGGGCCGCCCGCTCGAGCGGGAGCGCCACCACGCAGAGCGTCACGTGGCTGACGATCCGGTGGGCGGTCCAGTGGTAGATCGGCGCCCCCAACTGACCGGTGCCTCCCCTCCGATCTATCGGAGTCCCTCCGATGGTTCGGGGATTTCCAGCCAGCACATCCGCTGAGATTCCCCCGCAGCAAGCACAGCCAACCACTTATTTCCACAGGACAGACGCCGCGTCACTCCCCCCCGAGAACGGTGTGGAACTGTCCTTGCAAATTCCCCATGGAAAATTTGCTCAACGGAGGGAGGGAATGTTGGCGGGGCACTGGAACGCGGTGCGAACGCGCGCGGCCGGATCTTGTCCTGTAGGCCATGAAACGCGCGGAGGAGGAGACGACTCCTGCGCCGAGGGATGGCCGGGAGCTTCGCTCCTCCGGCGACGTTACCCCAGGCCGGACCCGAAGCGATCGTAACAACAGACAAGCACCGAGTGCCGGGGATGCATCAGTCGAAAACCAAGGCGGTGAAAGGAGGGCGAATCGGAATCGACGTGCAGTGACATGTCCCGCGATCACGCTGGAGCGAGAAAGGAGGTTTCGGCCGCGGAGAGGCGCCAAGGTGATGGCGTTCCGGCGCAGTTGTCCGGCTTGAGTTTGAGAGGATTGACTGCGGAGAACCTGCGGTACGAAATGCACGAAGACGCTGAAAGGAGAGACGCCGTGAAGCCGAACTCAAGCGTACTGAGACTGCTGCCTTCGATGGCTGTCCTTGTTCTCCTGAGCTTCCTTGTCGGGTGTGCGGGGATGGAGTACGCCCCAAAGGGGAATGGGAAATTCATGTTCTATCACAGGGAACTCCCCGCCGCGGAGAAAGCCGTGGAGGCGGCAAGACAAGCGGGTAAGGACCGGGAATGCCCCGACGAGTTTCGAGCAGCAGAGAAGATGAAGGAACGATGCGTACGCGACGTACGACGCGTGCCGTACCAAAGAGGGAATCGCCATGGCTATTCAGGCGGCAAGCATGGCGAATGCGCTTTGCCCGCGGAGAGCGGTTGCTCCCCCGCCCCCGGCGCCCGCCGTATCTCTCTCGGCGAGCCCGGCCACGATCGACCAGGGCCAGTGCACGACACTGACGTGGTCGTCGGCGAATGCCTCCAGCGCCGCGATCGACCAGGGAATCGGCAGCGTGGATCTCAACGGGTCCCGGCAGATCTGCCCCGCCGAGCACGACGCGGTATACGATCACCGCGACAGGCGACGGGCGGCTCCCGGACGGCAGCGACGACGGTCGCCGTGAATCCGCCACCCCCGGCCGCAGTTGCTCCTCCGCCGCCCCCACCGGCGCCGGCGCCCATCGTGGCCCCCCCGCCGGCCGCTGCCGCTGCCGCTCCCAAGGTGATCGACCGGCTTGACCATGCATGTCAACTTCGACTTCGACAAGTCGGTGGTGCGGAAGGCGGACGACGCCGAGCTTGCAGAAGGCGGTCGATTTCGTCAAGAAGTATCCGCGGGTATCAGGTGTCCATCGAAGGCCATACGGACAGCATCGGCACCGACAAATACAACCAGGCCCTTTCCGAGCGGAGAGCCGCGGCCGTGAAAGCCTACCTCGTGAAGCCGGGCGTGGCTAACGATCAACAAGTCAAGTCCGTAGGGTACGGGGAATCCAAACCCATAGCGGACAATAAGACGAAGGAGGGCAGGTTCGAGAACAGGCGGGTTGAGATCCTTATCCTGTCCGAATAGGGATCTGTGCTTCATGACACGCACGGGCACGGCAGATCCCCGACGGAGGAGTGCCGTGCCCGTTTCCGAGTTTGGCTCCGTCGAGGATCGGGGTGAGGAAGACAAGCGGCCACACACCGCGGCAAGACCCATGAAGACAGAGAGACCGATGGTGCGAGTGCTCGTGGTGCTGCTGGCGCTGGCCGGGATCGTCGGGTGCGCGCACACGCGGACCAAGGAGAGCTTCGGGGGAGTACATGAATAGTTCGGTGATCACGGCGAAAGTCAAGGCCGCGATTTCGACGACAAGACCCTGAAGGTGTTAGACATCAACGTGGAGACCTTCAAGGATGTCGTCCAGTTGAGCGGCTTTGTGAACTCGGCCGAGATCAAGAACCGTGCGGGCGTGGTGGCCGGCCGCGTCAGCGGCGTGAAGTCCGTCACGAACGATCAGATTGTCAAGTAAGGGGTTCGTCTGCAGCGCGAGCCGGCGCGAGCCCCGGCCCTTCCAAGAATAGCCTACCGCAGCCAGGTGTACGGTGACGCCCTCCGCCTGCACGATGGCCATCGCCGTCTCTCCTGCCGCACGGAAGCGAAGACGCAGGGCCGGTCGAGATGGCATTCGTGGGGGACGGCGCGATGCGTGGTGACAAACAAGGCGGGGAGAGCTGAGACCGGGCGGGTGAAGGTGGGGAGGAACGGCGGCACCCCGCGCCTCGGTCGCAACCCCCCCCGCAGGTCCCGCCGGGAGATACGCACGCTGCCCGCCGGGTTCCGCGCGAAAACGTTACCTCCCCCTCCGACATGTCGGAGCGGCTCCGAAATCTTGGGCGCTCCCTCCCGGTACCTACGGGGGGGAGTCCGCCGCAGCATGCCTTCAACCACCCGATTCCACAGGATGGAGACCGCGTCGGGCTGCCCGACGAGGGGAATGGATCTGGATTTGCACATTCGCCAAGGGGACGGCGGGTGCGGGACAGAGGGAGCTCCGCGGTGCGCGAGCACGGGAGGCTCGGCGCCGGGCTAGATGCCACGAGGTCCGCCACCGGGCGGAAGGAGGCTGTCATGGGAACGATTCTGCTCATCGTGTTGGTGCTGTTACTTGTCGGGGCGCTCCCGACCTGGTCGCACAGCAGTAACTGGGGGTACTTCCCGAGCGGGGGGCTAGGCCTGGTCGTCGTGATCCTTCTCGTCCTGGTCCTGACCGGGCGCCTCTGAGGGCCAAGCGCACCGGAGCCGACATGGTGAACGTGACCGGCCGGCGCGATACATCATTTTCTGAAGCTCACGGTGGTCGGGAGGGACGCTGCGCCAC
The DNA here is from genome assembly GCA_963695995.1 of uncultured Methylomirabilota bacterium. Taxonomy (GTDB): domain Bacteria; phylum Methylomirabilota; class Methylomirabilia; order Methylomirabilales; family 2-02-FULL-66-22; genus 2-02-FULL-66-22. The sequence goes on from CAVOIV010000045.1 coordinate 123,933, forward strand.
GCGCGGGGCGCCGTCCTGACCAAGCGTCGGCAGGGCCCGACCGGCCGGCCGCGTAGCCCATGAGGGAGGACACAATGCGAACCAGTGACGGGTTTATCCTGGGAGCGATCACGGGGGCCGCCATCGTCTGGTTCTGGCGGCGGGAGATCGAGGACTATGCGCGGGACAAGACGCGCGGGGTGCGCACGCAGGCCGCGGAGGGTCTCCAGGCGGTCGCGGACAGCACAGGGAAGGTGCTCGACCGCGGCGGGGATGCCCTGCGGCGCGCCGAGGCGCTCTTGCAGGACACGAAGGAGCAGGTCGGCGACACGCTCCGCACCGGGCAGGACGCGATTCGCCCCACCCCGTCACCCCGAGAAGCCTAACCTGGGGTGGCGGACGTGGCACGCTCGTTACGAACATCTTCGCGGATAGTTGATGCGGGATTCAACTGAACGGCAAGTGTCCCGAACCATTGCGCGGCGACGCAGTCGAACAGGCAGAGGAGGATCGGAGAATGCATACCAGGGGGATCATCGGGCTCCTACTGGCGCTCGGCGTGCTGACAGCCGTGGCGCCCACCGCACAGGCGGCTGACGCGCCGACCCCGGAGCAGGCCGCGAGCGACCAAACGCCGCCACGGCTGAGCTTCGTCGATGGGCAGGTGTCGTTCTGGCGCCCCGGCGCCCAGGATTGGGCGCAGGCCCAAGTCAATACGCCCCTCGCCCCGGGGGACCAGCTCTCCACCGGGTCCCCGGGCAATCTGGAGCTCCAGATCGGCGTCCGTGCCTTCGTGCGCGGGCGGGCGAACACCCAGATCGGCCTGGAGAACCAGGAGCCGGATTTTCTCCAGTTCAAAGTGACGGCGGGTTCCGCCGCCTTTGACCTGCGCACGCTCGAGCCCGGGCAGATGGTGGAGGTGGACACGCCGAACGCCGCCTTCACCATCGAGCATCCGGGCTACTACCGGGTGGAGGTCACCGGCGAGCGCACCTCGTTCATCACTCGCCGAACCGGCCGGGCCACCGTCATCCCGGCCAGCGGGGAGGCGGTCGTCATCGCGCCGAGCGAGGAGGTGGTCATCGAGGGCACGGCGAGCCCGCAAGTCGCCTCCTACGTCGCGCCGAAGTTCGATGACTGGGACAAGTGGAACTACGCGCGCACGCATGCGCTCCTGGACGCGGTGAGCGCCCGCCACGTCTCCCCCGGCACGTACGGGGTGAGCGATCTCGACCGCTATGGGACCTGGCGGGTCGTGCCCGAATACGGTTCCGTCTGGGTCCCGACCGCGGTGCAGCCCGGCTGGGCGCCGTACACCACGGGATCGTGGACGCACGATCCGTCCTACGGCTGGACCTGGGTGGACACCGCCCCGTGGGGCTGGGCGCCGTATCACTACGGCCGCTGGGTCTCCGTGAACGGTTACTGGGCCTGGGCGCCGGGGCCGGTGGTGGCGAGGCCGGTGTATGCGCCCGCTCTCGTGGCCTTCTTCGGCGGGCCCAGCGTGCGCGTCGGCATCAGCATCGGCGGCCCCGTCGTGGGCTGGGTGGCACTCGGGTGGGGCGAGCCGCTCGTGCCCTGGTGGGGGCGGGAGGGGTTCAGACACCGGCCGTCGTGGAACGGCTGGGGCGGCCCGCGCGTCGTGAACAACACGGTCATCAACAACACGACCGTGGTGAACGTGCAGAACATCAATGTCTATCGCAACAGCAGCGTGCAGAACGCCGTGGTGGTGGTCAACGAGAATCGCTTCGGCCGCGGTCCCATCACGTCGGCGCGCGTCGCCCAGGTGGATGCGAAGAGCCTCCAACTGATTCACACCGCGCCCCAGGTCGCCGCGACGCCCGCGAGCTTCGTGCCCACGGCGACCCGCGGCATCCGGCCTCCCGAGGAGAGTCTGAAGCGGTCGGTGGTCGCCACGCGCCCGCCGCACCGACGGGAGGAGTCGGCGTCCGGGGCAGAGCGGACCGTGGGGCCGGCGGGGGTCCCCGCGCCGGCGCCGCGTCTCGTCACGGCGCCTCAGCAGCGCGAACCCGCTTCGGTCCTGCCCCGTCCTCCCTTCGGACAGAGTAAGGCCGAGCGCCCCACGGCCGATCGCACTCGGCCGCCTTCGCCTCCGGGGATTGGAGGCCCACGGCGCCCTGAGAAGGGCTCTGAGGGTGCGCCGGCCGTGACTCGCCAGACGTCGCCGCAACCGGGACGCGCAGCCCCAGGTGGCCAGCTCCGCAGTCGCCCGACAGCCCCTGCGCCCCCGGCCGCTGCGCCGTGCAGCCGCCTGCACCCCCTCAGAAGCAAGGCGGCCCGCAGCGGCCCGAGAAGGGCAAGGGTGCGGAGAGCGTGCCGCCCGTAACCCGGCAGGCACCACCGCAACCGGGACGCGAGCCACAGGTGGCCAGCCCGTCGCCGACGGCGCCCAAGCCCCCGGCCCCTGGCGCGACAGCACCTCCGCCTGCGACCCGTCGTCCCGAGGCGCCCCAGGTGGCCAGCCCATCGCCCGCAGCCCCTGCGCCCCCGGCCGCCGCGCCCGTGCAGCCGCCTGCACCACCTGCAGAAGCAAGGCGGCCCGCAGCGGCCTGAGAAGGGCAAGAGTGCGGAGAGCGTGCCGCCCGTAACCCGGCAGGCACCACCGCAACCGGGACGCGAGCCACAGGTAGCCAGCCCATCGCCGACCGCGCCCAAGCCCCCGGCCCCTGGCGCGACAGCACCTCCGCCTGCGACCCGTCGTCCCGAGGCGGCGACCCCGCCGGCACGTCCGCTGCCGGGCGAGCCCGCCAATCGCCTCGCGCCGAATCGGGCCGAAAAGAGCCCGCCACAGCCTGTGGAGCGTAAGGGGTCCCCGGACCAGGCCCGTCAGCGCAGTGCACCCGAGGACACCCAGCGGGAGCGCTCCAGCGGACGTTAGCTTGCTGATCGCATTCCTGGGCTGAAGCAAAGGGCCGGGACAAGGACAGAGGATACGAAAGAGAGAAGGGACGCGGCGACGGAAAAGGCCACGGGAAGGACAAACGGGAGAGGGGGAACCACAACTAGGCCCCGGTCGGGGCCTGCTGATGGTGATCGCTGCTGGGCTGTCGCTGCGCGCCTGAAGCCGGGCGGCTGCGACGTGCTGGGATACCGAGGCTCAGGTTCGCCTTCAGGACCGTCGGGTCCGGGCTGGCGATGCGCCGTGGAGACACTCCAAGGATTCGTCGAGCAGTTTACGTACCTTGGCATTTTCGCCGTGCTCTTGCTCGGCAGCCTGGGGGTGCCAATCCCAGAGGAGATGCCCATCATCGCGGCCGCCGTCCTGAGCCACGAGGGTCTCGCCCGGTGGTGGCTGGCGCTCCCGGTCTGCCTCCTGGGCGTGCTCTCCGGCGATATGGTGCTCTACTGGGTCGGCCGGCACTGGGGTGAGAACGTCCTCAACTGGCGAGTGGTGCGGCTGGTCCTGACGCGCAAGCGTGAGCAGTGGCTGAAGGCGGCGTATCGCCGGCATGCCCTGAAGACGATCGTCACGGCGCGGCATGTCATGGGACTCCGCGCCGCGGCGTTTCTGACGGCGGGCATGGCGCGCGTGCCCTTCTGGAAGTTCGTCGTGGCCGACGCGGGCGCCGCCGCGCTCGGCGTCCCGTTCGTGTTCGGTTTGGCCTACTTCTTCACGGATGAGATCACCGCCATCGCGGCCGATGTGCACCGGGTGGAGCGCTGGCTTGCTCTCGCGGGCCTCTTGGTGCTTATGGTGGTGCTGGTCGTCGGTGTGCGGCGGTGGAATCGTCGTATCGGGAGGGAACGGCTAGACGCGGAGCGGACCGAGGGACATTCGCCGCGACCGTGGGAGCCCCGCGCGGTGAGTCCCCGTGAAGACACGCTCGCGCTCGGAGTCGGAAATGCATGTGATGGGGAGCCCGTTCACGGCAGAATTCCCGAACGCAAAGGTGAAGACGCGCAGCGATGATACACAGGCATACTGAACGACCACTCACCTCTTCACTGAATGACCGGCCATGCTGAAGCCAAAACCGCCTGCTCCCGAATTGCGCGAGCAGCGATCTCCTCTCTGGTGGTTCCGCTGGGTCCCTGCCGTTGTGGTCATCGTTCTCCTCCTCGACCTTCTCTATGTGGTCGGCAGACTTGCCCTCGTGCCGGTTCTGGCATCGTTCGCGCTGGCATATCTGGTCTACCCGATCGTCTATCAGATAGAAAAGCGCGGCCTGTCGCGTCCGGTCGCCGCACTGGCCGCACTGCTGATCGTCACGCTCGTCGCGGCCGGCTTTCTTCTCTTCATCATTCCGGGCCTTTGGGAGCAATCCATCGCGGTGGGTACGAACCTGATGGTGTATTTCACGCCGCAGAATGCCCTGCGGCAGCGAGCCGCGTTGCGGCGGTATTCGCCCGGGCTCGACCGTGTCGCGGGCGACCGCATCGAGCGATTCATTCGCGATCCGTCTGGGGTCCTCGGCTCGCCCAGCACATGGTTTGCAGGTGGCCTGTCCGACTTTTTCCACTCCGCCGCCGCTTCGGTCGATCTGTTGCTGGTTCCCTTCTTCGTCTATTACATTCTCGTGGACTTCAGCGCGTGGCGAGATGTCTCTTGAAGACTTCATCCCTCCGCGCTTTCGCGATCCGTTCGGGCGCCTTTTCGATGAAGTTGGAAGAATCCTTCAGGCGTACGTTCGCGGGCAGCTATTGATTGCGATGCTGATGGGCGTGCTGTACGCCATCGGATTCGTGCTGCTCCAGGTTCCGGCGGGAGCCGGCATCGCGATCCTGGCCGGATTCCTGAACACCATTCCGTATATCGGCACAGTCTTTGGAATAATCCTCGCAACAAGTTTCACGATGGCCGCTGGGGCCGGGTTCTGGAGAGTCGGAGGAGTTATCGGAGTGTTCGTCGCCGTGCAGATGATCGAAGGGTATTTCCTCACGCCTCGCATTCTGGGCGGCCGAATGAGCCTGCATCCGATGGCGGTGTTTCTCGGCATGTTGATTGGAGGAAAGCTCTTCGGCTTTCTCGGAATCATACTGGCCGTGCCCACGATAGCTGTGGCCAAAGTCTTCCTGATGTTCTTGAGGGAGCTGTACAAGCAATCATACTTCTATCACGCCGGAGACATCACGGCGCACGAGACCCCAAGCGAACTTCTGAAAGAACGATTTGCCGATGCGGCCGACACGGTGTTGATCGAGCAGGTGAGCGCCGAAACTGGCGACGAGCTTCTCGCGCCGGGCGTGAATGAGGATGATCCGATCGCGCGCACGGGGCTCAGCCAACGACCTGAGCGCGTACGAAACGGGGCCGAATAGAGATTGACAAGGGATTCCACCGAGAGGTGTGGGCCCCGGCACCCCGCTGCCCCATCCGACCTATCGGAGCCTCTCCGATATATCGGGGGTGTCCCGTCTGCTGATCCGCTCGGATGTTGCCGTCGGATCCCATCCAACCACTCGATTAGACCGGATTGATGCCCCTTCGGCCACCTGGAGAGCAGGGTGGACCCGGCCTTGCAAACTCTATCTGACCGAGGGGCGCGCCGGGCTGAGCGCCGCGACTCTACATGCTCGTAGGGTGTATCGGTTCACGGGTGCTGAAGTCAGTCTCGCAAACCGAACCGCGCGAGGGACAGGCGGAAGACCGGCGCAGCCGGCGAAGAAGGCAGGATGGCCATGACGCTGGAACTGTTTGTGATGTGGGTCATCGTGAGGCTGGTGGCCGGCTGGCCAACTGGGTTTGGCGTGAATGGCGGCGGGTACGGGCTGATGGGCGACATGGCCCTCGGGCTCGTCGGCAGCCTCCTGGGGAGCTGGATCTTCCTGGCCCTGGGGGTTTCTGTGGGCGCGGCGCTGATCGCGCTGGTCATCGCCGCGTTCATCGGGGCGATCATCCTGATCGGCGCCCAGCGCATACTCTGGCACGTGCACGCTTAGGGACATTAATGGTGGTGAGAGCGAGCGAACGTTCCTCCCAGTGCGGACCGTTCGCCGTGGAGGAGAAGAGATGAAAAGGAACGTGAGTCGCATGCGGATCGGTGTCGTGCTCTGTTGCCTCGTGGCGATCTTCATGGCGGGATGCGCCACCGCCCGCGGCGTCGGTCAGGACACCCAGTCGCTCGGGCGCAGCATCGAGAAGAAAGCGCAATAGCGGGGTCGGCGAGATACGCGCGCCGCTCGCCCGGGTACATACAAGGTCCGCCACCGGGCGGAAGGAGGTTGTCATGGGAACGATTCTGCTCATCGTGTTGGTGCTGTTCTTGGTCGGGGCGCTCCCAACCTGGCGGCACAGTCGCACCTGGGGGTACGGCCCGAGCGGGGGGCTAGGCCTGGTCCTTGTGGTCCTCCTTGTCCTGGTCCTGACCGGACGCTTCTGAAGATGAAGCCCGCGGGGTGGTAAGGGCTCCACCCCAGCGGGCAGAGCGGACTGGGCGGGGCCGGGGCGTCGGAACCCAAAGCGCTGGCCGGCGGACGAAGAGGACCAAGGGCCTGACCGCGGAGAGAGCGAAACCCTGCCTGAGTCACACTGTATGACACTCACACGTGGGGGACTGCCATGCGAACCTATGAGGCGTTTATCGTGGGAGCGATCACGGGTGCCGCCTTCGTCTGGTTCTGGCGGAGGGAGATCGAAGACTTTGCGCGGGACAAGACGCGCGGGGTGCGCACGCAGGCTGCGGAGGGGCTCCAGGCGGTTGCGGACGGCACGGGGAAGGTGTTCGACCGCGGCGAGGATGCCCTCCGGCGCGCCGAGAAGGTCTTGCAGGACACGAAGCAGCAGGTCGGTGACGCGCTCCGCACCGGGCAGGACGCGATTCGCCCCACCCCGGCACCCCGAGAAGCATAAACAGGGGTGTCTGCAAGGCGGCGCTCGCACTTTGGGAGGACCTTCCCGTCATAAACCGGTCTTCGAAGATGCTGGGAGGTTTCACAGGAGGAGGTGAACGCCGTGCTACTCTTGATTGTCCTGAGCGGGCTGCTTCTGGCCGTCGCGATCTTCGCCCTCGAGAACGCCCAGGCGGTCACAGTCCGGTTCCTCTACTGGCAGCTTCAATCCTCCGTGGCCGTCGTTACCCTCGCCGCCACGGGGGCCGGCGTGCTGATCGCGGGACTGGTCGGGTTGGCGAACCGCATGCGACGCTGGAAGCGTGGCCGGGCCGCGACGGGTGTGCCGCGCCTGGCGATGCTGCCCTCTGAGCCCCGGTCGTCGGCCGGCCCCTCCTCCGCCGAGGGGTCCACGCCCGCAGCGAGGTAAGAAATGAGACGACAAATGCTCCCAGCCATGGCGCTGGCCCTTCTCGTGGCGGTCGGCACGGCCGCGTGCGACAAGGGCCCGATGCAAAAGACGGGCGAGAAGATCGACCGCGCCACGGGTCAGGACAAGGTGATCGGGACGGGCCCCCTCGAGCAGGCGGGCCGGAACGTCGACCAGGCCGTGAAGGACCTCAAGAAACTCGACTGAAGCGTCGCGTCCATCGGTGCGATCAAGGTGATTCTCGCGCAGCGCGTGTTTTGAGTGCGCGCAAATCTACGGACGCACGCCGCTTCGGCGGTACGCGACCGCCCCGCAAGGAGGAAGATCATGAAACGGTACACGATGTGGAACAGAGTCCGGACCGCTGCGACCGCCCTCGCCTTGGGCGGACTGCTTCTCGGGTTGGGGCCGTCGGTCTGGGCCGACGATGCCCAGGATGCGACCCAACTCGTCGACAAAGCGCGCCTGACGTTTGAAGGCTTCATTGCAGACAAGGACATGGGGCCGGCCCTCCGGTCGCTTGTCAAGGGAGCCAAGGGTGTGCTCGTCTATCCCCAGGTCCTTCGGGGCGCCTTCATCGTCGGGGCCTCGGGTGGCAGCGGCGTGTTCCTGGCCAAGGATGACAAGGCAAACGTCTGGGGCGGCCCGGCCTTCTACACCATCGGGCAGGGCAGCTTCGGGCTCCAAGCCGGGGGCGATGCCTCGGAGGTCGTGCTCGTCGCCCTGACCGAGCGGGGCGTGGCGGCCATGCTGGCCAACAGCGCCAAGCTCGGCGCCAACGCCAGCGTGGCGGCGGGACCCGTCGGGGCGGGGGCGGAAGCTTCCACGGCCAACATCAGTGCAGACATCATCGCCTACTCGCGCGCCAAGGGTCTGTACGCGGGGATCTCGCTGGATGGAGCGGTGGTGGCGACCCGGGACGCCTTGAACCACGCCTATTACGGCAAGGAGGTCACCCCCACCGACATCCTCATCAAGCGGACGGTGAAAAACCCGCAGGCCGCTGGCCTGATCGACGCCGTGGCCAAAGTCGCTCGCGGGAAGTAAGGTCGCGGCGAAGCAGCAGGGCGATCGACACTTCGGCGACAATGTCCACCGGCATCAGGGCACGTACACGATGGACCGTCTCCGTCGGGGGCGAACGGGCCGTGCGCAAGCAGGTCGCGGTCGCCGTTCGTCACGGCGTCCGTCGCCAGGTTCCGCGGCCAGTGATTGCAGGGGGCAGCGGCCCCTCAGTGCCCAGCGATGGGAAGGTCGAGGGTGCTGGTGATTTGCCCTTGCTTGAAGAGGAGGAGACACCGATGCTGTATGTGACAGACACCCCCAAGGATGTGGCAACCGCCACGCGGGATCTGGAAGAAGCGGTGAAGCGCAACAAGTTCGGCGTCCTGCATGTGCACGACCTCCAGAAAACGCTCAAGGAAAAGGGCGTGGACTTTCCGAACGCCTGTCGGATCCTGGAGGTGTGCAACCCGCAGCGGGCCGTCCAGGTGCTGACGGGGAACATGGGGATGAACATGGCCCTGCCGTGCCGGATCTCCGTCTATCAGGACGGGGGGAAGACCAAGATCGGCATGATTCGGCCGACCGCCCTCCTGGCGCTCTTCCCCGGGGCCGCCGCCCTCAAGACGGTGGCGGAGGAGGTGGAGCGGGAGACCATGCGGATGATTGACGAGGCGCGTTAGTAGCGGGGAATCTCCCCGACGAAGCACAAGGCGACGGTCTGCCAGCTGGAAAGGAGCAGCCATGGTTACGTCGGTGCGTCGAAGGGTCGAACGAAAGGCTAGCAAGTGGACGGGGTATCACCGGATCCTGTGGCCGACGGATTTCTCTGCGCTGGCGCAGGCTGCCCTTTCCCACGCGGTCGGTCTGGCGTCGGACGCGGGGGCGGAACTCGTCTTGCTCCACGTGCTGCCGCCGCTCACGACGTATGTCATGGCGGATATGTCGGGCACCCTCTGGGCCCCCCTCCAGCGGAAGACCCGGGCGGACGCCCAGAGGCAACTCCTGCGGCTCGAAACGCAGGTCAAGGGACCGAACTGTCGGACGCGCACGGTCTTGACCGAGGGGGTCCCTTTCTATGAAATCCTCCAAGTCGCCAAGCGGCTTCGGTGTGACCTGATCGTTCTGGCCACGCACGGACGGACGGGCCTCGTCCATGCCATTATGGGCAGCGTGGCGGAGAATGTGATCCGCCGTGCGCGCTGCCCAGTGCTCACCATACATCCGCCGCGGTTCCGGCGCGGCTTGTAGGGAGGCGCCGGCGCTCCCTGCGTGCCCCTACGCCGAGCGATTCTCCGAGGGGCGTCAAGAACTGGCGCAGTGGCTGACGCAAGGAAAGCTGAGGTATCGGGAGGACATCGCGCGAGGCATCGAAAACGCGCCGCAGGCGTTCATCGGCATGCTACGGGGAAGAACCTGGGGAAGCAACTGGTGCAGATTGCGGAGGTGTAGCGCGCACACCGCACGCGGCGAGTGCGGCGTGAGCACCTAGTGGGGTCAGAAAGGTGCAGAGAGAATCCAAGACCTCTTTTCGAAGGGAGTCGCCCATGAGTTCGAAGAGTTGGCTGGCTGCTTGTGGGATCATGCTCATGCAGCCTGTGCGCGTTCGAATGGTGGTGACACTCTGTACCCTCTGGCTCGGACTCTTCTGCCTGGCGCTCACCAGCGGCAGACGGCTGGGCGGCCGCATCCGATGACGCCTTTGTCGCTGGATATGCGACCGCCGTGCTGGAGCGGGAGTTCAATGTGCATGCCCCGTCCCTGCGCGTAACGGAGGGCCTCGTCACCGTGACAGCGGAGGACCTCGCCGGCGCCGATCGCGAGGAGGTTCTGCGCAGACTCTCGAGCATCCGGGGTGTCCTCCGGGTGGTGGTCCAGAGCGCCGACCCGGCGTCATCGGATGCGGCCGCCACAATCGCCCTGCAACCCCCGGCCGCCGATCGGGGCCCGGGCAACGTCGGGTCCACGTCGGACCCCTTGCCGGTCGGCTGGCTTCCTGAGGGCCACCTCTTCAGCCCACTCCTCGCCGATCCCCGGTGGCCCCATTTTTCTGCCAGCTACCAGTATTACCCGAACGACCAGAACGTCAGAAGCGTTGGCGCAGCCACGCTTCGGGGAAACCATTCCCCTCTACAGGACGGCCGCGCCGATGATGGGACAGGTGGAGCTGGGCGTCCAGGCAGGGGTGTTTGCGGTTTTCGATCTGGAGGCCGAGTCGATGGACCTCGTGAATGCCGACTATCTTGTGGCTGCCACGGCCGCCTATCGGACGGGGAATGTCTCGGCGCTCACGCGCCTCTTTCACCAGAGCTCGCACCTGGGGGACGAGTTTCTATTGCGGACCCGGGTCGAGCGCCTCAACGTCAGCTACGAGGGTGTGGATCTCAGGTTGTCGTACGATCTTCCCTTTGGGTTCCGCCTGTACGGAGGGGGCAGCGTGCTGTTCGATCAAGAGCCGTCAGACCTGAAGCCGTGGGCCACCCAAGCGGGCGTGGAGTTCAGGAGCCCACAGACCTTCTGGGGGGGTCGGATCAGACCGGTCGCCGCCCTCGATGTGCAAAACCACCAGGAGAATGGGTGGCGAGCAGACGTGTCTGCGCGCGCGGGCATTCAGTTCGAGAGCCTGCGGGTGCTGGGCCGGAATCTCCAGTTGCTGGTGCAATACTTCAATGGGAATTCCCCCAACGGCCAATTCTACAAGGAGAAGATCGAGTATGTCGGCCTCGGAGTACATTTCCATTTCTGAACAAGTGGACGCGGGCGGCCCCAGCGCTCTCGTCTCGATGGAGACGACGTCTCGGCACGAAATGACTTGAGGGGGAACGGACCGCGGGGCCTGCGCCCCACCCATGAATCCCGCCTCAAGAAGCTCGGGGCCAGTACCCCGTTAAACGCCGTCCCCCTCCGACCGCTCGGAGTCGCTCCGATATCTCGTGCGTCTTCCACCGGTTTCTCCGCGCAAGTCTCGCAACAGCATCACGGGGAACATCCCAATTTGAAAGGGCTGAGGCCTCGTCTGGGCATCAGGGAAGTGGGATGGATCTGGCCTTGCATCTTCGGAGTGCGAAGGGTGTGTTCAGGTGCGCGGGGGAGCGGCGCAGAGTTGTTGCGTGGACGCGCCCACGTTCTGCCTCATGGCGTGTCAAAGGCGAAGGAGGACGCGCAGATGCCGACCATTGTGACCTACACCGACCGGAGGCCACCCGCGAATCGGTACCCGCGTCAGATCATCTCGCCGCCACGGGCGGGCGCCTGCTGTTTCTCCGAGATGGAGGAGGTCGGGACGCCCCAACAGGATGACCGCTGGGTGTTCCAGTACCGGCGCTGTCGGCGGTGCGGTTTTGCCGTCCGGGTGGTTCTCCGCGAGATCCCGGACGCAACCCTGGTGAACAGCCTGCGCAAGGAGTTGGCCCGTTCGTTCGTGCGTAACATCCCAGAGTGACGCCGTGGCCCCCACGGGAGTCCGAGGGGGTAGGGCGCAAGAATCCGGGGAGATTCGGAAAGAGAGCGACCATGGACGAGCAGACTATGTGTTACACGTACCAACGCTACACGATCACGACGTTTCAGGACGAGGGCGAATGGTGGGCCAGAGCTCGCGTCGCGGTGAAGCAGGCTGGGGGGGATCGATCGGTCCTGGGCGGGCCCTGGAAGAGCAAGCCGGAGGCGAAAACCGCCGCGGAAGCGTTCTGCGACAGTAGGCAGGCGGGGTAATACGGATGTCGTGGTGGCAGCAGTGGTTCGAAGGTCGCGTTGCGGGCGATGCGGAGGCTCTGCAGGTGCTCCTGACCGGCATCTGCCGGCAGGAAACGGCGCTGGCGTTCCATCTGGCCGACCGGGCGCGCGCCGTGCGCTTCGCCCCCCACCGACTGAGCCTGGAAAGGTTGGCTGAGCGGGAGCGACAGAACGCCCATGCGATGGCACGCGAGATCGGAGGCGGAGCCACCCGGATGGCAACCGCATGCCCCGCGCGTCGGCCCGGGACGCTGACGGCCACCAAGCTCATCCAGGACCTGGCAGAGGTCGAAGACCTGTACACCCTGTACCGGCAGGCGCGCTGGCTGACGCCGGACACGATTCTCCGCGACACACTGGAGGGGATGGCCGCGGAGGAGGATCGCAGCTCCCAGACTATTCGCAGAATCCTTGGCACGATGGACAGTTATGTGACGGACCGTCCGTCATGAGGAGTAGCGGGCACCATGGCGACGAAACAGAAGCAGCCCCACGGAAGAGGCCCGTCGGCGCATCCAGCGCGGCAAGGACACGCTGACCAACGCCGTGCAGGTCACCCTGGGACCCACGGAGGGGGACGTCGCGCGGGACAAGGCGTTCGCCGCACTCAGCGTCCCCAAGGGAGGCCGGATGGTGCGGAAGATGGCCGTGCCGGCCCGGCGGTATTGGCCGAGTGCGAACTCCCAACGCGCTCCCAGCCGACCCCAGGGAACCAAGAAGGCGCCCGGGTAACGACGCTCGCGGTACCCAGGGTGTGGCAACACATTCAACTGCACGAAGGGGAACGACCATACGCCATGTCGCGTCTGGCCGTCGCAGAGTCCAACCGGAGGCGTGCGCCGATCCTCCTAACCGCTGCCGAAAGGAGTGCCACGTTATGAAGAAATTCAAGCCGTTGCAGGACCGGATCCTGGTCAAGCGCCTGGAGGAGAAAGAAACCAAGAAGGGCGGCATCATCATCCCGGATACCGCCAAGGAGAAGCCGCAGGAAGGGCGAAGTCATCGCCGTGGGGCCGGGCAAGGTGACGGACGACGGGAAGCTGCAGCCGATGGGGGTGAAGGTGGGCGACAAGATCCTCTTCGGGAAGTACTCGGGGAGCGAGGTCAAGCTGGTCGATGAGGAATACCTGATCATGCGCGAGGAGGATGTCCTCGGCATCCTGCAGTAAGCCGTGGTCGAACCGAGAGCGACAGATCGAAGCACGTTGGACGAATCACAACACACGTAAGGAGGATACAGCATGCCAGCCAAGCAACTGATGTTCGATGAGGAGGCCCGCCGGGCCATCCTCCGCGGCGTGGACAAGCTGGCCAACGCCGTGAAGGTGACGCTGGGCCCCCGGGGCCGGAACGTGGTCCTGGACAAGAAGTGGGGCGCGCCCACCATCACCAAGGACGGCGTGACCGTCGCGAAAGAGATCGAGCTGAAGGATCCCACCGAGAACATGGGCGCCCAGATGGTGAAGGAAGTGGCCTCCAAGACCTCGGATGTGGCCGGCGACGGCACCACCACGGCGACCGTCCTGGCCCAGGCCATCATCCGCGAGGGCATGAAGAACGTCACCGCCGGCAGCAACCCCATGGCCCTGAAGCGGGGCATCGACAAGGCGGTCGAGGCGGTGGTCGAGGAGATCAAGAAGATCTCCAAGCCGACCAAGGGCAAGAAGGAGATCGCCCAGGTGGCCACCATCTCCGCCAACAACGACAAGACCATCGGCGACCTGATCGCCGACGCCATGGAGAAGGTGGGCAAGGACGGCGTCATCACGGTGGAAGAGGCCAAGGGCGTGGAGACCACCTTGGACGTGGTCGAGGGCATGCGCTTCGACCGGGGCTACATCTCGCCCTACTTCGTGACCGATCCGACCCGGATGGAGACGGTCATCGAGAACCCCTACATCCTGCTGCACGAGAAGAAGATCAGTAGCCTGAAAGACCTCTTGCCCCTCTTGGAGCAAGTGGCCAAGCTGGGCCGGCCGCTCCTCATCATTGCGGAGGAGGTGGATGGCGAGGCCCTGGCCACCCTGGTGGTCAACAAGCTGCGGGGGACCCTGAACACCTGCGCCGTCAAGGCCCCGGGCTTCGGCGACCGCCGCAAGGAGATGCTGCAGGATCTCGCCATCTTGACCGGCGGGACGGTCCTCTCGGAGGAACTCGGCATCAAGCTGGAGAATGTCAAGCTGGAGGACCTCGGGAGCGCGAAGAAGGTCCTGGTGGACAAGGACAACACCACCGTCATCGAAGGCGCCGGTAAGAACAAGGAGATCGAGGGCCGGATCAAGCAGATCCGCACCCAGATCGAGGAGACCACCTCGGACTACGACCGCGAGAAGCTGCAGGAGCGCCTGGCCAAGCTCGCCGGCGGCGTGGCCGTGATCAAGGTCGGGGCCCCGACCGAGATCGCCATGAAGGAGAAGAAGGCCCGCGTCGAGGACGCCCTGAACGCCACCCGCGCGGCCGTGGAAGAGGGCATCGTGCCCGGCGGCGGCGTGGTCCTGATCCGCGCCCTGCCGGCCCTGGACAAGGTCCGGGCCAGCGGGGACGAGAAGATCGGCGTGGACATCGTCCGCCGCGCCCTGGAAGAGCCGATCCGGCAGATCGCCGAGAACGCCGGCGCCGAGGGGTCCATCGTCGTCCAGACAGTGAAGGAGGGCAAGGGGGACTTCGGTTTCAACGCGGAGACGGAGACCTACGAGGACCTGATGACTGCCGGGATCATCGACCCCACCAAGGTCACCCGGGTCGCCTTGCAGCACGCCGCCAGCATCGCCGGGCTCATGGTGACCACCGTGTGCGTCATCACCGAGATTCCGGAGAAGGAGAAGGCCCCATCCATGCCGCCAGGCGGGGGGGGCATGGGAGACATGGGGGGCATGTACTAAGCGGTTGCAGGAGGTCTCCCTTCGTGTTCGATGTGGCGTCTCCGGGGTGCTTCCGCGCCCGGGGACGCCCCCTCAATGTGCGGTTCCGTCCGATGGGCACTCCGAGCGAAAGAGGTCGACAATGGTTATGGTCATTTCCACCCTGCGAATCGTCACGGCACCCAAGTCCCGGGCCGAGGTCGTCAGGACGCTCACCGCGCAGTTGGGCCCGACTACGCGTGCAACCGGGTTGCCTTCGGTGTGATCTCTATCGAGATGTCGAGGAGCCGGGGGCGATCACGCTGGTGGAGGAGTGGGAATCGCAGGCCGATCTGGATCTCCGCTTACGCTCCGAGGAATACCGCACTGTCCTGGCGGCGATCGAGCTGGCGCAAGAGCAACCCGTGATTCACTTCGACACGGTCACCAGACGCGCAGGCCTGGAGATCGTCGCGTCCGCCAGAGGGTAGCGCAGCAGCGACGCGCGGGGCGCCTGCGGCGCAGTCCATGGCGCAGACGGCGGCGGAGGTGCCCCCGCCGCAGTTTCCCGGCCCGGACGGAGGAAGCGCCGGATGGCGACCATTGTGGAGCATAACGACCAGCATCCGCCCGAGGATCGGCACCCCCACCGGATCATCTCCCCGCCGCGGTCGGACCCCTGTTGTTTCGCAGAGATGGAATGGCTCCGGACGCCCCAGGAGGAGATACGCCTGCATGCTGCCACGCATCGTCTCAGAGTGGATCGAACCCTTCAGCGAAGCACGGTTCCGCAAACCGGCTGATTGGGCCAAGCACCTGCGGCCCGCCGCCTCGGCTGCGTGGATGGCGCCGGAAACCGGACCCCTCGATACCGCAATCCAGCGCGCGCAGACGGCGTTGCTCCGCCAGCAGAACCCAGATGACGGCTTCTGGTGCGGGGATCTCCAGGGAGGAGACGCGACGGTCGAATGCGACACGATCATGCTCCGGCACTTCCTCGGCCAGGGGGACTCGCCGAAAGTGCCCGCGTTGGCGCGGACCATCCTGGCGGCCCGGTTGCCGGAGGGCGGATGGTCGATTTACCCGAATGGTCCCGCCGATCTGTCGGCCACCGTCAAGGCGTACTGGGCGCTGAAGTTCGCCGGCTTCTCGCCGGACCACCCTGTGCTCGTTGCCGCCCGCACGCGCATCGACGCCTTGGGAGGGATTCATCGGGTCAAGACCTACCCCAAATTCTACCTGGCGCTGTTTGGACTCTACGACTGGGAAGGGGTGGCCTCGCTGCCGCCGGAGCTGATGCTCTTCCCCAATTGGTTCCCCCTCAACGTCTATACCCTGTCGGCCTGGACTCGTGCCATCGTCATCCCCTTGTCGATCATCTGGGCGCGCCGCCCGAAGGTCGGGTGCCCGCCGCACGCGCGGTTGGACGAGCTGTTCCCCGACGAGCGCCGCCACATCCCGGTTCGCGAGACGATGCCGGCCGATGGACTCATCTCGTGGGGCATGCTCTTCTCGGGATGTGACACTATCCTTAAACGGCTCGAAGAACGCTGCGGCTCGACCTGGCTGCGCGCCTGGGGCCTGCGCCTAGCGGAGAATTGGATCCTGGAACGCCTGCGGGACTCCGATGGGCTCGGCGCCATATTCCCGGGTCTGATCAACACCATCATGGCGCTGACGTGCCTCGGCTACTCCCCGGCCGACCCGCTGCTCCAGGAGCAACTGGACCATCTCGAGGCGCTGGAGCGGCCCGCTCCCGGGGGGCTCCTCCGAATCGAGCCATGCCGCTCCCCGACCTGGGACACGGCGCTCGCCATGCTCAGCCTGGCGAAATCCGGACTCCCCCGCACCCATCCGGCGCTCTCCTGCGCTGCACGCTGGTTGCTTGCGCAAGAGATCCGTCGCCCCGGCGACTGGTGTGTCAAGAACCCGGCCGGACCCGCCGGCGGCTGGGCCTTCCAGTTCCACAACGCCTTCTATCCCGATGTCGACGATACGGCCATGGTGATGCTGGCCCTCCGCCAAGCGGACCTCAATGACGAAGAGACAATTGCTCGTGAGCGGGCCTGCCTGCGAGGCCTCCACTGGCTGCTCTCCATGCAGTGCCGCAACGGTGGATGGGGAGCCTTCGACAAGGACAATACGCGCGCCGTCCTTTCTCGAATTCCCTTCGCCGACCACAATGCGATCATCGACCCGCCCACGCCGGACATCACGGGGCGCGTGCTGGAGTTCCTCGGCTCCGTCGGCTATGACACGTCTTTCCCGTGCGTCATCGCTGCGGTGGAGTTCCTCCACCGGACGCAGGAGCCCGACGGCTCGTGGGCCGGCCGCTGGGGTGTGAACTACCTCTATGGCACGTGGCAGGTCCTGCGCGGACTGCGGGCGATCGGGTGCGAGATGGACGCCCCCTTTGTCCGAAAAGCCGCCGAGTGGCTCACCGCGGTTCAGCTCCCGAATGGCGGCTGGGGCGAGACGTGCGCCACCTATGAGGATCCCTCCCTCAAGGGGCAGGGACCGGCGACGCCCACCCAAACCGCCTGGGCCCTGATGGCGCTGCTGGCAGCCGGCCGAGGGGAGACTCCAGTCGTCGCACGGGGGGTCAGCTTTCTTCTCACGACCCAGCAGGCACATGGGACGTGGGAAGAGACGGCGTGCACAGGCACCGGCTTCCCTGGTGTGTATTATCTGACGTACGGGCTGTATCGTGCCTACTTTCCCCTCATGGCGCTGGGGCTCTTCCAACGGCTCGGTGATCGCCCCACGGACGGCAGTGGGGGCGCGGATGTGATGCCTGGGAATCCATGTGGCGCAAGACCCCTCGAGACCGGTGGGGTCATGGAAAGCCGCGGCACCTGCTCCCCTATCCGCCGCTCACCGGCGCCGTGGGTCAGCCGCGCAGCCGCCACTGACACACGCTACCCGAAGGAGCCTGACTGGTAGCCCCAGAAGAGGAGAGTCGTCCCATGACGCTCCGTGGTCTCTTGTTGCTGATTCCCGTCGTCGGCATTGTCCTCCGGAGCACGGCCGGCCGGATCCTCGGTCTCTACATCGACTGGCTCTGGTTCCGCGAGGTGCAGTTTACGTCGGTCTTCCTCACCGTACTCCGGACGCAGATCCTCCTCGGGGCGGGCACGCGCTAGGAACTGACGCCGGAGATGACAGATGGGCGGGAAGGCGAGGGACCAGGCCTGAGGACGGGGCCTGGTGGGTGCCGACATCGAGGCAGGCCGTCTCGCACGCCTCGCCATGGGATGCTGAATTGTGAAACCAGCAGTGCCGAATAGTAAGACCGCGTTGCAAGGAGAATGAGAGTGAACTTCCAAAAGCGAAGTGCGGAAGGAAGAAACGATCAATTTGCCTCAACCACAACACTTCAGTCTACTAAGTCCACGTGGAAACGGATCGTATCCCGCTATGAGAAGCCTTCTCTGAGCCGCAGCGTGTGGCAGGCGGCGAGCACGGTCGTCTCCTATGGGGTCCTGTGGTATTTGATGTACCGAAGCGTGGTGTTTTCCTACTGGATCACCCTGGCCCTGGCGATCCTTGGAGCGGGTTTTCTGGTGCGCCTCTTTATCATCTTCCACGACTGCGGCCACGGCTCGTTTTTCAAGTCACGGAAGGCCAACGACACCCTGGGGGTGATCACCGGGATTCTGACGTTCACGCCCTACTACCAGTGGCGGCACAAACATGCCATTCACCACGCCACCTCGAGCGACCTGGATCGGCGCGGCACCGGCGATGTCTGGACCATGACGGTGCGAGAGTACCTCGAAGCCTCTCGCTGGCGGCGGTTTGCCTATCGGCTGGTACGAAACCCTGTGGTGTTGTTCGGCATTGCCCCGCTCCTCTTGCTTGTGGTCGGACAGCGGTTCCCGTGGCGAAAGGCAGATAGGCGAGAGCGCACCAACGTCCTCTGGACGAATCTGGCCATTCTCGGGATGGCCGCGCTGCTCAGCTGGTTGATGGGTCTCAAGGCGTACCTGGTGATCCAGGTGACGGTCCTGATGATCGCGGGTTCCGTCGGGGTGTGGTTGTTCTACGTACAGCATCAGTTCGAGGGCGCCTACTGGGAGCGTCGCGGTCAATGGGATTACGTGACGGCGGCGCTGCACGGCAGCTCATATTACCGGTTGCCCAAGGTGCTGCAGTGGTTTACCGGGAACATCGGGTTCCATCATATCCACCACCTGAGTCCCGGGATTCCGAACTACAACCTGGAGAAGTGCCACAAAGCCGATCCACTCCTTCAGGGCGCCAGGCACATTACGCTGCTCGCCAGCTTGAAATCTTTCAGTTACCGCCTTTGGGATGAGCAACGACAGAAATGGGTCGGATACGGTGATCTGCGACCTCTGCGCCGCGGGCGACCAGGAGGCAGCATCTGAACGGGCATTGCGATTTGCGAGTAACCCGTGTGTGTGAGGATGGCGAACGCGACCACGTCCTCGTGGGCCGCAAGCACTCATCCGGGCGGTTGCAGACGCTTTCGTCGTCGAGAGCGCAAGGAAACGTAAAAACAACGAGGAGAACGAGGCGTAGATTCGAAATCAATCTGAGGACCGTGACTGCGCAGGAAGTGCGCGTCGAGGAACGTTGCACCCGCTGATGAGGGGATGAAAGGAGTATGCCATGGACGTCAGTTTGTGGTTGGGCATTCTCATTGGGCTCGTTATCGGGGGTGGGGCTGTCTGGTACTTGAAGGTGCGGTCACTCCAGAAGTCCGTTACCACCATGACCGGAGAGTATCAGAACGCCGAGAAAGGGCGCAAGGAGTCCGAGGAGAAGCGCAGGCGGCACGAATGATGGTTGCGGTGAAGCTCCCGCAACCACCGCTCAGGAGCCACGCGGCACGGGATTGGGACTCGAGACAGTGCGGCCGTGTCAAGGCCTTCAGACCGAAAAAGGGACGGAGGTTCTGTAACAACGCGGTGGCGGGAGGGGGCGTGAGTTGCGCATGCCTGGGCGCCCATGCCGACTCACTATCTTCTTCTGGTTTGCGCGGAGCCGCGCCCTCTCTGCCAGAGAATGCAGATAGGGCTGACCGGGGGGTGCTCCGCGACCGGCAGGAGACCGGGCTGCTCTTGGCGGTCTTCCGGGTGGAACCGGCGCCAGGCCATCAACTGGCACAAAGCGCGGGTGCGAGCAGCACTGAGCTTCTGACCACTTCCGATTGCGCAACGGCTTGAAACCATGGGGGAAGATGAGTTCGTAACAGGATTTCGAATGGGGGCAGGGCCATGAGAGGGTCTTGTGAAGATTCCGCCGTCAGCAAGCTCTTGCTTGCGGATGGATGGCACACGATCAGTAGGAATTCCTTCAGGTGTGGCTCCTTTACGGTCAAGGGTACGGAGGACCAACTGTCTTTGGAATTGGCGGATGCAGTGTGGTGGGTGGAGGGAGACGACAACATGGTGATCGCGGCGAGATCATCGGTCTTGGCGCTGAGAAGAGAAAAGGACATGAGAATCGGCGTGAGGACACCGTCCTCACCGCCGTGACCCGCTCGGGGCCCTCACCCGGATCATTCCGACCCGGATGCGGCCCCCTCCGTGAGTTCTATTTTCCCGGATCGTGACTGCTCCGGAATTGTGACGTGCGCTCGCGGTATCATGCCGTGAGAGGAGACACCACCAGTGAAGGTCATCAGCAAGAACAGTCGCGAGACTTTGCTCCAGCTGAGGGCACGTCTCCGCGGAAACGGCCTGGCGCGTAAGTCTGGGGGCGACGAGCCACCGCTGCGGTCGGAGCTGTTCAGCGCCGACCAGATGGAACAGCATGGAATGACCTTGGCGGGCTCGCACGCGTTGGGGTTGAGCCGCACCCGGGACCAGCTTCTGACCCGTCTCGCCGAGAACGAAGGCGTCCTGATCGGGGTCCGCAATCTATTGACGGAGGCGGTCGAGGCGAACCGTCCGATCGCGCCGGCGGGCGAATGGCTGCTGGATAACTTCTATCTGATCGAAGAACAAATTCGGACGGCCAAGAGGCATTTGCCCAAGGGGTACAGCCGAAGTTACCCCGCTTGGTGAACGGCCCCTCTGCGGGGCGTCCGCGCGTGTATGACATCGCGCTGGAGACGATCTCGCATGGTGATGGGCGGGTGGATCCGGAAACCCTCAGCCGTTTCATCTCGGCCTACCAAACTGTGACCGCCCTGACATTGGGTGAATTGTGGGCCATCCCCATCATGCTGCGGTTGGCGCTGATCGAGAATCTCCGACGCGTTGGAGCCCGTATTGCCGCCGACCGGGCCGATCGCAACCGCGCCGACTATTGGGCGGACCAGATGACGGAAGTCGCGGAGAAGGACCCGAAGGGCCTGATTCTCGTGGTGGCGGACATGGCCCGGTCGAACCCGCCGATGGTGAGCGCGTTTGTTGCCGAATGCGCGCGCCGGTTGCAGGGACAGGGCGCCGCCTTGACATTGCCGCTCAACTGGATTGAGCAGCACCTCTCCGAGTCGGGTCTGACGATCGCGCAGTTGGTGCAGTCGGAGAACCACCAACAGGCTGCCGATCAGGTGTCCATCAGCAACAGCATCGGAAGCCTCCGATTTCTGAAAGCGATGGACTGGCGCGAGTTCGTCGAGACGATGAGCGTGGTCGAGCAGACCCTGCGTGAGGATCCCGGCGGTGTCTACGGGAAGATGGATTTTGCCACCCGCGATCGTTACCGTCACGTGGTGGAGAAGCTGGCGAAGAAGAGCCGGCTGTCCGAAGGCGAGGTCGCGCGCAACGCTATTCAAATGGCACACGAGGGCACGGCCACGAATGGCGGCGACGATCGAGCGGCGCACGTCGGGTTCTACCTGATCGACAAGGGGTTGCCGCAGCTCGAGCGCAGGGCGAAGGTACGTCTCTCCCCCTCCGTGCTTCTTCAGAGAATAAGCCGCCGGTGCCCTTTGTCCCTCTATCTCGGGACGATCCTGCTGCTGACGGCCGTCTTCACTGGCCTCTTCCTGGCGACGGCGCACACCAGTGGAGTGGGTGGCTGGATCCTCGCGCTGGTCGGCATCCCCTCGCTCGTGTGCGCGAGCCAGTTGGCGGTGGCGCTGACAAACTGGCTGGCGACGGTCCTTGCGACACCGCAGGTGCTCCCACGCATGGACTTGTCCGGAGGAATTCCGTCGGAATCGCGCACCTTGGTGGTGGTCCCGACTCTGCTGATAAGCCCTCAGTCTATTGAGGATCTAGTCGAGGCGCTTGAAGTGCGTTTTGTGGCCAATCGAGACGAACACCTGCACTTTGCTCTGCTGACCGATTTTCGGGACGCCTCCGGGGAGACAACCCCGGAGGACAAGGCGCTGTTGGAATTGGCCCAGAAACGCATCACAGGATTGAATGCAAAGTACCGGAGCGCAAGAGGCGACACCTTTTTCCTCTTTCACCGTCCACGGCGATGGAATCCGCAGGAGCGGATGTGGATGGGGTACGAGCGGAAGCGAGGGAAGCTCGCAGATTTGAATGCGCTGCTGCGCGGCGGCGCATCGGATCGCTTCATGCTCGTCGTGGGTGAGACGGCAGTCTTATCGAATGTGAAGTACGTGATCACGCTGGACACGGATACTGAGCTTCCGCGGGATTCCGCCTGGCAGTGTGTGGGGACCATGGCGCACCCGCTGAATCGTGCGCACTACGACGAAGCGACGCAGCGCATCGGTGAGGGCTACGGTATCCTCCAGCCGCGCGTGGCCGTGAGCCTGCCGGGCACGAACCGGTCGCGGTACGCGCGACTCTACGGGAGCGAACCCGGCATCGATCCGTACACGCGCGCTGTCTCTGACGTGTACCAGGACCTCTTCCAGGAAGGGTCGTTTATTGGCAAGGGGATCTATGACGTCGATGCGTTTGAGCGGGCGCTCCAGGGCCGGCTTCCCGAGAACAGGATTCTCAGCCACGACCTTGTGGAAGGGTGCTACGCGCGGGCGGGACTGTTGAGCGATGTGCAGTTGTACGAGGAGTACCCAACCCGGTACAGCGCCGACGTGAGCCGCCGCCACCGCTGGATTCGAGGGGATTGGCAGATTGCACGCTGGTTACTGCCAGGCGTTCCCGGCCCCGGCGGACGCCGCCAGAAGAATCCGCTCTCCGGGCTGTCCCGTTGGAAGATCTCAGATAACCTGCGTCGGAGTCTCATGCCGCCGGCGTTGACGCTGCTATTGCTGGTGGGTTGGACGGTTGTGTCGCCGAGTTGGTTCTGGACGGGGGCGGCGATCGGAACCCTCCTGATCCCCCCGTGGATGGCCTCGTTTCTGGAGTTGTTTCAGAAACCGAGAGATATGCTGCTGCGTCAGCATCTCGCCGCCACCGTCCGATCCGCCGGCCGGCATACCGTCCAGACGGCCTTTACACTGGCCTGCCTTCCGTATGAGGCCGTCTTCAGCCTGGATGCGATTGTGCGCGTGGCCGGACGGATGCTGATCACGCATACCCGACTGCTGGAGTGGAGTCCGGCGAGCGACCCGGATCGCCCGCACCGTGCAGGCCTCGGAACCTTCTTCCGGACGATGTGGAGCGCCCCCGCTCTGGCCGCTGCCGGAGCGTTCCTTCTGGTGTTGTCGAGGCCAGCCGCGCTCGTCATGGCTGGACCCATCCTGGGTCTCTGGTTTGCCTCTCCCGCGATTGCGTGGTGGATCAGCCGGCCGCTCGTTCGCCGCGCAGCGCGGCTCACGGCTGACCAGACCGCCTTTCTCCGGAAGCTGTCCCGAAAGACCTGGGCGTTCTTCGAGACGTTCGTCGGCCCGGAAGATCACTGGCTGCCGCCGGATAACTTTCAAGAGCATCCCGCGGCTGCGGTCGCGCATCGCACGTCGCCAACCAACATGGGACTGGCACTCTTGGCGAATCTATCGGCGTACGACTTCGGCTACATTTCCGCCGGGGCACTCATCGAGCGTACCGCGAATGCCTTCAACACGATGGACGGGCTGGCGCGCCACCGCGGCCACTTCTACAACTGGTACGATACCCGGTCGCTGAACCCCCTCCCACCGCACTACATTTCCACGGTGGACAGCGGGAACCTCGCCGCGCATCTGCTGACGTTGCGGCAGGGCCTGGTTGCGCTGCCCGATCACAAAATTCTAGGGGCACGATGGCTTGAGGGTCTCGGCGACACCCTGGGAATTCTCGCGGACGCTGCGGGAGACGCGCCGCCGGCGCAACTCTCCCAATTGCAGGCGAATCTGGCGTCCGAAAGTGAATCCCGGCCATCGACGCTTGCGGCGGCCTTCCTCTGTCTCGACCGGCTGGCGACATCGTCTGCGGGGGTGGTGCGCAGCCTTGAGGCTGCCCCTGAAAGCCAGGCGCCGTGGTGGGCGCGGGCCTTCGCGCGGCAATGCCAGGCTGCTCTCGATGAGTTGACGTATCTCGCCCCATGGATCGTGCTGCCAGCGGCCCCGGAAAGGCTCGGCACCCTCCCTGGCACGGGCGAGATCCCAACGTTGCGCGAACTGGCGAGGCTCGAGGCGACGTGGCTGCAGGCGGTCGAGACTCGACTCGGAGCTGACGCAACACCCGACGAGCAGGAGCGGTGTGGGGAGCTTCGACGACTCATCATGGAAGCCAACCGCCGCGCCACGGCCCGGATTGGGACCACCGAACGTCTTGCGCGGCACTCCGGCGAACTCGCCGGGTTGGAGTATGACTTCCTGTACGACCCAACGCGTCATCTCCTGACGATCGGCTACAACACCGGCGACGGACGCCAGGACGCGAGCTACTACGATCTGCTGGCCTCGGAGGCACGAGTGTGCAGTTTTGTGGCAATCGCGCAGGGGCAACTGCCTCAGGAGAGCTGGTTTGCCCTGGGGCGCCTTCTGTCCAGCGTTGAGGGCGAGCCGATTCTCCTGTCGTGGAGCGGCTCGATGTTCGAGTACCTCATGCCGCTTCTGATCATGCCGACCTACGAACACACCCTCCTCGACCAAACGTGCAGGGCGGCCGTGAGGAGGCAAATCGAGTATGGCAAGAAGCGCGGGGTCCCCTGGGGGATTTCGGAATCCGGCTACAACATGATCGACGGGCACCTCAACTACCAGTACCGCGCGTTTGGCGTGCCCGGTCTGGGGCTGAAACGCGGTCTCGCGGAGGATGTGGTCATCGCGCCGTATGCCTCGGCGCTCGCGCTGATGGTGGCACCCGAGGAGGCATGCCGGAACCTGCAGCGGCTCGCAGCCGGCGGCCTGGAAGGCCAATACGGCCTCTATGAAGCCATCGACTTTACGCCGTCGCGTCTCCCCCGCGGGCAATCGAGTGCCATCGTCCGGTCGTTCATGGCGCATCACCAGGGCATGAGCTTCCTCGCGCTGGCCTATTTGCTCCTGGACCGGCCGATGCAGAAGCGGTTCGAGTCGGACCCGGTATTCCAGGCGACCACGCTGTTGCTCCAGGAACGGGTACCCAAGGCCACGGCGTTCTATTCACAAATCGTCGAGGACTCCGACGACCAGACGACTTCCAGCGGCCCGGAGGCGCCGGTGCGCGTGTTCGGCGGTCCCGACACGCCGATCCCGGAAGTGCTGTTGCTGTCAAACGGCCGATACCACGTGATGATTACGAACGCGGGCGGCGGGTACAGCCGCTGGAAGGACCTCGCCGTCACGCGGTGGCGCGAAGACAGCACCTGCGACAATTGGGGCACGTTCTGCTATCTCCGCGACGCAACCAGCGGGGAGCTGTGGTCCACCGCATATCAACCGACACTCAAACGCTCCGAGAGATACCAAGCGATCTTCTCGGAGGCGCGAGCCGAGTTCCGCTGCCGCAACCACGACTGGGAGACCCATACGGAGATCGCCGTGTCGCCGGAGGATGACGTCGAGCTGCGCCGGATCCACATCGTCAACCGCTCTCGCACCCGCCGGACCATCGAGGTCACGAGTTACGCGGAAGTCGTGCTGGCATCGTCGGCCGCAGACGCGCTGCACCCGGCGTTCGGCAATCTCTTTGTGCAGACGGAGATCCTCCCAGAGCGGAAAGCGATCCTCTGCACGCGCCGACCCCGCTCCCTTGGAGAGCCGGCCCCCTGGATGTTTCACCTCCTGGCCGTGCACGGGGGCGACCTCGGTGAAAACTCCTATGAGAGCGACCGCGCGCGGTTCATCGGTCGCGGCCATACCACCGCCGATCCCCAAGCCCTCGGCACCGCTGCGCCGCTCTCGAATAGCCAGGGATCCGTGCTCGATCCGATCGTGGCGATTCGGCGTCACATCACGCTGGATCCCGACGCCTCCACCACGATCAATCTTGTGTTCGGCATGGGAGAGACCCGCGAGGGATGCCTGAACCTCGTCGACAAATATCAGGATCGGCGTCTCGCGGATCGTGCGTTCGACTTGGCATGGACGCATAGCCAGGTCCTCCTGCGGCAGCTCAACGCCACGGAAACTGACGCCCAGCTCTACGGGCGTCTGGCCAGCTCCGTCCTCTATGCCGACAAAACGCTGCGCGCTGACCCGAGCGTCCTTCTCAAGAACCGCCGCGGGCAATCCGGCCTCTGGGGTTACGCCATTTCCGGCGATGTGCCGATCGTGCTGCTGCAGATCGGAGACCCGGCGAATATCGATCTGGTGCGCCAGCTCGTGCAGGCGCACACGTACTGGCGCCTCAAGGGACTGACGGTCGATCTGGTGATCTGGAATGAAGATCACGCCGGCTATCGGCAACTCCTTCACGAACAGATCATGGGGCTGATTGCCGCAGGTGTCGAAGCCAACGTGACCGACCGACCCGGCGGCATCTTTGTCAGGGCGGCGGATCAGATCTCGACCGAGGACCGGATTCTGTTCCAAACGGTTGCCCGCGCCATCCTCACTGACGGCCGGGGAACGTTGGCGGATCAGTTCGGCCGCCGTGGCCCGGTGGAGGCGCCCATCCCGCGATTCACACCGACCCGGACCCACCGCGCCGAAGCCCCAGCGACCACCGGATTTCCTCGCCACGACCTGGTCTTCTTCAACGGGGTGGGAGGATTCACTCCGGATGGGCGCGAGTACGTGGTTACGACTGCGTCCGGGCAGATGACGCCGGCCCCCTGGGTGAATGTGCTGGCGAACCCACACTTCGGGACCGTCATCTCGGAGAGCGGCCCGGCCTATACCTGGAGCGAGAACGCCCACGAGTTCCGCCTCACCCCCTGGTCCAACGACCCGGTAAGCGATCCGGGCGGAGAAGCCCTCTACCTCCGGGACGAAGAAAGCGGCCACTTCTGGTCCCCCACCCCGCTGCCCGGCGGCAGCCCGCAGCCGTACGTCAGCCGGCACGGATTCGGCTACAGCGTCTTCGAGCACACGGAGGGCGGCATCCGCACAGAGCTCTGGGTGTACGTGGCCCTGGATGCGCCGATCAAGTTCACAGTGTTGAAAGTGCGAAACCACTCCGGCCGATCCCGCCGGCTCTCCGCCACGGGATACGTGGAATGGGTGCTGGGAGATCTGCGGCCGAAAACGGCCATGCACGTGGTCACCGAAATCGACCTGAACAACGGAGCACTGTTCGCCCGGAACTCGTACAGCGCGGAGTTCGCCAGCCGGGTCGCCTTCTTCGACGTAGACCAGGCGGCGCGGACCGTGAGCGGCGATCGGACGGAGTTCCTTGGGCGGAATGGTAGGCTGGAAAGTCCGGCGGCCATGACTCGGTCGCGGCTGTCCGGCAAGGTGGGGGCAGCCTTGGATCCGTGCGCGGCGATCCAGGTGACGTTCGAGCTGTCCGATGGAGAAGAGCGTGAATTGATCTTTCGGCTCGGCGTGGGGCGCGACGCCGATGAGGCCAGGGCCCTCGTGAATAGTTTCCGAGGATCTGTTGCGGCACGTGGGGCGCTCGACGCGGTGTGGCAGTACTGGAAGCACACGCTCGGCGCGGTGCATGTCGAAACACCGGACCAATCCTTGAACGTGCTGACCAACGGCTGGCTCGTATACCAAACGCTTGCGTGCCGCGTGTGGGCACGCTGCGCATACTACCAGCCGGGGGGCGCCTTCGGTTTCCGCGACCAGTTGCAGGACGTGATGGCGCTTATCCACGCCGCCCCGCACCTGGTGCGCGAGCACTTGCTCCGCTCCGCGGCCCGTCAGTTCCTTGAGGGCGACGTCCAGCATTGGTGGCATCCGCCATCGGGTCGGGGCGTGCGGA
This sequence comes from uncultured Methylomirabilota bacterium, assembly GCA_963695995.1. GTDB lineage: Bacteria > Methylomirabilota > Methylomirabilia > Methylomirabilales > 2-02-FULL-66-22 > 2-02-FULL-66-22. Next base: position 151,847 of record CAVOIV010000045.1, read on the forward strand.
CGCATTGCTCGGACGATTACTTGTGGCTGCCGTTGGCAACGAGCCGCTATGTCTTAAGCACCGGGGACACTGGGGTGTTGGACGAACCCATCCATTTCCTTGAAGGTCGCCAGGTCAACGCGGAGGAGGACTCGTATTACGATCTGCCCAGCCGATCCGAGGAAGCGGCCAGTCTGTACGAACATTGCGTGCGAGCCATTCTGCGAGGTCTCAGATTTGGTGCCCACGGCTTGCCGCTGATGGGGTCGGGCGACTGGAACGACGGCATGAACCTCGTGGGGGAAGAGGGCAAGGGCGAGAGTGTCTGGCTCGGCTTCTTCCTGTACGACGTGCTCACGCGATTCGCCGATGTGGCACGGAGGCGTGGCGATGCCGCCTTCGCCGAGCGCTGCCAGGGCGAGGCGGTCCAGCTCCAGGGGAAGATCGAGCAACATGGGTGGGATGGCGGGTGGTATCGCCGCGCCTACTTCGACGACGGCTCGCCGCTCGGATCGGCGATCAACCCTGAGTGCCAGATCGACTCGATTCCGCAAAGCTGGTCCGTGCTCTCCGGGGCCGGCGATGCGGAGCGCTCGCGCCTCGCCATGGAAGCGGTGGACCGGCGACTCGTACGGCGGGGCGACGCCCTGATCCAGCTCCTGGATCCGCCGTTCAATACATCAGTGTTGGATCCGGGTTATATCCGCGGGTATCTCCCCGGGGTGCGGGAGAACGGCGGGCAGTACACCCATGGGGCGATCTGGGCGACGATGGCGTTCGCGGCATTGGGCGACAGCCGGCGCGCCTGGGAATTGATGGCCATGCTCAACCCGGTCCACCATGCGAGTTCTCCGAAGGCGATGGCGACGTACAAAGTCGAGCCGTACGTCGTGGCGGCCGACATCTATGCGCTCTCACCGCACACCGGTCGGGGTGGCTGGACGTGGTACACCGGCTCGGCCGGCTGGATGTACCGGCTGATCGTGGAATCGCTCTTGGGGCTGAGGCTGGAAGCGGACACGCTGCGATTTGCCCCATGTCTCCCGGCGGACTGGAAGGGGTTCACGGTACACTACCGGTATCGGGAGACTGTCTACCACATCGCCGTCCTGCAAGCGGTCGGCGGGATTGGCGGGATGGGTGTCACGCTGGATGGGGTGGAGCAGGACGACAAGGCGATTCTTCTGGTTGACGATCGCCAGGAGCATTCGGTTGCAGTGACAGTACCCGCCGTAGGCAGTGGGTAGCCCTTGGACCGGGCGCGTTCAAGACGCCGCGGGGGTCTCCTGAAATCACCGAGGCGGTTCGGGGGTGTGTCCACGTCGCCCGCGGATCTCGCCTTACCCGACGGATTGCCGTATCTGGGCGAGCCGCGCCTGGATCGCGTCGGCCGCCAGGGCGCCCGGTCCCACCGGTCGGCGCTCCGCAGCCTGCTTCCCGGCCCGCTCCTGCGCGAGCTTCTTCTCGATCAGCCTTTTGCGATGGACCTGAGGATAGAGGAAATGGACGGCGATGGTCTTGGCGGCCGCACGCCGTACGGGAGTGGTGGGACGCCAAACCCCCCATCGTCCCGCCGCACAAACGACATGTACTGGGGATCGTGGAGCGTCAGGGTGTCCCCCCGGCCGGGCAGGCAGTGGCTCGTCTGCGTTCGGATGGTCTCCCACGCCGCCAGGTACACGTCCCATCGGTCGGCCTTGTCGAGCATCGAGAGAATGCTGCGGTAGAGCAGGATTTGGTTCGCCTGGTATCCCCGCTCCCCGAGATGGATACGGTGCTGCTGCGTGGCCTGCAGCAAGCGCAATCCCAGCTCCACACCGTCGTCATAGGCTTCTGTCTGCGTCAATATCGCGCCAGAGGGCCTTCCAGGTCGGGTCGCTCATCGTGACGGAGAATGTTTCCCAGTCGAGCGACTCCGTGGCGGGACGGGAGAGAAGCTGGTTCAGCCATTCCTGAATGGTCATGGAATCCTCTTGCCTCGTGCCGATTGGCCCGGGAGCCGAGCGAAGGCGTCTCCCGTATCACCGGAAAAAGAGGGGACGAGAGATGCCGGGCGGAAACGAGGTCCGCCCAATGTCCGCATCACAGGTTGCACACAGGCTGGAACTCAAGGATCAGTTCTCGTCGCCGCGCCGCCCGGTTCGCGTCGGGTACGAGCTACCCCGCCTTCCCGCTGTCGCAGAAGACCTCCGCAGCGGTCTTGGCTGCCAACATGCCTTTCCAGGGGCCGCCCAGAACCGGCCGGTCGCCCCCGACATCCTTCTCCGCCACGCGGGCCTTGGCCCACCACACGCCCTCGTCACGGAGCGTCGTGATCGTGAATCGCCGATACGGGTAACTCGTTCGTTCCTCGTCCATGGCCGTTCTCTCTTCCAAGCCCACCCGGGCATGCAACCCAACGCCCTGAGAAACCAGGAGACCACAGCAAGGCCCAGTGGACTCCAGGGGTGTCGTCCGGCTAGTCGCCGGGGAGGCCCACTTTCACGCTGACCGCCCGCGGTCCCTTGTCCCCTCGCTCAACCTCGAACTCGACGGCCTGGCCCTCCGCAAGTGCGTCGAAGCCCTGTCCCTGGATGGCGGACCGATGGAAGAAGAGCTCGGTGCCATCCTGTCCGAGAATGAATCCGAATCCCCGCTCCCGCACCAGCCTCTTGATCGTCCCTGTTGCCATGGTGTCTGCTCCTCCCCGGACGGTCCGTCCGGAATCCGTTGCGTCCCTGTAGCCCCCACCCACCACGACGGCCTGCGTGCCCGTTTCACCTCCAACATTGCCGACCGTCCTCTCAGGATATCGTCGCGCCTGTACCTATCGCGTGGCGCTCGTCCCGCTCGAGCGACACGCCGACCTGGTCCCTTCTCCACCTCATCCGAGGCCAGTACGCGGCGCGGCCGCGCGCGTCGCCCCCGGCGTCGGAGGTTTTCGTCGAGATGGCGGCCGGTTGGAGGCTTTCCTGGCAGGAAGCGGAGCGGCAGTCGGCCCAGCCGCGTCGTGCCCGATCAAGATGGCCGCCAGCATCTCGATCGCCCGCGTGTCCAGGGCTCGGTCATCGATGATGATCTGGGTCGTGCCGTTGGCGAGTTGCCGGACCCGCTCCGCGGCCTGGGTAGAGCACACGATGACTTCGACCTGCCCTACCAAAGGCCCCAGTGTCGACCCATCCGTGGAACATGCACCCACGAGCGCGATGTTCGGGAGGCCGGCGCTGACGATCGAGTGTTCGAGATTGTGCGCGGTTTCGGAGTCTGCCGAGACGACACCAACGCGAGTCCCCGGGGGTAGCTGCGCCAAGCGGCGGAGGGTCTCGAGATGCGCCTTGGCGAGAAGCGGGATGATCGGGACTCCCCAGTCACCCACGAGCCGTTCCACCTCCGGGAGGTGGAAGAAACTCGTGACCGCCGCGGCCCAGGGGTTGGCTCTCTTTCGCCGCCGCACGGCTGCGGGAAGTTCTCCCGGAAGGACCTTGTCGACTTGGACTGGAAGGTGAGCCTCGAGCTGTTTGGCAAAGAAGTCCAGCGCCTCGCTGCTACATTCCACCAAGAGGATCTTGGACCGTCTGGCGCAGCGGGGCCGGTCTCACGCTGGTCACGCTCAGGACACCCACGGCCAAGTCGTCGGCCGTCATCCCCAGGGCCGCAGCCCGGATCACCACTTCCTTCAGAAAGGCCTCGCGGAGGGTTGGAGAGGGGCGGGCGGGCGCGTTCGAGGCCACGAAGACCCCCTTCCCCCGTCGTGCCTGCACATATCCGTCCCGTTTCAGGTCCTCGATGACCCGAGCGACCGTATTCGGATTGACCTCCAGAATGCTGGCGAGCTGGCGGATGCTGGGCAGCGCCTGCTCCCGCGGGAAACCGCCGCCCTCGATGAACATACTTGAATTGTTCCGCCAGTTGCCGGCGGATCGGGATCGGGCTGTGCGCATCGACATGCAAGCTGCATCGGGTCTCCCGCGTATGTGTACTACTATAATAGTACAGTGTGACACTTCCAGTCAAGGAATAACCCCCCAATGACCCTGTCGACTCGAAGTCGGCCACTCCCCGAACGGAGTCGCGGCTCTTGAGGGGTTCCTGTCGACCCGAGTGTGCGCCGTCCGGACGCAGCGTACCCATCGCATATCCTTCTGAAACTATGGGGCCAACTCCTCGTGAATACGGCGGTAGCTCTTCCTTCCAGACTAACCTATCCACCCAATCGCCACCATTCGCACAACGCGTGGTCCGTTCCCCGGCACGCCAATTGAGCAAACGTCCCGTCCGGATTCAGGCGCGCGAGACACCGCCTGCCAGCGCGGTCCTCGCGGACGCCAGAAATCCAACTCCCGTGCGCGGTCCTGGGGACCGCGGGAGTCCGCGCTCCTCCCAAGGAGATCTTTGCCCTTGACAGAAACCGGAGCCGGACTATGTTATTAGTAGCATCCCCGCAAGAACTCCCCCGGGAAGGCGCCTTTCTATTCCTGTGTCTTGGTTCGAGGGGTCCGCACGACGCAGCAGACACCCGGGAAGACGGGCGAGGGCGGGATCGCGGGAGGCCCGGGGCGCGCGACCCGCGACGACCGTGGTGATCAGGGCGGGACGACCGTCGGCACGGCGGGAGGAGGGGACACATGGATAAGGAGCCTGGAAAGCCGAACCGGGAAGCCGAACCGGGCAAGCCACAGCCGGGAAGCCGGAGCCGACGAGTCCGAGATAAAGGAGGCCGGCCCGCCACGGGCCGCGGAGGCGCTGCGCCCCGGGCGAGGGGGACCAGTGGGGGGAGGACGCCCCGGCTGATCCCGGCGAGGGGGAACACACATGGCGCACACCCACGGGAATGAATATCAGGTCAGAATTGTGCACGAGGACGGCACGGAGGAACTGAGCGGGTGGATGCAGCGCGAAGAGCAGGTGGCGCCCGCGCTGGCGGCGATCCACCGGCCCCACGGCACCGCGTACTGGCTGCGGGTGCGACTCGTGCTCTGTCCCGACTGCCTCGAGCGGGACCAGGGCATCTGGGAATTTCCCGTGACGGGGATCCCGTCTGCACGATACAGCCCACACGACTCCGGGTATCTGGTGGCAGCGGGGTGTCGGAACCGATCCGAGGTGCCCCCGCACAGGCGAACACTTCCCGCACGAGACACGACGACGTTGTATTCCATGGTCGTAGAGATTGTCGCCGCCTCCAAGCGCGCGGCGTGAGGGTGGGGCGTACACCGGACCCCCCGCACGCCGCCCGCGGCCCGGGGCACGGCCCCGGACCCCGGAATGGCACGGGGGCCCGCGCCGCGCGGCGGGCGAGGAGGGGGAAGCGGTCGACCCGGTGGGGGGCCGACCATACGCGCACACCCCGTGACGGAGGCGTCCATGGCGACCCTTGTGGAGCACCCTGATCGGCAACCACCCGAGAACTGCGACCCGACCCGCCTCGGCGCACCGGGTGGGATTACCGTCCGGGTGATCGTGTGTGCTCTTGCTGTATTGCAGGTGACGCCACGGAGAGCCGGGTCGGACTCACGGCGAGTCGGACCCCTGACACGCGCAGCCCGCACACCCACGGGAGCGCCATGCATCCGACTTGCAAAAAGAGCTTGCTCGGAGCGAGTGGTCAGGACAGGGTGCGCCTGACGGTGCGGAAGGAGGGGAACATGCGACACGGTGTCCGGATGAGCGTGTTGATTCCCGCGGTGTGCCTGCTGGTCTCTGGGTGCGCGACACGAGACTGGGTACGAGGGTACGTAGCGCCGAAAGAGGCCGAGATCGACCAGCGCATTGTGACGGCCGAAGGGAAGGTCGGCGAGGAGACCCGGCGTCTTGATCAGCGCATCGACAAGACCGAGGGACGGGTGACCGAGGGAACCCGGCGTATCGAGGCGATGGACGGCCGCATGAACACGCTCGAGACCTCCGTTGGAGAGGCAGGAGAGGGGGCCAAGGTCGCTCGGGAGCGCGCGGACACCGCCGTGGCCAAAGCGGACGAGACCAATAGCCGGCTCACGCGTCTGTGGGACAGCCGCAACAATTGGAGCCTCGTGGAAACCATTGAAGTGCCATTCCGCTTTAACCGCTGGGACCTCAGCGATAAGTCCGAGACGGCCCTCGTGGGGCTGGTCGGTGAGCTGAAAGCGAACAATAAGCTCGCCGTGGTCCTCGAGGGGTACACGGACCCGAGCGGGGACGCGGAGTACAACCTCCAGCTCAGTCAGCGCAGAGTCGAGGCCGTGCGGCGGTTCCTCGTGAAGCAGGGGGTGGAGCTACCGCGGATCCATGCCGTCGGCCTGGGCCCGATCCTCGATCCCGCAACCCCCAAAGAACAGAAGCGCCGAGTGACGGTAAAGCTGACGCTCGCCGAATAGGCCCCGACGTCCGGGCGATGACCCATCGCCAGGCACGGCATTTGCCCACGCATTCCCCGAGAATTCTGCGGGGGGCCGACAAGGGCCCCCCGCACCAGTCTATGATCTCCCGTGCGTCAGAGTATTGAGTGTGCATTGCCACGCACCGAAGGTGCGGAGACAAAGAACGGCCTCACGAAGGTGGTTCAGGACTCGCAGGCCCCCTGAGATTCCGATAAGATTCCCCCATGGCATGGGTCGCTCCAGCATGGGTCCGTCCCCCGGTACCCCAACCGGTGCCGATCACATTCCATTGCCTGCCCGTGACGAATCGGAGGGTTCGCGCAATCGGAATCAGCGTCGCTGGGTGTCGCTCATCCGATCCGTCGCCGCCACTTCGTAGTCCGGCCTGCATCGAGTCCAAGTCACAAGGGCTGACGCACGCTCTCCATGAGCTAATCTGCTGCGGTTAAGGTGATTCTCCAACGTCGGCCGGCGGGTGAGGTGATCCACTGTTCCATTAGGGGACCGCCGCCCCCCGCCGAGCCCACGCGCCATCCGAGATCTTGGAGCCGTTCCGAAATCTCGGGCGGTTCCCGCCGGTCACTCCGCGGAGAGGTCGCCGCTACATCCCGTCCAACCAGGCGGTTTCACCGGGCGGAACCCGCGGCGAGACGCGCGAAGGGGGATGTGGACCTCCGTTTGCACCTACCATAGCCAAGAGGCGTGTCAAGGGCAGGCAAACCGGGAATCCTGGTTCCCACGCGGGAAGGAGACGTTCGATGCTACTGCTCATTATTCTGCTGGTGCTGTTGTTCGGCGGAGGCGGCGGCTATTACGGGTATTCCCGCTGGGGGACCGGCGGGGGCCTGGGGATCGTTGGGACGGTCCTGCTCGTGGTGGTGCTCGTGTACCTGTTCGGCGGGATGCATTTCCCTGGCAGGATGCATTTCCCTGGGTAGCCTCGAGCGGACCCCGCGAGGAAGGCGTCGGCAGCCGAGCGCCACTGAGCCCGGCGATTCCGGGGGGAGTGAGGGCGAGGCAGGCGAGGCCCCACTCGATCTGGGCGGAGCGCAGACGACGCCCAATCCCTTTGTCACACGGCGGGAGCACTCGGCAGCGTCCGCGGATCGAGCGTGCGAGCATGCCTTACCCGCTCGGAAACGGAGGAGGACGACCCATGACGACGAAGATCGTTGCGTCTCTACTGTTCACCGCGTTGTGCGTGCTCGGGAGCGGCGCCGGGGCCGCGGCGGCCTCTCCCCCCGCGGCCCCGGCCGCCCAGCACCGGGGCCAATACGGGCAATCTCGATCTGACGAGCCCCGGCGGGTTCTTCTTCGGGCCGCCCCCGCCCGCCCGGGTCGCCGCCACGCCGCCCGCAGCCTCGGGCCCGGCCCCGTCCAGTCCCTTCCCGCCGCCGTATCACTCGCAGATCCCCAACGTCCCCGCGACGCGCCCGTTGGGGCCTGGCACCGGCGGGACCCCGAATACCCCGGGGACGGTTGGCGGAACCGGGACGGCCCTGCCCCCGGCGCCATAGGCGAAAGAGAGACGACACGCGCCCGTCCTGCCGTTCCCCTCTGGTCGGGGCGTCCGGCAGGCCACTCCGGCCGGAGGGTGCTTCAGTCTTCTCTCGGTGCCGCACGCCACCGAGCACGTCGTGGGGCTGAAAACCGGTGTGGTCCGAAAAAACTGCTTCCGCCCCTGGGTGGATCTTCAGCTAACCTGCTACAAACACGGCAGAAATTCCTCTCTCCAACCTAAGTAGTCGCGGACACAAATTCGATGACGTATACATTGGCCGCAGAAGTCCAGGTCCCCCGGGCCGACCCGAGACGCCGCGCCCGCGGGCGAGCCCGTCCCCGGCACGGAGGCCGCCGTTCTGTGGCGGCCGACCCGGGGTAAGGGCGAGCCGGCATCGACGAGGCGCCAGGCGTCCGAGGGGCGGTCCGGGGGACCGGCGATACGTCACCGTAATTACGGTCAGCAGCACTAAGGCTTCCGCCCATTCCGAACCGTGCGCACAACGTTGGTGCCGTTCCCCCGGCATCCTGAATGCGCGATGGATCCTTGGGCTGACCCGATCCCGCCCGGCTTGATTTCAATCGCAAACGTCTCGTTGTTGCCCGCAAGCCCGGTTTCCGCAAACGCTGCATCCACGCCCCTATGCCCTGGGGGTTGAAGCCGGGTTCCTGCGCCAGATTGGTCGAACCAGTCATACAGGCAGACCATCGTGAGTCCTCTATATTGACAGACCGGGGACGCCGGACGTACCCTGCTGCTCATGGCCCCTCGTCGCGATGCCCAACGAAGGAGGGCCTCATGAGGCTGGCCCAGGACAGGGCTGCAGACCTGAGGCGGGCAGGTAGCCCGGTCTCTCCGCCACGCTTCCAGAGCCGGCCCCGAAAAATAGGACAGGCGTTTAAGTGAAAACTCTGCTCTACTGGACGGGACGAATGCGCCGTCCCACAAGGAGAGCAGCCCATGAAACGACCCCGACGGAATCACGCGCCCGCGTTCAAGGCCAAGGTGGCCCTCGCCGCCTTGAAGGGCGACCGGACCCTGGCCGAGCTCGCGCAGCAGTTCGACGTCCACCCCAACCAGATCACCCAGTGGAAGACGCCAGCTCCTGGAGCGGCGCCATGGAGCTCTTCACCACCCCGGCCGAGCGCGAGGCCGCCGGCGCCCGACGTCAAGGCGCTGCACGCGAAGATCGGCCAGTTGGCCATGGAGAACGATTTTTTGGCCGGCGCGCTCGGTCGCATCCCCGATGCGAGCGCAAAGCGATGATCGACCGCCAGCACCCGCTGCCGGTGACGCGGCAGTGCCAGCTCCTGGCGCTCGCCCGGTCGTCGGTGTACTACACGCCCCAGCCGGTCGCCGGCGGCGACCTTGGCCCTGATGCGCCAGATCGACGAGCTGCACCTGGCAGTATCCCTTCGCCGGGAGCCGGATGCTCCGGGATCTGCTGCGGCTCCGCGGGCGTGCTCGTCGGCCGGAAGCACGTGGCCACCCTGATGCGGCGGATGGGGATCGCAGCGCTCTACCGGCATCCCCGGACCACCCAGCCCCATCCGGGCCACCAGGTGTTCCCGTACCTGCTCCGCGATCGGGCGATCACGGCGCCCAACCAGGTCTGGGCCATGGATCTGACGTACCTCCCGATGCGCCACGGCTTCCTCTACCTGGTCGCCGTGCTGGACTGGGCGACCCGCCGGGTCCTGGCCTGGCGCCTCTCGAACACGCATGACCACGGACTGTCTGCCTCGACGCCCTGGAGGCCGCGATCCGGGCCTACGGCTGCCCCGGGATCCTGAACACCGACCAGGGGAGCCAGTTCACCAGCACCGCCTTCGTCGGCCTGGTCCAGCAGCACGGCATCCAGCTCAGCATGGACGGCAAGGGCGCCTGGCGCGACAACCTCTTCGTCGAGCGCCTCTGGAAGAGCGTCAAGTACGAGGAGGTGTACCTGCATGCCTATGACTCGGTGACCGAGGCCCAGCGGCAGCCTGGCCCGGTACTTCACCTTCTACAACCAGGGCCGGCCTCACGCGGCCCTGGACGGCCAGACCCCGGATATGGTCTACTTTGGCGTGCTGCCTCAGCGCGAGGCGGCGTAACGTGACCCGAGCAGAGCTTCACTTAGCGCGCCCTGTTTCCTGTCCAACTCCTTGGGGCCACCGCTCTTGCCCGGAGGTCCAAGATGGGTAGACCTCGACCTCCCCCGATGTAATGGCCGGCAACCCATTCAGACAGGGTTGTAGCCCGGACACCGAGTCTCGCTCGTTGTTCTGTCGTTAAGCCGCCAGTGAAACATGACGTTAAGTCAACGGGAGGAGTTAGAATGAAGAGAATGACGTTGTGCATATGCTCAATGCTGTCAATTATGGTGTTTTGCTCAGTCTCGCTTGCGGTCGAATTGACCTACCCCGAGAAGGTCCCATCGACGTACGCGAAGGTCGTGGAAAAAGACGGGAAGAAGGTGATCGAGTTCGGTAACGACGCGATCAGCTACGAGCCAGGGCAACTCGACAAGATCCTCGCTGGGTATGGGCTCACCCTGGGGTACCCCGAGAGGGTCCCATCGACGTACGCGAAGGTCGTTGAAAAAGACGGGACGAAGGTGATCGAACTCGGTAATGACGCGATCAGCTACGGGCCCGAGGCACTCGACCAAATCCTCGCTGGTTATGGGCTCACCCTGCTATACCCCGAGAGGGTCCCATCGACGTACGCGAAGCTCGTTGAAGACAAAGATGGGGACAAGGTGATCGCGTTCGGTAACGACGCGATCAGCTACGAGCCAGAGCAATTCAACAAGATCCTCGCTGCTTACGATTTCTCGAGCGTCCGGAGGTCGCGGCTGATCACGCGGACCGGCACGGTGCAGGCCATCGACCTCGGCAAGCGCATGGTGACCCTCAAGGGGTCGAGAGGCAATGAGATCACCGTCTATGTGACCGAGCGCGCGAAGAATCTCCCGCAACTCAAAGTCGGCGACCAAGTGACGGTGAAGTTCTACGAGGACCTTGCCCTCCGCGTGGTACCGCCCGGCCAAGCGGCGCCCGCGCCCACGACGACGAGCGCTCGGTCCGCCGCGCAGCCGGGCGAGAAGCCCGGGGGGGTGGAGGTGCGCCAGACGACCGTGACCGTCACGATCGAGGCCATCGATAAGAAAGCGGGCACCGTGACCTTCAAGGGCCCCGCGGGAAACAGCCGCACCATCAAGGCGGCGGACCCGAAGAACCTCGAGTTGATCAAGGTGGGCGACCCGGTCGAGATCACCTACACCGAGACATTGGCGGTCTCGGTCGAGCCGGGCATGTAACCAGCCACCGTCCGCTGGACTGGTGTGCTGTGCTGCCCCGCGCGGCGAATCCAGTCGCGCGGGGCGTCTTGTCCCCACCGAAGGTTGTAAGCGAAGACTATGAGCTGGAAGTAGGCACAGTTCGCGGCCCAGTCGCCGGTCGGGAGCTTGCCCAAGGCGTAGGCTCCTTCATCTTTCGGACGACGAGTTCGGCCTCTGAAAAATCGGCTCGGCTAGGCTGCGCGAGGCGCTAAGAACGGCCGCTAAGTAGACGCCGACGGCACGTCTCGGAGGACGACGCGAGAGCCCGCCGCGTGCGGGATCGAGACTTCTGAACCGCGGAGATTCGGACGTCTGCCAAAGCGCAGCCACGTGTCGCAACCAGCGTGTACCCTGAGCGGGCGTGCAGGGAGGTACCAGATGTGAGAGGACTCGGCCTCCCCCGTTTCCTCCCCGAGGAACGTATCGTGCTCAGCCGAGTATAGAGATGAGACAGTCTCGCTAAATGTTCTGTAGTGAGGCAGTGAACGAAAATCTAGACTACGCAGCCGGGGGCTTAGAATGAAAAGAATGCGTTTCCTCCTCATCTGTGCGGTTTCGATGGTGATGGTGTCCTCAGTCGCTCTCGCCGTTGAATTGATCAAGCCGGATAAGGTTCCCTCGAATTACGCAACGACCGTTGAGAAGGACGGGAAGCAGGTCGTCGTGTTCGGGTCCGGCCCGATCGCCTTTGAGCCCAAGGTCTTCGATCAGATCCTGTCGGGGTATGGGCTCCCCTCGGGGGTTGGGATCACCCTCACGTTCCCCGACAAGGTTCCCTCGAATTACGCAACGACCGTTGAGAAGGACGGGAAGAAGGTAGTCGTGTTCGGGACGGGTGCGATCGCCTTTGAGCCCAAGCTCTACGATCAGATCCTGTCGGGGTATTCGCTCACGATCAAAGAACCCCGAAAAGTTTCCCTCGAATTACGCAACGACCGTTGAGAAGGACGGCAAGGAGCAAATCGTGTTTGGGACAGGCGATATTTCATATGAGCCCAAGATCCTTAATCAGATCTTGTCGGGGTACAGCTATTGATCGCTCACGTGTTGCGTAATCACGCGGCGGGCGAGGGACGACCCCATCCCGATAGTCAGAAGGTGACAGTACGCAGGTGCGTTGGAGGCCAAGGCGCTTGACCTGTTGTGGGCAAAGACGTCTAGGCTCTCACTGGCCTGGAAAGGGGGGGCCCGTCGATCGGGCCCCTCCCGTACCCCGCCACGTGAGCCCACCAGTCCAGCGAATCACTGGTGCCGCTCGGGTGCGATTGCCTCGGGTCGAGGCTGAACGGCGCATCACCGGAGAGCTCGATCAAGAAGAAGAGGATAGTGTGGAGACCCTGGCGAACGGCGAGATTCTCCACTGGCCATGCAAGGTCGCTGTTCGGGTCACTTCGGAAGGGCCATGTCATGACTCGACACAGTTCCAGTCGGTGCTGCAAGCAACGTCTATCTCCTGGGATGGCCACATCGCCAAGGTGAACGACATTTCACCCATCGGCCGTGCGCCCGCCTCTGGCGGTCCTCGATGGATGACGCCCGCGGCGTGGGTGTCTCTCTGCTGTCTGTTCCTGGTCGGCGCCGGCTGCAGCATCGCCCCCAAGAGGCAGCAGACCGACGTGCGGGTGCACGCCGAGAGCGATATCTCGGCGAGCTTCGAGCAGGCGCGTCTGCGGGTGCGGGCGCTGGTCCAGCCGATGTCGAGCGTCATCGTGGCGTCCGCCGACCAGATCCTGGCCGGCACGAGTGACCCGGCCATCCGACGGGAGGCGTTGCGCTGGAAGATCGACGCGGTGCCGGCCCTCCGTGAGGCGTTGTTTCAGCCCAATCCCATGACGGCCGTCGGGGATGCCTGGGTACTGACCTTCCAGATGACCGACTATTTCGAGCAGGGCCCCGGCGCCAAGGCCCTCGGCCCGGCACGCGGCATCGCCGTGACGACCTCGCAGCGCCTTGAGGCCGAGATGGCCCGGGTTGCCGCCTCGCTGACCGTGTCCGGCGACGTATCCGAACGCGGGAGTTCGTCCGGAAATGGGCGGCAGACCATCCGATGCGGCAGTCCATCGCCGGGCGTGAGTCCATCCTGCGATACGCGATGGAGCGGGAGTGGACCACCTCGTTCTCCACCGCGGACGCCGCGGGCAACCTGATGGTGTCGGTGGATGACCTCAACCGGCGTCTCGAGATCTATAGTGCTCAGCTGCCCGAGCAGTCGCGCTGGCAGGCGGAGCTGTTCCCGATGGATTTCACCCGGGAGCACCAATTGGAGAAGGCCCTGCCGCTGGCGGAGCAGGCCGTGAAAACCGCCGGGCAGGCGGCGGACAGCTTCGCCCGGCTTGTCCCGGCGCTGGAGCGCTCCGTCGCCACCTTGGAGAAGGCGATGCCGCTGGCGGAGAGCGCGGTCACGTCGGCCAACCATGCGGTGGAGGCGCTGGACCGCACCATCCCGGCGTTGGAGCGATCCCTGGCCGTCGTGGAGAAGACGCCAGCCCTGATCGCGGCGGAGCGCGAGGCCGCGATCAAGGCCCTCTCGGCAGAGTTGGCGCGCACCCTGGCCTTCATCCAGGAAGAACGGCTGGCGACCCTGAAGCAGCTCACCGCCGAACGCATCGCGGCCGTGCGGGACCTGCAGGAAGCCGTGGTCCAGGAGCGAAAAGTCCTGACGCAGGACATCGACGGCATCGCGTTGAAGGCCGTCGACCACGCTTTCCTCCGAGCGGCGCAGTTGTGCGCGGCGGTGCTGGTCGCCGTGTTCTGCGCCATCATCGTCCTGATGGTTATTGCCAGGCGAGTGTTTTTCGGTGCGCGACACGCGGATGGTCAGCGTCGGTCTCATAGTGCGTCAGGACCTGTCTAAGGACGCGAGCGTCCACCGCCGGGCATGGCGAAGTAGGGCCGCACGTGCTGCGATCGGCCGGCTGTATGCGGCTCGGAGTATCGAGTGTATGACATGTCCGGCTTCCGCCTGATCAGCCTGAGCGGCATCCTGCTCATCGCGTCCGCCTGCGCCACGCCGGTCAGCGTGACGCAGGTGGACCCCATCACCGTCCACCGGGAACTGACCCGGAACGTCCTCTCCGCCGGAGAGCCCAGCAGTTTCTCGCAGATCATGCTCAACCGGGCGGGGCTCCTCGACAGTTCGGCAGGGATCCCGAGGCGGCGCTCTGGACGCTCCACACCGAGGTGGCGGCCGGGCGGCGCGGGATCAATCAGGTATTCGCCCTCGCCGAGCTGTCGTTTCTACACGCGGAGCGTACCAAGCAGCGGTCGTACTATCTCGCGGCGGCCATCTACGCGTATGCCTTCCTGTTCCCCCCAGCCGGGACGCCGGCGCCGGAGCCGCACGATCCCCGGTTCCGCAATGCCTGCGACCTGTACAATCGTGCGCTGACGGCCGCCCTGCAGTCCAAGGACGGGTCGCGGGTGGAACCCGCGGTCGGCGTGTTCCCGCTGCCGTTTGGGGAGATTGACATCGCCTTCGATCCTGCGCAGCTGCTCTGGCTCGACCGGATGCTCGTCGACTTCGTGCCGGTCGCCAATCTGGAGGTGACGGGGTTGCGTAACCGGTATCGCCGCGCCGGCCTCGGGGCGCCGGTCGCCGCCTCGACGGTCGCGGGCGCCGCGCGAGTCCGCGCTCGAGATCCCGCCGCGCGTCAAGGTGCCCGCCACGTTCTTCCTCCGCCTCGAAGACCCATGGGAACAGCTCCGAGACGCGGCACCTGCAGGGCACGCTTGAGCTGTACGTGACCTCGGACACGGAGACAGTAGAGGTCGGGGGGCGACAAGATCCCCCTGGAGGCCGAGCCCACGGCGGCGCTCGCGTACATGCTCACCGGGTCCGAGGCGTGGGATTACGAGCTGGCCGGCTTTCTCTCTGGCGATCTCCTCCGCCGACGGACACCGACGCAACTCGGCGCGCTCGACCCGTACCGGCCCGGGCGGATCCCGATCGTCTTCGTGCACGGGACAGCGTCCAGCCCGGCGCGCTGGGCCGAGATGTTCAACGAACTGCAGAACGACCCTGGCATCCGCCAGCGGTACCAGTTCTGGTTCTTTACCTACGAGACCGGGAACCCGGTCCTCTACTCGGCCATGCGCCTCCGCGATGCGCTCGATACCGCCGTTACCACGCTCGACCCCGGCGGCCGGGACCCGGCCCTGCGCGACATGGTCCTCATCGGTCACAGCCAGGGGGGCCTCCTGGTGAAGCTCATGGTGGTGGACCTGGAACAAGAAATCCGCGCCGAGTTGCGCACGAGGCTGGAGAATCCAGGCTTGTCGGAGGACACACGCGAGCTCATGCGAAAATTGACGGCAGTGCAGCCACTCCCCTTCGTCCGCCGCGTGATCTTCCTCGCCACGCCGCACAAGGGGAGCTACGTGGCCGGGAACTGGCTGGCGCACCAGGTGAGCCGCTTTGTGCGGCTACCCGGCCGAATCCTACGAGCTACCGAAGACGTCTTGATGCAGGATCCGGAGCTGGAGGTGCGGTTCCGTGGCCGCCTGAGCAGCGTCTACGCCATGACGCCCGGGAGCCCCCTGATTAGGACGCTGGCCCCCGCCCCCCTGGCCCCCGGTGTCACCGGGCACTCCATCGTCGCCGTGCAGGGAGACGGGCCGTTCCAGCAGGATACCGATGGGGTCTTGACCTACAGCAGCGCGCATCTGGAGGGGATGGAGTCCGAGTTGGTCGTCACCTCGGGCCATTCGGTCCAGCAGAACCCGGAAGCGATCGAGGAGGTGCGCCGGATTCTCCGTGAGCACGCCGCGCGTCCATGATCCAGCAAGCTGAAGGAATCATCGTAGACGCTGGAGGCCAGCGGGTAAACTCCAACGAGAGAACCACCAGCGATCGGCGGACGCACGGCAGCCGGACAACAACGGCCGGGCCCCACAACTGCGCGGACGCCCAAGCGCGAGATTGGGTGCACCGCCCGAAGGACGCGGCTGCGGGGAACAGGAAGGGGAAGCGGGGTCGTGGGCTTGGTCACCCACCGCGACTCCGCCTCCCTCCGGAGGACTGCCGATGGATCAAATCGGTACCTATCGAAGCTGGGTGCCCCACCTTGCCACACCCCGAGTACCGGTTTCGTCGCGCGACCCCCCAAAAGCAAATAATAACTATCACCCTCGGAAAGCGGCAGGGTGGAAATCGAAGAGGTCTTCATAGGAGCCGTCGGAAGGTTAAAGAGGTGCCCTTGAGAAATTGTCAAAGGTGATCTTTCGACAAAAATCCACTTTTACTGTTTTCCTGCAACTCGATGAAAGGAGAATCCTTATGAAGGCATTGACGCGCGTGTTGACATTCTTCTTCGTAGCTTTAGCTGTCATAGCGATGGTAGGCTGTGGGGTCAGCAAAGAAGACCATGAAAAAACAGTCTCTGAACTCAGCAAAACGAAAGCAGACCTGGCTCAGGCTAAAACCAAAATCGCGGAACTGGAGAAAGCATTGAGTGAAGCTCAGGCTCAGCGAAAGCACGAGTGACGCGCGGAACAGGAGAAAGCAGCGAGTGAAGCTCAGGCTCAGCTCAAAAGCCAACCAAAGGAACCCTCGCCGGCAGAGAAGCCCGCTGCCGCCCAGAAGGAAGCGACCGATCCCCAGGCAGCTGAGGCCCAAGCGCTCGTTGACGAAGCTCGAATGACTTTCCAGGGCTTCATGAGCGACAAGAACTATGAATATCTTCACAACAACATCAAGAATGCTAAGGCGTTGCTGATTTATCCCCGGGTTCTCAAGGCAGGTTTTATTCTGGGAGGTTCCGGTGGCACGGGTGTTCTTGTGGTGAGAGACGCAAAGGCAGGGGACTGGAGCCAGCCAGCCTTTTATACCATTGGTTCGGTGAGTTTCGGGTTGCAGATCGGCGGTGAGGCTGCGGAGGTGATCGTGATGGTCATGACTCAGAAAGCGATCGATTCGCTCTTCACCACTTCCGTGAAGTTTGGAGGGGATACGTCTATTGCCGCCGGACCATATGGGGCCGGGGCTAAGGCGAATGTGACGGCTGACTTTATTTCCTATGCGAAGAGCAAAGGGCTGTATGCGGGATTGAATTTTGAAGGCTCTGCGGTCGATGTGAGGGAAGGTCTCAACAAAGACTACTATGGCCAAGCGGTGACGCCTGTCCAAATCATCGTGGAGAAGAAGGTGAGCAACAAAGGATCGGCTGGACTTCGCGAGGCGCTAAAAAAGGCAGCCAAGTAGAAACAAAGGCAATATCGGTATGAAGAAGTGAGGGGCCGCCGCGTTTTGAAAAAGCGGGGCCCCTCTTTTAATTCCTGATCACAGATCAGCGGGTTGTTTCCCAAATCAAGAGTCAGTGCACCCGAAAGCGAAGCTCCTCACGTGAAAAAGCCAGAATGCCCCTGGCTTACCCCCAAGGATTGGCCCACTCCGAGGTTGGTTCCGAGCAGCGGTGACCCGCCCCCGGAATCTGGTCCAAGAATAAGTCGAGGTTTTGACCTCCATGGTTCAGTTTGGCCCGATTTCTCGGGCGATTCGGGGTTGATGTATCTCACTTGAGTGTCGGGAAGAAGACCTACCGGCCGAAGGTCCAGAGGTGGTATGGCTGGTGGACGCTGTGGCCGACGGGAAGGCCCCGCGGGCGATTCTCGACCAGATCCAGGTGTTGGAAGCCGAACTCGACCGGCTCAACGGGGCCATCGCCGCCGTCGAGGCGCGGGGACACCTGGGGCACCTCGAGGTGGCGCGGGCCGTCCACGAAATTGAGCCTGCCTTGGTCGCCTGGAAGGACATCCTCCGGCGGAATCCCGTCCGAGCCCGGCAGGTCTTGAAGAAGGTCGTGGCGGGACCGATCCGGATGGAACCACTGCCCAAGGTCCAGGGGTATCGGTGGCAAGGGCAACTGAATGGCGGGGCCGTCTTGGAAGGGGCGCAAAAATACCTTAAGGTCCGGGGGAGCGGCACCATTATTGTGCGCACGGTTTGAAATGGGAAGGTCTATTGTGTTGATGATCTTCGCTGACGTAAGGAATGCCTTGTCCCCGACCATGCACTACGCGCTGCCAAATACCCCGCGATCCTTTTCGGTCTTCGACGAGATCCCACCAGCCTCAATGGTTCCTCGGTACGATTGCGGATCTCCGATGAATGTGTATAATCTAGCTAGGTCGTTAGCTATGAGAGGAGATGGCACCTGCGCACCGTGCAGCTGACCCTGGACGAAGAATTGGTGGCTGCGGTGGACAAGACCGCGGCCCGCTTGGGAACCACCCGATCCGGATTTACCCGGCAAGCCCTCCGACAAGCCCTGGCCCAAGAACGCGAGCGTGCCCTGGAGCGGAAACACCGCGAGGGATATGCGCGAAAGCCCGTCCGGCGCGGCGAGTTCTCGGCACGGGAGGCCGAGCACGCCTGGGGTGAGTCGTGAAACGCGGGGAAGTCCGCTGGTGCAAGTTTGGTCAACCCGACAAGCAACGCCAGGTGGCGATCCTCACCCGGGATTCCGCCCTCGCATTCCTGGGGGAGGTGACCGTGGCCTCGATCACCACCACGATCCGGGACATTCCGACAGAGGTCCCACTTACCAAGACAGACGGCTTGCCACGGGATTGCGCGGTCAATCTCGACCACATGCAAACGGTGTCGACCGGCCGAGTCGGCGCGGTGATTACCCGGTTGAGCGCCGCGCTCCTTTTTGCCCTGGGTTTCCGAGACCCCTGATCCCGAACGGCAAACCGCACTCCACGGTCAGACTGTGCTACGATCGGGCCTGAGCGGCCGTTCCTCGGCCTGCACACCAACTCCATCCTCTCCATCCAGTGCCCACTTCTACCGCCGTCAGCGCGCCCGCGAGACGGCAGGAGCGGAGAGTTACGGCTGCTGCAACCGGAAGAGGGTCGGAGAGATCTCCTCGCTGTAGGGTTGGCCGTTGCTGTTGCAGCCGCCGCGGCTGATGTGATGGTGAAGCGAGGCGAGCCGGTAATAGCCGATCAGGGTCTCCAGCGCACCAAACTCGTAGTCGCTAAGTTTACCTCGGGTGGACCAATCCAGGTATTTGGTTGCCAGCACCATCATCCGGTATCGCTCGCCGCGCAGGACATCGATCAGCGACCCCCTGTTGTCCACCAGGAACCGCATGATCTTCTCGTAATCCATCGGGGCGCTGGCCGGGCCGAAGTCGATCCGTTTCCAGATGGGATTCAGGTCCCCGTCGTGCGGATAGTCGGTGGGGAACTGATGGATGATGTTCTTGGAGACGTTCGCGTCGTCCGACTCGGACACATCCGCTCCGAGGTCAATGCCGACCTTGTGGAATTGATCCACGAACTGATTCCAGTCCCGCAATCGGACCGGGACCTTCTCTCCCCCGTACTCGGAGACGACCCAGGGAAACCCCTCACCTCCAAATGCCCACTCGTACAGGCACGCCTCGAACGGGTGCGCGCCTTGCCGGCTGATGGATCCCAGGGGCCGCGGGATGTGGGCATACTTGTAAATCTGCTTGCGGAAGAAGTAGTCCTCGAACTTCTTGATCAGCATGTGCCGGAGGTACATCAGGTGGCCGCTCCCGGGCGCGGGGTTGTGTTCCGCGCGCACGGCGGTCACCACGCCCTCGTGGGTCCGGATCGTGCCGCCGATTCCGGGGAGCTTGTTCAGGAGATAGACGGTCACCGCCGCCTCACCGCCGCAGCCGCCTTCCCGCACGTATTCGATGACGCCGTCTTCGAATGTCGGATCGAGCATGGGATTTGCCCCGGAAGCCGTTCGTTGCATGCGGCCTGATGCCGCGCCAACCATGCCCTGAATATCGCAGCCCAGATTCCGATGTCAAGGCCGGAATCCATGAACCTCAAGCGTGCCGGACCGGCGGGCGCCTGGTGACGGCGGGAGGAGTGGCTTGGCAGACTGCCGGCAAACTCGTTTTCGCCCAGGCTGCTCAAAACGGTCCCAATGCAAGGCGGCACACTGTAGCCCGAGCGAGGCGTACTGGAGGTACTCCGCAGCGAGTGGCGAGGCAAGCCAACGCCGCAGATGGGTCGTTTTCAACAGCCTGTCAGGTGCAGCCGGGGGTAGAGGGGACGCAGGGCAGTGTACACGTCGTCGAAAAGTTGGCGGCGTTCGTGGTAGACGGCAGCCGTGTCGGGGTTTGGGGTGAAGGTCCGGACGGGCGGGTTCCAGGCGCGGGCGGTCGCCACGGGGTCGGTCACCAGGCCGACGGCGGCGGCCGCCAGGATGGCGGCGCCCAGCGAGGCCGCCTCGGTGTACCGGGGTCGGGTGACCGGCATCCCCAGGATGTCCGCCTTGATCTGGGCCCAGATGTCCGACTTGGCGCCGCCGCCGATCACCACCAGCTCGCCGGGGACGATGCCCATGTCTCGCAATCCGTCGAGGCAGGTGGCGACCTCGTAGCCCACCCCCTCCATGAACGCCCGGGCGATGTCGCCGCGGGTGTGGCCCAGACTGAGACCCAGGATCATCCCTCGCGCGTCGGGATTCCAGCGCGTGGATCGGGCGCCCATGAAGAACGGAAAGACCAGCAGATCCCGGGCGCCGGGCGGGCTCTCGGCCGCGTCCCGGTCCAGGAGGACCGTCTGCCCCGGCCCGAGGCCGAGCAGCTTCCGCAACCAGCGCAGGGCCGAGGCGGTCGTCGTGACGCCGAGCTCGAACAGGTAGCGGCCCGGGATGGCGTGGATTCCGCACGGGACGCGGCCGAGGTCCTCGGGCAGGCGGTCGGTGACCATGGAGATCTGCGTCGCCGTGCCGGTCGAATCCGACGCGCGATCGCCCGACAGGCCCGCGCCCACCCCCTCGCAGGAGCGGTCGCCGCCGCCCAACGCGACCGGAATCCCGGCGGGAATGCCCAGCGCCGAGGCGGCGTCCGCGGAGATGCGATGCGGCGCCTCGGTGGACCGATAGATCGGGGGGAACTGGTCGTTGCGGACGCCGACGCGGTCGAACATCTCCGGCCACCAGCTTTCCTTCCGCAGATCGATCATCATGGTGCGCGACGCGAGCGTGTAGTCGGTGGCGGGCTCGCCGGTCAGTCGGTAGTAGAGGAAGTCGCGGGGCTGCAGGAACACCCTGGCGTCGGGCGAGCAGGTCGGGCTGGTTCTCGCGCAGCCACAGCAGCTTGCAGGCGGTGTAGTTCGGGTCCGGCGCGACCCCGGTGTGGTGATGCAGGAACGACTCGCCGAACTCCTCGCCCAGCCGCGCGGACTGCTCGCGGCAGCGGCGATCCATCCAGATGATGCAGCGGTCGAGGGGCTGCCCATCCCGGCCGATGGGGACCACCCCCTCCCGCTGGGAGGACAGGCCGATGACGGCGATGCGCGAGGCGTCCTGACCCGCCAGGCAGGTCCGCGCCGCGGTGATGGCGGCCTGCCACCAACTCGGACGAGTCCTGCTCGGCCCAGTCCGGCCGCGGGTGGTGGATCGGGTAGCCCTCGTCCGCCGAGGCGAGGAGCGTTCCCGCCACGTCCCACAGGCAGACCTTGCAGTCGTGGTCCCGAGGTCGAAGGTGAGAATGGTGTCCATCGACTGCGACAGCGGAGCCAAGAGCCACGAGCCGCGATGACGTAGAGCCTCGTGGAAACCGGCAACCGTCTTCGGGGCTCGTGGCTCGAAACTCGGGGCTCGCCGTTAGGGTTTCACCATGATCTTGAGGCCCTTGCCCTCGCGGAGGGCGTGGATGGCCTCCTTGGTCTGGGCCAGCGGATACTCCACGCCCAGCAGCGGCTGCAGGGTGAGCTGCGGCAGCCAGCGCACGGCCCGGTGGAAGGTGTACGGCCGCAGGAAGGCGGCCTTGATCTGGATCTCCTTGTCGAAGAGCTGGTAGGGCCGGACCTTGGCGACGGCCTCCGGATCGGCCACGCCCATGACGAAGACGGTCCCGCCCTTCTGCACCAGCTCGATGCCCTGCTCCAGGAGGGCGGGGTGCCCGAGGCAGTCGAAGACGATCTCCGGCCCCAGGCCGTTCGTCTGCTCCTTCACGAAGGCGGCCAGGTCCTGACTCTTCGGATCCACGGGAATGCCGCCGACCGCCTTGCAGATCTCCCGCCGGTGGGCGCGGGGCTCCGAGATCAAGACCTTGCTGGCGCCGCTGTGCAGGAGAAGCTGCGTCATGATGCAGCCGATGGTCCCGCCCGCCAGGACCAGGGCGACGTCCCCGGAGCGGACCTTGGCCAGGTCGATGGCGTGGAGCGCGCACGCCACCGGCTCGGCCAGCGCCGCGAATTCGAAGGAGAGGCCGTCCGGGAGCTTGTGGACGTTCCGGTCCGGGTAGCAGGGCGTACTCGGCAAATCCGCCCGGATGGGCATAGCGGTGCAGGCACTGGTGCTCCCGCCCGTCCCGGCAGAAGTAACAGCGGTCGCAGGCCAACCCGGTCTCCACGGCCACCCGGTCGCCGACCTTGAACTTGGTCACCCCCTTCCCCACCGCGCTGACCACCCCGGTGAACTCGTGTCCGATGACCCGGGGCGGCTTGAACATCGGGAACTTGCCCTCGAGGATATGCACGTCGGTCGCGCAGACGCCGCAGGCCACCACCTTGACCTGGACGTCGTGGGGGTCCTTCGGCTCCGGGACGGGGAGGTCGTCGATGTCCAGGTGCTCGATGCCTTTCCAGACCGCTGCCTTCATGGGGTATGCTCCTTTCGGGGTGAGGGTGAAGGGCGAATCTACACCCTCGCGCGGCGAGGAAACGCCGGACCTCCTCGATCCGCGGGATACCGGTGCGGCCGCCCAAGCAGGTGCATTTCAGCGCCGAGACCGCGTTGGCGAATCGCAGTATATCCCGAGCCTCCCACCCCTGCAACAGCCCGTACAGAAATGCGCCGTGAAACACATCACCGGCGCCGGTGGTGTCCACCACGTCCACGGGAAAGCCGGGGGCCTCGACGATCTCGCCCCGGTACAGCAGGGCCGAACCCGCCTCCCCCTGCGTCAGGCCGACGCACGGGGGACCGAGACCGGCCAGCGCGTCGCAGGATATCCGCCGGGGTCGGTCTTGCCGGTGAGCGTCCGGGCCGAACCGTCGGCTCACGATGAGGATATCCGTCAGAGCGGAACAACTCCTCCCGATACTGGGTGGGCTCCTCCGCATCCACCGAGACCAGGGATGCCGGCCTCCTTGGCCCAGCGGGCCGCCTGGAGGGCGGCCTCTCCCTCGTGGCCGTCCAGGTGCAGCGCGCGGCCCGCGCAGACCGCCTCGGGCGTGAGGTCGTCCGGGCTGCAGCCAGATGCGGGGGTCGCGCTGGCGGACGATGGTCCGGTGGCCGGAGCCTTCCTCCACCAGGACGACGCAGAAGCGGTTGGGGACGCCGGCGGCCATCACGGACCCGGTCGAGGTCCAGCCCCTCGGCGGTCAGCTCGTCGCGAGCCAGCCGACCGATCTCGTTGCTGCCGAACTTTCCGATGTAGCGCGTCCGGAGGCCGAGCCGGCGCACAGGCCACCATGGCGGTCGCCGTGAGGCCGCCGCCCTGGATCGTCGCGCCGAGGGCGTCCATCTTGGTGTTGGACTCCGGGAAGTGGGGAATCCGGAACAGATAGTCGATGACGTTGATGCCGACGCCGACGACGTCGAAGGTGTGCTTGGGAGGGATGGGGAGGTCAATGCGCATAGGGGATGATGGACGTTGAGTTCGGCAGTTCGGCAGTTCGACGGTACCGGAACGGCCGAACAGTCGAACCGCCGAACGGTCGAACCGTCGAACGGTTGTCCTGCCGAACGCTCAGTTCAGTTGCAGGCCGCCGCAGACGTTGTACGTCTGGCCGGTGATGTACGACGCCTCGTCCGACGCCAGGAATGTGTAGAGCTTGGCGACGTCCTCCGGGGTCTCGATGCGGCCGAGGGGGATGTTGGCGACCCGCGACTGCTTGATCGTCCCGGTGGGTTTCCCTTCCAGCGCCGACCACTCGCGGTCGATACTCTCCCACATGGCGGTGTCCACGATGCCGGGGGCCACGGCGTTCACCCGGATCCCGTGACTTGGCCAGCGCCATGGCGAGACTCTGCGTGATGGCGATGACCCCGAACTTGGAGGCACAGTAGTCCACCAGCATCGGCTTCCCGGACCGTCCGGAGATCGAGGACGCGTTCAGGATGACACCGGAGCTCCGCTTGACCATCTCGCGCGCCACGGCCTGGGAGCAAAAGAAGACCGCCTTGAGATTGAGGTTCAGCGTGCGATCCCAATCGGCCTCGGTCAACTCCAGGGGGAAGCGGACCTGGGTGATCCCGGCGTTATTCACCAGGATGTCGATCTTGCCGAACTCCCGAAGCGCCGTCTCCACCATTTGCCGGATGTCGGCCGCTTGGGTCACATCCATCTGTATGGGGACGCCCTTCCGTCCGAGCGCGCGGATCTCCCCGGCCACTACTTCGCTCGCCGCTCGGTCGAGATCGGGGACCAGGACGTCCGCGCCCTCGCGGGCGAACATGAGTGCAGTGGCTTTTCCGATGCCCCGACCGGCACCCGTGATGATGGCACTCTTTCCTGCAAGTCGCACGATAATCTCCTTTGAGAAGCTGTCAGCCGTCAGCACTCAGCAATCAGCTTTTCAAACTCTGTCCTCGCTAAGAGCGGACCGCTGACCGCTGATTGCTGAAGGCTCCTCCTCACCCCTTCAGCGCGCCGAACGTCAGGCCTCGGACGATGTGCTTCTGGATGAACAGGGACAGGACCAGGACCGGCAGCGTGATGATGGTCGCCGCCGCCGTCAGGCCGCCCCAGTTGATCTCCTCGTAGGAGAGGAAGTTATAGACCGCAATGGGCAGCGTCCGCGTCTTGAACCCGGCGATGATGAGCGAAAAAAGGAAGTTGTTCCACGAGAAGATGAACGCCAGGATGGCTGTGGCCACGATGCCCGGCTTCACCAGGGGTAAGGCCACGCGGAGGAACGCGGAGAAATTGGAGCAGCCGTCGATCCGGGCCGCCTCGATCAGTTCGCCCGGCACGTCCTCGAAGAAGCCGATCATCACCCACAGGACGAGGGGCAACGCCACGATCAGGTGGGTGAGGATCAAGGCCAGTGTAGGTGTCGATCATCTTGAGCTTGGTGAAGAGGATGAACCACGGAATCAGGTAGGCAATCCCCGGGGCCATGCGCGCGGTGAGGATGGCGAGCGCGATCCCGGTTCGCTTGAACCGGGCGACCGCGTACGCGCCCGGGAGTCCCAGGACCAGGGCCAGGCCGGTGGACCCGGCGGCGACGATCAGGCTATTCAGGGTGAAGGTGAAGAAGGGGTTCTTGAGGAACACCTCGCGATAATTGTTCAGCGTGGGCGTGAACACCCAGACAGGCGGATAGGCGGTGTTCTGCACCTGCGTCTTCAGCGAGGACAGCAGCATCCACGCCAGGGGAAACAGGAACGGCAGCAGGATCAGCACCAGCAGCAGGTAGGTCCAGGGGCTTTCACCCGAGTGTCGCATCGTACGCATAGGCGTTCGTCCCAACGGAGGATGAGAAACTGATCCGCCTCAGGCGGAACAACCGAACAGAACAATGAAGACAACCGACAACCGATCGCAATGCTCCACCAACCGTCACCCTTACCAGGACCCGCGTCGGACCTTGATCAAGAGCAGGCTCACGCCCATCACCAGGGCGAACAGGATTACGAGCAGCGAGCTGGCGTACCCGATATGGAAGTAAAACAGCCCGACCTGAAAGGTGTACACGTTCAGCGTCTCGGAGGCGAACCCCGGCCCGCCGGCAGTCATGACGTAGATGATGTCGAACGTCTTGAGGCAGTCGATGGCGCGAAACAGCAGGGCGACCATGATCGTCGGGCGGAGCAAGGGCAGCGTGATCCGCCAGAACATCTGTGCGGGCGTGGCGCCGTCGATCAGTGCGGACTCGTATGGCTCCAGCGGCAGGCTGGCCAGGCCGGCCAACGTGATGAGGGTGATGAGGGGTGTCCACTCCCACGTATCCACGAAGGCCAGGGCGGGAATGACCAGCCGGACGTCGCTGACCCACTTGAACGGTCCGAGCCCGATCAGGCCCACCAGGTAGTTCATCACGCCGAGGGTGGGGTTGAACATCATCATCCAGACCAGGGCGATGGCGACCGGTGTGGCGACCATGGGCAAGAGAAACACGGACCGGAAGAACCCCTTGCCCCGAAACGATCGGTTGAGCAGCAAGGCGAGGGCGACCCCGAGGACCACCTGGAGGGCGGTCGCCAGGATCGTGAAGTAGAGCGTCAGCCAGAGGGCATTCCGGAAGCGCTCATCCGCGGTGAACGCCCGCGTGAAATTCGCCACGCCGATGAATTCCGGCGCCGTGACGCTGCTGGCGAACCACGAATGCAGGCTCATGTACACGGTGTAGAACACCGGAAACACCATCAGGACGAAGATCGACCAATGCCGCCGGCGAGGTGAAAAAGAAGACCGGGTGGCGCTCCACGAAGACCGACCAGCGCGAATCGGGCCGGCGCAGGTCGGCACGGGCGACGCTCTCGTGCGGGGGGTTGCGCTGTGCCATGCACGCTCTCACGAAAAGGGAGGAGGCCCGTCGGGGGCCTCCTCCCGTGGTCTCAGCCGGGAAATGGGAGTGCTACTTCTTCTCCGTCTCCGCCATGATGCGCTTCATGTCGGCAGCCGCCTTGTCGGCAGCCGCCTTTACGTTGCCGCCCTGAATCGAGGTCACGATGGCGGCGCCGACGGCGTCGCGGACTTCAGCCACGGCCACGACCGGCGGGTTCCAGAGCGGCGTGCCGACCTTGGAGCCCTGGGCCAGGGACTCGGCCAGATCGGCCGGAACCTTCGCGCGACCCTTCGGGTCCTTCCACACGGAGTCGCGGGCGCCGAGCACGCCTGCCTCGCTCTGGATCTTGAGCACCTGCTCCTTGTTGGTGGCCCACTGCAGGAAGAGCCAGGCCGCCTTCTGGTTCTTGCTGGTCTTTGGTATGCCCAGACCCCAGGGGGCCACGGTTCCGCCGGGATGGCCGTTGGGGCCCTTCGGGAACACGGCGTATCCCACCTTGCCGATGACCTTGGACTTCTGTGGGTCCTCGATCACTGGAAACAGGGAGTTCGCATCCAGCCAGGTCGCGGCTTTGCCCTGGGAGAAGATGGAACCGGCCTCGTACCAGTGGTTGTTCTCCGAGCCCGGAGGCCCGTAGAGGCGGAGGAGGCGGCCCCACATGTCGATGGCTTTGACGGCCTCCGGACTGTTGATGGCCGGCTCGCGGTTCGGCGTGAGCCAGGTGCCGTTCATGGCGAAGAGCATCCCCGCGAACTGGGAGGTGGCGGCGGCCCGCTTCCCTCGGGCCACGAAGCCGAAGCCGGGCTGGCCGTCATCCGTCATGGGCTTGCCGTTCAACGCCTTGGCAGCGGCTTCCAGCTCGTCCAGGGTGGTGGGGACCTTCACGTTGTATTTCTGGAAGACGTCCTTCCGGTACATGAGGGCCGAGTTTTCTATCTGAATCGGCGGGCCGATCGTCTTTCCCTCGATGACCATGGCGTCGCGTGCTTTATCGAGGAAGTCGTTCCAGTTGTAGTCGGAGGCGGTGAGGGATGGATCTTTCAGAAACTCATCCACCGGCTGGTACCAACCGGCCCGCATGTACTTCAGCCCCTCCTGACCCGGCATCGTCATGAACACATCCATGCTGCTGGCGCCGGAGGTCAGCTCCACCAGGGTCTTGGCTCGGAACTGGTCCTCGGGGTAGACCTCGACGACCAATTTCATGCCGGTGAGCGCCTCGAACTCCTTGAGGTGAGGCTCGATGCTGGCCTGCCAGGGGTGCTTGTTGATGAGCACGCGAAGCTGGGTGCCCTTGAACTGCTGCCAGTTGAACTGCGCGGCCTCGCCTGTGGCGGCCAGCGCCAGGCCCAGCAGCCCCACGATCAACGCCAGAGACCAAAGTCGCCGCGTGATACCCATGTGACTTCCTCCTCATCGATGGGAAACGACCCGTCGGACGGTGGCGGGCCCGCCAGGTTTCGGCACGCTCTCAGACCCCGCATTGCTAGCACAGGTCGGGCCGGGAATCAAGGAGGGGAAATGAGAGGTCCAGGGGAACGTCCGTCTCGCGGCACGTTCGGCCCTGTCGTCGGGGCCGGTCACGCGGCTCAAAAACGACAGGAGGCCCGAGGGGGGGCCTCCTGTTGCGGTATCGGTTCGAGAATCCGCCGACTACTTCTTTTCCGTTTCGGCCATGATCCGTTTGGTATCGGCGGCGGCCTTGTTTACGGCGGCCTTCGCGTCACCGCCCTGGATCGAGGTCACGATGGCTGCGCCGATGGCGTCTCGCACCTCAGGCACCGCCACGACCGGCGGGTTCCAACTGGAGTTCCCGACTTTCAACCCTTGGACGAGGGCCTCGGCCAGCTCGGGATTCATCTTGGCCTTGGCCTTTGCGTCCTTCCAGACCGAGTCGCGGCCGCCCTGCACCGACCGCTCGCTCTGCAAGGCGAACACCTGATCTCGGTTCGTGGCCCACTGCAGGAAGAGCCAGCCGGCCTTCGGGTTCTTGCTGTTCTTGGGGATGCCGAGCCCCCACACGGTGGCCATCGTCCCCGGCTTGCCGCCCGGCCCCTTCGGGAACGGCGCGTACCCCATCTTCCCCGTGACCTTGGATTTCTGCGGGTCTTCCACGAACGCGGAGATGGAATCGAACTCCGTGTACATGGCCGCTTTGCCTTGCCCCATGATGGACGAGGCCTCGTACCAGTGGTTGTTCTCGGACCCGGGAGGCCCGTACTGCCTGAGCAAACGCCCGTACAGTTCGAAGGCCTTGATCCCGTTCTCGGAGTTGAACGCCGGTTCGCGGTTCGGGGCCATCCAGGTTGCTCCCATGGCGTGCAGGTAGCCGGAGAAAACGGAGGTGGCGGCGGCGCGTTTGCCGCGGGCCACGAAGCCGAAACCGGGCTGGCCGTCATCCGCCATCGGCTTCCCGTTCAGCGCCTTGGCGGCGGCCTCCAGCTCGTCCAGAGTTGTCGGCACCTTGACGTTGTTCTTCTGGAACACATCCTTCCGGTACATGAGCTGATTCGTCTCGAGTTGGATGGGCGGCCCGATGATCCGGCCGTCCACCGTCATGCCGGAGCGGCCGACTTCCAGGAAATCGTTCCAGTCGTATTCCGGCGCGGTGATGGTCGCATCCTTGAGGTACTCGTCAACGGGCTGGTACCATCCCGCCCGCAGGAACTTGAGCCCTTCCTGCGCCGGCATGGTCATGAAGACGTCAATGCTGCCGCTACCGGAGGCGAGCTCCACCGAGGTCTTCGCCCGGAACTGATCTTCCGGGTACACCTCGACGACCAGCTTCATCCCGGTCAGCGCCTCGAATTTCTGCAGATGGGGCTCGATGGCGACCTGCCACGGATGCTTGTTCAGCATGACGCGAAGCTGGGTGCCCTTGAACTGCTGCCAGTTGAACTGCGCGGCCTCGCCTGTGGCGGCCAGCGCCAGGCCCAGCAGACCCACGATCAATGCCAGAGACCAAAGTCGCCGCGTGATACCCATGTAGTTCCCTCCTCATGGATGGAAAACGGTCCGCCGACGGGTGGCGGGCCTAGCCAAGTTTCGGCACACTCTCGGACCCCGCATTGCTAGCACAGGTCGGGCCGGGAATCAAGGAGGAGTGTTGAGCGGCACCTTCGGCTCTGCCGTCGGTGCCGGTCACGCGGCTCAAAAACGACAGGAGGCCCGAGGGGGGGCCTCCTGTCGGTGCTGTAGGAGACGCCGCGTCGCGAGGCCGCATCGCTCTCGAGCGTGGTGCGTCCCCGCCGGAGAGGCTACCGGACCGGGGTGGAGGCGGCTTCGGTTTGTGCCCGGATTTCTCTCAACCGTAGCGCCGCCGCCTTCGTGGCGCCGCGGATGTCCTCGCCCTTCACCGCGGCGCTGATCGCCAGACCCACGGCCTCGCGCGCCGAGGTTACCGCGGCCACGGGTGGGGCCCACGCCGTGATCCCGATACGACCGGCTTCCTGGAACGACTGGGCGAGGTCCGGTGGGACCTCGCTGCGCGCGAGCCGATCCTGCCAGGTCGATTCCCGGCCGACCAGGATGCCGTTCATGAGCGCCCTGCGGACGATCGCCGGGCTGCTGGCCCATTGCAGGAAGAGCCAGGCGGCTTCCCGGTTGAGGCTGTGCTTGGCGATGGCCAAGCCTCGAACCGCGACCGTGGTGCCGGGGCCGCCCGGGCCGGACGGGAAGAGGGCGTAGCCGACCTGCTCCCGCACCCGGGAACTGGACGACTCCTCGATCAGCGGATAGATGGAGCTCCCCTCGATGTACATGGCGGCGCGCCCGTCGAGGAACAGGGCCGACGCCTCGTGCCATCCGAAGCGCGACACGTCCGGTGGGGCGTACTGGCCGATGACGCGGCGAATCCACTCCAGGGCGGCGAGGCTCTGCGGTCCATCGATGGTCAGTTGGCCACGCGCGTCGAGCCAGGTTCCCCCCATGGCGTGCAGGAGACCGGAATACATCCCGGTGGCGACGGGGCCTTGGCCGCGGCTGACGATGCCGACGCCGGGTGCCCCCTTGAACCCCATGGGTTTTTGGTGGAGCAGCCGGGCGGCCGCCTCAAGTTCATCCAGAGTGCGCGGCACGGCGATCTGGTGCTGCTTGAAGAGGTCCTTCCGGTAAATCAGCGCCAGGTGCTCCGCCATCACCGGCGGTCCGAGGATGGCTCCGTCGATCTGCATCGCCGCCCGGAGCTTGGGCAGGAAGTCGTCCCAGCGATAGTCGGACGCGGTGAGTTTTGGATTGATCAGATAGTCGTTGACCGGCTGGATGAGGCTGCGTCGGAGGAAATGGATTCCATCGAGGGCGGGTACATTCGAAAAGACGTCCACTCGGCCTGGCGTCTTGAGGTCATTCTCGAGCAAACCCCAGACGGTTTCCTGAGGGTGGATCTCTGTCTCGAGGCGGATGCCGGTCAACTCCTCGAATTCCGGAAGATAGCCCAGGATGGCCTGATGCCAGGGGCTTTGCCCCAGAAGGATCCGAAGCTTGGTGCCCTGGAACTGGCGCCAATTGAAGCTGGACGAGGAGGCGGACGAATCGCCCTGGGACCCGGCGCAGCCGCCCACGAGCGCCGCGAGACCTAAGGCGAGCCATCCACGCCACCGCCGGAGGCGTCGGAACGCCGTTCCTATCTGCATGACAATCCCTCCACGCCCGTGAGATTCAGGGCGATCATGACCGCTCCATGAGCGGAGCCGAGTCCGGCTCACGCTAGCGACCCGTTGCGAGACTGTCAACCGAGAAGTGAGCCGTTGCCATGGGGGCGCCCCGTCCTGTCGCGAGACTCGGCGAGGAGCGGCCGAGAGGCCGCCCCCTCGGCTGGCCAATCCCCTTGCGCCTGGCTGTTTTCCGGTGATAGCATCTGCCGGGCTTGAATAAACATAACCAGCGAACGTCTAAGGTACTGTGGGATGCCGGGTTCTGAGGGGCAGGTGGATGACCGTGCACTGGTGGGGCGGGCGGCCCAGGGGGACCGGGATGCATTCGGCGCCTTGGTTCTTCGCCACCAGAGCCGTGTTTTCAACGTGGCGTACCAGGTTGTCCGGAACCGCGAGGATGCCCTGGACGTCGCGCAGGAAGCCTTCGCCAAGGCGTTTGCCTCGCTGTCGAGCTTCAAGGGCGAGGCCGGTTTCACCACCTGGATCCATCGGATCGTCGTCAACCTGGCCATCGACTGTCTCCGCCGCAGGCGGCGTGGCGATGCGGCCGCGTATGACGATCGGTTGGCCGTGCCGGAGGACATCGAATCGGGCCTGGCAGCGCCCGACGACCCGGCAGCCGCGGTGGAGAGCCGCCAGGTCCAATCGCTGCTCGCTCGCGGCATCCAGGCGCTTCCGCCGGCGCACCGGGCCGTGCTGATCCTGCGCGAGATCGAGGGATTGAGCTACGACGAGATCGCTCGCGCCGTCGGGTGCAACCTGGGAACCGTGATGTCCCGGCTCTTCTACGCGCGGCGGAAACTCCGAAAAGTCCTCGAACCGCACGTGGACGACCTGCGGTAAGAGAAGGGAATGGAATGGGCCTGACGCATCGGCTGCACATGCTCGGGAAGCAGGGTGAGCGTCTGGCAGCCTACGCCGCGGGAGAGCTTCCCGTGGCCGACCGCCCCCGCCTTGAGGCTCGGTTCGCGACGTGCCGTGCCTGTCGACGGGACGTGGAATCCTATCGTCGGGTGACCGCCGCGTTGCGAGAGACGCCTGGCGTCAGCCTGTCGGCGGAAGAGGCTGCGGCATTCCTCCCCGGGGTGAATCGCCGGATCGAACAGGGACGAGCCGGGGAGAAGCGGCGCACGTGGCCCGGCCTGCGCGAGATCCTCTGGGATCATCCGCGCCTCAGTCTGGCGTCGGCACTCACGGCGGTCTTGCTGGTGGTGGGCCTCACGCTGTCCCAGGTGCAGATGTGGGGAACGCCCGGCCGGAACGGCGTCGACGTGATGTCGGTGGATGTGGGCGAAGACGCCTCGGTGTTGGTGTTCCAGATACCAGGCACTGCGCTCAAGGTCATCTGGGTCTTCGAGGACACCTCATCTTAAATTGAAGGGGGCGACGGCGTGCGATATTTGCGGTTATTTCCCGGTCAGTCGTTCCGCGCGCTTACTATTCTTCTTTTCGTGCTCGGCGTTTGGCTGGCCTTTCCGGGCCTCGGGTGGGGGCAGGCGGTTTCTTTGCAGGCGCAGGTGATCTACGCAACCAATCAGCCGGGCGGAGTGGACAACCGGCTGGGGAGCCTAGCCGGGAACCTGCAAAAGACCTTTCGCTACTCCAGCTACCAACTGCTGGATGCGCCGAAAGGGTCGGCGACCCTGAACCAGACGTGGCGGACTGCACTTCCAGACAACCGGTTCCTGGAGATCACGCCGACAGCCATCCAGGATGGACAGTACAACCTCACCGTGCGTGTCCTGGGCGCGGGCGGACAGCCGTCCGTGAACACCGCGGTACGCCTGCGCCGCGGCGCCACCGTCCTGGTCGGCGGTCCTTCCCACCAGCAGGGCGTTCTGATCATCGCAATCTCGGCCAACTAGTCCGCGCGCTGCGCCGCCATACCTCGGTTTTTGGCGGATTCTTCGGTTTCTTGACCTGGCCGTTCGCGCCGGGAATTCCCTTGCGCCCTCCAAAAATTGTCGCTATACATACAAGAATTGTATGACTTCGACGCCGCGGGCCTGCGCACGCCGATGGCGTGGCGCCGCGGGGAAGCAGGGTCGGAAGCGTGGCGGCGATCCGGGGTATCCTTTTCGACATGGACGGAGTGGTCGTCCATCAGCGGCTGGATTTTCCGGAGATCAAGCGAGAGATCTTCGGCGACACCGAGGGGTTCATCCTGGAACGGATGGTCACGCTCCCGCCGATCGAACGGGTGCGGGCGGAGGCCATCCTGGAGCGGCACGAGAACGCTGCTGCCCTCTCGGCCGAGCCCATGGACGGGATTCATTCGTTTCTGGCCTGGATGGACACGCGCGGCCTCCGACGCGGCCTGGTAACCCGGAACAGCCGGAAGAGCGTGGAGCTTGTGCTGAGCCGCCTGGGTTTTGTTTTTGATGCCGTGATCACCCGGGAAGACGCGCCGCCAAAGCCGGCGCCCGACCCGGTATGGGCGGCGTGTCGTGGGCTGGGCGTCGAACCGCCCGAGGTCCTGTTTGTGGGCGACTTCGAGTTCGACATGCTCTCCGGCCGGCGCGCCGGCGCGCAGACGGTTCTCTTGCGTAACGGCACGATAACCGAGTCGGCGCACGCGGATCTCGCGGTGGACTCCCTGGCGGAGTTGCGCGAATGGATCGAGGGACACGCCAGGGCCCGGTGACGGGGGCGACGGGGGACTCCGGTGCTGCGGGGAATACGTGGCCGGTGCGGCCGGCTGCGCGCGGATCGTCCGAAGGGCAGCCCGTCATGCGCTACGTGGCAGCGGCCAAGACCGACGTCGGCCGAAAACGGCAGGGCAACGAGGACAGCTTCTGCCTGGCGGAAGATCTCGGCCTCTACGTGGTGGCGGATGGTATGGGGGGGCATGCCGCAGGTGAAGTCGCGAGCCGCCTGGCGGTGGAGACCATCCGGGAAACGATGGGACGGTATCTCGGCGGGCGCCCAACGACCTTGGCGGGCTCGACCACCCCTGCCGGCTCGCGGGAAGCGAATTTTCTGCTCTCGAGTATCCGGAAAGCCAACCGGGCGATCTTCGATGCCGCCAACGGTCGAAGCGGGTGCGCTGGCATGGGGACAACGGTGGCTGCGGCCCTGACCCAGGGTGACCGGTTTTTCTTGGCGCACGTCGGTGACAGCCGGATCTACCGGATTCGACGGGGAACGATCGAGCAGGTATCGCGAGATCATTCGTTCGTCCAGCAACAGGTGGACCTCGGTCTCCTCTCGGAAGCGGAAGCCCACCGATCCCAGTACCGGCACATGATCACACGGGCCCTGGGTCACAAGGAGAGCGTGGAGATCGATTTGACGGAGCAGTCGACGCAAGTGGGGGATGTCCTACTGCTCTGCTCCGACGGACTGTCCGATCTCTTGGATAAGGACGAGATCCTCGCGGCTGCGGGGGAACACCCCACTGATCTGATTAAGGCCTGTAGCGCACTGGTGGACCGCGCCAACCGCAAGGGGGGCGACGACAACATCACGGTGCTCTTGATCCGGGCCCTGGCGGATGACGGATACTCTCCCGAAAGACCTGTTGGCCTACTGGCTTGGCTCAAGCGAGTGTTTGGCGGCTGATGGCGGAGATGGCCCTGAGTTTGCAGGGGAATTCTAAGGTCCCGAAGCGGCAACTGATCGTGTTTTCGGTCCAAGAGTCGGCGGGAAATCGGGCGGCGGTTTCCCGACTGGCTGTCAGCCAGTGATGGGATCGTCGTCGGGAGGCTTGGCGGTAACCCCTGACGCCCACGCGGCCTGGCCCGGCGCTGCCGGGTGGAGCGGGGGGTGAGGAGAGGGTGCGAAGAGCACCGCGGCTGGCTCACGGACAGCACGGCCGACCAACGGGTTGGCGTCGGCGAATTCGGCCCCACCGGGAGGCAAGGAGGCGCAATGCCGAGTCCCAAGTTTCCAGCGACGGCGACACTCCTGGATGCCAGGCAGTGCCCACTGGATAAGTTCGATGCGCTCTTCGCGAAGATCACCCAAGAGCGCCGGATCGCGGACGGGTACTTCCTGCAGGACCATCCCGACGCGGCGCTGGTGCTCTTCGTGGTGAACGGGTTACCCTACGCGGCAGGGCGTGTGGCTGGGCAGGTATGCACGTTCCTGGAGATCCACGAGTTCTTCGCGGCGTATGCCGAGAATCCGCAGTCGCCGCTCTCCTTTTTCGTCACCGACAAGCGTTTGCTGTTGGGCCTGATGGTCCTCTTCCGCCATCAACCCGCCCTGACGTTCAGGACCGACCTCACCGACATGTCGGACATTCTTGGCGCCGTGGCCGACCGGAAGATCGACCAGGTCCTCGGCCTTCGCTCCGCCGAGGATCGGGCGGTGTGCATCTGTGCGAAGGGGCGGCCGGTCGTCAATTTCTTTCCGCCCGGGCCGGGAGAGGCCTTGAAGGATGTATCGCTGGAAGACCAACTGGCGGCCTATGTGCGAGGGCGAGACGGTGGGGTGTCGGTGGACGTGTTTGAGGAGACCCGGGTCGAACGGGCCGGCGATGCAATACTGGTGACGCCGGAGACGCGGGGCCGCCTGGCTGGGGTCTTCCTCGAGGTCGCCGCCAGGGTCAAGGAAGAGGAGGCGGCCGAAGCGGCCCTGATGATCGAGGTACCGTCCGAAGAGCCTCTCCCCGTCGAACCGGAGATTTTCACCGCGCCGCTGGCGGCGGATGAGCCGCCGATCGCGAGTCCCGAACCCGAAGCGCCGCCGCTCGCCCTGGAACCCCCGGCGGAGGCCACGCCGGCGTTCACCTTGGAACCCCCAGGGGAAACCGAGCCGGTGGTCACGCTGGAATCCCAGGTGGACACCGAGCCGGCGCTCACGCTGGAATCCCCGATGGACGCTGCGTCGCCCGTCATCGAGGCGCTGCCGCCCGTCCCGGACTCGACCTCGGAGACCGAGCCGGCCGTGGTGGGTCCCGTGGCAGAGGTGTTGCTCCTCCTCGGCGACAAGCAATTGGGAGCGTCCTCGCTGAGTGGAGGCGAGTTGACGATCGGCCGGACCCCAGGCAATGACATCGTGATCGACAACGTCGGGGTGTCCCGCCGGCATGCGGTGATCCGCGTGCAGGGGGGCAAGGCGATCCTCGAGGATCTGGGGAGCGCCAACGGAACCTTCATCCGAGGGCAAAAGATCGAGCGGTACGACCTCCAGGACGGGGACGAGATCGCAATCGTCAAGCACCGGCTCGTCTACCGGATTCCCAAGGACACCGAGGCCCCGTCCCGGGTCGAGCCCATGCCGGATCCGGGACAGCGGACGATGTATATCGACACCACGACGATTGCCCAGGCCGTGGGATCTCGGCAGGCGCCGCGCTCGGAGGCTGCCGCCGCGACCACGCTGCGCCCGCGCCTTCTCCTCCCAGACCTCAAGAAGTTCGCCTTGGACGCGGACGAGGTGACCCTCGGCAGCGGCTCCGGATGCCAGATCCAGCTCTCCGGGATGTTCGTCGGCCGGGTGCACGCCAAGATCGTGCGCACCAAGGATGGGCAATTGAAGATCCAGCACCTGGGCGGTCTGGCGGGCACCCGGGTGAACGGCGAGAAGATCTCCGAGCACATCCTGAAGCACGGGGACGAGATCGAGATCGCCAAGCAGAAACTCCTGTTCCGGCTTGAGCGCTGACGAAAACCCCTAACCGCAACTCCTTGGTCCCCGCCCATGCACCTCGACGTCCTGTTCCTTCCTGGTGAATTGTCCGCGCGCGCCCGCCCGGAAACCACGGCGGTCGTCATCGATGTCATCCGTGCCACCACGACCATCGTGACCGCGTTCGGCCACGGGGTGCGGTCAGTACTACCCGTCGCCAGCCCGGAGGAGGCCCGCCGCGCGCGCGCGGCGACGCCCGACGCGGTGTTGGCCGGTGAGCGGGGTGGAAAGCGCATGGCCGGGTTCGACCTGGGCAATTCGCCGCGGGAGTTCACCCGGGAGGCGGTGGGCGGGCGCGACGTGATCCTGACGACGTCCAATGGCACGAAGGCGCTGCGCGCGGTCGGCGAGGGGCGCGTGGTCGCCATCGGGGCGTTTCTGAACCGCGCCGCTGTGGCGGACTGGCTCGTGGCCCGAGGCGAGGACGCGCTGATCGTCTGTTCCGGATACGAAGGTATCTTCTCGCTGGAAGATTCGGTGTGCGCTGGGGCCGTCGTCGACCGGGCAATGGCACAGTCCGGAGAGTTGATGCCGGGCGACGGGGCCCGGGCCAGTCAGGTGCTGTGGGCACGGTACGCGCCCGAGTTGCCCCACTTGCTTCCCGACACCGGATGGGGTCGCCACGTCGTCTCCATCGGCCTCGGCCCGGACCTGGAACTCTGCGCGGCACTGGACGTGACGGATGCGGTCCCGGTGATGGCCACGGGGCGGATTACGCGCCAGTGATCGCGAGTCGGTGCGCGCCGGCGCACCGCGTTGTCGCCGGCGCCTTGCCTGGCCGCTATCCGAGTGCCGTTTCTCCGCGGACCGCAGAATTCCCGCCTGTACTGCAAAGAACCACGATCCTGGAAGCACTCCCGTAAGGCCGCTCCGGCGCCTCCAAACCCCCCTGATCCGCCCATCTCCTGCAACCCGTCAATCGTCGGACACACTGTGTTTTTGCCCTTGACAGTCAGCTATGGCACGTGTTAAATGAAAAACCTGAAATTTCAGATTTCTATGCAACACCTGGCCGGTCCAAGAGCCCAGGGGGCCACCCATGAAACGTCCGACGAGCCGCAGGGCATCCGAAGCTGCAGCCCTAACTGACAGCAGGTCCGGGCAGCTCATGACCAGGGTCCGGGCCGGTTCGCTCTCCCTGGCGATCCACCACGAGAGCCTCGAAGATAAAATCTACAGCCAGCTTCGCTCCCTGATCGTGGGCCGCCAGCTCCTGCCGGGCGAGCGGATCCTGGTCGACCAGCTCGCCGCCGAGATGGGGGTCAGCCGGACGCCCGTCCTGAACGCCTTCCGGCGGCTGGGGCAGGAGGGCGTCGTCCAGGTCCTCCCACGACGCGGGATCTACGTTCGCCGGTACGGCAAGGCTGAGATGGTCCGGCTGTTCGCCGTCCGCGAGGTACTGGACGGCCTGGCCACCCGTCTGGCCACGACGGAAATCCAGCCGGCGGAGGTCGAGGAGTTCGTCCGCGCGTTCCAGCGCCAGGATCCCTCCTCGATGGCGCCACCGGCGATCCGCCGTTACGTCGAGCTGGATCGCGCTTTCCACTGCCGCCTGGTCGAGCTCGCCGGCAACGATCAACTCACGGCGGCGATGGACTCCATCAACATGCGACTCTTCGTCTGGCAGGACGGCGTGGTGCGGCCTCCGGCGGAGACCATTCCCGAGCACCTGGCGATCCTGGACGCGCTGCGCCGCCGGGACCCGGACGGTGCGGAGGCCGCCATGCGGCTGCATATTCGCCGCTCCTTGGAGAAGCTGCAGCGAGAAGCAGAATCGGAGACCGCCGACACGGCATACATCGGAAAGGAGGTGCGTCCCCGGGGCGCGGAATGATTCGGCCCCGAGGTTCCTGGGACACGGCCGGTGGAGGGAAATCGGGCACGGCTCTCGACGGATATTGGCTTACCGGAATCGTACACGTACAGCAGAAGGAGGGTCCGATGGAGCGCACATGGCGTTTCGCACAGTTCGTCCTGATTGGCGCGGTGTTGGTTGCTCTTGGCGCGTCGGTTGCCGCCGCGCAGACCGTTTTGAAGTTCAGCCACACCGACCAGCAGCAGGGCGCACGCCAGGCGGCGGCCGACCTGTTTGCGGAAGAAGGTCGAGGAGTACACGAACAGGACCGCTACAAGGTTCAGGTATATTGCTGCAGCCAACTCGGGAACGACCCGAAAAACATCGAGCAGCTTGCGCTCGGCGGCATCGACTTCACCGTGTCCAGCACCGGCTCCTATGCGCCCCACCTGGACACGCTCAATCTCACCATGTTGCCGTTCCTGGTTGAGAACTACGCGCAGGGCTGGAAGCTCTACGACGAGTCCAAATGGTTGCAGGCCCAGTTCGCCAAGGCCCCCCAGAAAGGCTTCCGCTTCCTGGCGACCTGGGAGGCCGGTTTCCGCTGCATGACGACTCGCGACCCGCTGACCACCCCCGCCGACGCCAAGGGCAAGAAGCTGCGCACGTTTCCCAACGAGATGATGCGCTGGACACTGGAGGCCATCGGCTTCGGCGTCCAGATCATGCCGCTGCCCGAGGTGTACCTCGCCATCCAGCAGGGGGCCGTGAGTGGGCAGGAGAACCCCATCGACACCATCTACTCCAACAAGTTCTACGAAGTAGCCCCGCACGTGACGCTCACACAGCACGTGTACAGCCCGATCCCGCTGACCATCTCGGAGAAGACCTGGCAGAAACTGTCCGCGGCCGACCGCGATGCGATCACCAAGGCAGCCAAGGAGGCGGGCGAGTTCTCGCGCAAGGAGATCCGGGACAGCGACGAGAAGCAGCTCAAGGAGATGGAATCCAAGGGGGCCAAGATCGCCCGGCCGTCGGCGGAGCCCTTCCGCGCCGCGGTGCAGCCCGTCTATGCAAAGGCACGTGAAAAGTACGGGGCGGCGGACGTGGATACCTTCCTGAAGGATGCCGAGGCCGTGCGCAAGGCCGTGCCCGCGAAGTAGCGGCTCTTTTTCCGTCAGAGTCCCGCGCCGGCCTCCCGTGGAAGGCCGGCGCGGCAGGAGTCGTCCCATGCGTTTGCTCCCTTCGGGTCCCCCGGCACCCGCGGCGATCCGCTGGCTCGGCACCGCCGTCGACTGGACCGTCGTCGGGATCGGCGCCGTGATGGTCGTGCTCGTCTTCTGCAACGTCGTCGTGCATGTCCTTCAGCGGGACATCGCATGGACCACCGAACTGTGCGAGTTCATGATGGTCTGGGCCACGTTCCTGGGCGGGGCCTCGCTGGCGCGTCGTGGGGGCCACATGACCATCACGGAGTTCGTCGACAAACTGTCGGAGGCCAAGCGGCGCCAGGCCGACGGTGCCATCCAGGTGGTCGCCCTGGCCGTCCTCGTACTACTGGTCTGGTATGGACTCGGCATCGTCCAGGCGAACTGGGGCAACGTGCTGACGGTTCTGGATTGGCCGATGGCCCTGCAGTATCTCGGCCTGCCGGTCGGGTCGGCGGCGATGCTGGTGTTCGTCGCCTTCGACTTGATCCAGATCCTTCGCGGCCGATCTCGCGAAGAGCGATACGGAGCGTGACGCATGTTCGCCCTCGTGATCTTCCTCGTGTTCTGCGCCATTGCGATCGCGGGCGTGCCCCTCATGTATGCGCTCCTCGCGACCACGGTCGGGATGATCTGGATCAATAACCTGGGACACCCGATCGAGACGATCTTTCTGAGCTTCATCGGGGGGGTCGAGCCGTTCATCCTGATCGCCGTGCCCCTCTTCATCTTCGGTGGGGAACTACTGTCGAAGGGGGGCGTCGGCAGGCGAATCGTCGCGTTCACCAGCACGCTCTTCGGATTCCTGCCCGGGGGGCTCGGGGTGGTCACCGTCGTCTCCTGCCTCCTGTTCGGCGGCGTGTCGGGGTCCGCCATCGCGGACACCGCCGCGATCGGCTCGCTGGTCGTGCCCATGATGAAGCAACGGGGCTACTCGCCGGCGTTCGCCGCGGCGCTGTTGTCGGTCGCAGGAACCCTGGCGCTCTTGATGCCGCTCTCGATCCCGTTCCTCGTCTACGCCTTCATCTCGGGCGTGTCCATGCGGACCCTCTCCATGGCCGGGGTCGTGCCGGCGATCATCTGCGCGCTGGCCCTCATGGTGGTGTGCGTGTGGCACGGCAAGAAGACCGGGTGCGATAGCGGGGGCGAGCGATCTTCTGCGCGAGAGATCTGGGTCGCCTTCAAGGCGGCGGGGCCGGCTCTGCTCATGCCGGTCATCATCGTTGGGGGAATCTGGTCCGGCTTCTTCACCCCCACCGAGGCGGCCGCCGTCGCGGTGGTCTACGGCCTCAT
Source organism: uncultured Methylomirabilota bacterium (assembly GCA_963695995.1). GTDB lineage: Bacteria > Methylomirabilota > Methylomirabilia > Methylomirabilales > 2-02-FULL-66-22 > 2-02-FULL-66-22. Next base: position 193,022 of record CAVOIV010000045.1, read on the forward strand.
CATCTCCTTGTTTTTCTACAAGGACCTCAGTTGGAGCGATCTGCCGGCCCTACTGCTCAAGGCGTTCCAGACCAGCGCGGCGGTGATGCTGGTCATCGGCGCGACCGGATGCATGTCATGGCTGATGACCGTGGAGCAGGTCGCGATGCAACTCGCCGCATGGGTCCAGAGCGTCGCGCACCAACCCTGGATGTTTTTGCTGCTGACCAACATCGTGCTGCTCCTGCTCGGAACGTTCATCGAGCCGCTCCCGGCGATGCTGCTCAGCGCTCCGCTGCTCCTGCCGCTGGCCCAGGCCTTCAAGATCGATATGGTGCATTTCGGCGTGGTGATGACCGCCAACCTCTCCATCGCGCTGTACACGCCACCCGTGGGCGGGACATTGTTCGTCGCGGCCAACCTCGCCGGCGCGGGGATCGGGGCCATCAGCAAGCAACTGATCCCCCTGATGACGGCGACGGTCTTGATGCTGTTCGTGATCACGTATGTCCCATCGATGACCCGAGTCATCGTGTGGCTGTTCATGCGCTGAGGAGTTGTCATGTTCGGTGTCAGTCCGGCCTTCGTCCTGTCTGGATACGGGCGCGAATTCTCGCTGGAGAACTACTGCGCGGCGCTGCCGCGGATCCGGCGGCTCGGCTTCGACAAGGTGCCCCTCGGGCACGGCACGGTACCGTGGGCCCCCCTCCTCAGGAATTTTCGCACTGCCGGGTACCAAGGCAGCCTGGACATCGAGATCGGTTGCCCCGCGGGCGAGGTGGAGCACCACTACCGCCAGGGGCTGGAGCGCCTCCAGGAACTGGTCGACACCCCGAAAGGAGACCGCGCGTGATTACAAACGTCAAGTGCGCCCTCATCACGGCCTTTGTCGGCAAGACGAAGGATCGCTTTCACGAGTACAACCAGGACAAGACGCTGGCCGAGCGCCTCGAACTGGTCGCGCAGATGACCGGCATGGGCGGCGTCGAGGTCATCTTTCCGTACGAGGTGAGCGATCCGGCCACCTTCAGGTCACTGTTGCAGAAGCACAAGCTGGGCGTGGCCGCGATCAATGTCAATGTGAAGGCCGAGCCGGAGTTCCGGGCGGGCGGCCTGACCTCCACCGACCCCGCCATCCGGCAGAAGGCGGTCCAGTACATCAAGAACGCCAAGGATTTCGCCCAGGCGTCGGGGGCCAACAAGGTCACCTGCTGCCCGCTGGGCGACGGCTACGAGTTCGCGTTCCAGTGCGATTACGCCCAGATGTGGAAGTACCTGGTGGAGACGTTCGGCGAGGCGGGGAGCTACAAGCCGGAGATCCCCCTGTTCATCGAATACAAGCCCAGCGAGACGCGCGGGCGCTGCTTCGTGGACACCGCCGCCAAGACGCTGTGCCTGCTCAACGATATCGGCATCACGGGGATGGGCGTGACCGTGGACTTCGGCCACTCCAAGTACGGCCAGGAGAACCCGGCAGAGGTGGTGGCCCTCCTGGCCAACAGCCGGTATCCCTATTACATCCACATCAACGACAACAACGGCAAGTGGGACTGGGACTACATGGTGGCCACCCACAACTTCTTGGAGTACGTCGAGTTCTTGTTCTACCTTCAGGAGTACGGGTACGACGACTACCTGACCTCGGACACGTCGCCGACCCGCTGGGACATCATCGGCACCTTCGAGGTCAACACGCGGATGTCCCAGAAGATCTGGAGCCTGCTCCTGAGCCTGGACCGAAAGGAATTCAAGCGCCTGATCCAGGCCGGCGACTTCCTGAAGACCTGGAAATTCATCGAGGCGAACATCCTGAAGCTCTAACGCGGCAGGATTCGCGAAGACGACTCAGAGTCCTGCGGGACGTCGCCCGCTGGAAGCGGGACCAATACCCAAGGACCAAGGCGGAGACGATGGACTCACCCATGATCTGCTTGTGATGAGCCGGTACGGCAAGAAAGGGACCACGCGATGACTGTCACACTCAGGGATATGGCGAATGCGGTTCGAGTGCTTGCCGTCGACACGCTGGTGCGCGCCAAGGATGGGCACCCGGGGACGCCGACCGGCGGCGCGGATATCGCCACCACCCTGTTCAGCCGGCATCTGAAGTTCGATCCGCTGGTGCCGCGCTGGCCGGACCGCGATCGGTTCGTCCAGTCCAACGGCCACGGCTCGATGCTCCTCTACTCGCTCCTGCACCTCGCCGGATACGAGGCGATGTCCATGGAGCAGATCAAGAACTTCCGGGTGCTGGGTTCGCATACCCCCGGCCATCCCGAATACGAGCCCGAACACGGGGTCGAGATCACCACGGGGCCTCTGGGCCAGGGGATCGCCAATGCCGTCGGCATGGCGGTGGCGGAGCGGATGCTGAACGCCCAGTTCGGCGACGCCATCGTCGATCACTACACCTACGCGCTGGTGGGGGACGGCTGCCTGATGGAGGGTGTGGCGCACGAGGTGATCTCGCTCGCCGGCCACCTGAAGCTGGGCAAGCTGATCGTCCTCTACGACGACAACCAGATGACCGACGACGGGGTGGTCGGGCAGGCGATCTCGGAAGACTACATGCAGCGTTTTTCGTGCGCCGGCTGGCATGTCCAGGAGTGCGATGGCCACGACCACGACGCTATCTCGGCGGCGATCGAGGCGGCGAAGAGGGATGACCGTCCCTCGATGATCCGGTGTCGCACCTTGATCGGGTTCGGTGTGCCGCGCATCCAAAATGATCGGGCGGCGCACGGGGGCAAGCTCAACGAGGACGATGCGCGCGGGATCCGCGAGCGGCTCGGATGGACGCACTCCCCCTTCGTCATTCCGGACAGACATCGTGGTCGAATGGCGCAAGGCGGGCGTGCGCGGGGCCGGTGCGCGCGCGGCGTGGCAAACCCGCCTCGACGCTCTGGACCCGAAGACGCGGGCCGAGTTCCAGCGCCTGATGGAGGGACGGCTGCCCGACGGATGGGAGCAGGCCCTACTGGCCTACAAGAGGGCCCAGGTCGAGGCGCAGCCGGAGCGGTCAAACATCCAGACGTCCGGCGAGATCTCCCGCGTGCTGTCGCACGTCATTCCGGAGCTGGTCGGCGGAGCCCCGGATCTCGAGGCGGCGACCCAGCACAAACGGGACATGCAGCCGTTCACCGCCGCAAACCCGTGCGGCCGCTACATACACTACGGCGTGCGCGAGCACGCCATGGGTGCGATGATGAACGGCATGGTCGCCCACCAGGGCGTCGTGCCCTTCGGCGTCACCTTCCTCGTCTTCTCGGACTACATGCGGCATGCCATGCGGTTGTCGGCGATGATGTCGCTGCCGGTGATCTGGGTCTTCAGCCACGATTCCATCGGTATCGGGACCAACGGCCCGACACACCAACCGGTGGAATACCTGCCGTCGCTGCGCGCCATCCCGAATCTCTGGGTGATGCGGCCGTGTGACGCGGTCGAGGCCGCCGAGTGCTGGCAGCTGGCGGTCGCGAATCGGAAGAATCCCTCGGCCCTCGTCAATTCCCGGCAGCCTTTGAAGACGCTGCGCAAGACGTATTCCGAGGAGAACCTGTGCGCCAAGGGGGCCTACATCCTGGCCGACGCCGAGGGCGGCGCGCGGCGGGCGACGATCTTCGCCACCGGCTCGGAGGTCGTGGTGGCGCTGGAGGCGCGCGAGATGCTCCAGGCCGCGGGCGTGCCGACGGCGGTCGTCTCGGTTCCGTGCTGGGAACTGTTCTGGCAGCAGGAGGCAGGCTACCGCGCCAAGGTCATCGGCCGCGGCACTGCTCGAGTGGCGGTCGAGGCCGCGACGCGGCTCGGCTGGGAGCGGTTCGTCGGCGAGGACGGTGGGATCGTCGGCATGAACAGCTTCGGCGCCTCGGGCCCCGTCGCGGAGCTGTTCGAGCATTTCGGCATCACTCCCGCCCACGTGGTTGCGGCGGTCAAGGAACGGCTCTGAAGACTCTCCCTTTGCCGGCTGCTGCGATTCCATGCGGCCCGGCCCGGCGCGATCGAGCGGGGACGGGAGAGGGGCGGAAGTGCAGACGTAGGGTCTTGCGGCCCTTGACATGGCACCCGCGCCGAGCGAAAGTCCAGCGACGTCTGCACGAGGCCGCGCCTGTACCCGGACGCGCCGGCGCGTCTTGGGACCGCCTGGCTTCGGCGCCGGTCCGTTCTGCAACCTCAACATACGCCGTGCGGGAGCGGGAATCATGATCATGGGGAACGACGAACTGGTGAAGGATTTGGAGGCCAAGGCGCGGAAACTCCGGCTTGACTCGCTGTCTGTCATGAAGGAGATGGGGATCGGCTGGCTGGGCGGCAGCTTCTCGTCGGCCGACGTGGTCACCGCGCTGCTCTTCTACCGGATGCGCCATGACCCGAAGAATCCCCAGTGGCCGGAGCGGGACCGGTTGATCATCTCCAAGGGGCACTCCTGCGAAGTCGTCTACGCCGCCCTGGCCGAGGCCGGTTACTTCCCCAGGGAGGAACTCAAGACGTACAGCCACCCGGGAGCGCGGCTCCAGACGCACGTCAACACCCGGACGCCGGGGATCGATTACAGCGGCGGCTCCCTGGGGTTGGGTCTCTCGTTCGCCGTGGGCTCGGCCGCCGGGGCCTACATCCATCCTACTGGTGCCAACCTGACCGCTCCGACGCGGCGCCACGGCCCGCGCTTCCGGGTCTATTGCGTCGTGGGTGACGGCGAGTGCAATGAAGGGCAGGTGTGGGAGGCGGCAGCGAACGCCTCGCACTTCCGGCTGGACAACCTGACGGCGATCATCGACTCCAACCGATTTCAATCCACCGGGTCGGTGGAGAAGACGCTCAACATGCTCTCCCTGGCCGAGAAGTTCCGCAGCTTCGGCTGGGAAGTGCGGGAGATCGACGGCAACAAGTTGAGCGACGTGGTGACGACGCTGGAGTGGGCGGCGGGCGTCCGGGGGAAACCCCAGGCCGTCATCGCCCACACGGTGAAGGCCAAGGGAATGCCCGGGTACGAGAACACGAATTGCCACTTCGTCAAGATCACCGACGAGATGATCCGGACCGGACAAGAGGCCCTGAAGGGTTGACGCCCGCCGACGCGTCGGGGTGCCGAGGGAGGACTGCATCGTGAAGACACCGTATCTGCGGGGGACGCGGGACGTCGTCGAGAACCTGTATGCGGCGCACAACCGGGCCCTCATCGCGCTGGCGCGCCGCGACCCGCGCATCGTCTCCACCTATGGGGACTTCGGGACGGGGGAGGTCGGCGGGGTGTTCGCCAAGGAGTGCCCGGATCGGATCCTGGACGTGGGAATTGCCGAGGGGCACCTTGTGACCAGCGCGGCGGGGCTGGCGGGCGCGGGGTTCATTCCTTTCGCGCACTGCCACGGCATCTTCGGCCTGGGGCGGGCGTACAATCAGATCCGGCAGAACGTGGCGTACGATCAGCGGAACGTGAAGATCGTCCTGTGCAACTGCGGCGTGATCTGGGGCATCCTGGGTCCGTCCCACCAGGTGGTGGAGGATCTCGCCGCCCTGCGGGCGATTCCCAGACTTACCATCCTCTCCCCCGCCGACGCGGTCTCGTGCGAGAAGGCGACGTACGCCGCGGCCGAGCACGTCGGGCCCGTGATCATTCGGCTTCCATCCACCGGCGACAGCTTCCCGACCCTGTACACGAACGACCTCGAGTACCAGATCGGGAAGACCATCTGTGTCCGCGAAGGGCGCGACGCGACCATCCTGGCCACAGGCATCCTGGTGCACGACGCCCTGGTGGTGGCCGAGGAATTGGAGCAGGCCGGACTCTCGATCCGGGTGCTCGACGTGCACACGATCAAGCCCCTGGACGAGGAGGCCGTCCTCCTGGCGGCGCGCGAGACGGGTGCCCTGGTGACGGTGGAGGATGC
>CAVOIV010000046.1:0-28163 GCA_963695995.1 uncultured Methylomirabilota bacterium
CGACCTGGCCCAGCTCCGCCAACGGATGCTCGGCGCTCGAGCGCGACCTCCTGGTCGTCGCGGTGCAGTTCATGCGCTGGAGCCTGCCGCCGTGGACGACACGCGCTACGTCCAGCTCGCCGCGACGCTCAGCGGGTTCCGCGCCAGCTCCAGCGCGCGCCGAACCTCGATGCGCCAACGACAGCAGCATCCTCTTCTGCTCGCGGAAGGAGGTGCTCGTCGATGCGGAACACGATCCATTGCGCCATCATCTCGATCCCGCCGATCCGCGCGCATGGCATGCTGATCCAGCGGCTTTCCCGGCGGCGCCCTGACCCCGATCACCTTTTGCGTTTCGGTACCATCGCCGCTCGCGAACCTCGACCTGGATGCCCTTCAGATGGCACTGGCCAGCTGGCGCGGGCTGGAACGACGCCTGCAGGCCCGGCTGATCTGATGCGGGACGACTTCGTGATCTGTTCCTACGGCATACAGCGCAGCGCGCAGCTCGTCGTGACCCAGCAACTCCAGGTCGGCTCACGCTCGAACCGGGCGCAGACGTGGTCTGGATGTGCGCACAGTCCTTCACCTTCCTCGGCTTCACGGTGCGCGTCGCCCGGGAGCTGCGGCGGGGGACCTGGTTCGCCTTGATGGCAGCTCCTCGCCGTGCGGCGAAGAGCTGCGGAGCGGCTGGGCACCACGGTCCGCCATCGTGCCCGCGGCGAACGCCGACGTCATCAGCAGGCGGTACCGCGTGGTCCAGGGCTGGGGTGACCTTCGATTTTCCGCCACCGCACGGCGGCCTTCAGCTCGACGGTTCACTGGTCGCCGACCAGGTCACCTGCGGCGCAAGCATCGGTGTGATGTGGGCATCGGCCTTCTGAGTGCTCGCTGTACGGACGGTTGTAGTTGACCGCCTGCGCCACTGCGCCGCCAGGTCCGCGTCCGCCGGTGAAGGTGATCGGAGAGCGGATGCGGTACTGACGTCCGGTTCGATGAGGGTGCTGGCGTTCGGCACGGTCCGGCTTGAGGCACCGCCAGACGAAGGGGCGGGACGAAGCCAGGCTCGGCCATCTTGGACGCGGCAGCGTCCGACTCCACCCCCGGCACCCACGTTGTGCGAGCCTGTCATCCCTAGAAACCCCATCCGCCGCACGCGCCCGGCCCAACCCAGAGTCCCCGCCGGGCGGGCACCCGCCCTCGCCGAGTTGCGAAAGTCGGGTTAGCGTGGCACGCTACGGAGGTCGGGATGCCAAGCCGCCCGCCCGGCAATCGGGCCGACACGCGGGCGCGCGCGCCCGGGACGGGAAACAGCGGCGATGAAGCGGCGGGGCACGTGGGTCATCCATGCACTGTTCGGGGGGGGCCTGGCGATCGGCGTCTCCGGGGCGCTGCTGGCCTCGCGCTCTGCGTGGCTCTCCGTGGCACTCGCCGCCGAGGAGTCGCGCGGGGACCGCGTGGCCGACCACGTGGCCGCGCTCAAACGGCGCACCGCGCTTCCCCCCGGCTACGCCCCGGTCACGCTCGCATGGGTGGCCCAATTGCCGACCCCGGAGATCCGCAACCGCGGCCGACTTGGCAGCGGTCGCCGACGTCGAGGAGCACGCCGTGGCCGTGACGGGGTACGTCGCCCGCCTCGTGCCAGTGCCAGCCCGCTTGCCGGGCCGGGGGGCCACCCCGTTGGAGTTCTACCTCCACCTGCGGGTGGCGGCCCCGCCGACCTGCGAGCACTACGACGACCCCCGCAATGTGGTTGCGGTCGTCACGCCCGCGTTCCAGCCGCCCCGGACGGGGTGGGACTTCGACGTGCTGGCGGAGTTGTGCCGGGCGCACACCCGCGTCCGCGTCTCGGGCTGGCTGCTGTATGACCCCTTCAGTCGGCCGCAGGTCGGGCGCTCGCGGGTGTCGCCCTGGAGCATCCATCCGGTCACCCACCTCAGGTTTGGGATACACGGGACCGGGGCTGGAGCCGCCTACCCTGAACGTGGTGGTCTCCCCGGTCCTCTGCGCGGTAGGTCCCGAGAGTCGCCTCGTCAGCATCCCGGTTGATCGGTTCGACGATCTGTCTCCATCTGCCTGCCTCGGATCATCGCTTCGCCCATCTTACCGGGCCCATATCATCATGCCGGTCGGTCATGCCCTGCTCGCGGTCATCGCCAGCGCTGAGATCGATGTGCGCCTTGACGTACGGGTTAGGACGCCGGATCCAGGTTAACGTGTCTCTTCCGAGGACATCGGCCATCTCACCGCCCTCATCGAGGCCCGGGGGCCCTGACCGACTTCATGGCGGGCATCGCAGGACTCTCCTCGCCGTCCGGGATGCCCGGGGGAGGCACACCCGGGCGCGCGGCACGGCGCTCCGTCCTTGACAGTATGTCGGAAGCGACATATCGTCGGCATATGCGCCCGCCCGACAAACCGCTGGTCTGGCTCCACGGGGCGGTGAAGAGCCCGCCGCTGTCCCACGAACTTCGGCCCACAGACGCCGGGGGCGTCTGAAGGCTCGTTTACGCGTGGACGAGGACGCCATCGTGCTCCTTGACGTCTTCCAAAAGAAAACGGCCAGGCTCGCAGCGCGTCCTCGACGCCTGTCGACAACCGCTGGGGGCCGACGATCGAGATAGGGAGGCCCCGGGCATGACCGAACCAAACAGGGCGACGCTCGCCAGCGTGGCTGGACCCTGCTCCGGCACCTGGACTTCGGCTCACCGAGGAGGTGGTGTTCGTGGAAATCAAGCCCGCTTTGAGCGACGCGCTGCGCGCCAGTGGAAGCGACGGGCGCAGGCGCAGGTGGCCGAGAAGCTCCAACGAGCGAATCCCGCGCTCCTACATGGAGGCCGGCGATCGTCGTCACGCCGGTACCTGCTGATCGGTCGCCGCCCGTGCTTGCGCTACGAGAGGAACAGTCGCCCGGACCATCGAGCCGCCGGCCTCTCCGCGCGGCCAACCCTCGCGGTGGCGAGGGTCTACTGGCGCCGGTACGTCCGCGAGGGCAGGCCGGCGACGCCCTACCGCGGTCCCCAGGTTGAGCCGGCAGCGACGGCAAGACGCCGAGCTAATCGGCACGCATCCAGATCCGGAGTACGTAGGCGGCTGTGAAGGGGAAAAAGCTGACCGGAAGGGGGGGTGCTGACAGTCGTCGAACCGCCGACGCCGGTCCGACACAGGTTCCGCCAGATCTACAGTCCGGAAACGCTCGCGGCATCCGCCCCGCCCCCGCCGAAAGAGAAGAAACCCTCCGGCTTCAGCATGCTCCTGCTCCACGTCCACCCGAGGATGGTGCCGGAGGAGGCGCTCACGTTCACGCGCACCTGTGGGCTCGGGGGGATGGCCGTGGTGCTCCTCGTTCTCCTGGCCGGCACGGGGGCGCTGCTCCTGCTCGCCTACGAGCCGTCCGCGGAGCGGGCCTACGGCTCGGTGCAGAGCCTGCGGGACGACACCGCCGTCGGGGGCTTCGTGCGGAACATCCACTTCTGGGCCGCCAATAGCCTCGTCCTGGTGGCCGTCCTGCATCTCCTGCGGGTCTTCTACACCGGGGCCTTCCACGCGCCCCGCCGATTCAACTGGGTCATCGGGCTGCTCCTGCTCGCGCTGGTGCTGGCGTCCAACTTCACGGGCTACCTGCTCCCCTGGGATCAGCTGGCCTTCTGGGCCGTGACCATCGGCACGGGGATGCTGGAGTACGTCCCGCTGGTCGGCCCCGTCCTGGAGACGGCGCTGCGGGGCGGGGCCGAGGTCGGGCCCAAGACCCTGTCCATCTTCTTCGTCCTGCACATCGCGATCCTGCCGATCCTGGGGGCCATCCTCGCGGCCTTCCACTTCTGGCTCGTCCGGAAGGCGGGTGGCGTCATCCTCCCCAGGCCGCCGGGACCGGAGCCCGCGCCCCGGCCCACCATGGTCCCCACCTCGCCGAACCTGGTGTTCCGGGAACTGGTGGTGGCCCTCGTGCTGATCGCGGGCGTGCTGCTCACAGCCGCGGTCTTCGATGCGCCGCTCCTGGCGCAGGCGAATCCGGGCATGAGCCCGAACCCGGCCAAGGCCCCGTGGTACTTCATGGGGATCCAGGAACTCCTGGTCCATCTTCACCCGGCCTTCGCCGTGCTGGTGGTGCCGCTGCTTGCGGTGGCCTTCCTGGTGTTCCTGCCCTACCTGAAGTACGGCGAGGCCCCCTCGGGCCTCTGGCTCCACTCGGCCAATGGGCGGCGCACGGCCCTGGTGGCCGCCGGGGCGGCCCTGGTGGCGGTGCCCGCCGGCATCCTCGCCACCGAGTATGTGCTGAGCCTCCCGAAGCTGTTGCCGTTCCTGCCCCCGGTCGTGAGCACCGGCCTGCTCCCCACGGGGGTGCTGGCGCTCCTGGTGTTGGGGTTCTTCGGATTGAGCCGGTGGCGGTTCAGGGCCTCCCGGATCGAGGCGGTCCAGGCGGTGTTCACGTTGCTGACGGTGGGGTTCGTGGTGCTCACGGTGACCGGCGTGTTCTTCCGGGGCGCGGCCATGCGCCTCACCTGGCCGTGGCTGGCCCAATGAGCTTGTCACGTCAATCGCCCCCCTGTTGAAGGACCGAAGGGCTCAGGAGCCTGTAAGGGGGATTCGAGCGGTAGGAACACGAGAAGGCAGCGCGGAGACGAAGGGGTACCTCGCGGCGGGACTATCTGAAGACCGCGTGGAAGGTCCTGGGCCTGGTGGCGGGCGCCGAGTTCGCGGCTGTCCTGGTGGCCTACCTCTGGCCCCGCGCCAAGGGGGAGGGCGATCAGCGCGCGGCCGTCATCGAGGCGGCCCCGTCGCCGAGTTCACGCCGGCCTCGGTGACGGCATTCCCCAAGGGACGCTTCTACCTGGTCCGGCTGGCCGACGGGGGTTTCCTGGCGCTCTCCAGCCGATGCTCGCACCTGGGCTGTTCGGTACCCTGGAATGAGAAGACCCAGACCTTTCCCTGTCCGTGCCACGCGTCCGTGTTCGATATGACCGGCAACGTCGAGAGTCCGCCGGCCCCGCGTGCCTTGGACCTGTTCCCCGTGCGCATCGAGGCCGGGGTCGTGAAGGTGGACACGCGGAACCGGATCCAGCGGCAGCGCTTCGAGCGCTCCCAGGTCACGTACCTTTGAGAACCGCCGGGAGAAATTCGAAGCCCGAAATCCGAAACTCGAAATCCGAAGCAAGTCAAAATGCTCAAAAGAACTGAAGGATCGAAACGGTACGACCTGGAAGAGCGTACCTTGCAGTTCGCGAAGGACATCCGGGCGTTTGTGAAGATGCTGCCGCGGACGATCGCCAACGAGCAGGATATCAGACAACTCGTGAGAGCATCGGGCTCGGTGGGGGCGAACTATATCGAAGCAAGCGAGTCCCTGAGCAAGAAAGCTTCGTGATGCGTATCAAGATCTCACGGAAGGAGGCGAAAGAAAGTCGGTACTGGCTGCGGCTGCTCGACACAATGGAAAATGACTCCGTGAAAGACTCGCGACGCACTGATCCAGGAAGCGACCGAGTTGATGAACATCTTCGGCGCAATCGTACGCAAGAGCGAATGACCTGTTTCGACGATTGCCGTTTTCGGATTTTGAATTTGTATCGGATTTCGTGTTTCGAGTTTGCTTCGGCTTTCGGAGTTGCTTCGCGCTTCGAGATTCGATTTTGTTTGGAGTTTCGGGTTTCGGGTTTCGGGTTTAGGTTCAGCGGAGTTCCTTCAACGTGACCTTATCCGGCGTGACTCCGAAGAGTGAAATCGAGAGCGCCCACAATCCGGTGCGGCGGTGGGAGGTCGTGGGGGTACTGGCGACCCTCGCCATCGTCCTCGCCGTGCCGCTCCGCCTGGCCGTGGTGGCCGCCCGCGGCCCGCGACAGCCCACCCGCACCGCGGCGCTCTACGTCGGCAGCGACTCGTGCAAGTCCTGCCACCAGGCGGCGTACGACAAGTGGCGCGGCTCCAATCACGGGCTGGCGATGGCCTCCGCCCGCGAGGACACCGTCCTGGGCGACTTCAACAATGCCACCTTCACGGAGGAGGGGAAGACCACGCGGTTCTCCCGAAAGGACGGGAAGTACGTCGTGAGCACCGAAGGCCCCGACGGCAAGCCCGGGGAGTTCGAGGTGGCCTACACCTTCGGGTGGTTTCCGCTCCAGCAGTACCTGATCCCCTTTCCCGGCGGGCGGCTGCAATCCCTCACCATCGCCTGGGACGTTCGGAAGAAACGCTGGTACTCGCTGTACCCCGACCAGGTCATTCCCCCCACGGACTGGCTCCACTGGACCCGGCCCGCCCAGAACTGGAACGTGATGTGCTCGGAGTGCCACTCCACGGGGGTCCGCAAGCGCTACGACCCGGAGCGCGACACCTACCAGACCACCTGGAGCGAGATCTCCGTGGGCTGCGAGGCCTGCCACGGGCCCGGCTCCCTGCACGTGGAGTGGGCGAAGGCGCCGGCCATGGCCCGGCTCCCGGTGGAGAACTTCGCGCTCACCGTGAAGACGTCGGGGCTCGCCAACCGGGATCTCGTGAATCTCTGCGCCCCGTGCCACTCGCGGCGCAGCGAGCTCCGGGACCTGGACCGGCCGGGCGGGGAGCCGCTTGACGTCGTTCCTCCCCGTCCTCCTCAGCCCGGGGTTGTTCTACCCCGACGGGCAGATCCTGGAAGAGGATTACGAGTACCACTCGTTCCTCCAGAGCAAGATGTACGCGACCGGGGTGAAGTGCAGCGACTGCCACGACGTCCATACGGCCAAGCGCCACAAGGAGGGGAACGACCTGTGCGTTCGCTGCCACCGGGCGGATACCTACGACACGGAGAGACGCCACCACTTCCACAAGAAGGTCTTTAAGGGGCGGCCCAGCGAGGGGGGGCCGTCGCCCCCAAGAACCTCGCGGAGGCGCTGGACCTCAGCCGGCGGGCGATGACGCTTCGCCCCGAGGAGCCCCGGTACGCCTTCACGCTCGCGTTCTACCAGCACCAGCGGGGCGATGCGCCGGCCGCCATGACGACGCTGCAGGCGCTCCTCGCGCGCCACCCGGCCTATGGGGAGGCCTACCTATTCCTCGTGGCAGAGCTCTACGTCAAGGCGAGCAAGGTGCCGGAAGCCCGACAGCTCTTCGCGCACGCCCTGGAGGTGAAGGAGTTGCCCGAGGCTTACCGGGGCCGGATCGCAACGCTGCAGCGGAATCTCACGGGGTCGGATGCGAAGCAGTGATCGGGCAACCGGGCAATCGGGCAATCGGGCAATTCGGCAAACTTGGTACTACCAGTACTTGCCTTCGTCTCTCGAACTCCTGCGCCTCCTAATCGCCCAAACGCCACCTTGTCAAATCACCAGATTGCCCAGTCCCCCCGTCGCCACCTTCCCGAGCCGCCCAATTGCCAAGTGTGCCAGATCGCCGGCTCGCCAAGTCGACATTCCAGTGATGCCGACATTACGGCACATTGCCGAAATATCGGCGTTACTTGTCAATGACTTCCTGTCTATCGAATGACTAGCATCATCCAAAAATCCTTCATTAAAGAATAGTTACATACACAATAGCCGAATGATTATTGCCTGGAATGGATATTGCCTATCGGATAAGTGTTGTTTGCTTGATCGGTGTTGTTAAGTGCATCCTCCTCCAGCCAATGATTTGGCAAGAAGGCGAGGCGGTGATGATTCACTCGAGTGTCAGGATGGTGCTTCCTGCCGAGCGGTTGAGTGAGGTTACAGGGATCCTCGCCTCGATGACCGAGCGGACCAGAGCAGAACGCGGGTGCCTCGGTTGCCATCTCTACCGGGACGCCCTGGAAGAGGCCGTCCTCACCTTTGAGGACACCTGGGCGAGCGAAGCCGACCTGGAACGGCATCTCCGCTCCCAGGACTACCGGCAGTTGCTCCTGGTGATGGAGTTGGCGCGGGTACCACCGGAGGTCAGGTTCGACAGGGTGTCCCACTCGACCGGGATTGAAACCGTCCAGGCCGCCCGGGGCTGAGTCGGTCATCGGGACACCCGCCACCGCGGCGCTCCAGCGTCGCTGATACACGAACGAGACGGGATAGGCGGAGCCCAACATCAGAAAGCCGAGGATTGATGCAATGCGTTTGTGGACCATGCGGCGGGTCGTCCTGTTCGGGTGTCTGACGGTGGCCTCCTCGCGGGGTGTGCGGCGGCGCCGCCGAACACGCGCATCGACCGCGTGGACGTGACGCGGGGATACCGCCTTAACAGCCGTCTCGTGCGCCCGAATAATGACTCCAAGACCCTCCTGCTCTTGGCTTTCTCCGGAGGCGGCACGAGGGCGGCGGCGCTCTCGTACGGGGTGCTCGAGGCCCTGCGTCAGACGGAGGTCGACGGGCCACGCGGCCAGCGGTCGGATGCTGGACGAGGTGGACGCGATCAGCAGCGTGTCGGGGGGAAGCTGCACGGCGCTGGCGTACGCCCTGTATGGGGAACGGGTCTTCGAGGAATACCCCAAGCGGTTCCTCTATCGCGATGTGGAGGGCTGCGCGCTCATCGTACGGGCCCTGCTCAACCCGGTGAACTGGGTGCGTTTTTCGACATCCGACCTCGGCCGATCCGATGTCGCGGCTGCCTACTACGACGAGATCCTGTTCGACGGCGCAACCTTTGGCGACCTCATCGGAAAGCCGACGCCGACGGGAGCTCAGACGACGGACATCTCGAATGGCGCGCGTTTCAGCTTCGTGCAGAGCGAATTCGACGTCATTTGCTCGGATTTCTCCACCGTGAAGCTCTCGCATGCGGCCGCGGCGTCCTCCGCGGTGCCGCTGGTGCTTCTTCGGTGACCCTGACAATCATGGTGGCGCATGCGGGTTTCGCCTGCCCGAATGGATGGAGGGAGGGGCGAAGCCGACGGTGAGACCTTGGCCGGGAAATTGGATACAGCACCGCGTCAAGGAGTTGGAGGCCTTCGCCAACGGCAAGGATCGTCCCTTCCTCCACCTTGTGGACGGCGGTCTCGTCGGCAATCTCGGATTGAACATCATCCTCGAGCTGCTCCGAGAGCTAGAGGACAATCCCCAATTCGAGGACGCGGTGGGTCTCCGCAATCTTCGTCGGGTTGCCGTCATCGTGGTGGACGCAGAAGCCTCCATTGACAAGGGCTGGGACGCGTCTCGGAAAGTTCCGGGAGAAGTTGCCTTGATGCTGCAGACCATCCGCGTGCCTATGCATCGGTACTCTTACGCATCCCTCAACGATGTGGAGGATGTGCTCGTCAATTGGAGTGCGCGGCTCAAGACGCAGGAGGCTGCGAAACGCCCGGACGGCGGCGGGCCCGTTGCCGCGGACCCGACGCAGTTGATTGAGTTCACAGTGGTCTATGTCAGCTTCGACGCGATTGCCGACCCCGTGGAGCGCACCGCTCTGCTGCACCTTCCGACGACGCTTGCTTTGCCCGAGGAGGCGGTCGACCGGCTCCGGGTCGCCGGCGGGAGGCTTCTGCGGGAGTCTCCGCAGTTCCAATCGTTGGTTCGTGAGATGGGCCAGGCGCACTAGCAGGCCGCTGAAAAAGGCCCATCTGCGTCGTTGGAGCGCTCGGGCATTCGTTGCGGCGTACCGGAAGTACGCTTCACTTGGCCCTTTGCACTCCGCCTTGCATCTGGGCCTTTTTGAGCAGCCTGGGCAGAAATGGGTTTTTCAGCATCCTGCTTATAGGGCCTTAGAGACGGAGGTCATCCCATGCTGGTACTGGTACGCCAACGACTGATCGGTATCCTGACACTGTGTGCTGCCCTCTTGTTGGTGGGATGCAGCAGTGTGGCTGTCAGGACGGTCCGATTCACGGAGGTGCCGCCGGGTATCCGCCGACGTTCCCGGACCTCGTCCAGGTGCTGCGCGCCGCGCCGGCCCGGCCGCACGCCAGGCTGGGCGAGGTCTATGTAGAGCCTGAAGGCGACGCCTCGGCGGACGCCATCGAAGCCGGACTCCAGAAGGGCGCCGCGCCGGCTCGGGGCCGATGCTGTCGTGATCGTGGCGGATCGGGCGTTGAAGATGGCGCGCGCTCGTCGAGACGTCGTGGGAGAAACGCGATCTGCTGCCGACCCCAGACCGGGTAGTCGTCGGGTCGCCATCCGGTACCTCCAGTGACGGGAACGTGAAGAGGTAGTGCGACTTGTTAACGCTCACTGAAATCCGGTGCGTTCTGGACGCCGCCGGCAGATCTATTGTTTGAGCCGCGCGAGGCCCGTCAAGAGCATGTAAGTGCTCAAGGAGACAAGACATGGCCCTTGACGGGCGGAGTGCGGGCGATCCCCGTCTCTCCTGTGACCGGCTTGTTCAGAATTCTACGGAAATTGGAGATCGGCAACAAGTGTGAATGGACCAGCGAAGTGGCATGAAAGGATTGGGGCCCACGCGGAACGCAAGGAAGAAGGGTTTGAAGCAGAATGCCGCAACTTGCGCCATGAGTGTGGTCCTGGCGGCCTACATCCGCCAGTACATCGCGGCCCAGCCAACGCCGGTCGCGGAATTCGTCTGCCGGGGCGTGGAGCGGAACCGCTCACCGGCAAGTGGAACACCCGGCCATGCCACGCTTAGCGAAGCTGTTTTGGCAGGGTGACGATCTCCTTCATAGGCCAGACGGATATCTGTTTTGAAAGGGGATAGGAATCTTCTCCAGGATAGATGACCCACAGACGAGTGAGGTTCAGACTCTCAAGGGCCTGGTTCATCGATTTGGTTATCTTTGGGGTTTCGCTGAACTTGCATTCTATTCCGTACCGGCGGCCGCGATGGATGAAAAACAGATCAATCTCAGCACCGCTATGGGTGGCCCAGAAAAATGCCTGGGGGGGGTTGATGACCCCCAAGATCTGCTCGACGGCAAAGCCTTCCCACGATGCCCCCACGCGGGGATAGCTGTGCAGGGTCCGAGAGTCGGGAAGGTTCAGCAAAGCGTGAAGCAGGCCCGAATCCCGCAGGAATATCTTGGGTGCTTTGACTTGCCGCTTCCCGAGGTTTTCGTACCACGGTTGAAGCTGCCGGACCATAAAGGTTCCTGTGAGAATGTCCAGATAGGAGCGTACCGTCTTATCCGACAGGTTGAGGGAGCGGCCGAGTTCCGAGGCATTCCAGGTTTGACCATGATAATGGGCCAGCATCGTCCAGAAGCGGCGCATAGCTGCGGGCGGAATCGAGATGCCGAGTTGGGGGATGTCACGAGCCAGGAAAGTTTGAATGAAACCCTCGCGCCAGGCGAGGCTGTCTCCGTCGCTGCGGGCAAGAAACGAACGGGGGAATCCGCCCCTCAGCCAGACGACATCGGAACTATCAATCCCCGTCTCCTGAAGTCCAAAACCGGAAAGCTCGACGAATTCGATGCGGCCGGCAAGGGTCTCAGACACATTCTTGACAACGTCGGGCGATGCACTTCCCAGAATCAGGAAGCGAGCCGTGTTTCCAGGGCGGTCGACCAGGACGCGCAACACGCGGAACAGCTCGGGCATCGCCTGAATTTCGTCGATGACCACGAGACCTTGCAGGGAGCCAAGCATCAGTTGTGGATTCTGGAGGCGGTTCAAATCCAATTGAGATTCGAGGTCAAAAAAGGCAGCGCGTTTTCCTGTTGCATACATGCGGGCGAGTGTTGTTTTCCCGCACTGTCTGGGACCAACGAGAGCCGTGATCGGGGAGCGCCTGACAGCGCGGGATAGCTGGTTGAGATACGCAGGTCGGTCAATCATGGACAACATTTACCATTGAAAACTCGGAGTGTCAATCCGAGTTTTCAATGGAGACCATCTGAAGTCCCTGCGGGCCATGACGACTTTGCTGGAGAATGGGTCGCCGGTGTCGCACGTGATGGACGCGGTCAAGGGGCCGCTGCTGATCCGGCGGGGCTAGGGAACCACCGGGAGGAAGGTGACGGGATGATCGTACGCGGAGAATGCTACGGTCCGGGGTCTGGCGGCAGGGCATTCGCGCGCTGGGCGTGGTCGCGGTGCTGGCTGTACTCGGCATCGCGGGGCACGTCGCCGAGACCGGCCAGCCCGACCGCGAAGTCCGCTGAGCAACCCGATCCCCAGCGCCTGGTCGGGCGCTGGGTCCGGCCGGATGGGGGCTACGTCCTGGTGTTGGGGGAGGTACGAAAGGAGGGCAGCGTGAAGGCCTCATATTTCAATCCGCGGCCGATCAACGTGTCCCGGGTGGAGGTGCGCCGCGTCGCCGGCGCGCTCACCGTGGTCGTCGAGCTGCGCGACGTCAACTATCCGGGTTCGACATACACGCTGCAGTACGACCCGACGTCCGACCGGCTCAAAGGGGCCTACTTTCAAGCGGTAGAGAAGCAAACGTTTGTCGTCGAGTTTGTCCGAGCCAAGTGAGGCACGTTTCTGCGCGAACATCGTCGTCATCATGGGCGACGACATCGGAATTTGGAATATCGGCGCCTACCACCGGGGCATGATGGCCGGCCGGACGCCGAACCTCGACAAGCTGGCCGCCGAAGGCATGCTGTTTACCGACTACTACGCCGAGGCGAGCTGCACCGCCGGGCGCGCCAACTTCATTACCGGCGAGCTGCCGATTCGCACCGGATGACGACCGTAGGACAGGCCGGCGCCCCCACCGGGCTGCCCGCCGAGGCGGTGACGATTGCCACGGCGCTGAAGGCGATGGGCTATGCCACGGGTCAGTTCGGCAAAAACCATCTTGGCGACAAGAACGAGTTTCTGCCGACCGTCCACGGGTTCGACGAATTCTTCGGCTACCTCTACCACCTCGACGCCATGGAGGACCCCTGCCACCCGAACTACCCGCAGGACTTGAGGCCCCGGGTGGGTCCCCGCAACATGGTCCATTCGTGGGCGACCAATGTGGACGATGCCACGGCGGACCCGCGCTGGGGCAAGGTCGGCAGGCAAAAGATCGAGGACGCGGGCGAGCTGTGCCCGAAACGCATGGAAACCGTGGACGACGAAATCCGCGACCTCGCGCTCAAGTTCGTCGACAAGGCCAAGGCCGACAACAAGCCGTTCTTCCTGCGGCTCAATGCGACCCGTATGCACATGGTCACGCACCTGTCGCCGAAGTACCAGGCGATGCGCAACTCGAAGAACGGCTGGTCGATCCACGAAGCCGGCATGGCGCAGCTCGACGACGATGTCGGCCTTGTGATGAAGAAACTCAAGGACATGGGCGTGGATGACAACACCATCGTCATATTCACGACCGACAACGGCACCGAGGTCTTCACCTGGCCGGACGGCGGACAGACGCCGTTTGCGCAGAGCAAGGGCACGGTCATGGAAGGCGGCTTCCGCGCGCCGGCGATGATCCGCTGGCCGGGCAAGGTGCCGGCCGGCAAGGTCGAGAACGGCCTCATCTCCGGGCTCGACTGGTTCCCGACCCTCGGTGGCTGCTGCCGGCGGCGCGGCGGGCAGAGTTGCCCGGGGCGACATCGCGCCGGCGCCATGCGGTGCCGTGCTCTGTGGCGAGATGGTGGGAGGGAAAACCCCAACGCAGGGAGGGACTGCTATGCGACGCAATCTGATCGGTGGGCTCATGATGCGCATCTCTACCAGCTCACCGAGACGGGGCTTTCGGCCTCGATCACGATCGGCGGGACGAAATTCTTCAAGGACGCCGATCTGAACTGATGGGTCCCTTGCGCAAAGGGTGTTGGCACCTTACTGTCCTTCTTGGCGCCGCGCAGCCAGAGATAGCGCTAATCAGAAGAACGCTATCTCTCGCAAAGACGCCAAGGGCGCCAAGGGTGGGCTCAGTCTTGATGCCAGCGCGCAGGGGAACTGATTGTGAAAATGTAAAAATGTAAAATGGACAACGGACAACCGACAACCGAGAACCGGACAACGGGCGAGGGTTTCAATTGACCGGTTCTAGATTGTCGGTGGTGGGTTTTGCATTTCACGGGGCGAGTCATCTGGCACTTGCCGAGGAACGGCAAAGGGCGGATCACTCAGTCGATCCAGAGACGACAGGAGCCAGGAGAAACAGAAATGAGGAATAGACTATATTCAGCAATGGCCCTGATGCTCATCGCTACTGTCCTGCTGGCGGCCCCGGCAGGCATGGCCCAGTCAACACCAGAGCCAACTCAGCAGCGCGTTGTGCTGCCCACCGACCGCACGGTGCTGCCGATTCCGGAACCCCAGTACCCGCATAGCACGGTGTTCGATGCTCGCAATGCCACGCCGCCGCCGCGGTTCGAGGTCAAGGCCCCCGCCAACGCACCCAATGTGCTCATCGTGCTGATCGATGACATGGGGTTCGGCCAGTCCAGCGCCTTTGGCGGGCCCATCCACATGCCCACGGTGGAGCGCCTGGCCAGCAACGGGCTGCGCTACAACGAGTTCCACACCACAGCGCTTTGCTCGCCCACGCGGGCCGCGCTGCTCAGCGGCCGCAACCATCACATGAACAATATGGGCTCGATTACGGAGACCGCCACCGCCTTTCCCGGGCAAACGGGGCAGCGCCCCAACAGCGTAGCGCCG
This sequence comes from uncultured Methylomirabilota bacterium, assembly GCA_963695995.1. Lineage (GTDB taxonomy): Bacteria > Methylomirabilota > Methylomirabilia > Methylomirabilales > 2-02-FULL-66-22 > 2-02-FULL-66-22. The sequence goes on from CAVOIV010000046.1 coordinate 14,412, forward strand.
GTGGCGGAGATGCTGCGGTTGAACGGCTACAGCACCGCCGCCTTCGGGAAGTCGCACGAGACCGCGGCCTGGGAGGTTAGCCCCTCGGGTCCAACCGACCGTTGGCCGACGCGCTCGGGCTTCGACAAGTTCTACGGCTTCATCGGCGGTGAGACCAACCAGTGGGCGCCGCTGCTCTACGACGGGATGAACCAGGTCGAATTGCCGAAAGATCCCAAATACCATTTCATGACCGACATGACCAATCAGGCTATCAAGTGGGTGCAAGCGGAGAAATCGCTCACGCCGGACAAGCCGTTCTTCCTCTACTTCGCGCCCGGCGCCACGCACGCGCCGCACCAGGTGCCGAAGGAGTGGATCGCCAAGTACAAGGGCAAGTTCGACCAGGGCTGGGACAAGCTACGCGAAGAGACGCTGGCACGTCAGATCAAATTGGGCGTGGTGCCGGCGGGAACGCCGCTCGCGCCCAAGCCCGAAGCCATCAAGGACTGGGCTACGCTGAGTCCGGATGAGCAGAAGCTCTTCGCGCGCCAGATGGAGGTGTTCGCCGGGTTCGGCGAGTACGCCGACACGGAGATCGGCCGGCTGATCCAAGCCGTCGAGACGACCGGTCAGCTCGACAACACGCTCGTCTTCTACATCGTCGGCGACAACGGCGCGAGCGCTGAAGGCGGCATGAACGGGCTCTTCAACGAGTACACCTACTTCAATGGTGTGCACGAGACCGTCCAGGACATCCTCAAGCATTACGACGAGCTCGGCGGCCCGACGACCTATCCCCACTACGCCGCCGGGTGGGCGGTCGCGGGCGACACACCCTTCACCTGGACGAAGCAGGTCGCCTCGAGCTACGGCGGAACCCGCAACGGCATGGTGATCCACTGGCCCAAGGGCATCGCGGCGAAGGGCGAGCTGCGGTCGCAGTGGCACCACGTAATCGACATCGCCCCGACGATCCTGGAGGCGGCCGGCCTGCCGGAGCCGAAGAGCGTGAACGGCACGACCCAGACCCCGATCGAAGGCGTGAGCCTGGCATACACGTTTGCCGACTCCAAAGCTCAGAGCCGACACACTACCCAGTACTTCGAGATCTTCGGCAATCGGGCCATCTACCACGACGGCTGGCTGGCCGGCACCGTCCACCGGGCCGCCTGGGAATTCAAGGTCCGGAGGCCGCTCGAAGAGGACATCTGGGAGCTGTACGACACGCGGGGGGACTTCAGCCTGGCGAACGACCTGGCCGCCAAAAACCCCGGGAGGTTAAAAGAGCTCCAGGACCTTTTCTTGAAGGAGGCGGTGAAGTACACCGTGCTGCCCCTCGATGACCGACTGCAGGAGCGCTTCGTCGCCGCCCTGGTCGGTCGGCCCGACTTGATGGCCGGCCGCACCTCCTTGACGGTCTACGTGGGGATGATGGGGATGTCGGAGAACGTCTTCATCAACCTGAAGAACAAGTCACATACGATCACCGCCGAGGTGGAGATCCCGAAGAAAGGGGCCAACGGCGTGATCCTCGCCCAAGCGGGTCGGTTCGGCGGCTGGAGTCTGTACCTGCAGGGCGGCAAGCCAACCTACACCTACAACTGGCTGGGGCTCCAGCGGTACACGGTGGCCGCCAAACAGGCATTGCCTGCCGGGAAGGCGACCATCCGCTTCGAGTTCGCGTATGACGGCGGCGGCATGGGCAAGGGCGGTACGGGCACGCTCTTCGTCAACGGGAAGAAGGTTGCCACGGGGCGGATCGAAAAAACGCAATTCGCTGTTTTTTCGGCGGACGAAGGCGCCGACGTGGGCGCGGATGAGGGCACGCCCGTCACCGAGGCCTACAAGGTGCCGTTCAAGTTCACCGGCAAGATCGCCAAGGTCACCATTGACCTTACGCAAATGAAGGCGGCCGACAAGGCCGAGAAGGACAAGGGCCTCGCGCTCGCCGCTCACAAGAAGGCGCTGTCGGACTAGGCAATTTGTACTCATCAGGAAGGAAAGGGCCCTCCGCCCTCTCCTTCCTGGCTTCTTCTTCAGTGAAAAGGGGTGTATGCAGAAGCAGTGGGTGGCATCTGGGGACTAACCCCAATCCGTTGCGAGATCGGGGCTACGGTGTGGCAGAGGGTGGCGTATGACTGTCCTGGGCGAAGAAGCGCTCCAGCACGGCGCACACTTCGGGGACATGTACCGTGGCGACGTCCCAGACGATGCCAACGTCCACGTTGGCGTAGTCGTGGGCCACAATGTTTCGCATCCCCCGCATTCTCCGAAAAGGAAGATCGGGAATCTCGCGCCGAGTTGCTTCGGACAGGTGGGCCGTGGCCTCGCCGATGATCTCGATGCGCCGGATGACGGCATCTCGTTTTTGTATATCGGCGCGAAAACCAGCAGCGGTCGTGTCTTTGACGTATGCCGTTATGAGACGCGTGGCTTCCAGAATGTCATGCAGCCGGCCAAGCTGGTCAGCTTCCATAGATGCAGACCGCGGTGGAGAGAATATGCTCACGGGCAAAGCGATTGGATGACTTCTCCAGAGACGGGCGTAGAACGAAATCCACGGGCGCGCCCAACAGCTCCTCCGCCTCACCTGCGATGTCGAGCAATGCGGCGGTTGAGAAGGGGACGGAGTCGTCAAGCGTCACCAGTAAATCCACATCGCTGCCGAGTATGGCCTGGCCACGCGAAGCCGAACCGAAAATTTCTAGGCGACGAATATGGTGCTTTTCGCAAAGCGGGCGCAACCGCTGCCGTAGTTCAGCCAATGAAAGCGAGTTTCGAGTATGTGACATGCCAAGAGAATACCTGGAGTGACCTCTGTTGGCAAGTCGCTCACTCCATGGTCACTTCAGGCCTGATCGACCGCGGAACCGGAGCGATTGCCCGATCGAGCGGGACGACCTCCATTCCCAAAGAAGAGGGAGGACGGTAATGCGGAACTGCGTACACCAAGGCCGCATGCGATTGGCGCACGCGACATTTCCGATCCTGCTGACGCTCCTGATCACCGCTCCTTCATTGGCGGCCGAAGACACGACGGAGCTGGCCAAGAAGACCCAGAACCCGGTGGCGGACCTCATCAGCATCCCGCTCCAGAACAACTTCAACTTCGGGGTGGGGCCGAACAACGTCACCCAGTACGTGGGCAATCTCCAGCCCGTGATCCCGATCAAACTGACCGAGGAGTGGAATCTGATCACGCGGACGATCCTGCCCATCATCAACCAGCCGTCCCCGGCGCCGGGCATCGAGAGTGAGTTCGGCCTGGGCGATCTCAACCCGACGCTGTTTTTCTCGCCGCGGAAGCCGGGCACCCTCATCTGGGGCGTCGGGCCCGACCTTCACCTTCCCGACGGCAACCGACACCGCGCTCGGGAGTGGGAAATGGAGCATGGGGCCGGCGGGCGTCGTGCTCACCATGCAGGGGCCCTGGGTGCTCGGGGCGCTGGTGAACCAGCAGTGGTCGGTTGCCGGGGATTCGGACCGGCGCAGCGTCAGCCAGATGCTGATCCAGCCGTTCGTGAACTACAACTTGCCGGATGGCTGGTACCTCACGACGTCGCCCGTCATCACGGCCAACTGGATGGCGGACAGTGGGGACCAGTGGACGGTGCCGCTCGGCGGCGGGTTCGGGAAGCTCTGGCGGGTCGGCAAGGTCGGGCTGCCGGTGAACACCCAGCTCCAGGCGTATTATAACCTCGAGAAACCGCACGGGGCGGCGGACTGGTCGTTGCGTTTCCAGGTCCAGCTCCTGCTGCCGAAATGAGCGGGAGAGAACGGAAGTATGGACAGGGAGGTAGAGAAATGACGAAGGTGCACGTCTCGCCGAGGCGATGTCGCACGCTCATGCTCGTGTTATGCGTCGTCGCCCTGACGGCCTGCGGGTTGGCCAAACCGATGCCTCCCTTTGACAGCTTTGCGCACCGGATCTCGGATGGCACGGTGTCGCTCTACTGGAATTGCAGCCGTCCCGCTCCGGGCGCCGTGCGAGTGGAGGGGTGGGCCAACAATCCTGACTACCCGCAACCCATCAAGGACCTGGAGTTCATCCTCTACGGTGTGAATGCTCAGGACCGCACGGTCTCGCAGGCCAAAGGCAGCGCTCAGGCGTACCTGATCCAAACCAACGAGCCCTCTCCTTCGTCGTTGACCTCAAGACCGTGGGTGCGGAGGTCCGGTACGACCTCGTGTACCAGTATTGGGGCGGTGGGGACTCGGGGATGGGGCGGCGGGGCGGTGGTGGGTTGGCGGTGAGCGGCAGCAGAACATGGCCCGGGACGTCTGCGTCAGGGCTGGCCCCGTAGGGCAGAATTCGAAATTCGATGACCCGAAACTCGAAGCAATAAGGCAATGTTCAAAAGGGCGAAGGTTTTACGGTGCGGTGCGTAAGAAGAAGGCGACACGGCCAAGCAGAACCGCACAGTTGCCGAGGGAGCGGCGCGGCGCTGGTCCGGATTGCGGATACCACTCTTGCGCGATATTCATGCGCGTAAACGGAGAGCGTGACATGAAACGAAGCAGACTCGTTCGCGTGCTGAGCATTCTGCTGCCGTGGCCTGCTCGTCCAGCGTTCGCGCCGGCGGCGTGGGCCGGCGGCCTCTGGATGTACGAGCGCGGGACGCCCGAGGTGGGCACGGCGAACGCCGGGGTGGCGGCCCGTGCCGAGGACGCCTCCATCGCGGCCAGCAACCCCGCCGGCATGTCGCGATTGGACAAGGCGGAGATCATGATCGGAATCCAGCCGGTCATCACTGACTTGAAATTCCAGCCGGGCCCCGGGACCACGACGACCGGGCCGGCCGGAGACGGCGGTGTCGTGCTCCCGACGGTAGGCTTCTACTACGTGCAGCCGCTGGGGAAGGACTGGCGGTTCGGGCTGTCGGTGGGCTCGTACATGGGCCTGGGAGTGAAATACGAGGACGACTGGGTCGGCCGCTACTACGTCCAGGAGAGCGCCCTCATCACCCTGGACGTCATGCCGACCTTTTCGTATCGCGTCACCGACTGGCTGTCGATCGGGGCCGGGCCGGTGTTCCAGTACGCCTACCTGAAGAGCACGGTGGCGATCAACAACGGCTTGCCACTGGGGCGCCGGACGGCCAACTGGAGTACAAGGCGGACTCGTTCGGGTTCGGCGGCGGCGGGGGGATCCTGGTCGAACCATGGAAGGGCACGCGCTTCGGGCTCACGTACATGTCGCCCATCGAGCAGGACTTCAAGGATCGCGCCCACCTTCTCGAACCTCGGCCCCGTCAATGCCAACCTGGCCGCTCGGCTGGGCGAGGTGAAGATCAAGATGACCATGCCCCAGGCCGTCATGTTCAGCGCCTTCTCTCAGGTCACCGAGAAACTGGGCGGTGATGGGCAACCTGGGGTGGCAGAACTGGTCCCAGTTCGGCTTCACACCGATCAGCGTCAGCAACACCGCGGGCGCCACGGTCAGTGCGACCAAGGATGCGCAGTTTGACGACACCTTTCACGTCGCCGTGGGGGCGCATTACCGCTTTCACCCGCAGTGGCGCGTGACCGCCGGATTCGCGTATGACAGCTCGCCCGTGTCCGACGCGAACCGGACGGTGGCGATGCCCCTGGATCGGACCCTTCGGTATTCGGCGGGGCTGATCTACGAGTTGAACCAGCGAATTCACCCTGGGCTTGGCCTACACGTTCATCGATGCGGGCAGCGCCCCCGTCAACGAAACGCGCGGGCCGCTGTCCGGGACGATCCAGGGCGACTTCTCGTCGAACTACATCAACGTGATCGCGCTGAACGTCGCGGCGCGGTTTTGATTCCATCGAGAACCGGCAGGAGCGAAAGGGATCTTCGACAAGTAGGGGGAAACGGCCGCAGCGAATTGCGCGGGGAGCGTCACGGAGATGGGCGCATGGCACGTTCGCCATGTTGCTCACAAACCTGAACACGTAGCGAGGATCGGAGGAGACCGGACATGCGAACATGGAGAGGCGTCGTGGTGGGCGTGGTGGCAATCGCAATCGTGCTGGGCACCCTCGAGGTGGCGCGGGCGGCCGATGCTGCGCGCGGGGCGCCGGTCTTGGATCGGATCCTGGCCAAGAAAGAGCTGGTGGTCGGGACGGCCGCCGACATGCCGCCGCTGAACATGACGTTGAAGGACGGGAGCATCGTCGGCATGGAGGTGGACCTCGCCACCCTGATGGCGAACGGCATCGGCGTCAAACTGACGCTGAAGCGGATGAACTTCAACGACCTGCTGCCGGCGCTGGAGGCCGGTCAGGTGGATCTGATCCTGTCCGGGATGACGATGACGCCGCTCCGGAACACGAAGGTCGCATTCGCCGGACCGTACTTCGGTTCCGGGAAGTCCATCCTGATCAAGCAGGAGAACGCGGCGGCACTCCGGAGCATTGCGACGATGAACAGCCCCGACGTCACGTTGGCCGCACTCAAGGGGTCCACCAGCCAACTGTTCGTCGAGCGGCTGATCCCGAAGGCCAAGCTGGTGCCGACGGACGATTACGACCAGGCGATCAGCATGGTCCTGGACGGCAAGGTGCAAGCCATGGTCGCGGATTTTCCGATCTGCAACGTGTCGGTCTTCCGGTATCGCGACAAGGGGTTGACCACTTTGAAGAGCCCGCTCAACTACGAGCCGATCGGGATCGCGATGCTCCCCACTGACTCGCTGCTCCTCAACTGGGCGCAGAACTTCGTCACCACGATGCTGAATAGCGGCGAACTCGAGGTGCTGCGGCAGAAGTGGTTCGAAGACGCGTCGTGGATGCTCCAGCTCAAGTAACCCCGGCGGCCGCGCTCGCGGGGTAATCGGTAATTGGGCGATCAGGCAATTGGGCAACTGGGGAGCCGAAGAAGCGGAGGTGGATCCGGGCCGGACCCAGTTGTCCAATGACCCCCTGGGGTGTGGACGACAGCTGCTCCCTGGAAGGATCCGTCGGACGACTCCACACCCTGGGATAGCTGCGACAAATAGAGTAGAGGGGATACGGCCATGGGTAAATGGACGTGGCGAGATCGGACCGAGGGCCCGCCGTCACACCCGGACAGTCGGGGGATCGCCTGGCCGCGGCGCGACGTGAGTAGGCGCGGATGGCTGTGCCTGTGCGCGTATGCGCTGGGCATCGGCGTTATGGCTTTCTCGGGGTTCGCCGCCGCGGGGCAGCGGGTTCTCAACGAGCGCGACGCCGAGCGGGTGGAGTCCATGATTCTCCGGGTCAAGCCGGCCGTGGTGGGAATCCTCACCGATGTTCGGGCCGAGGTGACGGTCCGCTGCGGCAAGAACGACATCTACGTCGTCAAGCCGGACCCGGATACGGAGAACGGCACCGGCTTCATCATCCATCCCGATGGCTGGATCGCCACCAACGGCCACGTGGTGAAGCCGGTGTACAAGGACGATGCGGAGCACATTGCGAACTTTCTGCAGCAGGCGGCCGAGGCAGCCTGTGGCCCGGGATTGGCCAAGCTGCCGGCGGCGCAGCGGAAGGCCCGCTTGGCGAAGATCGTGAACGCTCCCGAGAACCGCCAAGGGGTCAAGCTGATCAAGCGGCTCGAGGTGTTCTTCCAGAAGCGGGTGGAAGCCGGGACGCAGTTCCCCCCGGGCGTCCCCGCCGTAGTCAAAGCCTATAGTCCCCCGATCGACCCCGAATCCCTGCCCAAGGACGGCGGCGTTCCGGCGAATGGGAAACAGATGTTGGACGCCGCCATCATCAAGATCGAGATGACCGATCTGCCCACGGTTGACTTGGCGGCGCGCACCACACACGTCCACCTCGGCGAGAATCTCTACATCATCGGGTTCCCCGGGGCGGTCCTCTGGCACGACTTCCTCAGCGTCGAGAGCCGGGCCGCCTCGTCGGTCACCTTTGGGCGTGTCTCCGGGTTCAAGCTGGACGTCAATGAACGCTGGGTCATCCAGACCGATGCCTCGATCTCCTGGGGAAACAGCGGGGGCCCGGCGTTCAATCGGAATGGCGAGGTGGTCGGCGCCGCGACGTTTATCACCACGTCGGTGGAGGGCGACCAGGCGATCCAGGGTTTCAACTTCCTGATTCCGGTTCAGACCATCCTGCAGATGGCCAAGGACATCGGACTGACGCCGAAGGCCGACGACGCGTTCTCGGATGAATGGGAGCGGGCCATCGCGGCGTATTTCGAGGGGAAGCATCGCGAGGCGCTGGAGTACCTGGAGGGCGCCGAAAAACTCTTCCCTGGCCTCTGGGACGTCCAACGGCTGCGGTTCCTCCTCAAGGATATATTGGAGTTCCAGCAGGAGATCACGCCGGCACGCGGGTCCCCATAGCAGGGGGGCCGAGGTTGGGCTCACGATGCACGGGTAGCCCGATTCCCTGGGCCGGACCAGTGGCGAGCCGGGAGGAGAGCCGCAGTCCACGTGTCGCCGTGCGTCTTGTTCCTCGTAGTCTGCGTTCTCACGTCATCGCTCGAGCCGTAATGGGGCAGGTTGATCCTGACGCCTCTCCTTTTCCCCTGTGAACGGTAACCGCGATCCACCGCGGCCGACTTTTTTGCTCAAGGCGCGCGAAGATCGTATAGGACCAAGGTCCGACTTGCTGCCGGGACTCCCCTGGGGCAAAGTCCCTTTGAGGAAATGGTTGTGATTTCCGGGCTCATTTCATATCCTTACAGGGTGTTTGTGCGGCTTGCCGACAATGTGTGCCGAGAGAGAGCCGTCACGTCGAACAATACTAAGAACGGAAAGAGGAGACAGAAATGAAAAAGCAATGGTGGGTCCTTGCTTGCCTGGGTTTGATGGTGGCGGCAATGCCCGGGGTCGCCCGGGCCCAGCAGCCGGCGGCCGCCCCACCGGAGCCGGCCAAGGCCGAGGCCCTGGAGGAGATCCAGTTTGCCCGGGCGGAGCTCGCCAGCGCCCGCCAAGCCCTCATCACCCAGGCCATGGACCTCACCCCCGAGGAGATGGAAGGGTTCTGGCCGCTCTACCGCGACTACCGGCAGGACGCGGCGAAGATCGGGGATCGGATCGTGGCCCTCGTCCAGCGGTATGCCGCCAACTACGATACGCTCACCGACCCGACGGCGGACAAGCTGGTGACCGACTTCGTGAAGGTGGAGCAAGCCCGCGCCCGCCTCAAGGCCACGTACCTCCCCAAGTTCAAGAAGGTGCTCCCCGCCAAGAAGGTGGTGCGCTTCTATCAGGTCGAGAACAAGCTGGACCTCCTGATCCTCGCCGAGATGGCCGAGCAGATTCCGCTGGCGCGGTAGGACGGCGATTGCAGATTGACGATTGCCGATTGCCGATTGCGGAGTGGGGCCAGGGGTTGAGCGTCAGGCGCAACCGGCAACGCACCGAAACCCGAGACCCCGAACCGACGAGACCACCACCGGCGCCCTGTGAGATGGGCGCAGACGCAATAGAGGAGAAGTCAGCATGGCGAAGGCATGGAGGATGGCGGTGAGCGCGGGCCTCGTGCTGGTCATCGGCGGGGGCCCCGCCTGGGCGGAGGTTATCGCCTACCCCAAGAAGGGGCAGACCCAGGAGCAGTTCGAGAAGGATCAGTTCGACTGCCACAAGTGGGCCAAAGGCCAGACGGGGGTGGACCCGACCCAGCCGCAGCAAACGGCGGCGGCCCCGCCCCCGCAGCAAGGGGGCGCCGTGAAAGGGGCAGCGCGCGGGCGCCGCCGTGGGGGCCATCGGGGGCGCCATCGCCGGGGATGCCGGCAAGGGCGCCGCCGTCGGGGCCGCTGTGGGCGGCACGGGGGGCGCGGTGCGGCAGGGCCGCCAAAACCAGCAGGCCGCCCAGGCCCAGCAGCAGGCGCAGGCCCAGCAGCAGCAAGCCCGGGGCGCAGTACGACAAAGCCTACGGGTCGTGCCTGGAGGGCAAAGGGTACGCGGTGAAGTAGAAGGGGCGGACGCACACCGTCGGGTTCGGACCCGACAAAGGAGGGACCGATGAAGAACGCACTGTTAGTCGCAATGCTCGCGGCGCTCGTGGTGGCCGGGGCGGCCTGTTCCGCCCGCACGCAATTGGCCATGGAAGAAACCAAGAAGAACGGCGCGCATTTCGCGACGTGGAACCACATGGGCTACTCGGTGAATCGCGGGACGCCCGAGACGACCACCAAGGGCGATGTCGAGATCGCCAAGGCGGATCGGTGCCTGCCGTCGCAGACCTGCGCCTGGTGGGGGGAGCCGGTCAAGGTGCAGCCGATCCAGTAAGTCCGAGGGAGCCGCCTCTCGCCAAGATCACCCAACGCCAACGGGCGGAAACGCGGCGATTGGGCAATCAGGCAACTGGGAAAGTTGGCGATTGGGCAATCAGGCAACTGGGCGATTGGGCGGGAAAGGCGAAGGCCGGTTCGGCCCACCCCAAGTTGCCTAGTCGCCGTGTCGCCGAATTGCGGTTAGGTCTTTAAGAAGGAGGAGTCTGATGCAAACTCGATCCAACGTGCAGGTGCTCGTCGCGGCGGCGGTCCTGATCGGGTCCCTCGCCCTCTACGGTTGCCCCAAGCGGCCGGAAGTGATCGTGGCCCCCCCCGCCCCCGTGGGCCCCGCGGCCGCCACCGTCCCGGCGCCCCCGCCGCCCCCCGCCCCGGCCCCACCGCCCCCGCGGGTGGTGGAGGCACCGGTCGTGGCCCCTGCCCCCGCCCCGGTAGAGGCCCCGCCGCCCCCGCCTCCACCCCCGGCACCAGCAGCGGCCGTCCCGGCGCCGTCCCCCCTCAAGGATGTCTTCTTTAACTACGACAAGGCCGGCATCCGCGACGACCAGAAGGCCGCCCTGAACGATAACGTGGGCTGGCTGAAGGGCAACACCGGGGCCAAGCTTCTGGTCGAGGGCCATTGCGACTCCCGGGGTACGGCGGAGTACAACTTGGCGCTCGGCGAACGCCGCGCCAAAGCGGTGAAGGATTACCTGGTGGGTGCCGGCATCGCTGCCGATCGGATCTCGACCATCTCCTATGGCAAGGAGCGCCCCTTCGTGCTCGGCCAGGACGAGAGCGCCTGGAAGTGGAACCGGCGGGGGCATTTCGTCCTCCAGGGGCAGTGAGGGGAGGCATCCGGCCCGCTGACGGATAAAACGATCGCTCTGATCCACGGTTGCCAAGTGGCGTGGCCCGGAGATTCACGACGGAGCGCGTGAATTCTCCGGGGCGCATGGACCTCAAGAAGGCGCTGGATTCCGGTGCCATGACTCAGCAGGAGTACGAGAAGGAGCGCAAGAAGGTCCTTGAGAAGTAATAGGTTACGGAATCCATTCTGAATGAGCAATACCGTCTCGCTCGCACATTGCCGTATGAGCCCGATGTCATCCCCGGGCCGAATCCGGATGGCCCGGGGATGGATCTGTCTGCTCGCCATCGCGCTGACGATCAGCGCCTGCGCCACGCCGATCAGCGTCACCAAGGTGGATTCCCAGACCGCCCAGCGGGAGCTGACGCGGAACGTCCTCTCCGCCGACGAACCGAGCCGATTCTCGCAGATTATCCTCAACCGGGCCGATCTGTACGATCGGTTCGCCGAGGACCCCGAGGCAGCACTCTGGACACTCCACGCCGAGGTCGTGTCCGGGCGGCGGGGGTCGAACCAGATCTTCGCGCTCGCCGAACTTTCATTCCTCCACGCTGAGCGCACCAAGCAGCGGTCGTATTATCTTGCGGCAGCCATCTACGCCTACGCCTTTCTGTTCCCGCCGTCCGGGACCCCGGCCCCGGACCCCTACGATCCCCGGTTCCGGGACGCTTGCGACCTCTACAACCGGGCTCTCACCGCTGCGCTCCGGTCGCCGGACGGAAGTTATGGTGACTTCAAGACGGCGGTCCTGCCGCTCCCCTTCGGTGAGATGGAGGTGGCCTTCGACCCCGCGCAGCTCACCTGGCTGGACCGACAACTGACCGAGTTCGTCTCGGTCGCCGATGTGGAGGTGAAAGGACTGCGGAATCGGTACCGGCGCCCCGGCGTCGGGGCGCCGTTTGCGGCGTCCACGGTCGCCGGTGCCACGCGGCCGGGTCTCGACATCCCTCCCAGGCTGAAGCTTCCTGTAACGGCTTTTCTCCGGATTGACGAACCGTGGGAGCAACTCAAGACGACACGGCTCCGCGCTACGCTGGAGCTTTACAGGACGTTCGACACGGACGCGGTCCAGGTCGGTGACCGACTCGTCCCGCTGGAGGCGGAGCCGACGGCGGCACTGGCTGCCATGTTGAGCGGGTCACCAGCCTGGGATTACGAGCTGGGTGGATTTCTCGTCGGGGATCTCTTGCGCCAACGCACCCCGACCCAGCTTGGGGCGCTCGAGCCGTACCAGCCCGGCCGGATCCCTGTGGTATTTATCCACGGGACGGCGTCCAGCGCGGCGCGGTGGGCCGAGATGTTCAACGAGCTCCAGAACGACCCGCGGCTCCGCCCGCGCTACCAGTTCTGGTTCTTCACCTACGAGACCGGCAACCCGATACTCTACTCGGCCATGCGCCTCCGCGAATCCCTGGAGACGGCGTTGCGGACGGTCGATCCTGGAAGCCAGGACGCGGCCTTGCGCCAGATGGTCCTCGTCGGTCATAGCCAGGGAGGCTTTCTGGTGAAACTGATGGTGGTCGACCTGGAGGCGGCGATCCGCACCGATTTGGGCTCGGTGTTGGAGAGTCCCGGGTTATCCGACGCGGTGCGCGACCTGACGCGAAGGATGGTGGCGGTACGGCCGCTCCCCTTCGTCCGCCGGGTCCTCTTCGTTGCCACGCCGCACCGGGGAAGCTACGTGGCCGGCAACTGGCTGGCGCACCAGATTGCCCGTTTCATTCGACTGCCCGGTCAACTCCTCCGTGTGACCGAAGACGTGTTGTTGAGGGACCCGGAATTGGCCTTGCGGTACCGCGGCCGGTTGAGCAGCGTGGGCGCGATGACGCCCGGGAGTCCCCTGATCGTGGCACTGGCCCCGGCCCCGCTGGCTCCCGGTGTGATCGGCCACTCCATCATCGCCGTGAAAGGGGACGGGCCGTTCCAGCAAGACACCGATGGGGTCGTGGCCTACAGCAGCGCGCACCTGGAGGGCATGGCGTCCGAGCTGGTCGTCACCTCGGGCCATTCTGTCCAACAGAGCGCGGAGGCGATCGAAGAGGTGCGGCGGATCTTGATCGAGCACATTACGCGTCCCTGAGTGCCAGCGACGGAGACAGATGCAGGAGGCACGGGACTGGGCTTGGCTGGCGCCTTAACTACCCTCACGACAAGGAGAGTCTGGCATGAAGATCCTACGGGTTGTGGTTGCTGCACTCGTGGCGTTCGTCGCGCTCCCGGCGCTCGCCCAGGACAAGCCGGCGAGTAACATGGAGATCCTGCGCCAGAAGCTCCAGGCGGACAAGAAACTCCTGGTGGCGGCGAACATGGAGCTCACCGAGACCGAAGCCAAGGGATTTTGGCCCGTGTACGACGCATATCAGGCCGATCTGGGAACGCTCAACGCCCGCATCGGCCAGCTCGTCAAGCGATACGCGGAGGCGTACCGGGCCAACACGCTCACGGATGCGACGGCCAAGAATCTCCTGGACGAAGCCCTGGCGATCGAGCAGGCGGAAGTCGCCATGAAGCAAGGCTACGTGCCGAAGCTGTCCGCGGCGCTCCCGGCGACGAAGGTCGCCCGCTACCTCCAGATCGAGAACAAGATCCGCGCTGTGATCAAATACGAGTTGGCGGATGGGATTCCGCTGGTACCGTAGGGCGGCGCGGCCGTGGGAAGGGAGGACAGCATGTACAGGCGAATTCTCGTTGGGATCCTGGTGGGCCTCCTCATCGGCGTGCCGGGGGT
>CAVOIV010000047.1:0-110978 GCA_963695995.1 uncultured Methylomirabilota bacterium
GTTTGCGGGTCGCACGGCATGCCCCACCTCGCTCGTTCTCATGGCCCGCCCGCCGCGGTGCGCACGCCCATGCCGCTGGGGGTCCGGCAGGCGGGCGCCGATCATCGCACCACGCCTGTCAGCGGCGCCGAAGGAGCGGAGTGAGGAAAGAAGACGCGCAGCGCGCGCAGGTGGTCCAGTCCACTCGGCGGCCACTCGCCGGTCCTCCTTGACTTTGGCACGGCGTTGGAGCCAAAATCAATCGGCGTACGATCCAAAGGCCATCGGTGAGAGGGGACGAAAGGGGGTGACGCGGACTCGCAGAGTGTCGTGGCGGTTCGCTTTTTTCCTCAGCAAAGGGGGTTACGCACATGAAGCGGATTACACTGGATGGCTCTCGTGGCGGTGGTGGCCGCGCTCGGGCTGGCCATTGTCGCCGCCCCGGCCTGGGCCGGCGCCAAGAAGGCGTACGAACAGGTCAACTGGAACAAGCCGAAGCCGATCGGCGAGCGTGTCGGCGGACAGAAGTACATCCTGCCGGAAGGGTGGAAGGAGGCGGTGAAGGGCGTCACCAAGATCAAGGTGTCGAACTTCGGCGCCCTGGAGCACGATCCCGCGACCGTGCAGAACGCCAAGGCCTTCGAGCAATTGACCGGCATCAAGGTCGAGGTGCTTGCCTGGGCGGAGCCGCCGATCGTGGCGAAGACCGTGTCCATCTTTGCGGCCAAGAGTGCGTCGGTGGACATCATGTGCTACGACCACCCGACCACCTACATGCAGATGGTGGCGGGCGGCTGGCTCCATCCGATCGACGCGATCTGGAACGACCCGGGCGTGTGGAAGCTCTACGCACCCCCGACCAAGAAGGGCCTGACCGCGCCGGACGGGCAAGATCTACGGCTCGATCGGCCAGGTCAAGACCATGATGCTGTTCTACCGGCCCTCCGTCGTCTCGAAGCCGCCGGCGACCTGGACCGAGCTGCAGGAGATCGCCAAGAAGGTGACCACCGACAAGATGTGGGGCTACGTCTTCTCCGCGGGCGGCGAGATGGACATCGTCTATCCGCTCCGCGACATGATCTACTCGCAGGGTGGCCGGATGGTGGAACTGAAGAAGCAGCGGGTCGCCGTCAACACGCCGGAGGGCAAGAACGCCTGGAAGATGCTCACCGACATGGTGCTGACGGACAAGAGCGCGCCGTCCTCGGTGCTCGAGTATTCGTGGATGAGCGCGTCCGACATGTTCGCCATGGGCAAGGCCGCCATGGTGGTGACGCACACCGTGGACGCGAACCGCTTCCAGGACCCCAAGAAGGCCCCCAACATCCAGAACGACTGGGCCGTGGCCCCGCCGCCGAAGTGGGATGCCTCCAAGCCGGATGAGTACCACGCCTCCTACTTCGACATCGACGGCTACATGATCAACAAGTACATCTCCGACCCCCAGAAGGCCGCGTCCATGCTGTTCCTCGACTACATGCGCAGCTACGAGGCGCATTATCGCGAGTTGATCGTCGAGGGCAACGAGTCGGCGGTGATCTCCGTCTACGACAACCCGGACGCCAAGAAGATCCCGGTGCCCGAGGCCCGCAAGGCCGCGATGAGCCGCGCCGTGCTGGAGACCTTCCCGCCCGCCGGCCGCATGCTCACCGATCTCATCAAGGAGCACTTCGCCTACGCCATCGGCGGAAAGATGTCCCCGGCGGAGTCGCTGGAGAAAGCCCAGAAAGCGCTGGATGATGCGGCGGTGCCCGAATAGTCACCGACCGGAAATCCGATCCCCCCTCCCGCCGCGGCGGGAGGGGGGATCCCTTCGTCCCAAGCAGGGGCAACCATGAACGCCAGCACCGGGAGAGCCGGGCGGTTTCGGCTCACCAATCCGCGCTACGGCTTTCTCCTCAACATCCCGGGCCTCCTGATCGTTCTCCTGTGGGTCGTGTTTCCCGCGCTGCTCCTCTTCGCCGCGAGCTTCCTCCGTTACGACAACGTCCACCCGGTGAGCTTCACCGGCTTCGGCAACTACCAGCGGCTCTGGAACTCGCGCGTCTTCGGCGTCAGCGTGGAACGGATCCTGGTGTTCAGCCTCGGCTCCACCGCGCTGACCGTCGCTGGGCGGGCTGCTCCTGGCCATGTGCCTGAGCAACGTGAAGAAGGGTGGGGGGCTCCTCCGCTCCCTGATGATCATCCCGTGGGCCGTGCCGGCGGTGGTCTCCGGCCTGATCTGGAAGTGGATGTTCAGCCCCGACTTCGGGGTGATCAGCGACCTCTTGATGAAGGCGCGTCTCATCGCCAAGCCGCTCAGCATCTACAGCGACCCCTCGCTGGCCATGTGGGGCGTGATCATCGTGGATAGCTGGACCCGCATCCCGTTCATGGGAATCATCCTGCTGGCGGCGATCCTCAGCATCCCCGATCAGATCCACGAGGCCGCCCGCGTGGACGGCGCCGACACGGTGAAGCGCTTTTTCTACGTCACCCTGCCCATGATCCAGGGACCGCTCTTGATCGGCCTGATGATCACCACGATCTTCTCGTTCCGGACCATCGACCTCATCATCCCGCTGACCGCGGGCGGGCCGGGCCGCGCGACCTACGTGATCGGCTATTACATCTGGGACCAGATCACCAAGTCGCTCAACTTCGGCCTCGGCGCCGCGGCCGGCGTCGTCCTGTTCCTCATCACCTCCCTCATCACGGTGATATTCGTCTACCTGCTCCGAGAAAAGTAGGCAGCCATGCGAGACCGCATCCTCGAAAGCAAGGCCTTGTCGTACAGCGTGGCCATCTTCGTCCTCTCCCTGATGATGATGCCGATCTACTGGACGGTGGTCACGGCGTTCAAGCCCGACACGGAAACCTACGTCTTTCCCCCGGTCTATTTCCCCTCCAACCCCACCTTCGAGCCGTTCCGACTCCTGTTCGAGTCCTACCCCTTCATGGACTACGTCGCCAACTCGCTGATCGTCACCGTCTCGACGACCCTCATCGTGACGGTCATCAGCATGATGGCGGCGTACGGGATCAGCCTCTACCCATTCCGGGGCGGGAAGCTCATGCTCCTCTTCCTGCTCGCTACCCGCATCATCCCCCCGCTCTCGCTCCTGCTGCCGTTCTACCTGGTCGTCAGCTACCTCGGCCTGGTGGATACGCTCCTCAGCATGATCATCGCGAACATCTACCTCACCTATCCGTTCGCCGTCCTGATCATGAAGGCGTTCTTCGACAACTTCCCCCGGGAGATCATCGAGTCGGCGATCGTGGACGGCTGCAGCCGGACCGGCGCCCTGTTCCGGATCGTCCTGCCCGTGGGCGCGCCGGGGATCGCCTCGGCCGGGATCATCACCTTCCTCTGGACCTGGAACGAGTTCATCTACGCCTTCGTGTTCACCTCCACCCCGAAGGCGCAGCCTGTCACCGTGGGTTCCTTCGACGCCATCGGCGACGTCTTCGTCCACTGGAACCAGATGTGCGCCGGCGCCCTGGTGGCCGCCCTTCCCGGCATCATCTTCGTCTTTGTCGCCCAGAAATACCTGATCGCCGGCCTGACCTCGGGCGCCGTCAAGGCCTGAGGTCAGGCCGCGACGAAGAGGATGGCGGGGCAGGAGCGGTAGGGATGCGGGCGGGTGTCGTACGCGAGGAATCGACGCACGCCACACGTGGTGACGGATCAGGCGGGCGACGCGTCCGTCGCGTGATGGCGGGTGCGGCTGGTCACTGTCGCCCGATCCGACGAGTTGGCGTAGCAGTAGCGGCAGCAGATGGGGACAGGTGTCGTACGCGCCGATGTCCTTGCTGACGATGCAGCCGCACTCTTTTCGCTGGCCTTTGTCTTTGAGACGCATCCCGCAAGCATCCGGTCCCAGGAAGCGCATCAGGTCTTCGTCGTGGCTGAAGACGCGCGCCAGCAGCGTGTCGTCAATGCACTTGTTCCGGCCTATTCCAAGGTCCGTCAGGTCGATCGCTTCCGCGCAGGTCGCGATGGCGAGTCCCCACGGCCGTGCCGCAACGACCAGCCCTTCGGCGAATGCCCGCATCTCCTCCGGTGAAAGCTCGCGGCAGCCCCGCCCGAACTTCCGCAGCCGGTTCCGGACCTTCGCGTAGCGCTCGATATCCGCGAACGCGATGACGAGCTTCTCGGTCCACGGGTGGACCCGCTCTCCGATCCGCGCCACGCGCTCGACCAATCGTTCCACGTCGAGTCCGTCGGCCAGCAGCAGCGGATCGGCGCGCCACACGACTTTCGCCTTCCCGATGGTCTGCGCCAGTTCCCGAAACGTCGCGATCCGTTCCGAAAGCGGTGGCACCCCAGGCTCCAGCCCCTCGGCCTCGTAGTCGTTCAGTGTGAACTGGAAGTAGTAGCCGATCCCGCGCCGGTCCAGCCCTGCCAGGTGCGGCAGCATCGGCCGCGGGTCTTTCGTCCAGAAGACGACCGCGCGGGTCTTGGCGAAACGAAATGTACTGGGGCGTCCCGTTGAACGGGTTCGTCCACTTCGCATACCCAGCCTGCAGGCGCCGGACGAACCACTCCGCGTGGAACGCCGGAATATCGGTCCGCCGGCTGGCCGACACGATCACCGGCGCCACCGCCTCGACGCTGCCGCCATTCTCCGTTTGGATCGGGACCTTGTTCCAAACCTTGAAGCTCATCCCCAGCTCGCCCCCTTCCGTCGCTCGAATGGTAGGCGGCGCAGCACAGGCCGGTCAAATGAAAACTCCCGCCGGAGTTTGGCCTCCGGCGGGAGTCGGGTGTCGCCTGACCTGCAACGCGGTGGTGAGCCGCGCTACGCCTTCATCGCCGGGATGCGCATCGCGTAGAAGGAGCGCCACACGAAGACCGCGGACGCCAGGAAGAAGAGCACGGCGACGACGTGGCTCGTGAAGGCCGGCAGCTCGATCGCCAGCTCGACGGCCAGCAGGCCGAAGAGGGTCGTGAACTTGATGACCGGGTTCATGGCCACCGAGGAGGTGTCCTTGAAGGGGTCGCCCACGGTGTCGCCGACGACCGTGGCGGCGTGCAGGTCGGTGCCCTTCATGTTCAGCTCGGTCTCGACGATCTTCTTGGCGTTGTCCCAGGCGCCGCCGGCGTTGGCCATGAAGATCGCCTGGTAGAGGCCGAAGATCGCGATCGAGATCAGGTAGCCGATGAAGAAGTAGTGGTTCACGCAGGCGAAGGCCAGCGTCGAGAAGAAGACACGCCAGGAAGATGTTGAACATCCCCTTCTGGGCGTACTGGGTGCAGATGGCGACGACCTTCTTGCTGTCCTCGACGGAGGCCTTCTCGCCGCCGCCCTCGAGCTTGATGTTGCGCTTGATGAACTCCACGGCGCGGTAGGCGCCGGTGACGACCGCCTGGATGGACGCGCCGGAGAACCAGTAGATCACCGCGCCGCCGGTGATGAGGCCCAGGAGGAAGAGCGGGTTCAGGATCGAGAGGCCCCGGTGCCACGTCGGCCGCCCCGAACATCTTCGTCGAGCATCTGGATGATGGAGAAGATCAGCGTCGTCGCGCCGACCACCGCGGTGCCGATGAGCACCGGCTTGGCCGTGGCCTTGAAGGTGTTGCCCGCGCCGTCGTTCTCCTCCAGGATAGATCTTGGCCGTTCTCGAAGTCGGGCTTGAACCCGAACTCCTTCTGGATCTCCTTCGAGATGTTCGGCAGCGTCTCGATGGTGGACAGCTCGTAGACGGACTGGGCGTTGTCGGTGACCGGGCCGTAGGAGTCCACGGCGATCGTCACCGGGCCCATGCCCAGGAAGCCGAAGGCCACCAGGCCGAAGGCGAAGATCGCGGGAGCGGCCATGAGGTCGGCCGAGCCCGAACCGTGCTCACCGCAGTAGGCGATCGCCATCAGAGAAGATGATCGCCATGCCCATCCAGTAGGCGCTGAAGTTGCCGGCCACCAGGCCGGACAGGATGTTGAGGGAGGCGCCGCCCTCGCGGGAGGCCGAGAGGACCTCGCGCACGTGGCCCGAGTTGGTCGAGGTGAAGATCTTGACGAACTCGGGGATCAGGGCGCCGGCGATGGTGCCGCAGGTGATGATGGTGGAGAGCTTCCACCAGATCGTCCCGTCGCCCACGCCGGGGATCAGGATCGCCGACAGGACGTAGGTCATGACGATGGAGACGATCGAGGTCAGCCAGACCAGCGTGGTCAGCGGGGTCTCGAAGTTGAACTTCGAGGCGTTGCCGAACTTGGCCTTGGCCCAGGCCCCATTGAGCCAGTAGGAGACGCGCGCTCGTGACGATCATGCCGACGCGCATCACGAAGATCCAGACCAGGAGCTGGATCTGGACCGTCGGGTCCTTCACCGCCAGCAGGATGAAGGTGATCAGCGCCACGCCGGTGACGCCGTAGGTCTCGAAACCGTCGGCGGTCGGGCCGACCGAGTCGCCGGCGTTGTCGCCCGTGCAGTCGGCGATGACGCCGGGGTTGCGCGCGTCGTCTTCCTTGATCTTGAAGACGATCTTCATCAGGTCGGAGCCGATGTCGGCGATCTTGGTGAAGATGCCGCCGGCGATACGGAGGGCCGCGGCGCCCAGCGATTCGCCGATGGCGAAGCCGATGAAGCAGGGGCCGGCCGAGTCGCCCGGGACGAAGAGCAGGATGAAGAGCATGAGGACCAGCTCGACGCTGATCAGCAGCATGCCGATGCTCATGCCGGACTTGCAGCGGAATGGCCATGGTCGGGATACGGCTTGCCGCCCAGGCTCGCGAAGGCCGTCCGGGAGTTGGCCAAGGTGTTGATCCGGATGCCGAACCAGGCCACGCCGTAGCTGCCCAGGATGCCGACGATGCTGAAGAGCACGATGAGGAACACCCGGTCCGCCGAGAAGTGCAGCAGGAAGCCGAAGTAGACCACCATGATGACCGCGATGAACGCCCAGAGGATGGCGAGGAACTTGCCCTGGGTGATCAGGTAGGTCTTGCAGGTCTCGTAGATGAGCTCGGAGATCTCCAGCATGGCCTTGTGGACCGGGAGCTTGCGGATCTGTGTGAACTGGACGAACCCGAAGATCATCCCGCCGATGCAGATGATGAGCCCGAACAGCAGCAGATTGTGTCCGGACATCCCGACGAAGTTGACCGAGCCCAGGTCGGGGATTTTCAGCTCCGCCTCACTCGCCCCTGCCGCGGTGGCGAAGAGCGATACCGCCAGCGCGACCATCCCCGCGAGGATGGCGCGCGCCCGGTGCAGACTTCCGCCAGGAATACTTCCAGATAGAAGATTGAAACAGACACTGCCCATGAGACCCTCTCCTTGACGCAAGAGTTAAGAGAAAGGGGCCAGCGTGACCCCTGAAATAGTACGCAGATCGCGAATGACATTCCAGACAACCAAGGGAGCCGTGGGACTCGATCGGCTGACCGTTCCGGTTTGGCAAGAAGTGGGGGCGGCAGGCGCGGCCTCGGCCCCGGGCGAGGGCGGATGCTAACAATAGCGGGCGGCCGTGTCAAGACTTCACCGCGGCGCACGGGCCGCCTCACGCCATTTGTTTGGAGTTACGGAGGGGTGGGGTCTCCCTCTCCCAGTCCGGCCGCCGGAACCTCCGTCCATTTCCATTTGACAGCCCTGGCGGAGTGGCGCGGACTTAGGCGAATAAACGTCTGGGCGGGCGTCCCCAGGGCCGCGTGCACCTCCTGTTGCGTTTGGGGCACGACGAGTTCGTCCCACTCGTAGCCGCGGTGCGAGGCAATCGCCATGTAGGTGTTCGCGATGAGGACGGAGCAGCCGGCCAGCGGGAAGATGAGCAGGAGCAGCCCGAGGAAGAGCCACCGCCGCCACGCGGACATGGACCGGCTGGGTCGCCCGGTCATCGCCTCGCCTTCCTGCTGTTGCAGCCCGCTCTCGTCCTACGCATGGCCGACTCGCTGTCGGGCCTTCGCCGTCGATGCCGTCTTTTTCGAAAGGGGCTGCGACTGGCGCATCTCCACGATCTCATCCATCAGCCAGACCTGCACCCCATCACAGATCGTCTTGAAAGCGTCGCGCTTCGCCTTGGGGGCGAAGCTATCTGGCCGGAACGAAAGCCAGACGGCCGGTATGGTGCGACAGGCAAGGTCCATTCGCTGCTCCAACGGAAGACCCTGGAGGGTGTCGAGGATGTGACGGCCGCGATCCTGGAGGACTTGGGGGAGGGGCTTTCCGATGGGCGTCAGCATGATTGGCCTCCCGCATCGGGGTCACGACGAGCAACGTCCTCGATGAACGGTCGTTTGCCGGTTGGCGGACGTCTGGAGGCACACGGCCCGAGTCGATCGCACGGTTAGGTTATCGGCTCGGGTACAGTCTTTCCAGATATCCCTGCCAGTCGAAATTGTCCGACGGGTTCGCCACCTCCCATCTCCGTTCCGATTGAAACTGGCCCCACCGTCGGGCGGGCTTACAGTCTCCGACAAGGGACGAATGAGATCCCCGACGCCTTTCCTGGCTTACTGTGTCGAAACTGCTGATCACTATTCGCGATTGCCGATGCGGAGTGTGCAACTCCTGTATTTCTGATAGGTTAGGCACGTTCTGTGCTCTCTACTATCAGAAGGACTCCCTCTAATAAGGGGGGAGTATGCCGTGACGGCCTTCTCCTCGTGGCGCGGGTTGTCGCTCTGCCCCGCAGGTGACACCGCCTGGCCGCGGCACTGCGATCCGGCCGGGTGGCGGATCAGCCGGAGTCTTCATTGGAGGTTGACCGGCATCCCCGGACAGGGAAATCATGTCCGCCGGGCTTATGACTCAGCGATCCGACTCGTACGGAGTCGCAGCGTGCGGCGGGGCCGAGCATGGAGATCTCGACGATAGTACTCCTCACCGCCATGCTCCTCCTTATCGGTAGCCTCATACTCTTGACCTACGGCGGCGGGGCGGATAGGTCCAAGGAAGGCATCAGAGACGATCAGCGGCCGGCAACGAAACCCAGGGGAGATCGAACCATGACGGATGGAGTGGCGGGAACAGCGCAGGAGCAGGTGCTTCGGTGGATGGAAGAAGGTCCGACTGCCCTCGCGGGTATTCGCTGTATTGTTCACGAGGGCACCAACCTCAAGCGGATCGCGGAGGCCACGCTGAAGGAATGCGAGCGCCTCCGGCACGAGGGTGACCAATTACGCGCCGAGGTCAGCCGACTCACAGCCGAAACCGAACGCCTCCAAAAAGAGCGGGCCGACACGACCCAATGGTTCACCGCCATGATGAAGGAGGCGGCGTCTCGGTTGCGGATCGAGCCCCCGCCAGCATGAGCGAGGGGGGGGTGCCACCAACGCCCGCGCGACGTATGTCCCGCCGGACCGTCGGGGTTCCCTCGGCGCTCGGGGTGGTTCTAGCGGGCCGGCGCCGACGTCTCCTCGAGCCGCGTGACCACCCCGTTGTCCTCCCAGACGTTCAGCAGGGCTTCGACGGGAGGGAGTCAAGCCAGGGGCGCAATGCGCGCGGGCACGTCGTTCGCGGGATCATTCACTCGCGGGCTGACTGGATAACCCGCCGGCTCCTCACGGCGGTATGATCGGTTAGACGCCCTCCACTAACACCAGATGGCCCACGGCGTGCTGCAGGCGGAGGGGCTTCGCCTGGTTGTATTCCGCCGACGCATACCAGCGTTTGGCCGCGGCGACGGTGGGGAACTCCAGCACCACGAGGCGCGTCGGGCGCCAGTCCCCTCCAGCACCTCGTGCGTCCCGCCCCGGACGAGATACCGCCGCCGTACTGGGCAATGGACGCGGCGGCGGCTTGCTTGTAGGCCTCGTACGCCTGCGGGTTCTTCACATCCACGTCGACGATGAAGTACGCAGCCATGTCGTCCTCCCCCTGTTGGCACCCCCCCCGACGCCGCCGCGGCAGGAGCATCCTGCACCGCGTAAGCGGTAGTGCAACCCAGGAGGGGTGTGTACGGAATCCACGTCAAACCACCGGCTGAATGCACTCCGGCGAATCATACGCCGGACTGTTCACCCGCGTGCTCACCGGGTAGGCGATCATCTCCTCGGCAGGGTACGGCGTCAGGAGAGCCTGGAGCGGGTCGACATCGCGCACCGTCGGATCGAGCCACAGGCTGTAGGCGCTGGACGGGAGGATCACCGGCATCCGGTCGTGAATCGGCTGGACCACGTTCATTCGGCGTGGTCGTCAGGATGGTGCAGGTTTCGAGCGGTTGACCGTCAGGCGGTTGCCAGCGATCCCACAGCCCCGCGAAGGCGAAGGGCTCACCGTCCCGGAGCTTGATGTAGTAGGGCTGCTTGCGCGATCCCTCCCGTTTCCACTCGTAGAACCCGTCGGCCAGGATCAGGCACCGGCGTTCCCGCAGGGGCTTGCGGAAGGTGGGCTTGGTGGCCGCCGTCTCGCTCCGGGCGTTGATCATCCGGTTGCCGATGGTCGGGGTCCTTCGCCCAGGACGGCACGAGGCCCCAGCGGAAGGGCCGGATACTCGCGGGCGCCGGTCTCCCGGTTCTGGATCACCGCCGGGACCTCTTGGCTCGGGGCGATGTTGTAGCGGGGTGGCGTCTCCGGCCAGTTGGGGAGGTCGAAGAGTTGGCCGACCCGGATCGTTGCGCCGAGACTGAAGCGACCACACATCCGGTGCAGGTCTCCTTTCTTACGCACGCCCAGTTACGCGGCGTCTGCCCATCATAGCTCACGTGGCAGGCCGGGGCCACCCACAAGGCCCAGCGCGGGTCGCACCAGTCCCCTAGGACGTCGGACCAGACCGTTCGGTCTCCGAGCCGTGCCGCCTCCGACCGGACCTACCTCCTTCATGCATGCCACGGCGCTCGGAACGACCTTGACAATGACGTTCGAAAGCGGATAGAATCACTTCTGTTCAACAGAACTCTGTCGTGACGCCAAGTGCCGTCGCTGGCCGTATGTCCCCCGCGGGACGGCCCCTCCTGATCGGCCTCCGTTGACCATCGGCGTGGCACGGGCGTTTACGCGGGCTCCACCCCTCCCGCGCGCCGTCGATGGTCGCAGACGCATCCCCTGGGACCGTAGGCGCCCGCGGGAATGTCCAATGCTCCCCAACCGGACGGAGCGTTAGAGGAGCGCACATGATGGAGCGGCACTTCGACGATCACGCCACCCGGTACGCGCTGCATGTGCCGTTCCGGTATCGCCACTCGGCAGAGACCACGTATCGCCGCACGCGCGGGTGGACCCGGGACCTAAACCTCCGGGGGGCGTGGGTCGAACTTCCAGAGACGGTGGCAGCGGGGTCCACCCTGGCGCTCGTGCTGGACACCCCCGCGGGGGCCTTCCCGCTCCTCGCCGACGTCGCCTGGACGGACCCGGAGGTACGCGACGCCCCCTACCTACATGGCGTGCGCTTTACGGGCCTCACGCCGGACCGCCGACACCGGCTGCGCGCGCTCCTGTTCCGGGAACACCCGCACCTCGCCATCCGCCTCTCGTGCGCGCTGGCCGCGACGTGCCATCGGAGCGACCACGGCGGTCCGGCGATCCCCGGCACGGTCCTGGACCTCAGCGACACGGGGGTCGGCGTGCGCCTGTCGGAACGCGTGCCCCCCGGGGCGGCGGTGCGGCTCAATGCCCCGACGAAATATGGCCGGATTGGCGCGGAGACCCAGGTCGTCTGGGCCGACCCCCCCGGCCTCTTCCCGCGGGGCGCGCAGTACCGCCACGGGCTGCGGTTTCTCCAATTGGACCGATCGAGTGCGCTCCCCGTGCAAGCACTCCTGGAGGGCTTCCACTAAGCCGCGCGCGGGGGTCGCCGTATCGGTGGGAGGTCGGGTCGATGACGATCCGCACAAAAGGCCGCACTACCCTACCCACCCATCCGGCCGTGCGCAGCCTGTTGATCGTGGCGCGGGGCCAGGTGGATTTGTACCACACCCTCCAGCACGCGTACGGCGACAGCGAGGAGATCCGCGTCCTCGTCGACCGGCGGCAGGCGGACCGGCGGCGCGCCGTCCAGCCCGTGCCGGGGGAGCGACGGCGCAGCGAACGGCGGTGCCTCCCGAACCTCGAACACGATCTCCGGCTGCAAAAGTACGTGCTGGTCCGCCCGCACTACCGGCGGCCGCGCGACTGACGGGCACCCGCGATCTGAAGGACCCGCGACATGGGGCAGTGGCTCGTGCTCATCGCGCGCGATCGGCGGGACCTCTGGGTGAGCTGGGCCGCCTTCTACGGCGGCGCGGGGACGGTCGAGGTCCTCTTCGATCGGCGGCAGGGGCACTCCGGGGCTGGGACGGGGGACCGGCGCGACCCCCGCGCCGGATCGAGCCGCGATCGTGACCTCCAGGAGTGCGGCTTTCTCGTGATCCCCCGGCCCGAGAACGTGGGCGCGTTCCGCTGACGCGATTGGGAGCGCAGGCGCGCTTGAGCGTCGCGACTCCCTCGGCGCTCGTGGTGTTTATGGGACGGTGCTGGTGACGGATGGTGTCGGCGGGACGGACATGCGCTGTGGCGTTTTCGAGGGGGCGAAGAGGAGCAAGAGCCGTCCCGCCCTCGTCTCTGCTCACCCTGACTTGCTCTTAAACAGCCGCTTCAGCAGCCTCTGGTATTCACGCGGGTATCCTCCCGCGGGTCCCGCCACGCCTTCCCTTTTTCTCCCCCTCCCATCCAGCAACTCTCGCATCGTCGCGCAACGCTCCCGGTCGATCCTGTCCAAGTCCTCACTCAAAGCAAAGAGGTGTCCAGACGGTGAGTAGCAACGGATCACGTCCGCGTAATGCTGCCGGATCTTTCGCCAGCCGTCCTTGTTCTGTGGGGATCGCCCCAGGTAGCGCATGATTTCACGCCGACCGTGCAGCCGCATGGAGACCTCCGCTCAGGCGTTTTGGCGTGTCGATGCCGGTATGGGTATAACAATGACGATGGGGGAGTGCGGTCTCGCAGGGGGTGGTGCCCCCGTCGCCCACCCGGACCCCCGCGCGCTGCCGGTGCACCCATCGTTTTCCAGTTGCGCGGGGTTTGCGTCTTTGTGCCATCCTGTGCTACGTTTTACCTCGTTATCCCCCCTAAATTCCGCCAGTTCCGCCGCTAGAAACCCTTTTCCATTTGACAGCCCTGGGGGGCCGCCCTATCCTACCGTCGCGGCTCGGTATCCGCACGCACGGGAGGGGATCTCCGCTCGTACATGGAAGATACACAGCAGATCGAGGTGAAGCGCTTGGCGCTGGCCGCCGGGCCGGAGATGCAGGGCCTGTTCGGCCGGGGTGACGAGCATGCCCGCCTTCTCGAGGACGCCCTCCACGTCCGCTTCGTCGTGCGGGACGGGATGTTGACGATCTCGGGCAAAGACGAAAGCGTGGCCCTCGCCCAGCAGGTCGTGGGCGAACTGGTGGCCATGGTTCGTCAGGGTCGCCAGGTCGGCAGTCAGGAGGTCCGGCTGGCGGTCCGCCACTTCAGCCAGAAGACAGAGGAGACTTTCCGCGAGGTCCAAGGCGAAACCATCGAGGTGTCCCCGAAGAAGCGGCCCGTCCGCCCCAAGAGCGCCGGACAGGTTCGCTACGTCCAGGCCATCCGGAAGAACGACATCGTCTTCGGAATCGGGCCGGCGGGTACGGGTAAGACCTACCTTGCCATGGCCATGGCTGTCTCCGCGCTCCTGCACAAACAGGTGTCCCGGATCATTCTAGCCCGGCCGGCGGTCGAGGCTGGGGAGAAGCTGGGATTTCTTCCGGGCACGCTCGCCGAGAAGATCAACCCGTACCTCCGACCGCTGTATGACGCCCTCTATGACATGCTCGAGGCCGAGCGGGCGGCGCGATTGATGGAGCAGGGAACCATCGAGATCGCCCCGCTGGCCTTCATGCGGGGCCGCACGCTGAACGAGTCGTTCATCATTTTGGACGAAGCCCAAAACACGACCTCGGAGCAGATGAAGATGTTCCTCACCCGGCTAGGATTCGGCTCTCGGGCCGTGATCACCGGCGACATCACGCAGGTGGACCTGCCCGCCGGCCGGGTGTCCGGTCTCATCGAGGTGCGTGCCGTCCTCAAGGATGTTCCGGGGATCCGGCTGATCCACTTCAGCGAGGAGGACGTCGTCCGCCACGAGCTGGTGCAGCGCATTGTCCGGGCGTACGAGGCCTACCAGGGGCCCCCCGCAGGGCCTGGGGGGTAGTCGCGTGGACATTCGTTTTTCCGACCGGACCCTCCGCCACGAATCAGCCGACCGCGTGGCACCGCCCGCCCCCAAGGGGTCGCGACTGCTGGCGCAGCTGCGCCGAGCCGTCCTGCACCTGGAGCAGCAGCGCTGGTTCCTGCCGGTGGCCACGGTACTCTTCCTGTTGGCCACCGTCGAGATCCTGATCTCCAATCTTGCCCTTCCGCTGGGGGCCTGGTCGGTCGCCGGGGTGCTCCTGCTGGCGGCTTTCCTCCTGGCAGCGCTCTACGCCTATGTGCGCGGCTTGCAACCCAAGGAGGTCGCCCGCTCGCGCAGCCTTCTCCTCCTGGGCACGATCCTGTTGGTGGTCTTGCTCCTCGTCCGTCTCGGCCTGGTCATGGCCGCGTCCTTGAACCAGACGTTCCCGCACCTCCCGTTCTCGGCGCTGCGGGCCGCCCTCCCCGTGCCGCTGGGCGGCGTCCTGCTCACCGTGCTGTTCAACGCCCGTCTGGCGTTCGCCGGATCGCTGAGCCTCACCATCCTGACCGGCCTGATGCTGGGCGCACCGCTCCAGTACTTCATGCTGGCGTTCGTCGGCAGCCTGGTCGGGATCTTCGCCCTGGTGCACCGGCACGAACGCACCGCCTTCTTCCGCGCCGGCGGAGCGATCGGCCTCGCCAACGCCTATACCCTGGTCGCCTTCGCCCTGGTGGAGGGCAACACGGGGACGCTCGTTGCCGACATCGTCGGCGGGCTCGCCAATGGCCTGATCGTCGCCGTGGTTGCCACCGGCCTGCTTCCCCTCTTGGAGCAGCCCTTCGGCCGGACGACGGCCTTCACGCTCTTGGAGCTGTCGAACCTGAACGAGCCGATGCTCAAGCATCTGATTCTGACCGCTCCCGGGACGTACCACCACAGCACCATGGTCGGCACCTTGGCCGAGGCGGCCGCCGAGGCGGTCGGGGCCGACGCCCTCCTCTGCCGTGTGGGGGCCTATTACCACGACATCGGGAAGACCCGGCATCCGACCTATTTCATCGAGAACTCCACGGATGCCAGCGACCGGCACGAGAAGCTGGCCCCGAGCCTCAGCCGCGCCATCGTGATGTCCCACGTCAAAGAGGGAATCGAGATGGCCCGAGGGTACGGCCTGCCCGACGTTCTGGTGGACATGATTCCCCAGCACCACGGAACGCGCCTCGTGAGCTTCTTTTATCAGCGCGCCAAGGACGCTGCCGACCCCGGACTCCAAGCGGTGAGCGAGGAAGACTATCGCTATCTGGGGCCGAAACCTCAGACCCGGGAGGCCGCCATCATAATGCTGGCGGACGCGGTTCAGGCCGCCACGCACACGCTCGCGGACCCGACGCCGGCCCGCATCCGGGGCGCGGTGCAGAAGATCATCAACGCCATCTTCGTGGATGGTCAACTGGACGAGTGTGATCTGACGCTGCGCGACCTGCATATCATTGCCAACAGTTTCGTCCGGATCCTGACCGGCATCTTCCATCACCGGATTGAGTATCCGGACGGGGGACCGGAGGAAGGCGCGAAGAAGCGAAGCGAGAATGGCGATCAGTCTCAGAAATCGGCAACAGAAAGTTCCCGTCGAAACGGCCCGGCTAAGAAGGGTGGCACAAAAGACCCTGCTCGCTCTGGGGCGCCCGACGGCGGACTGTAGCGTGGTGGTGGTGGATGACGCCGCGATCGCGGCCCTCAACCGCACCTATCGCCGTGTTGGCGGCCCCACCGACGTCCTGGCTTTCCCCATGACCGAGGGTGCGTTCGCGGAGCTCACCCCGGACTGCCTGGGCGATGTCGTCATCTCGGCGGAGACCGCCGCCCGACAAGCGCGCTGGGGCGATGTCCGGACGGAGCTTGCCCTGCTCCTCGTCCACGGGATCCTCCACCTCGTCGGATACGACCACGGGACGGTTCGTGAGCGCCGGCGGATGTGGCAGCGACAGGAGGCCATTCTGGCGGCATGCGGGGTCCCCGTGCCCGACGGGTGGGCGACCCGTGCGGCCGGCGGTTGACCCGTATGCGGTTGTTCGTCACATTGCTCCCGGCGGTCGCCGCCACTCTCTGCCTCTCCCTGACGTCCCCTGTCGGCGCCGCGGCCGTGCCCTTCGCCCTGCAGGTCACGCCGGATCAGGTAAAGCAAGGCGGGATCGCGACGCTCCGGCTTCATGGCTCTGCACCAGCCGAATCTGCCCGCGTCCGCGTCGGAGGCCGCGAACTCGTGTCCGGCCCGACCACGGCGGACGCGCCCCGGAACCTCTGGATCGGCGTGGACCTGGAGGACGCGCCGGGACCACGGGAAATCGTGGCCGAGGCAATCACGGTCGCCGGCCGGCCGGCGACCGCCCGGGCCCGCCTTTTGGTGCTGGGTGGCGGTTACCCCGTTCAACGCCTTACCGTTTCCCGGTCCTTCACGGAGCTGGACGCGGCCACACTGGAGCGCGTGGCCCGGGAGAAGGCAACCCTGGAGCGCCTGTGGGAAACGGCGACGGCGACGCGCCTCTGGCGCGGTCCTTTCCGTTTGCCCCTGGACGGGTCGCCGCGCGCTGCCGGCTTCGGCCTGAAGCGGATCATCAATGACGAGCCGCGCGCGCCCCACACCGGCGCAGACTTTTCCGCCCCCGCGGGGGCTCCGGTGCTGGCGGCCAACGCCGGGACGGTCGTCCTGGCGGAAGAGCATTTCTTCGCCGGGAATTCGCTGATCCTGGATCACGGCGAAGGCCTGTTTACCATGTACTTTCACCTGCAGGAAAGCGTGGTGCGTCCGGGCCAGCGGGTGCGGGCGGGGGAGATGCTCGGCCGCGTGGGCAGTACCGGGCGAGCCACCGGGCCCCATCTCCACTGGGGCGCCCGGTTGTTCGGCGCCCGCATTAACCCGGAGGAGCTCCTCCGGCTCGGACCGGAGTAGCGGATCGATCAATCAGCCGAGAAGTCAATTCGTCGGGACCGCGTTCCGGCGGTTGCCGACCACCGGTCCAGATTGTCTCTTCAGAACCCATTGGACTATTTATAACCCATTGACGAGTCGACCAATTGCCAACGGCCAATAACGAGACACCGTTCCGCTCCGGTTACGTCGCCATCGTCGGGCGACCCAATGTGGGAAAGTCTACCCTCATCAACCGCCTTGTCGGGCAGGACCTCTGCATTGTCTCACCGCGCCCGCAGACCACCTGGCATCGGATTCTCGGGATCAAGAACCTTCCCGGGGCACAGATGCTCTTCCTCGACACCCCCGGGATCCATCAGTCCGATGCCCTGTTCAACCAGAACCTGTTCCGCGCCGCCGAGCGGGCCCTGGCGGACGCGGATGTCATCGTGTGGGTGATCGATGCGACCGAGTCCGAGCACCCGGACGATGCGCTCATCCTGGAGACCATCCGGCGGCAAAAGCCGAACACGCCCGTCCTGTTGGTCCCGAACAAGGTGGATCGCATCGCCAAGCCGCTGCTCTTGCCGCTCATCGCCCGCTGGCAGGCGGTGTACGGCTTCGCCGAGATCGTCCCCATCTCCGCGCTCAAGGGGAACAACGTGGACCGGCTGGAGCAACTGCTGACGCCCTTTCTACCCGTCGGACGGCCGTTCTACCCCGACGAGGACCTCAGCGACCGTCCGGAACGGTTCTTCATCGCCGAGACGGTGCGCGGCCAGGTTTTCACCCTGCTTCGGCAAGAACTCCCCTACGCCGTCGCGGTGGAGGTCGAGACCGTGCGGGCGCGGGAGGGCCGGGACCTCACCGACATCGAGGCCACCATCTACGTCGAAAAGGATTCCCAGAAGGCCATCATCATCGGCGCCGGCGGGAAGATGCTGAAGCGGATCGGCGTGGCGGCCCGCCCGGTCATCGAGGAGCTACTGGGCACGCGAGTCTTTCTGAAGCTCCACGTGAAGGTGGACGAGGCCTGGCGAAAGGATCCGCGCGCCCTGCGCCGCCTGGGCTACTTTGAACCCTGACGACCGAATGCGAAATTCGGGGTGCGGAATTCGGAATGAATTTCGCATTCGCCATTCCGCATTCCGCAACCGAACATGCCCCTACACACGACGGACGCCATTATCATCGGGGGTCACGACCTGGCAGAGGCCGACCGGATCGTGGTCTTCTATACCAAGACGTCCGGAAAAGTCCGCGCCGTAGCGGAAGGGGTACGACGCATCCGGAGCAAGTTCGGCGGACACGTCCAGCTCTTCAGCCAGGGCCGCCTCGTCTACTTCGAGCGGCCCAACAAGACGCTGCACAAGGTGAACGAGTTTTCCGCCGTCCGATCCCCACCAGCTCTTGCGCGAGGACCTCGACCGGATTGCCCTGGCATCCACGGCGGTTGAGGCGGTGGCCCTGGGGGTCGAGGACAGCGATCCCTTCCTCGACCTCTATCAGTTGCTGGCGGAGGCCCTAGACCACCTCGAGGCGGCTGACCGGCCCGCCGTGGTCCTCCAGGGGTTCTTCCTCCACCTGCTCCGCCTGCTCGGGTACCGCCCGGAATTCTCGGAGTGCGTGCGCTGTCGCGCCCCGCTCCTTGCCCGTGTCGAGGCGTATCTCAGCCCGGCCAGCGGAGGCGCGGTCTGCGCCTCCTGCCGTCCCGGCGCCACCGACGCCTTCGCGGCGTCGGTGGAATCCCTCGGGTTCCTGCGCGGGGCGGGCGGATCCACGCTCCGCCTGATGGACCGGATCGCGCTGCCGCCCGCCGCGCTTCGAGAGGTCACGGAGACCCTTCAGGCCTTTCTTCGTCAGGTGTTAGGGCGCCCCCTGCGGTCGGCGGATTTTTTGAGTCGTCTCTAACCCCCCATTAATGCGGCCCTTTGGCTCCCAGGGCAGGCCTTTTCCCTTGACACTGTCCTTCGGAATTTGTTAGTTTCCTGGTTTGCGTTTTCCTTTAGAACCGGTTTGGAGGGTTGCTCATGACCTTTCAGGAGCTGGTCTTCGCCCTGGAGAGCTACTGGGCGAAGTGCGGCTGCGCCATCCTGCAACCATATGACGTGGAGTTCGGCGCCGGGACCATGAACCCGGCGACCTTTCTCCGGGTGCTGGGACCCGAGCCCTGGAACGTCGCCTACGTGGAACCGTCCCGTCGCCCCGCCGACGGTCGGTACGGAGAGAACCCGAATCGCCTCCAGCACTACTACCAGTATCAGGTGATCCTGAAGCCCTCGCCGGCCAACATCCAGGAGATGTACCTCAAGAGCCTGCAGAGCTTCGGCGTGGACCCCATGCGTCACGACATCCGCTTCGTCGAGGACGACTGGGAGGCGCCGACCCTGGGGGCCTGGGGGCTCGGCTGGGAGGTCTGGCTGGACGGCCTGGAGATCACCCAGTTCACCTATTTCCAGCAGGCGGGCGGGATCGAGGTCCGAGCCGGTGGCGGGGGAGATCACCTACGGGATCGAGCGCATCGCCATGTTCCTGCAGGGGGTGGACAACGTCTACGACCTCAAGTGGAACGACACGCTGAGCTACGGCGACGTGCACCACCGGGGCGAGGTGGAGTGGTCGGTCCACAATTTCGAGGCGGCGGACGTCGCCCTGCACCTCCGCCTGTTCGACGAGTACGAGCGGGAGTCGCGCGCGCTGATCGAGCGCGGCCTGGTCCTTCCGGCCTACGACTATTGCCTGAAGTGCTCCCACACCTTCAACATCCTGGACGCGCGGGGGGCCATCAGCGTGACCGAGCGCACCCACTACATCGGGCGGGTGCGCGCCCTGGCTCGTCGGGTGGCCGAGGCGTACCTGAAGCAGCGCGAGGAGATGGGATTCCCCCTCCTGCAAGGGGCAGCGTTAGGGGGGTCGCGGCCGGGTGCCGGATGGACCTCGGCGGTCCGGGGCGGTTCCCTGTTTCGTCAATTCCACACCCCGAGGCGACGACGGCGCCAAAGGACACTATGGGCAAGGAACTGCTCTTCGAGATCGGCACGGAGGAGATCCCCTCCGGCTACCTCCCGCCTGCGCTGGAGGACCTGAAGGCCGCGGCGCGCCGCCTGCTCGCCGAGCAGCGGCTGGCCTGCGACACCATCCGCACGCTGGGCACGCCGCGCCGGCTGACCCTCTTCGTGGACGGTCTGGCGGAGCGTCAGGCGGACGTGCGCCGAGAGGTGATCGGTCCGCCCAAGGCGGTCGCCTTCGACTCCGAGGGACGACCGACCAAGGCCGCCGAGGGGTTCGCCCGGGCCCAGGGGGTCGCGGTCGAGTCCTTGCAGGTCCGCGCGCTGGAGCGCGGCGAATACCTGGTCGCCCTCCAGGAAGAGAAGGGCGGCCGCACCCGCGACGTCCTGGCGACGGCTCCTGCCGAAACTGCTCGGCGCGCTCTCCTTCCCCAAGTTCATGCGCTGGGGCGAGGGTACGATCCGGTTCGTCCGGCCCATCCGGTGGCTGCTGGCCATCTTTGACGGTCGGGTGGTGCCGTTCGAAATGGACGGGCTCAAGGCCGACGGCAAGACCTACGGCCACCGCTTCCTGGCCCCGCGCGGCGCCCGCGTGCGCAGTTTTCAGGAATACCTCGAGGTGCTCGAGGAGTCGGTTCGTGATCGCCGACCCGGTCCGCCGGCGAGAGCTGGTGCGCGACCCAGGCGACCGAGGCCGCCGCGATGGTCCAGGGTCGGCCGGTCCTGGACGAGGCTCTGGTGGAGACGGTGGCGGACCTGGTCGAGTTCCCGACCGCGGTCTGCGGCGCCTTCAAGCCGGAGTACCTGGAGCTCCCGCGCGAGGTCATCGTGACCCCGATGCAGAAGCATCAGCGCTACTTCCCGGTGGTGGACGCCGCCGGCAACCTGCTCCCGTACTTCGTGACCATCTCCAACATGCGGGCCAAGGACATGGAGCTGATCCGCCAGGGCAACGAGCGCGTCCTGCGCGCGCGCCTGAACGACGCGGAGTTCTTCTTCCGCGAGGATCGGAAGCGCCCGCTGCCCGACCGGCTTCCCGAGCTGCGCCAGATCATCTTCCAGGAAAAGCTGGGGTCGGTGGCCGACAAGGTCCGAGCGGCTCCAGCGCCTGGCCGCCTGGATCGCGGAGCGGGTGGACCCCGCCGCCCGCACCGCGGCCGAGCGGGCCGCCCTCCTCTGCAAGGCGGACCTTCCGACCAACATGGTCAAGGAGTTCCCCAACCTGCAGGGAACCATGGGACGGGAATACGCCCGCCTCTCCGGCGAGCCGCCCGAGGTCTGCCAGGCGATCGAGGAGCATTATCTGCCCCGGTTCGCCGGCGACCGACTGCCCGCCTCCGGCGTCGGGGCCGCGGTGGCCATCGGCGGATCGGCTCGATTCCATCGTAGGCTGCTTCGGCATCGGGCTCGTCCCCACCGGCTCCGAGGATCCCTACGCGCTGCGGCGTGCGGCGTTGGGGGTGGTGCAGATTATTCTCCAACAGGGGTGCCGTCTCCCCCTGGATGAGGCTGTCGCGTGCGCCCAGGCGGGCTACGGCGCGGCGGGACCGGACGCCGAGGCAGTCCGGCAGGCAGTTCTGGTTTTCTTGCATGGCCGGACCCATGCCGTCCTGGCGGAGCGAGGACTGTCCGGGGACGTGGTGGAGTCGGTCCTCTCGGCCGGCGGGAACGACGTGGCGGACGTCGCCCGGCGCGCCGAGGCGCTGGCGGTCCTGCGGCGCGAGGCGGATTTCGGCGAACTGGCGGTCGCCTTCCGACGGGTGGTGGGAATCATCCCGCGCGGGTTCGACGCGACCGGTCGAGGCGAACCGCCTGGTGGAAGGGGCCGAACGGGCGCTGCATGCCCAGGCCGTGGAGTTGAAGGGAGAGGTGGAGCGGCTCGTGGCCGCCCAGGATTACCTGGGTGCGTTGCGGCGCATCGCTGGCGCTCAAGCCGATGGTGGACATGTTCTTCGAGGAGGTGCTGGTCATCGGACCGGATGAGGCGCTGACCCAGAATCGGTTCGCGCTCCTCAAGACGGTCGGGGACTTGTTCGCGCGTATCGCGGACTTCACGAAAATCGCGGGATAGGCGGGACATCGGAGGGTTCTATGGCAACGGCAAGGAAGTGGGTCTACTTCTTCGGCAGCGGCAAGGCGGAGGGCGGGCGGAGCAGAAGAACCTCCTGGGCGGCAAGGGGGCCAACCTGCACGAGATGACCCGGATGGGCATCCCGGTGCCGGCCGGCTTCACCATCACCACCGAGGCGTGCATCTACTACACCAGCAACAAGACGCAGTATCCCCAGGGGATGTGGAAGCAGGTCGAGGAGGCCCTGAAGAAGCTGGAGAAGGCCATGGGCGCCTCCTTCGGCGATGCCAAGAATCCCCTCCTGGTGTCGGTCCGCTCCGGCGCCCGCGTCTCCATGCCCGGCATGATGGACACGGTCCTGAACCTGGGGCTCAACGACGCGACCCTGCAGGCGCTCATCGCCAAGACCAAGAACGAGCGCTTCGCGTATGACTCCTACCGCCGCTTCATCCAGATGTTCAGCGACGTGGTCCTGGGGATCGAGAAGCCGGTCTTCGAGCGGCTGATCGAGGCCCAGAAGCACGAGAAGAAAGTCAAGCTGGACACCGAGCTGACCGCCGAGGATCTGAAGAAGCTGGTCGAGCTGTTCAAGCGGGTGGTCAAGGACAAGACCGGCAAGGACTTCCCGCAGGATCCCAAGGAGCAGCTCAAGTACGCCATCAACGCCGTGTTCGGCTCCTGGGACAACCAACGCGCCGTCACCTACCGGAAGCTGAACAAGATCCCCGGCGACTGGGGCACCGCGGTCAACGTCCAGGCCATGGCCTACGGGAACATGGGCGAGAACTCCGGGACCGGCGTGGCCTTCACCCGCGACCCCGGCACGGGCGAGAAGCGCTTCTTCGGCGAGTACCTGATCAACGCCCAGGGCGAGGACGTGGTGGCCGGCGTCCGCACCCCGGTGCCCATCGCCGAGCTGAAGAAGCAGATGCCCAAGATCTACGCCGAACTGGAGCAGATCTACAAGCGGCTGGAGAAGCACTACCGCGACATGCAGGACATCGAGTTCACCATCCAGGACGGCAAGCTCTACATGCTGCAGTGCCGCGCGGGCAAGCGCACCGCGGCCGCGGCCGTGAAGATCGCCGTGGACCTGGTGAAGGAGAAGCTGATCAGCAAGGAAGAGGCCGTCCTGCGCGTGGCCCCGGCTCAGCTCGACCAGCTCCTGCACCCCCGCGTGGACCCGTCGGCCAAGCCGCAGAAGATCGCCAAGGGACTGCCGGCGTCGCCCGGCGCGGCCGTCGGCAAGGTCGTCTTCACCGCCGCCGAGGCCGAGGAGATGGCCAGCCAAGGGGGAGCGGGTCGTCCTGGTGCGCCTCGAGACCTCGCCCGAGGACATCGGCGGCATGAACGCGGCCCAGGGCATCCTCACCGCCCGCGGCGGCATGACCTCCCACGCGGCCGTCGTGGCCCGCGGCATGGGCAAGCCCTGCGTGGCCGGCTGCAACGACATCACGGTCTACGAGGAGCACGGCTACTTCTTCGCGCAGGGACCTGAAGATCCAGCGCGGCGACTTCATCACCCTGGACGGCAGCACCGGCGACGTCCTGCTGGGCGAGGCCAAGCTGATCAAGCCCGAGCTGTCCGGCGACTTCTCCACGCTCATGACCTGGGCCGACAAGTGCCGGAAGATCGGCGTGCGCACCAATGCCGACACCCCGAAGGACGCGCAGGTCACCATGTCAGTTCGGCGGCGAGGGCATCGGCCTCTGCCGGACCGAGCACATGTTCTTCGAGGGCGAGCGGATCGACGCGGTGCGCGAGATGATCCTGGCCAACGACCTGGAGGGCCGCAAGAAGGCCCTGGCCAAGCTCCTGCCCATGCAGAAGCAGGACTTCAAGGCCATCCTGGGGATCATGGGGAACCTGCCCGTGACCATCCGGACCCTGGACCCGCCGCTGCACGAGTTCCTGCCCAAGACCGAGGAGGACATGCAGGACCTGTCCAAGAAGAGCGGCATGACGGTCGAGCGGATCAAGGCCAAGGTGGACAGCATGCACGAGTTCAACCCCATGCTGGGCTTCCGCGGCTGCCGCCTGGGAATCGAGTACCCCGAGATCACCGAGATGCAGGCCCAGGCCATCTTCGAGGCCGCCTGCGAGCTGAAGAAGGAGGGGAAGAGCTCGTTCCCCGAGGTCATGATCCCGCTCATCGGCACGCTGGCCGAGTACCAGCTCCAGAAGGACATCGTGGAGCGGGTCGCCAAGGAGACCCAGAAGAAGTACGGGGTCAAGGTCAAGTACATGATCGGCACCATGATCGAGATCCCGCGCGCCTGCATCGCGGCGGGCGAGATCGCGTCCCAGGCGGAGTTCTTCTCCTTCGGGACCAACGACCTCACCCAGACCATCCTGGCCCTGTCGCGCGACGACGCCGGCAAGTTCCTCCCGATGTATGTCGATCGCAAGATCTACAAGGAGGACCCGTTCGTCAGCATCGACCAGGAAGGCGTCGGCGAGATGATGAAGATGGGCGCGGAGCGCGGCCGCAAGGTCCGGAAGAACCTGGAGCTCGGCATCTGCGGCGAGCACGGCGGCGATCCGGCGTCGGTCATCTTCTGCCACGACATCGGCCTGGACTACGTCAGCTGCTCGCCCTACCGGATCCCGGTGGCCAAGCTGGCGGCGGCCCACGCGAACTTGAAGGGCAAGGTGAAGATCAAGGAGATGGGCGAGAAGTAGTCCCACACGCTCCTGCTTTCCAGAACGGGGGGTTCCGAGAAACGGGACCCCCCGTTCTTTCTTCCTGAAGCGTGTTCCGCCCCGCACGCAACCTGGCGGAGGCGGTACCTTCTCGCCCAGGATGAACGTGACGGGGCGGGAACTTTCGGCTAAGATACCACTCCGGATAGCGTAGTGAGGTTTTGCCAGATGCGATTCTGGTCGCTTCGCGTCAAGATGACGGCATTCGTGGTCGGCCTCGTGACTGGAGGCGTCCTGATCTCCAGCGCCGTTCATGAATGGTTTGCGTTTCAAGCCCTGAACGAGGACGTCCGCACACGCGCGGCAGGTATCGCCTCACAGTTGGCCTTTGGCATCTCCGCCCAAGAGCTCGGCGATCGCACCCTGCTCGCGCTTGAGATTCGGAACATCCTCGCGGCGCGTCCCACCCTTCGCTGGCTTGAGGTCTATGCCGCCGACCCGACCGGCCTCCGGCCAGTCGCATCCAGCCAAGACTCTCTTCCGGCCCGACCACCCGATCTGGCGGTGAGGGCGGTCACCGAGGGGCGGACGCTTTCGGCCCCGGGCGTCCGGACTGGTGGCGATGTCTGGTTGGCCGCGACCCCGATCACCCTCAACGGCGCCACGGCGGGCGCCGTCGTCCTAGCCCTGTCCCAGGAGGGTGCCCAGCGCATGGCGGCCAGCCTGCGTCAACAGCTCCTGGTCGTCCTGGTCGTCGCCGGTGTGGCGATCGTGGCCGGATTGGCGCTCTTCTCGGAACGGAACATCAACCGGCCCATCCGCGCGCTCCTGGAGACAATGAGGGTGGTCGAGCGAGGCGACCTCTCGGCAACGCCAACGCTGCAGAGGCA
Organism: uncultured Methylomirabilota bacterium; assembly: GCA_963695995.1. GTDB lineage: Bacteria > Methylomirabilota > Methylomirabilia > Methylomirabilales > 2-02-FULL-66-22 > 2-02-FULL-66-22. The sequence continues at coordinate 25,538 of CAVOIV010000047.1, forward strand.
GGACGAGATGGGGCAGCTTGCTCGCGGGTTGGCGCGGATGCTCCATCGCGTCCGGGAGGGCCACGGTGAGAATGCGCGGCTTCTCGCCCAGATCAACCGGTTCAACCAGGATCTTCAGGGGCAGGTCGCCGAGGCCACGCGAGAGCTGGTGGAACGAAACGAGGCCTTGCGGCACGCCAACGAGCTCTTGTTCGATCTCCAGCGACAGCTCGGGCGAGCCCAGCGACTCGCCACACTGGGACATCTCACCGCGCGAATTGCTCACGAGATCGGCACACCGCTCAACTCGGTAGCCGTTCATTTGCAGCTATTGGAGCGAAGTCAGGGGCTGACCGACCAGGATCGGCGACGCTTGGTCACGATTGACGGCCAAATTCAACGGCTCGTGGCGACCATTCACGGTCTCCTGACGGCCACGCGCGGCACGGCACCTCACCTGGAGCCGACGGACCTGAATGCGGTCGTCCAGGGAGTGACAGACCTGATGGCTCCCGTCCTCGCCGCGAAAGATATCGAGTGCGCGTTCTCCGCGTTTCCTGGCCTTCCCCCGGTTCGGGCGAACGGGCATCAAGTACAGCAGGTCGTGCTCAACCTCTTGACCAACGCGGTGGACGCTATGCCGTCCGGCGGGTCCCTCCGGATCGCCACCAGTCGGGAAGGCGAAGCGGCGGTCCTGCGGGTCGCCGACTCCGGACCGGGGATCGCACCGGATTCCCGAGAACGAATCTTCGAACCGTTCTTCACGACCAAGGATAGCGGCGGGGGGACCGGCCTCGGCCTGGCCGTCTGCCGACAAATCGTTGACACGCACGGTGGAACGATCCAGGTGACCGATGCCCCCGGCGGCGGGGCGGCGTTCGAAGTGCGGCTCCCGCTCGCCGCGGCGGAGGCCGTCGCATGATGCGATCCCGCCTGCTCGTGGTGGACGACGATGCCGAGTCCTGCGCGGCCATGGCCGAGGCGCTGCGGGTTGAGGGGTATGAGGTGCGACAGGCACAGGACGGACGCACCGCATTGACGCTGGCGGAAAAAGAAGTCTTCGATGTGGTCGTCTCGGATATCCGGATGCCCGGCCTGGACGGCCTGGGCCTGCTCCGGGGCTTGCGCGAGGCTAACGCCGACGCGAGTGTGATCCTCACGACCGCGTTCGGAACGGTCGAGGCGGCCCTGGAAGCGATCAAGGAAGGCGCGTACGACTATGTGAGCAAGCCCGTCCGGCTCGACGAGCTGCTGCTCACCGTTCGGCGGGCGCTGGAGCGTCGGAGGATCGTCCACGAGGGGCGGGCGTCGGAGGAATCGCCCCGAGACCGGTATCGTCTCAGCAACATCGTCGGCGTGAGTCCGCGCATGATCGAAGTCTTCAAGTTGATCGCGCGGGTCGCTCCGAACCACAGCCCTGTGCTTATTTCCGGCGAGAGCGGGACGGGCAAGGAGATCGTCGCGCGCGCGCTCCATTTCAATGGCCCTCGGGCCGCCGGCCCTTTCGTGGCCATCAACTGCGCCGGATTGGCCGAGGGCCTCCTGGAAAGCGAGCTCTTCGGACACGTGCGCGGCGCGTTCACGGGTGCTATCGCAGCACGACGCGGCCTCTTTGAGTCCGGGGACGGCGGCTCGGTTTTCCTCGACGAGATCGGAGACATCGGCCCGAATATGCAGGCCAAGCTCCTCCGCGTGCTCGGGGAGCAGGAGGTGCGACCGGTCGGCAGCAACCATTCGGTCCGGGTCAACGTCCGTGTGATCGCCGCCACCAACAAGGATCTGACTACTGAGGTCCGCGAAGGCCGTTTTCGGGACGACTTGTACTACCGCCTCAACGTGGTGGGGATTCAGCTCCCGCCGCTTCGCGAACGGCGCGAGGACATTCCCGCCCTGGCCCATTTCTTCCTCCGAAAATACACCGAGGCCAACGGGAAGAACATTGAGCGGATTCTCCCCGGACGCTTTGGCTCGGCTGGAGACATACGCGTGGCCCGGCAACGTCCGGGAATTGGAAAATGCCATAGAACGGGTGGTGGCCGTCAGTAACCATCCCATCGCGCTCCTGGAAGATCTCCCGGCACATTTTCACGCTTCAACCAACGAAGCGGAACCAGTCGCCCGCCTCGCTCCGGACTCCTTCGCCTCTCTCGACGAACTGACCAAGCAGCACCTTGGGCGCGTTCTCGCAGCCACCCACGGAAACAAAAAGCGGGCCGCTGAAATCCTCGGGGTGGACCGGCGAACCCTCTATCGGATGCTCGATCGGTATGGCCTGCCCATGTCCGAGGCTGCGTCGGACCCCTGAGACACTCTGATGCCCTTCCACCAAAGCGCCACACCACTCCGCCGTCCGCTGTAGCGTCCTGCCGCATTGCGAGGACTCTGCCCCATCCACGCCTTCCCCGATTTTGACCAACAACTATCGGTTTCCTTTGGGTCTTCCGGCCGCATCCCGCCCGGCAGGCGGCCTGGCACGGGGAGTGCTCCTCTATTCATCGTGAGGCACGGGAGGGCGGCCGAACACATGAGACCTCGCGTCGCGGTGGTGGATGACGACATTGAGAATTGCCAAGCACTCAGCGAGTTGCTGACGACGGAAGGCTTCGACGTGGTCACCTTCGAAGGGGGCGAGGCGGCGTGGTCAGCCATGACGAGCGGGCAGGAGCAGCCACGTGTGGTCGTCGCGGACGTGCGAATGCCTGGCCTGGACGGCGTCGGATTGCTTCGGCGGATTCGAACCCGCTTCCCCGACATCCCCGTCGTTCTCGTCTCTGCGTTCGCGGAGGAGGCGGTGTGGTTGGAAGCACTGGCGGCTGGCGCAGTGGATGTGTTCCCAAAACCGATCCGAGCATCGGCGCTGATCCCCGCGTTGCGGGCTGCTGTCGGCGACCGGCCGGGGCCTGAGCGGCCCCTCGGCGACAACCCCGATCCCCGCCCCGCGGGGATCACAACAAGGAGGGAGACGGAATGAAGCGACTCGCGATGTTGACGTTGGTGGCGACCTTGGCAATGGTGGGTAGCGGTTTCGCAGCGGAGATGGAAGGGACCATCCAGTCCATTGACACTGCCAGCAAGGAGCTGGCCCTCGACAACGGCTCGAAGATCGTGCTAGACGACGCCACGACGATCTCCGTGGAAGGGAAAGAGGGCAAGCTCGAGGACTTGAAGGAGGGGACCAAAGTCAAAGCCAGCTTTGAAGAGAAAGATGGGAAGAACGTGGCGCAGAAGCTCGAGGTAAACCAGTAGCAGTGGAACCCGGCCGGAGCGGCCCGAACGCCGGGCCGCTCCGTCACTCTTCCTTCCGATTTCCTGTGTCTTGCACTCGACCCAATTCATTGCCGAGCCCGGCGTCGTCCACGAACCGCCGAATACGGGCGATGGGAACCACGAACGTCTCGCCGGGCATGGGAACCTTGACCGAGTAGCTTTGGGTGCGGCCTTCGACCGCGATCGAAGCGGTTTGGTACCCCTCGACGATACCAAGGAGGCACCCCGTCGCCTCTCGGAAGACCCCGCCCCCGCTAACCCCTTTCGCCGACGACGCATCCACCACGATCGTCTGCTCGGCCCCCTCCTCCGTGGGGCCACCGCTCGTGGTATCCGCGGGCACCTGGCTGATGATTCCCCCAAAAACTCCGAGTCGCTTTCCCCACGGGAACCCGACGACCAGAATCTCCTCACCCAACCTTACCTCATTGTCGTCGGGGAACTGTACCGGGACCAGCGCGATACCTGGAACCCGTAGCAAAGCAAGATCGAGCGTCTCGGCGTCTCCCTGTCGGTACAGTGTTGCCGGAAGCTTCTTCACACGGGCCGCGTTCACCCCCGCGAGATAGACGAGAATCGCCGCGCCATTCTTTCCGTCGAAGACGTGCTGCGCGGTGAGCACATACGAAACCGCTTCGGCATGAAGCCCCTCGATCCGCGACGCAACCACCACACCCGAACCGGATCCGAGGCGACGCCCGTCTTTGTCGAGGGTCACCTTGACGCTTGCCGACGTAATCCGATCAATGACCTCTTGCCGATCCCCCACGCCGATTGGCGCGCGCCCCGCACACCCCGCCGACACCAGGACGGTCAGTGCCAATCCGGCCCCCACGAACCCGGCCCGCCTCACGCGCCGTAAGAAACCTGTGCCCCGTCCGTACCGACCCGGAGTTGTCACCCGTGAAGAGAGATGGCTCAATCGTATAACCATAATGTCCCGAAAACTGCCACATTGGGAACGACCACGCCACGAAATGGATAGCATGCAACCCCACGCTCGGCAATGGGAAAGGACCTTCCCGACCCGGTCTCCCTATTTGCCGTACAACCGTTGCGGCATCCAGGCGAATCATCCTGCCCGACATCAACTGGCGCATAAGGTCCACCATTCCAGCGTCCGTCTCTTCGGCCTTGACATGTCACGGGCCAAAGGGCTAGCGTCTCGGCATTCGTGCGGCGGGAGACTTTTTCCTTCATCGGATTCGCGTTTGGGAGGTAACACGCTATGGACATCACCAAGACCTTTGCACTTCACCTTCCCACCCGTATTCTCTTCGGCGTCGGAACCGTCCAGCAGGTCGGAACCGAGGCGACCCGGCTCGGGATCTCGCATGCCCTGGTGGTCACCGACGGCGGCCTCGTTCAGACCGAGATCCCCGGGGCGGTCACCACGGCCCTGGATGCCGCCGGCGTGAAGTGGACGCTGTTCGGCGAGGTCGAGCCGAACCCCAGTGTCGCGACCGTCACCAAGGGCGTGGCGGTTTATTCGCGTCAGGGATGCGACGGCCTGATCGCGATCGGCGGGGGTAGCCCCATGGACGCCGCCAAGGCGATCGGTCTCCTGGCGACGAACGGCGGGGACATCCGAGACTACTTCGGCGCCGATAGGATCAAGAAACCGCTGCCGCCGCTTATCGCCATTCCCACTACCTGCGGCACTGGCTCGGAGGTGACCCAGTTCACCGTCATCACCGACACCGCGAAGCACTTCAAGATGGGTATCGGCAGCCCGCATAACATCCCAAAGGTTGCCGTCGTGGACCCCACCCTCCTCGCCAAGCTCCCCGCCAAGCTGGTGGCGTCGACGGGGATGGACGCCCTCTGCCACGCCATCGAGTCGTACACCAGCCAGGCGGCCCAGCCCCTCTCGGATGCCTTCAACCTCCACGCCATCCAGATGATCGGGCGGCATCTCCGACCCGCGGTGGCCAACGGGAATCTGACCGATTTGTCCGGAATGGCCATGGCCAGCCTGCTGGCGGGCCTGGGCTTCAACAACACTCGCACGACCCTCGTCCACGCGATGTCCCACGCGGTGACCGGACACACACAGGTCCCGCACGGCATCGCCAATGCCATTCTGGTGCGCTACGTCATGGAGTTCAATCTCATCGGCAATCCGGACAAGCACGCGGACATCGCGGCCGCGCTGGGAGAGGACACCGATGGGTTGACGCCCATGGAGGCAGCCCGGTTGGCGGTCGACGCCGTGCGGGAACTAGCGGACGACGTGGGCATCCCGCGCACCCTGCGCGAGGTCGGCGTGACGGACGCCGTGCTAGAGTCGCTGACCGACGGCGCCATGAAGGCTACCCTCGGCGTCGGGCTGAATGCCCGCCGACCGACTCGCGACCAGGTCCTGGCATTGTACCGGGAGGCGCTGGGGTAAGCCGTTGTCAGAGAATAACTTGACCGGAGAAATTCCGGAAACGGCATCAGGAGCCGTAACGAAATTACAATAATGGCCAAGTTATTTCGTAACGGCTCCTAAGCCGCCTGGCATACGCCAGCCGTGGCAAATCCCCGGGGCCGTCGCACTCACCCGAGGGGAAACGGACACCGCATGCACCTGAATCGGAAGACGGTCGGCAGCATCTCGCCATCCGCCGGCGTGACGGTCGGATGTATTGCGGACCACCCCGAGCGCGTCCTCCAGTTCGGCGAGGGCAATTTTCTGCGGTCCTTCGTGGACTGGATGATCGACGCCATGAACCGCCGGGGGCTTTTCGGCGGCCAGGTGGTGGTCGTCCAACCCATCGAGCGGGGTCTCGTGGACGTCCTCAACGAGCAGGACGGCTTGTACACGCTGATCCTGCGAGGCCTCCAGGGCGGGAAAGTCGTGGAGCAGCGCGAGGTCATCGCCGCCATTCAGCCGCGGTATCGATCCGTACCGGGATTGGGATGCCTTTCTCGCCGCCGCCGCACAGCCGGACCTGCGCTTCGTGGTCTCCAACACCACGGAAGCCGGCATCGCCTACCTGGACGAGCCGCGACCGGCGGGTCGGTGTCCGGCGTCGTTTCCCGCCAAGGTCGCCGCGCTTCTCGCCGAGCGGTTTTCCCGGCTCGATGGCGACCCTGCCAAGGGGCTCGTCTTCCTGCCCTGCGAGCTGATCGATCGAAACGGCGACCAGTTGCGATCGTGCGTCCTCCGCCATGCCGCTGCCTGGGACCTGAGCCGGGAGTTCGTCCGCTGGGTCGACGGAAAACAACCGATTCCTGAATACGCTGGTGGATCGCATCGTGCCGGGCTATCCGCACGAGGAGATCCCGACGCTCACCGAACAGCTCGGCTACGAGGATCGCCTGCTCACCACGGGGGAGATCTTTCACGTCTGGGTGATCGAGGGGGACGCGGAGGTCGCCAAGGAGCTGCCCCTGACGCAGGCCGGCCTGAACGTCGTCTGGACGCCGGACCTGCAGCCGTTCCGGACGCGCAAGGTACGCATCCTGAACGGCGCCCACACGATGATGGCGCTGGCGGCGTATCTGGCCGGCCTGGACACGGTTCGTGAGTGCGTGGAGGATCCCGTTTTGGGCCCCTACGTCCGGCGGGGCGTCTTCGATGAGATCCTGCCGTTGCTCACCCTGCCGGCGGAGGAGACGCGCGCCTTCGCCGAAGAGGTCATGGAGCGGCTGGCGAACCCCTTCATCAAACACAACCTCATCAGCATCGCGCTCAACTCCGTCTCCAAGTACCGCGTGCGCGTTTTGCCCTCACTCCTCGAATACCGCGCCGCGAACCGTCGCCTACCGTCCGCCCTCACCTTCTCGCTGGCGGCGCTCCTGGCATTTTACCGCGGGACGGAGATCCGGGACGGCGCACTCATGGGACAGCGTGAGAGCGGGCCCTACCCGGTGAAGGACGATGCTCCGGTCCTGGAAGCGTTCGCCGATCAGTGGCGTCGCTACGAACATCACCGCGATGCGCTCGCGCTCTGCCGGGCTCTCCTCGCTCGCACCGATTTCTGGGGGGAGGACCTGAGCGCCTTGCCCGACCTGACGGAGACCGTCAGCGCGCAATTGTCTCGCATTGTCCAGATAGGGGTCCATGCGGCGGTCGCCACGCTCGGCTAGCGCGACGAGAATAGCTCCAACCCCCGGGTCGCTTGCCAAATCCGCCGAGATCGGCGAGAATCGTTTTGTATCTGGACCCGTTTTGGAGGTGAACCGTGGCGGAGTTGATCTTTGTGGTAGAAGAGGCACCGGAGGGCGGCTACACGGCCCGCGCCCTCAACGCGTCGATTTTCACCGAGGCCGATAGCCTGGCAGATCTCCATGCCCAGATTCGCGACGCCGTGCGATGCCACTTTGACGAGGGGCAGACCCCCAGGGTCATCCGACTTCACTTCGTCCGCGAGGAAGTGATTGCCGTATGAGGCTTCCCCGCGACCTCTCAGGCCCTGATCTTGCCCAGGCCTTAGGAGCCCTCGGATACCGGGTGACTCGCCAGACTGGTAGCCATCTTCGCCTCACGACCTTTGAACACGGGGAACATCATATTACCGTCCCGCAACACAACCCCCTCCGCGTTGGTACGCTCGCCGCAATTCTGGCCGACATTGCTCGGCATTTCGAGATCGACGCGAGACGATCTTGTCGCGCGCCTGTTTCGCGCGAAGTGACAAAGAAGGACCGCATTCTCCGCGTGGTCTGCGTAGTCGGAGACGGATTCGATGTGGAGGGGTCCATGCAGATACCTTTCGAGCAGGTAGACGTCTTCACCGACCGGCCGTTCGCCGGCAACGCGCTCTGCGTGGTGCCGGACGGCACGGGGCTCTCCGCCGAGCAGATGCAGGCCATCGCCCGGGAGATGAACCTGTCCGAGACCACCTTCGTCCTCCCGCCGACGGACCCCAAGCGCGACGTACTGGATGCGGATCTTCACGCCCGCCAAGGAGATCCCCTTCGCGGGCCATCCGAGCGTCGGGACCGCCTACGTCATGGCCCGTGCCGGCCGGTTCCCGCTGCAGGAGCCGGTCACGCGGATCTTCCAGCAGGTCGGCGTCGGCACGTTGCCTCTGGACATCGAGGTGTCCGGCGGAAAGCCCGGCCGCGTGATCATGACCCAGGGGAAGCCGGCTTTCGGCGACGTCTTGCGCGACCTGACCCCGGTGGCCGAGGCGCTCGGCGTGGAACCCGACCACCTTCGCGCGGACGAAGTTGCCCCTTCAGGTGGTGTCCACGGGTCTGGGGCACCTGTTGGTTCCCGTGCCGGACCTGGACACGATCGGACGCCTTCGGCCCAACGCTGCCAGGCTCGATGCCCTCCTGGAAGGCTGCGGCGCACTGGGTTGCTTCGTCTTCTGTCTCCAGGCGACCGCCCCGGACACGCTCGCCCACGCCCGGATGTTCGCGCCGGGGGCGGGCGTTCCCGAAGACCCGGCGACGGGTTCGGCCGCCGGCCCGCTGGGGGCGTATCTCGCCGTCCACGGCGTCCTTCCGAAGACGCAGACGGCCTTCGTGCTGGAACAGGGCATCGAGATGGGCCGGCCGAGCCGGATCTGGGTCGAGGTGATTCGCGATGCCGCTCGGCATGCCCACCACCATCCGAGTCGGCGGAACGACGGTCCCGGTGATCCGGGGAACGATCGAGGTCCGACAGGGATAGGAAAACGAGGGCAATCGGTCGACTGGTCAACGGGTCATTGGGCAGAGCGGGGACAGGGAAGAACAGAAGCGGATGCAGACCGGGGGCAGAGGGCGCCCTGAGCGCGGCATGGCCGCCAAGCAGCCAAGCCGCGAGCCGCAGATGGGAGAACAGGTGCAGATGAACGCGAACGAGCGGTGCGGGTGGGCCAAGACCGAACTGTCCATCGCCTACCATGATACCGAGTGGGGCGTGCCTGTCCACGACGATCGGTTGCTCTTCGAGTTCCTCGTTCTCGAAGGGGCGCAGGCCGGCCTGAGCTGGGAGACGATCCTCAAGAAGCGGGAGCCTATCGCGCCGCTTTCGACAATTTCGATATTCGCACCGTCGCCTCCTACGATGCCAGAAAGGTCGAGACGCTGCTTGGCGAATCCCGGCATCGTCCGCAACCGACTCAAGATCGTTTCCGCCGTCGACAAACGCCCGCGCAGTCCTGGCCGTACAGCATGAGTTCGGCAGCCTCGACTCCTACCTGTGGTCGTTCGTGGGCGGTCGTCCCCGCACCAATCGCTGGCGCTCCGCGGCCCAGGTGCCGACCCGGACTCCCGAGGCCGAGGCCATGAGCCGAAACCTCCGCACCCGCGGCTTCCGCTTTGTCGGGCCCACCATCTGCTACGCCTTCATGCAGGCCGTCGGGATGGTGAACGACCATCTCGTCTCCTGCTTCCGCCACGCCGAGATTTCTCACCTTCGTTGAGTCGCCAAACGCCGACCGACAACCATCATAAAGACCGTAACCACAGATTTCACAGATTGCACCGATCCCTTCCGAAGTCTCCCTCCGATTGAATCTGCGTAATCTGCGAAATCTGTGGTTGCCCACACTCTGCTCTCGGTGCCTTGCGGCTTGCGAGGCCGCGCAAAACCGCGTATGATCCCGCGGGTTCAGGGAGATACGCATGGCTCATGACCGGTACCACATCGGCATTGACGTCGGTGGAACCTTCACCGATATCGTCGTCTGCGACCGGGCGGACGGCAGCTCTCACGCTCCACAAGGCTCCCACGACCCCCCACGACATCGCGTCCGGCATCCAGGCCGCCCTCGGAAAGAGCGGGGCCCCGGCGGACCAGATCGCCGAGATCGCCCACGGGACGACCGTGGCGACGAATGCGCTGCTGGAGCGCAAGGGGGCCCGCACGGGGCTGCTGACCACGGCGGGATTTCGCGATCTCTTGGAGCTCCGCGACGGAGGACGGCGCACCCTTCGCGGCTGGCAGCCGGCCTTCGAGCCGGTGATCCCGCGCCATTGGCGATGGGAGGCCACGGAGCGATTGGACGCCTCCGGGAGCGTCCTCCAGGCGCTGGCCGAGGACGAGGTCGCCGGCCTGGTGTCCGCCCTGACGGCGCAGGGGATCGAGGCGCTGGCGATCTCGTTCCTGCACGCGGATCAGAACGACACCCACGAGCGGCGCGCCCGCGAGATCCTCCGTCGCCACTGGCCCGCCGGCTCGCTCGTCCTGGGCAGCGAGGTCGGCCCCTTCCCCGACGAGCGGCTGCGCACCGCCACGGCCGCGCTGGCAGCCTACCTCACGCCGCTCATGCACCCGATACGTGGCGGCGCTGGAGCGCGTCCTGTCCGAGGCGGGCATGTCGCCGGTCTTTCGGTTCATCGAGTCGGCCGGGGCCTCCTTGACGCCGGAGGAGGTCCGCCGGTCTCCCCTGCAGACCATCCTCTCCGGGCCGGCGGGCGGCGCCGTCGCCGGCGCGGCGCTGAGCCAGCTCCTCCGTCTCTCCTCGGCGGTGACCGCGGACATGGGCGGGACCAGCTTCGACGTGGCCATCCTCCAGGACGGCCAGCCGCAGCTCCGGGCCGATCGGACGCTGGAATTCGGGTTGCAGGTCGCCGTGCCGTGCGTGGACATCCAGACCGTCGGCATCGGCGGCGGCAGCCTGGCCTGGCTGGACGAGTCCGTCGCCGGCGGTCTCCAGGTCGGGCCCCAGAGCGCCGGCGCGCATCCCGGGTCCGGCCTGCTTCGGCAAGGGCGGACGAAAACCCACGGTCACCGACGCCAGCCTTGCTGCTCGACCGGCTGGTCGGCGACCGGACGGATCTCGGGCTGCCGCCCCTCGACCCCGCCGCCGCCGAACAGGCGATGCTGGCCGAGGTGTGCTCCGGATTCGGGATGGAGCCCCGCGACGCGGCCCGAATGGTCCTCGAGGTGGCCGAGGCCCGGATGGCGGCGTTCGTCCGGAGCCAGCTCACGGCTCGCGGCATCTCGCCCGGCAAGGCGACCCTGATCGCCTTCGGCGGCGCCGGCCCCGTGCACGCCGCACCGGTGGCGCAGCGGCTCGGCCTGAAGCGGGTGGTGGTCCCGTACCTGGCCGCGGGTTTCTCGGCGCTCGGCTGCCTGCTCTGCCCGCCCGCCCAGGTCGCGCTCCTGGCCGTGAACGAGCGCCTGCAGACCCTGTCGCCCGCGCGGCTCCGCGAGCTGTGCGCCGCAGCCTTTCCTCTGGAAACCTCGGGTCACCTTCGCCTCGCGCTCGTCATCCGACGCGGCGAGAATCCCCACGAGGACCTCCTGCTCGTCCGGGACCCCGACGAATCCGAAGAGGCGCGTCTGCGTCGTTACCAGACCTTCGCCCAGCACGCCTACGGCGTCCGGCCGGCGGCGGAGACGATTCGCGTCGTCCGCCTGCTCGCCGTGCTGGAGCGCGGAACCACCGCGGTCGCGTTCGGTCCCTCCCTCGAAGCCACCTTCCGCCGTCGCCAGGAACACCGGTGCTGCGGCGTGCAGGCGCGGAGCCGCGTCCAGCCCTCGGCGGGACACCCCAGGTACCGGTGGAGTCGCTCGCCATCGGTCGCCCGGTGACCGGGCCGGCCCTCGTCGTCCTGCCGGGGGCCAGCGCCTTCGTCCCGCCGGGCATCCCATACCACGTGGATCGCTGGGGAAACCTGATCTTGGAGACCGCGGCATGACGCCCACTCCGCTCTCCCCGCTCCCGCCGGGCACCGTGCGTGGCGCTTCGGCTCCACCTGGAGGAGGCGGCGGCGGCCATGGACGCGACGCTGCGCCAGGCCGCCGGTTCGGCCAGCATCGGCCGCCACGGGAGCACCGCGGCGGGATTCTACCTGCCGACGGGCGCGCTCCTCCTGGGCGGGCGGGAAAGCCATCCGCTGCTCGCGGAAGCCGCCGCGGAGGCGCTCGCCTGCCTGGTGGGTCGGCACGCGATCCGCCGACCGGCCCATCGCCTCGGGAGAGTTGTATCTGACCAACGATCCGGACTGCGATGCGGCGGGCGTCGAGGACCTGGTGCTGGCCACGCCCGATCGTGCGGGATGGGCGCCTGGTGGCATTCGTGGCGCTGACGGCCAGCCATCCCGGCCTGGGGCGAGCCACCCTGGCCCCCGTGGATCGCCTGCGGCGGGAAGGATTGGTCCTCCCCTGGTTGCGGGCGGGCCATCTCGGCCGCGTGAAAGCGGAAACCGTCTCCCTGCTCGCGGCCAACGCCGACGATCCGGCAGGAGTTTCGCGAGGACTTCGCGGCCCAGCTCCACGCCCTCGGCCTCGGCCGCAGACGCCCTCGAGGACGCCCTGGACCGCTTTGGCGCCGATGGTCTCGCCGGCCTGGCGGAGGTGGCCGCCGCAGGTGCCCGGCGCGCGCTGCAGCAGATCCTGGGGAAACTGGAGACCGACGAGATCGTCGGGCGGGCAGCGCCCTTCACGGCCCGCATCCGCCGGGACGGGTCGCCGGTCACCGTGCGGGTGGAAGGCTCGGACCCCGGCTGGGGCCTCACGCCCGCGCTGGCCCGGGCCGCCGTCCGGGCGGCCATCCGCGAGGTCGTGGCAGCGGAGTCGCCGACCCTCGCGGTCCTGGGGGGCCTGGCCGAGGCCGTGTCGATCGAGACGTCGCTGGGAGCCGCTCCGGCTCGTCGCCCGTCGGGCGAGGCCCGATTCGTCGGGGCACAGGCGGTGGCCGATGCGATCCGGGCCGCCTTTGCCGGCACGCTCTCCCACCTGACCCACGCCCCGGACGCCGCCTGTCTCCTGGTGGATCTCCGCGGCGAGCGCGACGACGGCAGCCGATACCAAGCGCGTCTGGGTCTTCCCGGCGGTTTGGGCGCATCGGTCTTCGGGGACGGCCTGACCCACGGGACGTCCACCTTCTCGCCGCACCGGACCCACGGCGTGGAGGAGATCGAGCGGGCGCTGCCGGTGCGGATTCTGCGCTTCGAGATCCTGGCCGATTCGGCGGGCCCCGGCCAGTACCACGGCGGCGCCGGCGTCCGCCTGGAACTCCAGTTGCTCGAGGGCCAGGCGGAGGTCGATCTCCTCCTCCCCGGCCGGGCCCTCGGCATGCAGGGCGGGATGCGGGGAACCGACGCCCGGGTGCTCCACGTCACGGTGCGCCACGGGACGCGGGAGATGCCCGGACCGGGCCGGATCACCCTCCGCCTGGAGGCGGGGGATCGCCTCGTCCTGGAAAGCGCCGGTGGGGGCGGCTGGGGCATCCCCTTCCAGCGCTCCATCATGCGGCTGGAGGAGGATCTCGTCCGCGGCCTCGTCACCCCCGATCAGTCGCGCAATCGCTACGGCCTGGTCCTGAAGCCGGGCACCCTGGACAAGGACGACTATCTCACCTACCGGGTCCGCCACTACCTCCTCAGCACGCTCGCCGTCGAGGACATCATCGCCGGCGAGGAGTTGTTGGATTGAGCGCTTCGCGCGTCGATTCGTCAATTCGTCAATCAGTCAAATCGGCGGGACCAGTTGACGAGTCGACCAACTGGCCGGTCGACTCCGGCTCCATAGCCGCGGGGTAAGGCTTTGATAATTTGCCATTGGCAGTCCGGCAGAGCGGAGCTGGACGACGAACCGTGCTGCGGCCACGCGGCCCCTCCCCCTCCTCGGGTCCCGAGGGCACGCGCAGCGCTATTCCGATGAATCAACAACGACCGGGTCCCGCAACACGGTGAAGCGATGTTTCTCGAAGCCCTTGGTGCCGGTGTAGCTATGCGTCTCGCCGAAGGGTTTATAGGTGAGCCGCTTGACCTCGGTGCCGCCGCCGGTGGCCAGGACGTTCAGGCTGGCGAGGTGGTCGGGGTAGGGGTAGGATAGCTCAAGAGTGGGGCCGCGAGAGGATCACCCGTGAACTTGTCACGGTATTCCAACGCCTTCGTATTCCGTGTTGTGTGTTTCGCGGCATTCCAGGAGTCATAGGACGCAACGGATGACCGGATGACATAATGTGGTTAGAAGATCCCAGAGGGAGGAGACGAACGTTGAACCGGCAGCCGGGACTTGTAAGGAGTCACCACATCCCTTTGCGTCGCAGCTGGGCGGGCCTTTTCCTCAATCAATTACGATTCAATCCTACTCAACAAACTTCTCCCTCTTCTTCCCGATGGCGGGGATCAGGGGAATTAGTAAAAAGGCCAAGGCGATCAGAAGCGCCCCGAGGGCCAACGGACGCTTGACGAAGATGTCCAGCCCCCCGTGGGAGATGATCAGGGACTGGCGCAGGGCCGTCTCCAGCAGGGGGCCCAGGATGAAGGCCAGGATCAAAGGCCCTCCGTCGTACTGGTACTTCTTCATCAGGTAGCCGATCCCGCCGAAGGCCAGCATCACCACCATGTCGACTACCCGATAATTCACGCTGTAGGAACCGATCAGGCAGAACAGGATGATCAGGGGAAACAGGATCCGGTAGGGAACCTTCAGGATCTTCACCCAGATCCCGATCAGGGGGAGGTTCAGGACCAGCAGCATCACGTTCCCGACGATCATGCTGATCATCACCCCCCAGAAAAAGTCGGGCTGGTTCTGGATGAGCATCGGGCCGGGCACCGTCCCGTGGATCATCAGGGCCGCCAGGAACAGGGCCATCACCACGTTCGAGGGGATCCCCAGGGTGAGCAGGGGGACCATGGAGCCGAAGGTCGCCGCGTTGTTGGCCGACTCGGGACCGGCCACCCCCTCGATGGCCCCCTTGCCGAACCCCTCCGGGTGCTTCGAGATCCTCTTCTCGACGGCGTAGGAGACAAAGGAGGAGATCACGGCCGTCCCACCCGGGATGACCCCGACGAAAAATCCGAGGATGGAGCCCCGGGTGATCGGCGCCCACGATCTTTTCCAGTCCTCCCGGTTCGGCAGAAGCCCCTTGATCTTCGTTTCATAGACATCCCGTTGCTCCTCCTGCTCCAGGTTGAAAAGGACCTCGGAGATGCCGAAAAGCCCCATGACCACCGGGACCATGTCAAAGCCGTCCAGGAGGGGCTTGATCCCGTAGGTGAGACGGGGGGTCCCGCTGATCGGGTCCGTCCCGACGCACCCCAGGACGAGGCCCAGCCCCACCATCAGCAGGGCCTTGACCATGGACCCCGACCCCAGGAACGTGGAGAGGGTGAGCCCCAGGACCATCAGCCCGAAAAACTCCGGCGGTCCGAAATCGAAGGCCAGACGGGAGAGAGACGGGGCCAGCAGAGAGATCATCGCCACGCCGAAAAGGCCGGCGATGAACGAGCCGAAGGCTGAGATCCCCAGGGCCCGGCCCGCCCTTCCCTGGCGGGCCATCTGATACCCGTCGAAGCAGGTCACCACGGAGGCCGCCTCACCGGGGATGTTCACCAGGATCGAGGTGGTCGATCCGCCGTACATCGCCCCGTAATAGATTCCGGCCAGCATGATGATCGCCGAGACCGGGCTCATCGTAAAGGTGGCCGGCATCAGGATCGCCACGGCGCCCGACGTCCCGATCCCGGGCAGGACCCCGATCAGCGTCCCGATCAGGACGCCGATGAAACAATAGAGCAGATTCATGGGCTGGAAGGCGGTGACGACCCCTATCTGCAGCCCGGCAAAAAAATCCATGTCCTTTCCCCCCGCTCCGTGTCAGCGTCTTTTTTCACTCCCCGGCTCCAGACTGACGACCGATGTCATTTCCGCAAACAAGCGGCCGGCCGTCAAGGTCAGGTCAGGATGAAACTCAGGACTCCCGGGGGGAACTGGAGTTCCAGAAAGACCCCGAAGACCAGGTAGCAGATCGCGACGGTCACCGCCGATAAAAGCAGGGCGTTCCGCCAGCTCTGGGGCTCCAGCCCCTTGAACATATAAACGAGGAGCAGGAAGGTGCTCAGGATGAACCCCAGGAACTGAAAGACCGCCACGTAGAGGAAGAGGGCCGCCATGAGCTTCGCCCCGCGGAACCATCGGACCCCCCGCCAGAGCGCTTTGTGCTCCTGCTCGGGGGTCGTAAAGGTTTCGATGAAAAAGAGGGCGCTGAGGATCACAATGACCACACCCACCCAGAAGATCATGAACCCCGGTTTGGGTGCCCGCCCAGTGCCCAATTTCAGCAGAAACCCCTCGTACGCGATGTAGAGGCCAAAGACCGCCCAGAGCAAGGCCTGGATTCTGTCGCTCTTTCTCATCAATCCCCCGAAGGCAGAGTTCGGCCCTCCGCAAACGACCTTCCACTCAAAAGAGCGGTTTCGTGGCCGATTGCGGGAAGCCGTTCGCCGAATGCCGCGTTATTCCGGCTGTATCCCCGCCTTGTCGGCCACCTTTTTGAAGTAGTCGGCCTGATTCTTGATCCAGGTCCGGGCCTCTTCCGGCGTCCCGTGGAAAGGCTCAAGACCGTTCTGGGCGTTGAATTTCTTGAACTCCTCCGTATCCGTGGCCTTCTTGAAGGCGTCCACCAGCAGGGCCTTCACATCCTTGGGGAGGCCCTTGGGGGCCGCCACACCCATCCAGCGGCTCACCACGACGTCATATCCCAACTCCTTGGCGGTGGGGGCGTCGGGGTAATGCCGCAGCCGCTTGGTGCTCAGGGAGACAAGCGCCCGAATCTTCTTGGCCTCGTTCAGGGTGATCGCCTCGGAAACGCCGGGAGCGACCACATCCACGTGCCGCCCGACCGTTGCGACCAGGGCCGGCGCCGCGCCCTTGAACGGGACGTAGCTCAACTGAATCCCGGCGGCGGCGGCAAAGGCGGCCACCGCAAGGTGCTGCGGGGAACCGTGGCCGGCCGTACCGACGGTCAGCTTCCCGGGGTTCGCCTTGGCAGCGGCGATGAAGTCGGCCGACATTCTTATAGGGGCTGTCCACACCCACGACCATGATCATGGGGTCTTCCCCGGCCACGGTGAAGGGATCCAACTGGTCCGGTGTCGGATAATCCTTCATCACGGCGGGGGCGATGGTGTTGGTGGTCGTCAGGAGCATCAGTGTATAGCCGTCGGGCTGGGCGTTGAGGACCTCCCGCATCCCCATGAGCCCCGTCGCGCCGGTGATGTTTTCCACATACATCCTCCCGTCCAGGGACTGGTTGACCAGGCGGGCCAAGGTCCGCGCCATGATGTCGCTGCCCCCGCCCGCGGCCCAGGCGCAAACCAGTTTGATCTTGCGCTCCGGATATTTTGCCGCCCAGGCCGACTGGACCCCCAGGGCAACGATCAACGCCAAAACGAAAAGGGTGAGCATTCTTTTTTTCATCGCAGATCCTCCGAGTGGGGATTTGTTTTCGGGGCGGCGGAACGATCTCGCGCTCGGCCGCGCCGCACCCCAGGGGGGCCACCGACGCCGCGCCTCGCCCACACCCCAGGGGTCGCCGCGTTCGGGGTGGAGTATCCGGCACCCCGGACGCGGGCGTCAAGGGGAAAGGCGGAGCGGCTCTGGGGTGGCCCATGAAATGGGTACCGGACACCAATTATTGGCTAACTTCTGAATTTGATTAAGGGGCGTGGCGACTTTCTGCCGGGAGGTGCGCTCGGAGGGAATACCGGCACACCGCACCCCATGCCCGCGGATTTCCCCGGACCGATCAACCAGGGATGGTCCAATGGTGTGGAAGTCGGTCATTCGAGCAGTCGGGGCCGCGCTTTGGTAGGGGTTTTACGTCGGCGAAGGTTTCGGCTAAGCGCAACGTGCGCCCTCCAAACCCACCGCAAGATACTCCAGCAATACGGAGTGCAGGAAGTTCGCGTGTTCGGCTCGCCGGTGGACCGCGTTACCCCCGACGCCCCGCACCAGGCACTCCGCAAAGGCATTCGCCGCGAGGCCGTCCGTGTCGCGTAGAGACTTGCTCCGTGCAGAGGTAGCCGTCAGCGTTCAGCTATCAGCCGTCGGCGGACCTCAGCGCACACCAGACCGATGTCTTCGGAAGGAAGGGGTCGGGCACGGACGGTGTCGACCTGCCTGGCCGATCACGCGTCGGTGCCTCGGCGGACCGCCAGCGATTCCGCGTCAGAATTCGGGAGGGAGCTGCCGGAGCTGTGCGTAGGTGAAGACGGGACCGTCGAGGCAGACGTAGGTGTGGCCGATGTTGCAGCGCCCGCACTTGCCCACGCCGCACTTCATCCGCATCTCCAGCGTGGTGATGATCTGCTCGTCGGTGAAGCCGAGCTTGGTGAGCTCGGGCAGAGTGAACTTGATCATGATGGGCGGGCCGCAGGTGATGGCGACCGCGTCCGTCCGGCGACGGGCGCAACCTCGCGCACGTAGGTCGGCACCACGCCGACCCTGCCGGTCCACCGCTCGTCCCCCCGGTCCACCGTCAGGTACAGGCTGGTGTCGGGAGCCTGCCGCCACTCGTCGAACTCGTACGTGTAGCAGAGGTCGCCCGGGGTCCGCGCCCCGTAGAAGATGTCGATGTGGCCGTAGTCGGATCGCCGGTCGAGGCAGAAGTTCAGGAGCGAGCGCAGCGGCGCCATGCCGATGCCGCCCCCCACGAAGAGCAGGTTCTTCCCGCGGAGATCCTCGTGGGGAAACCAGTTGCCGTAGGGCCCGCGGATGCCGACCGTCTCGCCGGGCGCGAGGTCGTGGAGCGCGCTCGTGACGGCACCCACCTTCTTGGCCGAGAACTCGATGAAGCCGGCCCGGGTCGGCGAGGAGGTCAGGCAGAAGGTGGCCTCACCCACGCCGAAGACCGACACCTCCTGGAACTGGCCGGGGTGATAGGCAAAATGCTCCCGCAGCGGCTCGTCCGCGAAGACCGCCCGGAAGGTCTTGGTGTCCCACGTCTCCTCGACGACGCGGTCGATCACCGCCAGGCTCGGCATGTAGAGGTGGCCCGCCTCGCTCATCGTTCACCGCCCTCGATCTCAGCCAGCACGCTGCGGATGTCGATGTTCACGGGGCAGGCCTCCACGCAGCGGCCGCAGCCCGGTGCAACCCATCCGGCCGAACTCTTCCACCAGGTACTTGAACTTGTGGGAGACCCGTTGCCGCAGCCGTTCCGTCTGGGTCGGACGCGGGTTGTGGCCCGCGCCCATCCGCGTGAACTCCCCGAACTGGCAGGTGTCCCAGCAGCGGAAGCGGACGCCGCCCTCGGCCGTGACTTCGTCCTGGATGTCGAAGCAGTGGCAGGTGGGACAGAGGAAACTGCACGCGCCGCAGGCCAGACATCGCCGTGCGTGGCGCATCCACACCGGCGCCCCCCATTCCACCTTCCCGGCCACGGCCTCGGCGTCGAACAGCGCCGGCATCCGGGCGATGGCGGCGGCGTGTTGCTCCTCCGCCAGCGCCGCATCGGCGTCCGTCGCCGGACCGAAGGCAGGAGTCGCGACCAACGCTCGACCTGCCTCGCTCAGGACGGCCACATGATAGCGATCCCCGAGGTCGGTCAGGAGGAGGTCGAGTCCCTCGGTCCCTGCCGGCGATCCCCCCACGGAGGTGCAGAAGCAGCCCCAACTCGGCGTCGCACAGGCGAGGCCCACGAGAAGCGCCGCCTTCCGCCGGGCGCCGTAGAGGCTGTCCGTGTCCTTCCGTCCCAGAAAGACGTCATCGAGTCGGGCGAGCGCCCGGGCGTCACAGGGACGCACGCCGAGGATCACGGTCGCCGCGTCGCCGGTCGTCGCCGGCTCGAGCGTGACGGCCTTGCCCGATCCCCGGAACGTGAGGAGCGGCTCGACCTGGGGCACGAAATGTTCCTTGGGCGATCGGAGCGGGCGCCGCCCGTCCAGGATCACGGACGCCTCGGAGGTGAGCGACCGATACCGGACCGTTCCCTCGCCCTCGACCATCGGGGCCACGACCCGATAGGAGGCGAGCAGCCCCCGCACCCACGGCATCACATCCGATTTTCGCAGGATGGCGGCGCCCATATCGTTCTGCCTCACCCCTCGTGCCCTCCGGGATCCGGATCCTCGGGGCGGAACGTCCCCAGCGGCGGAACGGACTGCGGATCGAGCCCTGCCACGTACCCGAACCGCTCCCGGACTTCCCGGTCGAGCATCCGGTTGAGCCGGGAGATGGGGATGTCCATGGGACAGGCCCGCTCGCACTCCCCGCAGCCGACGCAGCGCCCGGCCAGATGAAACGCCCGGACCGCATGAAACATCCAGTTGTCGTCGACCGTGCTCGCCTTCGACAGCCAGCGTGGTGCCGCCTTGTCCACGAAACAGGTCCGGCAGTAGCAGGCGGGACACACTTCCCGGCACGCGTAGCAGCGGATGCATCGGTCGAACTGGGCGCGCCAGAACGCCTGCCGCTCGGCCGGCGACCGGCGTTCCATCTCCGCCACGACGGCAAACGGCTCGACAGGGGCCGCCAAGGGGCCGGCGGGATCGCCCAGGATCTCGTCCGCAACCGGGGGCCTGGTGTACTCGCAGACGTGACAGCGCGCCTGGAGGATCTCGCCCACGGCGAGCGTCCGGCGGTCGCCGTCAGATTCCACCGTCAGCCGGCCGTCCGTCTCCGTCGAGATCGCGATGCCGGCCAGCGATCCGCCGGCCGGGACCAACCGCTCCACATCCACCATCCCGCTGCAGCAGATGCCAAGGATCACCACCTGCTCGCGGGGAATCTGGTGCTCCTGGATGAGCGTGACCACCGACCGGGCGTCGCACCCCTTGGCCACGATGGCGACACGGCCGACGCTCTTCACCTCGGGCAGATAGACGGCCAGATTGTTGGTGCAGAAGGGATTCCACACCAGCCGCTCCACGTCCTCGGCCCGCTCCACGAAGGCCGGCGCCGTCCGGAAGGGCACACTGCCCGCTTCGTATCCCAACACCAGCGCGACCCGGCCTTCCCCGAGCAGCCGGGCCGCCGTTTCGCGCAGGGCGGTCTCCAGGTTACTCATGGACGGGCTCGAGCTCCGTGGGGAGCGTCGGGGAGGCGATGGGCGCGGGCCGGCCGTACGGGCCGAGCGACCGCACCGCCTCGGTGAGGTCTGCCACGACCTGGGCGAAGCGGCCGCTCTCGGACGCCGAGACCCAGTCGAACCGGATCCGTCCCGGCTCGACCCCCAAGTACCCGAGCAGCTCCTGCACCAGGGGCATCCGCCGGCGGGCGTAGAAGTTCCCCTTGGCGTAGTGGCAGTCGCCCGGGTGGCAGCCGGCGATGAGCACCCCGTCGAAGCCGCGCTTGAAGCACTGCAGGACGAACATGGGATTCACGCGTCCGGAGCAGGGAACCCGCACGACCCGGACGTTGGCCGGGTAGCTCATGCGGCTGGACCCCGCCAGGTCGGCCCCCGCATAGGAACACCAGTTGCACAGGAACGCCACGATGACGGGCTCCCAGGTCCCTTTCGCTGTCGGAACGGTTGCGCCCCGCGGCTCGCTCGCCACGCGTTAGTCCCCCTCGCCGGCGTGGGCCAGCGCCAGCGATTCGAGCTGCAGCAGGATCTGGTCGTCGCTGAATCCCCGCAGCCGGATGGAGGCCGATCGGCAGGCCGCGACGCACGTCCCGCAGCCGTGGCAGAAGCCCTCGTTGACCCGGGCCACCGCCCGCGGCTTTCGCGTCGCCGGATCTATCGCCTCGGCCGCCTCGATCGCGGTGAACGGGCAGACCTCCTTGCAGAGGAGGCAGCCCACGCAGGTCTCCTCGTTCACGTAGGCGATCATCGGCTCGGACATGAGGTGCGCCTTGGAGAAGAGGCCCACGACCTTCGCCGCGGCGCCCGACGCCTGCGCCACCGTGTCCGGGATGTCCTTCGGATACTGGCACGCGCCCGCCAGGATAGATGCCGGCGGTCAGGACCTCGACCGGCCGGAGCTTCGGGATGCGCCTCAGTGAACCAGTTGATACTGATCGGTCGAGATCCCCAGCTTGCGGGCCATCTCCTTGGCGTCCGCGCTGCGGCTCCATCGCGGTCGCCAGCACCACCATATCCGCCTGCGATCTCGACCGGCTTCCCCAGCAGCGTGTCCGCGCCCCGCACGACCAGCTGTCGCCGTCCGCGAGTAGATCCGGGAGACGCGGCCGCGGATGTAGGTCGCGCCGTACTCCTCGATCGTTCCGCTGCACGAACTCCTCGTAGCCCTTGCCGTTCGCGCGGATGTCCATATAGAAAACGTAGGCCTTGGCGTCGTGGCAGCTTGTCCTTCAGCAGCAGCGCCTGCTTGGCGTTATACATGCAGCAGACCTTGGAGCAGTACGGGTAGCCGTGCTCGTCGTCGCGCGAGCCGACGCAGGAGAGGAACACGACCGTCTTCGGCGCTCTTGCCGTCGGACGGCCGCACGATCTTGCCGCTCGGTCGGGCCGGAGGCGTTCATCAGCCGCTCGAACTGCAGGCCGGAGATGACGTCCGGGATACTTGCCGTAGCCGTACTCGCCCATCGCGGAGTGATCCCACAGGTCGAACCCCGTCGCCATCACGATCGCGCCGAACTTCTCGGTGAGGATCTCGTCCTCCTGCTCGTAGTCGATGGCCCCCGACGGGCAGAGCTTCTCGCAGATCCGGCACGCCCCTTCTTGATGAAGTAGCGGCAGTGCTCGCGGTCGATGACCGGCACGTTCGGCACCGCCTGCGGGAAGGGGACATAGATCGCCCGCCGCTTGCCGATGCCCTCGTCGAACTCGGACGACACCTTGACCGGGCACTTCTCGTAGCAGATCCCGCAGCCGGTGCACTTCTCCATGTCCACGCTGCGGGCGCGCTTGCGGATCTTGACCTCGAAGTTGCCGACGAAGCCGGAGACCTCCTCGACCTCGGAGTAGGTCAGGATGTCGATGTTCGGGATTGGAGCCGCAGTCGACCATCTTCGGCGTCAGGATGCACGCGGCGCAGTCGAGGGTGGGGAAGGTCTTGTCGTACTGGGCCATGCGGCCCGCCGATGGAGGGCGTGCGCTCGACCAGGATCACCGGATAGCCGGCGTCGGCGATGTCGAGCGCCGCCTGGATCCCCGCGACTCCGCCGCCGATCACCAGCGCCTTCTTGGTGATCGGGATCTCGGTCTGGGAGAGCGGCTCGTTCGGCGGACCTTCGCGACCGCCATCCGGATGAGGTCGATCGCCTTCTCGGTGGCCGTCTCGCGGTCGCTCGTGCACCCAGGAGCAGTGCTCGCGGATGTTGGCCATCTCGACCATGTACGGGTTCAGGCCCGCCTGCGCGATGCACTGCTGGAACGTCGGCTCGTGCAGGCGCGGCGAGCAGGAGGCGACCACGATCCGGTCGAGGTTGTGCTCCTCGATCGCCTGGCGCACCAGGTTCTGCCCCGGCTCGGAGCACATGTACTTGTAGTGGGTCGCGTACGCGACGCCGGGCATCGTCGCCGCCTCGGCGCCACCCTCTCCACATCTACCGTCTTCGCGATATTCGATCCGCACCAGCAGACGAAAACGCCAATTCGCGCCATGTGGTATCCCTTAACACCGACAGCGATATCCGACAGCGACAGCCGACCGTGCCAAACCGGCCATCGTTGCCATCTGTCGATTCTCCCTGTCGGTCTGCTTTCGGTTTCCGTCAGGCGGCCCTTGCCGCCTCGCCTGTCCGCTCGATGGTTTCGAGCCGGACGTAGTTGGGCAGGAGCATGGGCGACGGGCGACCCGTCCCCTTGCCCGCTTCTCCGAGCCGCGCCTGGTACGACCGGACGTGGTCCAGCGTCAGGTCGCCCTGCGCGACCTTCGATACGCGCTCCGCCGCCGCCACGCCCGCCCGACGCCCGAAGACCAGGATGTCCAGCAGGGAGTTCCCCATCAGCCGGTTGCGGCCGTGCACGCCGCCCGAGACCTCCCCCGCCGCGAACAGGTTGGGGATGCCGGTCTCGCCCTGGTCGTTGATGAGGAGACCGCCGTTCTGGTAGTGCTGCGTGGGGTAGATCAGGATCGGCAGCGTGCGCATGTCGATGTCGAACCGCTGGTACTGGCGCATCATGGCCGGCAGCGCCTTGGCGATGGTCCCGGGGCCTCGGAGGATCTCGATCATCGGGGAATCCAGCCACACGCCGACCATGCCTGTGTTGGTCCGAACCCCGTTCCCCCGCTCTTGGCACTCACGGATGATCGCCGCGGACACGGTGTCGCGGGTCTCGAGGTCGAAGATGAATCGGCGGCCCTGGTCGTTGACCAGTTGCGCGCCGAGCCCCCGGACCTTCTCCGTCACCAGTTGCCCGACGATCTGTTCGGGGTAGGCCACGCCCGTCGGGTGGTACTGGACGGCGTCCATGAACACCATCCGGGCGCCCGCCCGATAGGCGATCACCAGGCCGTCGGCGGTGGCCCCGTAATGGTTGGTGCAGGGGAACTGCTGGACGTGGAGCCTGCCCATGCCTCCCGTCGCCAGGATCACCACCTTGGCCCGAGCCAGGCGGTACTCGCCCGTCTCCATGTCGTAGAGGATCGCCCCGGCGCACTGCCCTTTCGTATCGAGGACCAGCTCCACCGCGGAAGCGAATTCGAGGTGTTGGATCTTCTGGTTCCGGAACTCGTCCCGGAGCGTCCGCATGATTTCCGCGCCGCTGTAATCGCGGGCCGAGTGCATCCGGCGGCGCGACGTCCCGCCGCCATGGATCGAGACCATGGTGCCGTCCGGCTCCTTGTCGAACATGGCGCCCAGATCCTCCAACCATTTCATGGCCGAAGGGGCGTCCTTCGTCAGCGCCCGGACCAGCTCCGGGATGTTCTGAAAGCCGCCGCCGCCCATCACGTCGAGGTAATGGATGGCCGGCGAGTCGTTGGGCTTGTCCGCCGCCTGGATCCCGCCCTGCGCCATCATCGTGTTGGCGTCCCCCAGGCGGAGTTTCGTCGCCAAGAGCACCTTGGCCCCCCGCTGGTGCGCCAGCATGGCGGCCGAGGTGCCCGCCCCGCCGCCGCCGATGACGAGGATGTCCACGTCGAAATCGGCGCGGCTGAGGTCCACGGCATCGGGGTCGATCCGACTCTGCCCCTCCAGAAGGTCCGCCAGTTCGTGAGGGACCCGGTCGCCCGTGTTGGGGCCGACGGTGAGCTCCCGCATGGTCCCCGGCTTGTAGTCCGGGTGGTACCCTTTCAGGAGCGCCGCCTTCTCGTCGGCGGTAAGCCGCGAAAACTGCTGACCCAGGCGCTCGCTCCGGGTCGCCTCGACACGCTTGATCGACTCCAGCATGTGGGGTTCGTAGAACACGGGAAATCCTCCCCCATCAGGCTGCTGAGCAGCCTGAGTAAAGCGAATCTTCACATCTTGCTAGAGTTCCTCGGGTTCGATCTCGCGGGCGGCATACATCTCGGCGCCATTCCGCCTCGCCGGCCGCCACCATCTGGTCAAGGTCGGCCTCGCACGCCCCCTGCTCGATCTCCTGGACCCTTGCGGCCAGGTGGGCCGCCGTGGGCGCGAGATGACGCGCGTACAGCCGCCGGGCCAGGATGGCCACGTTGTACTGGACGATCTCGGCCGGACATCGGCTGGCGCACAGCCCGCACATCAGACAGTCGAACGACAGGTCGGCCACCTTGGCGATGTCGCCGCGCTGCGCCGCGGCGATGTACCGCATCACCTCGAGTTGCTGGGGGCAGACCTTCCGGCAGGTATTGCAGCCGACGCAGCGGAGGATCTCGGGGTACAGGCCGATGAGGCTCTCCGCCGTGGGCGGCAGATCCTCCACGCGATAGGTGGCCTTGACGGCCGGGAAGAAAGGGATCAGGGCCAGATACATCTGATCCTCGACCACCGTCTGGCAGGCCAATCCGACCTTCAGTCGGTAGTCGTTGGCCGTCCGGTAGACGGTGCCGCAGGCGCCGCAGATAGCCGCCCCGGCACCCGCACCCGCGCAGCAGCCGGAACCCGGCATACTCCATGGCCTTCTGGATGGTCAGGCCTTTGGGCACGTCGTGCGGTTTGCCCATCAAGAAGAATCGCACCATCGCGGGTTCGGCAGCCATCGGTCCGGACTCCTCTACGAGGCCAGTGCCGTCGCCTGGCTCGTCTGCACCAGCCATTTCGCCAAGCGGGGACGCGGGTCCACGGCATGTCCGTCGAGATGCAAGCAGGCGTCATCGCACCCCAGCGCAATGGCCAGCAATTGCGAGAAATAGAGCACGGGCACCCGGGCCTGACGGGTGGGGCCCGCCTGGACCACCCGTTGCGCCTGATCCAGGTTGTACTGACAGAGGGGACAGCTCACCACCACCATCTCGGCCCCCTGCTTGGCCGCGACCTCCAGGATTCGCGCCGAACACTCCCGGGCGGCGTCGGGCGAGCTGACCGCGACGAACGAGCCGCAGCACTCCGTCTTGTGGGCGAAATCCACCACCTCGCAGCCGAGGCTCGCGAGGAACCGCTCCAGAATCGTGGGTCGTTCGGGATCGTCGAATCCCATCTCGTCGGCCGGTCGGAGCAGGAGGCATCCATAGTACGGCGCCACCTTGAGGCCCCGGAGGGGTTTGGTCACCCGCTTGGCCAGGGCATCGAAGCCGATATCGTCGCGCAGCACCTCCAGGAGGTGCACCGTCTGGACGGTCCCCTGGTAGTCCTCTTCGAGGAAGGTCGTCACCTTGCGGCGCCGCTCGGCGTCGGTGGCGATGACGCGGTTCGTCCGCTTGAGGGTGTTGTAGCAGAAACTGCAGAGGGTCAAGAGCTTGCCGGCCTCCTTGGCGGAGGCCAGGATCCGGGTGGGGGCCACCAGACCCATGACGCTGTCGGCCGACATGGAGAAGGTCGCGCCGCAACACGTCCACTCCGGCAGCTCCTCCATCTCGATGCCGAGGGCACGGGCGGCAGCGCGAGCGGAGGCGTCGAAGCTTTGCGCCTTGGAGTGCAGGGTACAGCCAGGAAAATATGGAATACGCACTGAGCCCCCTCCCAGAGTCTCATGCGCAGGATTCGTGAGCCGTCGAGCACCCTGGACATCCCGACCCAATCGGGGGTCGGGCGGATCAGCGTGTGGACTCGTTCAATACCCGACGAACTTCCGAAACCCACCGATCAGCGCCTGCTGGGGCGCCGCCGCCAAGACGTCGGCCGGAACGCTGGCAATCTCCACGTGCACGGTGCCCTGCCGCATCAGCAGGGTGCGAAGGGCATCCATGACGCGCGCCGGATCCACCTCCTTGGGGCATCGCGCGGCGCAGGTCAGGCAGGAGGCGCACTGCCAGATCGTGTGCGATCTCAGGGCCTGTTCGTGTTCGCCCACCTGGATCAGCCGCAGGATCTGATTCGGCATCAGGTCCATGGTCGACGCCAGCGGACACCCGGCCGTGCACTTTCCGCACTGATAGCAGGCCCGGACGTCCACACCGCTGATCTCTTTGATCACGGCAATCACGTCGTTTTCCGTTTTCAGGCGCGAGAAGATCATGCGACCCTGTTTCCGTGAATCCTGAAGCAGCCAGGATAGAATCTCATTCTATTTCGGGTGAAGAGTAACAGCAGTCACCCAAAAAGAAAAGGTCTGTTCGCGAATTGTCTGGAATCAGGACAAATGTCGCCGTGGATGGTCGCGCTGCACAGAACCAGAGAGGACGGACCAGGAGGGAAAGCCTTCGGGTGCGCGGCGGTTTCCCCGGGCGTTCTTGCCGGCGGTTTCCTTCTTGACAATGATCGCCAGGCTACGCCATGCTGGGACGCCAAACGGTCCGAGCCCTCAACCGAACGCCATCTTTCCGAAATTGCTGTGAGGCGCGGGCCTGGGCACCCTGGCGGTCGCTCCTCATCCGCGATCATCCACTGGCATCCCACGGGATGCGCCCTTTCGTTGGACGATCCGGCGATCCAGCCGACGGAAGGCACGAGTCTTCACGGCGACGGCATGAGGATTTCGACGGACTCGACACCGCGATCCACATACGAACTCCCCTTGCCCGCCGCCGACACGAGCGCCCCGGTGTCGGCCACCGAGGGGGTCGCGACCCTCCTGCAAGAGGCCCTGCTGATCGGCAACGTGCTCTGGTTTGCGCGGTTGCGCTGGATGGCGATCTCTGCCCTGGCAGTCTTCGGCGTAGCCGGGCTGATCGTCCATGATCTCGTTCGCTCCCTCGGTCTTCGGCCCCCGATCGGTTGGCCCTTTCTCATCGCCGCGCTCTTGCTTCTGGCGAATCTCATCTTCCTCAGCCACGCCCGTCGGATCGCCCGAAATCCGTCGCCTCGGACCGCCACCTGGAACTTGTGGACACAAATCGTGGCGGATCTCCTGGCCCTCACCATGGTCGTGCACTTCCTGGGGAGCCTTGAGACGGTCACCCCGTTCCTATATCTCGCGCACATCGTGCTGGCGTGCATCTTCTTCTCGCGCCGGCAGAGCCTCGTCGTGGTCGCCGTTGCCGGCGGCCTCTACGTTGCCTGCGTTGCCCTGGAGCATTGGCAGATCGTCTCTGTCTCGGGCATCTACCTCGATCCCCGGCTCCGACAGGGAATGACGAGCCATCCTGCGTTCCCGTGGCTCACGGTGCTCTCGACGCTCGGGATCTATTTCGTGGTCTGGTTTCTGGCCTCTCACCTTTCGGGGCTGGTGCGAGGGCAGGAAGTGGAGCTGGTCGAGGCCAACCGCCGTCTCACGATTGCCCAGCAGGAGAAGACGCGGCACATGCTGCGAACCACGCACGAACTCAAGGCCCCGTTCGCAGCCATCGCCGCCAACGCCCAACTGCTGCTGCGCGGACACTGCGGGGTCCTCCCCGACGCCGCCACCGAGATAGTGCGCAGGATTGCCATGCGCTGTCGGAGGCTTGCGGTCGAAATTCAAGAGATGCTCCAGCTCGCGAACCTTCAGTCGGCCGATACACCGCCCCAGCCGGTCCGGCTCGACCTGGCGGAGATGGCGCGGTGGGCCATTGCCCGTGTGGGGGCCGTGGCACAGGAGCGCCGGGTGACTGTGGACGAGCAGCTCGCGTCCGCGTCCGTCTTGGCCGTCGAAGATCACCTCAAGATGCTCCTGACCAACATCGTCTCCAACGCGGTCGTGTACTCCACCGAAGGGGGGATCGTGCGCGTGCGGTGCGAGGCGACGCCGCCCGAGGGCCCCGTCGTCACGGTCGAAGATGAGGGCATCGGCATTCCGCAGGAGAAGCTGCCGCGCATCTTCGATGAGTACTACCGCACCGAGGAGGCGATACGGCATAACAAGGATTCGACGGGGCTCGGGCTGGCCATCGTGCGGCATGTGGCGGTGAACCACGCAATCCGGGTGCGCGTGGAAAGTGCGCCGGGTCGCGGGACGCGGTTCACGCTTCGTTTCCCATTCACCGGATGAGAGGATTCCGCAGAAGCGGAAAAGGAGCCGGGAGATGTCTTATCTGCTGATCGTGGATGATGACGAGGATTTTGCCACGGCGGTGGCCACGGTGCTGCGAAGTAGCGGGCACGACGTGCGAATCGAGTCGGAACTTTCCGCCGCGATCCGCACCATGACCGAGCGCCGGCCGGATCTGGTCGTCCTCGACGTGATGTTCCCGGAGAACAGCACCGGCGGGTTCGAGATCGCGCGCCAGATGCGCTGGAACCACGACACCTTGAAGGACGTCCCCATCCTGATGCTGACCGCCGTCAACACGCGATTCCCCCTCGGCTTCAGCTCGAAGGACATTGACGAGGACTGGCTGCCGGTCACGGACTTCTTGGAGAAGCCGGTCGACCTGGACGTGCTGGCGGAACGCGTGGCCGCGATCCTCAAAAACCGCCGGAGCGCGCGAGCCTCCATGCCCCGTCACACCCCATAGGGTGACGACCGGCGTTCGGCGATTCTCGCTGAACATCGTGAGATTGCGGCACCTGACGGCGACGTAGATTGGTTTGTCGCCTATCCCGTCGGCTCGTGGCTAGTGGCTCGCGGCTCGCTCCACCCAGCTCTCGGCTCTTCCTACTCACTTCCCCCTTGCCCTGCTATGCACGGCCGTACTAGCATGGGTCCAGGTGGCGCGGAGGGTCTCGTGACCGAGATCTATCTGGATGTCGAGACGCAGCGACTCTCCAGTGAGGTGCAGGGGGGCTGGAACAACATCCGGGCCTTCGGCGTCTCCGTGGCGGTGACCTGGGACGAACCGGCCGGATTCCGGGACTGGTACGAGGCCGACGTGGTCCGGTTGATCGAGGCGCTCGCCACCTTCGACCGGGTCATCACCTACAACGGGATCCGGTTCGACCTGGAAGTCCTGGCGGCGTACGGCGACGTCGCCCTGCTGCGCGCCAAGAGCCTGGACGTGCTCAAGGATCTGGAGCGCCGGCTGGGATTCCGCCCCAAGCTCCAGGACGTGGCCCAGGCCACCCTGGGGAAGCAGAAGACCGGTTCGGGCCCCGAGGCGGTGACGTGGTGGCGATCGGGAGATCCCGCCCTGCGACAGCGCGTGGTGGATTACTGCCGGATGGACGTGGAAATCCTGCGGGAGGTGGTGGCGCACGGGCGCCGCGAGGGGTTTGTCAAGGTTCCCTCCCAGGGCAAGGACCGCACGGTCTTTGTCGCGTGGGGGGCGTGAGGCGTGCCCGGTGTCGGGGCGTCCCTTTTCGAGACACGGGAGCGAGTGAAGACCATGACGGATTTGTCGGATCGGTTGAACGAGATCGTGGCGGCTGTGGGGCGGCAGGGCCTGCTGGTATATCCGGGGTACGTCGCCGAGGACCTGCCCACCGTCTGGTGGCAGAGCAACCCCGACCAGTGGCCGGATTTTCTCGGCATCGCGAAGGCCGAGGGCGTGCGCACTCTCTTTGTTGGCCGCGCAACGCTGGAGGCGGAGGATCTTCAGGAGCTCGCCGAATGGGTGGACGAGAAGGAGGGGCCCGGCCCCAGCAACGGCGATCGCGCCCGGCTGAAGACCTTCGAGCGCTACCTCGGCCTGATCGGCGAGATCCGCATGGGCTGGATCAAGGACGGTGTGGCGTTCATCCTCCAGCAGCGCACCGATTGGTACGAGGACTTCCTCGACCTCATGCAGGAAGTGGAGGAGGACGACGAACTGGAGGATTAGGAGCCGTTACGAAATAACTTGTCCATTTTTTGTCATTTCGTTACGGCTCCTTATGCCGTCTCCGGAATTTCTCCGGTCAAGTCATACTTTGACGACGGCGTGGCAGGCGATACCCGATGAGCGAGACATTCGCACCAGACGAGATCGCGATCCTGCAGCCCTACGTGACCAACGTGGAGCGGCCGATTTTCGCCCTGCGGAACCTGCCCGAAGAGGTGGTGGCGGTCCTGTTCGCCTACTACAGCCGTAGCCGCGAAAGCCTGCGACGGAACCTCCTCAAGCTGATCCAGGAACAGGACCTCGACCTGGATCGCCGGCTCCGTTGGGCCGACCTCGCCCAGGACGATCTCGCCTCGGCCAAGCGGAAAGCCCGGGAGTTCCACGAGAAGTGGGTGGTCGGCTACGGTCACGCCTCGGTCGCCGAGCACGCCGTGGCCCATCTGGCCATCGAAGACGTCTCCATCGTCGCGAGCAAGCTCGTCGAGGACGCCCGCCTCGCCTCCTATACCGAGAAGTCGACGCGCTACGTGGTCTTCGATCGCGACAAGTTCTACCGTGAGCCGAGCATCATGAATTCGCGACACGCGCGGCGCTACCAGGAGACGTGCGGCGCGCTTCTCGACACCTACACACGCTTGACCGAACCGCTCCTGGCCGCGATCATGAAGGATGCGCCGCGAGCCGCCCGGCAGAGCGATCGCGCCTTCGAAGGGGCCTGCCGCGCCAAGGCATGCGACGTTCTGCGCTACCTCTTGCCGGCCGCCACCCTGACCAACATCGGCATGACGATCAACGGCCGCGCTCTCGAGCAATTGATCGGTAAGCTCCTCTCTCATCCCCTCGCGGAGGCGCAGCAGGTCGGGGCCGCCATGAAGGCCGAGGCCCAGCAGATCATTCCGACTCTGATCAAGTATGCCGATGTGAATCCGTATCTGATGGAGACCCGGCGAGCCATGGAAGGCTGTGCGGCGGGCGCCCTCAACGCGACGCCGCCGACGGGCAGCTCACCGGTGGCGCTGGTCCGCTACCCCGCGGACGCCGAGGACCAGTTGGTGGCCGCGCTCCTGTACGGGTACGCGGCCCACCCGCTGGCCCAGATCGACGCCTGCGTGCGCGCCCTCGCGGCGGAAGAGAAGGCTCGGATTCTCGACGAGTACCTGAAGCGCCGGGGGCCGCACGATCAGCCGCTACGCGCGCTGGAGCACTTGACGTATACCTTCGACATTCTGGTGGATTTTGGCGCCTACCGCGACA
Organism: uncultured Methylomirabilota bacterium; assembly: GCA_963695995.1. GTDB lineage: Bacteria > Methylomirabilota > Methylomirabilia > Methylomirabilales > 2-02-FULL-66-22 > 2-02-FULL-66-22. Next base: position 57,731 of record CAVOIV010000047.1, read on the forward strand.
TCCAGCGGCACCGGATGGTCACCCAGACACCCCAGGAGACCACGGCGCTCCACGGTTACAGCACGCCGCCCGAGATCGAGCGTGTACGGCCTCACGGACGCGTACCGCGCGCGTATGGACGAGGCCACCGCGGCATACGCCGCCATCGCCGCAGACCTCCCCAGAGAGGCCCAGTACGTCCTTCCCCTGGCGTACCGGAAGCGCGCCCTCTTCACCTGGAACCTGCGCGAGATCCATCACTTCGTCCAGCTCCGCTCCGCTCGCCAGGGCCACGAGGCCTACCGACACATCGCCCACCAGGTCTTCCGGGAACTGGAGCGCGTCCAGCCGCTCCTCGCCCGCTACATCCGGGTTGACTTGCAGGACTACTCGCTGGCTCGGCTCTAGCCGCCTGTCCCTTCGCCGCCCGCCGCCGGACCCGGTGGCACCTCCGCCACCATCCGCATGCGGATGTCCCTTTGCGGGAGTGGAATGGCGATCCCCGCGCCGACCAGCGCCGCGTTCACGGCAACCGTGAGCTCGCTCCGAATCAGCACCCACTCGCCGACCCGGTCCGTCCAGGCTCGCAGCTCGAAATTCAGCGCGCTCTCCCCGAACCCGAGAAAGAGGGCCACCGGTTCCGGGTCGCGCAGCACCTTCGGGTGCTCCCCCGCGACCTGCAGCAGCAGGGCGATCATGCGCTGAGGATCGGTGCCATATGCCACTCCCACCCGGATGTCCATCCGCCGCATGGGCTCCGCAAATGTCCAGTTGGCCACTCGCTCCGAGACCAGATGCGAATTCGGGACGATCACGTCGGCGCCCTCCCAGGTCCGCACCGTGCTCGCGCGAATGCCGATGCGGCGCACTTCACCCTGAAATTCCCCGATCTGGATGGCGTCCCCGACGCGAATGGGCCGCTCGAAGAGGAGGATCAGGCCGGAGATGAAGTTGTTGACGATGGTCTGGAGGCCGAACCCGACGCCGACACCGACCGCACCCGCCAGAATCGTCACCTTGGTCAGATCCAGACCGAGGACACCCAGCGCCATGGAGAACCCGACGAACAGGATCGCATACTGGGCCATCCGCGATAGCGCCAGGGGCAGCCCCTTCGCGAGTTGGACCCGGGGAAAGACGTCTTCCTCCAGCAAGAACCGGATACCGTTGGACACCACGAAGGACAGCCAGGCCACCAGCGTGAAGAGGAGCAGGTCTCCGAGGGACATCCGCACGGCGCCCCATCCCCATTCCGTCAAGAGGATCGGGCGAAGCAGTCCCACTACGCCGTCCAGAACGGTGAACGCGCGCGAACGACGCGAGCCACCAGGCAATGACCCCGACCCAGGTCAGGACGCTACCGGCCAACCCCTCCAGACGGGCGCGATGGTTGGCAACCGATGCCAGTTGGCGTAGCGGCCAGAGGTGGAGCGCACAGGAGATGAGTCCCCTGGCAATGTGGATGCCGGCAACGATCGCCAATCCGGCAAAGCAACTCCCGAGGGCGCCCATGCCGGCGAGTCGGGCCAGGTCCATGTACCCCAGGCCCCCGACCAGCGCGGCGAAGCCCATGACGAGGAAGCCCAACCGGAACATGGTTGCCAGGCCCGGCCGGGAGGTGCCGATGGCGCGTGCAATCCCGCGGGCGCCCGCAGGGGAGGTCCGGAAGAGCCAGACGGCAAGCAGTGCCGCCGCGGTCATCTCCGCCAGGAAGATCACCTGGTCCAGGAACGGGGTGTCCGGCATGAGGGCGCGCACGCGATCCACCATGAAGAGCGCGCCGAAGACGTACGGGTTGATCGTTGGCGCGGTGGGCGCGGCGTATGTGGCCACTCGCATGACGGGCACGGCGGTGAGGATGCTGACCAGGTACCGCACAGCCCAGGATTCCAGGGGATAGATCGCCGGGCAGAACAGCAACCACAGGACCAGCGCCGACGAGATCGGCCGTTCGAGGATCGACGACGACAGGATGGCCGGCCGTTCCGCATCGGACCACGCGCGGGCCATGCGGCGCACCCGCGCAAACACGATGAGCAGGACGCCAAGAAATAGGAGATGAATCGTCGGGCGCCAGTCGCTCCGGAAAAGCGCCGTCCGCAGCGCGTCACCGATGCCGGCGACCAGCCCACCTGCCCCCGACGACAGCTCGGTCCAGGCACCGGCCCAGAGTCTCGGACTCCACACCGGTGGCGCGTCCTTCACGCTCAGGTCCTCCACCCGCTCCCGCTTGGCATCGGCAAGTCGGTCCAATAGATCGTCACAGAGCCGTTGCCCCTGGGACACGCGTCCCTGGAGGATGAGCAGGTTGGCGCGACGGGACTCCAGCTCCCCCTGGACCGTCCGCGCTCGGACCAGGATCAGCTCGATCCGATCCAAAAGCGACCGCGGTGCCTTCCTCTTCCGGGCATCCTCGCGTGCACGCTCCCACTCCGAGCGGACTCCGCGGATCTGGTCCAGGTCCCGATCGAGTTGCCCGGCCTGCTTCGCCAGAGTGGCGAGCTCGGCGGCGATTTCCGCCCGGTTCCCGCGCCACTCCCTGGTAACCAGCTCGAGCTGTGCCAGGGGCAGGCCCGTTTGCAGCCGCTCCTGGATCGAGGCAAGCCCCTCCTTGAGTCTGGCCGCCGTCTCCGGGATCCGGGCCTCGATGGCTTGCACCTCGCTGGGCACTGTTGCCCGCGTTTCCGCCTCTTTGAGAAGCTTCTCGGCCTCTTCGGCGCGGCCGGTCAGGTCCACCAGGGGGATCGCCGCCGGGTCCGGCCCGGGGGGCGGTGATTGCTGGGCGAGGGCGAGGCCGCCCAGCCACACGCAGAGGCCGACGCCGACATACGCGAACGCGTGCCATGCCTGACGACACCGTCCCTTGGTCATCTATGGTCACCATCGCTGCCGTCCCTCTGGGTTCGCTCCCCTCAGGGACGAGAACTGAACGCCAGAAAATGGACGTGCCAGGGATTGAGTTCCACGTAAAGTCCTGCGTCGTGCATGTCCGTGCCGTTCCGATCGTACATGGACTGCGTCAGCAGGTCGGTGAGCCGCCACGAGCGGCCTGCCAGGTCATCCCAGGGCACCCGGATCAGACCCTGTGACGGTGCCTCCGATAAATTGACGACGATCAGACGCCGCTCGTCCGCCTGGCGCCAGCACCAGGCGACCAGGTTGAGACAGCTCTGGTTGTCCGGCCACCCGCTGCGCTCACAGAGCCGCCACTCCCCTGCGCGGAGGGCCGGGGTGCGAATGGCGCGAAGCAGGCGTGCGTAGAACTCCTGGAGGTCGGCGTCCGCCGGCTCCGCCGGCCGCCGCGCCGAGCTGGACGGGGAGCTTGACGCGCCGACCGTCGAGTTGTCCCTCGTGGAGCAGTTTCGCGCCCGGCAGCGTGAGGATCGTGGTGGCTGCGGCCCGCGCTTTTCGGTCCGCGAAGGTCGCGGCTGCCCGGGGCTCGTCGTGATTCTCGATGAAGCGGACCAGTTTCTCCTGGTAGGCGAGGTCGGCCACGAGGTGGAGTCGGATCTGCTCGGCGAAGTCGTGCTCCAATCTGTCGTACAGGCGCTTGTCGTAGCAATAGTCGAAGCCCTGCTGCTGAAGCTCCCACTCCAGGTCCCAGTACGCCTCGGCCATGAACAGGAACCCGGGGTGGTGTGCCCGGACCGCGGCAATCACCTCACGCCAGTACTCGCCGGCAGGAGCCTGGCCCGCCCGAGCGCCCCAGGTCTGCTCGAAGACCCGGTTGATGAGCAGCATGGCCATGTCGCAGCGCACGCCGTCGCACTGGTCTGCGATCTCGTGGAGCGTCCGGACGGCCGCCTGGCGCAATGCCGGCGAGAACGCGTTGAGCTGCAGGACGTCCTGCCACGGGGGAAAGTACGGATCGCGCCCGCACGCGAAGACCGCACCGTCGGCTTCGAAGAAGTCGCCCGGCGCGCGCGCCAGATCCTCGACGGTCCCCCGGATGAAGTACTCGGGATGCGCCGCCACCCAGGGGTGATCCGGCGCAACGTGGTTGGGCACGAAATCCAGCATCAGCCGCAGCCCGCGCACGGCGAGCTCCTTCCGCGCCGCCGCCAGGCCGTCTGGGCCCGCCGAGGTGCACATCCACTGCGTAACGGCGGATGCAGTAGGGCGAGCCCACGTTGTCCGTCGGCGCGAAGTCGGGCAGGGCTCGCCGGAAATCGATCTGCAATCCCTGGTGGGTTCGGGCGATGCCGAGGCCGATCGGGCTGCGCTCCCACACGCCCATCAACCAGACGGCGTCGGCCTGAAGTCCACCGAGCGCATCCCAGATCTCCGCGGGCACGCTCCCCAGGGTGACCGGCCGGCCGAGCCTCTGGCGGAGCTCGTACAGCCACACCCAGGTGTTGATCTCGTAGATGACGGGATGCTTCGGCCAGCTCATGGTGGTCGCCTCCTTCCACCGTCAAGGTCACCGCTCGAACGTCAGTCGAGTCCCGCCATTCGCGCTCTCCAAGAGCAGCTTCCCCTCCTCGATCCGAAGTCGGCTCGCCGTCTGCAGCGCCTCCAGGAATGCCGCTTCCTGACGCATGAGGTCCGGCGGCCCTGCCATCCTGGTCGCGGCGAAGCCCGGGCCGACCCAGCCGAGGGCCCCATCGGGGCCGAGCCGGTAGCCTCTCTGGTACCGATTCAGCGACGCCGCACCGCGTGCCAGACCGTTGTCGTCGAACCGGATCGTGATCGCAGACCCCGGAACGATCGGGGTTGGGGTTCCCGCCACAACCAGGCCGACCAGCCGCCATTCGTGACCACGGACCGCCGCGACGACATCCCGGGGAGACGGTTCGCCCTCGGCCGAGGCGCCGCCCGATCCCTGTGCCGTTTCCGCCTTGAGTTCGGCCGCCCGAGCTCGCGTCATGTGGACCAGACAGTCCCTGGTGACGTCACCCGCCCCGGTCCCAGAGGCCAGCCGGGCCCCCTGCCACACGCAGTGCGCCTCACGGAAGGCCAGGAACCGCTCCTCGGCTCGCTCGAATGCCGGGCCCGCATCCGTCCGGCCCGTCACCCGGTCCAGGTCCGTCATCCGGTCGCGGACGGCACGGACCGCAGCCGCAAGATCCGCCTCGGCCTCTGCGAGCTTCCGGTCGAGACACGGACCGATCTCGACACGGCTCGCCGAGATCGCATAGCATTCGGATAGCGCGCCGGCCGGGGCGTCCGCCGCGATGGCAAGCAGCACCAAGGCCGTGAAGACTGTCCACTCACAGTGTCGTGGCACTCGCACGGCTCCCTCCGACCCCTCCCGCCCGCGCATTCCTTGACGCTGCCGGCGGTCAGGCCGACTCTTCCTTCCGGTAATATCGCGCGCCCTTCCGAACCTCGTCCTTCAGGTACGCCGCGCCATCCAGCGATCCGAAGATCTGAATCAGGCGTGCCACCAGCCCGGTCCAGCCGGTTTGATGGCTGGCGCCCAGGCCCGCACCGTTGTCTCCATGGAAGTACTCGTAGAACAGGATGTAGTCGCGCCAGTGCGGGTCGGTACGGAACTTCGCGGTCCCACCGTAGACGGGGCGCTGCCCCGCCTCGTCCTTGAGGAAGATCTTGGTCAGGCGGTTGGCCAGCTCGCGAGCGACCTCGAAGAGCGTCATCTGCCTCCCCGAGCCGGTGGGACATTCGACGGTGAAGCTGTCGCCGTAATACGTGTAGAACTGGAGCAGCCCCCGGATGATGAGGGCATTCATCGGGAACCAGATCGGGCCCCGCCAGTTGGAGTTGCCCCCGAACATTCCGGTGTTCGATTCCGCCGGCAGATACTCGACCTTGTACTCCTCCCCGTGGACCTGAAAGGTAAAGGGGTGATCCTTGTGCCAGCGCGAGAGCGAACGAATCCCGTGCGGGCTCAGAAACCGTTCCTCGTCCAGCATGCGCGCCAGGATCCGCCGGAGCTTGGTCTCGTCCAGGACGGCCAGGAGGCGCCGTTCGTCAACTCCCGGTTTGGTCGGGGACGGCAGATTGGCCGCCAGGTCCGGATGTTTCTGGAGGAACTGGCGAATCCGCTGCACGGCGCGCGGGAACCGGTCCAGGAATTCCTTGGGAATCACGGTCGTGGCGCAGAGCGGGAGCAACCCCACGAGCGAGCGCACCTTCAGGCGCATGGCCGTCCCGTCGGGCAGACGCAGCACGTCGTAGAAGAAGCCGTCCTCCTCGTCCCACAGTTCGTCCGCCGCCTCCCCCATCCGATCCATGGCCCCGGCGATCCAGAAGAAATGTTCGACGAACTTGAGCGCCATGTCCTCGTACATTGGGTCGTGGAGCGCCAGCTCCAGGGCCAACTCCAACATGTTCTGGGTATAGAAGGCCATCCAGGCGGTCCCATCCGCTTGCTCCAAGTGGCCGCCCGTCGGCAGGGGTGCGCTGCGATCGAACACCCCGATGTTATCGAGGCCGAGGAACCCGCCCTGGAAGACGTTTTTTCCGGTGAGGTCTTTCCGGTTGACCCACCAGGTGAAGTTGATCAACAGCTTCTGGAAGGCGCCCTTGAGGAACTCGACGTCGCCCGTGCCGGTCCGTTGCTTCTCCAGGGTATACATGAACAGGGTGGCCCAGGCGTGGACCGGCGGGTTCACATCGCCGAAGTTCCACTCGTAGGCCGGGATCTGTCCATTGGGATGGAGGTACAGATCGTTCAGCATCAGCGCGAGCTGCCGCTTGGCAAAGTCGGGATCCACCATGGAGAGGGCGATCGTGTGGAACGCCAGATCCCAGGCCGCATACCAGGGATACTCCCACTTGTCCGGCATCGAGATGATGTCGTCGTTGACCATGTGGACCCATTCCCGGTTCCGGATGTCGCGAGGGTGACCGCCGGTCAGCGGGTGTGCCCCGTGTTCCCCCAGCCACGTGTCGAGGTCGAAGTAGTAGTACTGCTTCGTCCAGAGCATCCCGGCGAGCGCCTGCCGCATGACGTTCGCGGCATCCTTTCCGACCGCCGGCGGCGTGATCGTGCCGTAGAACGCATCCGCTTCCTGGCGCCGGTCGGCCACCACATCGTCGAAGCTCCTCCCCAGCGGCGCCTTGACCCCCTTGGCTTTGACGGGCGCCGCGGGGCTGAGTCGTAATCGGATGACCTCCGTCTTGCCCGCGCCGACGGTGAGCTGGTAATGCGCCGAGGCTTTGGTCCCAGCCTTGGCCGGGTTCACCGCATCGACCTGGCCGGATACCACGTAGTTGTTGATTCCGTCCTTGAGGTAGGGCGTGCGGCTGGGGGATCCAAAGAGCCGCTCCCGGTTCGTCTCGTTCTCGGTGAAGAGGAGCGGCGCGTCCCCTTCGCAGTACAGATACCGCGCGCCGAGGTCTGCGTGGGTCGCCGCGATCACGGAGGCGGTGAGACCGCCCGGCACCTGGGTCAGCTCCGGCTTGGGGGACCCCTCCTTCCAGGACCAGGTGTTCCGGAACCAGAGGGTGGGGAGCACATGGAGGGTCGCCGCCGCCGGGCCCCGGTTTGCCACGCTGATCTTGATCAGCAGGTCCTCAGGATCGGCCTTGGCATACTCCACAAACACGTCGAAGTACCGGTCCTCGTCGAACACGCCCGTATCGAGAAGCTCGTACTCCAGCTCCTCCCGTGTCCGGCCCCGGTTTGTCGTCACCAGGTCATCGTAGGGGAAGGAGGCCTGGGGGTACTTGTAGAGGTATTTCATGTACGAATGGGTCGGCGTGCTGTCGAGGTAGAAGTAGTACTCCTTCACGTCCTCCCCATGATTCCCCTCGCTGTTGGTCAGACCGAAGAGGCGCTCCTTGAGGATGGGGTCCTTCCCGTTCCAGAGCGCGAGCGCGAAGCAGAGCCGCTGCTTGTCATCGGAGATGCCCGCCAGGCCGTCCTCGCCCCACCGATAGGCCCGGGAGCGAGCCTGATCGTGCGTGAAGTAGTCCCAGGCGTTCCCAAAGTCGCTGTAATCCTCCCGAACAGTGCCCCATTGCCGCTCGCTGAGGTATGGGCCCCACTTACGCCACGGCGCCCCCTGCTGCCGGGCCGCCTCCAGTCGGACCTCCTCTGCTGTCAGCTTCCTTGGCTTCGCCGCGCGTTTGGTCATGGTCGTACCCTCCGTCGTCTGGCCCAGTCGCCCACCTCTCGCCTCTCTACGCACCACCCCGACCATCTGCGGCCCGAATCGTGAGATGGGGAAACGGATGGCGTGGACGATTCTACAAGACATGTGCGGAATTGCGGACAAACCAAAACGGACTCGACCCGGGCCGGCGTGGGTCGAGGCGCCGCTGCCTCTGTTCGGTTAATTGGTACCACTCTAAGCCAAGGCGGTCAATCAGACCCTGGGACCGCCGTGGCCGAGGCGGAGGCGTGCACGCAGGCTTGGATCCCAGATGTTCGAAGGACCGCAACCAGGCGGGCAACCGCAAGTTGCACTGCTCTTCCCCATCCCGATCACGGCAGGTTCGTCGCAACGAGGGCATCAGGATGTTGCGCACTGATTGGCTGGGGGTGCTTTTCTCCGAAGAACCGGGACACGACAACAAAAAGCAGCGGGATGTAAAAGAGATCGATGAATGTGGCGGAGAGCATTCCCCCGGTCACGGCGGTGCCGATGGCGTTCATGGCGCCGGCACCAGCACCTGTTGCGATGGCCAGCGGCAGGACACCGAAGAAAAACGCCAGCGAGGTCATGATGACCGGTCGGAACCTCACCCGTACCGCCCCCAGGGTCGCTTCGATCAGTCCTTCGCCGCGTGCCATCCGTTCCTGGGCAAACTGAATGATCAGGATGGCGTTCTTGGTCGTCAGCCCGAGCGTGGTGAGAAACCCGATCTGGAAATAGACGTCGTTGTGCATGCCCCGCGACCAGGTGGCCAGCGCCGCACCGAAGACCCCGAGCGGCAGCATCAGCAGATTGGCGATCGGGATCGGCCAGCTCTCGTACAGGGCCGCCACGCACAGGAAGATGACGATCACGGAAAAGGCGTACAGCAGGGGCGCCTGCGAGCTTCCCATGCGCTCCTGATAGGACAGCCCGGTCCATTCGTACCCGATCCCCTGGGGCAATTTCGCGACAATCTCCTCCATGGCCTGCATCGCTTCACCGGAGCTCTTCCCCGGCGCCGGCTCCCCCTGGATGTTCATGGACGGGAAGCCGTTGAAGCGCTCGAGCCTCGGGCGCACCGGCCGACCAGTGGGCGGAGGCAAAGGCGGAGAAGGGGACCATCTTGCCCGTGGTATTCCGGACGTAGAGCTTCTCGATGTCCTTGGGCAGCATCCGGTAGGGGGCGTCCGCCTGCAGGAACACCCGCTTGACCCGCCCCCCCTGGATGAAGTTGTTGACATAGGCTGCTGCCGAAGGCCGCCGAGATGGTGTTGTGGATGGAGGTGATGGGCACCCCGAGGGCGCCGGCCCGTTCCCAGTCCACGTCCACCCGATATTCGGGCACATCCTCCAGGCCGTTGGGCCGGACCTTGGTCAGGCGCGCGTCCTTCGCCGCCATGCCGAGGAGCTGGTTGCGGGCCGCCATCAGCTTCTCGTGGCCGAGTCCGCCCCGATCCAGGAGCTGGAAGTCGAACCCGGTGGCGGTTCCCAGCTCGATCACCGACGGGGGCGGGAAGGCGAACACCAGGGCACTGCGGATCTTGGAGAAGGCCTTGGTGGCCCGTTCCGCAATGGCCTTCGCCCTCAGGTCCGACCGATTGCGGAGATGCCAATCCTTGAGCTTGATGAAGACCAGGCCGTTGGTCTGGGCCCGCCCGGAGAAGCCGACACCGGAAACCGTCATGCAGGATTCCACCGCCTCCTTCTCGTTCTCCTGGAAATGACGCTGCACGTCGAACACGACCTGCTTGGTCTGCTCCAGGGTGGCGCCGGTGGGCAGCATGATCATGGAGAGCAGGATCCCCTGATCCTCGTCGGGAACGTAGGACGTGGGCAGACGATGGAAGAGCAGTCCCCACGGCCGCCACGATCACGACATAGACGACTGCGTAGCGCAGCTTCCTGGAGAAGGAGCGTCCGACGATCCTGACGTACCGGTCGCGGAGCCGGAAGAAGACGCGATCGAACCAGGCGAAGAACGGGCGGAGGAACCAGATGGCATTCTCCGCGGGCTCGTGCCCGGCCGGCACCGGCTTGAGGAGCGAGGCGCAGAGGACCGGCGTCAGGATCAGGGCCACCACCACCGAGAGGAGCATGGAGGCGATGATGGTCACGGAGAACTGACGATAGATGACGCCGGTCGAGCCGCCGAAGAAGGCCATGGGGCCGAACACCGCCGAGAGCACCAGCCCGATGCCGATCAGGGCGCTGGTGATCTGCTCCATGGACTTCGCGCGTGGCCTCCTTCGGCGAAAGCCCCTCCTCGCTCATGATCCGTTCGACGTTTTCCACCACCACGATGGCATCGTCCACCAGGAGGCCGATGGCCAGCACCATGGCGAACATGGTCAGCATGTTGATGGAGAAGCCGAAGAACGAGAGCACCGCGAAGGTCCCCAGGAGCACCACCGGCACCGCGATGGTCGGGATCAGGGTGGCCCGGAAGTTCCCCATGAACAGCCACATGACCAGGAAGACCAGGAGGACCGCCTCGAAGAGGGTCTTCACCACCTCGTCGATGGCCACCTTGACGAAGGGGGTGGTGTCGTAGGGGTAGACGACCTTCATCCCCGGGGGGAAGTAGCGGCTCATCTCCGCCATCTTGGCCTTGACCGCATCGGCCGTTTCCAGGGCGTTCGCGCCCGCCGCCTGCCGGATGGCCATGCCGGCGGCGGGTCGGCCGTTGTAGAAGGCCTCGATATCGTAGGCGTCGGTTCCCAGCTCCGCGCGTCCCACATCCTTGATCCGGACGACGGAGCCGTCCGGATTGATGCGGACGGGAACGGCGGCGAACTCTTCGGGGGTCTTCAGCATGCTCTGCACGATGATGGAGGCGTTCAGGCGCTGCCCCTTCACCGCCGGCGCCCCGCCGAACTGGCCGGCCGAGACCTCCACGTTGTAGGCCTTGAGCGCCGCGAGAACGTCCTCGATCGTCAGGCGGTAATCGGTCAGCTTGTCGGGGTTCAGCCAGAGGCGCATGGCATACTGGGAGCCGAAGTTCTCCACCTCGCCCACGCCGGGCACCCGCGCCAGCACCTTCTCCAGGTTGGACTGGGCATAGTCCCGCAGGTCGTTGCCGTCCATGCTGCCGTCTTCCGAGATCAGGCCCACGATGATCAGGTAGTTCCGGGTCGCCTTGCCGACCGTGACCCCCTGGCGCTGGACCACCTCGGGCAGGCTGGCCATGGCGAGTTGGAGCTTGTTCTGCACCTTGGACCAGGCGAGGTCCGGATCGGTCCCCGGGGCGAAGGTCAGCTCGAGGCGGGCGCCTCCGGCCGAATCGCTGGTGGCGGACAGGTAGAGCATCTTGTCGAGGCCGGTCATCTTCTGCTCGATGATCTGGGTGACGCTGTTCTCCACGGTCTCCGCCGAGGCGCCGGGATAGAAGGCCTGGATGTAGATCGACGGGGGAGCGATGGGGGGATACTGCGAGACGGGCAGATTGTAGATGGCGAGGCCGCCCACCAGCATGATGACGATGGCAATCACCCAGGCGAAGACCGGGCGATCCAGGAAGAATTTCGAGAGCATGAGTGGCCTCCGCCTATTTCGCTTTGCGGCCGGCTGGGCCGTCTTCACGGCCTCCGGGCTCTCCTGCTGGCCGGCTTCGAACGGGACCGCCTTCACGGAGGCGCCGGGGCGCACTTTCTGAATTCCCTCGACGATCAGACGGTCTCCCGGTTTCAACCCCTCGCTGATCAGCCATTTGTCGCCGACGGCACGATCGACCGCGATCTTCCGCTGCGCGACCTTCTCCGAGCCGTCCACGACCAGCGCGACGGGATTCCCCTTCGGATCGCGGGAAACCGACTGCTGCGGAACCAGGATGGCCTGATCGACCACACCTTCCTGGACGATGGCGCGCACGTACATGCCGGGCAGGAGCATATGCTGCGGGATTCGGAAACACCGTGCGCAGGATGAACGATCCGGTGCTGGGATCCACGGTCACATCGGAAAACTTCAGCGTGCCCTCCAGGGGATAGGGCGAGCCGTCTTCCAGGAGCAGCTTCACCCTGGCCTGCTGGGGACCATTACCCTTGAGCCGGCCGCTCGCCAGGTTCTGCCTGAGGCGCAGCAGGTTGGCGCTGGACTCGGTCACGTCCACATAGATGGGATCCAGCTGCTGGATGGTGGCGAGGGGGTGTGGCCTGGCCCGCCGTGACGAGGGCACCCACGGTCACCATGGATTTCCCGATGCGGCCGGCGATGGGCGCGGTGACGCGGGCGTAGCCCAGATTGATGCGGGACGTCTCCAGTGCCGCCTCCGCCTGCTGGATGGCCGCCTCGGCCACGGCCACCGCTTCCCGGTCGCTGTCCACCTGCGCCTCGGTGGACAGGAGGGTGGCCTCGGCCACGTCGGCTTCGGTCACGGCCTGGTCGCGCTGGCTGGCGGAAACCGCGCCCTCCGCGACGAGATCCTCGAAACGCTTCCGGTTCGTGCGCGCGTTCTCGAGGACGGCCCGCTGCCGCACGACGCCGGCGCGGCTCACCGCCAGGCCGGCCCGCGCCCGGTCGGCAGCCCTGCGGGCGGCGGCGAGGTTCGCCGCGGCATTGTCGTAGGCGGCCTGGAGGGGGGCGGGATCGATCTGGTACAGCACCTGTCCGGCCTTGATCTCAGCGCCTTCCTCGAACAGGCGTTTCTGGATGATGCCGCCCACCTGCGGACGGATCTCCGCCATCGAGTACGCGGAGGTCCGACCCGGCAGCTCGGTGGTGAGCACGACCCGTTCCGTCTGGACCGTCACGGTGGCCACCTCCGGCACGGGGGGCGGCGGGGCAGATGTCGAGGAGTTGCAGCCGCCTAGCCATAGAGCCGCAAGCCAGAACGAAGCCGACACCACAGGAGGTTGCCACGCGCATTCACGTTCTCGGAGCGTTGCATGTGTCACCTCTGTAACGCGCCATCCGGGCTGGAGATGGTGGCCTCGATGGCGAAGTTTCGGGTCTGGGGATTGATCCGGGGGGCGATCCACGCGATCCGTCCAGAGAGCGGTTCGCCTGAGCCAAATCAGCGGGCGGTCGCCTGCAGCGCGCTGGCCTTCGCCGACTTTGCGTTGGCGCTGTTGTCACTCGAGCGGCCGGCGGCCAGACCCGGCGCGCCCCATCGTACGACGCCAACGGCGATCCGCGCCTCACCCGAATGCGTACGCCTCGTCACGGTCGGACGCCCTGAAGAAATGTGGTGACCATCTCCTCGATCGCCTGCTCCACGGACACATGGGGTGGGGCCTTTTGGCGAAAGAGCTCCTGCAGCAGCAAGTATTGGACGATCATCCCGATGAAATTCCACGCCGCCAGGATCGGGTCCACGGTGCGGAAGGCGCCGGCGGCGACGCGGTCGGCGATATATTTTCCCAGGAAGTCGTCGAGCGCTTGCACGCGCCGCTGGAAGAAGAGATCCGCCAACGCGTGCCCTTCGAGCGCGCTGAAGAACAGCAATCGCATGAGGGTCGGATCGGCCTGCGTGCGAAGGATCATCTCCCGGGCGAGCGCGCGGAGCAGGGCGGCGTCGTCCCGGGCCTCAGCGAGTGGGGTTACCACGTCGAGTACTTGCTGTGTTTGCGCCTTGGCCTCGATGATGGCGGTGTACAGATCCTGCTTGGTTGCGAAGTGCTTGAAAACGGTCGCCTCGCTGACGCCGACCGCTTGCGCCACTTCCCGCGTGGTGGTCCCCCGAAATCCTCGCCGAGAGAAGAGCGTGGCGGCCGCCTCGATGATTTGTCGCCGTCGCTCCTCTCTCGGAACCCGATGCTGCATAGCTTGTCCCTCGCTCACGATTCCTTGTAAGTAAGCACTTGCTTACCATTTTTCCCGTTCCATGTCAACCCCCGGCTGCTGTATCCGGCTGCCCGTGTCTACTCGATGGGGGCGCTCGTTCGGCAAACCCGTGGGACAGGAACTGGCTTCGGACAGCGTTTTAGCGACGCGTGGAGAGCCTCAGCGCCCCTTTCTTACCTCGCGCGCTGCGGCGACACGATCGTAAAAGGCGACGTTCTCGGCCAGCATTTCCCGGATGGGTAGATGGTAGGGGCACCGGTCCTCACATTCACCGCAGTCGCCGCAACGCCGGGCGCTCTCGATGGCATCCGCCACGAATCCGTTGAAAAACCGCTCCGGAGGGAATCGCCTCCAGAAGCTCTGCACCGTGACCGCCGTGGAGATGCGAACCTTCTGGGGACAGGGCTGGCAGTACTCGCAGCGGCGACAGAACCGCGTCTCCATTTCCCCCCGGATCCGCTCGATCTCCTGCCATTCCTGAGGCGTCAGCGTCCCAGTCGTCCGTTGACGATCTCCGCGATCTCCTCGATCTCCTCGATCGTCTGAATGCCCGGATCCGGGATGACGTTGTCGAACTGCAGCAGGTGTTTGATGGTGAGGCGAGCGTCGCGTCAGCATGCCGCCGGCCATCGGCTTCATGGCGATGAACCCGACATCGTGTTGCCGGGTCAACGGAAGCAACTCCTTGGCGGCTTCATCGGTGACGAAGTTGAACGGGAACTGTATCGTCTCGAAGCGACCGGAGGGAACGGCTTTCAGCGCCATGTCCAGCGAATGGCTGCTGATGCCGATGTGTCGGATCTTCCCCGCCCGCAGCGCCTCCTGCGCCGCCTCCATGGCGCCGCCGGGTCCGAGCACCTGGTCGTAGGCCTCGGGTGTGCTGACGTTGTGGAGCTGCCAGAGATCGAGGTAATCGGTGTTCAGGCGCTTCAGGCTGAGCTCCAAGTGTTGTAGGGCAGTGGCCCTGTCTCGCGCAGCCGTCTTGGTGGCGATGACCACCTGGTGTCGCCGGCCGGCGATGGCTTTGCCGATCCGCTCCTCGCTGGTCGTGTAGCCGTTGGCCGTATCGAGAAGCGTGACACCCAGGTCGAGGCACCTCTGCACCACGCTGACCGCTTCCACTTCCGTCAGCCGCTGGATGGGAATGCCCCCGAATCCCACCCGGGAAACCATCAGCTCAGTCTTGCCCAACCTGACAGATCTCATCCATCGCACCTCATCTGCTGCTCGTTTCTGTGGTCTCCGCTTCTGCGTTCAACGCGGCGCGAACGTCCCCTGCGGCGACGCCCCGACTGGGCCGCTTTCCCCAGCGCGCACCCGGAAACGGTCGGCCCGGATCCGCCGGAGCATGCCGCGCTCAAGCAAGTCCTGTCAAGCCGGAATCTGCCCCGGAGCTCGAGCGCGGGTCGGAGGTCTCCCTTTTTTGTTGACGCTCTGCACCCACCCGGTCAACATCGCCAGCAGGGATATTCGGCAGCGACAGCCGACGGAGCGCCTCCGTCGGCTGTCGCTGCCAATCGCTGACCACTGATAGCTGAAAGCTGATCGCTTCGACAATGATTCGCCTCGTCAACGTCTCGAAGACCTACCACAGTTCCCGCATCCGGGTCGCGGCGCTCGCCGACGTGAGCCTGGAAGTCGCACCCGGGACATTCGCCGCCCTGATGGGGGCCAGCGGGTGCGGGAAGAGCACGCTCCTACACCTCGTGGCCGGCGTGGACCTGCCGACGGCAGGTGAAGTCTGGGTAGACGGCCAAGAGCTATCGCGGCTTTCTGACGCCGCGCTGAGCCGATTCCGCCGGGATCAGGTCGGCATCGTCTACCAGTTCTACAACCTCTTGCCGACGCTCTCGGCCGGAGAGAACGTGGCGCTGCCGGCGCTCCTGACCGGCGTTCGCACGCGGGTGGCGCAGGAGCGGGCCGACGACTGGCTGAAGCAGGTGGGCATGCTGCACCGCAGGGACCACTGGCCGCACGAACTGTCCGGCGGCGAGATGCAGCGGGTGGCGATCGCGCGGGCGCTGGTCAACGGGCCCTCGATCCTGCTGGCGGACGAGCCCACGGGAAACCTGGACTCGAAGGCGGGCCGGGAGGTCTTGGATCTCCTTGCGCGGCTCAACGTCGAGCGGGGCGTGACGATTCTCCTGGCCACCCACAGCCAGGAGGCTGCCGCCTACGCCCACCGCGTGATTCGCCTGCGGGACGGAACCGTCCTCCGGGATGAGCCATCGTCGTCGACACAACGCGATATGGCACGGCATTGATTCTCTCGACGACGCAGACCGGTTCGGCAGTACGACCGTTCGCCAGTTCTCTTTCCTTCGAACAGTCGAACCGTCGAACCGACCGAACCGTCGAACCCCGTTCTTCATAGCTCATAGTCGCCACCCATGCGCGCCTTCGTGCACCTCATTCGCCTCTTGATCTGGCGGACGCTCACGCCGCGACCGGCTGCGAACGCTCATCACGGTTCTGGGGGTCGCGCTGGGCGTGGCGGTGGCACTGGCCATTCGGCTGGCCAACGACAGCGTGCTGGACTCGTTCAGGCATAGCCTCGATCATGTGGCGGGCAAGAGCCGCCTGCAGGTCACGGCGGGCGAGTCCGGATTTGACGAAACGCTCTTTCCCAGGATCGCCGGGACGCCCGGCGTCGCCCGACGCCGTGCCGGTCGTCCAGGCCGTGACGCCGATCGCCGGGCGACCGGGCGAGGTGCTCCTCGTCCTGGGCGTGGACATCCTGAGCGACGGGAGCGTCCGCGAATACCGCGGCCCCACACCGGAACTGGCCGATCCGCTCCGTCTCCTCACCGATCCCGACGCGATCCTGTTGACCGAACAGTACGCCCGGGCCCACGGCCTGAAGTCGGGAGACCCGATCCGTCTCGTCACGCCGACCGGGCCTCAAGCCCTTCATCGTGCGTGGTCTCCTGGCCGACGCAGGGACGGCCCGCGCCATGGACGGCCAGTTTGCGGTCCTGGATATTGCAGCGGCGCAGCTCCATCTTGGAAAGCTGGGCCGCCTGGATCGCGTGGACCTCGTGCTGGACGCCGCGGCGGATCCGACGCGGGTGGCCGCCGGGCTCCGCGCGGTGCTCCCGCCCCACGTGAACGTGGCGCCGCCGGAGGCCCGGAACGCCCAGGTGGAGCAAATGCTCGGCTCCTTCCAGCTCAACCTCTTCGTCCTGAGCCTGATCGCCCTCTTCGTCGGCGCCTTCCTGGTGTACAACACGATGTCGGTCTCCGTCGTGCGGCAGCGGCACCAGATCGGCATCCTGCGCAGCCTGGGGGTGAGCCGCCGGGGCATCCTGGTCCTGATCTGCAGCGAAGGACTGCTGATCGGACTGGCCGGGTCGTGCCTGGGAGTGCTGATGGGTGTGGCGCTCGCCCGCGCCATTCTCGGCATGGTCAGCCGAACCGTCTCGTCCCTCTACGCCTTCGTTCGCCCCGGCGATCTCGAGGTGACTCCGGGCCTGATCGCCTTGGCGATCCTGCTGGGATGCGGAACGGCCCTCGTCTCCTCGCTCCTGCCGGCTCGGGAGGCCACGGCCATCCCGCCCCGGGAGAATCTCGGGGCGGCGTCCCTGGATCGGCGGCACCGACCGTGGGCCCTGGCCGCGCTCGGCGGGATGCTGCTGGTCTGCTCGTACGGGCTGGGGCAACTCGGACCGGTCGGCGGCCGGCCGCTCTTCGGATATGGCGCCTCCCTGGCCCTGCTCCTCGGAGCGGCACTTCTGTCTCCGGCGACGCTCCTGGTCGTCCAGCGACCCCTGGCGCGCGCCTTTTCCGGCTCGGGACTGGTCGAGGCGCGGGTGGCGCTGGGGAACCTCGGGCGCATGCTGCGCCGGAACGCGGTGACGATCAGCGCCATCTTGGTCGGCCTGGCCATGCTGGTCAGCGTTTCGACGATGATCCACAGCTTTCGCCGGACCGTGGAAGTGTGGATCCAGCAGACGATCCGGGCCGATCTCTACCTCTCGCAGGCGAGCCGCGTCATCCGAGGGGCGGATTCCAGGCTCCCCGCGGCAATCCTGGACCAGGTGCGCCAGGTCCCGGGCGTCGCCGAGGCGGATGGGTTCCGCGGCATGCGCGTGGAGGACGGACACGGGGGCACCTTCGTCCTGGGGGCGGGGGATTTCGAGATCATGGCACGACGGGGTCGCTTGCCCTTTCGACGCGGCGAGTCCGCCGCCGTGCTGTCGGAAGCCCGGGCGCGCGACCAGGTCGTCGTCTCGGAGACCTTCGCCGAGCGCTATCGCCTCAAGGAAGGAGATGAAGTCGTGTTGCGGCCGCCGGGCGGGATGGTGCGCCTGCGGATCGCCGGCGTCTACTACGACTACACCACAGAGGGCGGCCTGGCCGTGATGGACCGCGCCCTCTTCCAGCGGCTCTGGCAAGACCCGTGGGTCAATTCCGTGGTGATCTACCTGACTCCCGGAGCCGACCCCCAGGCCGTCCGGCTGGCGATCCAGCAACGATTCCCCGACCGGAGCGACCTCCTCATCCTCTCCAACGGCGCACTCAAGGCGCGCGTCCTGGAGATCTTCGACCAGACCTTCGCCATCACCTACGGTCTGGAAGCCATCGCGCTGATCGTGGCCGTCCTGGGCGTCCTCAACACCCTCCTGGCGTCCGTGCTGGAGCGCACCCGGGAGATCGGCATCCTGCGCTCCCTGGGCTTCACGCGAGGACGCGTCCTGCGCTCCATCCTGTGGGAGGCGGGCCTCCTGGGGGCACTGGCGAATCTCCTCGGGACGCTGGCCGGGTTGGCGCTCTCCCTCATCCTGATCCACGTGATCAACAAGCAATCCTTCGGCTGGACCATCCAGTTCAGTTTCCCAGGGACGCTGATCCTGCAATACGCCCTGCTCACGCTGGGCGCCAGCCTGATCGCCGGCGCCTTCCCGGCCTGGCGCGCCTCGCGCCTGCCGATCGCCGAGGCGGTGCGGTATGAATAGCAGGCTGCTGAAAAAGGCCCATCTGCAGCGTTGGCGCGCTCGGCGCTCACTGCAGCGTACCTGGAGTACGCCTTGACCCACCTGCGGTGGGTACGCCGCCCTTTGACGCGCCGCAGTCGCGGGAATCTGGGCCTTTTTGAGCAACCTGGGGGAAAAGTGGTGCTTCAACATCTTGAGAGGTCAACCGCAAAGGCGCAAGGACCGCCAAGGAAATCTTGGAAAGCGCACACTGTCTCGCGTCTTCTGGCAATAGCGTTCCTGGCGTCCTTGGCAGCTTGGCGGTTGGTTTCCCCCTCGCTCCTCGCGGCGGGGGAGTTTCGGCAGGCGCTGCCTGGGTATACCTTTTCGTTCCCGCGCGACCACTTCGCGCACGAGGGCTTCCGGACCGAGTGGTGGTACTACACGGGGCACCTCCGCGCCAAGAGCGGCGAGGAATACGGGTACCAGGTGACATTCTTCCGGAGCGGCCTGGCGGCGGCGCAGGCGAATCCGTCCCGCTGGGCCGCGAAGAATCTCTACCTCGCCCACTTCGCCTTGTCCGACGTGAGACGAAAGGATTTTCGCTACTTCGAGCGGGTGAACCGGGCCGGTCTGGGAGCAGTCGGGCGCCAGCGAGACGGAGTTCCGCGTCTGGGTCGGCGACTGGGAGGCGAAGGGTGACGGAACGAAACAGCGACTCACGGCGAAGGAGGGTGACTTCGCTCTGGATCTCACGCTCGCCGCAGAGAAGCCGCCGGTGATCCACGGCGAGAACGGCATCAGCCGGAAGGGCGAGGGCCGTGGGCCACGCCTCACACTACTATTCGCTGACGCGCCTGGCAACCGAAGGCACCCTGACCGTCCGCGGGAAGACGCTGCCGGTGACCGGGCTCGGCTGGATGGACCACGAGTTCGGCTCCACCCAGCTCAATCCCGATCAGGTCGGATGGGACTGGTTCAGCCTGCAGTTCGAGGACGGGACGGAGCTGATGCTCTACATCATCCGAAAGGCCGACGGACGGCCCGATCCGTACTCGGCGGGCACGTGGGTGCACAGGGATGGCCGCTCCGTCCGTCTTCGTCAGTCCGATTTCACGATCGAGGTGCTGGACCGCTGGGCGAGCCCCCGGAACAAAGGCGTGTACCCGATCAAGTGGCGCCTGTCCGCCCCGTCCCTGGGCGTGAACGTGACCGTGACCCCGGTCTTCCCCGATCAGGAGCTCGACACGGCGAAGAGCACCGGCGTGATCTATTGGGAGGGCGCCGTCCGGGCCGACGGCACGGTCTTCGGCCGTCCCGTGAAGGCCAAGGGCTACGTCGAGATGACCGGCTACGCCGCGCCGTTCAGGAAGAAACTGTAGTCGCCGGCCTTCACGAACGCGACCCGCCGCCCGTCCGGCGACAACGCCGGCTGTCCGCAATTCACGCCGTCGCAGCCGCTCACGTTCTGCGGCAGCGAATCGCCACGCCGCACGTAGACATCGGTCCACTCGATGGTGCGCGATAAACCTTGCTTGCTCTCGGTCTTTACGTAAACGCCGATGGTGCCATAGACGCGATCGTGACCGCGAATCTGGGCCAGCATGCGTTGTTGATCGGCGGACGTCGCGTCATACGGCAGCCCAGCGACCTTGCCGGTCCTCAGGGACAGGACGCCGAGCGGCGAGCCGCCGCCCTCGAGGAGAACCACGATCTCGTCGGGGTTCGCGTGGTCGAACCCGACCAGTTTCGCAACACCGGTCACCTTCTGGACGACAGCGGGGGTGCCGCCCTCCGGGGGAATTCGAACCGCAGTGTCGCCCTTGAGCGCCACGATGCTTCCATCCGCGGGGGAGAAAACGGGAGAACGGTAGCCGCCATCGGGCGTCACCGGGCCCACGATCCGCCGTTCGAGGTTGGCGATCCAAATGCTGCCCGTATCCACGTCGTCGCGTGGCCCGCGCATTTGGGCCGGGGCGGCGGTGAGGCCCGCGATGCGGAGCAGCTTGGCGACCAGCGAGTCCGCAGAAGCACCCATCGGAACAGCCAGCGCCACCGCTATGGCCACGCTTGTCACAAGACGCCGAGAGATCATCGCGTGCCCCCGTGTCGAATCCCGAAGAGTGTCGGCACGATGCGGTCGAACCCCAGGATTTCCGTCCGCTCGACGTCCGCGCGCCGCATGGTGACCAGCGCGCGGCGGCTTCGTTCCCGGCTTCGCACCAGGAACGTCACGCCCTCCTTGCCTTCCCACACAAGCCATGCGTCCTGCCCTTCCGCCAGCGGCTCTTTGCCAAGCGCCGCCACACGTGGGAGCGCTTTGTCCACGATCAGCACGCCGTAGTTGACCGGCAGCAGCAGAACCTGCACTGCCGCCAGAAAGGCGAGCAGGCCCTTCGCGAAACCCCCCGGTCCGCCCGGCGCCTCCGCCTTGCGCAGCGCCCACAGGATCGCCAGAGGAACGGCGCACGCGGCCACGAGCGCGCTGAAGTAGACAGGCATCAGGCCGTCGTCGAGAAGCAGCGTAACCAGCCAACCAGGCTCTGACGGAAGGTCGCGAGCGAGCAACAGATTGCTGAAGACGAAGCACTGCCGCATGACGAACTGGATCATGATCACGGCAAAGACGATGCCAAGCAGCGCGAGCCGCGTCGGGCGCATGACCCAATCCCAGGCGCCGACGCGAGCGGCTTCCGGCAGGAGTCTGTACACGGCCCAGGCGATCGCCGTCACCGGCAGGGCCACCAGGACTACGCTCGGTACGGCCGACACGAGATACACGACAAACCGCGCGCCGGTGAACAGGTATCGCTCGTCGAGAACGGCGAGATCGGTCCCGACACCGATCGCCGTGAGATGGAATCGGAGCGCCAGGTAGCCGACTACATACAACAGGAAGCTCCCGACGACGGTATACTTGGTCCAGTCGCCGCCCAGTGCCTTGATTCGCTCGTTCAGCTCCTGGAACAGATCCGCCACGGCTATCGTCCGATCATTGTGAACGCCGCCCAGAAATACGGATGACTGTACGCCGAGTTACTCTTGACCTTGAGGAGTGCCGCGCGCGCCGCCTCGGGCATGGGGCGGGAGAGCGCGGCATCGTAGAAGGTCCGCATCCACAGTGCCGTGGCTTCCGAATCCACCTCCCAATAGGACAGTACCAATGTCCCTGCGCCGGCATACATCAGCCCCCGGACCATGCCCAGAACCTCGTTCCCGTGCGTGGCTTCGGCGCGCCCCGTTTCGCACGCGGAGAGCACAACCAGCCGGCTCTTGTCCAGCGGAAGGCCGAACATCTCCGCCGCGGTCAATCTCCCGTCGTCGCTGCCGCCTCGGGCCAGCGATAGGTACGACAGCATCGGCTCCGCGGCGTTGAACTTCCCGTGCACCGACAGATGGATCACCTCGAAGTCGCGGATCCACGCTTTGACGTCCTTTTCCTGCGCGAGGGTGTCCGTAACGACCTTGCTGCGTCCGGAAAAGAGCTGCGCGATGGCCCGCACTTCCGGTCCTGCGGCAGGAATGTCGGGATCAGCGACTGCTAGGAGGCGTCCCCCCGACAGGCCCGGTGACCGCCTGAGCGCGAGCAGCACCGAGGCGCTCGGGGCATAGGTGATTTGGAAGCGCTCGCCGAGGTAACGGCCGTCGGCAGGGTCCCGGAGGACCTGGAAGGGCAAATATTGGAGATTCTCGTGGGGGATGATGACGAGCCTTTCACTCCGTATGCGGCTGAGGGCCGGCTGGACAAGGAACAGGAAGAGTTCTGTTGCGGTCGTCTCGTCGAAGCGGACGTTCCGGTCGGCGAGGCTCTTTTGCAGGGCGGCGACCTTCGCCATCACTTCTGTCCGCGGCAGGAACACATTGCGGACGAACACCGAGTCGGCCGTGATATGCCAGAGGATCACGCCGTGCTCGAGCACGAGATACTGGAGCATCTCGTAACGCTCCTCGCGCATCGACTGCTGCAGCGCCGTGAGGTTTGCCGGCGCCGACACCACGAGAGTCCGCAACCGCGGCGCCTCGGTGCCCATGCGCCCGAGCATGTTCTGGTGCTGAGCCTCGAGCGTCCGGACCTGGCCTTGGAGGGCGCCGATCTTCGCCGCGCTCTTCGCCGCGTCGGGCTCGCTCACGAGCTCGAACAGCTTGCTTTGCGCGTCCGCGATCTGGGTCCGGAGCAGCGTCAACTCTGCGTAGAGCTTCTGCTCCTCCGCCCGTTCGAGGCCAAGCGTGCGGCTCGCGAGGAGATCAGCCAGCGCTCTGGACCGCGAGCGCTCGAGGAGCTCGAATGCCTCGGCGTAGCGGCGGCGATCAAGGAAATGCTGGATCGGCGCGTAGTAGAATCCAATGCGGTCCTCCAGGAAGGTGCCGCGACTCCGCTCGTCGCGGAGCGCGCGCCGATCACGCTCCAGCGTGTCCACGGCCTTGAGGAAGAAGGCCAGCGCCGCGTCGTTGTTGCCCTGCAACTCGTTCATCAGGCCTTCCACGTACTGGCTTCGCGCCTCGGTGACGTCAGCGAAGGGTCCGGCCTGCTTCTCAATGCGCTTGGCCTCTTGGTAGATCTGGGTGAGCAGCGGGGGGATCTCTCCGGGCGACGCGACGAACTTCTCGGTCACGAGAACGTCGCCTGGCTTCTTCGGCCGGAAGACGCCCGTCTTCTGCACCGACTGATGCATGGCCTCCTGAGACTTGATCAGACCCCGCCGGCCCTCCACAGTGCCGATAAATTCCTCCGTCTGCCGCGCCAGCGCAGTGTAGCCGCGTTGGCGCGCGATGGCGAGCGCCTGTTGGAGGTCGACCCGCGCACGGTCGAGTGCCTGGTAGCAGGGCTCGAACGAGCGCTGGAAATCGCACCGCTCGCCGATCTTCAGGTAGACGTCCGAACGGTTGAGGTACGCGTAATATGCCGCCATGGAGTCCTTGGCCTGCCTGGCGACCTCGACCTCGCGATTCAGGGTATCTGCCGCGCCCGCGATGTCCCGTTGCGCGATCTGCACCGTTCCGAGGACGTCGAGCGCCCGCGCCAGGACCTCCTTGTCATCAGCCGTCTCGGCAAGCCGCACGGCCTGCGTGGCGTCCGCGAACGCCTGACCGACGTTCCGTCGCGAGGACTCCGCCAGGGCTCGCCATGCGAGGGCGTCAGCCTGACGCACCACATCGCGGCCGCGCTTTGCGGCCTCCTCCGCTTGCTGGTAGAGCGCGATCGCGTTCGGCCACTGACCCTGCATTCGGTAGACGTGGCCGTGCTTGATCAAACCCAGCGCGAGCGCCGACCAGTCGCCGCGGGCGGCGAGCGTGCGGTTGCTGGAAGCGAGCTCGGCCTCCGCCTGCGCCAGATCGGGGAGTCGGGACCGCATGTCACCGGTCTTGCGGAAATGATCGACGAAGTCATCGATCCGTCGGATCGCTTGCTGCTGCAGCGCTAGCGGATCTCCCTGTGCGCCGGCGACCGAGGAAAAGAGGAGCAGGGATAGGAGCCCTGCCTGGAAAGCGTTCCCGAGAAAGCTTTCACGGACCATGCGTGCCTCCCTCCAGACCGGCCGCGACACGACACGGGGCGGTGCGAGGCGGCAAGGACGTTGATGCTATTGACCAACTGGAGCCGGCTCCATAGAGGTGCCGGGGCCTCGGGTCCAAAATCTTCCGACTTTCCAAGATATTTCATAATGGGACACGATTCGTCCCGATTTTATCGTGTTTCGGCAGAAAACCCCAGGAGAAAAGTAGGGAAAGTGTCGAAACGATCAATACCGGAACGCCGACCCCAGGCAAGACAAGGGCGAGTCGCATGCGTGACCGTGTGGGCAATCGCCTCCATGCCTTTGTTGATCTCGCAACCGGCTCATCACGTTTTCGATGCTTTCACCGGTGCGTGCCCGTGCGGCCCCCGTCCGAGGATCCGTCGCGCCAGCGGTTGAAGGAGTTGTGGCGACAGATAGATAGGGAACTGGGAAAGAGCGAAATACAGCCAAGTGAGATCGGGCAAGGCCCCACCGGTCGCCGCAAGCATCAGCCCCATGTTGCGCTGCGACGCCATGAAACCGAGCGCGAGGGCGCGCCCCCGGCCTGCGGACAGAAACAGGAGAGTAGTGAGGAAAAGGACAGCGAAGAACACCGCGAAGGCAAGCGCCGCGAGGGCCGTTGTGATCATTGGGGCGGCCAGGAAACGAGCACCGACACTCTCCATGACGGCTGCCACGAAGACGAAAAGGACGAGAATATTGAGCCCGTTGATTCTCTCTTTTTGCCGTTCGATGGCAGTTAAGCCAAGAGCCCGACGCGCGACAAAACCGACCACGGCGGCACCCGCGAGGATGGCGAACAGCTTGACCGCGAGTATCAGCGGTGCGATCGAGAGATTCGGTCCGACGAAAGCGAGCGCAAACAGGGGCGCCGTAAGCGGGACCAGCGCTGTGCTGGTGATGAGGGTGACCAGCACAAGTGTGGCATCCAATCCCATCAACGCTGCCAACGCGGGTGCGGCCATCATCGGGGAAGCAACCGCCTGCAGCATGAGCGCAAGGAGCAGGTCGGGCGCCTCCTTATTGAGCCCAAGAACGAGACCACTCACGCCAAACAGGACGGGAATCGCCACCGCCGTCCACGCGGTTGCGGCAAGCACGATGGCTGGGCGCCGAAGACAGGTCTTGAACGCTGCCGTGTCTACGCGAAGGAAAGCGATGCACAATAGTACGAAGACTGCCTCGGTGACATACGGCTTCAGTATGGCGCCGATCGATGGAAGGACGATACCGATAGCAACGAGCGCTGCGACTGCTCGCGTACCTTGCCGGCCAAGCCACGAGAGCGCTGCCACCGGCGCATCAACGATGGGCATTCCAGGAACCCCGGCTACAACGAAACGGCGAACCATCGACACAAGGTTTAACTACGCTTGCATGGTTTCCGGGTGATCGGTCTACGCCCGTCAACGAGCCTCAGATTCGATGTCTTTGCTCGGCGACTCTGTCCTGTGTTGAGGGAGCTATCGCCCGCGTTGCCCTGTGTCCGTGGCCACCGCCTCTCGGTACACGGCCACCGCGGCGTCCACGCCGGCGCCGCGGGGCAGCGTGACGCGCTCGGCGGCCAGCGCCGCCTCCAGGGCCGCCAGCGTGATGAGCACGGCGTCTTGTCGTGCGTTGTACCCCATGGTCCCGATCCGCCAGATCTTCCCCTTGAGCGGGCCGAAAGAGCTTCCGATCTCGACTCCGAAGTCGCGAAGCATGGCCGAGCGCACCCGTTCTCCGTCCACGCCGTCGGGAATGCACACCCCGGTGATGTGCGGGATCTTGTGCGCCCGGTCGCCGAAGACCGTGAGGCCCAACGCCTCCACGCCAGCCACCATGGCGTGCCCGGCAAGGGCATGGCGGGCGAAGACTTGCGGCGCCCCTTCGGCGAGGAAGATCCGCGCGCTCTCCCGCGCCGCGTAGAGCATCGTGGTGGCCTCGGTGTGGTGGTTGATCCCCTTCTCGCTCCAGTAGTCCATGATCATCGCCAGGTCGAAATAGTTCGACCCGATGATGGGAGTCTCGGGCGGTCGGTAGTCGGCGGGCCGGAGCCCCTCCTCGATGTGTCGCCGCCGGAAGATCAGGTCGGCCACCCGATCCGACAGCGTGAGCGGGGCCGCGCCCGGAGGGCCGGCAAAGCACTTCTGCAAGCCCGCGGTGACGCAATCGACCCCCCATGCGTCCGTCGGCAGTGGCACACCGCCGAACGAGGCGGTGGCGTCAACCTGCAGCAGGACACCGTATCGCCGGCACAGCGACCCGAGTTCCGCGAGGGGCTGCAACATGGTGGTGGAGGTCTCGCCCTGGCACATCGCCAGCAACTTCGGCCGGTGCTGCTTGAGCCCGGCCTCGATCTGCTCCAGCGTGAACACGGCCCCCCAGGGCGCGTCGAGCACGCGCAGGTCCGCCCCCACGCGGCGGGCGATCTCGATCTGGAGCTGGCCGAAGCGTCCGAAATTGGCCACCAGCACCCGCTCGCCCGGCTCGACGACACTTACCATCGCCGCCTCGATGGCCGACCGGGCCGTGCCGTCCAACACCAACGTCCACTCGTTTTTCGTCTCGAAGGCCTGGCGGTAAAGCGCCATGGTCTCGCGCATGTACTCGCGGAACTGGGGATCGAACTGCCCCAACAGCGGGGCCGACATGGCGCGGAGCACCCGGGGATCCGCATTCCCCGGCCCGGGGCCCATGAGCAGGCGCGGAAGCGGATTGATCTCAGCGTAGGCGGGAAATTTCATAGTGCTCCTCGTCCTTTCGTTGGGTTCGATGAGACCAGCAGCACCCGCGCCGACTCAACGATCGAAGTACGGGCTCTTCCCCGCCACCGACAGCGGGAAGCCGAGGACGACGTCCGCCTCGAGCAGTTTGAGTTTTCTCGCCGCCGCTCCGATGGTGTACATGATCCGGTTGTCGATGTTGAGCAGTCCGGCCGTCTTGGCCGCCGAGCCCAGCGCGATGCCGAGGTCCACGGCTTGGAACATGCACAGCGGTCCCCGGAAGTCCTCCCCCTCCGACTTCTTCGCCTCGATGAACTCCGCGCACCCGGCGTAGCCGCACGCCCCGCAGTCGAGCGGAAGCTTGGGATTCTTGGGCTCGCCGGTGACGCCCACCAGCAGGACCGCCGTGGACGCTCGCACGTTCTTCGCGTCTCGCGCGAAGCTGGGGATCCTGCCCCCTTTTTCTCCGACCTTCGCCTCCATGGCGTGCGCCAGCGCCTCCAGCTCCTCCCCGTCGAGGATCAGTGTCGAGATCGAATCGAGGCCGCGGGTCTTGGGCGCCGTCCGCGCCGCCGTCGCCATGAGACTCGCTGCCAGCCGCACGCCCTGTTGCTGCGCTTCACTTGCCGAGATCTTCGCCATGCCGATTCTCCTCCAATCTCACGAACCCAAAAACACACGCCGCCTGCACCCACGCACACCAGCCGCGGCATTACTACGCAGCGCGGAATAATGGCTACACTGCCGCCCGCGCTGCTTCGTTCGTGGGGAAGGCCCTCGCCCTTGCACGGGAGACTTCGCAAGGGCTCGGCCCTCCCCACGGACCCTACCGAGAGGGGCGGGCCGCCGCCCCTCGTCGGGCTCTCCCCCGGACTGTGCGGTCCCGGGCGCACTGTCGCCTATATTACGCACCGCACAGTATACGCGAGAATGCACGGCGGGAGGATAGCGTTCTTGCCGCACGCCCGGCAGGCGCCCCGGCCAGGTTACCGGGCTTCACCGGGGCCGCTTCGCAGGGTATGATGGTTTGCTAGCAGATCGTCCCAAAGCGAATGGAGGTTGGATCATGAGTCTCGCGGAGAAGAAGTGTGTTCCCTGCCGGGGCGGCGTTCCCTCGATGGAGTGGCCGAAGGTTCAGGAGTTGCTGTACCAGCTAAAGGCCGGATGGCATGTGAATCCCCAGGGGCACCTGGAGCGCGCATACAGTTTTCCGGATTTCGCTCGCGCGCTGGAGTTCGCCAACAAGATCGGAGCGATTGCCGAGGAAGAGGGCCACCATCCGGATCTTTACGTCGCCTGGGGCACGTGCAAGGTCGAGATCTGGACCCACAAGATCAGCGGCTTGACCGAAAGCGACTTCTACCTCGCCGCCAAGGCGGACCGCGCGCTGGAAACCACGTCCAGCCCCCCTGCCTGAGAACCGCCAGGGCATCGGGAAGAAAAACCCGACCACCGACAAGGGCAGACCGTCAATGGGATGGCCGGGACGCTGACCGATTCTCGGTTGTTGGTTTTTGGGTCGTCTCCGTCTGTTTCGGCGCTTGGCGCTCCGCGCTCTGCGCACGCAGTCGTCGAGGCGCGGCCAGCCAGACCAGAAAGACCGTGGCGGTCACGCTGACGATGGAGGCCGAGAACGGAAGATGGTAGTTGCCCGTGAGATCGTGGGCGTATCCGGCCAGCCAGATCCCGGAGGCGCCTCCAGCGTGGTAAAGCATGTTGAGCGCCCCGAAGATGACGCCGAAGTGGGGGCCTCCGAAGAATAGTCCGCACATGATCGGCGTCATGGCCGGCGACACCGAGTACCCCACCCCCATTAGCGCAGCGTATAGATACAGATGCCAGAGCGGGGAGAGGGGACCGATGCCCAGCAGGACGGCGATGCCGGCCACCACGAACGCACACCCCGCCAGATAGATCCACTCCGGCCACCACCGGTCGGCGAGATACCCCCACAGGATCTTCCCGGGGATGCTGACCAGGCCCACCAAGCCCACGATTCCCGCCACCAGGATCTTGGTTTGACCCGCCTCCACGAAGTGGGCGACGTGGTGTGTCAAGACCAACTGATTCGGGCTGTTCAGGCAGGTAAAAGCGGCGGTGACCAGCCAGAACTCCCGGCTGCGCAGCGCCGCCGCCAGGGTCCATTCCGGCCCGCCGGCCGGGGCGGACGGCGCAGGCCCGACGGCCAGGCCCGGGCCGGGCGTGTACGGCAGAGATATCCGCCCACCCCGCAAGGCGAAGAGGCCGATCGGCAGAATCACTCCAGCCGCGATCGCCGCCAGGCCGAAGTACGCCATTCGCCAGCCGGCCCGATCGATTAGCAGTTGCGTCAGCGGAACCACGACCGAAATCCCCACACCCACCCCCGCGGAGGCGAGGCCGAGGGCAAGACCCCGTCGCGCAACGAAGCTCCGGGTGATCAGAACCGAGACCGGGACATATCCCATGAGGGACAGCCCCAGGGGGGTGAGAACGCCGTGCGTCAGGTACAGGTGCGAGAGATCGGTGGCCAACCCGCTACTCGCCAGGGCCAGAGGCAAGAGGATGCCGCCGGCCACAACCACGCGCCGCGGGCCGAGGCGGTCGAGAAGCGAACCCGCCAGGACGCCCCAGATGCCGTACAGAACGGTGAAAAGGGAAAAGATGCCCGCCGTGGACGCGTAATCCGACTTGAACTCTTGGACGAGGGCCACGAAGAAGACGGAGGCGGCGTACCAGACGCCCGAGGAGACGGCCATCAGGGTCGCACTGGCCGCCACCAGACCCCAGCGCTGGCGCAGTTCGCTCGGTTGATGGTTTGCGGAACGGGATTCGCCCGTCATGGCAGCCGTGGTTCGGGGCTGGTACCGGTCAGGAAAACTTGCGACATGGCGAGGTCAGAGTAACAGACCCCTCCGCAGGATTCAACCGCCGCAAACCGAATGTTTCCTCACAAACACTAATGGAACGAAGGGCGCCCGTCAGTCCGGATGACCCGGACAGAACGTTGCACCGGCTCGCGCAGTTTTTGCCGGGGGACGACGATCAAGGGTCTCTACCAGAACTGGTTGGGGATGTGGCGTGTCCGTGATGAATGAGGAAAATGGTGCGGCGGGCTGGGACGTGGAAGCGATCCGGCGAGATCCGAACCTTCGGACGCAACGGCGGTTCGCGGCGACCGTTGGAGTGAGAGCCCTGGTGCCGCGCCCGGAACGATGCGCGGACGTTAGGCTGCCTTCCGCTCCCCGCCCAGGAAGGTCAGGTAGCGATGGAGTCCCTCGAAGAAGAGCCGCTCGTACGTCAGAAGCGCCTCCAACGACTCCTCTCGATCCAGGACCTCCAGTTTCGCCCACAACTCCGGCTCGCGCTCTCGGAAGTACGGAATGGCCCCTTCGATGTACTCAGCCTGCAGCCGCTTGCCCATGGCGATGATGAGCGATTCGAGGTTCGTGACATCGCGTTCGATCGAAGCCTTCCGACGTGTTCTGGTCATCGGCGCTTCCAGCACGGTCCCCATGTTTGTCCTCCCCTCTCTCTCCCTCTGACAGTCGCCTACTCTTCTTCTCGGCGTCCGCTTCCAATCATTGTGTACCATACATACGTTTGGCTGTCAATCCTCTCACGCCCTGAAAAAGATTTGCAAGAACCGAACCGACGTGTGCTTGAGGGGCGAATCGGGAACAACTGTATATGTGACGGACTTCCAATAGCCTGTATTCATTGAGTCGCACGGCGGTCGAGGGGATGGAACCTGGCGGCCGACGAGGTGGTTCGGCTGGGTGTTACGCCCACAAATCGCACACCAAACGCGGCGGCGATCACCGAGATTTCGGAGGGTGGACAGAGCGTGGCTAACCGATACGGTACGCGGCGTGTCCGGAATCAGGCGGGCGCACCTCCGGAGAGGGCGGGGATGAGATGGACCTCGTCGCCGTTCGCCAGGACCTGGGCCTCGGCGGCTTGGCGGCCGTTCACGACCAGCAGGATGGACTCGTCGTTGCGGGGAACCTCTACGTGGTCCAGCAACTCGGCGAGCGTGCTCGCGGTCGGGAGCGCCACGTCAAGACGCCGTAGCGCCCCCGCCGCCGTCCGTCGTTGCAGCGTGGTGTGCAGATAAACGGTGACTACCAATTGAACACGCCATCCAGATCCGCGTCCGAGGCGTCATACACCGCATTGTGCGGCGGGAGCGGCTCGGTCCGCATGTACTCGGGAATCCGGTCGTCCGCGGCGGTGAAGCCCGCCCGCCGGTTGAACTCTCGCTCCAGCGTGATCGTTTCTTTTCCCAGCACCTGCAGGATATCGGCGCCCACCTGCCAGCCGTAGCGGGCGTTCAAGATGTCCGGGATCACTTCGGGGTTCACGTTGAACCCGAAGCCGGCGAAGATGCAGGCACCCAGCGTGTCGAAGCCCGCCATGTTGATCTGCGCCGCGCGCGACGTCGCGATATTCGCCTTGGCGTCCAGGTGGTCCACCTTGGCGCGGACGGTGTTCCCCGCGGTGTGGTCGGCCCCCTGCGGCGAAGTCACGTAGGTCGTGCCCGTCCCCTTGATGGCGCGCGGCTCGTAGGCCGACATGGCCTGCCCCTTCACCACCGGCACCCGCAGGACGCCGAGCACCCGCCCCGCCATCGCCGCTCCGTGCCCCAGGATTCGCCCCAGCGGCGTGCCCTTGCGAATCTCCGCCAGGAGCTGCAGCCCTCGCTCGCCGTCGCCGAACTCCATCAGCCCCGCCTCGGCAGCGACGCCCAGCGCGGCGCCCATATCGATGGTGTCCAGCCCGAGGTCGCTCACCTCCCAGTTCAGCCGGGCGATGGTGTCCAGGTCGGCGATCCCCAGATTCGACCCCAGCAGGCCGATCGTCTCATACTCCAGCGGCGAGACGATCGCCTTGCCGTCCTCGCCCCCGTAGGTGTTGGAGCACTGGATGACGCAGCCGGCCATGCAGGCGTGGGTCGTCTCGCTCTCCCCGCCCCGCTTGAGGAGCAGGTCGCGCATGGTCTCGCCGCTGATCGTCTCGGCTCCCTCGAACTGGCCGCTGCTGAAGTTCCGCGTCGGCAGACCGCCGAACGCGTTGCACGTCCGCACCATGGCGGGCGTGCCGTAGTCCTGGTAGGCCTTGGTCTGCGGATGCTCGAGCGTGTTGTTCGTGAAGATCTTCTGTGCCGCCTTGAACGCTTCGCGGTTGGCGATGGGCGGCTTCTTCCCGCCCGCGTCGTCGAAGACGATGGCCTTGAGGCGCTTCGATCCCATCACCGCACCCAGTCCCCCTCGGGCCGCGATGCGTGCGGGCACCCGGTCCTTGTCCAGGTTCTGGATCCCGGCCGCCGAGAGCAACATCTCGCCGGCCGGCCCGATCAGCGCGATGGCCACCTTGTCCCCGTACCGCTTGAGAAGGCGCGGCGCCGTGTCGTGGACCCCCAGCCCGGCCACGTCGTCCGCCGGCTCGAATCGCGCGCCCGCCAGGCTGAGGTGGAGCACCCACCACCCCGACCGTGCAGCGCCGTCCGTGGCGCACTGGTCCTCGAGGATCAACGCCTTCATCCCCAGATTGGTCATGTGGAGCCCGGTCGAGCCGCCCGGCGTTCGCCTCCTTGATGCCGCGGGTCATGGGGCTCTTGGCCCCGAACGAGAGCCGGTCGCAGCTCGACAGCATGTGGCCCACGAGCAGGCCGGGCGCCAGTACCAGCTTGTTGTGCCGGCCGAGCGGCTCGCAGGTCGCGGGCACCTCGTCCAGCAGGATGCGGGCCGACAGCCCGCGCCCGCCCAAGCGTTCCCATGATTCCGGGACGGGCTCTCGCTTCAACGATCGTTCACGCAGATTGACACGCCAGACGTCCATGGCACCTCGCTCCTTCTTGCTAACCCCCTCCCTCTCGGGAAGCGGAGGACGAACGACACCTCGTTCCTTCCTCCGAGGATCGCGCGCTTACCCGTCGTCGTCAAGAGCTACCTCGTTCGCGTTCCATCGCCGGCATCAAGAGCATACTTCGCCTCGACTCCGCGCTTCGTAAAGGAACAGGGCCGCGGCGCCCAGAATCCCGGACGCCTTGGAGAGACCGGACCGGACGATCCGCGTCTTGGCGACCGCGCGCTCGAAGGCATAGAAGCGCGCCCAGCGTCGCACCGGCTCCAGCAGGATCTCGCCCGCCTCCATCACCCCGCCGCCCAGGATGATCATCTCCGGGTTGCACAGATTGACGAGTGCGGCCACGCCGGCCCCCAGCGCCTGTGCCGCCTTCGCCACCACGGCTTCCGCCACGGGATCGCCCCGATCGGCGGCGCGAAAGACGAGGGGCGGATCGATGCGGGACGGGTCCCCCCCGGTCAGCGCTTCGAAGACGGCGGACGGCTCGTCGGC
Organism: uncultured Methylomirabilota bacterium; assembly: GCA_963695995.1. Lineage (GTDB taxonomy): Bacteria > Methylomirabilota > Methylomirabilia > Methylomirabilales > 2-02-FULL-66-22 > 2-02-FULL-66-22. The sequence goes on from CAVOIV010000047.1 coordinate 91,012, forward strand.
GAGCAGGTCCCGCACCTGGGCCACGATATCGGGACCGGAGGCGTACGCCTTCACACACCCTCGGCTCCCGCAGAAGCAACGGCGGCCGTCCAGCTCCACAGGAATGTGACCCACCTCACCTGCATAACCGCCGGCCCCCCGGACCAGCGCTCCGTTGAGGATCAGGCCGCCGCCCACGCCCGTCCCCACGGCGAGCATGGCCAGGTGCCGCAGCCCGCGCCCCTGGCCGAAGGTCCACTCCGCCAGGGCGAGCGCGTTCACGTCGTTGTCCACCACGACGGGTAAACCAGTCCGCTCCTGCAGCACCGCCCGCAGCGAAAGGTTTCCGAACTCCGGCAGATTCTGGATGTCGGGACCGATCCGCCCGGTCGTTTCCTCCACTGCCCCCGGGACGCCGACGCCGAGACCGCGCACCGGCAGATCGGCGCGCCGGGCCTCGTCCTCCAGGCCGGCGACGAGCTCCAGCAGGTTCTTCAGAATCCCGTCCCCTCGGCCGAACCGGTCCGTGGCCACCGTCCGGGATCTCACGATCCCCCCGGACGGATCCACGAGCCCGCCGGCGAATCCGGTGCCTCCCACATCCACGGCCACGATCACGCCGGGCTCCGGCCCGGTCATGCCGACGCCCCCGTTATCTGCGGACAGCTCTCGATAACTGATCAGCCGCGCGCCGGCGGCCGCCACGGCGGCCTTCACCCGCGGATCGGAGAGCCCGCGCAGCTCTCCCTCGCGCTGCGCGCAGTAGCTGCTGGCGGCCAGCGCCTCGTCCGCGTAGCCGGGGTGGCACATCAACTCGGTCACCCCGTCCTCCATCGCCCCGAGGAATGTGAGCAGCGTCTCCACCGTCCAGTAGGCATCGGCGCCCACGTCGCCGACCATGCGGTCCGGCGCGACCACACCCCGGCGACGGATCTGGGGGGCCATCTCGGCCGTGACGGCTCGCACCGGCACTCGGAGCGCGGCCGCCACATCCAACACCGCCGTCAGCACCCGAGGAAGCCGGTGCATGTGGTAATGGGTGTCCAGGTGGGTCGGCCGGCGTCCGAAGACCTCTTCGAACCGTTTGGCCTGGGCGGCGACTTCGTCCCGGAGTTCAGAGGGGGCACCGACCTCGCCCGCCCGGTTCCGGTCCCGGACGAAGCACCCGTTCGCATCCACCAGCGAGGGGACCGTCGTTGCGGAAAGCACGGGCGCGCCCAGTGTCAGATTGACGTGCAGCCCCAGGCCAAGTCCGGGCGTCTCTCGCGCCAAATCCCGGGTGCGGGCCAGGCCGGGGAGATTTACCATGACGGTGGTGCTGGTGATGATCCCGTTCCGGTGCCCGTCCAGGATGCCGCGGGTCACTCCCTCGGTCAGGTTGAAGTCGTCGGCGTTCACGATCAGGTATTTCGCCACACGCTACTCCTTAGAGGGCGGTTACGAAATAACTTGGCCATTTCTTGTAATTTCGTTACGGCTCCTTATGCCGTTTCCGGAATTTCTCCGGTCAAGTTATTCTTTGACAACGGCTTGGCTCCGCAGACGACCAGCCGAGCGCACGCCGCCGGCCGGCCTTCCAGCGATGCGGCCTCCGGGCTGACACCCCGGATATACTCCAGCCGCTCGCGGGCGATCCGGGGAAACGGCTGCTCGTCGCGGGCGAGCACGTTCGGCACAAGTCCCGCCGCGCGAAGCTTCTCCAGCGCCCTCTCGACACCGAGAAACCCGAACAGCGTGAAGACCAGCCGGCCACCGGGCGCCAGATACGCCGGCCCTTCCTGGATGATCCGGTCCAGCAGCAACCAACCATTCGGCCCACCATTGTCCATCCGAGACTGCGCGTCGTGCCATTCGCGGTCGGGCGGCGTCGGCAGTTGCGGCGGATTGGTGGCGATCACATCGAAGGTTTCGGCCGTCACCGGCTCGAACAGATCTCCGGTGCGCGCTTCGAGGCGACTGCCGACCCCGTTGAGGAGCGCGTTGGCCCGCAGGCACTCGGTGTACGCCGGCACGACATCGGTGGCCACCACGCGATGCCCGCGCCGGGCGGCGAGGATGCCGATCAAGCCGGCCCCCGCCCCCAGGTCCAGAACGACATCGCCAGGCTGGAGGGGAAGGTGCCGAGCGAGGAGAATACTGCCGAATTTCGGAGCCAGGTCGTCGGTGGGCACGCGGATGCGATCACATCGAAAGTTTCTGCCGTCACCGGCTCGAACAGATCTCCGATACGCGCTTCGAGGCGACTGCCGACCCCGTTGAGGAGCGCATTGGCCCGCAGACACTCGGTGTACGTCGGCACGACATCGGTGGCCACCACCCGATGCCCGCGCCGGGCGGCAAGGATGCCAATCAGGCCGGCCCCCGCCCAGGTCCAGAACGACATCGCCGGGCCGGAGGGGAAGGTGCCGAGCGAGGAGGATACTGCCGAATTTCGGAGCCAGGTCCTCGGTGGGCACGCGGATCAGGCAATCTTCGTACAGGAAGAAGTGCACGCCTCCGCGATCCGCCATGGGACACTCCCGGAAGCCTGGCCAGGGAAGGATAGCCTCAGAAACTTTTCAGAGCGAAGGGAATCCTATAGGGATGCCTACCTGTACGCCTGGAAACGCCGATCCAGGTTCATCCAGAAACTAGCTGGAGGGCCGAGAACACACTCCAGCCCTGCGGCAAGTGCGGGACTGATAGGTGCGCCGTCGGCGATAACTTCCTTCAAATCGCCAGGGGCGTAACCCATTCGAGCCGCCGCACTCTCCACGTCCAAAGCAAGAGCAGTAAGGCACTCGCTTATCGTCTCCCCTGGAGGAACCCTGTAGTCCGGGTGATACGAATCCGCCACGACCGCCCCCTTTACCGACTCGCCCTGCCCCGCCGTAACCTTAGTCGGAGGACCGATCATTCCGCGCAGCGCCGGACCCGGTGGTTGGCCTGGCAACTCTGAAGACCGGAACAACCAAACGAGGTAGGCCCATTCGGGCAGCCATTTCTTGGACGAGTTCGCGCCAATATGGCCAGGCGTTGTAGAGAACATTCACCTGCGCGAACGCCGTGAGCTGCTGCTTTGTTAGCGCCACGTCGCGACTGATGCTGTACCTCAATTCTAAGGTGGCGCTCAGGAGGATTCCCTTCTTTGGAGCGTCATCGGTCTCGGCTCCCGACAATGTAAAACGGACCTCTGCCACCAGACATCGGTCCCTCTGTTCACACTTCGACTTATGAGCAAGGCTCAATTGGATCTTGGAGGGCCCCTCCGTAACCCAAGACGGAGAGACACGGCTATCGAGTCGGACCAGCCGAACGTCAACGATATCAACGTGGGGCGCGATCTCCCCCACCGTCTTCAATTGCGACATTTCTTTCGGCATCTTTCTATTCATGGCTTAAGCCGCCAATTCCAAAAAGCCTTGGTTTCGAACATTTGCGGGGTGTTGCACCTGAGCCAGCTTAAGATGTGGCCATCGCAACTGGGTCCTACATCGCTCACCCTCCATCATAAGGGTAGGCATTTCAATTCGAACAAGATCCAACCCTTGGATCGAATAGCCGCAGGCCCAGGCGAATGCCGCCAAGGTCCGCAACGTCATGTTGCGCCCGCCCGCCAACGCCTGGGAAACGTACGCCTTCGATTTACCAAGCGTCTTGGCGAGGTCGGCTTTCGTAACCCCTTCCTTCTCCATCAGACAGAGGATCTCCTCCGTAGCCAAGAGGACGGCTCGCTCTTCCTCAAAGAGTTGACGCTCACGGGGGGTGGTATGCTTCTCTTCAAACCAAGTCTTAGCCATGAGTCTTCGCCCTTCTCTCAAACACGCCCTTGATCTCTCTCGCTCTTACGATCTCACGCGGTCTTAATCGATCAGCTTGCTTGATCAGTCCATGGGTGAGGAGAACTCGTCCCCCCGGAACGAAGAAGCATGGGAGTCGAATCTGGAAGCTCTTGAACTCGAAGAGATCCGCCGTCCCCTCGATCTTTTTGAATTTCTGATCGCCCATCGGGCGAGGATGCATCTCGATGAAGAGATGAAAAAGCGCCTTCATTTTTGCCGTGTTGGCTACGTTGAGCCCATTGAGGAATTCTTCGGCTGGGCAAGAACCATCATCGAGCACCACCGCCTCGATTCTGATTCGTCCATAGGGAAGCGCATGGATTGGTTTCGTTAGTGGAGCTTTGGTTGCGCTCACAGTTGGCTCAATGGTGCAGTATGGTTAACATTAGAGTTAACTACAGTCAAGGGATTTTTCAACCTGTCCGCCCGAACTGGCTCGTGCCCCTGAAGGGTTTTCTCCTACCTTTCTCGCGCACGCCAGAAGCCCCCTCGTCACCCCGCTGTCTAGTTGGGTGCCCCGCTTGAATTCTGGCGAGGAGGGCGGAGGCGGGTTCGTAGGGGCGGCCTTCGGCGCGGGCCAGATCGGCCTCGGTCGGGACCAGCTCGCCTCGGAACGCCTTGGCCAGGATCGCTTGCGTCAGCTTCTCTGCCCGTGTCATTGAGGACATCAGTCGATTGCCAATGGTGTCCGCCAACCTGAGTAGCAATTCCACTCGACGCACGATTTCCCGTTGTTCGTCAATAGGGGGAACCGGTACCGGGAACCGCTTTACATCAGCCACATTGAGGTGGGGTGACGCGGTTCCACCGGTAAGGGATTCAACGATTCCCATTACAACTGGGCTATTGAGAGCGTTCATCAGAAAGACAGGAAGGATAAAAGATCCGGCACGCATTAGCATCATCCGCTGCCCCAAACATGCCCGCAGTCCGCCAGGAATCATGCATGCGATACCGAGAATTCCTCCTTCACGGCTGTAAACAACATCTCCCTGCCGAGGCTCAAGCCTACGAATCCGCTCACGATAAGTATCGTGCGACACGTAACGCATTTCGGATAGATCCAATCGGCCCACACGAAAGTTTGTCGTGCGAAGACAAACTTCCCCGATCGTAGTCCACTTCGGAGTCGAGTGCGGACAGTCGGCAACCACATCACAGAGTGTTTCAACGTCAGAATAGATCCATCCTTCTGGTTTTTCCTGGAACGCTTCGGAGGCTGACGGAACGCGCTAGACGGTCTCGGACCTTTTCGGAAGATCCTGGACCGTCGTGGCCGTTTCGCCAATCCGCCGTAAGGCGGCCGGAGCAGGCGGCGGCGAGGATGGATTGGCGGAAGCGTTTGAGGATGGCGGGGACGCGCGCCAGCCGCTCCCGCGCCGCGTTCACCCGCGCCAGCAATTCCTCCACCTTCGCCACGATCCGCTTCTGCTCGGCCAGCGGACGGAACGAGCACAGGAATCAAGAGATCTGGGCCTCACGTTGGCCGCGAGACTTGCGTGTTGCAGCGTGGAGTACCCCTCCGATGCTGCTGCAAGTCAATCGCGCGGCACGCGGACATTGATCGGATGGAAGGAATCCACGTCTTGTGCTCGCCGTCTTCCTGTAGACCGTACGAGCGCAGTCATCTACCGCATCACGGAGGCTATTTGGATCGCCAGAGAATATGCACCCGGCGCGCCAAGCGGCTCAGGCATCGTCTACGAGGTGTCGCCGCGTAGGCAAGACGGTGCAGCCAAATGACGCGGACCGGCCTTCTGATCGACGGTCAGGAGTCGAGGTGATTCCGTACTCCCGTATCGGCAATGTCACCATTGATCAGGCGACGCCTCCGCTGGACTGATCGTCAATCGATCCAGTCTCTCAGCCGGACACAGACCAGCCATCGGGACAGTATCTGGATGTCGCTCTGCACCCTGCAGGGTGCCGGTCTGGCGCGCCTGACTTTGGTTTCACGCCTTGCCCCCGTTCCCGTTCTCCAGCAGCGCCAGCACCTGGTTCAGCTCCTCCACCGCGGCCTCCAGCTCGCTGATGGCGTCGGTGGCCAGTTCCTCGGGCTCGGGCAGGTCGTCGGCGTCTTCCAGCGACTCGTCCTTGAGCCACTTGAAGCCGTCGAGCTTGAAGTCGCGCTCCTTGACCTCGGCGATGTGGAAGCGTGCGCCAGCGGTCCTCCTTCGAGTCGGCTCGGCTTGCGCTTCGCCCGGCCGTTCGGGTCGGCGCCGTAGCACTTCTCGAACTCGGCGAAGTGCTCGGCGCGTGAGCGGCCGGTCCTTCTTGGTGATCGCCGGGCACGTTCGTGCGGGCGTCGTAGATCCAGACGTGTCTCGGTCGGCTAGCCCTTGGTGAAGAAGACGACGTTGGCCTTGACGCCCTGGCTGTACGGCGTGAACGTGCCGCGCGGCAGGCGCAGGACGGTGTGCAGGTCGCAGTCCTCGCGTGAGGATCTTGAAGACCTCGCCGGCCTGGTCGGCGAAGAGGCAGTTGTCGGGCAGCACGACCGCGGCCCGGCCGCCGGGCTTGAGGATCGTCAGGACGTGCTGGAGGAAGTTGAGCTGCTTGTTGCTGGTCGCGACCGTGAAGTCGTCGCGGTCGGGCGCCTGGTTCGCCCCCTTGGTGCCGAACGGCGGATTGGTGAGGACCACGTCGAACCGGTCGGACCGTCGGCGGCCTCGTAGATCGTGTCGCCCGAGCGCGATGTGCGGCTCGAGGCCGTGCAGGTAGAGGTTCATCAGCGCCAGCCGCCGCGGCCGGGCGACGAGGTCCTGGCCGAAGTAGGTCTGCGTCCGCACGCGCTTGGCGACGTCGCGGTCCAGCGCGCCGCCCTTGGTCTGCGTCGATCAGCCACTCGTAGGCGCGCGACGAGGAACCCGCCGGTGCCGCAGGCCGGGTCGCAGATCGTGAAGTCGCGGTGCGGCCCGCGGGTCGGGCTTCATGCAGCGGACGATCGACTGGATGAGCACGCGCGGCGTGAAGTACTGGCCCGCGCCCTTCTTGCCCTCGCTGGCGGCCTTCTCCAGCAGCCCCTCGAAGGCCGCGGCCTTCACGTCCACGTCGAGCGCGGTCCACTCCGTCTCGTCGATCAGGCCGATGAGCTTCTTGAGGTTGACCGGGTTGTTGAAGCGCGACTGCGCCCCGGCGAAGATGTCGCCGAGGATGCCCGGCGTCTTGCCCGAGCGTGCGGAGGACGTCGACGTAGTGGTCGGTCAGGTCGGTGCCGCTCTGGTCGCGCAGGCGTCGGCCAGTCGCAGCCCTTCGGGCAGCTCGACGCCCCGTCTCGTCGGCCATCTTCAGGAAGAGCAGGTAGGTGATCTGCTCGATGTAGTCGCCGTAGTCGATCCCGTCGTGGCGCAGGGTGTGGCAGAAGCCCCAGAGTTTCTGGACGACGTCGCTCATGCCGCGATCGCCTCGTTGAGTTGCTGGAGCAGGTCGGTCAAGCTCGCCGTCGAAGACCCGGTTCGCGCGGCCCCAGCCGCCCGCGCGGCTGAAGACCGGGACGTCGTCGAAGTCCTCCCGGTCGATCGAGAGGTTCTCGACCAGGTGCTCGCGGATGCGGTCGAGCCACTGCTGCTGCTCCGGCGTGAACGTCCGGCCGGCGGTGACCCGCTCGAAGCGCCCGCTCGACGCGCTCCTCGGCGGTGCAGCAGCGGCTCCTGCTCGTCGGCGGCGTGCTTGACCATCGAGATGATGTCGACGAGCGCCTTGTGGTAGCGCAGCCTCGTGCGCCTTCTGGAGGTTCTCGTCGGTGAAGCGCTCGCGGCGCTGCGGCGAGCTTCTGCCGCAGCTCGCTGAGAGCGCTCGGTGCTCCAGTCCTTCGGCCGGTCGAGCAGGATGCGGATCGCCTCGATCTGCGTCGGCGTTCTCCCGCACGAACCGGGCGAAGGCCGCGAGGTAGTCCTCGGGCTTGTACTCCTGGCCCGTCGCCGTCGCGGACGAGCCACTCGGAGCGTCACCGTGTCCTGCGTCTCGATAGGCGACGATGAACGTCCGCGTCGGCCGCGGGTAGTTCGACGAGCAGGTCCTGGAAGTCCGGGTCGCGCAGGAGCTTCATCGTCGCCGGCGAAGTCGCTCGGCAGCGCGGCCGGCAGGCTCCGCGGCGAAGCGGCCGACGTCGCCGTCGGGGACGAAGGCGGCGAACAGCTCGCGGGCCTCGCCCGCCATCTCCTTGTCGATGCGCTGGAGCCGCTTGACGAGGCAGCGGATGTTGTAGTCGCGGTCCCGGTTCTGCCAGATGTCCTCGATGATCTCGGCGATCGTCCGCGTCGGCTTCTCGGGCGGCTCGGCGGTGATGCCGGTCGCGTTGCGGAAGTACTCGAGCAGCGTGCCGTCGAAGCAGTCGAAGACGGTGAAGTGGGACTTGTCCGGGATACTGCTCGCCCTTGCGCGTGCCGCGGCCGAGCATCTGCTCGAAGAGGATGCGGGACTTCACCGGCCGCAGGAAGACGATGAACTCCAGGTCGGGGATGTCCACGCCGGTCGAGAGCAGATCGACGGTGACGACGATCGCCGGGCTTCGGCCGGTTGCGGAACTCGCGGATGCGCTGCAGCGGCCGGTCGACCCGGCCGGTGATCTTCTGGACGAAGGCGTCGCCCCGGCCGAAGACGTCCGCGGCAGATGTCGACGAGCTGGTCGGCGTGCGAGGTGTGCGGCAGGTCGTTGGCGGCGAAGATGAGCGTCTTCGGGAAGCGGCCGTAGCTCTGCTCGTGCTCCAGCGGCGTACTTCTTGACCTCCTCGAGGATCTTGCGGTTGGAGTCGGGCGACGGTGACCTTCGCGCTCGACCTCGGTCGGCGTCGAACTGCCGCTCGTCCTCCAGCTGGTCGAGCTGCTCGGCGCCGGTCTCGGGGTCGACCACGCTCGACCTGCTCGCCCTCCTTGAGGAAGACGCCCTTCATCCGGACGTCGGACTTGATGCTCGACGACGTCGTAGTCGACGAGGTAGCCCTCGCGGACGGCCCGCTCGTACTCGTAGCGGTAGACGACGTCGTCGAAGTACGCCTTCGTGTGGGCGGCCGGCGTGGCGGTCAGGCCGATCTTGATCGCGTCGAAGTGGTCGAGCGTGTTCCGCCAGACGCGACTGCTTCGGCGGCGGTGTAGCCGCGGTGGCACTCGTCGGCGATGATGAGGTCGAAGGCGTGGATCGGGATGTCGAGCTTGCTCGGCGTCCTCGTCGATCGTCCTCGTCGCCGCGCCCGAAGACCGCCTCCCGGCCGAAGAGGTTGATCGCCATGCGCTGGATCGTGCAGACGTAGACGAAGGCGTGCCCGGGCTTGGGGTTCGTCAGGTAGGCGGTCGGGCAGCACCTTCGGGTCGAACTTCTCGTCCTCGCCGAAGTCCTCGCGCTGGAAGCGCTGGCTGTAGACCTCGTAGATCTTGTCGAACTTCAGGCCCGGCTCCGGCCTCGAACGAGGCGAAGGCGCGGACGGCCTGGGCGGCCAGGGCGCGGCGGTCCACGAGGAAGAGGACGCGCTTGCCGACGCCCGGACTTCATCAGCCGGTAGACCTGGTTGACCAGCGTGAAGGTCTTGCCGGTGCCGGTCGCCATCGCGACGAGCATCTGCCGCTTGCGGTCCGCGATGGCCTGCTCGATCGGCCGCGTTCGCCTCGATCTGGTACGGCCGCAGCCGCGGGTGGTCGTTCGGGGTGTCGGCGAGCCAGCTCGCACGCGGCGTCGAAGTCGCGGCGCGAGCATCTCCCGCAGGGCCGCCGGGCGTGTGGAAGCCGGCGATCCGGCGCGAGCGGTTCAGCGGGTGGCGGACGTCGTGGAACCAGATGACCTCGCCGTTGGTGGAGTAGAGGAACGGGACGCGGAAGCCGCCGAAGTTGAACGGGCTCTGCGTCGCGCCCCGCGCGTAGCGCTCGGCCTGGGTCAGGACGTTCTGCGGCCCGAGCGTGACCTTCTTGGCCTCGACGACGCCGAGGAGCTGGCCGTCGACGCACAGGGCGTAGTCGGCCGGGCCGTTGTCGGTCGGGAACTCCTCGATGGCGAGGGCGCCGGTTTTGCCGAACGGGTGCCGCGGCGTCAAAGCGAACAACGCGCCAGCCCGCCGCGCGGAGCTTGGGGTCGATGAGCCGTTTGCGGGTGTTCCGTTCGGATTCGTCGGAGGTTGATTTCCTCATACGGCTCCAGGCCCGCCGATCTCTGGGCGCCCCACTTTCATAACACGCGCCCCACCGAGGGGCAATCCAGAAAGACCGCGGCGGGGAATCCCCAGCCGGGAACTCCCCGCCGCGCGCCCCGAAGGCGTCGTAGCAGGATGCGGAAAAACCCGCTTTCCTCCAGGCTGCTCAAAAAGGTCCAGATGCCAGGCGGCGGGCAAAGGGCCGAGCGAGGCGTACTCCAGGTACGCCGCAACGAGCGCCCGAGCACGCCAACGCAGCAGGTGGGCCTTTTTCAGCAGCCTGCCAGGCTAGAAATTCTGCATCAGATACGCGATGCTCGCCTTGTGGTTCGCCTGGACCTGCTCCATGGTGTCGGGCGGGAACAGTTCGATCGCCACGTAGGGCTTCTTGTGCTTGACGGCCTCCCAGAAGACGATCTCGAAGATCAGCGGATTCTCGGCCAGGACCGGCGACTGCTTGCCATCCTTGGTCGCCGTCTTGAGGTGCATATAGCCCATTCGGGGCGCGATGCCCGCAAAGAAACCTCGCACCGGGTCCACCTTGCCGGGCACGCGCGCGACGGCGAAGAAGTTCGCCGTGTCGAGCTGGAAGCCGACGTTGGCATTCGCGTTGGCGAAGAATTCGGTCGTCCCGAAGCTGGTCACACCGTCGCCCTTCAGCACTTCCAGGGCGTTCTCGACTACGTACTGCAGCCCGAGCATCTTGGCCATGTTGGCCGCCTGGTTGGCCGTTTCCACGAGCTTGGTGAACTCGGCGAAGGTCCAGGCCGTCTTCTTCTCGTTGTTCGCGAATTCCAGGCCCGGGAGGGCGGTACGAATGGTGCGGGGGCCGTCGAACACTGCCGCGTTGGCCACGGCCCGGGAGAACACCTCCATGTAGTTGGGGTCCAGAATCCCGACGTTCACGGCGTAGGACATGTCGATGTCCCGCTGCTTGGCGTACACCGCGATCTCCTTGCACTCTGCCAGCGTGAGGGACGCCATGGGATCCCGCAGCTCGACATAGGAGAATCCGTGGTCCACGGCGAAGTCCACGTACTTCTTGGCGTTGGCCAAGTTGACGGGCATGAACTTCAGCAGATTTGCCGTGGTGATCCCGATCTTCAGATCCGGGTAGCGCGGCAGGACGACCTTTTCCCCGGCGTCCACCGCGCCGGCCAGCGTCCCCAGACACAGCATCAGGACCGCGAGCGATACGACGAAACGTTTCATGGCCACCTCCTTGGGGTTAGGATGACACACGGAAGAACACGGACAACAAAAAACGCCCTCGCCGGTCTACTCGGACCGACAAGGGCGTGCGCAATCCTCGGACGACCACCCGTGGGCACCTGGCGTCTCCTGCCGGAACCACCCGACTCAGAGGACGAACCAAGCAGGAGGCTAACCAATCCCCCTTCAGAGATGTCAAGCCCGGTCCGTGAGTTGTCCAGCCGCGCCCTCCAGGTTCCACGGGTGGAACTTCCCTTACGAGAGCGCGCCTTCCAGCGCCTGAAGCGACCGCGCGATCATATCGCGGATCTCGGCGAGCGGCGGGACCTCCGGCGTTCGCCAGCGGGGCTCGAAGTCGCGAGACCGCTGGCGGGGAGAGAGTTCGTAGCTCACGGGAACGCCGGGCATCTGCTCGTTCAACACGCGGGCGAGCGCCGGCAGGTCGAGGATACCCTCGCCAAGGGCCACCCAGCGCAGGAGGCCGTCCACGATCTTGGGCGTCTTCACGTGCACGTGGGCCACGACCGGCGCCAGCAGGGCCAACTCCTCCACGGGATTGATGGCCCCCTTGGAGTAATACCACGCGTTCCCCGTATCGTAATTGACCCGGATCGCGGGGTGGTTGACCTCCCGGATGAAATCCAGGACTTGCTGCTCCCGGTCCAACAGGTCCCCGTGGTTTTCCAGGGCGATCATGACGCCCAGGTCCCTCGCCCGGTCGGCGATGGCCGGAATGTTCTTCCGGAACTCCTCCAGCTTCCCCGCCGGCCCGGCGATGGAGTTCACGCACCGCGCGCCGATGTTTCGGGCGAATTCGAGGCGCCGGTGGAAGCGCTCGACCGCGTCCGACCCTGTGAGGTCCATGTGGACCGACAGCGACAGACAGGACAGTCGTCGGGCCGACAGTTGGTTCCGCAGCCACACCGCCCGGCTGTCGCAGAAGTCCTCTTCGACGAGGTGCTGGAAGATCTTGTCCACGCTGGCCGGCTCGACGTACTTCACGCCGAGCGCGGCCAATTCGTCCAGGGCGACCTCCAGCGAGTAACCGTCGAAGGCCATGGTGCTGACGGAGACGATGCGATCCATGAACGACTCCTTGGTTCTGCGGTGCGACAGTTCGACGGTTCGGCGGTTCAGGTGATCGACGGTTCCGGTACCGCCGAACCGTCGAACCGCCGAACTGCCGAACCGTCGTACTACTTTGGTCCGAACAACCGCGGCAGGAACATGATGATATCTGGGAAATAGGTGATGAGGAACAGGACGGCGATCTCGATCAGCAGGAACGGGATGACCGCCTTGCTGATCTGATCCAATCGGACATCCGAGATGCCGCAGGCCACGTACAGGCAGACGCCGACGGGCGGCGTGATCGTCCCGATCATGAGGTTCACCGTGATCACGACGCCGAAATAGATGGGATCGATTCCCAGCTTGTAGATCAGGGGCAGGAGCACCGGCGTGAAGATGATCAGGGCCGAGGCGCCGTCAATGAAGCAGCCGACGATCAGGAGCAGGATGTTGATCAGGAGCATCATCACCCACTTGTTGTCCGTGATGCCCAGGAACAGCTCCGCCACCATGAGCGGGATGCGCTCGATTGCCATGATGTAGCCGACCAGGTTCGCCACACCCACGATGATCAACACCATCGCGGTGTTCAGTCCCCCCTTGTACATGATGGTCGGCAGATGGCGCCACTCCAGCTCCTTGTACACGAACTTGCCCATGATGAACGCGTAGATGGTCGCGACGACGGCGGCCTCGGTGGCGGTGAACACGCCGCCGAAGATCCCGCCCAGGATGATGAGCGGCATGAGGATGGCCCCCATGGCGCTGACCGTGGCCTGGAGGAACTCTTTCCGGGTGGGCCGGACCGTCTCGCGGGGATACCCGTTCCGCTTGGCCTTGATGTAGGCCACGAACATCAGCCCCAATCCCATCAGGAAGCCGGGAATGAACCCGCCCATGAACAACGCACCCACGGAGACGCCCGCCATGACCCCGTAGATGACCATGGGAATGCTTGGAGGAATGATCGGCCCGACCACGCCCGCGGCCGCCACCACGCTGGCCGAGAACAGCTTCGGGAATCCCCGCTTGTTCATGAGCGGGACCAAAGCCGAGCCGATGGCCGTGGTGTCGGCCACCGCGGACCCGGTGATCCCGGCGAAGAACATGGCGGCCACGATGGCCACGTGCGCCAGCCCGCCCTGGATCCAGCCCACCAGGTAATTCGAGAACCGCACCAGCCGGCTGGAGATCCCGCCGGTGTCCATCAGCGCGCCGGCCAGCATGAAGAAGGGGATCGCCATCATGGGGAACGAATCCACCCCGGCGAACATGCGCTGGACGACGAGCTGCGGCGACAGCATCCCCTTGTTCCAGAGCAGCGCGATGCGCGCTCAGGCCCAGGCTGAAGAAGATGGGCGCGCTGACGATCAGGGTGAAGAAGAAGATGGAAAAGAAGAGTATGAGGACCATGGCTACTTCCCCCTGACCAGAATCTGCGCCGACTCGATCGTCTGCAAGCAGCACCCACACCCCCATCAGGGTCGCCGCGATCGGGATCGCGAGGTAGACCCAGCCCATGGGGATCTGCAGGGCCGGGGCGAGCTGCCGCCACTCGTTCCGCGTCAATTCGATGCCGCCGATCAGGAAGAAGTAGACGCAGATCAGGGCGCAGAGGTTCGCCAGCAGCACGCACGCCGCCCTCAACCGCGCCGGCATGAAGTCGATAAACACGGTGACGTTGATGTGCTCCTTGACCCGCATCAGGGCGCTGGCCCCCATGAAGGAGACCCAGACGAAGGCGAAGCGGGCCAGCTCCTCCGACCAGCCGAGCGGCACGTTGAACACGTAGCGGAAGAAGATCTGGGCGAAGACGATCACCGTCATGACGAACATCAACCCGATGATCATCCACCGGATGACGCCGTCCACCATCCGTTGAAACCCTGTAATGAGGCTCGACATTGCTGTACTCCGAGTGGAGGTGGGGGTGGGCGGCCAGGCGCCCACCCCCATGTTGTTCTGTGGCTACTTCGTCGCCTCGATCCGGTCGATCCACTCCTTCGCCTTGGGGCCGAACTCCTTCACGGCCTCCTCGCGAAGCGGCATGACGGTCTTCTTGAACGCCTCGCGATCGGCGTCGTTGACCAGCATCCCCTTGGCCTTGATCTCCTTCAGCAGGCGCTCGTCGTCGTCCCGGACCGCCTTGCGCTCTGCCTCCTGCGACTCGATCACCGACTCCCGCACGATCTTCTGGAGATCGGCCGGCAGCCGGTCCCACAGCTTGGCGCTGTACATCACCATGTGCGTCAAGTGCAGGTGGCCGGTCAGCGACATGTACTTGTTCACCTCGTAGAACTTGGCCTTGTAGATGTTCGAGAAGGGGTTCTCCTGGCCGTCCACGACCTTCTGCTGCATGGCGGTGTACAGCTCGCCGAAGGACATCGCCACGGGGTTGGCCCCCATGTACTTCAGCGTGTTCAGATGGTACTTGGCCTGGGGCGTCCGGATCTTCAACCCCTTGAGATCCTCCGGGGTCTTGATCGGCCGCACGCTGTTGGTGATGTGCCGCATGCCGGCTTCGTAGAAGCCGAGCAGCTTCACCCCGTGCTTCTCGACCAGGACCCGGACCTCGTTCCCCATCGGACCGTCGAAGACTTTATAGGAGTGTTGGCTGTCTCGGAACAGGTAGCCGCTCTCGATCACGTTCAGGATCGGCTCGTAGGACCCGAAAAAGCCCACGGTGACCCAGGTGATCTCCTGCACGCCGTTCCGCATGTTCTCGACCATCGTCCGCTGATCGCCGATCTGGCCGTCGGTGAAGACCTGGACGTCCACCCGGTCCCCGGCCTTCTTCTCGATCAACTCCTTGATCTTCCGGGCGCCGACGTTCTCGGGGTGATCCGGCGCCACCACCGTCCCGATCTTGATCACCGTCTTGGCCCCCGCCTGCGCCGAGGGCACGACCACGCCCACCAAGGCGATCATGGTCACCGCAACGCCGATCCACAACAACGTCTTCCGCATGGCTACGACCCTCCTCTCGAATTGGTTAGCAGCCGTCAGACAACCGAGACGTCGCGCTCTCGCTTTTCACCTCCTCCGTGCTCCCCAGAAGACGCGTACGCCTTCCCTCTCACGTCTTGCACCCCTTCGGCACTCGGCACTGACTCACCCTGTGCCTCTTGTGGCACGTTATACTCCTGCTGAAAAACCCCATTTCCCCCAGGCTGCTCAAAAGGGTCCAGCTGCAAGGCGGCGCGCCGCAGGCCGAGCGAGACGTACTGGAGGTACGTCGCAGCGAGTGCCGAGGCGCGACAACGCCGCAGATGGGCCGTTTTCAGCAGCCTGCTACGGCACGCGTGCGCCCGAGGGAAGCCTCGGCGTCCCGTCCGCCGTGTAGCCGCCGTCCACGTAGAGCACGGCCCCCGTGATGTAGCGCGCCGCGTCGGAGGCCAGGAATGCGACCGCCTTCCCGATGTCCTCGGGCTGACCGATCTCGCCCCACGGCACGCGGTGGAGCACCGCGGTGCGCTTCTCGATGTCCTCGGGCTTCGTGCTCTGGTACAGGGGCAGGTTGATCTCTGTGATGATC
Source organism: uncultured Methylomirabilota bacterium (assembly GCA_963695995.1). Classification (GTDB taxonomy): domain Bacteria; phylum Methylomirabilota; class Methylomirabilia; order Methylomirabilales; family 2-02-FULL-66-22; genus 2-02-FULL-66-22. The sequence continues at coordinate 106,749 of CAVOIV010000047.1, forward strand.
GTCCCCGAGGCCACGACGTTCACATTGATCCGGTGCGGGGCCAGCTCCACCGCGAGCTGCTTGCTGAACATGTCGATCGCGGCCTTGGTGGCGCAGTAGGGGCCCATGCCGGCCTTGGCCACCCGCCCGTGGATCGACGAGATGCTGACGATCTTCCCGCCCTCGCCCCGCTCCACCATGTGCCGGCCCGACCAGCCGCGAGCAGTGGAAACAGCCGTAGAGGTTGGTCCGCACCACCCGGTCCCACTCCTCCAGCGGCACGTCCAGAATCGGATGCCGCGTCACCACGCCGGCGTTGTTGACCAGGATGTCGATCCGGCCGAAGTGCGCCAGGACGGCCTGCACCATCCGCTCGACCTCGGCGTACTCGCCCACGTTCGCCCGGGAACGCCTCGGCCTCGCCCCCGTCGTCCCGGATGCGGCGGACGACGTCTTCGGCCGCATCCGACCGCTCCCGGTAGTTCACCGCGACCGTCGCCCCCTCCGCCGCCAGCGTGAGCGCGATCCCGCGCCCGATCCCCCGCGCGCCGCCCGTCACCAGCGCCACCCGATCCTTCAGGTGCAGATCCATCGCGCTCTCCCCTCGTTGCCCCGGCCGTCGCCGATGCGCCACCCTGGCAGAATGCCGAACGGCCCTCTTACGTCCAGGCTGCTCAAAAAGGTCCAGATGCAAGGCGGCGAGCGATCCGGGAGCGAGGCGTACTCGCCACGTACGTCGCAGCGACCGCGGAAGCGAGCCAACGCCGCAGATGGGCCTTTTTCAGCAGCCTGCTACGTCTGCATCCCCCAGCGTCGCACGGTGCGCAGCTCGATGTTGCGGAACACCAGGTTCTCCACCGCCAGGCCGATCAGGATCACGCAGAACAGCCCGGCGAAGACGCTCGGCACTTCGAGCTGATTCTTGTTCTCGTAGATGAACCAGCCCAGCCCGCCCTGGCCGGAGCTGACGCCGAAGACCAGTTCGGCAGCGATCAGCGTGCGCCAGGCGAAGGCCCAGCCGATCTTCAGACCGGTGAGAATGCTGGGGAAGGCCGCCGGGATGAGGATCTTGACGATGTACCGGACGCCGGTCAGGCCGCAGTTCTGCCCCACCATGCGCAGGGTGTTCGAGACCGCCCGGAACCCCGAGTGCGTGTTGAGGGCGACCGGCCAGAGCACCGAGTGGACCATCACGAACATCAGGCTGGGATTCCCCAGGCCGAACCAGAGCAGGGCCAGGGGCAGCAGCGCGATGGCCGGCAGCGGGTTGAACATGGAGCTCAGCGTCTCCAGCAGGTCGGTGCCGATCCGGGTGCTGACGGCGCAGGCCGTGAGCAGAGCGGCCAGCGCGATCCCGGCGGAGTAGCCCATGATGAGGACCCGGACGGAGTAGGCCGTCCGGCCCGGGAGGACGCCCGAGCGTTATCCCTTCCCAGAACGCCTGGAGGGTGGCGCTGAAGGTGGGAACCAGGAGCGGGTTGTTGACCCACCGGGCGTAGCCCTCCCACGCCAGCGCCAGGAGAATCAGGAGGAGCGTCTTGCGCAGCGCCCCGTTGTTCCAGGCCCGCTCCCCGAGGGTGAGCGGCTGCTCCACCACCCCGAAGGCATCCTGGGCGACCGGCGTTCCGGTCCGCTCCGGCCGGAGGAATGGGCTGAACGGGCTGGGTCATGGCTCCCTCCCCGCCGGCGGAACGTGCGCTTCCTCGATCTCGTCGGTAAAGAGCATGCGGTGGATCCGGTCCTCGAGGGCTTTACGCGCCGCGGGATTGCCGTCGCCGGGGGGCAGGCTGTTCAGCTCGGCCTTGACCTGGCCCGGGTGGGGCGAGAGCAGCAGGATCCGATTCCCAATCGTGACGGCTTCAGGGATCGAGTGCGTGACGAAGAGCACCGTGAAGCGGGTGTCATCCCACAGCTGGAGCAGCTCTTCCTGCATCTTGCGGCGAGTGAGCGCATCCAGCGCGGCGAAGGGCTCGTCCATCAGCAGGATGGTCGGCTCCATGGCCATGCCGCGGGCGATGGCCACACGCTGCTTCATCCCGCCCGACAGCGTGTGGGGATAGGCGTCGGCGAACTTGCTCAGTCCGACCATCTCGATGTAGTGGCGAGCGCGCTCCTCGGCGGCCCGGCCCGCCAGCAGCCCGCTGGCCGCGAGGGCGAACAGCACGTTCTGCTTCACCGTCTTCCAGGGGAGAAGCTGATCGAACTCCTGGAAGACCATCATCCGATCCGGCCCGGGCCGACGGATGACCTCCCCGCCCAGGCGCATCTCGCCCTCCACCGGGGCGAGGTAGCCGCCCACGGCCTTGAGCAGGGTGGATTTCCCGCAGCCGGACGGGCCGAGCAGCACGAAACGATCCGACCGGTGCACCTGGAAATCCACCCGGTAGGTGGCCGTGACCAGACGTTCGCGGGTCTTGTACTGAAGCGTCACGCCGCGGACATCCAGCAGGGGTGCCGGTGAGGCAACCGAGGTCATGCCCTGCTCACTTCCCGGGGGCAGGGAACAGCAGGTCGTTCCACGATTCGGGCTTCACCTTGATCGAGCCGATGCTGTGCATGAACTGGATCATCCGCATGTCCCCCTCGGGCAGTCTGGTTGAAGTTGTACTCGTCCCGAGTCGTTCATGATCTTCAGGATCTCGTCGGCCGAGCTCTTGTCCTTGGTCATCCGGATGTACAGCTCCGCTGCCGCCCGCTTGTCCTTGTTGATGATGTCCGTCGCCTCCTGCATGGCGGCCAGGTAGGCGGCGTAGGCCTTGGGGTTGGCGGTGTAGAACTTGGTCGTGGTGGCCATGATGTTGAAGTTGAGGTGCCGCCCAGGATCTCGGTGGAGCTGATGATCTGGCGAATCCCCGGCTTCTCCAGCTCCTTCTGCAGGAAGGGGGACGAGGCAAAGTGGCTGCCGACCTCCCCCGCGCCGGAGAGCAGCGCGGCCATGGCATCCGGGTGGGTCATGGACACGGTGAGGGGGTCGAACTTCGTGTAGTTGGCCTGGCCGAACTGCTTGGCCGCCGCCATCTGGAGCAGGATGGCCTGGTTCGAGACCCGCACCGCCGGGACGGCGATCTTGTGCTTCTCGGTGTAGTCCGCGACGGTCTTGACGTTGGCGATCGCGGGTGACCAGGGCCAAGGGCAGGAAGTTGAAGCCCGACGGCGCCCTTCACCTCGACCGGCGTGCCCTTCGTCTTGGCCCAGATGATGGCCAGGCCGTTCGTGCCCAGGGAGGCGAAGTCGAGGTTCCCGGAGAGCAGGGCGTCGTTCATGACATCGCTGGACCGGAAGGTGGACCAGCTCACCTTGACGTCGCCAAGACCCGCCGCCTTGGCGTGCTTCTCGACCAGTTTCTGCTCCTCCATCACCATCATCTGGAGGTACCCAAGGCCATACTGCTTGGCCACCCGCAACTCGGTCACTTCGCCCGCCGCACGGCGCTCGCGGCAAGCGCGATGACGGCCGCAACGCTCAGAACGCGCAACAATCCTTTCATCTTGCTCCCTCCTTCCCGTCTCGACCCCTTGCCTCACCCGTCCCCGCGCCTCTCGGACGCGAGGGCTACCTGCGTCTTGCTGCTCCCGTAGCTCTAGCGGGATACTGAAAAAACCCGTTTTTGCCCAGTCTGCTCAAAACGGTCTAGATGTCCCTCGACTTGGCTCGGGACCGTGAGCCTGTCGAACGGCAAGGCGGCGCGCAAAGGGCCGAGTGAGGCTCCTCCCGCTCGTGGTGAGCCTGTCGACCACGCAACGCGTGCCCACGCGGGCCAACGCCGCAGATGGGCCGTTTTCAGCGGCACTGCTAGCCTTTTCGCGCCTGGACCCCGGCAATCTCCTCGAGAACACGGGCCGTGACCGTCTGATCGAGATCGCCAAATCCTTTCGCGAGGGCCGCGCCCTGGAGCTGTGCCACCGCCCCGAGGGCAAACATCGGTGTGCCGACGACTCGAGCCGTCGAGAGGGCCAGCTGCACGTCCTTGTGCGAGTGCTTCAAGGGGAAGTTGGCCGAAAAGTCCCCCGAGAGCACCTTGGGGGCCGTCCGGCCGATGAGCGGGGAGCGCTCCGTGAGCACCTCGGTCACCACGCCCAGGTCCAGGCCCGACTTCGCCGCCAGGACCAACGCTTCGTTCATGGAGGTGATGATGCTCGCCCCGACCAGGTTGGCGCAGAGCTTCAGGACCGAACCCTGCCCATGGGTCCCACGTGGAGCACCTTCTTCCCCATGGTCTCCAGGAGCGGCTTCGCGGCGGCGAAGTCCTCC
>CAVOIV010000048.1:0-31456 GCA_963695995.1 uncultured Methylomirabilota bacterium
TGTTTCCATGATTCGGCTTCGGCGGCCCCTGCCGACGGCGGGCCCTGGAAGGAACGCTCCTCACCGGGCGCCATATCGCCTATCGGCATGCACTGCCGATCGAACAGACCTCCACGGGCACTGCGGAAGTAATTTACCCAGACCATCACCCCCACCGCTGTCTTGCCGCTCGTGTTCGTGATTCTGCCGGTGATCCCTTGCGGGGCGACATTGATCTCCAGGACGTCCAGGTCCGAATTCCGGGGATCCATGGGGCGGCTTCCCTGGCACATCTCATCGGCCCAGGCAGGGCCGGGCAGACACAGCAGAAGGGCCGGGCCAGTGACATCAGGAGGATCGCTGACGCTGCCGGTCACGGCAATCCTGAAGTGCATTCGAACCTCCTCCTTTTCGCTGGGTCGCATCGGCGGGGTCCATTCGACGGAACGGATCGCGTTCGGGGCACCGCTCCTGCCCGCCAGCGTCTACGACTTCTTCTCGCTCTTCCTCACATCCGGGCCCTCGGTGCCCTTGACGGCCGGGGCGGGGGACTTGGCGGTTTTCTGGGTGGACTTGCGCACATCCGGGCCCTCGGTGCCCTTGGCGGCCGGCGCGGGGGACTTGGCGGTCTTCTTGCTGGACTTGCGCACATCCGGCCCCTCGGTACCCTTCGGTTCCTGCTTGCGGGCGCCTGGGCCCTCCGTCCCCTTGGGCTGCACCTTCGGCGGAGCCGGTGACGCGGCGGTCTTCTTGCCGGACTTACCGGACGTCCGGGCCCTCGGTGCCTTTGGGCTCTTGCTTGCGGACATCCGGCCCCTCGGTGCCCTTGGGCTCGACTTTGGCGGCCGGAGCCTGGCTCCGAGCCTGGGCGATCACGGGCACGACCAGCGTACCTACAAACAACGCCACAGCGCATACGGCAACGAGCTTCTTCATCTGACCCTCCTGCTCTTACCCACTTTGCGTTTCGCGCGGTTAGGCGCTTGCGACGTCTCGAAATGCAGCAGTGAAATACCCCACCGCACCCCCACAACCGTCACGAGCAGGCCGGAACCTCGAATGGTTTGACGAAGAGCGTGCGGAACTTACTGGTCTCGGCGTCGCCCACGATCCTGCCCACCTGGATCGTGTAGGTGGACCGGTCGCCCGCGACGGGGGTCTCCAACGCCGCCCCGTCCCGGTTGTGGCACGCAGCTTGTCCCCACTGCGACACACGTCCGTCACCGCCACCGCTCGCGCGCCGAATCGGATCATCGGGGGGCTCCCGATCAGGTCCGGTGTGCCCCGGATCTCCTCCCACGATAACTGGGGGCCGATCGCTGGGGGAGGAGGTGTCCCCGTGGTCACGCATCCCCCACAGGGACGGCAGACGAGCAATACGAAGCCGAGTGCCTTTCCCATCGGTGCTCTCGTCATGAACATCCTCCCCAGAGTTAGCGCCTCTGGGCCGGTCCACGGAGCCAAGGGGGACGTCCATAAATTTATAAATATCTTCCGTTTTTTATACTTTTATGGACGTCCCCCCTGTTCTTCCCAGTTGCCAAATCGCCTGATCGCCAGTTCGCCGGTCACTACTTGGCCTGTTTCAGCTCGATCTCGACCACCCCGACGGCGAGGTTCAGGCCGGCGTACCCTTTCCACGCTGGATCGGCTGGAGGGCAAACCCCTTCTTTTGGAGCCGCCGACGAGCACGTTGGCGCCCAGCCCCGCGGCCCAGGGCGACTTCCGCCGTGGGCGCCTGCGTTAGGTGCCCGCGAGCTCGCCCGGGGTCAGCCCTTCGTCGCTCGGTGGCCAGGACGCCCCACCAGGATCACGGCTTGCTCTCTTGTAGCCGGAGGTTTCCACGCCGTACTTCTTGATTTTCCCGGTGAAGGCGGACGGCCTTGCCCTCCTTCTCGGCCGGGCTGAACACGTTCCACTTGAGGTCGCGCGAGGAGCCGTACACGACCTCCCCACCCGCTCGCCTCATTGCACTTGAGGACCCCCACCTTCACGCCCTTCTTCTCCTCCACCCGCCTGGGCCAGGGAGAACAGGCCGACGAGCATGACACCCATGACCAGGCTCATCAGAACGCGTTTCATTGTCTGTCCTCCTGTGATGTGAGGGTGCAGGGGCCGCACCCTACCCCCGGTTTCCAGCCTTGCTGCCGCCGGATCCAGCCCCATGCCGTCGGCTACTGCTCGAATGAAAAGACCCGCTTCCAGTCGCTCTTCATGTCGAGAACGGTCCAGCCTTTGGCCTGCGCCTCGTCGAGCGCCTTGTCGAGGCGACCGACGATGGCAGATCTCATTCATACTCTTATGGACATCTTTCTTCCCCTCCGCATCGGCGCGCACCTGGGTGCAGACTGGCCAGCAAGTTGAACTCGTAGTTCATGATGAGGCGGAGCTGCAGACCCGTCCGGCCGGAACCCGTGTAGTCCAGCACCGCCCCCTTCGCGTCGAAGGAGAGCCCGCGGAGCGCGCCCTCCAGGAACTTGTACGACAGGGTGAGGTCGTACTCCCGCTCGTTCGGCGCCGGGGCCCGGGTCACCGGATCGATGGCGTTGGTGCCCGAGCTGAACTCGAAGTTGGCCGTGAACCCGGGGACCCCCACAGTCTTGAAGTCGTAGGCGAGGCCCACCAGCCACGCCGTCTCGTTCGCCCGGTCGAAGTCATTGATGAGCTGGGAGATGTACCCCGGATAGCTGCCGTAGGGCGTCTGGATGTTGTTCCCCGGGCCGGTCCACGTGAACGCCCCCTTCAGCGTCGCCCCCTTGTAGCCCAGCAGGACGCGGCCGCCGCCCACGTTGGTCACCCACTCCTTGAACGCCGAGGTGGTCGTGAGATCCTCGCCGACGGAGCGCTGGTCCGTGTACTGGCCCCCGATGCGGAGGGTCACGTCCGGGGTCACCTGCCAGGTGTACTCCGCCGTCGATGTAGAAGGTGTTGAAGATATCCGGGACGTAGCTGTCGTGGACCGTGAAGGCCAGCCCGGCGAGGGGGCGCACCTTGAGGTTCCCCACGATGGCGCCCCGATCCGTGTTGGAGACGCCTGCCAGTTCGGCGAAACTCTGGAACTCGTTCTTTTCGCGAGGTTTCTCGTTCCAGAGATACCCGCCGAAATACTCGACGAATCCCAGCTTCCCCCCGACCGTGACTCCCTCGCTCGTCCGCGGGACCATCCGGTTGTCCTGGCGGTTGATGTAGGGCGTATCCACGTATTGCCGGTAACCGGTCAGGGTCGCGTACTCCTGATAGCGGAGCGCCCCATACGCGATGCCCGCGACCGCGAACCCCTCGTCGGCTTCCCCCGGCACCGGCTTGAGGAGCTTGGTTCCGGTTCGATTCTCCGGCGCGTAGATCGCCCCCGTACCGAAGAGCGTCGTGCCGACCTGGAGGGTATCCTTCCACCAGCCCGACTTGTACTCCAGCCAGCCCCCCGCGGCCCAGGCCTCCTGGCTCTTCCCCGGCGTGGTGGTCTGATTCCCGAAGTAATACGTCCGCAGATGGACGTTCAGATCCGTGTCCCGGAAGAAGGGATCGGCGCCCTTCAGCGTGTCCTGGACCTGCGGAATCTGCCGGAGCAGCGGCTCCTCCTTCGCCTCGCCCGCAGCGGCCCCGGTCACGCCCGGGCCGCCCATCCACACGGCCAAGAGGCTGAGGACCGCCACGCACCTGCCACCCCACCGACCAAGCCCTCACGAGACATTTACGCATGGCATACCTCCGTAGCGCGACACTGGCAAACTCGCTGCCGCCCCGGATCATTCGCGATTCGGGGCATTCACGATCACGCCCGCCATGCCCCGGATCTCCTCTTACGGGATCGGGGAATCTGCCAGCGCTTCCATGCAACCCCGGAGTTGCGCACCCCAATTCACCCGCGCTACTTGCAGTCGGGAACGGATACTTTCCGCGAATACTTCCAGATGTCATACCCCCCACCGTCGCGCATGAAGATCATGAACCGTGTACTCGTTGCCTGGCGGGACCGGGCCCATGTCGGTGCCCGTCGCGCCTTCGCTGATCGGGCGGAGCTTGCCGCCGGACGCACAGAGCTCGGTCATGGGCATGTGCATTTGACCGGACACGCCACTCGGCTCCATCGGGACGAACATCAAGAGCCGTGTCCCCCAATAAGGCGAGGGATTGTCCGCCATTTCCTTCCTTACGTCGTCAATGGTCGCGCCCGACGCGCCGCTCGGAACCACGGCGGAAATGAGCAACAGCGCGCCGATACCCAACATCATCCACACTCGCATGGCATACCTCCTTAGCACGATGTTAAGGGACTCACCCTTCACTCAGGCTGCTCAAAAAGGCCCAGATGCAAGGCGGCACGCGAAGGGCCGAGTGAGGCGTACTCCAGGTACGCCGCAACGAGTGCCCGAAGCGAGCCAACGCCGCAGATGGGCCTTTTTCAGCAGCCTGCAGCTCACTTTCCGATCGACATCATCGCCACGATGACCGGCCCCCACGCCGTCAGCAGGATGTTCCCGACGGCGTAGGGCACGGTGTAGCCCAGCGCGGGAACGCTGCTCCGGGCCTCGTCCTGGACGGCGCGAAGGGCCGCCGTCATCGTCCCGGCCCCGGCGCAGGCGCCGAGGACGATGAGCGGGTTCATCTTCAGCACGTAGCGGCCAAAGAGGATCCCCACGACGTGCGGCAGCAAGGCCGACACCAGACCCACGAAGACCAGGCTGATGCCGGTCGTCTGCAGGCCGGAAATGAAGCTCGGACCCGCGCTCAGGCCGACCACGCCGATGAAGACGCACAATCCGACGGTGTCGAAGATCCAGATCGCCGGCTCGGGGATCCGGCCGAAGAACGGATACACCGATCGCAGCCATCCGAAGACCAGCCCCATGATCAGGGCGCCGCCGCTGGCGGTGAGGGTCAGCGGCAGGCCGCCGACGGTGACCGAGAGCAGGCCGACGAGCCCTCCCAGCACGATGCCGGTCCCGACGAAGATCATGTCCGTCGCCGTGGTGGGGCGGTCCGGATACCCCAGTTCCTTCGCCGCCCGCTCGACCTCGGGCTTCGGTGCCGATCAAACGCAGCACGTCCCCCCGATCGATGCGCGTTCCGGCGGAAATGGGGATCTCCTGCCCGGCCCGCGATGAGCTTTCGCAGGAACACCCCACGGGCGGACTCGAGCTGCGCCAGCTCCGCGAGAGTCTTTCCGACGAAGGCGCGTTGCGTTTCCACCACATCCAGCGTCTCGATCGGGATGTCGAGCAGGGCTTTGTCGTCCACCTCGGGACCGATCTTGGCCCCGCGCTCCACGTGGATCTCTTGTCGGGCGGCGACCGCAACCACGTCGTCCTGGCGGATGACCGAGGTGGGCGTGGCCTCGACGATCTCGCCTCCGTGACGAATCCGGACGATGAAGACCCGGATGTCCTGGGGCAGCGCCTCCAGTTCCGCCACCGTCTTGTTCACGAGATTTCGGGTTGGTCACGCGGTAGGCACGGATATCGAAGTGTCGGGCGGCCGACATGACGCCGAGTCCCAGCTCCGCCGAGCCCGCGATCTCGGCCTGCTGCCGCGCGCCCTCTTCCCGCAGGTTGATCCCCATCAGCTTTGGCCCGATCGTGGGGAGAAACCAGACCACGGCGGCGGCCCCGATGAGGTACGTCACGGCATAGGCCACGGGAATGTTGTTCATGAGCGCGGTCTTCTCGGCGCTCGAAATCCCCAGGCGCTGGATCGCGTCGCCGGCGGTGCCGATCACCGTGGACTCCGAGAACGCCCCCGCCAGCAGGCCCGCGGCCGTCCCGATGTCGTACCCGAGGAGCTTCGCGAACCCGAACGCCGTGAGCAGGCACGTGACGCACAGGACGACGGTGAGCGCCACCTGCGGAATGGCGTCGCGCTTCAGTCCGCGGAAGAACTGCGGCCCGACCTTGTATCCGGTGGTGAAGAGGAAGAGCAAGAAGAAGATCGACTTCACGGTGGAGGGAACCTTGATGTTCAACTGCCCGATCACGACCCCCGCCAGCAGCGTCCCGACGACCGTTCCGAGGCTGAAGCTGCCGATCTTGACCCGGCCGATCAGGAACCCGACGGCGAGGGTCAGGAAGACGGCGAGCTCCGGATTGTCCCGCAGCGCCTGTACGAAGAAGTCCACGGTTCACCTCCTCTGAAAATCCGACATTCCGGCTGCAACGTTTGCCGTCTCGGCGAGCACGGCCATTCTCGACAGATCGCTCAAGTGGCGGCCGTCGTCAACCCGTGACGAAGTAGCACCCACGGCGACCCGATCAGCAGGTACACCGCCAGGAAGGCGAGGGTGGTGAAGAGCCCCAGCTTGTAGAGCTCGCCCTGCGTGAGATAGCCGCTCGTCACGAAGATGATGTTCTGGCTTCCGCCCTGCGGGGTGATCACCGAGAAGTAGCTGCTCGCGAAGAGCAGGCCGAAGGCCATCAGCGGCACGGGCACCCCGCCGCGCATGCCGACATCGAGGAAGACGCTGAACAGCGCCAGCATCTGCGAGGTCTGGCTCACGAACAGGTAGTGGATGCCGACGTAGAGGGCGATCAGGGTCACGTACAGGGCCGGCCACGACAGGCCGCCCAGGTGCGAAGCCAGGCGCTCGCCCACATAGCCCATGAAGCCGAGTTCGTTCAACTGGCCGCTCAGGGCGAACAGGACCGCGAGCCAGAGGAAGGTCGCCAGCGTGTCGCCCTGCTTGGAAATGTCGTCGAGCGTGAGCACGCCGGCCACCAGCAGCACGCCGAACCCCATGAACGCGACGCTGGTCCCGTTGAGATTCAGCGCATTGCCGAACACCCAGCCGGCGACCATCACGGCGAACGTCACCGCCGTGATCCACTCGTCGCGCGACATCGGCCCCATGCCGGCGAGGTCCTTGCGGGCCGCCGCGGGCGCGTCCGGCGTCGCGCCGACCCGGGGCGGAAAGAGCTTCGCGACGAGCAGGGGCAACATCGCGATCGCGATGAGCGATGGCACCGAGGAGGCAAGGAGCCACTTGCCGAAGCCGATCTCGAGCCCGACTTTCTGGGCGATCTGCACGCCGATCGGGTTGCAGGAGGTGGCCGTCATCCAGAGGGCGGAGGAGACCGCGAGGCTCGCCATCGCGCAGAACATGAGATAGCCGCCGAGCCGCCGCCCCTCGGGGTCCTCGGGGTTGGAGCCCGCCCCCTTGGCCACGGACAGCACGATCGGAAAGAGCACGCCCCCGCGCGCCGTGTTGCTGGGGAACGCCGGCGCAATGGCCGCGTCGGTGAGCACGATGCTGTAGGCGAGCCCGAGGGAGGAGCCGCCGAAGTGGCTCACCATGAAGAGGCTGATCCGCCGGCCGAGCCCCGACTTCACCACCGCCTGCGCGACGATGAACGCGACCACCACGAGCAGCACGCTCGCATTGGCGAAACCCGAGTACGCCTGCGCCGGCGTGATCGTCCCGGTGAGGACGACGGCCCCCACGGCGAGCATCGAGCTCGTGAGGAGCGGGAACGCGCCGAGCAGCACCGACACGATGGCGGCGACGAAGACCGCGAACAGGTGCCACGCCGGCGCCGTGAGGCCGGCCGGAACCGGGGTAAACCAGATGCCGATCGCGAGCGCGAAGGGCACCGCGCGCTTCAGGAGCAACCCGGGTGCGATCATGGCCGCGCACCTCCTGCGGGGGGTTGGCCGAGCCGAACGCGGCCCTTGAGCCCGACGGCGCTCCCCTGGATCGACCCATCCTCCGCCTCGATCACGAAGCGCCAGGAGAACTCATAGGCGCCCGTCACGCCGGCATACCGGCCGGTGCCGCCCAGGATCGTCCCGGCGATGTGGTTTTGCGCCGCGGTGCCTTCGCCCTGTGAGTTCGCTGAAGACCTGGTCGCCGCGCTCGTCCGTCCAGACGCTGCGGCCGACGAGTCCCGTGGCGCTATCGGAAAGCGCGATCACCTCCGCGCGGAATCCGACGCCGGGGCGCCCCGGCCCGCGAGCAGCATCGTTCCTCTCAGGTCGACGATCGAGCCCCGGCGATCCGCACCGAGGGGAATGGTTCGGCGGCTGCCGGCGGCGTTCCAGGAGCCCGCGAACTCCCGCCACTCACCGGCGGCCGCCGGAGGCGTCGGCGGCTCCGCCGCCGGCCCGCAGGCGGCCGCGGCAAGCGCCAGGGCCACCAGGACGGGTCGCCCCCACGCGCACCACACCGAAGACGGCTTCGTGACCCGCTCGTCTCCGCGCCGGAGACGGGACGCGCGATCGTGCCGCCGTGCCCGTATGAGAAAGTCCACGTGTCCTCCCGTCGATGATTGCCCTACCGGCTAAACTCTGGGACTCCCCCGACAGCGCCGGGGGAGTCCCTCAGCGAATTTACTGCGACAGCACCATCGCGAAGTAGCCGAACACGGTCAGGAGCACGCCGGAGACGGCGTAGCCGACCGGGAAGCCGACCCACGGCACCGAGCTGTTGATCTCCTTGGCCGCCTCGCGGCAGGGGCCGGAGTGCGAGCGGGCGCCCGCCACGCCGCCCATCAGCACCGCCGGGTTGATCTTGAACAGGTGGATAGCCGAGCGCCCAGGTGACGAACGGCGGGATCGTGCAGGCGATGAAGCCGACGAGGAAGATCTTGAGCGCGATCACTCCGGTGAGCTGCGCGAGCAGCGAGGCGCCCGCGTTGATGCCCACGATCCCGACGAAGGTGACGAGGCCCAGGTCCTCCAGGATGTTGCGCGCCGCGTTGGGCGTGCTGCCGAAGAAGCGCAGGCGCGAGACGACTGACGAGACGAAGATGCCCGAGAGCAGCAGGCCGCCGGCGTTGCCGAGGCCGACCGTGAAGCCGGCCACCGGCACGTTGATCCCGCCGATCAGGAGGCCCACGATCATGCCCACCGACAGCGTGAGCAGATCGGTCCCCGTGCTCGGCCGGGCCACCTTGCCCAACTGCGCCGCCAGCTTCTCCACTGCGCTCCTGAGGCCGACCACAAACAGGACGTCGAGCTGCTGCAGCGTGGTGTCGAGCCCCAAGGGGATCGGCACGCCCCCGCGTTCCATCTTGACGAGCTGGAGCTGGCCCGCGAACTCTTCGTGGCGGAACTCCTTCAGCTCGCGACCTTCGACGCTCTTGTTGGTGACCAGGATCTCCGCCTGGTCGAGCGGGACGGCCAGCGCCTTGGCGTCGGGCACTTCCGGGCCCAGCAGACCCATCTTGGCCGTCAGAGCCTCGAGGCGACCGCCCAGAGCCACGACGTCGCCCAGCTGCATGGTGAGGTCGGCGCTCGCCCCCAGCGACTCGCCGCCGCGCACGATGTTGACGATGCGGTACTCTGGATGCTCCTTGCGGAAGCCTGCGATCGTCTTGCCGGCGGTCTGCTTGTTCTCCAGCCGATAGGCCCGGAGCCCGCCCGGCCGGTAGCCGGTGATGCCGGCGTCGTCGAGGTTCGGCACCCCGTGCTGCTTTCTCGTATTCCTTCGCGGCCGTCCTGCGCATCCACGCCCCACCACTTCGGCAGGTACTTGCAGATCAGGATGATCCCGACCGTCCCCCAGATATAGCTGATGCCGTAGCCGAGGGCGATCATCGCGCTCACCCCTTCGGCGGTGGCCCCTGCCGGCACCTTGTACGCCCCCTGGGCGACGGCCATCTCGGCCGTGCCGATGGCCGCCGACATGGTCTGCGACCCGGCCAGGATCCCGCCGGCCGCGCCGGCCGGCAATCCGAACAGCCGGCTCAGGATGACGACCAGGCCCAGACCGAGGACGGCGCACACGACGGCCAGGATGGTGAAGGTGAGGCCGTCCTTCTTCAGGCTGTTGAAGAAGGAGGGGCCGACCCGCAATCCGACGCCGTACATGAACAGGTAGTACATCAGCGACTTCGCGAAGTTGTCGAGTTGCAGCTTGACGCCGTAGAGCGAAGCCCAGGTCGCCAGGACGACCCCGACGACGATCGCCGCCGCCACCATGCCGAGGCCGTACCCCTTGACCGAGAACCGCCCGATCCAGACGGCCAGGCCGACGGTGGCGAACAACAAGCAGAAACGGATTGGCCTGGAGGAACTGGAAGAACGCTTCCATCGGCCCTCCTCCTCTGCCCGGGATACTGAAGAGGCTCGTCTTCAGCAATGCCCAATGACCAATTGGTAAATCCATGGCGGCGCAGAGCTTCGCACGTTGACGTCGCAGCGACGAGCGTATCCGCCTGGTCATTTGCCATTGGAATTTGGCATTCCCGCACTATTCGCGAGCCGTTTCGCGAATAGTGCGGGTCCGCTCGTTCGGCGGTTACTTGCGCCTCTTCACAGCCTTCGCGGCCGCCGGCTTCGCCTTCGCCGCCTTGTCGCCCAGCTTGGCGGGGCTGATCAGCTTGAGCCCCCGAGTCGCGTCGTAGCCGTGGATCTCCTTCACGTCCAGCTTGCGCATGAACTCGATCGTGTCGGCCTTGATCACCTGCCCGGGCACCATGATCGGGAAGCCGGGCGGGTACGGGATCACGAAGTGGGCCGAGACCAGCGGCGGCCCGGACTTGAGGCGCTTGTCGATCTCGGGGCTCATGAGCTTCACGTGCTCGCAGCCTTCTTCGTCGTAGGCCATGTAGAACGCGGTGCGCATGTCGCCTTCCAGCGTCGTGCCCTTCGGCTGGTCGCGGAACCGGTCGTGGAAGCAGCTGAAGTTCGGGCAGGTCGGGGACGTCCTCCATCAGCGACTTCACCCGCGCCGCGAAGGCCTTCTGCGCCGCCTCGCCGCCGCTCTTGAGGCGCTCCTCGATCTCCTTGGAGATCTCGACCAGGACCTTGAGCAGGTTCGCCACGTCGCTCCGCGTGTTGTTGATGTTGGTCTGCAGCAGGATCGAGTTGCGCGAGGTCTTGTTGAGCTGGATCTCGTACTCGGCCGCCAGCAGGTTCTTGAACTGCGTGCCGTCGTAGCCCGCGGTCCCGCACACCAGCGTGAGCCGGGTCGGATCCAGGATGAACTCGTCCTCGCGGAAGGCCCGCGCCGCATCCAGCCAGGTGATGCCGTCCTCGATGTAGCTCTTGAGGCCGGACTGGCGGAACTCGGCCGGCACCATCTCCTCCACCGTCAAGACCTTGAAGTACTTGGACACCAGGGGATGCGTGTTCACGGCGCGGCGGATCTCGATGGCAAGCGTGATCGCCTGCATCACCAGTTCGTAGCCCTCCAGCTCCATCTGCCGGCGCGCGATGTCCAGCGACGCGATGAGCTGCTGGTTGGGCGAGGTCGAGGCGTGGGTGAACACCGCCTCCTTGAAGGCTTGCTCGTGCAGCTGGTAGTCCTCGTCGCCCACCAGCACCATCGAGCCCTGCCGCAGCGCGGACATCGACTTGTGCGTCGAGTTCGTCTGGTAGACGCGGAGCTTCGCCTTGCGCGGGTCGGGGATGAGCCGGGCCTCGAGCAGCCGCTTGTCCTTGGGATCCAGATCCTTGCCGAACTGCTTCTCCTGCGCGAGGTATCGCTCCAGGTAGGCGGGATCGGCGAAGGCCTCTTTCAGCGCCGCGCGCGCGCCCATCGCCGTGCGCGGGCGGTAGAGCGGGGAGAAGCGGGCGAAGCCGAACCAGGCCTCGTCCCACAGGAACACCAGATCCGGCTTGATCGCCAGGCACTCTTCCATCACGCGGCGCGTGTCGTAGACGTGGCCGTCGAAGGTGCAGTTGGTCAGCGTGACCATCTTGACCTTGTCCAGCCGCCCCGCGGCCTTGAGGTCGAGCAGGGCCTTCTTGACGGCCCGCACCGGCACGGCGCCGTACATCGAGTACGCCACCATGGGGAAGGCCTCGACGTAGTACGGCTGCGCGCCCGCCAGGACCATCCCGTAGTGGTGCGACTTGTGGCAGTTGCGGTCGGCGATCACGATGTCGCCCGGCGTGAGCAGCGCCTGGTGGACCATCTTGTTGGAGGTCGAGGTGCCGTTGGTCACGAAGAACACGCGGTCGGCGCCGAATGCGCGCGCCGCCGCGTCCTGGGCCTTCTTGATGTTGCCCGTGGGCTCCAGCAGGCTGTCCAGCCCGCCGGTGGTCGCCGACGATTCCGCGAGGAACAGGTTGGCCCCGTAGAACTCGCCCATGTCGCGGATCCAGTTCGACTTGAAGATGGATTTGCCGCGCGCCACCGGCAGCGCGTGGAAGGTGCCCACCGGCTTCTGGGCGTACTTCTTGAGGTTGTTGAAGAACGGCGTCTCGTAGCGCTCGGCCACGCCGGCGAGGATCGAGAGGTGGAGCTCCAGCGGCTCCTCGACCTCGTAGAAGACGCGGCGCAGTCCCACGGCCGCGGGGTCCGAGATGATCGCGTCGGGCTTCTTGTCGGAGAGGAGATAGATGTCGAGCTCCGGCCGATAGCGCTTCACGATCTCCGCCAGCTTCAGGCCGTAGTCTTTCGGCGCGCGATCGTCCGCGCCGACCGACAGCTTGGAGGCGAGCACGCTTTTGAGCAACGGCACGTCGTGCGCCGATGCGTAGGGGAAGCCGTCATAGATCACCACCGCCTCGAGGTTGGTGTTGAGAATCACGCCCAGTGCCGCATCCTCGAACGTGCCGACGAACACGGGCTCGTAGACGAACTCGTCCTGGGCTCGTCGCAGCTTCCGGACCTGCTGGACGTGGGTGGGCCAGCGCGACGGCGGCGTGGGGGTCACGAACAGCACCTCGAAGTAGGGCTTCGCCGCCGTCTCGCTCAGCGCGGTGGGCATCACGCGCTCCGCGCCGGCCGCGTCGTCTTCCGTTTCCCACTCCCCGGCATCGCTCCGGTAGCTCCGCGACATGAGGGCCGACGAGACGCGCTGCACAAGCCGCGCCGTGCCCAGCGCGTCGCCGCCGGCCAAGCGGTCCTTGATGGCATTGAGCAGGCGGGCGCCCGGGTAGGCCTGGAAGTCTTCCATGGGCAGCAGCTCGGCGAGCGCGTCGGCGCACGCGGCCTGGAGCCCCGCCGTGTCGCCACCGGCCGGACTTGCGGCCCAGGTCTGCGCCGCCCTGTTCAGATCGCGCCAGCGATCCAGGCGCGCCGCCACGGCGGAAAAGAAATGGTCGATTCTGGGAACGGTCGTTGCTGCTTTGCTCATCGGACGCTCCTTTCTGTTCGTGAAAGGCGGCGAAGATGCCGCCGAACGGAGTGGCTCCTAACCCTAATTCCAAATGCCCCAACCGCCAAGACGCCAAGGCGCTGAGCGAAAGATGGTCGGGGGAGTGGGCGACAAGGGGAAGGGGAGACAGGATCGACACCGCGTAGCGGAGTTTGTCCCTCCCCCAATCTCCCAATCACCCCCTCTCCCACTCAGTTGCTCACGCCGCACGCTTCATCGCTGTGGCAACCTCCTCCAGAAGCGCCTTGGCGTCGAGGGGCTTGCGGAGGTAGGCCACGCACCCTGCGTGTGTGGCCGCCTCCCGCGATTGTGCGTCGTCGTGCGCAGTGATGATCAGGACTGGTAGGTTATGTCCCCGATTCGCGAAGCCGCGAAAGCAGCTCCAGTCCACTCATTCCTCCCAAGTGAATGTCGAGGATCAGGCATGCCGGGGCGACTCGAGAGCCCGGTTTCGAGGAACTCGGTCGCCGAGGCATACGTGAGCACCTGGAGACTCGGCGGACTGCAGGAGGCGCGTCAGGGCCCGCCTGACAGACGCATCGTCGTCAACGATCGCCACGAGAGGTGGCGGCATGAGTGGCCTCCGTGCTGGAGCAAGAAGTGACAGCCGGAAGTCTATGCGGGACGAGGGGGGGAGTCTATCGGACCTTAGTCCTATAGTAGCCAGGCTGCTGAAAAAGGCCCATCTGCGGCGTTGGCTTCCTCGGGCGCTCGTTGCGGCGTACTCCACGGCGCACGACTGCTGGACACGTCTCTCGTTACGCCTTAGCATCCTGCTGAAGATCGGCAAGGTAAGACGGGAACCCGACAATGGAAAACCGGTCACGTCGTCCATTGCTCGGTTGTACGGCGTGGCGGTGGCTTGCTTCGTTGAAATGACTTGTGCGTCTTGTGCTTCTTGTGGTGAGAAAGTTCGGCTTATGCGGGCGAGGAGTCGGGTGGGCAGGCGGGGAACGTGAACGAAGCTATGCAGGCTGAATCCGGGGTGCTGCACCCCCAGGAGTCTTCGAATCAGCGACCGATGGTCTACGCAACCCTAAGGAGTCAGGGGATGCAACGGGTCTCCGATTACGGCGAGACTTCGGAGGCTTCCGCGGCTCCCCCAGAGGCGTATTGTTACAGGGCGACGGGGGTGAGGACGAAAGACTTGGGCCTTGCGGGATGCGGACTGGATGTCGCCGCGGCGTAAGGCTTCGCGTACGTCGTCGAGTTTGTACGCATCGTCGAGGGAGAGGTACGGAGACCATCCAGAATCGGTCTCGACGAGGTCGACTTCCACTTGGGCGACGAATTGCCCTTCATGTACGAGCTTGGCTTGCCGCCGGATGTTCATTTTCTTCTCTCCATGAAATCTTCAGATCCTTGACTGAGATCCGATCGGCTGCCAGTTCATCGTACCCGTGGTCCGATATGCGGACCTGTCCGGACCCGACAAGCTCCGAAACCCTCTTCAAGATATCGCGCACGAGCGAATACTAACAGGGGGAAGGTCTGGAAGCAAGGTAGGGGAAGAAAACCAGCAGTCCTTGGCTTACGCGGCAGTTGCCGACCAGGGCTTGATCTGTGCCAGTTCCTCAGCGAGAGCGTCCTCCGCCACCTCGGTGTCGTAGGCGGCCTGCGCCCGCAACCAGTAGCCATTCGAGAGTCCGAAGAAGCGGCAGAGGCGAAGGTCGGTATCGGCGGTAATGGCACGCTTGCCGGCGATGATCTCGCCGATCCGCTGTGCCGGCACACCGATCTCCTTGGCCAAGCGGTACTGCGAGAGGGCCATCGGGACAAGAAACTCCTCACGCAGTAGTTCGCCGGGAGTCACAGGCTTGAGCTTCCGCATTTGACACTCCTAGTGGTAATCCACGATCTCGACGTCTTCGGCACCCGCCATTGTCCAGCGAAAGCAGACGCGGTACTGATCGTTGACGCGGATGCTGTGCTGGCCCGCGCGCTCGCCCCGGAGTGCCTCGAGACGGTTGCCGGGAGGAGCCCGGAGGTCTTCCAGGCGGCCGGCGATCTGGAGCTGGCGAAGCTTGCGCCGCGCCACCGACTGGATGTTCACGAAGCGCTTGACCCGCCAACCCCCGGCCAGGGCTTCAGTGTCCGCGTCCTTGAACGAGACGATCATGGCCGGATAGTAACGGGAGGCGTGAATAACGTCAAGCGTGATGACACTCAACCCGCAGGACCCTCTCGCCTGGCCAGTCAAATAGTTCGTTGCTCGGTTGTCAGTTGTTTATTGTCGGTTTTACATTGGCTGGTGGTTCCTCGGCGGCTTGGTGGTGGGAAATCCGGGTTCAGGCAGGCGAGCATCAGGGGGCAGGCTTTCGTTATTTGCATCTGAAGGCTCTGTGCGAGGGTTGCGACCTGGCGCCGGATGGCCCGGCCGTTGACCGCGTGCCCGCGGATGATCCTGGCGCCGTTGCTGAGGGTCGCCACGCGCCGAATTGCCCGATGTTTGGGTTTAATTATGCGGGCGCGGGACCCACCCACGCTACTCCCGGCCCCATCAACTGACCCAGGAGTCATAGGATGCAACGGGTCCCCAATCACGGCGAGGCTTGGGAGGCTTCTGCGGTTCCCCCAGGCGTATTGTTACAGGGCGACGGGGGTGAGGACGAAAGACTTGGGCCTTGCGGGATGCGGACTGGATGTCGCCACGGCGTAAGGCTTCACGAACGTCGTCGAGTTTGTACGCATCGTCGAGGGAGAGGTACGGAGACCAGCCAGAATCGGTCTCGACGAGGTCGACTTCCACTTGGGCGACGAATTGCCCTTCATGCACGAGCTTGGCTTGCCGCCGGATGTTCATTTTCACTGCACTCGGGGCGGCAACAGGTAAAGGGTCATGGCGAAAATCGCGTATACCATCAGCACGAGCACCCCGACGAACCACGTCGATCGGCCGCTATTTGTCACCAGCGACGCGGTCATCGTCGCGATGAGCATCATCACGACCGCGCCCGGCCAGAACTGCAGGGTCATCGGCGCCGGGCCGATAACGTAGCTGAGCAGCACCAGCACCGGCGCGACGAACAGCGCAATCTGTGACGCGCTCCCCAGCGCGATGCCCACGCTCAAGTCGAGGCGGTTCTTCCGCGCGCCGGAAAACGCCGAGGCCATCTCCGCCGCACCGCCCACCAGCGCCACGACGATGAACCCCACGAACGCAGGGGTCATCCCGAACGTCACCGCCGCCTCCTGCACCGACTCGACGAAGATTTCACTCACCAGCGCGACCACCACCGTGACGCCGGCCAGCGTGGCCAGGGCCACACCGATCGGCCACGGCGCTTCGCCGGCCTCCTCGGATTCCACCCCGGCGAACAGCTCGCGGTGCGTCTTGAGCGAGAACAGCATGCCCAATCCGTACGTAATGATGAGCAGCACCGCCAGACCGCGCTCAACGTCTGCGTGAACGCCGTCCCCGCCGCGGAGTCGGCTTCAGAGGTCGCCGACGGAATCAACAGCGCGACCGTGGCCAGGAAGAGCAGGGCCGCTTGCACGCGGGCGCTGACTCGGTTGTACTCCTGGACGTGGTACTTGAGTCCGCCGAGGAGAAACGACACGCCCAGCATGAACAGCGTGTTGGTGACAATCGCCCCGGCGATGGACGCCTTCACGAGTGCGTATTCGCCGGCGCGCAACGCCGCCAGCGCGATGACCAGTTCGGTCAGATTTCCCAGCGTGGCGTTGAGCAGGCCCCCGACCGCATCGCCTGTCTTGGCCGCCACGGATTCGGTGGCGTGGCTCAGCAGCGTCGCCAGCGGCACGATGGCCAGGACGGACAGCACGAAAAGCAGCGTGTGCGCGCCGGGCTTGAGCGTCTGGCCTGCAAACAGCACGGGGACGAAGGCCAGCAGCCACAGCAGTGGGTTGTGACGAATTTCCTTCAGCAGCAGGTTCATAACGGAACGCCTCCCCCGTCAGGGTTTCGGGCTGGCCCAGCCGCAACCTCGGGCGCGGGGTCCGGAGGGCACGCCGGCAGCGTGAACGAAAACGTGGCGCCGCGGTCGGGGTTGTTCTCGGCCCAGATCCGGCCGCCGTGGGCTTCCACGATGGAACGGCTGATCGCCAGTCCCATCCCCATCCCGCTCGGATTTGGTGGTGTAGAAGGTCTCGAAAATGCGCGATAACGTGTCTCCGGGAATGCCGGGGCCCTGATCCCGCACGGAGACGCGCACCGCTCCGTCGGCCTGCAGCGTCTGGAGCACGATCCGCCTTCCCTCGCCATGCGGACCCATCGCTTCCATGCCGTTGAGCACGAGGTTGAGCAGCACCTGCTGGAGCTGCACGCGGTCACCGCGGACCGGGGGAAGCTCGGGCGCGAGATCCAGGTCGATCACACACATTCCGGAGGATGGCGTCCGTGTGGACGAGCGCGGCCATTTCCCGGATCACTTGGTTGACGTCGAGAGGAAGGAAGCGCGCCTCCTCTTTCCGCAGCAGGCTGCGCAGGCGCTGGATCACGTCGCCCGCCCGCCGGGCGTCCCCGACCACGTCCTGCAGGATCTCGCGGATTTCGTCGAGGGGCGGCGCGCCTGCGCCAGGTACCGCTCGCCCGCGTGGGCGTTGCTCAAGATGGCGGTCAGCGGCTGGTTCAGCTCGTGGGCCAGCGCCGCCGCCATCTCCCCCATCGTGGTCACCCGGCCGACGTGGGTCAGGTCGCGACGGAGGCGTCTCCGCCTCCAGGCGGGACCGCTGCTGCAGCGTGATGTCCTGGAGGTAGATGACCGCGCCCCCTTCCGGCCGCTGCAACGGCAGGACGCTGACGCTGGCCCAGCGCTCCTCGGTGCGCGTCGGGTACGCATATTCGAGACGGAAGTCGGCCTGCGCGCCGGTCAGGACCGCCTCGATCCCACCCTGAATCTCCTTGATCAGCGGGCCGGCATGCTCTGCGGCCCGCGGCTGTGCGTGGGGCCGCCCTGCACCGACCGCCAGGACGGTGGGATCCAGCGCCCCGTCCCCGGCGGCGAACGCCGGCCACGTGTCGCTGGTGCGCAGAATGACGCCCGAGCGATCCACGATGACCATATGCCCGGGGAGCGAGGCCAGGACCCCGCTGCTCAGCGCCTCGCTCGTGCGGAGGCGCTCCTCGACTTGCCGGCGCTCGGTGACGTCGATGGACACCCCCAGCAGGCGGCGCGGTTTCCCGGTCGCATCGCCGTGGGGGCGCCCTTGGGAGACGAATCCAGCGGACGCTGCCGTCCGGGCGGAGGACGCGGAACTCGCTGCGCATGGGCTGGCCGGTGTCCAGCGCCTGCCGGATGTTGTGGCGCCACGCCTCGCGATCGTCGGGGTGGATGAACGCGACCAAGCGCTCGAAGCGTCATCGCCTCCGCCGGGCCGAGGCCGAAGGACGCCCGCCCCTCTTCCGTCATCCACACGCGTTCCGTCTCTGCCTCCACCTCCCACAGGCGCGCGTCGGCGCTGGCCACCGCCAGGGTCAGGCGCGCCTGGCTCTCCCGGAGCGCCTGATCCGCGCGCTGCCGGGCGAGCGCATTGGCGATCACTTCGGCGACCATGCGGAAGCCCTTCACGACGTCGTCCGGCCACTCCCGTTCCGCGCGCGTCGCCGCGAAGCGTGAGCGCGCCGAATACCGTCCCTTCCGCGACGAGCGGAATCGCGACGACCGACTTGGTCCCGTATCGTTGGATGTTTTCTCGGTCCCGGGCGGCTTCCGGCGGGAGGGCCGCGAGTGTCGAGAGGGTGAGCGTCTCCCCGCGCATGAGCGTCTGGAGCGCCCAAGGGAACAAGTCTCTCCCATCCGTCCGAGCCGGTAGTGGCGCGGTCTCTGCCCGGGTGTGGACATGCGTCAGCTGGCATGGTGTCCGGGCTCGTCCTGCGGCACTTGCAACAGTGTGGAACGATCGAGGTCGAGGACTTCACAGATCCGGCGCTGGGCGTCCTGGATTTCGCTCCTCGATCTGGTTGGCGGGCAGATGGACAAAACGCGCCGACAGGTCGGCGAGGAGCGTCTCGATCCGAAGTTGCTGCGCGAGTTGCCGTTCGGCACGCTGGCGTTGCGCCCGGCTCACCGCAAGGCTCACGATCAGCAGCGCCTGCACAACAAGCACAAAGCATGCGGCGATCACCTCCGTGCGGTATCGCTCCCAGATCGTGTACTCTCGATTGATGATGATGCTTCCCGGCGGCACCGCGTCCACGTTCAGGTTCCAGCGCTTGAGTTGCCGCCAGTCGAACTTCAACACGCCGGGCACGTCCAAGATGGCAGGGATCTTGTTTGGATCTGACCCGATCTTGAGGAAGCTCAGAGCCAGTTGGCCCGCCTGGGTGCCAATGTCGTCGTAACTGACCAGCGATCCCCCGACGATGCCATATCCCAGGATACTCTCGTAGAGCCCAAAGACGGGGCCGTTGGCGACCTGACTCAGCCGTTCGGCCACGTCTCTGGGATTGTACGTCGTTCCGGTATTGTCGGCACTCACAGCCAGGTACAAAATGATCGTGTCGCGAGGCGCGCCGGATATCGCGGCCAGCATCTCTTCCAGTGACATGTCGGTCAAGTAGCGAACGTCCAGGCGGCCCTGCCATTTCTGCAGATCCAGTCGCGCCTGAGCCTCGTTCTTCTTGTCCAGAGGATGGACGCCACTCACGACATAGACGCTCTTTGCCGCTGGGGACGAGTTTCAGCGCGCTTTCGAGCGTGCCCGCGATGTCGTTCCTGAGGACGTGCTGGACGATACGGCGCCCCGTCTTCGGCACCTCGAAGCCCGGGTACATGTACAGCGCCACAATGGGGGCGTCAGGAAAAATCGCCTGTCCTTCGTCGAGCACGAACTGTAGAGCTTCCGGGTAGAGGGTGATGATCGCGTCGATCTTGTGATCGTCGTACCGCTCGCGCAACATCTCGGCAAGGCGCTGCCGATGTTTGGCGCCCGGGTGGCGGTGCAGATCCAGGTATTCGTAGAATTGAGCCTTCAGCCCTACTCCGCCCGCCTGCAGCGACGCCATGATGGCCCTGTCGGTGCGGACGTTGAGGGGCATATTGGCTTCCAGGGCGTGCAGGATCAGGACGTTCTTTGTGCTGAGGGCATCGGGTGGCGGCGCCTGGGCCTCGGCTGCGCACGGTGCACAGGCAAGAAGGATGAAAAGCAACAGTGGAAGGCGGAATCCAAGGGAATCCGATTCGGCGATCAGGCACGATCCATCTCTCCGTCTCCCTAACGGCCCAACCCGTCGTCGGAGCGCACCACGCCTGCTCCGCGGCCAAGAGACAGCGCGCCCAGACAGACCGGCCTGGATGCGGCGCTCGTCGGACAGCAGACTATCGAATGAGACACGGAGAGTCAAAAGAAAAGGCCAGAAATGCGGAGAACGTGTGCGTCAGAACGCGAGGGTTTGGCAGCGGAATTTCACTTTCTTGCCTTCCCGCAATTCCGTCACAGGAGCTTTTCCGTGACGAACTCCTGCCATGGGACTGCTTGGACCCCGGGAGCGATGGCACGGGACGATTGAACCGCACGCGCCGCTCGATGCACCACGAACATTTTCACCGCGCCTCGAGTGCCCGACTGCTTTTCCCAGGCGGTCGCAAGTCGCTGCATCGGTGCGGCCATGGCGGGCGTCACGGTGGCCGAGGCCTTGACTTCCACCAGCGCTACCCCGCCACCCCGTGCCGGAACGACGAAATCCACCTCCAGTCCCTGTTGGTCACGGAAGTAATAGAGTTCTCGCCGCCGGCCGGCGTTGACCTGAGATTTGGCAATCTCGGCGGCAAGGAAACCCTCGAACAGGACACCGAGAAACGGGGACCTGGCAAGTTCGGCCTCGGACTCGATACCCAAGAGGTGACAGGCCAGTCCCGAATCGGCCAGGTAGATCTTTGGCGACTTGATCAGCCGCTTCCCGAGATTCTCAAAGTAGGGTGGCACAACCACGATCTGCGCAGTGGCCTCGAGAATATCGAGCCAGCGTCCGATGCTCGGGACACTCAGACCCAAGGGGGCCGCGAGGTCGGACTTGTTGAGGACCTGACCATGGCGCGTGGCGGCGATCCCGAGAAACCGTCGAAAGGTGACGAGATCCTGGATGGCGCTGATGGCGCGAACGTCCCGTTCAAGATAGGTCTGCACGTAGGAACTGAACCACAAAGAGGACGTCCGTGGGCGGGCCAACACCTCAGGATATCCCCCGTGCAACAGACTCACCTTGGAGGTTTCCCGGATGGACATCGGCCAGAGTTGGAGCACCGCGGCCCGGCCGGCCATGGACTCTGTGACATTGCCCATCAGGCCGGCCTCTTGCGAACCGGTCAGGATCCACTGACCCGTCCGGCGCGCGTGACGGTCAATGCGGCTCCGCACGAAATTGAACACTTCGGGAACGTTCTGAACCTCATCCAGGATGACGGGCGGGCGCACGCCGTCGAGGAACCCCTGCGGATCGTGCCGAAAGCGGGCCACGACGTCCGGATCCTCGAACAGATGGTATCCGGCCGAGGGAAAGAGATGGCGGAGCAGCCAGGTCTTGCCGGCGCGACGCGGTCCAGTGAGCACGATGGCGGGGAACGCCTTCGCAGCGGCGATGAGTTGCGTTTCCAGGGCCCGGCTGATGTAGCGCATGCGTGAGGATTTTAACTCATTATGTTAGGAAACTCAATCACGCTTTCTGCGGGTTCCCGCGGGAAAGAAAGGGGGACTACGCTGCTTCTGCGCAATTCTGGGTATTTCCTGAACTCTGGCAGTTAGTGTCCCGTCCCCGAAGTTCGTTGATGATTGGCCGGGCCCCAGATCTATCCCTCCGGCGCCTGGCGCCTCGTCGAGAACCGCCCGGCCTTGCTCCGGGTCGTCCCGCCTGCGGCGAGACTCCGGACCGGAGCCAGCCGGGCCGCGGGCGCGGCGTCCTCGGGATGGACCTGAGGCCCTGACTTTTTCGGCGAATCTCTGGGACAGGACACTAGGCGGGCACCGCCGACCGATTGACCGTTGAGGTTGTCAACCCTAGTCTCCCATCACGGCCCCGTCCCCGTCGGCACCCCCCCGTGCAGCCGCAGAATCCGGCGGACCTCCTCGATGGCGTGGGGATTGCCCTGCACGGAATGGCCCGACCGCACGATCAGCTCGGACTCGACGGGCTCGATGTGGGCACTCGCGTACTCCACCACGCCGTCGTTGCCCTGCTCGACCGGGCCGTCCCCCTCGACCGCGATGATGGAGTGGACCGTGATGGACGGGGCGACGGGGATCTCCTGCAGGGCCTGGATGAAGCGGTGCCGCGGCGACATGTTGTCGACCGCCGAGGGGACGACCGGGCTCACCCCGCCTGCGAAGGCGTCCGGGTTCCGGGCGAGGTCCGCCGCCACGCCGGTGAGGGCGAGGGGGAGGGTCAGCAGCCGGCGGGTGAGGTTGGCGATGAGATTGCGCCCCGCCACGAAGCTGCCCCGATGCGGCGTGCAGATGAACACCACGCGCGACACGGCGGGCAGCGGTTCGACGAACAGCCCGCGCCGGATCAGGTCACGGGTCTCGTCGGCGAGCGCGAGCTCGTCGAGCGGCTTGCGGCTGACCCCGGTCCAGATCCGATCGCCGGTGCTGATGGCCTGCATCTTGACCAGCAGGCCGCCCTGGCTGTGCCCGATCAGGACCATCCGGCGCAGGGCCGGGTCCGTGCCCGCGGGGTCGAGCCGCGCCACCGCCGTGGTCAGCGCCTCGCGTAGGCGGAGGGCGGACAGCGCGATGGGGTTGCCGGAGTCGTACTGGAAGAACCAGAACTGGTAGCGGCTCCGGATCTCGGGGTCGGCCTGCAGCCGGTTGAACATGTCCATCCAGCGGACCACGCTCGACGCCGTGCCGTGGACGAAGACCACGGGGATCAGCCCAGGATGGTACGGCGTGGTGGAGACGAGCGGGGGCCGCTCCGCCAGGAGCCCGGAGAGTCGGCCGAGAAACCCAAACGTCTCGAGCTCGAAGACCGGCACGCCAGTGACACTGAGCGCCAGGGCCGCTGTCGGCTCGTTCTCGAGCGGCACCTGCTCCCCCGCAATCGAGACCGATTCCGCGTCCCAGGCCAGGTGGATCTCCAGCGTGCCCGCGAGCGGGGTCGCCCTGCACAAGGGCCCGCCGGGCCTCGGGAATCCGGAGGAGGACGGTGACCGGCACCTGGAGGCGCGGGGCCACCATGTCTCGCCCGGACGGCGCGGACTCGAGGGGCCGGGTGGCGGCGGCGAGCGGGGCGCCGAGGCCGGGCCAGCGATACCGCATGGCCAGACCATCCACCGCCAGCTCCGCCACCGGGGTGAACCGGACCAGTTCGCGGTCCCCGGCGCGGAGCGCGGCCGGGTCGAAGGCCACCTCGATCCGCCCGAAGGGCAACTCGAACGTGCCGCCCCGCGGGACGACCTCCACCCGGTCCTTCGAGGCGAAGCTCACGGTGAGCGCCCAGTTGTACAGGTCCGCCGCGATCCGGAGCCGGGGATCGAACCGGCCGGGGGCCACGCCGGCCCCCTCGGGGAACAGGAAGGCGTAGGCGTAGACGGCGGCCGCCAGGGCGTAGGCGGGCTGCTTCGCGGCCTGGCCGTGCAGGAAGGACAGCTCGGCCAGGGCGAAGAGGAGGTCCGGGTCCCCCCCCGCCGCGACCATCGCCCGGTGCAGCTCGGCCAGGGCGGCCTCGGGCTCTGCGGCGAAGGCGTCGGAGAGGCCCCGCTCGAAGAGCACGTTGCGCGTCGGCCAGCTCGGCTCACCCGTGGTGATGGCGCTCCGGCCGAGGTCGGCCTGGACGATTGTGGGGTCGACCCGGGTCGTGCTGATCGGCCCCGCGCAGGCGGCCAGGGCCAGGCCCAGGGCGCAGACAAGGGCGAGCCGACGGGCAGGCGCGGTCCCCGTCGAGGACAGGCTCCAGGATCCGTTCCATCGGGTTCATCGGTGTCACCTCTGCCCTGCCGCGGTCGGGGCCATCCGCGGGAGGCCTTCCCGGATCCGGACCGAGAAACGGGGGTCGTCGTGGGCGGCCTTGGCGCGGTCGTTGATATGGCTCTTGGCCTTGAGGACGGCGAACGGCAGGGAGCGATCGATGGCGCCGAGGTCGTACGCCAGCTCGTCGAAGTACCCGTTCACAATGAGCCGCCAGCTCCACCACGACCGGCGCGCGTCCGCCCCGGCGAGGCGCATGATCGCGGTCGTGCAGTTCTCCGTCAGCGCGTTGTACCACTGGGGCCGGTCGCGCAACTCGTTGATTTCCTGGAGGTACCGGAGCAGGAACCGCCGCGCGTCCGCGGGGGACACGTCGAGCCGGTAGACGTAGACGTCCTCGCCGCGGACATTCGTGCGGAGGCGCACGACGTCGCGCTCGTCCGCCACCACGAAGGTGAGCTCGTACTGGCGGAAGAACCCGCGGAGCGCGGAATACTCCTCGCCCTTCTCCTTGCGCGTCTCGATCGAGATGGCCAGGTACTGGTCGCCCTCGAACCCCCAGCTCAGGATGGTGTGGGCGATGAGGGGCGATCCCCAGTAGATCAGGAAGAGATCCAGCGAGCGGAGCTTCGCAGAGGTCCAGCGCGCGGTCCTCGAGGCGCACGGTGTAGTCGGTCTCGGTCCGGTACGCGGCGTTGCGGACGTTGTGCACGGTCACGCGGTCGCCGTCGATGTCGGCATAGGGCAGCGTCGCCACGTCGGGCTGCCAGTCCCGCGTCATTGGACGGCGGGATGGCGAGCCACAGCGGCGAGGACCACGCACGAACGCCCCCAGGATCCCGGCGACGACCCACCGGAGCGGGCGCACGCGCCACAGGGCGACCACCGCGCCCACCGGCACGAGGGCGCCGAGCCCCGCGCGGAGCCCCGGCGGCCCGAGCAGCGGGAAGTCGAAATAGATGGCCAGCGCCATCCACCCGAGCAGCACACTGCACCCGAGCCCCACCACGGCGCGCCCCACCCACACCAGGGGGCGCAGGCGCCTGGTGCGGCCCGCCCCCGGCGCCCCGGGGTCCCGCGCTGGCCGGCTCACGTGGGGAACAGGACCTGTCTCTGTGGTCATTCCGCCTCCTATTTCCGAGGACACCATGCTGAAGAGCGCAGCCGACCGTCTGAAAAGGCAGCCCCTTTTTGACCTGGTACCCGCGCCCCGCCGGACCCAGGCTCTGGCTTTATCGCACTCTGCCCGAGCGGCCCACGGTTGCACTTGGGCAGGCTGTTGGTTCTGGCCGGCCTGTTTTATCGCGCCCCGCCTACCCCGCCGGGATCGTCACGACGGGAGGGGCTCCCTTGTCCCCGGTCTCCACGAGGGTGAAGAGGAACATGAGGAAGCTGAACAGCCCCTTGGACGGCAGGTCGCGGTCATCGATCCAATACCAGTGGCCCCGGTAGGGCACCGCCACGAAGGCATCGCCCGGCTTCTCGAAGCTACTGAGGATCCGCACGAGGGGCGGGATGGGCCCGCCCGGGCCCACCTCGGGTTCCGCCGTCGGCGCAACCCGTTTCTCCTGCACGTGGGTCTCCGGCACCGTGATGAACGACGCCATGTCGATCAGGATGTCCAGGATCGACCGGGTGAGCATGGCCAGTTCCTTGTCGTTCGCGGCCACGGCCCCGTAGACCACCCGGAACTCGCCCCCCTGGGGATCGAGCCCCAGCAACTGCCGGACCATCAGGATGTCCGCCTCGATGCTCGGCTCCACCTTCTGCCGCAAGGTCAACATCGTGGCCTCGTCGCGACCGACGCGCTGCACGCGCATGCCGATGGCGCCCGAGTTCTGGATCCGCCGGAGCCGCGCCAGGAGCTCGTAGAAGTCCGGGTCGGCCGGCCGCCGCCGGGCGCCCCCGCCGAACCGATTCTGGATGCCGTTGAGCGTGTGCACCGTCAGCCGCAGCGTCAGGTCGATGGGATATCCCGCCTGGATCAGGCTCAGGATCGCCGCGGGAGGCATGGGCGTCATCAGCGAGCGGGCGAACCGCTCGCCCATGAGGGGCGCGTAGGTGATGGTCGGTCGGTCGGTGAATTGGCCCTGCGCGCCCAGCCCGATGCTGCTGTTGGGGACCCCCGGCACGGTGCCGCTGGTGTTGAAGACGTTCCCGGCCGCGGTAAAGGTGCTCTGCACCGTATAGCCGCTGACGATCTGCCCGACGTCCAGGAACACCGGGGTGTCGCTGTAGCGGAGCTTCACCAGGTTCAGCAGCATCTGGCTCTTCCACGACTCGGCCACGGCCGCCGTGTAGTCGAACCGGTCCCGGGTCATCGTGCTCGGCCCGATGGTGCAGCCGGCCGCGCCCAGCATCGTCAGGACGAGGAGCAGCGTCGGCAGCGCCCGCCTGATCTGCCGCAACCGTGGGGTGGTTTGCCCGGCGTCCATCTCACGCTCCCTCCTTTGCACTCCTGAGCTGTACTGCCGCCAGATCTCGACCGAAGCGCCGCAGCCGCGTCCTAGAACAAGATGCCGAACAGCTTTTTCAACAGTTCGTCCAGCGACATCATGGTGAGGGCCAGCGGCACCACCGGCGCGAGTGTCGCGGCCGCGAGCTGGACGAGAGCCTCCTTCGTCACCGGCGCGAGGCGCATGGTCCGCACCACCTCGAAACTATTGCCCAGATCGGCGAGGGACTGGATGTCGGCGCTCCCCACGAGCGGTTCCTCGGCCGGCGCGCCGCCGCGCAGCCATTTGGCGTCGAACTCGCGCACGTACCGCTGGGCCAGCGTGCCATATTCGCGATTGCCCGTCCGCTTCGCCTGCGCCAGCTGCGGCGCGAACACCAAGAGCGGGCCGAGCACCACGCACAGCAGAAAGATGACCATGACGGCGATCTCGACCTTGAAGGCCGGCAGGGTGGCCCCGAGGTAGAAAATGCGGTTGGCGATCATGCCGGCCAGCAGCGCGCCGTGCGCCACCGCCAGCGGGGTGAAGGCGTAGACCGTGTTGGACAGAAAGCCCAGGCCGCCGACGCGATCGGGATGCGTGGGCACCAGGTGCAACTCAATGCGGGACACCTGCCAGAGGAGGCGGGCCCAGATCGCCAGCCGAAAATACCAGCGGACCAGCAGGAACTGGAAGAGCGGCACGCTCACATAGCCATACCACATCCCCGCGAGCGAGAGCGTCGAGCCCCCGGCGGCCGGTGTCGCATACCACGTGGCCGCCTGCGAGTGCCATGTACTGGCGCCAGACGATCAGGACGCCGACGCCATAGACGAACGCGATCAGCAGCACCTCGGCGAGCACCGAGTTGCGCAGCCGCAACGCCGACGCGATGGCGGCATCGAACCGGGTCCTGGCGCTCTCGGGAATCAACTGGCGCTCCAGGAATTGCTTCACCACGAACCGCATGCGTTGGTGCACCACCAGCTCCGCCACGATCAGGAGCGGCAACGCCACCAGAAAGCGGATATGCACGTCCACGTCCAGCAGGAAGGGGACGGCCGCCCTCCCGCCTATCACTTGTCCTTCCAGGGCCGAGAGCACCAGAAGCGGCAGCCAGGCGAACAGCGAGAGCACGAGGATGCGTTGGCGCATCAGCATCAGCGCATCGTCGGACAGATGCGCCCGCCGCAGCAACTGGAAGAGCGGCCCGCCCAGGACGAGCGAGAAGTCCTGCGGATCCCGGAGCAGCCTGTCACCGGACACCGGCGTGGGGGATGTCATGTAAAGTCTCTCCTCGAATTCCGGGGACACCATACTCCCTACGCAGCGTGGAATAATGGCCACCTGCCGCCCGCGCTGCGCGGTAAATAGGCCCGACGAACCCCCTCCTCTCCGGTACGTGAATCTGTCCCAGCGGGTCCTCGGCGACAAGTCGGACCTTGGTCCTATACGGTCTTAACACGCCTCGCGGCGGGACGGTCACGTAAACTGGACCGCAGCTCCAGAAGACAAGACCATGACGGTCCCACTCGAGCCGCCAGAACCATGTTCGCGGGAAGGGAACTACGAGGCGCCAGGCGCGCCTCGAACAGCGGATGGTTGCGGGGGAACTCTTAAGAGCCCAGCCATCCGGACCAGGTCCGCTAGCGAGGGCGCTTGCATCTTCGCCATCACCCGTCCGCGATGAATTTTGATGGTCTTCTCGGCGGCGCCCAGTTCCCCGGCCACCTGTTTGTTCAATAAGCCGGTCACGACCAACGAGAAGACCTCTCGCTCACGCGGCGTCAGCGTGTCACACCGTCGTTGAATCTCTGCGATTTCCGCCTGCTTCGCCACCGCATCCTGCGTGCGACCGACGGCGCGGCGAATCGCGTCGAGGAGATCGGGACCCGAAAAAGGTTTCTGGAGGAAATCCACCGCCCCGGCCTTCATGGCCCGCACGCTCGTGGGCACGTCCCCGTGACCAGTGATGAAGATGATGGCGAGCGGGTAACCTTTTCGATTGAGCGCCTCCTGGAGCTGGAGGCCGTTCAACCCCGGCAAGCGGACATCCAGGACGAGACATGAAGCCGGCACCGCGTGGTTTTCCGCGAGGAACGCCTCGGCAGTCGGGAACGTTCGGGCCGTCATGCCGGCCGAGCGGATGAGGCGCGCCAACGCCTTTCGAACGGTTTCGTCGTCGTCGACGACAAACACCGTCGCGGCGGCTCCAGAGACGGTTTCGCGGAGAGATTCAGACATGGTGTGTATCCTCGACCGATCTCGGCGGTCTCTTCATCGGCACGTTCGCGCTTATTTTACCATCTACCATGTATAAACACCAAGCGCCGGGCTGCGAACCGGCCGGCGCTTGGTAATGGCCATTCAAGATACCTAACCAGGACATGGGGGACGTCCATAAAAGTATAAATGTTTTCCGGACCAGTTATTGGGGACGGTCATGAAAATATGAAATTCTCCCATCCCGGAATCAAAGGTGCCGCGGGGCACGCCAAGTTCACAGCCGACACACACGATGCGCGAGGAAAGACGAAGGTCACGGGTGGGATGCAACTCGTACGAACGGCAGACTCGAAGAGGAAACGTGGTCTCGTCTGGAGCGAGAACGGCCCTCACTTACCTGTAATTCATGGCGAATAGGCGAGATCTTTTGTACCTTTATGGACGTCCCCAATATTTCGGGAGAATGGGTCACGCCAACCCAGAGCGTCGCGTTAGCTCACAAATTGGGCACCGCGCAGGACTCCGGCGGGCAGCTCTTTCGGCGACGGCGTGATTTGGATGTATTTGACGTTGCGAAGGGGGATCAGTAGAAGTGTACCATCGATCTCCACTAGCATGCGATCGGCCTCCAGGGCTTTCTTGACATTCAATGCGATGATTTGCGAGCCTGTTCCCGCCTGACGCGGCCACCGGAGCGTTATCTTGCTGCCGTCCATGAAATGGATCGTCCCCGTCACTTCCTGCGCCATGGTGGGTGTCCTTTCGTGCGAGTTTCGAATGCCCGATCCCGAGCCGTCACCGCCCAGGAGAGTCAAGTCTCTACCATGAACACGTCACGGTCGCATGGGTGGATCTTCCGGATTCGGCGCCGGTCTACCAGAGGCTCACCCGATCCCCGGAAGGACGCACCATCGCATCGCCGGCCTTGCAGTGGAACGCCGCGGCGAATTCCGGCAGGTTCGCGAGCGGCCCCAGGACGCGATACTTGGGCGGCGCGTGCTCGTCCGTCACGAGCCTGGCCCGCAGGGTCTCCTCCCGGAGCTTGAACCGCCACGTCTCCGCATAGCTCAGGAAGAAGCGCTGCTCCGGCGTGAACCCGTCCTGCGGAACTGCGGCCGGCTTGCCCTGCCGGGAGCGCTCGAACGCGTCGTACGCGATGGCGAGCCCGCCCAGGTCGGCGAGGTTCTCCCCCAGGGTCAGCGTGCCGTTGATGTGCATGCCGGGAATCGGCTCGAAGGCGTCGAACTGCTTCACCAGCAAGGCGGCCCGCTCCGTGAACGCCTGCTCGTCGGCGGCCGTCCACCAGTTCCGGAGGTTGCCCTGGGCGTCGTACTGTCGGCCCCCATCGTCGAATCCATGGGTCATCTCGTGGCCGATCGTGGCGCCGATGTTCCCGTAGTTCACGGCGTCGTCCGCCGCGGGGTCGAAAAACGGCGGCTGCAGGATGCCCGCAGGGAAGACCAGTTCGTTCAGGGTGGGATCGTAGAAGGCGTTGTTGGTGATGGGTGTCGCGGCCCACTCGGCACGATCTACGGGCTTGCCCACCTTGGCCAGCCCGCGCTGGAACTCGAAAGTCCGGGCCGCGAGGACGTTGCGCAGGTACCCGGTCCGGCTGACCTGCAAGGCGCCGTAGTCGCGCCAGACGTCGGGATAGCCGATCTTCAGGCGCATGGCGTCGAGCTTGGCCAGGGCGCTCGCCTTGGTGGCCTCGCCCATCCACTCGAGCCGCTGGAGGCGCGCCCGCAGCGCGGCCCGGAGGTTCGCCACCATCTCCAACGCCTTCTGCTTGGCCTGCGGGCTGAAGGCCCGCTCGACGTAGAGTTTGCCCAGCGCCTCGCCCAGAGCCGCGTCGGTTTCGGCGAGCACCCGCTTCCATCGGGGCGGAAGCGCCTGGCGTCCCCTCGAGGGTCGTCCCGTTGAAGGCAAAGGCCTCGCGTTCGAAGGGGGAACTCAGGTAGCCGGCCGTGGCGCGGAGAAGATGCCAGCGCAGATAGGTCTTCCACTCTGAGAGCGGACACGCCCTGGGCCATCCGGCCCAGCTCCCGGAAGAACGCGGGCTGGCGGAGGACGAGGGTCTCCGCGTCGTCCAGCCCCAGGGCACGAAAGTAGGCGTCCCAGGCAAAGCCGGAGGCGTGCTTGGCGAGCATCGCCCGACTCATCTTGTGATAGGTCGCGATGGGATCGTCGGTCTCGTCTCGGGTCATCGACGCCCGGGCGAGCCGCGTCTCCAGTCGCATCACGGTCTGCGCGTTTCGCCCGGCGGTGGACGCCGCGTCACCCAGCAAGCCAAACATCCGCGTGAGGTGCGCCAGGTAGGCTCGGCGGAGCGTCCTGGATTGCGGGTCCTGTTTCAGGTAATAATCGCGATCCGGCAGGCCGAGGCCTTGCTGGGAGAGTTGCAGGATGTTCACGGCGCTGTTCCGGTCGTCCGGGCCCACCTCTAGCCGGAAGGCCGCGCTGGTCCCGATCACCTGCAGGAGCGCGATCTCGGCAGCCAACGCGTTGCGATCCCGGACGGCGGCAATACGGGCGAGGAATCGCTCCAGCGGCCGCGCCCCCTCCCCTTCGATGCGCGCCTCATCCATGCCGGCTGCGAAGAAATCCCCTACCTTCTGCCGCTCTGAACCCTTGGGAGCGGACCTGTCCGCCGCCGCGCTTTCGAGGAGGTCCTTCACAATGGCGAAGGTGCGCGCCTCCACCTCCTGATCCACCCCGTACTTGCCATACTCCGCCGGGATGGTGGTGCGCTTCTCCCAGGCGCCCACCGCGTACTGGAAGAAATCCGCGCAGGGGCTGACGCTGGTGTCCATGTTCGCGGGATCGAAACCGTGGGAGACCTGCGGGCCCGTGACGAGGATCGGGAAGAGAAGAATGGGGAGAACGAGGGAAATGCGTCTCATGTCACAACCTTAACGA
>CAVOIV010000049.1:0-14021 GCA_963695995.1 uncultured Methylomirabilota bacterium
AATCTGCACTCGCTCGTCCTCACCGCGCCAGCGGAATCTGCTCGGCCATCTCGGCGAGGATCAGGAGGTCCAGCTTGTTCTCGACCTGGTAGAAGCGCGCCACCTTCTTGGCGGGGAGCACCTTCTTGAACTTGGGGAGGTAGGTGGCCTTGAGGCGGGCGCGGGCTTGCTCCACCTTCACGAAGTCGGTCACCAGCTTGTCCGCCGTCGGGTCGGTGAGGTTCTCGTAGTTGGCGGCATACCGCGCGATGAGGGCCACGATGCGATCCCCGATCTTCGCCGCTGCCAGCCGGTACTCGCGGTAGAGGGGCCAGAACCCTTGCATCTCCTCGGGGGTGAGGTCCATCGCCTGGGTGACGAGGGCTTGGCGGGCGCCGGCGAGCTCCCCCCGGGCAAACTGAATCACCTCCAGGGCCTCCGCCTTGGCCGGATCCGGTGGGGGGGGCGCCGGGGCCTGGGCGCGGGCGAGCCAGGGCGTTGCCGTTACCACCATCAAGCCCAGGCAAGCAAGGACCGACCATCGCTTCTTCATTTCTGTCTCCACTCTGCGCTATCCGACAAGGTGATCCGCTCTCCACGGGCATTGACGACCGGACCAACACACACGCGCCTCGCACCAAACAATAGTCCCGAGGAACCTTCCCGCCCCTGGCGAGCAACTTTGCCCCAGGCGATTCACGGCGACAAGTCGGACCTTGGTCCTATACGGTTTCGGCAGTCCCCGCGGCGGGACACTGGAGTAGGCCAGACCGCAGCTTCAGACGACAGACGATGAGGACTTCCGTTCGACGCGCGAAAAATGCTCAAGGGAAGGAAGTTGCGAGGCCCCCGGACGCACCGTGAATAGCAGGTCGGGGCGCTGGGTTGACCAGCATCTCAGCCATCCGGACCAGGTCCGCCAGCGAGGCCGCTTGCATCTTCGCCATCACTCGTGCGCGATGGATTTTGATGGTCGTCTCGGCAGCGCCCAGCTCCCCGGCCACCTGTTTGTTCAGCAAGCCGGTCACCACCAACGAGAAGACCTCTCGTTCCCGCGACGTCAGGGTGTCATACCGGCGTTGGAGCTCCTCGTAGACCGCCTGCTTCGCCAACGCATCCCGCGTGAGCCCGACAGCGCGGCGAATCGCGTCCAGGAGTTCGTGACCCGCGAAAGGCTTCTGGAGGAAATCCACCGCCCCGGTGCCGGGGCCCCCACACGCGCTGGCCCTGTGCTGATCGCTGACCGCTGAATGCTGATCGCTTCCGCTACTTGAAATCCGCCTCGTTGAATTGCAGCTTGAAGCCCCGCACCCGGGGATCGATCTCGAACTGCCGGCTCCATTGCACCGGGGGCAAGGTCCCGGGCGGGGCGCCGGTCGGGCGGGCCAGCATACTATGCTGGCCGGGGCGGAACGCGACCTGGAGGCTGCCGTTCGGCCGCAGGATGGCGAAGGGGGCCACGCCGGGAGCACCGGGGTCCTGGTTCAGGTAGAGGCCGATCGTCCAGCGCGTCCCGTTGACCAGGGTGCCCACGGCGGCGGACTGGGCCCCGGCCGATGCCGGCTTTGGCGCCGTGACGACCTTGACGCCTTGCGGGGGCGGACAGCTCGGCGAGCCCTCGTAGGCCTGGCGGACCTCCTCCTGCTGGATGGTCACCTCGGAGAGGCCGAGGGTGGCCACCCCCAGGAAGAAGCGCCCGAAGTACTTCCCGTCGCGATCCTCGATGGTATCGCACCGCGTAACCGCCATGCTGGCGCAGCCGGCGACCAAGGCCAAGACCAAGAGGCCGGCAAGCGCGCCGATCGGTACGCCCACACGCCCGTACGTCCATACATCCATTCGCATGTTCTGTGCCCCTTCAAGAGTGTGAGGTCTGGGTGTATGGGGGTGTGGGGGTTTCTTGGCGGGACCACACCAGCTCTCCGCATTATCCATCATCGTCACCAGACCACCACTTACACCTTCATAGATCTGGTCCAACTCTGAAAATTGCTCTTTCGAAAGGTAACCACAGGAGTGCGCATGATCCAACCACGCCTGTGTTTCCGCAGTTTCGCTATCTGCATCCGAGAGCTTGCTGATGAAGTGT
Source organism: uncultured Methylomirabilota bacterium (assembly GCA_963695995.1). Lineage (GTDB taxonomy): Bacteria > Methylomirabilota > Methylomirabilia > Methylomirabilales > 2-02-FULL-66-22 > 2-02-FULL-66-22. The sequence goes on from CAVOIV010000049.1 coordinate 2,069, forward strand.
GCGGGATACCGACGCTTCCTCCATGCTTCTGCGATATTCGCTGAAACAGATCGTGACGCACGCCGAATCTGATCTGTGAGCGAATACCGCTCTTCCTGCGGCCACGATTTGGAAATCTGGAAGATCGTCATCGCCGCACCAAAAGAATCCTGATACACCCGCAATTCTCGAAAATGCTTGACCATCCCCCCCCACTCCCACACCCCCCACCCCCATACTCCCACACGCCCTCACACTGATCCCCTCGGAGTGAGGGAGTCTGGGTGTATGGAAGTTAGGTTCGCCCGATTGCCCGAGGTGTTGGCCGCTACCGCGCCTCCGTCCAGGTCGCGTCCGGATTGTACTCCTGCATCGCCTTGGCAATCTCGGCCGTCCGGGGGCCCAGGTCCTTCTGGTACACCTTGCCGTGGTGGCTGACGAGGAAGGTCATGATCCCGGTGTTCCCGTACTCGGCCGGAAAGGCCACCAGGGCGAAGCCGGCGATCATGTTGCCGTTGATCACGTAGTTGTAGCGGCCACCGGGCACATGGTTCCCCTGGCGGGTCAGGACCCGGAAGTAGTAGCCGTAGTACGGCTCGCCGGGCTTGGCGACCGGACTTGAGGAACTCCGCGATGTGCGGCCCGAAGGGGCTCTCCTCGCCGTTGGCGACGGCGGGATCCCAGTACAGGCCGTCCTGCTTGCCGGCGGTGCTCACGAGCCGCTGGGCGAACTTCCGCACGCCGCTCGTGTCCCGGATCTTGCTCGCGTACTGGCGCTGCGCCGCGATGTAGACGCGGCAGACCGCGATCGCGTTGAGCTCGTCCGCGGCCGATGCGCCGATTCACGATCTCCTCGACGCCTTCCGCGGTGTGGAACCGCCAGTCGGCGCCACTCCGCACGAGGGGAATGGGGAAGGGCCAGGCGTCCGGGCCGATGAGCAGGACCGCCCGGTCCGCCGTGTCCTTCCGCAGAGTCCACGTCTTCTGGGCCGCCTGGTAGAGCCGCGTCCCGGTTCTCGCGGGCGGCCACCTTGTCCTTCGAGAGCAGCCGGTCGGCGTACTCGGCCCCGAAGAGCGCGCTCAGGGCGTCATCGTCGTTATTCTTGAACGCCGTGAGCAGGACCTCCACGGCGGCTTCGGGCGTCCCGAAGCGCATCTGGGGCTCGGCGGTGGCGGCCTGGGCCGGCCACCCGATCGCCACGCCCACCACCAGGACGGCCAAGAGTCGCCCCCAGCCTCCTGTACCCGCTGCTACGCGTTGCACCGTCCATCATCGTCTCCTCCTGGGTCTCCCCGGCCGTCGGGCGGGAAGTCGTGAGTCGCGAAGCGCTCTCTGTGTCCACGCGCGTGCCTGCATGCGCCGCGATCCGTGGGGCCGATCGTCATCGTCGCCCACCGCCACGGCCGCCCCCACCGCCGCCTCCACGGGAGCCGCCGCCACCGCCACCCCGGGAGCCGCCGCCGCCTCCACGCGGAGCCGCCGCCCCCACTCGCCGCCCCGCGAGCCACCGCCACGATCCATGGTGGAGGCGCTCCCGCCGCCGCGCGAGCCGCCGCCGCGATCCATGGTGCTGGCGCTGCCACCTCCACGGCCGCCACCGCCACGATCCGCGGTGCTCACGCCAGCGCCGCCGCCGCCGCGGCTCTGCGCCCCGCGGCTGAATCACGCGTGGCGTCACAGCCGCGCCCGCCGCTGCCGAAGGCATCGCCCCGGGACGCGCCGCTGCTCCCGCTAGCCCGGGCCGCGCCTCGGCCGTCTGGCGCGAGACGCGCCCCTGGCTGACGTCGCCCGGCCGCTTCTGGGATTGCCACTGGTTGCCGCCGCCCTGGCCGCGACCCCCTTGCCCCGCCTGCCGCGCCTGGCCGCGGCCCGTCTGGCCCGCCTGACCGCCACGTTGCGCCTGGGCTGATCCGCCCGCTGCCGGGCCTCGTTGGTCTTCTGCTGGACCTGCTGGTTGTTCCGGTTGGCGTTCATGTTTTGGGTATTATTGATGTTCACGTTGTTCTCGATATTGCCGCCGCCCCAGTTGCAGGCCCAGGCGGTCGCCGCGCCAATGACGAAGCCGGTGGCCAACGGCAAAGGCGTAGCCTGGAGGGTAGGGGTAGTAGTAGCTGGGGTACGGGGCCGGGTAGTAGCCGTAGACCGGCGCCGCCTGGGTGACCACCACCGTGCTGCGGCTGGTACTGGGGGACGTAGATCACCTCGGGGTCGGCCGGGACGATCTGGATGACATTGTTCTCCTGGACGATGATCTGCTTGTCGTCGGACTTGAGGTTCCCGGCGGACGCGGCCTTGGCCCGGAAGGCTTGGATGGCCTTCAGGACGTCCGCCTTGCTGGCTCACCACCGCCTCGCCCAGGTCCTGGGTCCAGTCGAGGTCCTGGCTCATCATGCTGATGACCTCGGGGTAGTTGAGGAGATTCCGGACGCTCTCGTCCCAGCGCTCGTCCGGCTTGAGGTTCTTGTCCTGCTTCAGCCTTCTGGAGGAACCGGTCCGCCTGGACGATGTCCAGCGGGAACGTGGACGCCGGCAGAATGATTGCCACGAGATCGTCCGGGTACAGGGCGATCCGGCCGACCAACTCCTCCAGTTGTGCGGCCGAGAGCGCTGCGGGCGGTGGGCTGTCACCCGCCACCGGGGCCTGGGCGTAGCCCGGGGGGACGCCCGGCACGCCGATGAGCAGGCCCACCAGGATCACAACGAGAATTCGCCTGTGCATGCTGTCCTCCCTTCCCACGGCTGCGCCGGTCCGGCGGCCTGTGCCCCGAGCCGCCGACCGGTCGCCGCCCTACGGGACCAGCGGAATCCCATCCGCCAACTCGTACTTGATCACGGCGCGGATCTTGTTCTCGATCTGGAGGTAGCGCGCGACCTTCGTCGCCGGGAGCACCGCGGACAGCTTCGGCACGTAGCCTTGCTTCATGGCGACTTCCGCCTGCTCGATCGCCAGCGCCTCGTCCAGGAGACTCTTGGCCGTCGCATCCGTGAGCGTGTTGGCCCGGTACGCCTCCGCGTATCGCTTGACGAGCTGGCCGATGCGGGCGTTGAGCGTTCCCAGATCGGCCTGATAGGCGTCGTACACGGGCCAGAATCCCTTGGCTTCGGTCTCGGTGAGCTCCATGTTCGCCGCCACCAGGAGTTTCTTGTCCGCCTGGAGCTTCTGGCGCAGGATCTCCATGTTGCTCGCCGGCTTGTCCTGGGCGAGCGCCGGGAGCGCGACGAATGCCACGAGTGCAGCAACCACAACCCGTAGGATCTTCATGCCAGACTCTCCTTGTCGTGAGGGTAGTTAAGGCGCCAGCAAGTCCAGACCCGTGCCTCTGCATCTGTCTCCGTCGCTGGCACTCAGGGACGCGTAATGTGCTCGATCAGGATCCGCCGCACCTCTTCGATCGCCTCGCGCGCTCTGTTGGACGGAATGGCCCGAGGTGACGACCAGCTCGGACGCCATGCCCTCCAGGTGCGCGCTGCTGTAGGCCACGACCCCATCGGTGTCTTGCTGGAACGGCCCGTCCCCTTTCACGGCGATGATGGAGTGGCCGATCACACCGGGAGCCAGCGGGGCCGGGGCCAGCTGCCACGATCAGGGGACTCCCGGGCGTCATCGCGCCCACGCTGCTCAACCGGCCGCGGTACCGCAAGGCCAATTCCGGGTCCCTCAACAACACGTCTTCGGTCACACGGAGGAGTTGACCGGGCAGTCGAATGAAACGGGCAATCTGGTGCGCCAGCCAGTTGCCGGCCACGTAGCTTCCCCGGTGCGGCGTGGCAACGAAGAGGACGCGGCGGACGAAGGGGAGCGGCCGTACCGCCACCATCCGTTCGCGTCAGGTCGCGCACCGCGTCGGATAACCCGGGGACTCTCCAACACCGAGCCCAAATCGGTGCGGATCGCCGCCTCCAGGTCGACCACCATCAGTTTCACCAGAAAGCCTCCCTGGCTATGACCGACGAGGACCATCTGGCGCAGGCCGCGTCGTGGCTTCCAGGATCGACCGTCCGCAACGCCGTCTCCAGGGATTCGCGGAGGCGCATGGCCGAGTAGAGTATCGGGTTGCCGGTCTCGTAGGTGAAGAACCAGAACTGGTAGCGCGGGCGGAGCCGCGGGTCGTTCTGGAGCTCGTTGAACATCTCGGCCCACCGCGCCGCGCTGGACGCCGTCCCGTGGATAAATACCACAGGGATCCGGCCGGGCTGGTACGGCTCGAGCGCCCCAAGCTGGGTCGGGGTGCGTTGGCGCAAGAGATCCCCGACGAGAAATCCACCCAGCTCGTAATCCCAGGCTGGTGACCCGCTCAACATGGCAGCCAGTGCCGCCGTCGGCTCCGCCTCCAGCGGGACGAGTCGGTCACCGACCTGGACCGCGTCCGTGTCGAACGTCCTGTAAAGCTCCAGCGTAGCGCGGAGCCGTGTCGTCTTGAGTTGCTCCCACGGTTCGTCAATCCGGAGAAAAGCCGTTACAGGAAGCTTCAGCCTGGGAGGGATGTCGAGACCCGGCCGGTGGCACCGGCGACCGTGGACGCCGCAAACGGCGCCCCGACGCCGGGGCGCCGGTACCGATTCCGCAGTCCTTTCACCTCCACGTCGGCGACCGAGACGAACTCGGTCAGTTGTCGGTCCAGCCAGGTGAGCTGCGCGGGGTCGAAGGTCACCTCCATCTCACCGAAGGGGAGCGGCAGGACCGCCGTCTTGAAGTCACCATAACTTCCGTCCGGCGACCGGAGCGCAGCGGTGAGGGCGCGGTTGTAGAGGTCGCAAGCGTCCCGGAACCGGGGATCGTAGGGGTCCGGGGCCGGGGTCCCGGACGGCGGGAACAGAAAGGCGTAGGCGTAGATGGCTGCCGCAAGATAATACGACCGCTGCTTGGTGCGCTCAGCGTGGAGGAATGAAAGTTCGGCGAGCGCGAAGATCTGGTTCGACCCCCGCCGCCCGGACACGACCTCGGCGTGGAGCGTCCAGAGTGCTGCCTCGGGGTCATCGGCGAACCGATCGTACAGATCGGCCCGGTTGAGGATGATCTGCGAGAATCGGCTCGGTTCGCCGATGGCGAGGACGTTGCGCGTCAGCTCCCGCTGGGCGGTCTGGGAATCCACCTGGGTGACGCTGATCGGCGTGGCGCAGGCGCTGATCGTCAGCGCGATGGCGAGCAGACCGATCCATCCCCGGGCCATCCGGATTCGGCCCGGGGATGACATCGGGCTCATACGGCAATGTGCGAGCGAGACGGTATTGCTCATTCAGAATGGACTCCGTAACCTATTACTTCTCAAGGACCTTCTTGCGCTCCTTCTCGTACTCCTGCTGAGTCATGGCACCGGAATCCAGCGCCTTCTTGAGGTCCATGCGCTCCGGAGAATTCACGCGCTCCGTCGTGAATCTCCGGGCCACGCCACTTGGCAACCGTGGATCAGAGCGATCGTTTTTCCGTCAGTGGCCGCCGGAGCCTCCCCTCACTGCCCCTGGAGGACGAAATGCCCCCGCCGGTTCCACTTCCAGGCGCTCTCGTCCTGGCCGAGCACGAAGGGGCGCTCCTTGCCATAGGAGATGGTCGAGATCCGATCGGCAGCGATGCCGGCACCCACCAGGTAATCCTTCACCGCTTTGGCGCGGCGTTCGCCGAGCGCCAAGTTGTACTCCGCCGTACCCCGGGAGTCGCAATGGCCCTCGACCAGAAGCTTGGCCCCGGTGTTGCCCTTCAGCCAGCCCACGTTATCGTTCAGGGCGGCCTTCTGGTCGTCGCGGATGCCGGCCTTGTCGTAGTTAAAGAAGACATCCTTGAGGGGGGACGGCGCCGGGACGGCCGCTGCTGGTGCCGGGGGTGGAGGCGGGGGCGGCGGGGCCTCTACCGGGGCGGGGGCAGGGGCCACGACCGGTGCCTCCACCACCCGCGGGGGCGGCGGGGCCGGGGCGGGGGGCGGCGGGGGCGCCGGCGCCGTGGCGGCCGCGGGGCCCACGGGGGCGGGGGGGGCCACGATCACGTCCGGCCGCTTGGGGCAGCCGTAGAGGGCGAGGGACCCGATCAGGACCGCCGCCGCGACGAGCACCTGCATGTTCGACCGAGCTCGCATCAGACTCCTCCTTCTTACATTAAACTTACATTAAAGACCGCACCGCAATTCGGCGACACGGCGACTAGGCAACTTGGGATGGGCCGAACCGGCCTTCGCCTTTCCCGCCCAATCGCCCAGTTGCCTGATTGCCCAATCGCCAACTTTCCCAGTTGCCTGATTGCCCAATTGCCGCGTGTCCGCCCGTTGGCGTTGGGTGAGCTGGGCGAGCGGCGGCTCCCCGGACTTACTGGATCGGCTGCACCTTGACCGGCTCGCCCCACCAGGCGCAGGTCTGCGACGGCAGGCACCGATCCGCCTTGGCGATCTCGATATCGCTCTTCGTGGTCGTCTCGGGCGTCCCGCGATTCACCGAGTAGCCCATGTGGTTCCACGTCGCGAAATGCGCGCCGTTCTTCTTGGTTTCTTCCATGGCCAATTGCGTGCGCGCCGAGCAGGCCGCCCCGGCCACCACGAGCGCCGCGAGCATGTGCGACTACCAGTATGTTCTTCATCGGTCTCTCCTTCTTGTCGGGTCCGAAACCCGACGGTGTCCGTCCGCCCCGTCTACTTCACCGCGTACCCTTTGCCCTCCAGGCACACCCCGTAGGCCTTGTCGTACTGCGCCCCGGCTTGCTGCTGCTGGGCCTGCGCCTGCTGCTGGGCCTGGGCGGCCTGCTGGTTTTGGCGGCCCTGCCGCACCGCGCCCCCCGTGCCGCCCACGGCGGCCCCGACGGCCGCGCCCTTGCCGGCATCCCCGGCGATGGCGCCCCCGATGGCCCCCACGGCGGCCCCGCGCGCTGCCCCTTTCACGGCCCCCCCTTGCTGCGGGGGCGGGGCGGCGGCCGTTTGCTGCGGCTGGGTCGGGTCCACCCCCGTCTGGCCTTTGGCCCACTTGTGGCAGTCGAACTGATCCTTCTCGAACTGCTCCTGGGTCTGCCCCTTCTTGGGGTAGGCGATCACCTCGGCCCCGACGGGGCCGCCGCCGATGACCAGCACGAGGCTCGCGCTCACCGCCATCCATCCACGTCTTCGCCATGCTGCCTTCTCCTCTATCCGCCTGGCGCCCATCGCAGGGCGCCGGTGGCTGTCTGCTCGGTTCGGGGTCTCGTGTCGGTTCGCGGTTGCCGGTTGTCGGTTCGCGGTTCAGACCCCTGACGCCGCCCCACTCCCCAATCGTCAATCGGCAATCGGCAATCGTCAATCTGCAATCGCCGTCCTCACCGCGCCAGCGGAATTTGCTCCGCCATCTCGGCGAGGATCAGGAGGTCCAGTTTGTTCTCGAGCTGATAGAAGCGCGCCACCTTCTTGGCGGGGAGCACCTTCTTGAACTTGGGGAGGTATTTGGCCTTGAGGCTCGCGCGGGCTTTTTCGATACCTCACGAACTCGGTCAGCAGCTTGTCCGCCGTCGGGTCGGTGAGATTCGTCGTAGTTGGCCGCGTACCGCGGCGATGAGGGCGACGATCCGATCGCCCGATCTTCGCCGCCTCTCGCCGGTAGTCGCGGTAGAGGGGCCAGAACGCCTCCATCTCCTCGGGGGTGAGGTCCATCGCCTGGGTGATGAGGGCTTGGCGAGCGCCGGCGAGCTCCCCCCGGGCAAACTGGATCACCTCCAGGGCCTCGGCCTTGGCCGGCTCCGGTGGGGGGGCCGCCGGCTGTTGGGCCAGCGCAACCGCACCCATGAGGCCCAGCAACAGTAGGCCGACCCCGACGATCCCAAAACGTTTCCGCATTCCCATCGGCTTCTCCTCCCTGAGTGTGGCCGTCATCCCAGGCGCGACGGACACTGTCCACTTCACCAAATTACAAACATTAATTGTACCCGGGTAACGGCCGTCAATCAACGACCGTTTGTCCACGACGCTGTCGGTATTTTCTTCCGTACTGGTCTGCCTCGTGCCGGGGTCACTTCTCGACCTTAGTTACAATCGCCTGAACGCGACGCCTGACGCCCGATCCGGCACATGCACCAGGAACTCCGGCATGTCCGGGAGCCCATCAATAAACGTCCCCTTCTTTTTTCCCTTCGCGGAAAAGCGCCGCACCCGCTGATCGAACCGTTCGCCCACGTAGAGATCGCCGTCCGGGCCGATCGCGAAGCCTGACGGAGCCTTGAGTTTGCCGTCGATGACCACGCGCGCCTTGAGCTTGCCGCGCGGAGCCTTCGCGGGGATGTCGAAGGCGAGGATGCTGCCGGTGCCGGCGGCGCCGATATAGAGGGTATCTCCGTGCAGAACCAGGTGCACGGGCTTGGTGAGCTTGCCCCCCCTGATGCGCGCCACGAGCCGGCCCGACTTCACCTCGAAGACCTTGACGGCGTCCCCCGCCTCGCCCGCCACATAAAGATGCTTGCGGTGCACGATGATCCCGCGCACCGAGTGCCGGGGTTTGCCGTGCACGTCGAGCACCACCTTGAGGCCCTGCGGCGACGGCACGTCCAGGGGCGGGCGGTCGCCGGCTTCGGGGAGCTTGCCCCGGCTGGAGGCGACGAGCGTGCCGGGAAAGAAATTCCCGTCGGGGAATTTCTTGCGCAGGTACGACGCCACGGGCGCCGGCGTGCGTGTTTTCGGCAGAATGGCGACGACGGTGTTGGTGTCCTGGCACGACACATAGAGCCGGCCATCGTCACCGAGCTCGACGTCGAAGGGGTGAACCATCGCCGAAACGTGCTTGGTGGTCACCACCACCTCGGCAAAACGGAAGGTGTCGCCGTGGCGGCGGTAGCGGGCGACATGGCTGTCCTTGCGCCAGGCGTTCGCGATGTAGAGATCGTCGCCCACCAGCGCGAAGCCGCGGGCGATGTGCAACGGGTGCGCCGCGGGCGACGGGTCGAGGAGCAAGGGATGCGTCTTGCGCGGCGTGCCGTCATCCGCGAAGACGCCGATGTTGTCGACGCCAGTCTTGCCTTCCCCGCGATAGCTGATCCACCACATGGTGTGTCTCCTCCGCGGTTGGGACGGTGTGTGGTCGCCTTACTTTGAGTCTTTTGGCGCGCATCGCAAGGCGAAGTCCGCCTGCATCTGCCGGAGCGTGAGGACGCCGTAGAAGACGGTGGCCGCCATGCCCAGGACCAGCAGTCCGACGACTATCTTTTCGACGCCGTACGCGCCGTGGCGGTTCGCGACGCTCGCGGCGATGATCAAGCCGAGGATGGCGAGGTTGATGCCCCAGTTCACCGGCCTGGACACGACGAAGTGCAGGGTGCCGAAGCCGGCCAGTTGGTAGAGCATGAACGGCAGGATCGCCACCGCGGGCAGCGCTCGGACGCGCCCAGCGTGGTGCATACGACGGCGTCGGGCGCTGGACGTGCAGCCGCGTGCTGTTCGCGAGCTCATGGAACAATGGCGACACCGCACAGAACGACGGGGCACCTGCGGCCACCAGTTCGATCACCAGCGACCCACTCCAGGTGCCGATCCTGGACGAAGGATCGGCCCCCTTCCCCTCCGACTGGGAGCCGATGAACAGGCCGCCGACGACGGCCGCCGCACTGGACAGCATCAACAGTTCCACCGTGATGCCGAAGCTCGTCGGTTCGCCGGCCTTGAGCAGCAGCAGGGCCAGGAAACCGGGGGTGTAGAACATCACCCGGACCAGTCTGGCCCACACGCGCGCGTCGCGTTCCGGCGGTAGGATCGGCAGCGCGCGTCCGTCGGTCCCGAGTGTTGGTCTGTCTTTCGACATGTCCACGTCCTCCCATGGGTCAGGTTTGGAACATCCGGGCTACGTATCCAGGCTATGAACCTTCAGGATCAAGGCGGCCAGCATCGCCGTCGACCATCCGAACATGAGCATCGCGGCCATCGCCTCGAATCCCCCGAGGCCCTGCCAGTGGCCGGGCAATGCTACTCCGCTCGCGCCCAGCGTGGTGTAGCTGCCGATCGAGAAATATACTGCCAACGCCGGGTCCGGGATCATTCCGCTCAGCAGGAAGAAGCCACCCCAGATGGCGACCTCAGCGAAGTGCGTCACGATCATGATCGCGACGATGCCGACCATGACGATCAGGTGCGACCCCAGCGCGGGCGATCCCTTGCGGCCGACCAGGACCACTTGAAGTACCAACGGGCCCAGCTCATTCCGATTCCGTGGATGACCACCGTCACGCTCGTCAGAACCAACGCGATAGGGAGCTGCTCGACGTAGCGAAAATGCAAGTCAGACATCGTCGGGGCTCCCAGGGTGACGTGGGGTGTTCAGTATGGTGTCTCCCCCACGTCACAACCGGTTGATTTAGCCGCGCCCGTCCACGTCCACGGCGATCCCGCGTCGTGCCGGCCGTTTCGGGAAGGCTTCCTGAGGGATCGCCTGCCCGCTGGCGTCACGGTGCGCCAGGATACTGGGGGTCATGATCTCCACCCCCGCCCGGTTGAAGGCGTCCCCAGAACGTTCCGGCACAGGGCCGAATGGATTGCAAACATGGCTTCCGGCCGGTTGGTCGCGGCGCGCAGCTCGTATTCGACCGCGTAATTGCCGAGGTCCTTCTGCCAGATCTGCGGGGGTGGATCGGTCAGGATGTGTTCGGTCTGGGCCGCCGCTTTTCTTGCATCAGCCGGTGGACCGTCCGCCAGTCCACGTCGTACCCGGATGCCGGCGCGCACCGGCAGGACGACGCCTCCGTCCGGCCGCCCTGGCGCTATAGTTCACCACCGCACCCGCCAGCACCTTGCCGTTGGGTATCGTCACTCCTTCGTGTTCGACGCTGCGCACGCGGGTGACCAGAGGGTCTCCTCGATCACAATACCGTACGTCTCGCCGAGCCGCACCCTGTCGCCGACGTGGAACGCCCGGGTGTAGGTGAGGACGGTCCCCGCCACGATGTTGCCGATGGCGCCCGCCGAGCCCAGGGTCAACAGGGCGCCCACGAACACCGAGAACCCCTGAAAGAACTGTGCCCCGGCCCCGGGCAGATACGGAAAGCTCACCATGAGCAGAAACAGCAGCAGCAGCGTTCGGGACAGCTTGTGGGTCGGCTCGGCCCATTCGGGGAGGAAGCCCCCGAATCACCAGGTTGCCGTTCCCCAGCGCGCCGAACATGTGGCGCAGCAGCCGCAAGCGCGAGCCATCCAAGGAATCCGATCACCGTTCAGGGATAGCCCCAGGTTGGGGAGGTACTGGGCGATGGCCAGGCCGATGGTCCGGATCGGATCGGCCAGGTACAGCCGCACCGCGTCCACGACCGGCGCCGTCCGGGGGAAGAACCGGAGGGCCACCGTCAGGAACGAGACCGCGCCAGGACCGCGGACCGCCCGGTTCAGCCAGCCGACGGCGTCCAGAAGCTCGGCACGAAAGTCCCGCACCGCTCTCGCCGCCTGTGCCGAACCGATCCCGGGCGCGCCATACGTCACGCCGAGCCTCCACGCCCCAGTACAGCGCCCACGAGCTGGATCGCCAGCACCAGCGTGAGTGCGGCCACGCCCGTATGATAAAGCCCGATCAAGGCGACCCCCAGCCACTGCGGGTCCGGGATCACGCCCACGGGACCGATCGCACCTGCGAAGCCGGTCAGCATCCGTTCAACCGGCGCCCGCGCCAACTCAAGGAGGACGACTGCCAGCACATTCGCACCCGCCAGCCACCACTTCCGGCGGCCGAGGTGCCGGTACCCGTCGCCGGCAAACGTGAGGAACGCCCGGCGCACGCAGACGGCCAGGAGGGTGACCAGAGTAAGGCCCAACACCATCCGAATCGCCAGGAATGCGGCGTCGGCCACCTCTCGCGAGATTGTGCTTTCTGGCGTCATGGCGTCACCACGGACCGCAAATCATCCCTCGGATATTCCCGGCTCGGCCGCGCACGCGGCGGGCCGTTCGTGCCATACTCTTGGGCGCCGTGGTCTCTTATTTGAACTCCAATTTCTCTCGGGCGGGCGTGATCGCTTGCTTGAGTTCCAATCATCCTTGAGGAGAACCCGCAGCCGCTGGA
>CAVOIV010000050.1:0-84238 GCA_963695995.1 uncultured Methylomirabilota bacterium
GGTCCCGCGTCCGTTTCGTGGTGAGGGGATCGTCTCGCTTGACATCTGGACTCATGGTCTGATAGTAAGACCAACAGCATATGTTCACTCCAGTGAAAGCACGCAGCGTATCGGATGAGATCGTCGAACAGATGATCTCGGTCATCTGCAGCGGAAAGCTGGCCGCCGGGGCCAAGCTGCCCGCCGAGCGCGCGCTGTCCCAGGCGTTCGGTGTCGGCCGCCAGGCGCTGCGCGAAGCCATCCAAAAGCTCCAGGGGATGGGATTACTGGAGGTGCGAAAACCCCAGGGAACTTTCGTAAAGGTCCTGACGACCGAGGCGCTCCATCAGTTCTTGACCCGAATCCTCAAGGGGGACGTGGGGAGCTTCCTGCACTTCCTGGACATCCGGAAGTGGATGGAGGCGATGACCGCGGCCGAGGCGGCGGAGCGGGCGACCGACGAGGATATCCGGCAGATCGAGGCCACGCTTCCCCGGCTGCGGCTGGCGGCGGCCCAGAACGATCGGGAATCCCTGGACGAGGCGGATGTCTCCTTCCACATGGCCATCGTCACGGCGACCCACAATAACCTCATGGCCCACCTGGTCGGGACCTTCGGGAGTCTGATGTGGTCGTCGCACGGCTTGCGGCTGGCCGTGCTGCGGGCCCAGAATCTGGAGACGATCTATGAGGAGCACGCCGCGGTGTCCGCGGCGATCCAGCGGCGTACGCCGGCTCGTGCCCGAGATGCGATGCTGCACCACATCGAGATGATCCGCAGCCGGGTGGAGGGCATGTTCGGGCAGGGGGACACCGACGTTCCGGCGAACCGGATCCCGACCGTCGAGGGCGCAGGCGAACGGGGCGTCGCCACGTGGCGGGCCGTCGCGCCTCGTCCGGGCGGTTGAGCCGTTGTCAAAGAATAACTTGACCAGAGAGATTCTGGAAACGGCATAAGGAGCCGTAACGAAATTATAACGATGGTCAAATTATTTCGTAACGGCTCCTAAGCCGACCCGTACCCGAAACCGCGATCGGACGCGGTCTGGTGTGAGGTGGGGCCGATGGACCCCACTCATCTTTCCTTTCTTAACCCGTCGAGGTGACCCATGAAACCGTTGGACAAACCGTTGCTGTTGGAGATCTACCGCAAGATGGTGTCGGTCCGGACCTTCGAGGAGACGGCGGCGGACCTGTTCCTGAAGGGACAGCTCCCCGGCTTCCTGCACTGTCTACATCGGCGAGGAGGCGGTCGCCGCGGGCGTCTGGCGCACCTGACGGATCAGGACATCGATCACCAGCACCCACCGCGGCCACGGCCACGCCGTGGCCAAGGGCGCGCGCCTCGACATGATGATGGCGGAGCTGCTTCGGCAAGAAGACCGGCTACTGCCACGGCAAGGGCGGCTCGATGCACATCGCCGACCTGGACCTGGGCATCCTGGGCGCCAACGGGATCGTCGGCGGCGGCATCCCGATCGCCACGGGCGCCGGCCTGGCGCTGAAGATGCAGGGCACGGACCGGGTCTGCGTCTGCTTCTTCGGCGACGGCGCGAGCAACACCGGCGCCTTCTACGAGGGGGTGAACCTGGCGGCGGTGTGGGAGCTGCCCGTGGTCTTCGTCTGCGAGAACAACCAGTACGCCGAGTCCACGCCGCGCGCCACCCACCAGAAGGTGAAGTACGTCTCCGACCGGGCCGCCGCCTTCAACATCCCGGGCGTGACCATGGACGGGATGGACGTCTTCGACGTCTACCAGAAGACCGGCGAGGCCATCGACCAGTGCCGCACGGGCCAGGGGCCGATCCTGCTTGGAGGCCCGCACCTACCGGTTCCTGGGCCACTTCGTGGGCGACCCGCAGCCCTACCGCACCAAGGACGAGGTGGAGGAGTGGAAGAAGCGGGACCCGATCCAGATGTTCCGGGCGCGCGTGATCGCGGAGGGGAAGATCACCGCCGCGGAGATGGATGCCATCGACGCCAAGATCACGACCGACATGGCCGCCGCCGTGGAGTTCGGCCGCACCAGCCCGGAGCCCGGGGTGGAGGTGGCGCTGCAGGACATCTTCACGGAATGACCGCTGACTATTAACCGATGACCATTGCCATTCAGTGGTCAATTGGAGGATGCCATGCGCAAGATCACGTATCGTGAAGCGGTCATTGAGGCGCTGCGGGAAGAGATGCAGCGGGACGAGCGCGGTGTACCTGCTGGGCGAGGACATCGCGCGAGTTCGGCGGCAGCTACAAGACCACCCAGGGGCTCCTGCAGGAGTTCGGCAAGGAGCGGGTGCGGAACACGCCCATCTCCGAGGCGGCGATCATCGGCTGCGGCCCTGGGCTCCGCCCTGCTGGGGATGCGGCCGGTGGCGGAGCTCATGTACATCGACTTCGCCGGCATCGCCATGGACCAGATCGTGAACCAGACGGCCAAGGTCAAGTACATGTTCGGCGGCAAGGCCAAGGTGCCGGTGGTCGATCCGGACCCAGGGCGGCACCGGCCGGTCGTCCGCGGCCCAGCACGCGCAGAGCCTGGAGGCCTGGTTCGTCCACGTGCCCGGCCTGAAGGTCGTCATGCCCTCCACGGCCTACGACCTGAAGGGCCTGCTCAAGGCGTCCATCCGGGACGACAATCCGGTCTTCTTCATCGAGCACAAGCTGCTCTACGCGACCAGCCAGCGAGATCCCGGAGGAGGAGTACATCATCCCCCTCGGGCAAGGCGGATGTGAAGCGCCAAGGGAAGGACGTGACCATCGTCGCCACCTCGCGCATGGTGCAGCTTCTCCCTGGCGGCGGCGGATCGGCTGGCGGCCGAGGGGATCGAGTGCGAGGTGATCGACCCCAGGACGCTGGCTCCCCCTGGATGAGGAGACGATCCTCAACTCGGTGGGGAAGACCAACAAGCTGGTGGTGGTGTGCGAGGCGGCGCCCCACTGCAGCTTTGCCTCCGAGGTGGCGGCGATCGTGGCCGAGAAGGGCTTCGACCTGCTGGACGCGCCGATCCATGCGCGTGACCTCCATGCACACCCCGACGCCCTTCGCGCCCAAGCTGGAGAAGTTCGTGACCGCGAGCGAGGAGAAGATCATGGCGGCCGTCAAGACCGTCTTGGGATAGGCCGTTCGCCGGATGCTGCAGCCGCCGGCTCCGACCCAGGGGCCGGCCGGTCTGTACGGTCCCCCGAACTTCTGCGGGGGGCCTTGACAGTCTGTGGCGGCGGGGGCAATAATCCTCGGACAGTCTGGGCCAGGGGTCCGGCGGTCCTGCACCGAGCAATGTGCCTGCCGACGCACGGAATTTTCACGAGGAGCCTACATGGCAACGCGCGTGGATGTGCCGCAGCTTGGACTGACGATGGAGACGGGTACCATCCTGCAGTGGGTGAAGGCCGAGGGCGAGACGGTCGAGAAAGGGCAGCCGGTTGTCGTGATTCAAACCGACAAGGTGGAGTACGAGGTGGAAGCGCCCGTGGCGGGGACGGTCCTGAAGATCGCTGCCCGAGAGGGGGAGGAGCTTCCGGTCGGGAGTCTGATGTGCGTCATCGGGGCTCCCGGCGAGGATCTCACGGAGCTGCTCGGGGCAGGGGTAGCGGCGAAGCCTGGAGCCCAAGCTCCGGTCGGCGAGGCGCCTCGGTCAGGCTCTTCCCAGTTGACCAATCAACCGGTTGACCAGTCGACTCCTCAGGCGCCGGTGCGTGCGCCGGGAGAGCGCGTGAAGGTGTCGCCGGTGGCCAAGAAGCTGGCCCAGGAGCACGGGATCGACGTCGGGACGCTGCGCGGCACCGGCCCCGAGGGCCGCATCGTGCGCGAGGATGTGGAGCGGGCGATTGCCGCGATGAGCCGCGAGCCGCGAGCAGCGAGCGGCGAGGGGAAGACGGCGACGCCGGAAAGTATTCCGCTGAGCGGTATGCGCAAGGCGATCTTCGACCGGATGGGGCAGTCATGGCGGGAGGCGGCGCGAGTGACCATGTTCGCCGACGCCGACATGACAGAGTTGGTGCGCCTGCGGCAGGCGAAGGCCGCGGAGTGGGAGCGACGCTTCGGCATCAAGCCCAGCTATAGCGATCTGATCCATCTGGCCGTGGCCCGGGCATTGCGCGAGGAGCCCCGCATCAACTGCCGGCTGGACGGGCAGGCGGTCCGCATCCGCCGCGAGGTGAATCTCAGCTTCGCCGTGGACCTCGGGGAAGGTTTGGTTGCCGTGGTGATCAAAGGCGCCGACAAGAAACCCTTGGGGGATCTCGCCAAGGCGGCGCGGGACCTGGCGGAGCGGGCGCGGGCCAACAAGCTCTCGCAGGACGACATGGCGGACGGGACGTTCACCGTCACGAATCTCGGCGGTCTCGGGGTGGAGTCCTTCACGCCTATCATCAATCAACCCCAGGCGGGCATTCTGGGGATCGGCAAGATCCTGGAGAAGCCGGTGGTTATCGCGGGCGGGATCCACGTCCGGTCGATGATGACCCTGTCCATCGTGTTTGACCACCGACTGCTGGATGGCGCGCCCGCTGCGAAGTTCCTGGCGAAGGTCAAGGCGCTGCTGGAGGATCCGGCGTGGATCGGCTGAACCGATCGGCGGCCTAGCGTGTCGGACGTCGGGCTGGGGTCAGACGCCGACGCGGCAACGGCGACCCCGGAGGGGTTGACCCGGTTGCCGTGGCAGGTGCTGGATCTTGGCCTCATGGCGTACGGCGCCGCGCTGGATCGCCAGATGGACCTCGTCGACCAACGCCTGCGGGACCGCGTCCCGGACACGCTCCTCCTGCTCGAACATCCGGCGGTCGTGACGCTGGGTCGGGCCAAGACGACGGCGAATCTCCGGCTGACGCCGGAGGAACTGCGCGCGCGCGGTATCGAGTTTTTCGAGATCAGCCGCGGCGGGGATGCGACGTATCATGGCCCAGGGCAGTTGGTCGGGTATCCGATCTTCGATCTCCGGCATCATGGCCGTGATGTCCTGCACTACTGTCGCCGGGTCGAAACGGCGCTGATCCGGACCCTGGCAGGGTTCGACCTCGCCGGCCGGGCCGTCCCCGGTAAGGCGGGTGTCTGGGTGGGGGAGCGGAAGATCGCGTCGCTGGGGATCTCGCTGCGGCGCTGGGTGACGTTTCACGGGTTTGCCCTGAACGTCGGGGTAGACCTGGCCGACTTTCAGGTGATCCGGCCCTGTGGGGAGGAGCCGGAGATCATGACCACCATGGCGGCGCTGCTGGGGCGCCCAGTGGCCATGGACGCGGTGCGGGACCGGGTGGCCGCGGAATTCGCCCGAGTGTTTGGCTTTGGCGAGTCGCGTGCCTTTTTGAGTTGATCGGCTGGGACGATAGGAGGTCTGTCATGGCGTTTCCGAAGATGTTCCGCGTGAAGCAGGAGTTGCAGGGGCCGATGCTGGCCGACATCCCGGCGGCAGTCCGCGAGACGATGCGGAGCCTCAAGCTCGCGGATCGGGTGAAGCCGGGCCAGACGGTGGCCATCACCTCGGGGAGCCGGGGGGTCGCCAACATCGACCGGATCACCAAGGCCGTGGTGGACGAACTGAAGACGCTGGGTCTCAAGCCGTTCATCTGTCCGACCATGGGCAGCCACGGCGAGGCGACGGCGGAAGGCCAGCTTAAAATCCTGGAACACTACGGGATCACCGAGGCCACCATGGGCTGCCCCATGAAGTCCAGCATGGAGGTGGTCGAGATCGGGAAAGTCAAGGGCACCACCGTGTTCTGCGACAAGAACGCCTGGGGGGCCGATCACATCGTCGTGATCGGACGAGTCAAGACCCACACCGACTTCGACGGCGAGATCGAGAGCGGCCTCTACAAGATGATGGCGATCGGGCTGGGGAAGCAGCACGGGGCGGAGAATTACCATCGCGCCGGCCACCACTACAGCTATGCCGAGATCTTCCCGCTGGTCGGCCAGGCCGTCCTGGATAGCGGGCATGTGCTGTTCGGGCTCGGGATCGTGGAAAACGGTCACGACCAGACGGCGAAGGTGCAGGCGATCCTGCCCAAGGACTTCGCGCCCGCAGAGAAGGCGCTCCTCAAGGAGGCCAAGGCCTGGATGGCGCGGCTGCCGTTCGACAAGCTGGACGTCCTGATCGTGGACGAGCTGGGCAAGAACATCAGCGGCGCGGGGATGGATCCCAACGTGATCGGACGCGCCTCGGTGCAGAAGCCCGCCGGGAAGCCCCACGTCCGGATACTCTTCGTGCGCGACATCACCCCCGAGGCGGAAGGGAACGCCATCGGTGTCGGCTTTGCCGAGATGACCACCAAGCGGCTGGTCCGGAAGATCAACTACGCCGCCATGCACATGAATGCCATCACGTCCGGCGTGGCCGAGGCGGCCAAGGTGCCCATGGCGTTCGATACGGACCGCCAGGCCATCGAGACTGCGCTCGGCATGATCGGTCTGACCCCGCCGGAGCAGGCCCGGGTGGTCCGGATCAAGAACACGCTCCACCTGACCGAGATCGACTGCTCGGAGGCGCTCCTGGCTGAGGTGAAGGGCCACAAGCGACTCACCCCCGCGACGGCGCCGGCGGCGATGACCTTCGACGCGCAGGGAAATCTGACGGCGTTTTGAACGACGGCGATCAGGCGATTTCGGCAATCGGGTTTGGCAACAGGCGCAATGGGCGAAACTTGGCAACTGGGCAATTTGGAATCGACTGAATCGGCGTCCGTAATTCCTAGTTGCCAGATTGCCGATTGCCCAATTGCCATATCTGGAGAACGATCATGGCGCAGTACTTCATCGATCCGGAGAAGCTGCCGGGGAAGGCGTTGGCGCCGGGCGTCCAGCTTCGGGTGGCTTGGGCCAGCATCTCATGTTCTCGTTCGTGCGGTTGGAGGCGGGCGGTGTGGTCCCGCTTCACAGCCACCCGCACGAGCAGGGCGGCGTCTGCCTGGAAGGGGCCATGGAGTTCACCATCGGCGACCAGACCCGCATCGTACGGCGCGGGGAGGGTTGGATGATCCCGGGCGGCGTCACGCACGCGGTCCGCGCGCTCGAAGAGGGTGCCCAGGCGCTGGACGTCTTTTATCCTCATCGAGAAGACTACAAATAGGCGTCAATTGGTCGAGTAGTCAACTGGTCAACTCGGCCTCCCGTTTTCGCCAATTGACTCATTGACGAGTCGACCATCTGCTGATGGAGCGCAGCCGCCAGGTTCTGGCGGAGCTGCGCGCAAAGGAGAAAACGCGTGTCCGGTAATCGCGGGAAATTCAAGGTGGTCGCCACCGATACCCATCTCTTTCCCTTGCGGGAGGAGCTGGAGGCCCTGGGGGCGCTCGACTGCACGGTCGTCAGCGCGGTCTGCAAGAGCGAGGACGAGACGATCGCGGCCTGCCGCGACGCCCACGTGGTCCTCGACACCTCGGCCAAGATCACCCGGAAGGTGATCGGGGAGCTCACGAACGCGCTGGCGATCTGCCGGTACGGGGTGGGTGTGGACACGGTGGACATCCCGGCGGCCACGGAGCACGGAATCATCGTGGCCAACGTCCCCGACTTTTGCTTCGACGAGGTGGCGGACACCGCCATGAGCCTGATCCTATCGGTGCCGCGCAAGGTGCACCGACTGAACGCCCTGGTCCACCAGGGGGTCTGGAACAAGGAGGTGGCCAGGCCGGTCCACAAGTTCCGCGGGGCCACGCTGGGGCTGTTCGCCTTCGGCAATATCGCGCCGGAACGTTGCCGCAAGGCGGCGGCCTTCGGGTTCCGGATCCTCGCCTACGACCCGTATCTCACGCCCGAGCGCGTGCGGGAGTATCCGGTGACCCTGGTGGATTTCGACACGCTGCTCCGGGAATCGGACCTGATCTCGGTGCACGCTCCGCTGACCGACGAGACGCGCCACCAGTTCAACGAGGCGGCGTTTCGGCGGATGAAGCCGTCCGCCTTCTTCTTCAATCTCGGTCGGGGGCCCGATCCACGACCAGCAGGCCCTGTCCCGGGCGCTGACGGAGGGCTGGATCGCGGGCGCCGGCCTGGACGTGCTGGAGAAGGAGCCGCCGGATCCCGCGGACCCGATCTTGAAACTGGACAACGTCGTCTTCACGCCGCATTATGCCTCGTACACGGAGGAGGCGTACCAGGAGCTGCAGCGCAAGACCGGCGAGAACGCCGCCGCCGTCCTTCGCGGACAGTTCCCGAAGTATCTCGTCAACCCCGAGGTGAAGGCGACGGCACGGCTCTTGGCGCGCAACCCGCGGTAAGCCGCCGCACAGAATAACTTGACCGGAGAAATTTCGTGGACGGCGTAAGGAGCCGTAACGAAATTACAGGAACTGGCCAAGTTATTTCGTAACGGCTCCTAACCAACACGCCCGGACACCGGGAGGAGGATCGACCATGCGCCTGAAGGGCAAGAAGGTTGCGGTGCTGGCGGAGGAGATGTACCAGGAGATGGAGCTGTGGGTGCCCTACTACCGGCTCAAGGAGGAGGGGGCCGACGTGAAGATGGTGGCGCCCGGAGAAGAAGACCTACAAGAGCAAGCTCGGCTATCCCGGTGAACGCCGACGTGGCCGCCGCCGACGTGTCGGCCAAGGACTTCGACGGCGTCGTGATCCCCGGCGGCTACGCCCCGGACATGATGCGGCGCTACCCGGCGCATGCTGGAGCCTGGTGCGGGACTGCTTCGACCAGGGCAAGCCGGTGGCGGCCATCTGCCACGCGGGCTGGGTGCCGGCCTCGGCCGGCATCCTGAAGGGGAAGACGGCGACCTGCTTCTTCGCCATCAAGGACGACCTGATCAACGCCGGCGCCAAGTACGTGGACGCAGGAAGTGGTGGTGGACGGCAACCTGATCACCTCCCGCACGCCCGACGACCTGCCCGGCCTTCTGCCGCGAGCTGGTGAAGGCGCTGGAGAAGTAGCAGGCTACGGTGCTGCGGTTCGAGGTGCTGCGGTTCGCGGGACCACCTGAACCGCAGCACCGCGAACCTCGAATCCGCAAACGTCCGAACCTCCGCACGTTGAACCTCGAGCACTGGCGCAGGAGCGCTCATGATCCTTCCCCAGATGTACCGCATCCGACAGAAGCTCGATCCGCCGGTGGTGGCCGACGTGGCGTCCGCCGTGCGGGCCGAGATCGCGCAAGCTGGACCTGGCGGGCGCGTCTGAAGCCCGGGGCGCGCGTCGCCGTCACCGGCGGAAGCCGCGGCGTGGCGAACATCGCCACGATCCTGCGGACGACCTGCGACTGCCTGAAGGAGCTGGGGACGCAAGCCGTTCATCGTGCCCGCCATGGGCAGCCACGGCGGCGCGACGGCGGAGGGGCAGCTCAAGGTCCTGGCCCGCTACGGCGTGACGCCGGAGAGCATGGGCGTGCCGATCCTCTCCTCCATGGAGACGGTGGAGATCGGCCGGATGCCCTGGGGGTTCCCGGTGCTACGTGGACAAGCACGCCTCCGAGGCGGACCACATCGTCCTGGTGAACCGGATCAAGCCGCACACCAACTTCCGCGGCCCACGTGGAGAGCGGCCTGATGAAGATGCTGGTGATCGGCCTGGGCAAGCACCAGGGGGCGATCCTGGCGCACCGCGCGTCGGTGGACGTCGGGCTTGCCCGCAGGGCATCCCCGAGGTGGCCCGCTTCTCCCTCGTCGAAGCTCCCCATCCTTTTCGGGCTGGGCACGCGTGGAGAACGTGCGGCACCAGACGGCCAAGGTCGAGGCCATGCTGCCCGAGGCGCTGGAGGAGACCGAGGCCCGGCTGCTCGCAGGAGGCCTGGCGCGCTCTTGGGCCGGATCCCCTTCGACTTCCTGCACCTGCTGATCGTGGACGAGATGGGGAAGGAGATCAGCGGGACCGGCATGGATCCCAACGTCCTCGGCCGCATGTACTTCTTCCCGAACGAGGAGCCGAAGAGCCCCCGCTACATCCGCATCCTGGTCCGCGACCTCACCGAGAAGACGGCGGGGAACGCCGTGGGCATGGGCCTGGCCGATTTCGCCACGCGCCGGCTGGCCAACAAGGTCAACTTCCAGTACACGTACACCAACGCCCTGACCGGTCTCTCGCCCGATGCGGAGCAAGATGCCCATCATCTTCGAGACGGATCGCGACGCCATCGAGGGGGCGCTGAAGACGATCGGCCTCACCGAGCCGCCGGACGCCAAGGTGGCCCGGATCAAGAATACGCTGGACCTGGAATACCTCTACGCCTCCGATGCCCTGCTGCCCGGAGATCAGGGAGCGCGGCGACCTGGAGATCGTGAGCGGCCCGCACCCCTTCACGTTCACGACGCAGGGCGACCTCGCGGACGGGGCGAATTGAGTGCGGCCTCCACCGGAGCGGCCGACGTCGGTGCCGGATGCCGGTCCGGCCGCTCCGGCGCTGCTTGACGCGACCCTTCCTGTTCATCTGTCTCGCCACGGGTCTCTTCTATCTCAGCTTCTACCTCATCCTCCCGGTCATGCCGCTCTACGTGGCCAGCCTGGGCGGGACCTCGTCCCAGATCGGCCTCATCATCGGGCTCTTCGCCGACCATGGCGATGCTCATGCGACCTCCTGCGGGCTGGCTCATCGACACGCGGGGGACTCGGCCGATCTTGCTCGTCGGGATGGCGATCTTCCTGCTCGCCTCGCTGGGCTACATCGCCACGCAGAGCGTGCAGCCCATCCTCGCCCTGCGGCTCTTTCACGGGATCGGCATGGGCCTCTTTCCGACGGCTGCCACCGTCGTGATCGCGGAGCTCGCGCCGCCGACGCGCCGCGGCGAGGCCATGGGTTGGTTCGGGATCACCAACAGTCTCGGCCTCATCGTGGGTCCCGTCGTGGGTCCGGCCGTCGCCGGCCGCACCTGGGATTTCCGGCGCTGTTCCTGCTGGCCGCGGGCGTGGCCGGATTGGGCTTCGGCGTGCATCTGCCTGGTGCCCGCCTGCCGCGCGACCGTCCAAGCCGTCCCGACTTGCCGCGTCCGGGGGATTTCTTCAGCCAAGCCGCCGTCTTGCCGTCGCTCATCCTGCTCCTCCTCTACGTCCCCTACGGGATGGTGGTCGCCTTCATCCCGCTGGTGGCCAAAGCCGAGAGGCCTGGAGAACCCGGGTCTCTTCTACACGGTCTTCGCGGTCGGCCATGCTGCTGGTGCGGGCCAAGGCGGGCGAGATCTCCGACCGGACGCGGGCGGGCGGCCGTGATTCTGCCGGGGATGATCGTGACGGGTGCTGTCGCTTCTGGTGCTTGGGGGTGACGACCGGGCCGGTCGGCGTCTTGGCGGGAGGGGCCATCCTCGGCCTCGGATTCGGCAGCGCCCAACCGGCGCTCATGGCGCTGACCACCGACCGGGCAGGCCCATCCGAGCGGGGGAAGGCCATGGGGACGTTCTACACCGCGTGGGAGCTCGGAATCGCCTCCGGCGCCGCTGGCGCCGGCTGGCTGCTGAATGTCACGGACTTCGCTACGCTCTTTCTTGTCGGCGCTGCCGTCCCGCTTGGTGGCGCTTTCGTCGCGCTGAAGGCGCGCCCGACCGTGGAGCGGCGTCCATGATCGGCATCGCGCTGGTTGAGGAAAACGGACGGCTCGTGTGGCACGCCTGAGGTGGGGCCCATGTGTGCGGATGTGATCGTGGTGGGGGCGGGTCTGGCCGGGATGACGGCGGCGCTGGCGGCGGAGACAGGCCGGAGCCGACGTGATTCTCATCGACCGGGGTCCGATCGGGGTCGGGACGAATTCCGCGCTGTCGAATGCGGCGTTTTCGGGGCCGATCTCGCCGGAGCGCGCTGAGGAGTACGTTGACCTCGTCCTGCAGATCGGAAAACGTCTGAACCGTGTCGCCTATGTCAGACGGGTCGCTCGCGAGGCTCCGGCCGCCGTTGCGGTCCTCGAGTCGTTGGGCCTGGAAATCGGACGCACCCCAGGGCAGTGGATGGTCCGATCCGCGCAGCCGGAGCAGATCCCCGGCGTGTCTCTCGTCCGCCGCGTCGCCGCGTTGGTCGCCCGGCGCGACCGGATCCGAACGGAGCGGGGCGTTTACGTGCAGACGCTGCTGAGGAGTCCGGAGCGCATCGTGGGCGTCCGGGGTGTGGATCTCGGCGGGAGCGAGCGAGACATTCGAGCGCCGGCGGTCATCCTGGCCTGCGGCGGGGCGGGTGCCATCTACGCGAAGCACGACAACCAGGCATCGATCATGGGGCAGGGGTATCACCTGGCCGCATGCGCCGGGCTCGATCTGTGGGACATGGAGTTCGTCCAGTGCTACCCCATCGTCCTCGACGAGCCCGACATGCCGATGATGATGATCTACCCCCCGTATCCGCGGGAGGCGACCCTGATCGGTCCGTCGGGAGCGGATCTCCTGCAGAAGCACGACCTGGGCAATATCAACCAGGCCATCATCCGGAAACGCGATGCCTTCTCCGCCATGCTGATGACGGAAGGAAAGGCGGGGCCCGTCTGCATGGATCTTCGGGCAGTGCCTGAAGACCTGTGGGAAGTCCATCCACTGAGCCTCCTCAAGCGGTTCAAGGCCGAGTGCCGGCAAGCGGCCCATCCGAATTTCGCCTGCCGTCCATTTCTTCATGGGAGGCGTGCGGACCGACGAGGAAGGGCAGACCGACTTGAGCGGGCTCTTTGCGTGCGGCGAGATGGTGTGGGGGCTGCACGGCGCGAACCGGATGGGAGGAAACGCATTGATGGAGTGCCTGGTGTCGGGACGCCTGGCCGGTCTGGGTGCGGCACGATGGGCAAGCGCCCATCCGGATCTCCCGGCCGCACCGATCTCGCCAGTGGCCAGCGAGGGGCCGGCCGGATCCGAGCGGGTGGATCTCCGGGACCTTCGGCGACGCCTCCAGGACGCCGCGTGGGAGCACGCCGGTGTGGTGCGATCAGGCGAGGGGATGGTCGCCGGGCTCGCGCAAGGCCGAGCATATGTGGCGGACGTTGCGTGCCGCACGATTTGATACGCCGAAGGAGCGGGTTCTCCGGGATGACCTCCTCGGCGCGACCTTCACCCTCCGAGCGGTCCTGACGGCGGGACTCGGCCGGCTCGAAAGCCGAGGCAGTTTCCTGCGCGAGGATTATCCCGCACAGGACGACGCTCAGTGGCTCCGGAACTCACGCGTGAGCTGGGACCCCACCAGCGACCGATTCCGTGTGGAGTACGTCCCGGTGGAAGTCGGATGAGCGCGTCGGACGACATGCAAGAATTCCCGAAAGACTCCGTCGGGTAGTTCGAGGAGAAACGTTCGCCTAGTCAACAGCCTCCCCGTCCCCAAAGCTCCGGCACGTCGAAAAGCGAAGCGGGACGACGCCTTGGCGTCGTCCCGCTTTTTGTGCCCCCAAAACTCCTCGGCCTACCCGAAAAGCCAGCGCGGGAACCAGAGGGCGATCTCGGGGAAGAGCATGAGGAGGAGCAGGGCGATGACCTGCAGGACCATGAAGTCCGCCATGCCTCTGTAGATCGTCTTGAGGTCCCAGTCGGGTACCACGGCCTTGAGGTAGTAGGCCGACATGGCCACGGGCGGCGAGAGGAACGCCGTCTGCAGGTTCACCGCCACCAGGGCCCCGAACCAGATCAGATCGTACTTCAGAGCGACGACGACCGGCATGAAGATGGGGAGGAACAGGTAGATGATGGCCGGCCACTCGAAGGGCCAGCCCAGCAGGAAGATCAAGCGCCATGACAACCAGGAGCATCACGAAGGGTGGGACCGGCAGGGCGAGGAGCGTCCGGGTCATCAGGTCGGCGGAGCCCAGCCGGGCGAACACCGCGCCGAAGACGTTGGAGGCGACTCCGAGGAAGAGCACCATGCTGGTCGTCTGCATGGTGCCGATGGCCGCATTGATCAGCATTTTTCCGGTCAGCTTCCCGTACCGCATGGCGAGGATCACGCCCGCCGAAGGCCCCCATGGCCGCCGCCTCGGTCGGCGTGGCGAGGCCGGCCGAGAATGCTCCCCAGGGTTCCGGCGATGAGGACGGCCAGCGGCACCATTCCCACGACGAACTCCTTGATCATTGCCGCGCCACGAGGTCAGCCGCTCCTCGATCGGCACCGCCGGCCCCAGCGTCCGGGTTGCATGTAGCAGCGGACAGAGCAGGTAGACGATGTACAGCGACTGCCAGGAGGAAGCCGGGGCCGAAGGCGGCGCCGTACAGCTTGGCGACCGACACGTTCATCACCGGCCCCATGACCACCAGCATGACGCTGGGAGGGATCAGGATGCCCAGCGTGCCGCCGGCGGCGATGGCGCCCGCCGACAGGCGCGGGCTGTAGTGGCACTTCATCATGATGGGGGCCGCCATGATGCCGAGGACCGTGACGGCCGCCCCCACGATCCCGGTGGCCATGGCGAAGATGGTCGCCGTGAAGACGACGCCCAGATAGAGTGAGCCCTTCAGGGGGGCCAGCAGATAGCGGAACGCCCGGAACAGGCGGGCCATCAGGTCCGCCCCCTCGACGATGTACCCCATGAAGATGAAGAGGGGAACGGCCGCCAGGACCTCCTCCTGCATCATCCCGAAGGTCTGGATGACCATGAGGTCGAAGACCATGTCCCCCAGGCCGATGTACCCGAAGACGATGGCCACCACGATCAGGGTGAACGAGATGGGAAAGCCGACGAAAATGACGGCGAGGAGCGACCAGCAGCATCAGGATGCCGAGCAGTTCTAGGTTCATACCCATTCCCCCCGCTTCCAGGCGTGGATGCTCTTGATCAGTTCCGAGACGCCCTGGACCAGCAGGAGGAAGGCGGTCACGGGGATCACGGTCTTGAAGGGGTAGATGATGGGACGCCAGGGGCTCAGGGCCGTACGCTCCAAGGTTGCCCAGGAATGGGCGGCATAGTCCCAGCCGGCGACCAGGAAGAAGATGATGCCGGGGAAGTAGAACAGCACGTACATGATCGGTGTCGGTCTTCCCCTGTCGTTCGGGGCGACCAATTGATGTAGAAGAGGTCGGTCCGGATGTGGCCCTTCTTCAGCAGGGTGAAGGCCGCCCCCAGCATGAAGATCGTCCCGTAGAGCATGTAGGTCACATCGTAGGCCCACTCGGTGGGGGCCTTGAAGCACGTAGCGGGCGGTGACCTCGTAGACCAGCGCCAGGACCAGGGGAAAACAGAGCCAGGCCACGACCTTCCGAACCACTCCGAGAATCCGGTCGATGTCCCGAGCAAGCTTCAATGCAGATTCCAAGGGAGTTGCCCTCCGGGTCGGAGACCACAAGATTCGGCGAGCGCCAGGATCGCAACCGGAATCCTGGGTAGCGCCAGGTTTACATGCGCAAGACCGCGGGCCGGGCCTCGCGAGGGGCCCGGCCCGCGAAGGTCATTCAGGCAATGCCTCTGCCGCCTTCCCCGTTACTTCGCCTTCTGCACCTTGTAAGAGTTCGCCTTTCCCCAGTAGTGATCGGCGGCGAGGTCGTACGGCGGATGCGCCACGACGCGGTACGGCACGATCCGCTCGGCCCACGCCTTCTGGGAGGCGTACACCTTGGCGAAGAAGGGGTTCTCCTTCACGTACTTCTCGGCCACCTTGTCCCACGCCACCAGGATTTCCTGCATGATGTCGCGCGGCGTCTCGACGATGGTCACGCCCTTCTTCTCGACCAGCGTCTTGAGGTCCTTGCTGTTCTGGTCCAGCATCATCAGCACGAACTTCAGGCTCATGGCCTGGCAGGCGTTCTCGATGATGGCCTTCAGGTCCGCCGGCAAGGCGTCCCACTGCTTCTTGTTGACCAGAATCTCCATGATGCCGGTGGGCTGATGGACGCTGGGCATGTGATAGAACTTGCGGACGTCCGCGAAGCCCACGGACATGTCGGAGCTGGGATCGCTGTACTCGGCGGCGTCAATCACGCCCCGCTCCAGGGCCGGCACGATCTCGCCGCCCGGCAGGGTCACGACGCTCATCCCCATGGCCTTGAAGACCTCGGCCGACATGCCGCCCGCCCGGAACTTTAACCCCTTGAAGGCCTTCACGTCCTTCACGGGGGCCTTGAACCAGCCCAGGGGCTCGGGGGTCTCGCTGTAGGAGGCGAAGGCCACCACGTTCATCTTCAGTTCTTTCTGGAGCAGCTCGTTGTACAGTTCGTGCCCACCGGCCAGATAGTACCAGGCCATGTAGTCCTGCTCGTTCATGCCGAAGGGGCCGCCGGGCACGCTGCCGAACAGCGTGGCCGCCGGGTGCTTCCCGTACCAGTAGCCGGGCCAGCCGTTGCCGATGTCCAGGATGCCCTTGTGGACGGCGTCCAGGACCTCGAAGGCCGGGACGATGGCGCCCGCCGCCTGCATGTTGATCTTGAGCCGGCCGCCCGACCATGGCTTCGATCTTCTCCACCACCCCCTTGGGATCGTTCTGGTGGAAGTCCGAGGCCGTCCAGGTGCTCTGGCCCTTCCAGTTGATGGTTCCCGCCCAGCCAGGTGCCGCACACAGGGTAAACGCTGCTGCCAACACGATTGAAACAACTAGCCACCTACGCATCGTCGTACCTCCTTGTTGGAAGATGGATGGGACGACATGGGGCCGAGGGGCCCGGGAACAACCCGACGTCAGAGGGATCAGTTTGGAATAAATGAACGGGACGTCCTGCTGCGCTGGTTGCGCACATTCCCGCATGACGATACTCGCGTGAGCCGAGTGGTTCATGGTCGAGCTGCGCAGGAAACGCGACCCGGCGGTTGGAAGTTCCCGCGCGAGGTTCGAATGGTCTGACGTCCAACGAGACAGCCAATCACCCTGCGTTACAGGAACGCCATCTGGGCCAAAGGCCCGGCGATCACTGAGGGATCGCCCGTGAAGTGTCCCGAAAATCCCCCGGATGCCGGCGTGTTGTCAAGCGAAAGATGTGAAGCGTCTGTCCGGGGCGCCGAACGGTGGCAAGTCCAGACAACCTTGGCGCCGTCACCGGCGGCCGCCGTTTCCTGCGTTCCGTGGTCTGGTCTTTCCTGCTGGCTTTCGGCCGGTGTAGAATGGGCACGCTCGGGTGCGTGGGCACCGCGGCGGTCTTCGCGGTATCCGCGCGTTTTGGGGGAGGTCCGCAGATGCGTATTCGGTGGGTCGGACTCGTCGCGGTGGCGCTGGGGGCGGTGGGGTGCGCAGCGGATGGCGGGTTGCTTGCCCGACAGGCGATCCCGGATTACAGCCGTTTCGCGCATTCCTCGACGGGACGGCACATCACGCTCTATTGGGATTGCGTGCGGACAGAGTCCGGCTCTCTGCGTCTGGAAGGCGTGGGCGTGAACACGCTGGGAGCCCATCCCGCCCAGATTCCTGGAATTCACCCTTTCCGGGGTTGACGCGGAGGGCCGAGTGCTCTCGCGGATGCGAGGCGCCGCACAGGGCATGGACCTCTTGCAGGGTTTCCCGGCGCCTTTCCGCTTGGAGCTCAAAGAGCAGGGAGGAGAGGTTCGGGTCGATCTTCTCTATCAATACCAGTTTGTGGACGACAGCTTCGATAGGCTCTCCCGCATGCTCCCATCCACTATAACCCAACAGGTTCGCGACGCGTGCGGCAGTGGCGCGCACCGAAATCGTTCGTCAACCTCGCCCTGAATCTCCGGCGATCCTTCTTGGCATACAATCTGACCTGTTGGCGAAGCGGCGTATTGACCGTCGGAGGCGGACGGTGCATGATGATCGCCACCCGCACGGCCGTCGTGCGAGAGGCGTGAGCAGGCACGCCACTGGCTTCGCTATTCACCCCATGCCTCGTGACAGGATGAGTACGCGCACACCGGAGGACCACACCATGCCAAGAGCCCTGGAAGGTATTCGCGTTGTGGATCTGAGCCATGTCCTGGCGGCCCCGACCACCAGCATGATTCTGGCGGACCTGGGCGCCGAGGTGATCCACGTCGAGAAAGAAGACGGAGACGATTCGCGGGAGTTCGGCCCGTTCGTCGGAGGACACGACAAGAACCGCAGCGGATATTTCATCAGCCTGAACCGGAACAAGAAGAGCCTGGTGTTGAATCTCAAATCCGAAAAGGGTAAAGAGATCCTGCGTGAGTTGATTCGGGTGTCCGACGTGGTGCTGGAGAACTTCCGGCCGGACACCATGCAGAAGCTTGGATTCGGCTGGGAAGACATCCAGAAGATCAATCCTCGCGCCGTCTATTGCTCCATCTGCGGCTTTGGACATGACACGCTTCCACAGTACGGTAGTCGCCCCGCCTACGACATGGTCGCCCAAGCATACAGCGGACTCATGAGCATCACCGGGCCCGAAGGGGGGCCGCCGTGTCGGGTCGGTTCCTCGGTGGGCGACATCATCGCGGGGATGCAAGGCGTCATCGGAATTCTGGCCGCCCTCCGGTACCGGGAACGAAGCGGCCGAGGGCAGTACGTTGACATCGCCATGGTGGACAGCCTGTTCTCGGTGCTGGAGAACGCCGTCGCCCGCTACGTGAATACCGGAGAGACTCCCGGTCCGCTCGGCGGCGCCCACCCGTCGATCGCGCCGTTCCAGGGTTTCCAGGGCAAGGATGGCCAATGGGTGATCGCCGCCATCGGGAACGACAAGCTGTGGACGGAGTATTGCAAGGTCTTGGGACGAGAAGACCTGATCGAGCATCCGAAGTTCAAGACCAATCCGCTGCGCTGCGACCACCGCAAGGAAATGGTTGCGATCCTCGAGAAAGAGATGGTGAAGAAGACGGCGGCGGAGTGGTGCGAGATCTTCGAGCAGCGGCGCATCCCGTATTCGCCGATCAACAACCTGAAGCAGATCTGCGAGGACGCCCACATCCGGCACCGGAAGATGCTGGTGGAAATCGATCAGCCGGTGGTCGGCAAGATGCACGTGTCTGCCTCGCCGTTCAAGCTGTCCGAAACCCCGGGCGAGGTGTACGCGCCCGCACCCATGTTGGGCCAACATACCGACGAGGTCCTGCAGGGGCTCCTGGGATACTCGCCGGAGCAGGTGGCGCAACTCAAGGCCGCGGGCGTCATCAACGCGACGGTCTAAGCCGTTGTCAAAGAATCACTTGAGCGGAGAAATTTCGGGAACGGCATAAGGAGCCGTAACGAAATTTCAAAATATGGACAAGTCATTTCGTAACGGCTCCTAACCGGAATCGCCCGACCCGATCCGACGCGACCGCTCGGCCGACGATCGCCGAGCGGTCGCGCCCCGTGAGGAAAGAGCACGACACCGATCATGCCCTCCTGGCAACGCACCCTGGCCGTGATGGTGGGCGTGCAGTTCTGTTCCGCCGTCGGCTTCTCGATCATCTTCCCGTTTCTCCCCCTGTATGTTGCCGAGCTCGATTCGACGATGGGCTGGAGTGTCGAGGCGCTGTCGGGGCTGGTCTTCTCGGTCCAGGCGCTGACCATGGCCGTGGCGTCCCCGTTCTGGGGCGTCGTCGCCGACCGGTATGGCCGCAAGCTGATGGTGATGCGGGCGACGCTGGGCGGCGCGGTGGTGATCCTGCTGATGGGGTTCGTGGCCAACGTCGAGCAACTCGTGGCCCTGCGGGCCGTGCAGGGCCTCTTCACCGGTGTCATCGCCGCGGCGAATGCCCTCATCGCCTCGGTGGCGCCCCGGGAGCGAACCGGGTATGCCATGGGGCTCTTGCAGGTCGGACTGTGGAGCGGGGTCTCGGCGGGTCCGCTGCTCGGCGGCATCCTGTCGGACCTCCTGGGATTTCGGGCCACGTTTGCGGTGACCTCGGCGATTCTCCTGGTGGCGAGCGTGGGCGTGTGGCTCGGCGTCCAGGACCCGTTCGTCCGCCAGGAGAGCACGCCGGGCGGCCTGGCCTTTGTGCGCGATTGGGTGCGGGTACTCTCGGATGCGCGTCTGGCCTGCGTGCTGAGCCTGCGGTTTCTGGTGGCCACGGGCCGGGCCACGCTGGAACCGCTGCTCCCACTCTTTGTGGCGCAGCTCGCTGTCTCGTCGGCGAAGGTCGGCACCCTCACCGGGCTGATCGTGGGGGCGGCGTCGGTGGCCAGCGTCGCCACGTCCGTGTCGCTCGGCCGCCTCGGCGACCGGGTCGGCCATGGTCGCGTGGTCGTCTGGTGCGCGGCCGCGACCGCCGTGAGCGCCGTGCCGCAAGCCTTCGTGACGGGGGTCTGGCAATTGTTGTGGCTCCAGGCGCTGACCGGTGCGAGCGTCGGCGGTCTCATCCCGTCGCTCTCCGCGCTCCTGGCGCGCAACTCCCGGCGGGGGGACGAGGGGTGCGTGTACGGGATCGACAACTCGATCACCTCGCTCGGTCGGACCGTGGCCCCGCTGTTGGGGGCCGCCTGCGCCGTCTGGTTCTCGCTCCGGGGAGTGTTTCTGCTGACCAGCCTGATCTTCGTTGCCGTTGCGATCGTCGGCGGCACTGACCCTCTGCCGAGCGGCATCGTCAGAGGCGCGCTGACCGCTTCCCGCTTGCACTTCCTGCCACAGCGCTATACTGTTCCGTAGAGAGAAATCTTCCTGATTCTGGTACGGGAGTCGGCCCGATGGGGGACGGTCGGAACATGTTTCGTTTGACGGAAGAGACGAGCTTCGTCGTCCTCCGCGCGCTCGCGATGCTCGGGGGCTTGACGGCCGTCTTCTCGTGCAGCACCCTCCGGAGCATCAACCGTACCTGGGCGGCTTGGCCTGGGCGTTTGTGGCGTACAAGCTGCTGCTGTTCTTGGCGATCCGGGCGTGGGTGGCCCGCCTGCGCATCGTTCTCCTGGCCACCACGGTGCTGGATCTCTGCGTTCGTGGCGCTCTTCGTCTGGTTCGGCGGCGGCCTGGAGAGCCACTTCTATCTCCTGTTCTACCTTCTGGTCGCGCTGGCCGCCGTCCACTTCGGCCCAGGGGTCGGGATCGCGACCGCCGGTGGCGCGAGCGTTGCGTACGCGGTGGCGTCTGCGGGCGTGTCGCCGCATCATGATTGGACACCACCTGATCGTGCGGGTGGCGACATTCTTCCTCTTGGGTGGTCGCTCGGGATATCTGAGCCAACGCGAGCGGCTGGCGCGGACCGAGGCGGAACACCTGAACGAGGAACTGAAGGCCAATCAGGACCGCCTGGAACAGGGCGTACCAGGAGTTGCAGGCGGCGCAGGAGCGGCTCGGTGCAGTCGGAGCGGCTAGCCACCATCGGGCAGATGTCCGCGAAGGTATCGCCACGAGGTGCGGAATCCGCTGAGCTCGATCAGCCTGAACGTCGAGCTCTTGGAGGACGAACTGTCGTCGCTTCCGCGACGAGCGTCGCGGCGGAAGCGAGGCATCTGGTGCGGGCGATCCGCTCGCAGGTCGATGTCTTGAGCGCGGTCACCGAGGGGTATCTGCGCTTCGCGCGCTTGCCGAAGCCCAAGCTCGAAGTCGCCTCGCTGGAGCCCGTCATCGCGGACCTGGCGGATTTCGTGCGCGAGGAGCTGCGCGCGCGAAAGGTGCAGCTCGTCGTGGACGTGCAGCCGGGACTGCCGACGCTTCGCGTGGATGCCGGCCAGATCCGTCAGGCGCTCCTGAACCTCATCCGGAACGCCGCCGAGGCCATGCCCGACGGCGGCACGATCAGTCTCGCCGCGCAGGCGTGCGCGGCGATGGGCAACCGGGCAACCGGGCAAGCGGGCAGATCGGGATCGGAGTCGAAATCGGATGTGCGCGCTGGATCCTGCGGATTGCCAAATCGCCAAATTGCCAAGTTGCCGCGTCGCCGAATGGGTCGAGGTCACCGTCACCGATACGGGTGTGGGCATCGCGCCGGAGGATCTGGAGAGAGTGTTCGAGCCATTCTTTACGAGCAAGGAGGGTGGGACCGGTCTGGGCCTGGCCATCTCGCGCGAGATCGCCGTGGAGCACGGCGGGACACTCACCTGCGAGAGTGCGCCCGGGAACGGGGCCACCTTCCGGTTGACCCTTCCGGTCGGCAGAGGTGGAGGAGCGCGCGATGAGCGACGACCAGACCCGGCTTCGCGTCCTCGTGGTGGACGACGACCAGGCGATTCGAGAGGCGCTCTCGCGGACGCTGGAGAAGTTGGGGTACGAGGTGGTGCTGGCCGAGGACGGCCAGGTCGGTCTGGATCGGCTCCGGGAGGGCGGGATCCACATTGCGCTCGTGGACCTCCAGATGCCGAAGCTCGGCGGCCAGGAGCTGCTGAAGGCAGCCAAGGCCATCGCTCCCGGACGTCGAGGTGATCGTCATCACCGGCCACGGGACCGTGGAGGACGCGGTCGAGGCGATGAAGGAGGGAGCCTACGACTTCATCACCAAGCCGTTCAAGCGCGTGCAACTCGAGCGGACGATCCGCCGGGCGGCCGAGAAGCAGGCGCTGGCGCTGCAGAATCGCCGACTCCAGGATCGCTTGGACGAGATCCAAGGGGCCGGGAGGATCATCGGCGCGAGCCCGCTCATGCTCAGGACGTTGGATCTGGTCCGGCAGGTGGCGCCGAGCACGGCCACGATCCTGATCCAGGGGGAAAGCGGTACGGGGAAGGAGTTGATCGCGGACGCCATCCACCACGGCAGCCCGCGGCGGGAACGGGCGTTCATCAAGGTGAATTGTGCGGCCTTGCCCGAGACGCTCCTGGAGTCGGAGCTCTTCGGCCACGAGCGGGGCGCCTTCACCGGCGCGGTGGCGCGGAAGGAGGGGCGCTTCGAGCTGGCGGATGGCGGCACGCTGTTCATGGACGAGATCGGCGAGATCAGTCCCGCCATGCAGGCCAAGCTGCTCCGCGTCCTGCAATCGGGGGAGTTCGAGCGGGTGGGCGGTACGCGGACGCTCACGGCGGACGTCCGGCTGATCGCCGCCACCAATTCGGACGTGGCCGCGCTGGTGCGGGAGAAACGGTTTCGCGAGGACCTGTACTATCGGTTGAACGTGATCACCATCCAGCTCCCGCCGCTCCGCGCGCGCCAGGACGACATCCCGCTTCTGGCTCACCATTTTCTCCGGAGGTACGCGGCGAAGAACGCGAAGACGGTCGGCGGATTCGCGGAGGAGGCATTGGATATCCTCCAGACGTATGCCTGGCCGGGGAATGTCCGGGAACTGGAAAATGTGATCGAGCGCGCCGTGGTGTTGACGCGCTCCTCGGTGATCTCGCCTGCCGATCTCCCCGAGGCGTTGGCCGGCGCCGACCAGGCGGCGCGACATCTGGTGATTTCCATCGGGACGCCGCTCGAAGAGGTGGAGGACCGGCTGATCGAGGAGACGCTGCGCTACACCAAGGGCGACAAGACGCTCGCCGCCAAGCTTCTCGGCATCGCCACCCGGACGATCTATCGCCGGGCGAAAGGTGAAACCGAGCCGCCTGCAGCCACATGATTCTGAGCGTCCCCGGGGCATCGGCATCACGAAGGTCATGCCGACCCCTCATCGCGGCGGGTGTTACGCGGACATCGGTTATTCGGCAGGGAGTTTCCGTGTGGCGCCTGGACAGGAACCCACGTGTTGCATCGCCACTGCGGTGCACGACAGGAGACATAGGCCATGAGCAAGATATTGAATGAGGTCTTGGCTGCGAACGCCACGTACGCAGCACACTTTGGGGACAAGGGAAAACTGTCACTACCTCCGGCCCGCCATTTCGCGATCCTGACGTGCATGGACGCTCGGCTTGATCCGGCACAATACGCCGGCCTAGCCGAAGGCGACGCGCACGTGATTCGAAACGCCGGCGGTCGTGCGAGCGATGATGCCATACGGTCGCTGGTGATTTCGTATAAACTCCTGGGCACCCGAGAATGGTTCGTAATCCATCATACGAACTGCGGGATGGAGCTGTTCACAGATGACATCATGCGGAATCTGTTGTCGAGCAGCTTGAAGACCGCGAGCTTGGACCAAAGTGGCTGGCGCGACTCCGGCCAGGGGCCGGGCTCGGCGGAAGGTCGCTACGTCAATTGGCTGACCATCTCCGATGGTGCTCAGAGCGTTGTAGAAGACGTCACGCGCATCCGAAATCACGCACTGGTTCCCAACGACATTCCCATCTACGGTTACATTTACGATGTGAAGACCGGGACGCTCTTGGAAGTTCCGGAGGCCACAAAAGCGGGTAACGCGAAGTAGCTACCAAGCGACCGAACCTCGGCGCCGGCTCGGCCGCGTGCCAGCTCGCGCTGACGGGTGATACCAACGGGAGGTCGGGCGGCGGCCCCGTCACAGATTCTGCACCTGCGGCATCTGGCATGACTGCGGTGCGGGGAGCGTTCGGCCATTCTGGCGTCTCGGCCATGATCTACCGGTTGCTCGCTGATTGTCTCGTCCTCGTTCACCTCGCCTTCGTTGTCTTCGTGGTGGCAGGGGGATTCCTTGTCCTCTGGCGGCCATCCTTTCGTTGGATCCATCTTCCGGCCGCGGTATGGGGTGCGCTCGTCGAGTTCACCGGTTGGATCTGCCCGCTGACCCCCTGGGAGCAAGCGTTCCGGCTCAGGGCGGGGCAGGCCGGGTACACGGGCGGGTTCGTCGAGCACTACATTCTTCCGGTACTCTACCCGCAGGGACTCACGCCTGGCGTCCAGATCGCCCTAGGCTTCCTGGTGATCGGGGTGAACGTTTCCATCTATGTGTTGGTCGGTTACCGCCGGGCCCGCCTATCTGCTCATACGCCAGCCGTTCGCAGGTAAGCAGGACCCACCTCGCGCCGTGTGACTAGGGGATCCAAAGTAATTCGCTTGCTTTTCCGTGTTACAACGCCGGAGACCCTTCGCTCGCGTTCCCGTCGTTGGGCCTGACCAATCCTGGCTTGACATCGGCTCGATCATCCCTTAAATAGGACTGACGCGGTGCTGCTTGTGTCGTGAAGCCAGCTCGCGTCGCTTCCCTGGGGTTCCCGGTCGCCAGTGTCCCCCTCTCCCCCTTCCTGCCTGGCCTCCGTGGACTGTTGGCGGTCCGCCCGGTGTTCGTGCGGGTGGCGCTCAACACCCCGAACGGTGCGTTGTGGGAGGAACAGATATGGAAGAGCACCTGTTGCGAGACCACTTGACCCGGTACGCGACCGACGTGCGTGTCCGGTACCGCCGGCCGGCCGAGAGTACCTACCGGCCGGAGGTGGGCGGACCCGGGACCTGAACCTGCGGGGGGCGTGGGTCGAGTTGCCCGAGCGGGTCGCGGCGGAAAGCACCCTGGCGATCGCGCTCGAAACGCCAGCGGGGGACGTGCCACTGGTCGCCCACGTGGCCTGGACGTGCCCCGAGGTGCATACCACCCCGTTCCTGCATGGCCTGCGTTTTACCGGCGTCACGCCGGACTGCCGCGACCGGATGCGCACGCTCCTCGCCGACAAGAACCCGGTGCGCCCGGTGCGCCTCTATTGCGGGCTGGCCGGTACGTGCCAAACCAAAGGCGTCGCGTGCCCGGCGGTGCCCAGCGCGATCCGGGATCTGTCCGACCGGGGGGCGGGCCTCCGCATTTCGGAACCCGTGGCCCCGGGGACGGAGGTGGGTCTTCGCATCGCCACGCCGTACGGCCGGATCGCCGCCGACGCGAAGGTCGTCTGGGCCGACGAACCGGCCCCGCTTCTGCGCGGGGCGTGGTACCGACACGGGCTGCGGTTTCTCCGGCTCGACCCGTGGAGCGAGCTTCCGCTGCAGGCATTCCTTTGCGGCATGCGGTGAGCGTCGCCACGCGTCGCTAAATCCAGTCAGACCACGATGCGAACCCGAGGTTGCCGTCTCGTAACCGGAAACCGTTAAACGGGCTCGTCGTGAACGGGGAAAGCGGTTTCACTGCCCGCCTTCTGTCCGTGAACCTGAGCCGAAACGTGCCGAAAGCGACCGAAAGAGAAGTGGGCTAACTACCGGCGTCTTACGGTTCCTGTCTGTTGGCTTCGGTTCCTGTGGTGAACCGGAATTGACAAATAGTCCAACGGTTTCGTGTCGGAGTCCCACGTTCTCGACGGATTTGTCGATCGGGCCTTCTCCGATTCGTGTGAGCGAGACCCCCCTCCTCTTGGTGCGTCGCTCGTTTCAGCCGGTTACGGCTCCACCCGTCTTGAAAGCCAGGCTTCACGAGCGTTGGCACCCCTCTTGCCTCTCATTATGACGGGTGACGACAGAGCGACTTGACGCTCGCAATGTGTTTCTCAACCAAAAACGGAAGGAAGACGACATGAAGAAGTTCTGGATACTGGCTGCTGCGTTGGTTCTCGTGCTTGGGATTGCCGGCTACACGCTGGCCCAATCCGCGGGACCGCAGGGCGGGATGATGGGACCCGGGATGGGGATGGGCGGGGGCACGATGGGCCAGGGCGGCATGATGAACCATGGAGGAATGATGTCCGGCCCCATGATGAGCATGATGTCGGGGCAGCCGCTGACCCAAGAGCAGCTTGAGCAATTCGCAAAGCAGCACGGCATCACGGTGGAACAGGCGAAGCAAATGACGGACACGTGTGGCCAGATCATGAGCAACGCCAAAGCGAACCAGCCGAAGGCGCAGTAGCATTCGCCATCACATTCCGCCAGCCTTCGGTCGTTCCACAAGATCGAGGGCTGGCGGATGATGCCTCTGCTGTCCCTGTCTCTCCGTCGAAGTGACTATCTTTCGATGGCGAGGGATGCCTCACGTTCCGCAATCATTCCTGGTGAATGATCCTCTCAAGCCCGTGTTCTGCGGTGTCTTGACAAAATGTCTAGGAATTCCCCCTCACAATTCCCTCGATTGACCTTCTGGCAAACGTTATCCATCCAAGCCACGAACGTGATCCCCACACGCCCGCAACTCTCTGATTCTGCGCGATGGGGCGATCGCCAGAAAGGATGACAAGCATGGCACGCCAGTTGCCCTATTTGAAGGGCGCATAACGATTTGAGACTCTCGCTCTTGGAGTTGAACCGGCGAGTGGTGGATGGAGGATGCCGCCATGATCGAATTTTTCGTCAACCACGGACTATGGTTTGCGCTTGCTGGCGTATTTCTCGCGATGCATTGGTTCGGAATGGGGTGCTGTGGTGGGAGACATCGGCACGGATCGGTCAAACAGTCCGAAGGTCTCCCTGATGAACCTCCACGGATCAAGAGCGCTACCGAAGAGATGCCGAAATCGCATTCGAGCCGTCATTCGCTCGGGCAGGGTTAGCGTGCGTTGTTGGATGCGGAAGATTCTTGGATGGGCGGTCGGCGATCCCTCGATGGCCAACCTGTACGGAGCCGTGGAGGTGGTAGGGGATCCCTATGGTCGGCCGGACCCGTTGGTGTGCAGCGGGATCTCGGTCCAGGGGGCGTGCCTTGAGCGATAACATGAGCCACTCGCAGGTGGATACGACGACCGCGACCCGGGGGCAGGGCAACATCAGCCGCTGGTCCATCGAGCACCCCTACATCGTCATCGCGTTCTACCTCGGGATCGCGATCCTGTCGGTGCTGGTCATCTGGAAGCAGATGCCGCGGCGGATGATGCCCTACGTCGAGAGCCCGATGGTCGGCATCGTCTCCATGATGCCGGGGCTCTCGGCGGAAGAGATGGAGATCTATTTCTCCAAGCCCATCGAAGAGCGGATGGTGGATCTGAAGAACGTCCACTTCGTCCGCTCCACCTCGCAGGAGGGCTTCTCCATCGTGTCGGTGGAGTTCTGGTACGGGACGGACATGAAGAAGGCGCTGTTCGACGTCCAGTCGCTCATGAACGTCGTGCAGGCCGACCTGCCGGCCATGGGCGCGAACCTGAAGCCGTCGTGGGTCCTCCCCATCGACCCGCTCAACATCCCGGTGCTTTCGCTCGCCGTGACCGGCGAGGGCTACGACCCGGTGCAGCTCCGGACCCTCGTCGAGAACGAGGTGATCAACCGGCTGAAGGTCGTGAAGGACGTGCAGTCGATCATGCTGTTCGGCGGGCAGAAGCTCCAGATGCAGGTGATCGCGGATCGCGACCGGCTGGCCGCCTACAGGCTGAGCCTCCTGGATCTCAAGACCATGCTGGACATGCAGAATCAGTCCAAGCCGGCCGGGACGCTGACCTCCGGCGACCGCGAGGTGATCGTGCGCACAGATCTCCGTGCCCGGACGCCGGAGGAGGTCGCCAATTACCCGATCGCGAGCGTGGACGGCCGGACGGTGTACGTGAAGGATGTGGCCGAGGTCGTGAACGCGCCGCGCGAGCAGCGGAGCCTCTACCGGTTCAACGGCAAGGAGGCCGTCGAGCTGGCGATCATCCAGCAGCCGGAGGCCAGCTCCGTCCGCGTGATCGAGGACGTCCGGGCCAAGCTCAAGGAGATCCAGGAGGACTTTCCGGGCCTGAAGTTCGAGGTGGCCTACGACAACGCCACCTTCGTCGGCTACCTGATGGACAACATGGTGGAGGAGCTGGTCCTCGCCATCGGCCTCACCGGCCTCGTCGTGCTCCTCTTCCTGGGGAACCTGCGCGGCACGCTGATCTCGGTCATCACGATCCCGATCTCGCTGGCCATGGCCCTGCTGGCCATGGTGCCGTTCGGGATGACGCTCAACAGCTCGACGCTGATCGGCCTGCTGCTGTCCATCGGGCGACTGGTGGATGACTCCATCATCGACATCCACTCCATCGAGCGCCACCTGCGCATGGGGAAGTCGCCCAAGGACGCGGCGGTGGACGGCATCAGCGAGGTGCGGCTGGCCGTCCTCGCCATCACCTTCATGGTCTGCGTGGCGCTCCTGCCGCTGGCCTTTTCCGGCGGGATCGTCCAGTTCATGTTCGAGGGCATCGTCTGGCCGATCATCTTCGCGCTGCTGGCGTCGGCGCTCGTCTCGTTCACGCTGACCGCGCTGCTGGCCGCCAACCTGTTCAGGTCGCACCAGGAGCAGGAGGCCGCCGGGCGGACGCGGCTGGAGCGCTATGTCCTGGATCCGTGCCAGCGGTTCTTCGAGCGGCTGGAAGCCCGGTACCGGGGCGCCCTGGGGTGGGCGATCCGGAACCGCTTCACCGTGCTGTGCGCGGCGCGACGGCCCTGATCCTCGTCGGCGTCGCGCTCTACCCGAAGATCGGCAGCGAGATGATGCCGCTGGCCGACGTGTCCCAGGCGTACGCGCAGCTCGAGACGCAGCCCGGCACGTCCTTCGCCGGGACGTCGGCGATCGCCAAGCAGGTGGAGCAGCTCCTCCTCAAGCAGCCCGAGGTCGACGAAGGTCTCCTCCGAGGTCGGCTTCGAGCCGGGCGGGCACCTACTTCACGGGCTACAGCATGGGCGCGGTGAATGCGGCGAGCATGATGATCACGCTGACGGACTCCTCCAAGCGCAAGCGGGACATCTGGCAGGTGATCGACGGCGTGCGTGACGAGGCCCTGCGCACCATCCCCGGCATCCGCCGCCTCTCCATCAAGGAGATGGGGGCGGACGTCATGGCCTCCAGCGCCGCGCCGATCCAGGTGATCATCTTCGGGCCGGATCTCGCCAAGCTGGCCGAGATGGGCGAGCAGGTGCGGGCGCTGGCGGAGGAGATCCCCGGCTTCGTCCAGGCCTCCACCTCCTGGGCCATGACCCTCCCGCAGCTCCATGTCGAGGTGGACCGGACCCGGGCGCAGGAGCTGGGGCTCACGGTGGAGGAGGTGGCGAACCAGGCGTACTACGCGCTCAAGGGCGGGCTGACCACCGAGTACTACCGCGTGGACAACAAGCGCCTCTTCACGATCCTGCTCCGCTACAAGGGCGACCAGCGCAAGGATCGCCAGGACCTGGAGCAGGTGAAGATCGTGGGGAAGCGCGGCGAGGTCGTCCCGCTCGCGTCGCTGGCCCGCCTCGAGGAGCGGCCCGGGCCGACGCTCATCGAGCACGACAACTTCCGGCGCGTCAGCTCGGTCCTCGGCTTCTACCGCAAGGGCGGGCCCCCCAGCATGGACCTCTCCATGGACCTGCTGATGGCGGCCCACGGAAAGCTCAACCTGCCGCCCGGGTACGGGATCGAGCTGCGGGGCGACATGACCCAGATGGAGGAGTCGTTCAACCGCCTCCTGAAGGGGTTGTACCTCGCCGTCATCTTCATGTTCCTCCTGCTGGTGGCCCAGTTCCGGAGCCTGGTGGAGCCGTTCAACATGGTCTTCTCGCTGTCGCTCACGCTGACCGGGCATCCTGGGCGGCCTCTACCTGGCGGGCCAGACCTTCTCGACGGTGTCGATCCTGGCCGTGGTCATCCTCACCGGCATGATGATGACGGTGGCGGTGCTGATGATCGACCTCG
The DNA here is from genome assembly GCA_963695995.1 of uncultured Methylomirabilota bacterium. Lineage (GTDB taxonomy): Bacteria > Methylomirabilota > Methylomirabilia > Methylomirabilales > 2-02-FULL-66-22 > 2-02-FULL-66-22. The sequence continues at coordinate 29,996 of CAVOIV010000050.1, forward strand.
TGCTGCGGCTGCGCGAGCAAGGGATGCCGCGGGATGAGGCCATCCTCACCGCCGGGCCCATCCGGCTGCGCCCGATCATCATGACCTCGCTCATCACCATCGTGGCCCTGATCCCGGTGGCCTTCTTCCCGCGGACCGGGATCGACGCCTACGCGCCGCTGGCCGTGGTCGTCATCGGAGGCCTGACCATCGGCACGGTCCTGGCGCTCTTCGTGGTCCCGGTCATCCATACCTACACGGACGATCTGGCCACGCTGATCCAGCGCGCGATCGCCAAGCTGCGGCGCCGTGAGGGCAAGAAGGAGGCGGCAGCGTGAGTGTGCGGACCCGCTACCTGGTGACCACGCTGGCGCTCCTCGCGATCGGGCTGGGGTTCGGTCTCAGCCAGTGGCGCGCCCGGCCATCGGCGTTGCCCAAGCCACCTGCGCGGGACGCCCGCGTCCCCGCCCGCCCGGCCCATCCCCCGACGGCCGGGGAGGTCCTGAGCCGAGCGGAGGCACTCCAGTTGCGTCCCGAGCAGGCGGCGCGGCTTCGAACGCTGGATCGCGCGTGGCGGGCGGACGTCGGGAGCCTGGAGGCGGCGCTCCGGGCGGCGTCGGCCGAGTTCGAGCGGTTCGTCGCCGAGGCGCGGAAGGGCGGCGGCGCCTCGGTGCCGGAGCTCCAGCGCCGGAGCGCCGATCTCCAGGCGCTGAGCGCCGAGCTACGCGAGCGCCGCGCGGCGCACAGTCGGCAAGCGGTCGAGATCCTGACGGACGCGCAGCGGGAGGCGCTGCGCCGTGAACCTGAGAACTCTGTGGGAGGACGGGCATGAAGATCGTACGCACCCTGATCGCCCTGGCCCTGGTGGTCGCCGCCGGGACCTGGGCCTACTACACGAACGTGGCCTCGGGCAAACCGGCCATGGACATGAGCGCCCGGGTGACGGGCGCCGCGTCGGCGTTTCCGGTGACGCTGGCCACCGTCGAGCAGGGCGCCGTCCGCGGGACCGTGGTGTACACCGGCTCCGTGGCCGCCTACAACGGAAGAAGACGTCTACCCCCGCGTGACGGGCCGCATCCTGGAGCTGTCCGTGTACCCCGGGGACGCGGTCAAGGCCGGGCAGGTGGTCGCGCGGCTGGATGACCTGGAGCTGACGTCCCGGGTGCACGAGGCGGACGCCGCCGCGGCGAGCGCGCACGCCAACCGCGCGCAGATGGACGCGGACCTCGCGGCCGCGCGCTACGGGATCACGCAGGCGGAGAAGGAGCTGGCGACGGCCGAGGCCGAGGCGGGGTACCAGCAGTCCGTGGCAGCCCGCGACGAGCGGCTCTTGAGCAAGGGCGCGGTGTCCCAGCAGGAGGCCGACAACACGCGCGCCCTGGCGGCCGCGGCGCAGGCGCGGGTGGGAGCGGCGCGAGCACGGATCGACCAGGCCAAGGCCCTGGAGACGTCTGCGCAGCGGAAGCTGGAGGCGGCCGACGCCATCGTCCTGCAGGGGCAGGCGCAGGCCAAGACGGCCCAGGTGGTGCGGGACTACGTCAATATCCGGGTCACGACCGCCGGCAACGTCGTCAAGCGCCTGGTCGCGCCCGGCGTCCTCGTTCAGCCCGGCACGCCCGTCCTGAAGATCGTCCAAGTGGATAAGGTCCGCCTCCAGGCGAACGTCGGGGAACAGGACCTGGCGGGCATCCGCGTCGGGTCGCCGGTGACCGTCATCCTGGCCGGGAACGCCGGGGAGCCCTTCACGGTCAAGGTGTCCTCCGTCTCTCCGTTCGTGGATCCCGGGGCGCGGACGGCGGTGGTGGAGGCGGTGGTCCCGAACGCCGGGCGGCGACTCCTCCCGGGGCAGTACGTCCAGATGCAGTTCGTCACGGGCGAGCAGCCGAACGCCCTGTCCGTGCCGCGCGAGGCCGTCACGCGCAGCGGCGACAGCGCCAGCGTGTGGGTGGTCGCGAACGACCGCGTCGAGCGCCGTCAGGTGACCACCGGCCTGGAGAGCCAGGACCGCGTGGAGATCGTGGCCGGGCTCGATGCGGGCGAGCGGGTCGTGCGCCGCGGCCACGAGGGGCTGTACGCCGGCGCCCTGGTCGCCGACTGCGCGGCAGCGACGCCGGCTGCGGGGCACGCGGGCCATTCGTCGAGCGGCGGTCGCCTGCGTCCGCCTGCGCTGGCCAGCCTGCGCCAGCGTCACCATCGTCGCACTCCACGCACGGGGGACAGGCGGCGGAGACGACGGTCGCACAGGCGACTCCTTCTGCCGCCAAGCTTCAGATCACCCTTGCCACCAACGCCATCAAGCTCTCGTCGGGGAGCGGCACGGTGCGGGTGGAGGTGAAGGATCCGGCGGGTCAGCCGGTCTCCGATGCCAAGGTCGAGGTCAGCGCCGGCATGACGGGGATGAACGTCCCCAAGGTGGTGGCGCGTCCGACGAAGGATCCCGGAGCGTACGAGGCCAAGCTCAACTTCGGGATGGCCGGGACGTGGACGCTCGACGTTACCGCCACCTCGGCCCAAGGCGCACCGACCTCGAAGAAATTCCAGATCGAGGCCAAGTGACCAAGCGAGGGACTCCCATGACGACGGCACTGCGAATTAGGACCGTTTCCTCGTCCGACTGGTTTCGTTCGATGCTGGGTGCCTGGCTGGGGGTGGCGCTGGCGACCGGCGCCGCCACGGCCGCCACGGACTCCCTGCCGCGGCTCGACGGCCCGATCACGCATGGACCAGGCGGTGAACCTGGCCCTCGAGCACAGCCGGAAGATCAAGGCCGCGGCGGCCGACCAACGCGCCATGCGCTCCATGCAGCGGGAGGCGACGTCGGGCTTCTTCCCGCAGGCCTCGGCCAACGGGTACCTGGTCAACCAGAACATGACCCCGAACATCTACACCTCGGCCGGCGACACCATGGCGCGGAACTACTTCGTTGCTCGGGACGAACCGGGCGCAGGATGTGAACGTCAGCGTCATGTGGCCGCTCTTCTCCGGCGGGCGGACCTACTACGGCTACAAGGCCGCGCGCTCCCGGGCCGACGCCGCCGCCCTGATGCGCGAGGGGACCGAGCTGGACGTCGCCATGCAGGCGCGGCTCGACTACATCGCCGTGATGCGCGAGCAGGAGAACGCGCGGGTGACGGGGGATCTGGTCCGGCAAACCGAGGAGCGCCTTCGGGTGACCCGCGAGGAGTTCGAGGCCGGGCGCGTCGCGCGGTTCAACGTGCTGCGCGACGAGGCCGAGCTGGCGAATGCCATCCAGCTCGACACGGCGGCGCGCAGTCAGGCGGCCTTGGCCCTCATCGCCCTGAAGACGACACTCGGCGTGGATCTGAGCCTCCCCGATCACGGCGACCGAGCCGTTGCAGTACACGCCAGAGCCGGTCTCGGTCGAGGACGGGGTCCGGACCGCGCTCGAGGCGCATCCGGAGGTCCGGGCGGCGGAGAAGCGCACCGAGGCCGCGCAATCGGAGGTGCGCTCGGCGTATGGCCGGTATCTGCCCGAGCTGTCCGCGACCTGGATGTACGACTGGCAGTGGATGCGCAATCGGGGCGATGAGATGACGGAGCGGATGGACGGCTACTCGGCGGGCCTCGTCCTGACCATCCCGCTCTTCGATGGCTTCATGCGGGAGAACGCCATCGGGACGGCCCGGGCACGCGAGGACCAGGCGAACGAGCAGGCGATGCTGGCGCGCCAGCAGATCGCCAAGGCGGTGAACCAGGCGGCGCTGATGCTCCAGGCCGCCGAGAAGAACGTCGAGGCCAGCCGGAAGGGCCTGGCCCAGGCGGACGAGCAGTTCCGCATCGTGCAGGAGCGGTACGCGAGCGGGCGGGGCATCCAGGTCGAGGTGCTCGACGCGCAGACGACCCTCACCCGCGCGCGCTTCAACGTGGTGGCCGCGCTCGCCGACCATCAAACTGCCCGCGCCTTGTGGCTGCAGGCCACGGGGCGGGTGCGCTGAGTCAGGCTGCTGAAAAAGACCCATCTGCGTCGTTGCCGCGCTCGTGCTCTCGCTGCGGCGTACTTCCAGTACGCCTCACTCGGCTCTCCGCGCGTCGCCTCGCATCTGGGCCTTTTTGAGCAGCCTGAAGCGTTGCTAATCGATTCGCAGAAAGGAGTCAGACATGCACGGACGTTCGCTGATCCTCTTAATCGCCGCGCTGGCCGCCGGCACACTTGCTGCAGGTGTCCCCCCTCCTCGCCGGACAGGCGGCCGCTCCCGCCTACGGGCGGGCATTCGATGCCGATGCATGGGCAGCACATGGGGACGCTGGACCTCAACAGCGCCTCACTCGAGGAGTTGCGAATGGTGCCCGGCATCAACGAGGCGACCGCAAAGAAGATCGTGGAGAGCCGGCCCTACGCGCGGGCGGACGAGTTGGTGACGAAGAAGGTGCTCTCCAAGGCCGCGTACGACAGCATCAAGGAACACGTCGCGGTGACCAAACCGACCGGCAAGTAGGGGACGCGACGATGCGACATCCGCAGCGCTGGTCGAGGACCTTCCTGCTGAGCCTCGCCCTCACGGTCGTCGCCATCCCGGCCTGGGCGCAGCAGGGTGGGATGGCTGGCATGGGCGACCGAGCGACCAAGCCGCCCCGATCGGCGAACCCGTCGGGGGGAGCAACGATGGCGCCTGGGGATCGGCCGAACGCGGGTTCGATGGGCGGAACCGGCGGGATGTCCAGCATGCCCGCAACCCGACCCTTGGGGGTTGCGGGGCTGGGCGTGCGATCCGGGATGTCCGGCATGGCCGGGACGCCGGGGTCCCAGGGGGCGTCATCCGGCATGGGTGGCATGCCGGGGGCGTCGTCATCACGCACGTCGGGCATGAGCGGAAGGTGCGGGGATGAGCGGGGGATCCGCCGGGATGTCGGGTGGCGCTGGCCTGTCGGGCATGGGCGGTGCCTCCAGCCTGGGCAGCCGCCCTGGTATGGGTGGACAATCAGGCCTTTCCGGAGTAGGTGGACGCGTGGGGTCGCCGAGCGGCGCTCCGGCTGCGTCGAGCACGGGCGGCATGTCGGGGATGCCGGGACGCTAACCTCACTGCGGCGTGCCGGTCTTCCGGCCGCGGCAACGGCAAAGGAGATCCGAGTGACAGTCACGAAACGAGGAGGGGGGAAGCCGAAAGGGAAGCGACGGCGGGGAGCGTTCCTCCTGATCGGTGGAGTAATGCTGGCCGGTGCGTCGGTCTTGGGCTTCTCGCTCTGGCCAACCGGTCCGGGAAATGTCCATCAGGCGTACGCCCTGGCGCCGGAGAGCGCCCTGCCCGAGTATTTCCGGAAGGCCCCGCCCAACGTACGGGAGGCCTATCGCTTCGCCATCGCGAACCGGGAGATCCTCCGGCAGATTCCCTGCTATTGCGGGTGCGGGTCGGATGGACACAAGAGCAACGCAGACTGCTACATCAAGGACGTCAAACCCGACGGCACGGTCGACTTCGACCAGATGAGCTTTGGGTGAGGCATCTGCGTGGACATCACGCGGGACGTGATGCGCATGCTGGATGAAGGGAAACCCTTGAAGGACATCCGAACCTACGTGGAAGCAACCTACAGCAAACACGGGCCGTCCACGCCGACGCCGCCGGTCCGCTGATCCGATGCCTCGGTTCGTCATCGCGATCGTCTTCGCCCTCTTGGGCCTGCTGGTCCTCGTCGCGCCGTGGCCCGGCGTCATTCTCTCGGCTGGAGAGCGGGAGATCCGAATTCTTGCCAAGCAGTACGCGTATACCCCTGGCGTGATTCGGATCACGCGGGGGGATCGGGTGACCCTCGTCCTGGAGGCGGAGGACGTGACTCACGGTCTCTATCTCGATGGATATGACGTTGACCTCGTCGCGGTTCCCGGTCGGGCGAGTCGGGCGACCTTTGTGGCGGACCGGCCGGGGAAATTCCGGCTCCGGTGCTCCAAGGTGTGCGGGACCTTGCACCCGTTCATGCTGGGAGAGTTGGTCGTAACGCCCAATTCGCCCTTCTGGCGGGTCATCGCACTGACGGTCCTGGCGGCGGTTGGGACCGTGGCGTTTCTCTGGACCGGCCGGCGTAACGCTGAAGAAGAGGCGTCCGCATGAGCACGCTGATGTCGCCCGGGCCTGCCGACACCCAGAAGCGGTGGGAGTTGACGCGCTGGTCTGCCGTTCGCACCCTCCTCCGACAACGCGCTTTGAACTGGATCGTGATGACCGTGGCGTTTTTCGGCTTCCTCCTGGCCATCGCGGCCGGGATCTTGGGCACCGCCGCGGGGAGCGCCAACTTCGGGATCGTGTTCGTCTGGATTGTCTGGTGGGGATTGCTCATGGGGGCCTTGCTCCCCCTGGGGGGCCGCCTCTGGTGCTTCATCTGCCCGATTCCGGCCCCGGGCGAGTGGCTCCAGCGCAAAGCGATCGTTGATCCGCCCGGAAACGGGCGAGCGGCTGGTCTCCTGTCGATCGCCCCTCCGGAGCCATCGGCACATCGGTGGACGGCTGTCGCAGGGGTGGCGCTGGCCCAAGTCGCTTCGGGGGATCTGGCTGCAAAACCTGGGCTTCCTGGCCGTTGCGCTGTTCAGCACGATGATCCTCACCCGACCATCGGTGACGGGGTGGGTCCTCCTCGCATTCCTGGCCGGCGGCGTGGGACTGGCCATGCTCTTCGAGCGCCGGTCCTTCTGCCGATACGTGTGCCCGTCGGCGGCTTCATCGGGTTGTACTCGCTGGTAGCCCCAGTCGAGTTGCGCGTGCGCGATCCGCTCGTCTGCCAGGAGCATCGGACAAAGGACTGCTATCTCGGGAACGCCGCTGGCTACGGCTGTCCCTGGCTGGAGCAACCGTGGACGATGGATCGAAATGCCTCCTGCGGCCTCTGCGGGGAGTGCCTGCGGACCTGCACGAAGGATAATGTGACGGTGAACCTCCGCCTACCGGGTTCAGATCTGCTTGTGGCGCATGGCTGGAAGCTGGACGAGGCCTACAAGGCCTTCATCATGCTGGCCTGTGCGGCGATCTATCCGGTGGTGTTCCTCGGCCCCTGGGGCTGGCTGAAGGAATGGGCGAACCTTGACACCCTGAGCGGTTTCGGCGTCTACGCACTCGGATTCCTCGTGCTGAACCTGGTCGCGCTCCCCGGGCTGCATCTGAGTATGGCGGCGCTCACCCGCTGGGTGTCGGGCCTGGATATACCGCTGGGGCGGCTTTTCGTGGCGCTGGCGTATCCTCTGGTGCCCTTGGGACTGGCTGCCTGGATGGCATTCACAGTCTCGCTTGTCTTTGCCAATCTGTCGTACGCCTTGCCGGTGCTGTCCGACCCGTTTGGTTGGGGATGGAACCTTCTGGGAACTCGAGACGTCGCCTGGCACCCCTTGTTCACAGGGTGGGTGCCGCCCATACAAGCCGCCCTCCTCATCGCGGGGCTGATCGCATCCATCGTCGCGGCGGATGCGATCCTTCGGAAGCTTCACGAGGGCGGTATGGCGATCCAGGGGCTGGCGATCCAGGCGATCGCGCTCACGGCGGAGACGACGTTTCTCCTCTGGCTGTATCTCGGGGCCACGGCGTGACGCTCCGAGACTCGCTGCGGCGACTGGTCGCTCCTCCGGAGGGGAGGCGGCTGGAATACCTCGCACGCGTCGTGACTGTCGGCCTCTTCCTCGGGCTAACCGTGGCTTTTCTGGTGACCATGCTGGGTCCGTCGCCTGGACCGGAGATCGAGCTGGTGGCCCGTCAGCCTGCCGCCGGCGGGTGGTCTCGCGAACGCATCGTCGTGAACCAGGGCGAGCGCGTGCGCCTCCGGATCCGTTCGGAGGACGTCGTCCATGGCTTCGCGATCGGGCGCATGGGGGTGGACGCCGGTCCCATCGAGCCGGGGAAGGTGGTCACCGTTGAGTTCCCGGCCGATCAAGCTGGCGAGTTCACGTTCTACTGCACCATGTGGTGCGATCCGAATCACGCCCGGATGCGGGGAATCCTGGAGGTGCGCGGACCGGGCAGGGTGGCACCACCCCCCGGCGCGCCAGCATCGGATGTGGCGCTTCAACACCTGGACGATCCGCGCGACGCGGGCGTTGTGCCCGCGGCGGTGCCGTCTGCGACGCGCGGGTTACCGCTTTATGGGCAACGCTGTGGGAGCTGTCACGGCGAGCGCGGCGAGGGGACTGGTCGGGCCGCAGCGATTGCCCGCCGAGAGGCCCTGGCGGATGCCAGTCCGGTTGACGTGTTTCAGATATTGGCGGGCGCGAGGATGCAACGGGGATCGCCCCGAGTCGGCGCGCACGGCCAGGGTGTTTCGACGGTTTCAAAGGCGATCCCATCCCACGCGCAATACGTTCGGGATTGGACCGAGCAAGAGCGATGGGATGTGGTTGCGGCCCTGTGGTCATTCGCCACGACCACCGACCGCCTCGATCTCGGCCAACGCCTCTTTCTGAGGAACTGCGCCGCCTGCCACGGGGAGCGGGGAGCAGGAGACGGCCCCGGCGGCAAACACCAGCCGAAGAAGCCGGCCAACTTCACCGACGCCCGGCGCATGCTGGCGGGGACCACAACCCTCTACACCGCCAAGATTCGTCGCGGCGGGATGGGGACCGGCATGCCCTACTGGGGGAGTATCTTCACGGAAGAGGAGTTGGAGGCAGTGGTGGATTACCTGTGGAGTTTCTCGTTCGGAATCACCCAGTGATTTCTTCCAAGATTTTTTCTTGACAGGACGCTGGTGTTAGTTTAAAAAAACCAGACTTCTCATCCAGAGTGGCAGAGGGATGGGCCCTACGAAGCCACGGCAACCCCGCTTATGGCGGGGTGCCAACTCCTACCCCGACGGTACGCTCGGTCGGGGAAAGATGAGAGGGGGAAAAGTCCGCTTAAACCCCTTCTCATTCGGATTGATGAGAGGGGGTTTTCTTTTTCAGGCGGAGAGGGGAGCGGGGAATGATGGCGATGCGCAGGCGCCACGCGATGGCGCCATTCCGGGGATAGCATGAGGGGTGACGGCACGCACCCCGCTTTCGTCACGGGCCGATCACCACTTACGACTCGCACACAGAGGGAGGGTTTCCATAATGGCAACGCAGGGACTGAGCACGCTGGCGCTGCACGCAGGACAGCAGGCGGATCCGACGACCGGCGCGCGCGCCGTGCCCATCTACCAGACGACCTCGTACGTCTTCAAGAGCACCGAGCACGCGGCGAACCTGTTCGCGCTGAAGGAGTTCGGCAACATCTACACGCGGATCATGAACCCGACCACGGACGTCTTCGAGAAGCGCATCGCCGCCCTCGAGGGCGGGACGGGCGCGCTGGCGGTGGCCTCCGGGCAGGCGGCGATCTCCCTGGCGCTTGCTGGCGATCACCCGACTGGGCGATGAGATCGTCTCGGCCAACAATCTCTACGGCGGCACGTATCAGCTTTTCCATTACACCTTCCCGAAGCTCGGGCGCACGGTGACGTTCGTGGACTCCCGCAAGCCCGGAGGCTTTCAAGCGGGCGATCACGCCGAAGACGCGGGCGATCTACATCGAGACGATCGGCAACCCGAAGCTCGACGTGCCGGACTTCGAGGCCATCGCGAAGATCGCCCACGATGCCGGCATGCCGCTGGTCGTGGACAACACCGTGGGCGTCGGGCTCGTCCGCCCCATCGACTACGGCGCGGACATCCTCGACCAGCTCGGCCACGAAGTACATCGGCGGCCACGGCACGTCCATCGGCGGCGTGATCGTGGACGCGGGCAAGTTCCAGTGGAACAACGGGAAGTTCCCGGAGTTCACCGAGCCCGATCCGAGCTACCACGGCATGGTCTACTGGGATGCGCTGGGCAACGTGCCCGGGATGGGCAATGTGGCCTTCATCCTCAAGGTCCGCGTGACGCTCTTGCGGGACATCGGCCCGGCGCTGAGCCCCTTCAACTCGTTCCTGTTCCTGCAGGGGCTGGAGACGCTGCCCCTGCGCCAGCACCAGCACTGCGCAGAACGCGCTGGCGGTCGCCCAGTTTCTCAAGAAGCATCCGCTGGTGAGCTGGGTGACGTACCCCGGCCTGGAGGACGATCCGAGCTACCCGGTGGCCTCGAAGTATCTGAAGACGCGGCTTCGGCGGCATCGTCGGCTTCGGCATCAAGGGCGGGCTGGAGGCGGGCAAGAGGTTCATCAACTCGGTCAAACTGCTGTCGCACCTGGCCAACATCGGCGACGCCAAGAGCCTGGTGATCCATCCCGCCTCGACGACGCACCAGCAGTTGACGCCGGAGGAGCAGGAGGAGACGGGCGTGACGGCGGACTACATCCGGCTCTCCATCGGCCTGGAGGACGTCGAGGACATCAAGGCGGACATCGACCAGGCGCTCAAGAAGGCCGTGTCGGCCGGCCGCTGAAAAAGGCCCATTTGCTGCGTTGGCGCGCTCGCGCGGCGCTGCGACGTACGCGCTAAGTACGCCTCGCACCTCGCATCGCTTGCCGCCTTGCATCTGGGCCTTTTTGAGCAGCCTGGGTGAAACTGGTGTTTCAGCATCCTAAGGGGGCGACGACCATGATCGTCCACACGCAGCAGGTCACGTTCGATGAGGAGCTCCGCCTGCAGAGCGGGGCGACCCTCAGGCCGGTCACGCTGGCGTACGAGACCTACGGGACCTTGAACGCGGATCGCAGCAACACCATTCTGATCTGCCATGCGCTGTCCGGCGACGCCCATGTCGCCGGACAGCACTCCGCCCACGACCGGAAGCCCGGCTGGTGGGACGACGCGGTCGGGCCCGGCAAGGCGTTCGACACCGACCGCTACTTCGTCGTCTGTTCGAACGTCATCGGCGGATGTTCGGGCAGCACCGGGCCCTCCTCGATCAATCCGGAGACGGGCCGCCCGTACGGGCTTTCGTTCCCGGTGGTCACCGTGGCGGACATGGTGGAGGCGCAGCGCTGGCTGATCGACGCGCTGGACATTCCCTCACTCCTGTGCGTGACCGGGGGAAGCATGGGCGGCATGCAGGCCCTGCAATGGGCGGTGTCCTATCCGGACCGGGTGCGGAGCGCGCTCGTGCTGGCGTCCACGGCGCGCACCTCAGCCCAGACGATCGCGCTGAACGAAGTCCCGCGGCAGGCGATCTACGCGGACCCCAACTGGAACGAGGGCGACTATTACGGGAAGGAGCCGCCCAACGCCGGGCTGGCCGTGGCCCGGATGATCGGCCACATCACCTACCTCAGTGAAACCTCCATGCGGGAGAAGTTCGGCCGCCGGCTGCAGGAGCGCGAGCGGTACGGGTATGATTTCGCGACCGAGTTCGAGGTGGAGAGCTACCTGAAGTATCACGGCAACCGCTTCACCTCTCGGTTCGACGCCAACTCCTTCCTGTACATCACCAAGGCCATCGACTACTTCGATCTGTCCCTCGGCCGCGGCGACCTGTCCGAGGCGTTCGCGGATGTCAAGGCAAAGTTCCTGGTGCTCAGCTACAGCTCCGACTGGCTCTACCCGCCGGAACAGTCCGAGGAGCTGGTCCGAGGGCTTCTGCGCAACGGGATCGACGCCAGCTACGTGGAGATCAAGAGCGACTACGGCCACGACGCCTTCCTCTTGGAAGTCGAGCGGCTCGGAGAGCTCACGCGAGACTTTCTGGCGAAGGTCGAGCGGGAGACCTCCAGCCCCGCCGGTCCGGCGCAAGGCCCACCGACCTCGACTGAGGAGCGGGAGGAGAAGGTCTATCCACTGGCATCCTGGGCGGCCAAGACGCGCGGGACGTGGCGCCTGGCGGATGATCGCCGACAGGAGACCGCATGACTTCCTCACGTCCAGACCTCGACGTGATCGTGCACATGGTTCCGGCGGGGTCCCGGGTGTTGGACTTGGGTTGCGGCGACGGGACGCTGCTCGCCGAGTTGGTTGCGCAGAAGGGAGTCCAAGGGCGGGGCGTCGAAGTGGACGAGGCCAAGGTCCGGGCGTGTATGTCCAAGGGACTGTCGGTTCGCCACGGAAACATCGAGGATGGGTTGGCGGATTTTCCCGACGGCATGTTCGAAGTCGTGATCCTCAGCCAGACGGTCGCATACCTGAATCGACCGCTGGGTGTCATGCAGGAAATGGCCCGCGTCGGACGGTCGGCGATCATCTCGTTCGAGAACGCGGGGTACTGGAAGGCCCGCGGGCGAACGCTGCGCGGCGGCGGGGCCGGGACGACCCTGGTGTCCGGCCAGCCGCGCGTGCGGTCCATCACGCTCCCCCAGTTCGACGAGGTGTTGCACCATCTCAGCCTGCGGACCGAGGAGTGCGTGCTGCTGTGCGGGTCGGAGCCGGTGCGGTGGTGGGCATCGCTCTTCGCCGATGCCGCCGTGTTCCGGGTGGCGAAGGCTTGATGACAAGCGGTCAGCGATCAGCCGTCAGCGGTCAGCCGAACACGGACGGAGAAGACACCGTGCGAAGCGGCGCCTTCGGATCGGATGCGGGTCCGGAGAGAGCTTGTACTATGCGGAATGCTGACCGCCGATGGCTGAACGCTGACCGCTTACGTGTGATCGTGTTCTATACAACGAACGTAGAGGCAGCATGCCGCAGACCAGCGAACGCACAGCCATCTTCACCGAGTCGGTCATCCGCCGAATGACCCGGGTGGCCAACCAGTACGGCGCCATCAACCTGTCGCAGGGATTCCCGGACTTCGATCCGCCTGCGGCGCTGACGGCGGCGCTGCGCGGACTCCGCCCGCACGGGCCCCCATCAGTACGCGGTCACCTGGGGGGCGCCCAATTTCCGCGCGGCGCTGGCCGCCAAGCAGTCTCGGTTCATGGGGCTTGCCGTTGGACCCGGACCGCCATCTGGTGGTCACCTGCGGCAGCACCGAGGCGATGATGGCGGCGATGATGACCGCCTGCAACCCCGGCGACGCGGTCATCGTCTTCTCGCCGTTCTACGAGAACTACGGCGCGGACGCCATCCTCTCGGGCGCCCGCCCGATCTACGTGCCGCTGCGGCCGCCCGATTTCGCGTTCGACCCGGCGGAGCTGCGGGCGGCCTTCCGGCAACGGCCGAAGGCGCTGATCCTCTGCAATCCGTCCAATCCCAGCGGCAAGGTGTTCACGCGGGACGAGCTATGCGCCATCGCCGCGCTCGCCGAGGAGTTCGATACCTTCGTCATCACCGACGAGGTCTACGAGCACATCGTGTACGCCCCGCATCGGCATGTCTACTTCGCCGCGCTTCCCGGGATGTTCGAGCGCACCATCAGCGTGAGCTCGCTGTCCAAGACCTACTCCATCACCGGCTGGCGGCTGGGGTACGTGATCGCTGCTCCGGCGGTCATCGACAGCGCCCGCAAGGTCCACGATTTCCTGACGGTGGGCGCGGCGGCGCCGCTGCAGGAGGCCGCCGTCACGGCGCTCCAGTTCTCCGACGATTACTACGCCGAGCTGCTCGCGAGTTACACCCGAAAACGGGACGTCTTTCTGGGCGCCCTGGACGAGGCCGGGCTGCGCTACACCACGCCCCAGGGCGCCTACTACGTCCTGGTGGACGTGTCGGAATTCGCCGCCGATGACGATATCGGCTTCTGCGAGTGGCTGGCGCGGGAGGTGGGTGTGGCGGCGGTCCCGGGTTCGAGCTTCTTCCACGAGCCGGTCCGCCATCTGATCCGGTTCCACTTCGCCAAGCGCGAGGCGACGCTGGCGGAGGCCGGGGAGCGGCTCAAGACGCTCCGCGACTGCTGGCAACGCCGCGGCTCCGCCGTGCGGTGACTCACCTGGCGATGCTGTGAAATCACGCCGATTACCCGACGGAGCGGATCGATGAGTGCTCGCGATCTCCTTCAAGATCCAATCTGGAGAGGGGAGGAGCTCGGCCGGCCGATTCCCGATTCGCCCCACGCGGTGTCGGTCGCGTTGCCGCGCTGGCAGGATGTGGTGGGATACGAAGAGGGCCGGCCGGAGGTGATCGCCCGGCTGGCCACGGGCTACCCCCGATTCGTCGTGCATCCCTTGGTGCGCGCACTTGCCAATAGGCTGGGCGGGGAGCGCGCCTGCCTGCCGTTTCCCTCGCTGCGAGCCGCCGAGCTGTGCGCGAGCTTCATCCGGCGGTCCAGCGGGGAACCAGCGCAGGTCGTGTCCGACCATGGGGTCTCTGGCGTGATAACGTCCGAGGCCGCGGGCACTTTCTTGAAGGCCTTCTGGCAACATACCGGCCTGATCGTGTCCAGCCGTCAGGCGGAAGCGGCACTCGCCGGTCGCCGAATCGGACCGGACGAGGCTGCGATCCGGACCTCCTTGCGCCGACAACTGGCCGACTGCTACGACTGCGCGCCCGACGACGTGTTCCTGGCCCCGTCCGGTATGGCGGCACAGTTCGCCGCCCTGCAAATTGTCAGGCACCGGCGGCCCGGCCAGCCAACGGCCCAACTGGGATTCCCGTACGTGGATACGCTCAAATTGCAACAGAAGCTGGGCGACGGTGGCATCTTGCTCCATGACCTGGGTCGCCTGGAGAGCGACCTGGGGATGCTGCTGGAGCGCCAGTCGCTGGCGGCCTGCTTCTGCGAGATCCCGGGCAATCCCTTGCTGGGTTCCGCCGATGTCCGGAAGATCTCACCGCTTTTGCGCGCGCACCGCGTGCCGCTGATCGTCGATGATGTCGTGGCGACGCCCTGCAATGTGGATCTCGGCTCCCATGCGGACCTGATCGCGACCAGCCTCACCAAGTACGTCGTCGGCACCGGCGACGCCATGGGCGGCGCGCTGATCGTGAACCCGCGGTCACCCCTGTACCAGGAACTCAAGCCGGTGGCCCGAGCGCAGCACGAGGAGCTGCTCTGGGGCGAGGATGCGGCGATTCTGGACGCCCATGCCCACACGTTTCCGGAGCGGATGCGCCGACACAATCACAATGGTCTCGTGATTGCGGAGCGGTTGCGCAGTCACCCGAAAGTGGAGCGCGTCTGGTATCCCAAATGGGAGTGCTGCGAGGCCTACGAGGCGGTTCGCCGGCCGGATGGCGGTTATGGCTCGCTGGTGACGTTTCTCCCCACCCAGGCGGAGACGCGGGCTGCCATCGTGTACGATAACCTGGCCGTCTGTAAGGGGCCGAGCCTGGGGACGGTGTTCACGCTGGCCTGTCCGTTCACGCTCCTGGCGCATTACAGCGAGCTGGAATGGGCGGAATCGTGCGGCGTCTCACGGTACCTGATCCGGATTTCGGTCGGGCTGGAGGACCCCGAAGACTTGTGGCGGCGGCTTGACGCTGCGTTGAATGCCGTCTGAGAATCCCCATGATCAGCGACACGGGAGCGCGGAGGCCTCGGGGGGACCGACGAAGGGTGAAGGCCACGCGAGTTTCGCTATTGAATTTATCCCATTAATACCGTATTGATGGAAGCACTCAGCCGCAAGAGCGTGCTGGGGAACGGACCCAACGAGTTTCGGAGACTGGTGTGCCGAAACGCCGGAATGGACGCCGGTTTGTGGAGAGAGGGCCTGCGGCCCTGGAGATAGGGAATGGGGGACAGCATGCGGTGCATCTGTAGCCGGCGCCAGAGAGTGGCGCCTTCCCGAAAAGCAGGACACGAAGAGTCGGCACGGACCACGCGGGAGACGTGAGCCGCCGGCGAGTGTGCACGTAGCAGCCTTCTCGGATTTTCTGCCGAGATCCACGAGACGCGCCCCACCCGCACGGCACTCCCAGCGTTCCGATCCCAACCCTCGAGTACCTTCCGGCAGCCGCACGCGCGGCACAGATCGACCCGAGCCAGAATTCACGGCTCGAGGAGAGTGACTGTGTCTTCGCGAGGCCGAGAAGGCAGATCAGTGGCTTTTCTTCTGCGGTGGAACGGGTACACACCCTCCGCCGCGAAATGGAGGTTGTCCAATGCGCATCGCCAACGACGTCACCCAATTGATCGGCAACACCCCGCTGGTGCGCCTGCGCCGCCTGACGGAGGGCGCCAGGGCGGACGTGGTCGCCAAGCTGGAGTTCTACAACCCGGCCCACAGCGTCAAGGACCGGATCGGCGTGTCCATGATCGACGCCGCCGAGAAGGCCGGCAAGATCAAGCCGGACACGATCATCCTGGAGCCGACCAGCGGCAACACCGGCATCGCCCTGGCCTTCGTCTGCGCGGCGCGCGGCTACAAGCTGCGTGCTGACCATGCCGGAGACGATGAGCAAGGAGCGGCGCATGCTGCTGCGCGCCTACGGCGCCGAGCTGATCCTCACCCCGGGCAGCGAGGGCATGGCCGGGGCGCATCAGCAAGGCCGAGGAGCTGGCCGCCAGCGACCCGCGCTACTTCATCCCGCAGCAGTTCAAGAACCCGGCCAACCCCGAGATCCACCGCAAGACCACCGCCGAGGAGATCTGGCGCGACACCGACGGCAAGGTCGACATCCTCGTCGCCGGCGTCGGCACCGGCGGGACGATCACCGGCGTCGGCGAGGTCCTCAAGGCGCGCAAGCCGTCCTTCAGGTGCATCGCCGTCGAGCCGGACGCCTCGCCGGTGCTCTCCGGCGGGCCGAAGGGCCCGCATCCGATCCAGGGCATCGGCGCCGGGCTTCGTGCCCGGACGATCCTCAACACCAAGATCTACGACGAGATCATCCGGGTGAAGAACGACGACGCCTTCGCCACGGCCCGCCGGGCGGCGCGCGAGGAGGGCCTGCTGGTCGGCATCTCCTCCGGCGCGGCGATCTGGGCCGCCGTGCAGGTGGCGCGCCGGCCGGAGAACGCCGGCAAGCTGATCGTGGTGATCATCCCCTCGTTCGGCGAGCGCTACCTGAGCACGGCGCTGTTCGCCGACCTGGCGGACTAGGGCGATGCGCCGGAACCGCCGGCCGGCCACGCGCACGGCCGGCCGGCGTCCGGGAGGGAGGACGCGACATGTTCACGCACGATTCGCAATGACATTCAGCTCCGTCTTCGACCGCGATCCCGGCGGCCCGCAGCGTGCTGGAGATCCTGCTGTGCTACCCGGGGCTGCACGCGCGTCTGGGGACACCGGGTCTCCCACTGGCTGTGGGGGCACGGGCTGAAGCTGCCCGGCCGCTGGGTCTCGCAGCTCTCCCGCGCCCTCACCGGGATCGAGATCCACCCCGGCGCCACCATCGGGCCCGGCTTCTTCATCGACCACGGCATGGGCGTGGTGATCGGCGAGACGGCCGAGATCGGCGCCGACGTGACGCTCTACCACGGGGTCACCCTGGGCGGCACCAGCCTGGCCAAAGGGCAAGCGCCATCCCACCCTGGAGGACCACGTGGTGGTCGGGGCCGGCGCCAAGATCCTGGGGGCGATCACCATCGGCGCCGACAGCCGGATCGGCGCCAACGCCGTCGTGGTGAAGTCCGTCCCGCCGAACTCGGTGGTGGTGGGCGTCCCCGGGCAGATCGTCAAGCGGAGCAAGCCGCATACCGCGCAGGATGCGCCCGATCTCAATCATGCGCAGCTCCCCGACATGATCGCGGCGCGGCTGATTGCTCTCACGGCGCGGATCGAGGTTCTGGAGGAGCGAACACTGGGGCCCGGCCGGTCGGCGGCTATTGCAGAGCGGGAGACGGCCACGTTCCGGTCACACGATTTCGCAATCTGACACGGTTTCGGTGCCTGCGTGCCGGTGAGGGGAGATCGGGGGCCGCGCGAAGCGGCGGGGGTGCGGTGACGCGTTGCGCCGCATGCCTGCGCCGCATGCCTGTTGTCGGCATGCGTTTGTTCGGCTATCCTGGTCGGAAAGGTGCGCCACGGTGCGAGTCTATCTGGATCACAACGCAACCACGCCGCTCCATCCCGATGTCCTCGCGGCCATGCTGCCCTTCCTCGGGGAGCGATTCGGGAACCCGAGCTCGGTGCATGTCTGGGGGCGCGAGGCGCGTCAAGCGCTGGAGAAGGCGCGAGGGGATCTGGCACAGGCTCTGGGCGCCACCGACAGGGACAGCATCGTTTTTACCGGGGGCGGGACCGAGGCGGATAACCTGGCTCTGACGGGCGTCCTCGGTGCCCGAACCGGTCGCCCGCGCCATCTCATCGTCTCTGCGGTCGAGCATCACGCCGTCCTCGATACCGCCGATCATTTGGAGCGTCAGGGGTGCGCCGTCACGCGGCTGTCGGTGGACCGCGAGGGTGTGCTTGATCCGGACGAGGTGCGACGAGCGATCCGGCCGGACACGATTCTGGTCAGCCTCATGCACGCCAACAACGAGACGGGAGTGCTCTTCCCGATCGCCGACGTCGCCAAGGTGTGCCGCGAGCGGGACGTCCTGTTCCACACCGATGCGATCCAGACTTTCGGGAAGCTTCCCGTCCATGTCGAGGTACTGGGTGCGGATCTTCTCTCCATCTCGGGGCACAAGATCCACGGCCCCAAAGGGATTGGTGCCCTGTACGTCCGGCGGGGGACCAAGATGGTCGCCCTGATCCACGGCGGATGGCAAGAGCGCGCGCGCCGCGGCGGCACCGAGAACGTGGCCGGCGCCGTCGGCCTGGCGTGCGCAGCGACGCTTCTGCACGCCGACCTGGAAGAGGCGGGTCACCGCATCGCGGGGCTCCGAGATCGGCTGGAATCGGCGTTGGTGGTGGCCGGGGGAGGAGCCCTGCGGAATGGCCATCGGCAGAACCGGCTTCCGCATATCAGCAGTCTGGCCTTTCCCGGGGCCGAGGCGGAGTCGGTGGTACTCGCCTTGGATCTGCAGGGGATCGGGGTGTCGTCCGGCGCCGCGTGCAGTTCGGGGGCGGTCGAGCCTTCCCATGTGCTCCTGGCCATGGGGCTTTCGCCGGAACATGCGCGAAGCTCCGTCCGGTTCTCCCTGGGGCGATGGACCTCGTCCCGGGACATCGAGTACGTCGCGGAGACCGTCCCCCCGATCGTGGAGCGCATCCGCCGAACGCGCGGCTGGAAGCCGGGGAACGCCAGGAGTGCCGCGTGAGCGCCGCCGAGACGGTCGCCGTCGCGATGAGCGGGGGTGTGGACTCGTCCGTTGCCGCCGCCCTCCTGGTGCGCGATGGGTTTCGGGTGGTCGGCGTGACGTTGCGCATCTGGCCCGATCGGCGGCCGTCGGACCCCGAAGATCGCTTCGATAGTTGCTGCTCGCCGGCCGCGGCGAGCGATGCGCGGGCGGTTGCGGATCGTCTGGGCATTCCCCACTACGTCCTGAACTACGAGGCGGAGTTCGACCGAGAGGTGATCGAGCCCTTCGTCGACTCGTATCTCACCGGCCGGACGCCCAACCCCTGCGTGGCCTGCAACTCGCGCCTGAAATTCGGCTCCCTCCGGCTGCGCGCAGAAGGGTGGGGCGCCACGCGCTTGGCCACCGGCCATTACGCCCGGGTGGATCGCGACTCGGCCACCGGACGCTATCGCCTGCGGCGCGGCGCGGACCAGCGCAAGGACCAGAGCTACTTCCTGTATGCGCTGACGCAGCAGCAGTTGTCCACTGTCCTGTTTCCGGTCGGGCATCTGACGAAGGACGAGACCCGTCGCATGGCCCGGGAGTATGGGCTGCCGGTGGCGGAGAAGCAGGAAAGCCAGGAGATCTGCTTCGTGTCCGGGGACTACCGCGGGTATCTGCGGCAGCGAGCGGCGGAGGCCATCCGGCCAGGGGTCATCCGGGACACGAGTGGGGCGGTGCGGGGCCGACATCCGGGCGTCGCGTACTTCACGATCGGCCAGCGCCACGGCCTGGGCATCCACAGTCCGTCTGCCCTCTACGTGGTGGCGCTGGATGCCATCCGCGACGAGGTGATCGTGGGAGGCGGGGACGATCTCTTGTGTTCCGAGGTCGAGGTGGGACAGGTCAACCCGATCGCGACGGACGCGCTGGATGCGCCGGGACGGGTCCTGGTGAAGATCCGGTACGCCCATGCGGCAGTGGCCGCGACGCTCGATCCCGTTACGACCGGCCGCCTTCGCGTCCGGTTCGATGAGGCGCAGCGCGCGGTCGCCCCGGGGCAAGCCGCGGTGTTCTATGACCTGGACGACCCCGAGATTGTCCTCGGGGGCGGGACGATTCTCGGACCAGACCCGCCAGTCGCATGATCGCGTGCTGGACCATGGTATCCCACACAGGAGGACGGACATGGCAGATTCCTTCCCGGCCCGCGACTTCACCCGGCTCGCCTATACCGACTCCCGTGACCTCGTCTTCGGCCATGCCCCCATGCCGGTTCGCGCCGGGTTCGACCTGACCATCGGGGCGGGCCAGGTCTATCCCGAGGTGAATTTCACCCTGCCGCACATGGCGATCTCCGATGCCACCTGGGCCGAGGTGCGCGGGCACTACGAGGAGATCGGCGAAGGTGTTGTGAAACGCGCGCTGGCACTCCAGGTGCCGGGGATCGTCCTCGAGTTCGAGCTCTTGCCGCCCATGACGGAGCGGCCGGAGTGGGGCGCCGAGATCACGGCCATCCTCCGTCGGCACCTGGAGCGGGCGTATGCCGACCACGGTCTCCGGTCCGCGCTGCGTGCCACGATCACCGACCTCCGGGATCAGATCCGGCCGCCGGTGCTCCGGACCGGGGATGCCTGGGACAAGGTGAAACGCTCCTTCGAGCTCTGCGCCGACGCGGGAGCCCACATCCTCTCCATCGAGTCCGTCGGAGGAAAGGAGGTGCACGACGAGGCGCTGCTGTACGGAGACGTGCGAGGATTGGCGTTCGCGCTCGGCGTGCTGTCCTGCCGAGACATGGCCTGGTTGTGGGATCAGATCGTGGGGGTGTGTCGGGCGCGGCACGGGGTCATCCCCGGCGGGGACACGGCCTGCGGCTTTGCGAACACCGCCATGCAGCTCGCCCATCAAGGAATGCTCCCCGAGGTGTTGGCGGCCGTGGATCGGGCCATGACCGCGCCGCGCAGCCTGGTGGCGTTCGCGCGGGGCGCCGTCGGTCCGTCCAAGGACTGTGCCTACGAGGGTCCCGTCCTGAAGGCGATCACCGGTGCGCCGATCGCCATGGAGGGGAAGTCGGCCAGTTGCGCTCACTTCAGCCCCCTCGGCAATATCGCCGCCGCCATGTGCGATCTGTGGAGCAACGAGTCGGTGCAGAACGTCCGCCTGCTGTCGGGGAATGCGCCGGAGGCGTACGCCGAGCTCCTGGCATACGACTGTCGGTTGATGAACCAGGCCACCGCCCGAGGCGGCGCCCTGATGCTGCGGGACTGGCTGAGCGACTCCGACCGGTGGTTGAGCCCGCAGGCGGTCATTCTCTCCCCCGAGGCGACCTGGGAGATCGCCCAGGCGATCGTCCGCGAGCCGGACGACTATCGGCGCACCGTGGCTGCAGGCATGGCCGCCGTCCGACTCCTGAAGGAGGGGTTCGGATCGGGTCGGCTCGCGTTGGCCAAGGCGGAGCGGCAGTGGCTGGACCGTGCGGAAGCCGCCCTGGCCGAGCTTCCGGCCGAGGAGCACGCGCTCCTGGGCGAGATGCACGACGTGTACGGGCACCTGTTCTCGCCGGCGAGTTACGGCCTGAAATCGTGACGTGAACCATCGCGCTGTCACGACGGTCACGACACGGCGCGACCGCGAGGCGAATCTCATTCCAGCCGTCACGCGGCATGGCGGAGCGGTCGCGGTTGCGTTACAATACTCACCATGACCTCCCCGCTGCACGCCTCCGCATGAACCCTACCCGCATGGCCCGGGCGCGCTACCCCGTCGGTGGGCAGACGCTCCGGGCCTTCTACACCCGGGGCTTCTGGCGTATCTGGGCCGGCAGCATGTTCTGGTACTCTGCCCGCTGGATGGATCTGTTCGTCCTGCAGTGGCAGGTCCTGGTCATGACCGACTCCGCCTTCCAGGTGAGCCTGGTCGGCTTCTACCGGATGGCGCCGATGTTCGTCTTCGGGCTCCTCACCGGCGTGATGGCCGATCGGTTCGACCGGAGGAAGGTCCTGCTCGCGGCCCAACTCTGGAATGCCGGCGCCTCGGCCGGCATCGGCCTCCTCCTCCTCACCGGCCAATTGGCGCTCTGGCACCTGGCCGTCCTGGTGACGGCGCTGGGTTTCTCCTGGGCGCTGGACCTGCCGTCGCGACGCTCGTACATCTACGACATGATCGGTCCTCGCCGGGTGGTGAACGCCATGGCGCTGGACCACGTGGGTATGGACGGCGCCAAGATGCTGGGACCCATCCTGGGCGGCCTGCTCTGGCCGGTGATCGGCGCGGGCGGTTGCCTGCTGGCGCTGGCCGCCGGGTACCTGGTGAACTTCTGCCTGTACCTGGGGCTCCCGCCGGCACCCCCGCCCCACTCCGGCGGCTCCGGACCCGTGCTGCGGAATCTGACCGAGGGACTGATCTACGTGTGGCGGAGCCCGGTGATCCGTGGGGTCGTGGCGGTCACGCTGGTCATGAATCTGCTGGGATTCCCCTACCAGAACATGGTGCCGGTCATCGCCAAGCAGGTGCTGGGGCTGGGACCGCAGCTCACCGGCCTGCTGCTGGCGGCCGACGGCCTCGGCGCATTCAGCGCCTCGCTGGTCGTCGCCTCGCGGCGGAACGTCAGGCACAAGGGGCGCCTGTTTGCGATCGGTTCCGTCCTACTGATGACGGCGGTGATGCTGTTCTCCTTTTCCGGGTGGTACCTGCTCTCCTTCGTGCTGCTGTTTTTGGCGGGGACCGGGATAGCATGTTTCGCCACCATGCAGAGCAGTCTGGTGCTGACCAGCGCGTCCGATGCGATGCGCGGGCGGGCGATGGGTGTGCTGATGCTGGCCATCGGGTTCGGGCCGCTCGGGGCGCTCCAGATCGGGGCCCTGGCCTCGGCGGTGGGGGCGAGCACGGCCGTTGCCGTGTCCGCCGGGACCGGGGTCCTGGTTTTGGGGCTGGTCCTCTGGAAGGCCACGGCCCTGCGGGGAGTCCGCGCCGGTCCTAGCTCGCGCGCGTGAGACTCGGGAGCGAACCACGCGAGGGCCGGTGGCGCGCTTCGCTAGGCCGCACTGTCACTGCAAGACGGAGAGATACCATGGCGGGAGTTCAGTTATCCGTGCTCACCGCGGTTGCCGCGGCGGGCCCCATTGTGGTCGTCCTGGTGGCGATGGTCTGGCTTCGCTGGAGCGGTACCAAGGCGGGCCTGGCCGGTGCGCTCGTGGCCGGCGCGGTCGGGGTGATCCTGTTCGGCGCCAACCCGTCGGTTCTCGCCGTGGCGAGCTGGAAGGCCGTGATTCTTTCCGTTGACGTCCTGTACATCGTCTGGGCCGCCCTGATCCTGTACAACATCGCGGAGGAGTCCGGGGCGATCCGGAGCATCGGCGTGGGCGTCGCCAATCTGACCGAGGATCACGTCATGCAGCTTCTCATCCTCGGGTTCGCCTTCTCGTCGTTCCTGCAGGGGGTGGCGGGCTACGGCGTGCCGGTGGCGGTGGTCGCTCCGCTGTTGGTCGGCCTCGGATTCCCGCCCATGCAGGCCGCCGTGGTGCCGCTGGTGGGCCATGCCTGGGCCGTGACGATGGGGACGCTGTCGACCTCGTTCCAGGCGCTGGTGACGGTGACGGGTTATTCCGGCCGGGTCCTGGGGCCGTGGACGGCGGGACTCCTGGGGGTTGCCTGCCTGCTCACCGGATTCGCTGTGGCGCACATCCATGCGGGGTTCCGGCCCATCCGCCGCTGTTTCGGAGCGATCCTGGCGCTCGGCCTGTCCATGGCGCTGGTCCAGTTCGGGCTGGTCTATTTCGAGTATTTCTTGTTGGCAAGCTTCGTGGCGGGAATGGTAGGCCTCGGGGTGAGCCTGGTCGGCGCGCGGCTCGCCCAGGCGGTGCCGGGGAGCTACTGGGGCTTGTTTCCCAACTGGCCCGCACCCGGCGGACGGCAGACCTCGCATCGCGATCTGGCTCCTGGCGCGGCCGAGGCCCCGATGGGATTTCACCTGGCATTCTCCGCCTATTATGCGGTGATCGTCATCGTGGTCGCCGCCACGCTGATTCCGGGGCTCGCTGCCGCACTCGACGGTCTGCGTATCACCGTCCCGTTCCCGCGAGCGGTGACGAACCTGGGGCTGGTGACGCACGCCTCCACGCAGAGCTTCAGCCTCCTCCGCCACCCAGGGACCTACCTGGTGTTCTCCGCCGCGGTGGCCTGGGTGATCTATCGGGTCGCTGGACACCTCGAGCCCGGGGCATGGGGCGCCGCGCTACGGCGGACGGTCCGACAGGGCATTCCGACGACCCAGGCGGTCCTCCTGATGGTCGTCATGGCCATGATCATGTCCTATACCGGGATGACCCGCCTCCTGGCGCAGGGCTTCATCGCAGTGACCGGCCGCGCGTTTCCGATCGTCAGTCCCTTCATCGGGGTACTGGGCTGCTTCGTGACCGGCTCGAATACCAACGCCAATTTCCTCTTCGGGGCGCTGCAGCGCGATGTGGCGATCCTGCTCCGCGAGAACCCGGCGATCATGGCCGCCCTGCAAACCACGGGGGGGGCGCTGGGGAGCATGATCGCCCCGGCGAAGGTCCTGGTGGTGTGTGCGACGGCAGGATTACAAGGGAAAGAAGGGGAGGTCATGCGGGTCGCCCTGAAGTATTGCGTACCCCTGACGCTCTTGATGGGGGTTCTGGGATGGCTCGGCCGTCGTCTTACTGTGAGCACCGCCGCGGGAGGCGTTCACGGCGGGGTGTGATGACAGTCATTACGATGGCGGCGTGGCCGGGATTGCGCGGTTGCGGCGCCAGCAGACGAGCGACCCAGGCTCGCGGGGCAAACTTCACGGCGATGTCGTCGAAGATCGAGTAGGCGACCGGCGTTGCCAGGAGGGTGAGCAGCAGCGCCAGGGTCTGTCCGCCGGCGATCACCGAGCCGATGGCACGGTTATCGCCGGAGCCCGGCCCGCTGCTGATGAGGAGCGGCAGCATCCCGGCGACGAAGGCGAAGGTGGTCATCAGGATGGGGCGCAGCCGGTCGCGGTTGGCCTGGATGATGGCCTCGGCGCGCGGCATGCCCTCGGCCCGCAGGCCGATCATGTGGTCGATCTGCAGGATGGAGTTCTTCTTCACGATCCCGAAGAGCACCAGCAGGCCCAAGCGCCGAGAGGATGTTCAGGGACTGCTGGAAGATCAGGATGGAGAGCAGGGCAAACGGCACCGTGAGCGGCAGCGCCAGCAAGATCGTGACGGGGTGGAGCCACGATTCGAATTGGGCCGCCAGGATCAGGTACATGAAGATGATGGACAGCAGGAACGCCAGGGCGAAGTTCAGGGCCGCCGTGCCCATCTCCTTCGAGGTGCCCGTCACCCCGACCCGGTATGCCGGGTCGAGTTGCAGGCCTTGACTTCCTTCCAGAGGGCGTCCAGGGCGGACTGCTGGTCGTAGCCGGTCTGCATGTTGGCGCTGATGGTCACCTGGCGGCGCCGCCCGATCCGGTCCACCTGGGACGGGCCGTCGCGTTTCCTGGAAGCGGGCCACGTTGTCCATGCTGACGGCACCGAGCTTGGTCGAGGGAACGGCCATCTGACTCACGCCATCGGCGGTCGTGCGCCACTGCTGCACGGCGCGGGCGTGGACCTCGTACTGCTCTCCACTCTCGTTGTAGGTCGAGATCTTGCGCCCGCCGACCATGACGCGGAGCGTGTCGGCGACGTCCGCCACCTGCACCCCCAGCTCCGCGGCCTTCTTCCGGTCCAGGTTCACCGCCAGTCTCCGGCTTGCCCAGGATCAGGCTGGTGTCGATGTCCACCACGCCCGGGACCTTGCCGAGCGCGTCGGTCAGCCGGCGTGAGTACTCGGCCAGCTTCGGCGAGATCCGGCCCGCTGATGTAGAACGCGATCTCCTTGTTGGCCATGCCGCCACCGGAAAAGGCGGCCACCTGGGAGACGCTGGTGCGCAGCTTTCTCGCCGGCGAACTTCGGGAGGACCGTCTTGCGCACCTGGTCCATGATCTCGAACTGGGACCGGGCCCGCTTCCGCACGTCGTCGAGCTTCACGAAGACAGTGGCGAGATTGGCCGTGCGCCGATCGTCGTTCCCGACCAGGACCACGGTGTAGGCGACGCCCGGAGAGTTGCTTGACCTCCCGCCCGATCCGGGTGGCGATCAGTTCGGTCTGCTCCAAGGTGGTGCCCTCGGGGGTGCGGACCGACACCTCGAACTGCGACTCGTCGTTCTTGGGCAGGAAATCCTTCCCGACCGCCATGAAGAGCGGCACGATCGAGACCAGCGCGACTATCGAGGCGGTGACGATCACCCAGCGGTGGGCCATGGCCCACCGCAGGAGCCGCTCGTAGCCCGGTGTCCAGGATCCGGAAGAAGCGGGAGTCCTTGGAGGAGTGGCCGCCCGCCTTCTCCGCCGAGAGCCAGCGGCTGCTCATCATGGGCGTCAGGGTGAAGGCCACCAGCAGGGAGACCAGGATGGAGAAGGCCATGGTCAGGCCGAAGGAATACATGAACCGGCCGACGATGCCGCCCATGAAGGCCACGGGGAGAAACACCGCCACCAGGGACAGGGTCGTCGCGAGGACCGCCAGGCCGATCTCGCGCGTGCCCTCGATGGCCGCCTCGAAGGCGGAGAGGCCCTTCTCTTCCATGTACCGGTAGATGTTCTCCAGGACGACGATGGCGTCGTCGATCACGATGCCCGACCGCGAGCGTCAGGGCGAGGAGGGTCAGGATGTTCAGCGTGAACCCCATGGCGTACATGAGGGCGAAGGTGCTCACGATGGACGCCGGGATGGCGATGGCGGCGATCAGGGTGGAGCGCCAGTTGCGCAGGAACAGCAGGACGACCAGGGCCGCCAGGATCGCCCCCACGATCAGGTGCTCCTGGACGGTCTTGACCGAATCCTTGATGAAGTCGGACTGATCCCGGACGATCGTCAGCGTTGTAGCCGGCCGGCAGGCGCGAGCGCAGGGCGTTGAGCCGCTTCGTGACCTCGTCCACGACGGCGACGGTGTTGGTCCCGGACTGCCGCTGGACGGCCAGGATCACCGCCGATCTTGCCGTCCACGTTGCCGGCCGTCTCGGCCTCCTCGGTGCCGTCCTCGGCGCGGCCCACCTGGGCCAGCGTGATCTGCGCCCCGGCCCGCGTGGCCACCACGATCCCGTCGAACTCCGGCACGCTGTTCACCCGGCCCTTCATCCGGACGGTCAGCTCGCGGGCGCCCTGGCCCAGGTTTCCCCCGGGGAGCTGGAGGTTCTGGTTGGCCACCGCGCGGGTGACCTCGGCCGCGGTGAGGGTGTAGGCGCGGAGGCGGGCGGGATCGAGCCAGAGGTTGACCTGGCGGAGGCGGCTCCCGACCAGCGTCACCTTGCCCGACGCCCGAGATGGACTCGATCTCGCGCCGGAGCGTCTTGTCCGCGAACTCGCTGATGTCCCGGATGGGGCGATCGGCCGAGAGGGCCGCGTACAGGACCGGGGCCGCGTCGGGGTCCACCTTGTCCACCACCGGCTGGTCGATGTCCTGAGGGAGGTCGGGCAGGATCTGGTTGACCTTGTCGCGCACCTCCTGCGCCGCCACGTCGACGCTCTTCTCCAGCTTGAACTGGATGAAGACCTGGGAGACGCCCTTCCGTGGACACCGAGCGGAGCTCTTCGATGCCCGCGATGGTGTTGACGGCCCGCTCGATCTTGTCGGTGATCTCGGTCTCGATCTCCTCCGGCGCGGCGCCCGACTGCCGCGTCGTCACCGTGATGATCGGGAAGTCCACCTTGGGGAACAGGTCCACGCCCAGCTGGAAGTAGGCGAAGACGCCGACCACCACGAGGGAGAGGACCAAGACCGAGGCGAAGACGGGGCGCTTGACGGAGATCTCTGCCAGCCACTGCATGACTACTTCGCCTCCTGGGTCGCGATCGGGGTCCCGTCGGCAAGGCCGGCCGCCTGGGGGCTCACCACGCGCTCGCCGGCGCCGAGGCCCCGCAGGATCTCGACGGATCCGCCCGCCTCCCGGCCGACCTGGACGATCCGCGCCTCGGCCCGGTCATTCTTGGCGACGAACAGCTTGAACACGCCCCCCTCGTTCTTCACGGCGGCGGCCGGAACCATCACGCTGGGTCGGGCCGCCGGCAACTCGATGCGGGCGGTGGCGAACAGCCCGGGCTGGAGCAGGGCCTTCGGGTTCGGGACGATGGCCTCGACCACCAGAGCGCGCGAGTCGGCCCGCACGGCGGGGCCGACGTAGGCGATGGTCCCTTCGAACTGCCGGTCGGGATAGCTCTGGACGGAGAAGGAGACGCGTCTGCCCCTTGCGCACGGCAGCGACCGCGCCTTCGGGGATCGTGAGCTCGATGCGGAGCGGGATCCACCCGCACGATGGTGGCGATGCGGTCGCCCTTCTTCGTGTAACCGACCGACGTTGGCGGCCTTCTCGGCGATCACGCCGCTGAACGGGGCTCGGATGATCGTGTCCTCCACCGCCTTCCGCCCCATGGCGACACGGACCTTCTGGGCCAGGAGGGACTGGTAGATCTGTCGCATCTGGTTCACGGTGGTCTCGTACTGGGCCTTGGCGGCCAGGTAGTCGGCGCGGCGGAGGTCGTGCTCGGCCCGCGAGACGGCGCCCTCGTCCACGAGCTGGACGAAACGCTTGTGGTCTGCCTCGGCGCGCTCCATGGTCGCCCGGGCCTGCTGCACCTCTGGCGTCTTCAGGGGGTCAAAGGTCTGCCCATTCACCAGGCCGAGTCGTTCTCGGATCTGGGCTTCGGTGGCCTCGGCCTCGCGGAGCAGGTTCTTGGCGTCCTGATCGTCCATGCGCGCCACTACCTGGCCGGCGGTGACGTACTGGCCGCGCTCGACCGAGAATCTCCACGACCCGCTGCTCGATCTCCGATGCGATGTCGGTCTGGGCGTCCGCCATCAGGGTGCCGGTCACGTCCAGGGCTGTCGGCAGGGTTCGTTCCTCCGCGGCGACCAGGGAAACAGAGATGGGCTGCGGCGACTCCTCGGCCTGGGCCGGGAGCTTGGCCTCGGTATTCCCGCAACCGGTCATCAGCAGGAGCGTCAACGGGGCCAGGCCAAGCCATGGGCGGAGAGTGAACCGGAATGCTTTCATTGGTGAAGCTCCTGCGCGACGGGTTCCTTGCTGATGTGCAGTTTACAGATACGGTCGTCCAGGCGTGCACAGAGATCGAGCAGGGCGTGGACCGGGATCCGGAGCAGGGCGTCCGTCTCTTCGCGGGTGAGTTCGACCCCGATGTGTAAGCTGGCCGCTGCGGGATTCCGAAAGAACTCCTCACGGAAGCCTTGATCCGTCACCAGTTTTCCCACGGTTCTCTCTACGCCTCGTTGGCTCACGATACCACCTCGTCAGTTTGGTCACGCCCGGTGGAGCTCCTAATCTCCTTGTTATGACCAACATTTGCACGCAGTGAGCCAAAGCTGAATTGTATTGTAACTTATTGAAAATAATGGTTTTTGTTAATTTATTGAATTACTGTAATCCCAGTTGTGGAGACTTATGACCACTCGAATGTCGATTATTCGCCAGAGTGCACAGAAATCGACAGTTCACAGAATAATGACCTTTCGGAACGATATGCCGGTCTCTTTCCATGATCAGTCGCCCGAAGCCTGCGTTCTCACCGATCTGGGCATGCCCAAGATGGTCGGATGGGAGGTTACCCGGCGGGTCAAGGCTCGGAGGCCGGACATTCCGGTGGTGCTCCTGACCGACTGGGGAGAGCAGTTCGCCGGCGGGGCTGGGGCAGAGGAGGGATCGGTGGTGAACCGTATCCCGGGGAAACCGGTTCGCTCGGACGAGTTACTCGCGGTGATCGCGGAATTGACGGCGGCTCCGGGAAAGACGCCGAGCCCGGACGGTTGCGCGTGACCGACCGCGCCACCGCCGGTCAGCCCTCCAGGCCGTGCCGCTTCATGCGCGTGTAAAGCTGGGACCGGGTCAACCCCAGGCGCGCCGCCGCCCTGGACTTGTTTCCCCTGGCATCGCGCAGGGCGTCCACGACCGCTTGCCGCTCGAGATCCGCCAACGACGGTGCGAACGCGGCACCGGTCAGTGGGGTCGTCTGCACGATCGGATCCGCCTCGGCGTACGGGGTTGTCTGGCTTATCCCGAGCTGTGCCGCGGTCAGCAAGCCCCCCTCGGAAACGATGAGCGCCCGCTCGACGGCGTTCTGCAGTTCCCGGATGTTGCCCGGCCAGGTGTGGCGCAGCAGCGCCTCCCGCGCATCCCGGCTGAGGCCCACGTCCCCTTTCGCCATGCGCGCCCCCAAGTCGGAAACGAACCGGTCCGCCAGCAAGAGGATGTCGTCCCCCCGATCCCGAAGCGCGGGCAGGTGGATGGCGAAGACGTTCAACCGATAATAGAGATCGTCTCGGAACCGCCCGCCCGCCACCTCCCTGGTGAGATCCCGGTTGGTGGCGGCGATGAGCCGCACGTCGGCTCGCAGTGTGGCGGTCCCGCCCACCCGTTGGAACTCTCGCTCTTGGAGGACCCGGAGGAGCTTGGCCTGGACGCCGGGAGAGAGTTCGCCGACCTCGTCCAGGAACAGGGTGCCCCCCGACGCCAGCTCGAAACGTCCCGGCTTCTGCCGGTCGGCGCCGGTGAACGCCCCGCGCTCGTGCCCGAACAGTTCGGATTCCATCAGGGTATCCGGCAAAGCGGCGCAGTTGATCGCCACGAACGGGCCGTCGGCCCGCCCGCTGGCTTGATGGACGGCGCGGGCCACCATCTCTTTGCCGGTTCCGCTCTCGCCCGTCAGGAGGACCGTCGCCTCCGTCGGCGCGACCTTAGCCGCGCGGGTCAGGACCTCTCGAAGGACGGGAGAGCGCCCGATGATCCGATCGAAGCCATGGCGCTCGCCCAGTTCGTCGCGGAGTGACTCCAGCCGCTGCTCCAGCCGGCGCGCCCGATTTTCGACGGCGGCCACGCGGCGTTGTTCCTCGGCCAGCCGCTGGTGTTGGACGGCCAGCACCACCCCCACAGCGACGGCTGTGGCAATCTCCAGGTCCGACCGGTCGTACCAGTTGGGCAGCCGTTTGCCGAAGTACAACCCGCCGCCGACTTGCTCGCCCAACCGGAGCGGGACGATGAGGCAGGAGCGGCCGCCACCCTCGATGATCAGCCGATCGCCGGGGCGTGCCGGGTCGAGTTCCGTGGGGGCGTCGTTGATGAGCGCGGCCTCGCCGGCCTCGACCCCGGTCGCGAAGGAGAAACCTTCCAGCGGGATGCGTGGGGGGGTCTCCACACCGCTCGGGGCGGCGTCCACCTCGGCCAGCATCTCCAGATCCCGGCCGCTGGCCGAGAGGAGGGCCACGCCCATGACGTCGAAACCGAGAACGGGCCGCACCGCATCGGCCAAGCGGGCGAAGACGTCCCGCACGTTCAGGCTGGCCCCCAGCACGCGGGTCAACTCTTCCAGCGCGCGGAGGCGCCGCCGCCGCCGCCGCTCCCGCTGCAGGAGCACGACGTTCTCGACGAATGGCCCGATCAGGGCGGCCACGTGCTTCGCCGCATCCAGATGAGTCTCGGTGTACGTCTCCGGCCGCAGGCTGGTCGCTACGAGCGCGCCGATCGCTCGCCCGCCGCTGTCCAAGGGCACGAGAAGCGCCGAGCGCAGCCCGGCCTCCTGGACCTTGCGCTCGAAAGGATTGACTTGCGCAAAGCGCGCATCCGTCTGGAAGTCGCGCACCAGCATCGCCTCGCCCGCGAAGACGGTGCGGAGCGCCCACTCGACTACCACGTAGCGGGCCTGCGGATCGAAGGCGGTGGTGTAGTAATTCTGATGCAGGGTCAGCTCGGGTGGGGCGTGCTCCGCGAAGACGGTGAAGGTCCGTCCGTCCTCGTGGAGGAGGTCGATCACCAGCCTGTCGTGGGGGATCACCCTTCCGATGCGAGCGGCAAATTCCCCGAGGAAGCGCTGCGGGTCAAACACCTCCCGCATGGACCGCCCGATGGCGGCGAGCGATGCCAGCAGGTCGGCGAGCAGAGTGCCGGTCACGCCGTCAGGGCCTGCCGCACCGTGTGATGTGGTGTCTTGGTGATGCGAGCTCTGATTCATGGTTAGGGGCGTATCGCCTGAGCAGGCCGCCGGATGGTCGGGAGGCGCTGCCGTTCCGCCTCAAGGTACCTCCTCGACCATTCGCCCACGGGCCTTCTCCTCAGACCAATTGCTGGCCGCTCTCGACGACCACCTTACCGTTCTTGATCACCGTCTCCACCAGATTCACGCCGAAGTGATAACAGAGGTGTTCGTGGTTCGGCGCGTCCAGAATGAGGACGTCGGCGTGCTTGCCCACTTCGAGGGTGCCGACGCAATCCTGCTCGCCGATCGCCCAGGCGGCGTTGATCGTCGCGGCGGTGATCGCCTCGGCGGGGAGCATTCGCATCTGGGTGCAGGCTAGATTCAGGATCAAGGCCAGCGATTCGGTCATGCAGGAGCCGGGATTGAAGTCGGTGGCCAAGGCGACGGGGACGCCGGCGGCGATCATGTCGCGGGCGCGGGCGTACCGCTGCAGGTGCAGGAAGTAGGCGGTGCCGGGCAGAAGTACTGCGATGACGCCCGCCTCGGCCATGGCGCGGATCCCCTCGTCGTTGACGTACAGGAGGTGGTCCGCGGTGCGCGCCTTCAAACGGGCGGCCATGGCGGCGCCGCCCAGATCGGTGAGTTCGTCCGCGTGGACGCGCAGCTCCAGGCCGACCGCCTGCGCCGCGCGGAAGATCCGCTCCGTCTGGTTGACACTGAAGACCCCGGTCTCGCAGAAGACGTCGCAAAACCGCGCCAGCTTCCGGGAGGCCACCAGGGGGATCATGCGGGTGATGACGAGATCGACGTAGGCCTCGGGGTGCTGACGGAACTCCGGCGGGATCTCGTGGGCGCCCATGAAGGTGGGGACCACGGTCACGGGCCCGGCCTCTTCCAGCTCCCGGATGACCTCCAGCATCTTGATCTCGTTCGTGATGTCCAGCCCGTAGCCGCTCTTGGCCTCCACGGTGGTTGTGCCGAGCGCCAGCATGCGTGTCGAGCGTCCGACGGGCG
Source organism: uncultured Methylomirabilota bacterium (assembly GCA_963695995.1). GTDB lineage: Bacteria > Methylomirabilota > Methylomirabilia > Methylomirabilales > 2-02-FULL-66-22 > 2-02-FULL-66-22. Next base: position 62,815 of record CAVOIV010000050.1, read on the forward strand.
GCGGCCTTCAGATCCGCCTTGTGGGCGACCCGCGTGGCTGCCACGGTGGCGTTGATGCCGCCCCCGGCCGCGGCGATCTCCTGATACGTCTTCCCTTGGATCCGCAGGGCGAACTCGTTCTCGCGACTGCCGGCGAAGACGAGGTGGGTATGCGGATCGACCAGCCCGGGCATCACGGTCTTGCCGGTCGCATCGATCAGCTTGCAGAACGCCAGGGGGCGTACGGCGGTGAGCAGATCCGCTGTCGGGCCGACCCAGACGATCTTGCCCCGGCGGGCGGCGAGGGCCCCCCGGCTGCAGAATCCCCAGGTCGCGCATCTCGTCGCGGAGGCGAGGCCGGCTCGCGGGCCCGGCGAGAGTCACGAGCTCCGCCGCCCCTTCGACAATCAGGTCTGCCTGGATCATGGTGCATCTCCTCGTGGGCGAAAACGTGCCGGTGCGACCGCGCCAACGGCTAGGCGATCTTGAAGTCCACCCGGCTGTCCTTCACCTTGTCCTTCTTTTCCGGCGTCAGTCCCTTCGGCTCGACGATGAACAGCCGTTCAGCCTCGATCTTGCCCGATTTGAGGATCGTCTCCTTCACGGTGTTCGCGCGCTGGGCCGCCAACTGCCGAAGCTCTTCCTCGCCGACCTCGATGTTGGTGAGCATCAGTTTTTCCATCTCCGGCACGGGCAGGCTCTTCACCATACCGATGAAGTTGCGGGGTTTGGGGAAGGGCTCGGCCCGATAGGCCAGGGTGAGATACTTCTCGTATTCCTCCGGCGCCACGAGACGTCGTCCACGGGCACGGCGGCCTTGCCTTGCTTGGCGAGGTCGGTCAGCTTCTGCGCCTTGACCTTCCGCTGCATGAGCCATTGCTTCAGTCCTTCCCGATCCCCGTCCGGGGAGACGTACCCGGCGATCTCCAGCTTCAAGCCGGGCTTCTCGGACAGGGCGGTGACCAGCGCGTCGATCTTCTTCGCGCCGGCCTCGGGAATGGTGGCGCGGCCGGAGTCGAACTCCACATACTGCATCTCCTCGCCGCCGCCGAATGCCGCTCCCAGGAGGGCGAAGGGCGAGGTCACCGCCTTGGCGATGAGATTGCCGATGACCTGGAGGACGATGCTCCAGACGCTGAACTGGGGGTCGTCGATGCTGCCCGTCACGGGAATATCGAGATGGATCTCGCCGTTCCGGTCCTTGAGCAGGGCGACGCCGAGCTTCACGGGCAGGCTGGTCGCGGTCGGGCTGTCCACCTTGTCCCCGAACGTGAACTGGTCCACGAAGACCTTGTTCTCCGAGCTGAGCTTGCGCTTGTCGATGAGATACTTCAGGTCGAAGGACAGCTTGCCCTTCGCGATGGTGTATCCCACGTACTTCCCGGCGTAGGGTGTCGTCGGACTGAGGTCCATCCCCGTGAATCGCGCCCGGATGTCGGCGAAGAGGTCCTGCTTCAGCGGATTGATCTTGCCGGTGATCTCCAGCGGGGCCGAGTTGTTCATCTGGCCGCGCAACTCCACGTCCGCCAGACTGGTTTCCAGCGAGGAGAGGCCGGACACCCGCCCCGCGATCTCGGTCATGTTGGCGGAATAGCTGGGCTTGAGCGTGCGATCCTGGAACTGGACACGCCCGGCCTGCAGCGTGACCTCCTCGATGCGAATGTCCGTCGGAACACTCGGTGTGGCAGGCGCTTTGGTCTCCGGGGCGGCAGGCGCGGGTTTCGCTACCCCTCCTCCGTGGCGGCGATCTCTTGGAGGTTCAACCGTCCGTCGGGCTGGATCACGAGGTGGGCGAAGAAGTTGGCCAGCGCGACCTTCTTGGCGTGGACGAAGAGCGGGTTGTAGCCGACGGACAACTCGGTCAGTGCGAGCGACTCCCACTTCAGGATGTCCTCGGCGGTGCTCTTCTCGACGGCGGCAAACTTCCCGAGCGTGATCTCGCCCGTGTACTTTGCCTGCAACCCGGGAGGCTCCTTGGTGCTGAGCTCGAGGCGGCCGGCGGTTGACACCCGACCGTCCGTGATCGCGATCTTGAGTCGATCGGCGATATAGGGTTGGAAGGGGCGAAGGTCTATGTCCTTGGCCACCACCTGAAGATCGGCCTGGACGGGGGCGATGTCCAGTGTTCCCTCGGTCGCGACAGTGCCCTGGTCGAGGCGCAGCGAGACGGAGGCCTTTCCCGGGGTGCTGTTCGGCGCCGTCGAGAGCCGTTCCGCGCGGACAGTCAGATCCTCGACGACCACCTTGACGGATTCGGAGGGTACCTCGTCCGTGACGTGGATCCGGTATTGGCTCACGGCGATGGCGCCGGCCTTGACGATCCAGGGGCGTGCGGGCTGAACCGAACCGGGACCCACCGCGGGTCGGGCGGTCCCCGGAGCGTCCGCGAGGGATTCGGCAGCGGCCGTGGTGCGTGGGAGTAATCTGGCGAGGTTGATCTCGCCGTCGCGGGTCCGGACGACGACCACGTTGCCGCGCTCCGTGGACACCTCGCCTACCGAGACGTCCTGCTGCGTGAGATCCACCGCGGTATTCTTGACCGTGAGCACGGGGATGTGCAGGAACTCCTGCTTCGTGTCCCGCGTCTGCAGCCGGAGCGACTTGATCGAGGTTGCGAGTCCCGTCAGCTTGACGTCGAACGTGTCCTTGCCTTGGCTCGCCCGGTAACCGGTCGCCGCGTCCAGCACGCCATCCTGCAGGTCGAAGGCGACCAGGTTCTTGTAGTATGGAGCATACCGGTTCAGGACCACGCCGGTAATCTCCACCTTCCCGTCGGCCCGCAGCGGGTCCAGGCCCACCGTGGTGTTGACCTTGACGGCGGCGGTCTGATCCAGAAGGAGCGAGAGGGCGACCTTGCCGGTGGCGTTCTTGGCGGTCGAGAGGTTCTCGGCGTTCAGGCGAATCTTCTCGACGGCCAGCGTGATGGGTTCGACGGTCGCTCGGTCCTCGACCTTGACCGTGTACTGATCCACGGCCAGGCGCTTCAGCGTGACGACCCATGGTTTCTGTTCGGCGCTCGCGGGGGTGGTGGCCTGTCCCGGGGCGGCCGGCGACGGTGGCGGCACGAGCTTCAGAAGGTCTATCTCCCCGCCGGCGAGGCGCTTGACGCCCAGAAAGCCCTTCTGCGTGGACACGCCACCCACGACGATCTGTCGCTGGGTCAGGTCGATCGCCGTGTCCGTGACGGCCAGGGCGGGCACGCGCAGGAAGTCCTCGGTCTCGTCGCGCCGCTTGAGCCGGAGCGCGCTCACCGAGACGGCCGCCTCCGAGGCCACGACCGTCAGCTCCTTCTCCCCCTGCGAAACCTGGTATCGGCTGGAGGCGTCCAATGTGCCGCTTGCGATGTCGAAGAGGACCAGGTCGCTGTAATACGGCGCGTACTTCTTGAGAAGCACGGCCTGGACCGCCACCTTGCCGTCCACCTGGAGCGGGGCGAGCGACATGGTGCCGTCGAGCGCGATCTCCTCCTTCGCCTCGGTCTTCAGTGTCACGGCGTAGGTGCCCTTGGTGTCCGGACGCGTGCTCAACTGCGTGACCTTGACGTCGATGGGCGCCAGCGTGGTCTTGAAGGGGAGGCGGGGGAAGAGGTCCGAGAAGACGACGGTCGCCCCGGCGACAGCGATCTCGTCCACGTCCAGGACGACGGCTTCGCCGGGAGGGGCCGCGGGCTCGATCGGCGGTTTTCTGGGCCGGTGCGGTCTTGGGGAGCAGCGTTTCCAGGTTGGTGATCCCCGTCTTCTCGCGGCGGACCGTGAGCGTCGGGCGACTCCAGCGACACCTTGGAGAGATGGACCTTGCGGACGAGGGGCTCGATCGAGGCGAGCCCGACGCCCAGCCTGGGAATCCGCACGACCGGGCCGCCCTGCGTGTCGTCCACCGCCAACTCGCGCAGGCCGACATCCCCCTTTACCGCCAGCGTCTGCTCGGTCTTACCCTTCCGGACGAACACGATGGCGAGCTTGGCATCGAGGCGGCCCGATGGCATGCGGAAGGTCAGCAGCTCCGAGGGAACATACGCCAGATAGTAGGGGAGGTCCAGGTCGGTTACGTTGACATCGAGGGTCGTTTCCAGGGAGTCGGCGAACGGCTTGGTCTTGCCCTGGACCGCGTACCGGGTTCCGTTCACGACCGCGGAAAGCCCGGGCTGGACAAAGGTCTCGATCTGGGACGGGATATTCGACAGGAACGGGATGCCGACATTGACCTCACGAACCGAATGTTTCTTCTGGGCGGGCTCGTCGCTGAACTCCGCGCCCCCATCGATCACCTGGATATTGTTGACCGAGAAGCGCACCGGTTTCGGCGGCTCCTTCGGCGGCGGTTGCGGTCCCGGCACGAGATCCGAGAAGTTGTAGGTTTGGTCCGGACGGCGGACAACGCGGACAAACGGTTTCGTGAGTCGGGCCTCCTTGACGACGGCGGCCCACCGGAACAGAGAGGACGCTTCGAGGTTCAGGTACAGCTCCTCGAAGGAGGCGAATACCTCCGGCCCCTTGGGCTCCTTGACTGCGAGCCCCCGGAGCGTCGCCGAGAGCGCGAACGGGTTGACGCGCACCTCCGCGATGGTCACCTCGCGGTGGAGCGCCGCGGTGAGTTGTGTGGTCAGGACGGACTTGAGGATCGGGGGAACGACGAAAAACCCGATGAGCGTAAAAAGGACGAGAAGAACCCCGACGCCGATCAGGATGCGCGTGCGGTGACGCAAAACGAACTGTCCAAGGCGAATCATGTGACGCCTCCAGTCCGAGGAGCGTACACGACCGGGATTCCAGAGGGGCGGCACGGGGGGTCCCCTGCGCGCTAACCCTGGAGGCCAGGAATCTTGACGCCTCGCTCCTGCGCCGCGGCGATGGCTTCCGGATATCCGGCGTCCGCGTGACGCATGATGCCCGTTCCCGGATCGGTGGTGAGCACGCGTTGCAGGCGCGCCTCGGTCTCGGCCGTGCCGTCGGCGACCACCACCATGCCGGCATGGATCGAATAACCGATGCCGACGCCGCCACCGTGATGGACGGAGACCCAGGACGCGCCTGCCGCCGTGTTGAGCAGGGCGTTCAGGATCGGCCAGTCGGCGATGGCGTCGCTCTTGTCCCGCATGGCCTCCGTCTCGCGGTTCGGCGAGGCGACCGAGCCCGAGTCGAGATGGTCGCGGCCAAAGACCACGGGCGCCTTCAGCTCGCCGGACTTGACCATGCGGTTGACGAGGACGCCCAGGCGGTCCCGCTCGCCGTAACCGAGCCAGCAGATGCGGGCCGGCAGGCCCTGGAAGTGAATCTTCTCGCGCGCCATGGCGATCCAGCGGATGAGCGAGGCGTCGTCCTTGAACTCGCGCAGGACGACGTCGTCGATCCGGGCGATGTCGGCCGGGTCTCCGGACAGGGCGGCCCACCGGAACGGGCCGCGGCCGATGCAGAACAGCGGCCGGACGAAGGCGGGGACGAACCCGGGAAAGTCGAAGGCGTTCGTGACCCCGCCGGCCACGGCCTGGGCGCGGATGTTGTTGCCGTAGTCGAAGACGATGGCGCCGCGGCGCTGGAACTCCAGCATGGCCTGGACGTGCACGGCCATGGAGTCCAGGGCGCGGTGGATGTAGTCCTGTGGATTCTTGGTCCGCAGGTCGCGGGCCTCGTCCAGCGTCAGACCGGCCGGGACATAGCCGTTGAGCGAATCATGGGCGGAGGTCTGATCGGTCACGAGGTCGGGCAGGATGCCGCGCTTGAGGATCTCGGGATGCACCTCGGCGGCGTTCCCCACCAGGCCGATGGACTTGGGAATCCCCGTGCGCTTAGCGGTGAGCGCCAGGTCCAGCGCTTCGTCCAGGTTCGTCGTCATGACCTCGCAGTAGCCGGTCTTGATCCGCTTCTCGATCCGTGCTGGATCCACTTCGACCGCCAGGATCACGCCGTCGTTCATGGTGGCCGCCAGCGGCTGCGCGCCGCCCATCCCGCCCAGCCCGGCGGTCAGCACCAGTCGGCCGCGGAGGCTCCCGCCGAAGTGCTTCCGGGCGGCAGCGGCGAACGTCTCGTAGGTTCCCTGCAGGATGCCCTGAGCCCCGATGTAGATCCAGCTTCCGGCCGTCATCTGCCCGTACATGGTGAGGCCCAGCTCTTCCAGCTCGCGGAACTTCTCCCAGTTCCCCCAGGCGGGGACGAGCATGGCGTTGCTGATCAGGACGCGGGGGGCGTAGGGGTGGGTCCGGAAGACGCCGACCGGCTTGCCCGACTGGACGAGGAGGGTCTCGTCGTTCTCCAGCGCCTTGAGGCTCTCGACGATCCGGTAGTAGCACTCCCAGTTTCGCGCCGCCTTGCCGGAGCCGCCATAGACCACCAGGTCCTGCGGACGCTCGGCGACCTCGGGGTCGAGATTGTTCATCAGCATCCGCATGGCGGCTTCCTGGTGCCACCCCTTGCAGGACAGCACCGACCCGCGCGGCGCTCGGATGGGTTCGCTGGGCGGCTGATTTCCGATCATTGCAAGACCTCCTCAGGAAAACCACAGATTCCACAGATGAACATCGAGGTCCCGGCCGTCGCGCTTCCGTAACGGGGATCTAATCCGCGAAATCTGTGCAATCGGTGTAATCTGTGGTTCAGTATAACCCTCGGTCCCTGGAGATGCAATCAGGCCCTAGCGCGCTGGATCCAGAGGATGCCGACGCACACCAGGGCGGCGCCGAGGAGCTGCATCGGGGCGAGGTGCTCTCCGTAGAGGAGCCACCCGAGGAGGGCGGCGGTGACGACCTCCCAGGTGGCGATCACGCTCACCTGACTGGCGGGCAGGTCCCGCAAGCCGAGGGTGAACAGCGCGTAACCGCCCAGGCTGGGGATCAGCGCCAGGCCGACGATCCAGCCCCACGCGGCAATCGGATACGCTCGCGCCGCGAGAAGGCCGGGTCCGCTTCCCAGGACCAAGAACAGCGCGCCCCCGGCAAAGGCGTAGAGGACGACGGTCCAGGGGGCGTAGCGCGCGATGGCCCGCTTGCCCAGGATGCTGTACGCGGCCATGCTGAGACCGGTCAGGAGGCCGAAGAGGATCCCGCGCAGGTTGAGGCGGAGGAACTCCGCCTCGTAGATCTGGGCCACCAGGGCCGAGCCGAGGACGGTGAGGCCCGCCGCGGCCAGCTTGGCCCTGGTCAGCCGTTCCCCCAGCCAGAGGGCGGAGAAGAGCGTCACGAACATCGGATAGGTGTAGAGGAGAGTGATAGCGACGGCCAGGGTAGTGTACTTGACGGCCGAGAAATAGGACCAGAAGTTGAGGGTCACACCAAAGAACCCGTACACCAGGAAGAACGGAATCGCCGACCAGGGGACGCGGAGGAGGGCGGGGCGCGCGAACCCAAGGATGCCGGCCAAGACCGCGACGCCGATGAGGGCCCGCCAGGTGACGACCACCATGGGGTCGCCTTCGAACCGATAGACAGCGCGCCCCCAGGCCCCCATCGAGCCCAGGAGGGTGGCGCCAATCAGGACGGTGATGGTGGCCCGGAAACGTAGGTTCATACGGTTCGGCAGTTCGACGGTTCGACCGTTCGGCAGATCGACGGCTCGGCAGTGCGACGGTGGGGCGGTTCCCGAACGGTCGAACACGCCGAACCGCCGAACGCTTGTCGGTCTAGCCGCCGAGGTACGCCTTCTTCACCTTGGGGTCAGCGGCCAGCTCGGCGGCGGAGCCGCTGGAGGGTGATGGTGCCCGTCTCCAGGACGTAACCCCGTGTGGCCACGGAGAGGGCCATGCGGGCATTTTGCTCCACCAGGAGGATCGTGGCCCCCTGGCGGTGCAGGTCGCGAATCGTCTGCGAAGGTCTGCTCGACCAGTGTGGGCATCAGGCCGAGAGACACCTCGTCCAGCAGGAGCAGCTGGGGGCGGCTGACCAGGGACCGGGCGATGGCCAGCATCTGCTGTTCGCCGCCGGAGAGCGTCTTTCCGCCGCTGGCGCGCGCGCTCGCGGAGCCGCGGAAAGAGCGTATAGGCGCGCTCCAGCGCCGCAGAGACCTCGCCGGCGTTCGGGAGCGTGTACGCCCCCAGGCGCAGGTTCTCCTCCACGGTCAGGTCGGGGAGGATGCGCCGCCCCTCGGGAACCAGGCTGATTCCGCGGCGGGCCCGGACGTGGGACGGCTCGGTGGTGATGTCCGCGCCATCGAACAGGATCTGCCCGGCGCGCGGCCGCTGGAGACCCATCACGGCGCGGAGCGTGGTGCTCTTGCCGGCGCCGTTGGCCCCGATGATGGTGACCAGATCGCCGCGCCGCACCTCGAAGCTCACGCCGCGCACGGCAGCGAATTCGCCGTACGTTACCTCGAGGTTTCGGACTTCCAACAGCACTGTCATGGTGCGTCGGCACTGGGCGATTGGGCAAGGGCAATTGGGAAGTACCGCTGGTCCGAGTGGCCAAATCGACCAATCGACCAATTGCCTAATTGACTGCCTTCCCCAGATACGCCTCGATCACCTGCGGGTTCTTCTGGATCGCGGCGGGATCGCCCTCGGCGATCTTGATGCCGTGGTCCAGAACCACCAGGCGATGACAGACGCCCATCACGATGGGCATGTTGTGCTCGATCAGGATGACGCTGACGCCTTCCCGGTTCAGGCCGCGGATCAACTCCAGGAGTTGCTGGGACTCCTCGTGTCGGAGACCGCCCGACGGCTCATCGAGCAGGAGGAGCTTGGGCTCCAAGGCCAGGGCGCGGGCGATCTCCAGCCGCTTCTTCAGGCCGAGCGGCAAGGTCCCCGCCAAACGGTCGTGCCCGGTCGGGAGTCCCACGCGCGTCAGCAGGGCGGCGGCGGCCTGCCGATTCGCCGCGGTGCCGAAGACCCCGGTGGAGCGCCGCAGGTTGGGATACGCCTGATGGCCGATGGCCACCAGGACGTTGTCCGTGAGCGACAGAGTGGGGAAGGGGCGGACGATCTGGAAGGTGCGGCCGATCCCGCGGCGCGCAATCTCGAAGGGGCGCTTCCCCTGGATGGCCTCGCCGCGGTACCGGATGGCGCCGCGGGTCGGTGAAATCATGCCGGTGATGCAATTGAACAGCGTGGTCTTTCCCGCGCCGTTCGGCCCGATGACGCCGAGGATCTCCCGCTCCTCGACGGCGAAGGCCACGTCCTGGAGGGCGGTGACGCCATCGAATTCCTTGGTGAGATGGTCGATCTCCAGAAGCGGCAATCCCGTAGGCTCAGCCAGATTGAGGATTTCAAGATGAAGCAGACCACTTCCCATTGACCCAGGATCCGAACCAGAAAAATCTGTGTAATCTGCGTAATCGGTTGTTCCAACGTGTCTGCCCGGTTGTCGGTTTTGCATTGCCAGCCTCCGACATAGCGAGCGCCATCCCGCGCACGAGCAGGCTCTGCTCGCCGAGGATCCCGTCCGGCTGGAATCGCATCAGCAAGAGCAGGAGGACCCCGTACAGGAGCGTGCGGTACTCCATGGCCGGCCGGGAGATCTCCGGCAACGCGCCCAGGACGATCGCCCCCACGATGGGTCCCCGGAGCGTGCCGATCCCGCCGAACACAACCATCGAGAGGATGACCATGGACTGGGCGAAGCTGAAATTGACCGGCATGATGAACGTCAGGAAGTGGGCGTACAGACTGCCGGCCAGCCCCGCCCCGGCGCTCCCCAACGTGAAGGCCAGGACCTTGAAGCGCACCACGTCAATCCCCATGGCGCCGGCCGCCTGCTCGTCTTCTCGAATCGCCGCCCAGGCCAGGCCGATCCACGATCGCGTGAGCCAGCGGTCGGCGGCGATCGTCAACAGGATCACGACGAGCACCAGGACGAGGAATCCCGACTTGCTGATCTCCGCGCCGAAGAGGCTGGGCGGGTCGATCCCACCGATCCCCATGCCGGCGCCGAAGAACGGAATGTACAGGAAGACGGCCTCGATCACGAAGTTGATGCCCATCGTGGTGATGGCCAGGAAATCCTCGCGGACGCGGAGGCACGGGATCGCCAGGATCGCCCCCACCAGACCGGCCATGAGACCGGCCAAGAGAAAGGACGGCCAGAAGCTGAACCCCGCCTTGGTGTAGAGGAGGGCGGAGGTGTACGCCCCGATCCCCATGAACGCGGCGTGGCCCAGCGAGATCTGACCCGCATAGCCCGTGATGATGTTCAGGCTGAGAGCCAGAATGATGTAGATCCCGATGGTGATCAGGACCGTGATCGTGTAACCGCTCAACACCTGAGAAGACCCTCTACGTTAACCACAGATTTCACAGATTACACAGATGGGTCATGACCGGAAACAAATCGCTTGTGCTGAAGCGAAGGTGCCCCAAAGTTGAAAAGGAGGGCAATACGCAAGCCTGACGCCTTCAGGTAATTAAGAACCTGGGCCTCTTCAACGACGGTTAATTGCCGGACAGCTTTCAGTTCCAGGATTACCGAGTCAAAACATATGAAGTCCGCACGGTACGTAGGCGAGAGCTTCTCTCCCTTGTAAAATACGGGGATCTCACTCTGCACGCGAAACGGAACGTTGCGCAAGCCGAGTTCCTTGGCCAGCGCGTCCTGGTACACCGCCTCAAGAAAACCCGGACCGAGTATCCGATGAACCTCCAACGCCGCCCCGATTATCGCGTGCGTCCTAGCATCCCTTTCCACGTCGACTCCCGTTTCAACCAGGGTAACCACAGATTGCACAGATTTCGCAGATGGGTTAGGGGCCGGATCCTGAGCAGAAATCTGTGTAATCTGCGAAATCTGTGGTTTCGCGCCTTAGCCTTTTCCCAGCAGGCCGTGGGGGCGGAACATCAGGACCAGGATCATGGCCACGAACGCCAGGGCATCGCGCGGGAACGGGATGGCCACCACCCCGATCAGCAGCGTCTCCGCCAGCCCAATGAGGAACGAGGCCAGGACGCTTCCCGGGATGTTTCCCAGGCCGCCCAGGACGACGATCGCCAGGCATTTGTACGCCGGGATGCTGCCCATCGTCGGCCACACCTGGTTGTCGTAGACGCCGATGAGGACGCCCGCCGCGCCCGCCAGGGCCGAGCCGATCACGAAATTCAGCGTGACCACCAGCCGGGTGTTCACGCCGAAGGTCGAGGTGGTGTCGGCGTCCATGGCGGTGGCCCGCATGGCTGAGGCCGACGGTGGAGCGGGACAGGAGGAGCCAGAGCAGCCCCAGCAGCCCCAGCGTCACCGTGAGGATCAGGCTCTGTGGAGCGCTCAGGCGAAGCGGCCCGGCGCTCAAGGCGGGGAAATGGATCTCCGCATCGTAGGCCAGGGCGTAGGGTCCCGCCACGATCCGGAAGGCCTCCTCCATGGCGATGAAGAGGCCGATGCTGGCGATCAGCGGCACGATGCGCGGCAGGTGGAGGAGCGGCGCGTACAGGAACCGCTCCATCAGGACGCCGACCACGGCGCACACGACCATGGCCACGACCAGGCTCAGCCAGAAATTGCCGAGGAGCCGGAAGGCGACCACGCCCGCGTAGGCCCCCAGCGCATAGATGCCCGCGTGGGCCACGTGGAGGACGCGCAGCACCCCGTACACCATGGTGAGGCCCAGGGTCGTGAGGGCATACACGGCGCCGGTGGCAATGCCGTTGGCGATCTGCTGCCAAATCATGCCGGAGAGCCTAGAATCGAGAGCCGAGAGCCGAGCAGTGAGAGCCGAGACGCGGCCAGCCGCGAGCGCGGGGAGCCGCGACTGATCGCTGACCGCTGACGGCTAAAGCCTGACCGCTGTCGCCTATTGCGCGGGCGTGATGACCTCGGGATTGTCCACCACGCCGTGGCGGCGGAACTTGCCGTTCTTCACGATCTGGAACTGGACGGGCTTCACGACCTCGCCCTTGACGAACTTGCTGATCTTGCCGGTGAGTCCGTTGTAGTCCTTCGTCTCCAGCAGGGCCTTGATCACGTCCTGGCGATTCGTGGAGCCGGCGCGCCCGACGGCGTTGACCAGGATCATGAAGGCGTCATAGCTCGAGGCGCCCACCATGTCGGGATCGATGTTGTAGGCTTGCTTGTAGTTCTTCAGGAAGTTCTGCACCACCGGGCGGGGGTCGTCGCGGTCCAGGTTGGTGGCGATGATCACCCCTTCCGCGGTTCCCTTGGCCAGCTCGATGAACTTGGGCGAGTCGAAGCCCTCCTCGGCGAGGATCTGGGTCGCGATGCCCAGCTCCTTGGCCTGCAGGGTCATCAGGGCGGCCACGTCATAGTACCCGGCGGCGAAGATGAGGTCCGGCTTGGCCTCCTTGATCCGGGTCAGGAACGGGCGGAAGTCCTTCTCGCCGGGGTACTTGTACACTTGCTGAAGCAGGACCTTGGCGCCGAGTTTCTCGGCCCGCTTGGCGAAGCCGGCCGAGATCTCGCGTCCGAAGTCGTTGTCCATGTTGAGGATGGCGGGCTTCTTGCTCTTCAGGACCTTGACGGCGTACTCGCCGGCCGCACCACCTTCGACTTCGCCCAGGAACCCGTTCCGGAAGTTGGAGTCGCTGCCCTTGGTCACGTCCGGGTGGACGGCATAGCCGGCGACCATGGGGACGCCGCGCCTTGGCAAAGATCGGGGCGGTCACGCGGGTCGGGCCGCTGTAGGAGCCGCTGACCACGCCCACGACCTGGTCCTTCTCGATCAGTTTGTTGGCGATGGCCACGGCCTCTTGCGGGTTCAGCCGATCGTCGTACACGATCAGCTCGACCTTCTTGCCCATGAACCCGCCGGCCGCATTCACCTCCTTGACGGCCAGCTCGACCGACTGCTTCGCGCTGGCGCCGTCGGCGGCGACCGGTCCGGTGATGGGGGCGAAGAAGCCGATCTTGATCGTCTCCTGCGCGGTCGCCGGAACGACAAACCAGGTCGCCAGCGCGGCGACGGCGAGCAGCAGGGGTAAAGCCGTTCGCATGTACTTCATGATGCGGTCCTCCTTTTCGTCAAGTCAGATCCAACCACGGTCCCGCCAGGTGCGGGCCCCGCACACGATCGCGGCAATTAGGCCACGGAAGGGCAGCCCTCGTCAAGGGCCGACCCGCGTTGGGTCGGGGAATCAGGCAAGCGTCGCCGTCGCCTTCCCGGGGCGGCAAACGACAGCGGCGGGACGTGTATGAGCACGCGCCACTCTTGGATGTTTAGCCAGCCTGGTCAGGGACGAGTTGGGTGACTTGGCATTCACGGGGGAAGGCAATAGGATTCGCCGCACTTGGCCAGCGTTCCGTTTGGGCAACCGCGCCAGAAGCTGGGCCTTCAGACCGCGAACGGGTTGACTGCTTTCGGCCAGGCTGTAGGGAATGCCGCTGCGCGAAAGGCCCGCAGGGTACGCCGACGAGACGCCCGAGCAACCGGGAGTTCTATGTGCCATGTGGTTTCGGACCGCTCGCGAGCGCGAACTTCTCAAGGACCTTATTCTTGTCTTGACACAAAAAGAAATCAGGCTGCGATACGAGAATAGCTGGCTAGGCTATGTGTGGTCGGTCGCGAACCCGCTGGCGTTCGCCGTCATTTACTGTGTTGCGTTTAGGACTTTCATGCGTGTCGATATCCCTCAGTATTCCCCTTTCTTGATCGCTGGCCTCCTCCCCTGGCAATGGCTTTCAAATTCCATCGGAAGCGCTCCGGTCATCTTTCTGGGAAACACTACCCTCCTCAAGAAGGTTCGATTCCCCCGCAATGCCCTCGTTGCGCCGACCGTCCTGAATGATGGGTTTCACTTCGTCATGTCCATGCCAGTTATCGTGGGTTTCATGTTCTGGTATGGTTACGCGCCCTCTTGGTTTTGGCTAATCGGCATTCCCCTGCTGACGGTCGCGCAACTCCTGACGGCCTACGGAGTGGCCTTAGCAGCCCGTTGATTTATGCCCCGGCCCGCAGCGCGGCCTGCCACACCGGCAGATCGGTACCCGGCGGCCCCCACACCGCCCCCGAGCGCGAGAACGCGAGCATCGACGGACGATGAGCACGTCCACCAACGCCACAGGGCAGACACGGAGCCCAAAAGGGCCAGCAGCGCCTCCTGCGCGCGGTCCGCCCAGCCCCGCGGGGTGCCCAGGCCGTACAGGGTCCGCATCACGAGGGCGAGATTCGCCCCGGCGGCCTGCAGCAGGTAGCGCTTCGCCACGTTCGCCCGGCCGCGCAACCGGGTCCGGCGCGCTCCGCCCGTCTCGCAGACGTGGGCGAAGGTGCGTTCCGTCCGCTCGGCCCGCCAGCGGTGATAGCGCTTGCCGAGGGGCCGCAGTCCGCGGGCCCGGTTCTGGTGGAAGGCGACGGCGGTCGGGGTGCCCCCTTTGTCGGTCCACCGGCGGCGGCCCGCCTGGCGGCGCTCCGGGATGTAGGTGCGGTACCGCTGGGTCTTCAAGCGCCGGAGCAGGGTCGCCTTGTGGTAGCCCTTGTCCGCCACGACCTTCCGGCGCGGCGGGAGCCGCCCGGCGGTGGGTCGTCCTCTTGGCCGTGGGGGCCGGGTCCTGCCGGCTGTGCCGCCTCCGGGGCGCCGCCGCGGGCGGTCTGCAGGTTGGCCTCGGCCTCCGTCAGGCTGGCCTCCACCGACGCGGGGTCGGCCACGTCCGCGCGGTGCACCACCGCCGCGACGATGGCCCCGGTCTCCAGGTCCACCACGTGCTCCGGCTTGTAGGCCAAGCGGGTGCGGCCGTCCTTCAGCTTGGCAATGCGGGCGTCCGTGATCGGTCCGCGACACCCACTCGCGGTTGGACGTCTTCTTGCCTTTGCGCTTCCGATCCAGCCGCCGGGCGTCCTCGGCCGTGGGGTGCTCGGCACGCCCGCCTCGGTGGCCAAGCGCAGGACGAACTCGGCGTAGCTCTCCCGGGTGTCCCGCCGGACGATGGCCTTCATCGACGCGTCGGCCCGCAGGTAGGTGGAGTCGACCCCCAGGACGCGGCCTTTGAGCAACCCCTTGGTCTCCACGATCCCGAGGATCAGCGCGAACACGGCCTGATGGACCGCCAGCGGGCAGCCGCTGGCGGGTGCGGCTCAGCGTCGAGTGGTCGGGGACGCGCTGCGTGAGCGAGAGCCCCAGGAACTGGCGCAGGGACAGGGAGTCGGCGAAGCGCCACTCCAGGCCCCGCTCCGATTCGATCCCCTCGAAGAAGCCGACGAGGTGCATCCGGAAGTAGACGCCGGGGGCCACGGACTTCCGCCCGGGGACATGCGCGGCCTCGTAGTACGGGGCACAGAGCGCCTCGGCGTGCCGGTCGAAGGCGGCCTCCCGCAGCAGCTCGTTGAGCGTCTCGTAGAACCGGTGCCCCGGGCTCTGGGCGAGCTCGTGGTGCGCGATCCACAGCGGCGACTGGCTCTTCTGGCGGCGTCCCATCGACATGACGCACGCTCCTTTGCGATGGGCGCATTGTAACGCGAACCCGCATCCCGTGCGGCATCAATCAACACCGAGACTCAATAAATCAACGGGCTGCAAGGAGGCGTGCGCCTATTGCGACGCGCTGATATTTGATGGATCACGGGCTGGAAGGATCAAATGAGCGGGACCGGGTGTCGAAAGCCCTGTCGTTCCGCGACGAGCTGTCAGTATCGACTTCGCTGAAGGGCGGCACCATTCTGTTGCGCGGGTACGGGACCGCCAATCTCTCGCTTATCACACGAGCCTACGGTCTCGTGTCGGATCTCCCAAGCCAACTGCGTGCCGAAGCCGCGCAGTTCCCAGATCACCTCATTCGAAGGGGTTCTTCCGGTTTCGCTCCTGCCCTTGGCGGTACGTGCGGCACGGAGAGGTTCTCGAAGGGTTTAGGCGGGGTCATCGGAGTCCAGACGCGGGGACCCCGATGGCCGCCCCCGCGTTGTCATTGAGGACTGGTACTACGGGATGGTCTTGACTGAGCCAAGCGCACGTCGCCTACCGGTTTCGCAGATGCAGTACTGACCAAACTGGCTCTAGTGGATAGGACCTCG
Organism: uncultured Methylomirabilota bacterium; assembly: GCA_963695995.1. Taxonomy (GTDB): domain Bacteria; phylum Methylomirabilota; class Methylomirabilia; order Methylomirabilales; family 2-02-FULL-66-22; genus 2-02-FULL-66-22. The sequence goes on from CAVOIV010000050.1 coordinate 78,660, forward strand.
TAGACGGCTCAGGGATCCGCGATAATAATACCTTTCACCCAGGTGGCCAGCTGATAATTGACACCTACTCTTACTTTGGGCCCACAACCTTCCAGCTGGGGTCCACCCCCCGGGCGAGAGTCTCGATCCCCGTGGATGCGGTCCCGTTCAAGTACCAGACCGAGACATCCCCCGCCGTCTGGTGCTGCCAGAGGAGGTCGGGGTGCCCGTCCCCGTTGACGTCCGCGGCGCCCACAACCTTCCAGCTGGGGTCCACCCCCCGGGCGAGAGTCTCGATCCCCGTGGATGTCGTCCCGTTCAAGTACCAGACCGAGACATCCCCCGCCGTCTGGTGCTGCCAGAGGAGGTCGGGGTGCCCGTCCCCGTTGACGTCCGCGGCGCCCACAACCTTCCAGCTGGGGTCCACCCCCCGGGCGAGAGTCTCGATCCCCGTGGATGCGGTCCCGTTCAAGTACCAGACCGAGACATCCCCCGCCGTCTGGTGCTGCCAGAGGAGGTCGGGGTGCCCGTCCCCGTTGACGTCCGCGGCGCCCACAACCTTCCAGCTGGGGTCCACCCCCCGGGCGAGAGTCTCGATCCCCGTGGATGCGGTCCCGTTCAAGTACCAGACCGAGACATCCCCCGCCGTCTGGTGCTGCCAGAGGAGGTCGGGGTGCCCGTCCCCGTTGACGTCCGCGGCGCCCACAACCTTCCAGCTGGGGTCCACCCCCCGGGCGAGAGTCTCGATCCCCGTGGATGCGGTCCCGTTCAAGTACCAGACCGAGACATCCCCCGCCGTCTGGTGCTGCCAGAGGAGGTCGGGCCTGGTGTCCCCGTCGAGATCGCCGCTGACGCTGCTGCCGGTGGGATTCAAGGGGACAGCTCCACTCCCAGGCCCATTCGTTGCGCTGCTGCCGGTGGGATTCAAGGGGACAGCTCCACTCCCAGGCCCATTCGTTGCGCTGCTGCCGGTGGGATTCAAGGGGACAGCTCCACTCCCAGGCCCATTCGTTGCCGTGATCGCCGCGGCGGTAGCACAGGCCTGGTTGGAGTACGCTGAAGATCCGGCCGCGTTGTACGCACTCACGCGGTAACAGTACGTGGTGCCTGCCGTCACTGTGCCATCGACGTAGCCCGTAATCCCCGCTCCAACCGTGGCAGAGTTCGCGAACGTTCCACTGATCCCTGTGCTCCGCTGGATTTGGAAGCCATCCTCATTGGTGGATGCGTCGCTCCAGGTCAGGGTGAGTTGGGCGCCTTCGGCGGTTCCCAGAACGAGACACAATATTGCGAGGCCAGTCATGACCGTGCGGCGGGTACAATTTTTCACTTGGCGCACGCGCTTCAGAGATCTTGACGACATATCGTCTCCTTACGTTGCAGGAGCTAATTCAGACCGTGAAAGAAGAGCCAGTAACTCCTGATTGAATCGAATCAAACCGCTAACTGGCCACGCAAGCCGTGTGCCGGAACCGTTGTTGCAATTTGCTTCTTTCCCGGCGATGAGTTACGAGGATCTGGTTCGGACGGTGAGGAACATAGGGAAGAAATTTCCGGTCAAATTGACATCGGTCGCCTGCAAGAAGCTTCCCTGGCAGTCTCTCACTGTTCGTGACTATGCGCCTCTGGTTTGGCGGTTGAAAGGTCCCGTTGGGATAGGCTCAGAAGACCCTTGGTGATGGCGACACCAACCTCTGCCTGCACTCCGAAAGTGTCCGAGTTGTGTCGGGGTGACGGGACAGCTTGTCGCCGCGGGCGACCCCTCTGTGCGCACTTCATTAGGCGAGCACATGAGCCGGACCTGCCGCGAGCCCAGGTGTGGACGAAACCCGATCCCAAATCGTTGGCACCGATGGCCGCTATCGTCTCTCGACGGAGTTTCACTGCTTGATGCCCGTGCGTCGGTTGGGGGTTTCCGGCATTTGCGCACAGAGAACTGGCACGAATGAACAGGGGGCCGCCGCCAGGGTGTACGACACCACCGTGAGAAATAGTGATTGACTGTGGCTGGACGCATGGTATTGTAGCTCATGAGCTACAATAGCCGACAAGGAGGGAGCATGGGTCCAGCCGACCACGAGTCCGAGCGCCTCGACCTCCTCCACCAGATGGGGGCGATCACGCGCATGCGCAGGGGCACCGTCAACGAGCAGTCCTTCACCCAACGCCGCAAGGACGGCTCCGTCGTCACGCAGGGCCCGTACTACCTCTACAGTCGCACGGAGCAGCGCCGGTCGTACAGCCAGCGCATCCCCGCGGACGCGGTGGAGCAGTACCGGACCGAGACGGAGAATTGCCGGCGGTTCAAGGACCTGGCGCAGCAGTACATCCTCGTCTGCGAGCGCCTGACGGAGCAGGGCGCCGCGGGGAAAAAAAACTCCAGGCCGCGTTCGCCGCGGAGATCGTCGCCGAAGTCGAGGCGCTCATAGGCGAGGGGGCGGCCGAGACGCTGGACTTCGAGGCGGTGGAGACGGCGGCGCGCCGCGGCGCCCTGGCCGTGGCGGCCCGCGCCGTGGCCCGCCGGCTCAACGCGGATCACACGGACCATGCGGGACCCCGCGTGCCCTGTCGGTGCGGCCAGCCGGCCCACTACGCGGGGAGGAAAGCGAAGACCATTCTGACGGCGCTGGGGGCGATGCAGTTGGAGCGGGCCTACTACCACTGCGCCGCCTGCCGGCGCGGGTTCTGTCCGCGCGACCGGGTCTTGGGGGTGGAGGGCACCTCGCTCTCCCCGGCCGTCACGCGCATGGTGGGGACGGCGGCGGCGCTGGTGAGCTTCGCCGAGAGCAGCGAGCTCCTCGCCGCGCTGGCCGGACTCGCCGTCGAGGCGAAGCAGGTCGAGCGGACGGCCGAGGCGCTCGGGCGCGAGATGGCCGCGGACGAACGCCACCGGGTCGTGCCCGCCGGGGCGGCCGAGATTGCGCCCACCCTGTACCTGGGCATGGATGGCACGGGGGTGCCGATGCGCAAGGCGGAGGTGGCCGGCCGGCCGGGCAAGCAGGCGGACGGCTCGGCCAAGACGCGGGAAGTGAAGCTGTGCACGGTCTGGAGTGCGGAGGGGCGGGACGCCGACGGCGTGCCCGTGCGGGACGCGGGCTCGGTCTCCTACTCGGCCGCCATCGAGAGCGCCGCCACGCGCGACACGGACGCGACCGGGTCGGCCTTCGCCCAGCGCGTGGAGCGCGAGGCGTGCCGGCGCGGCTTCGATCGCGCGGGCCGGCACGCCGTCCTGGGCGATGGGGCCCCCTGGATCTGGAATATTGCCGGCGAGTACTTCCCCGCGGCCATTCAGATCGTGGATCGCTTCCATGCGAAGGAACACCTCAGCGGGGTGGCGAAGGTCCTGTACGGGGCCCCGAGCGACCTCGGAGCCGCCTGGGCACAGGCGCGGCACGCGGAGCTCGACGCCGGGCAGCTCTCCCAGATCGTGGCCGCCTTGGGGAACCAGTACCGCTCGCGCCGCGACCCCACGAAGCGGGAGGAGGTCCGGAAGTGCATCGGCTATCTCTGGGCCAATCGCCGCCGCATGCGCTACCCGGCCTTCCGCGCCCAGGGGCTGTGCACCTCCACCGCCGTCGTGGAGGCTGGGTGCAAAGTGGCCATCGGGACCCGACTCAAGCGCGCCGGCATGCACTGGACGGTCCGGGGCGCCAACGCCATCATCGCCCTGCGCTGCTGCAAGTTGAGTGGGCGCTTCGAGGACTTCTGGGAGCGTCGGGCCGAACACCAGGCCGCCGCATGACCGCGATCTCACGAATATGTCGTGCACCCCCGCTGCCAGGGTGCACGACAGAAAAGTGGTGTCCGGGAGGCATCATGCCACCGCGCGCCGTGCCCAGAAGTCCTCAAACCGGCCACTGAGCCGGCAACAGCGGAGGGCGAGGATGGCGTTGGCGCCGCCGACGGTCCAGTGCATTCCGGCACGCTTGAGCCGTGTGCCGATGGCCACCTTGCAGCCGGCCTCGACGACCCCGGTGGAGGTGCACAGACCTTGGGCGTGGAACAGGGGGTAGCGCAGGCGGGCGCGGTTCCGCTCGGTACTCGCCGCACGTACGCGCCTCGTCGCAGCGGGGCGCGGGGCGGCTGAGCACCCGGCGCCAGGGCGGCGAGGTCGCCCGCGTCGAGTTCCGCGTGGCGCTGCTTGGCCCAGGCGCGCCCGACGTCGCTCGTCGGGCCGTAGAGGGCCTTGGCCACCGCACTCAGGTGCTCCTTGGCATGGAAGCGGTCCACGATCTGGAGGGCGCCGGGGAAGTGCTCCTCGGCGAGGTTCCAGATCCACGGCGCCCCGTCGCCGAGCACGACCTGCCGCGCCGCGTGGTCGAAGCCCCGACGCTGAGCCTCGCGGCGCACCCGCTGGGCGAAGGCGGAGGGCGCGGGGTCGGTATCCCGGGTCGCGGCGCTCTCGATGGCGGCGGAGTAAGTGACCGAGCCCGGGTCCCGCACCGGGGTCCCGTCCGGCGCGCGGCCCTCCGCGCTCCAGACGGTGCACAGCTTGGCCTCGCGGGTCTTGGCGGAGCCGTCGGGTTGCTTGCCAGCGCAGCCGGTGAGTTCGCTGGCCCGCATGGGGATCCCGGTCCCGTCCAGCCCGAGGTAGAGGGTGGGGGCGTCCGCTGTCGGCGCGGCGCTCGACGACCCCGCGCTCGTCCGCGGCAATCGCGCGGCCGAGGGCTTCCGCCGCGCGCTCGACGTGCTTCGGGGCCACGGCGACCCCGGCCAACTCGCCCAGCAGAGCGCTCCCCTCCTGGAAGCTCACCAGCGCCCCGACGGCGCCGACCATCCGGGTGACCGCGGGCGAGAGGGTGGTGGCCGCCACGCCGAGCGCCTGGTCGCGGGGGCAGAAACCCTGGCCACACGCCGCGCAGTGGTAGTAGGCGCGCAGGAGCGTCAGGTCGCCGAGCGCGGTCGTCACCCGCTTGGCACGCCGGCCGGCAAACCGGGCGGCCCGCCCGCAGGCACAGGGGCGCACGCGCTCCTGGTCGGCCGTGTCGGCGTTCAGCCACTGTTCGAGCGCCCGCGCGGCGACGTGGAGGGCCTGCCGCCGCACGGCCACCTCGAGCGCCTCGAGATCGACGATGGCGCCCGGGCCTACGAGCGCCTCGACCTCCTGGGCGATCGCCGCCTGGAAGGCCGTCGAGAGCCCCCCTTTTCGGCCGCCTCCTGCGCGGCCGTTCCGGGGACGTCGAGCTCCGCATCGGCCCAGTGCTCGCAGGCCTCCCAGTAGGCCTCGACCTGCTGGCGGAAGCGGCGCCCGGCCTCGATCTGGCGGCGGACGAGGGGCACCTGCGCCGCGGGGACGAACCGCGACTGGGTGCGGCCCCCCACGGCCCGGGTCAAGCTGTAGTAGGGGCCATGCCGCGCCCCGGGACGCTCCGCGCACAGGCACCCGGGTTTGCAGCACTTGACGTACCGTTCGGCGAGGGAGCCGCGCCGGATCGGGAGGGGGGCCGCCAGTTGGTCCACGAGCTCACGGACGCGACCAGGGACGTCGGAGACATCGGGCATCTGTTCCTCCTTACGGCCATTATAGCCGTAAGACTAGTCTACGACATCCCGCTGCTCCACGGGCAATATCATTCTCGTGTCGTGCACCCCTCGCCGCT
>CAVOIV010000051.1:0-43551 GCA_963695995.1 uncultured Methylomirabilota bacterium
AGGGTCTCCCCGCGACCAGGCGCTCGGCGTGGCGGCCACCACCCCGCCCGCGGTCACCCGGATGGTCGGCGCCGTCGGGGCGCTGGTGAGCTTCCAGGAGGGGAGCGCTCTGCTGGGCGAGTTGGCCGGGGTCGCCGTGGCCCCGAAGCACGTCGAGCGAACGGCGGAAGCCCTCGGCCGCGCGATTGCCGCGGACGAGCGCGGGGTCGTCGAGGCCGCGCCGACAGCGGACGCCCCCACCCTCTACCTCGGGCTGGATGGGACCGGGATCCCCATGCGGGCCAGCGAACTCACCGGCTGCGCTGGCAAGCAACCCGACGGCTCCGCCAAGACCCGCGAGGCCAAGCTGTGCACCGTCTGGAGCGCGGAGGGCCGCGCGCCGGACGGGACCCCCGTGCGGGACCCGGGCTCGGTCACTTACTCCGCCGCCATCGAGAGCGCCGCGACCCGGGATACCGACCCCGCGCCCTCCGCCTTCGCCCAGCGGGTGCGCCGCGAGGCTCAGCGTCGGGGCTTCGACCACGCGGCGCGGCAGGTCGTGCTCGGCGACGGGGCGCCGTGGATCTGGAACCTCGCCGAGGAGCACTTCCCCGGCGCCCTCCAGATCGTGGACCGCTTCCATGCCAAGGAGCACCTGAGTGCGGTGGCCAAGGCCCTCTACGGCCCGACGAGCGACGTCGGGCGCGCCTGGGCCAAGCAGCGCCACGCGGAACTCGACGCGGGCGACCTCGCCGCCCTGCGCCGGGTGCTCAGCCGCGCCGCGCCCCGCTGCGACGAGGCGCGTACGTGCGGCGAGTACCTCGAGCGGAACCGCGCCCGCCTGCGCTACCCCCTGTTCCACGCCCAAGGTCTGTGCACCTCCACCGGGGTCGTCGAGGCCGGCTGCAAGGTGGCCATCGGCACCCGGCTCAAGCGTGCCGGAATGCACTGGACCGTCGGCGGCGCCAACGCCATCCTCGCCCTCCGCTGTTGCCGGCTCAGTGGCCGGTTCGAGGACTTCTGGGCACGGCGCGCGGTGGCATGATGCCTCCCGGGCATCACTTTTCTGTCGTGCACCCAGCGGCGAGGCCGGCAGATGCGGTATGCAAGGCGAGCGTTCGATTTGCGCCGACGCAACCGCCGGGCGTCGAATGGCTCCGACTGCCGCCGCGCTTTCCGCTTGACGCGTTCCGCGCCGTTCGGTAGCGTCCCAACCATCCCGCCGTGAGGAAGCCGGATTCCATACCACCGGTGAGGCTTGCGGCGGAAGGGGCGGACATGCGGCATTCGGTAACAGCGGGTGGAAGCGGGAGACGGGGGGGCGCGGTCGTCGGCGTCTGGCTGCTCCTGCTGCTCGCAGTGGCGGGGTGTTCTCGTTCCGGCGCGCTCAGCGGAGACGTCATGGTCCGGACGGCTGCCGGCGAGTTGGTGCGCGGCGCGCGAATCGGCGTGCAGCTCGTCTCCTCCACCGATACCTTCGAGCGCGAGTGGGCGGATGCCATCGCCCGTTTCCGGCAAGAGGTGGCGCCCGCCGCCGATGCGCAGAAGGCTGCGGAACAGAAAGCCGAGCAGGCCAGGCTGACATGGACCCGCGCCCTGACCGCTCGCGGCAAGGAGCGGCCGCGGGGGGGCCAGTGGACGCTTTCGTTTCGGGACACCAGCGCCGCCGGCTCTCAGGAACTCTGGAGGAACGTGCGTGCGACCGAAGGCCAGGTCTTTCACGCGCGAAAACGGGTTGAGGAGATCGTGCGCAAGCACGATGCGCAGGCGGTCACGCTCCTCGACAAACATGCGACGCAGCGCGTGCAGACGGACGAGACCGGCCGCTTCGTCCTGGTGAAGATCCCGCCGGGAAAGACCTACCTTGTCGCCCGGTTCCGAGCGGACAGGGCACAGTTTGTTTGGTTCATCCTGCTTCAGATCCAGGGCGGAGCCCAGCAGCTCGACCTGACGGAAAAGAATCAGGGAGACTGGCCGTTCGTGCCGTAGTTGCCCAGAATCGTCGGGGGAACTCCTGAGTTTCCGCATACGCCTGGCGACAAGGGGAGGGGGGATCGTGTGCGGGCGTTTCAGTCTCGGCGGCACCGTTCGGGTCAGACAACTCTTCGAGCTGCCGAACTGGCCGGAGACGCCGCCGCGCTACAACATCGCTCCGGGCCAGGACGTGCCTGCGGTGATTCGGAACCGGGAAACGGCAGCTCGGGAGTCCCGCCCCTTCCGATGGGGCCTCGTTCCGTTCTGGGCAAAAGATCCGACCATCGGTAACCGGCTCATCAACGCTCGCGCCGAAACCGTGGCAGCGAAGCCGGCCTTTCGCAGACCGCTCCGCGAGCGCCGCTGCCTGATCCTCGCCGACGGCTTCTATGAGTGGGAACAGCGCGGCCGGCGCAAGCAGCCGTGGTACATTCGCATGCGTGACGGCCGGCCCTTTGCCTTCGCCGGACTCTGGGACCGGTGGCAACCCGCCTCGGGCGAGCCCATCGAGACGTGCGCGATCGTGACCACCGAGCCGAACGAAGTGGTCGGCCGTGTTCATGGCCGGATGCCGGTGATTCTGTCTCCCGCGGCATATGAACTCTGGCTGGACGCGACGTGTCAGGATGTCAAGGGGGTGCAGGCGGTCCTGCGCCCATTCCCTGCCGAGGAAATGGTGGCGTTCCCGGTCGGTACCCAGGTGAACAGTCCGACCCACGACTCCCCGGACTTGATCGTTCCCCTGGCCGGGTGACGCTAGGCCCTGTTCCGCCGAAGCGCGAATGAGGTGTACCCTGGGAGCGGAGGCCGAAGACAAGCGAATGAGGATGCGACTCTATCGTTGTCTCGTGCTCGCAGGCTGTGTGGTCACCACCGCGTGCGCCCCACCCGCGACCCCGCTCGCATCCACCACCCAGGGCCAGGCGAGCATCGAGGCGCTCGCCCGGGAGGCGCTGGCACGACGCGACCGGATGATGCCGGAGCCGTATCCCTGCGGGAGCGGCTGGACCGAGACCCCGGCCGGATACGTGGTCGCGGTTTCGGCGTGGGCGGAACAGGCCGGACTCCGTCCCGGGGATCGGATCGTGACCGTCGGCGGCGCGCAGGTTGCCGGCGAAGAGGAACGAGCTCAAGCATACCGCCGGATTCCGACAGGGGGACCGTTCGTCGTCGGTGTGACCCGGCAGCGCCAGCCCACCACGGTGTCGCTGCCTTGCCGGTATCAGCCCGATCTCTTCGGGGCGGAACGGCGGACACTCGACGCGGCCAGCCGCGGCGATTGGGATGGGTGCCTCGCCGCCGCACGAGAGGCGAGGCACCTCGCGGGGTTCCCGGCGTACGCGAACGTCATATGGGAGCAATCCTGCTTCCGGGCGAAGAATCCGTCCATGACGTCACCCGAAGGAGCGGAATTCGCCGCGCGCTCGTTCGAGGCGGCGCAACTGTTGTTGCGGGATAGCCGTTTTGTTCCGGGAGGAACCACGGATGCGCAGGGGACGGTGCGTCAGATCGCCGACGACCTCAAACGATCCGGTTTTCCCGCCTACGCCAACGATCTGGAGACGCAACTCCAAGCGGTTCTGGCAACCCTGCCTCGGCTGCAGTTGACTTGGGCGGACAACTCCACCAACGAGGAGAGTTTCGTGGTGGAGCGAAAGACCGGGCACGCGGGCACGTACCAGCACCGTGCCACGCTGCCCCCGAACACGACGACGTACGTGGACATGGCTGTCGAGGAGGGCGTGACATACTGCTATCGCGTCAGGGCGGTGAACGCCGCCAGTAGCTCCGGCTACACCAACGAAGGGTGCGCCCTGCCGAAAACACCGGCTCCCTAGACAATTCCGCCTTCCGTGCCGCATTCCGCCGCGGACTCGAGCGCGATCTGTCCCCTCTCCGACAACGAGGATGCCCTCGCCCTCTCGCCTTGACCGATCGCCGTTAGGAGCCGTTACGAAATGATTTGGCCATTACTCGATATTTCGTTACGGCTCCTTATGCCGTTCTCGGAATGTCTCCGGTCAAGTTATTCTTTGACAACGGCTCACGTTGCCTTGGGCAGCGCAGTGGAAGCCAGCAAGTTCGCGACGAAGGCTGCGATGGCCGGTCGGACCTCGGGTGGCAATTCCAGGAACTTGACGGCCATGCCGGCGGGATATGGGTGTTCGTCTCCAGAGCCCCGGATCCATACGACCCGGGCGGTGCCTTCGACCGGTTCGGAGTCGGGGAGGGCGAAGTGGAGGACGAGATGGGTTCCGACCTCCGGCGGTTTTTCCGTTACGATGAACATCCCGTCCTGGCTGAGATTGAGCGTCTTGGCGGTGCCTGCGCAATCAGCATGCGAGTAATCAACGCCGAGGGCCACAGGGGCGCGGGGAACCGTGCGGCGGGTCAGGGGCGTGTTGAAGACCATCTGAACCATGTTCAGGAGGCGCGCCGTGTCGATGCTTATCGGGACCGAAGCCACGGCGTTCACCTCTGAGATGTTCCGTTTCGACGGCGTTTGAGAACTGCCGGTGAGCAGGATCACAGGGATCGCCTCGGTGAGCGGGTCTACCCGGAGGCGCCGGCAGACCTCCGCGCCGTCCAGATCCGGGAGTTCCGCGTCGAGAAGAATCGCGTCCGGCGGCACGGTACGCGCCACCTTGAGACCTTCGGCCCCGCTGACGGCCACGAGTACCTTGGACGCTCCGGAGCGGAGCAAGCTCTGGCGCAGCGCAACGAACAGGGGTTTGTCACCCACCAGGAGGATCCGTCGGGGAGAAGCCTTGCCCGCCTGCGCGGACTTCGATCCGTTTCCCTGGCCGCCGGTCGCTCGATCGGTTCCCATGGTGTTTCCCCCTCTGATTCGGAAAGATGGTCGAGCGGAATCAGAATTTCCAACCTAACCGGTAGAAGACCGTTTCGCGGTTGTCAACTGGAACGTACGCAACAGGCGAAGGGAGGGACATGTTCGCACCATTGACTTGCCTGTGAGAGTGGCACGTGATCCTTTCCCTGGTCGGTGTCCACCGCGTCCTGGACGGCCGGTTGATTCCGACGGTGTGCTTGGACGCCATCCCCGCCCTGCCGACCATCCCGGGAGAGGCGCGCGGCCGGCAGGTGCTTGACAAGATGCAGATGCGGCGATACGGTCGCCCCGGATGCGCCGCTCTGCCTTGTCGCGCCTGGAGAGTGCATCCGACGGTGGCCTCTGTGCGCGACGCAAAAGGGGCGGGCGATGGCCGAATATCGGGAGAAACGCGCCGCGCCACGGACGGCGCTCCCGAAGGACTATGTCGCGCTGGCCCGCAACGCCATGGAGGTCCGCCTCGTGGACCTCAGTCTCACGGGCGCTCGTATCGAACACTGGGGGCTGCTCAACCCGGGCGCATCATGCGAGTTGCGCCTCCCGGCGCCCTTTGGACACTTGGCGGTCTCCGCCCAGGTCGTGTGGTGCACGATTCTGCGCGCGGAACGGCGGGCTGGTGGAGACCGGCACCTCCGCTCGCGCAGCGGGCTGAGGTTCGCGACACTCACGACGCAACAGCAAGCCGTCCTTGCCGGGACACTGGAACAATTGAAGCGGACGGCCGCCCCTCCGCTTGACAGCCGTAGCGGCTCGGCGTAACCTTCCGAACAATTCCTCTTCCTCTCCCCACACGACGATGCGAGGCTTCAACTATGGGTCGGACGACCTTCTGTCCCAGTTGCCGATCGGCCCAACCGGCGACTGAAGACCACGCCGGAGATCGGTCTGCCCTGGTGTGCGCCGGGTGCGGTGCGCCGATCGGTGAGCCTTCGTGTGAAGGAGGGAAACCGTCGTCCGGTCGGCCGACGGTCCTCTGCATTGACGACGATCCGTTCGTGCTCAGCTTCTACGTCAACTTCCTTGAACCGCGTGGTTATCGAACGCTTACCGCCGAAGACGGCCTCCTGGGCATCGAGATCGCCAAGCGTGAACGCCCGGACGTGATTCTGTTGGATGTCCTGTTGCGCGGACTGAGCGGATTCGATATCTGTCGGAAGCTTCGCGAAGTGGATGAGCTACACGGCACGCCGATCATACTACTGACAGTCCTGGACGAACCCGGCGTCAGCATCACCGGACGCGAGGCCGGGGCCACCATCATCCTGCGCAAGGCCTCGGGCTCCGAGATGATCGTGACCGCCATCGAGCAAGTGCTCGGCCGGAACATCGGCCCGGCCTTATTGTGAGCGCCTTCCTTACCTGCGAAATGTAGATAGGGGACGTTGGTGCGGAAGCAACTTGACAACACGCTTCGATAGGGGTAGGGTACCTCATGCCTCGGCACGCACGCTTGGATGCGCCCGACACGCTTCACCACGTAATGGTGCGGGGGATCGAGCGAACGCTGATCTTTCGCGCCGATACCGACCGTGCCGATTTCCTCACCAGACTCGCACATCTTGTGGCGCAAGGCGCCTGGACGGTGTATGCCTGGGGCCTGCTTCCGAATCACGCCCACCTGCTAATCCGTACGGCGGCCAGTCCATTGGCCGCCGGGATGCGGCGCCTTCTCACTGGTTACGTCGTGAACTTCAACCGCCGTTACAAACGGGTAGGGCACCTGTTCCAGAACCGGTACAAGTCGATCGTGGTCGAGGAGGAGCCGTACCTCCTTGAGCTCGTCCGGTACATTCACCTCAACCCGCTTCGGGCCAGAGCGGTCCCGGACCTCGGTGCTCTGGACCGGTATCCCTGGTCCGGCCACAGTGCCCTTCTGGGGACCGTCTCCCGCACGTGGCAGGCTACAGAAATCATCCTCAGTCAGTTCGGGCCCACGGTGCCGCGCGCGCGAGCCGCGTATCGTGCCTTCGTGGCGGCAGGGGTGGCGTACGGCCATCGCCCTGAGTTCCAGGGTGGGGGACTCCGGCGGAGCGTAGGCAGTTGGGCCGAGGTCCGGGCCCTGCGCCACGCTGGGACCCCGAGTACGACGGATGCACGCATCTTGGGTTGTGGCGCCTTCGTGGAGCGGCTGCTGACCGGTGTCGAGTCGCAGACCCGCGACACGCTCCGCATTGGCCGGCCGCGCCCAACACTCCAGGTTCTCGCGCACCGGATCGCCGTGTTCGCAGGCGTGCCGGTGGCCGATCTCCGAGCCGGGCGCCGAACCCGGGCCGTGAGCCACGCCCGGCAGCTCTTGTCTCAACTCGCGGTCCGGCACCTGGCGTACTCGGGGGCCACGGTGGCGCGGTTCCTAGGCGTGACCGCCTCCGCAGTCAATCGCGCCGCCTGGAGCGAGCCCCTCCCGGGACTTGAGGAGTTTAAATAAGTTGTCTCCGCACCAACGTCCCCTAGGTTTACTAGGTTTATCGCAGGAGAGATAAACGGCGGCGCCACTGGGGGGACAGAGGAGGACGCATGCGATTGTTCGGTCTGGTGCTTGTCGCGGGAATGGTGTCGGCGTGCGCCAGCGCCTCCGTGGATGCGAATCGTGACGCGGAGGCCAAATTATTCCGCGCTTCGGCCGACAAGGCGTGCATTTATGTAGTGCCAACCACCACTATCCCGGCGGTCACGGTCACCATGGACGGTCGGAAGGTTGGTACGCTGGAAGCGGAATACTTTTTTCGTCTGGATGTCTCCCCGGGTCGTCATATCCTGTCCGTCGCCCCTCCCAGCCTCATACCGGTTCTGTTCCGCGAGACGGCCGACGGCGTGGCGGTAGATACGGAAGCGGGCCGCTGCTACTTCCTCCGCACGGTCTGGACGGAAGATCCACAGCGCTGGCGGCAGTTTCGCGTTTTCTTGGAGAGAGTGAACGAGGCGGACGGGGAACGGGAGGTCAATGTTCGCATGCTGACGCTGCCGGGAACCTAGGAAACCAGGGGACACCGTACGGATTTCGTGAGCGGGCGGAGAAGGTATCGTCGAAATGGCGCAGCGCCCGGCTGGCATTCCGACATCCTGCGGCCTTCACCCAGCGGGGACCGACGGCAGGCGACGGTCTTCCACGAGGAGAGCCCGGGCCACGAAAAGGAAGGGCGGAAAAGGTGAGATTGGTGTCCCGGGGACTCCGGAATTCAAATCCGGCAGTATCTCGCGGCAGCGTTCCAGCCCATCGCTTGACACCCCACGACGTTCGGCGTACTTTCGTCTCGATCGTCCCCGCTTGACCCGGTGTCCCGGTTGGGGCGCTGACCGCTCGCGACTCACCCGGCAACCGTTTCCGATGCAAGGCCCACGCGTCTCCTTGTCCGTCACCTGCGAGCCACCAGGGGTTCCATGGTTTCCTCCTGGATCAGAACAGGACTGGCAGTCTCCGTGACGCTCGCCGGGCAACATGCCAAAATGAATCGACCGAGAGGATGGGAAGAAGGTGCCAGAGGGTGACACCGTAACGCACCGCGGGCTCCGTTCCTACACAACCTTCCTGGTCGTCCTGGGATGGGTGCATGTCGGCGCGGGTACGCTGGCTGGTTTTGCGCCGTGGGTCCTTGCCGCCGGACAAGGGATCTCGGCGGACGCCGCGTGGGCGCCTTGGCTCCTCTATGCCGCGCCGCCCCTCGGCCTCCTCGTGGGAGCGCTCTCCGGGTTGGGGTATTTCATCCTGAGTGGGGTGCTCCGGGTCCTGCTGGACCAGCGCGACCTCCTTGAGGATCTGGTGCAGACCCAGCGACGCCTTCTTCAGGTCGCGGCGGCCCGGCAGGTCGGCACCCACCTGCCGGTCACCGATCCATTCGATCTCAGCGACGCGAAGGATGCGGTTGAGCCGACACTGTGAGAGTGACTGACCCGTCCGTGTCCGTGGCCATTCCGATGGCCGCCTTTCGTCGGGTCTCATTTCTCGTTGCATCCGCGAACTCGAGCGGCCCACCGGGCTCGACCTGCTTCCGCGCCTGGATCGGGCGGCGCTGAAGGAGGCGGTGGCGTCGGCGTTGTGGCCGCGGAACTGACGCCCAGACGGCGGGGGTGCCCCCGCCGGGGCAGGTGCCCACCACGGAGGGAAAGATGCGCATCCTGACGCACGGGGTAGCGGCAATCCTGGCCTTCCTGATCGGGCTGGGGGGCGGGTACGTCCTCTGGGGGGTGCCCGGCGCCGCCGTGGGGCGGCAACTCCAGCAACAGCGGTCCGACTACGAGTATCGCCTGGCCGAGCAAGCCCAACGGCTGAAGGCGGCGGAAGAGCGTGCGCGGCTGGAAGCAGAGGCGCGGAAGGTGCTGGAGGAAGAGTTGCATCGGCGCTTCCCGCGGAGCTAACCTGCGGCCGTCCCGACGGCGTGGGCAGAGGGGCTGGGGCGAAGAGCCGCAGAGGCGAACAGGCGTCGTGCGTGGTAGCGTCAGAGGAGCTCGATCCGCGCGGCGTGTCCGCGGGAGGCTGCAAGTGCCGCGTCCCGTGTCACGAGGGGAGCCGCGAGCGCTTCCGCGAGGGCGATGTAGGCCGCGTCGTACGCCGTGACGTTGTGCCGGAGCTCCCAGATCCTGGGCAGCAGCACGTCGTGCGGATAGCGACTCAGGGGCAGCGCGGCGAGGTCCTCAAGCGCCTGGGCGCCGCGCGCGGAGTCGAGCTCCGCGGAGAGCGCGTATCGGCGCAAGACTTGGGCAACTTCGAGATCCAGCAGGTGGGGAGCGTGCAGCGTCTCTCCGTCGGCAAAGAGGCGATCGGCCGCTCGGAGGCCGGCAGGCGTATTCAGTAATACCTCGATCACCGCCGAGGCGTCGACCACGATCACCGGCGCTCTCGCTCGGCTCTGACGGCCCTGGCCGGCGGGACGCGGGTGATGACCGGCGCACGCTGGGCGATCCGATTCCGCAACTCGGCCACGGTCGGCCGCTCCGCCGCGCGGCGGACCTCTGCCAGCAGGTAGTCGGAAAGCGACAGGCCCTCCAGCGCCGCTCGCGCCTTGAGCTTCCGGTGGAGGTCGTCGGGCACCTGGCGGAGTTGAATCATCTTCGGCATGTGCACAGTATATCTGCATGTGCCGCACATGTAAACATGTGATCGGGAGCCGCGAGCCGCGAACGGACGGCAGAGGGACAGAGGGCGAGAGGCGAGGTGGCCACCTCGTGCGGCTAGATCCACGAGATGTCGCGGAGAGGCGAGGTAATTGTCGAGGTGGGAATGGTGACCCGGCTGGGAATCGAACCCAGAACACCCGGCTTAAAAGGCCGGTACTCTGCCAATTGAGCTACCGGGTCACGTCCAAAGCGGAGCGGGTGAAAGCTCAGCAGTCAAAACTATGGGTGCATTATACCTGCTCGCCCCGGAATGACCAATGGCAAATGACCAATGACCAATGGCTGAAAGGCGCCGCGCGAGGCAGGCAATGGGTCTGTCGGCGAATTGGGCGCTCGTCATCGGTTTACGCCAGTCCCCACGATTTCCAGAGGGTGTCCGACCGCATGATGGTCTGGTCGCGGCGCGGACCGGTGGAGATGAGGCCCAGGGGAACGCCCGCCACCGCTTCGAGGCGGCGGAGGTACGCCTGGCAGTTGGCCGGGAGCTTCGCCTCGTCGACGATGCCGACGGTGTTTTCCGTCCAGCCGGGCAGGGTCTCGTACACCGGCTCGCATTCGGCCAGGATGTCCGTCTCGTTCGGGAACTCGGTGAGCAACTCCCCGCGATAGCGGTATCCGGTACACACCTGGAGGGTCTCCAGGCCGTCCAGGACGTCCAGCTTCATCAAGGCCAGGGCATCCAGCCCGTTCACCCGGGCGGCATAGCGAACGCCCGACGGCGTCGAACCAGCCCGTCCGCCGCGGGCGGCCCGTGGTGGCCCCGAACTCGGCACCGCGCTCGCGGATCCGATCCCCGATCTCGTCCGCCAGCTCCGTCGGGAACGGCCCCTCGCCGACGCGGGTCGTGTAGGCCTTGCAGATGCCCAGGACGCCGTCGATCCGCTTCGGGCTCACGCCGGTGCCGGTGCAGGCCCCGCCCGCCGTGGCGCTGGACGAGGTGACATACGGATAGGTCCCCAGGTCCACGTCCAGCAGCGTCCCCTGGGCGCCTTCGAAGAGAACCTGCTTGCCTTCCCGCATCAGGCGATCGAGGACCAGCGAGGCATCCGCCAGGAAGTTCCGGATCCGCTCGTAATGCTTGAGATGATCGTGGAATATCCGGTCCGGTTCGAGCGCCGCGAGCGCCCGGCTCTCCGGGAACTGGGCGCGCTTCTCCGCCAGGTTCTGCGAGAGTCGCTCCTTGAACAGCGCCGGCTGGTGCAGGTCGCCGACCCGGATCCCGACCCGGGCCATCTTGTCCACGTAGGCCGGGCCGATCCCGCGCCCCGTGGTGCCGATCTTCTTGGTGGCGCGCTGCTCGTGGGCCACGTCCAGCAGCTTGTGGTACGGCAGGACCAGGTGCGCGCGGCGGCTGATGAAGAAATGGTCCTCGAACTTGACGTGCAGCCGCTCGAGCTGGTCCATCTCCTGGATCAGCTCGCCTAGGTCGATGACCACCCCGTTGCCCAGGACGCAGGTCTTGCCCTTTCGCAGGACGCCCGAGGGGATCAGGTGGAGGACGATCTTGTCGTCCCCGACCACCACGGTGTGGCCCGCGTTGTTGCCCGCCCTGGTAGCGCGCGACGACGTCGAAGCGCTCGCTCAGAAAGTCGACGACCTTGCCCTTGCCCTCATCTCCCCACTGCGCACCGACGACGATGATGTTAGCCATGGCGCCTCTCGGATGGTGCGGCCCGGGCCGCCCCACGAAATCAGATGATCCACGGGGCGTCGCCCTCTGCGACCGCCCGTTCGAACGCCTGCAGGGGAAACGCGCGCTGCGCCTCGGTGCGCACGTCGTGGATGAGGACCGTCCCGGCCGGCTGGTCCGCCAGGCCCAGGATGACGACGCGCCGGATCGCCGCCGCCTTGGCGTAGGCGAGGGAGCCGGCCAGCTCGCGCTTGATGATGTCCCGAGCGACGGACGCACCGCGTTCGCGCAGCAGCCGGGCCAGGCGATGCGCGGCGCGCTTGTCCGGGTTGAAGTCGATCAGCAGGACGTCCGGGCCCGTCACCTCCGGCAGCGCCCGGGCGGCTTCCAGCGCCGCCATGACCCGCTCCAGATCGAAGCTGAACCCGGTGGCGGGGCACGGATAGCCGAACTGCCCGATCAGATGGTCGTAGCGGCCCGCCGTTGGACAGCTGGTAGCCCAGCCCTCGGGCGAAGGCGCCGAAGACGACGCCGGTGCAGTACTCGAAGGCATGCGCCTCGGCAAGGTCCAGGATCACGCGGTCCGCCAGGCCGTAGTTCTCCAGGACCGTCACCACGTCGGCCAGGTTGGCCAGCGCCGTCCGGGACGCCGGCGGGAACGGAAGCCGGGCGGCCTGGTCCAGGATCTCCCGGCCGCCGTACAGGCGGGGGAGCGCCAGGAGCGCCTCGGCTGCCGCGGGATCGGCGTCGAACTCCGTCAGCAGCGACTCCAACTCCGACGGGTCCTTCCGGCGCAGGGCCGACACGATCCGCGAGCGGACGGGCGGCGGTGGCTGCAGGGTATTCAGGAGGCCGCGCACCACCTCGACCTGTCCGACGTCGATCTGGAACTCGCCCAGGCCCACCGCTTGACAGCCCTCGACCGCCATGGCGATCATCTCGGCATCCGCCTCGGCGCCTTCCAGGCCGATCAGTTCCACCCCGATCTGGGTGAATTCTCGCTGCCGGCCCGCCCGGGGCTCGTGGTGGCGGAACACGCTTCCTGCGTAGGCCAGCCGCAGCGGGTGCGGCGCCTGGCGCAGGGTGGTCGCCACCAGGCGAGCCACCTGCGGCGTGAGGTCTACCCGCAATGCCAGCAGGCGGCCGGTCTGCCGGTCCACGAACTTGAAGATCTGATCGTCCGCGTCCTCGCCGGTGGGCCGCTCGAAGACCTCCAGGTACTCGAAGGTGGGCGTGATGATCTCCTGAAAACCCCAGCGCCGGAAGACCGAGAGAAGCTGCGCCTCCACGGCGCGGCGCTGCGCGGCCTCCGCCGGAGGGAACACCCGGACGCCCTTGGGGATCGTGGTACGCGGAAACATGCACGGATCAGTTTCCGAAGACGAGTGTCAAATGACCAAGAACCGGGCGCGCATGGCCGGGTCGCGAGCCACGAACCGGAGCCACGAACCGTACGACCACGCGCCACAATAGCACACACCCGGTTGCCGAGCCAGCCGTCCGGGGGCTACACGCGGACCGACTTGGCGTACACGATGTTCGGGATCCGTCGGATCTTGTCCAGCACCGGCCCGGGAATCGGGTCGTCCACGTTGACGACCGAGATGGCGCGGCCGCCCCGCTGCTGACGCCCGAGCTGCATTCCGGCGATGTTCACGTTGTTCTGGCCCAAGAGCGTGCCGATCCTGCCGATGACCCCGGGGACGTCCATGTTGGAGTAGATCAGCAAGAGACCGTCCAGGACCGCCTCCACCCGGAAACCGTCCAGCTCCACCAGTCGGGGGTCCTGCTGGCCGTAGAGGGTTCCCGCCACGTCGGTCCGCTTCCGGTCGGTCACCAGCGTCACCGAGACCAGGCTGGCGAAATCCGTCAGTTCGGTGGACTTGCTCTCCACCACCCGCACGCCCCGCGCCTTGGTGATGGCCAGGGCGTTGATCATGTTGACGGCGTCGTGCATCGGCTCGAGTACGCCCTTCACGGTGGCCGCCGTCAGCGGAGAACAGTCCAGGGCGGCGATGTCGCCGCGGAACGCCAGGCGAATCTCGGCCAGCCGTCCCTCGGAAAGCTGTGTGGCCAGCCGCCCCAGTTTCTCGCCCAGGGCCAGGTACGGCTGGAGCTTCCGCAGGACCTCCAGGGGGACCGACGGCGCGTTGACCGCGTTCCGGATGATGCCCTTCTGCAGGTAGTCGATCACCTGCTGGGCGATCTCCACGGCCACCGCCTCCTGCGCCTCCTCGCTGGCCGCGCCCAGGTGCGGGGTCGAGATGAAGGTGGGCAGCGCGAAGAGCGGACTGTCCGTGGTCGGCTCCGTGGCGAAGACGTCCAGCGCGGCACCCGCCACCTTGCCGCTCGCCAGCGCATCGTGGAGGTCCGCCTCGTTCACGATGCCCCCCCGGGCGCAGTTGACGATCCGGACGCCGTCCTTCATCTGCGCGATGGTGGCGGCGGAGATGAGGTCCTTGGTCTCTTTCGTCCCGGGAACGTGGATGGTGATGAAATCCGCCTGCCGATACAGGTCCGGGAGATCCACCAGCTCCACCCCCAGGGCCTCGGCCCGCTCGGCGCTGACGTAGGGGTCATGGACCAGGATCCGGAGGTTGAAGGCCTTGGCCCGCTTGGCGACCTCGCCGCCGATCCGCCCCAGGCCGATGATGCCCAGGGCCTTGCCGGAGAGCTCGGTGCTGAGGAACCGCCCCTTCTCCCACTTGCCCTCCTTCATGGAGGCCGCTGCCTGCGGGATGTTCTTGGCCAGGCTGAGGAGCATGGAGAGGGTATGCTCGGCGGCGCTGATGGCGTTGCCCCCCGGGGTGTTCATCACGACCACGCCCCGCGCGGTGGCCGCCTCCAGGTCCACGTTGTCCACGCCGACCCCTGCGCGACCGACGACTTTCAGCCGTGGGGCACCGGCGAGCAGGTCCGCCGTGACCCGGCTGGCGCTCCGGACGATCAGGGCGTCGGCGGTTCCGACATGCCTCCAGCAGGGCCGCCGCGTCCAGGTCGTCCTGGACCACGACCTCGAAGCCGGGCGTCTCTCGTAGCAGGTCCACTCCCCGCTGGGCCAGATGGTCGGTGACCAGGACCCGTGCACCCGGACCTGGCAGTTCGTATTGGCCGGTCATGCGTTTCCTCGCATTCCCCTGGGCGGGAGTACCGCCCGTGCTTTCCGCCTAGCCTCCGGAGGACCTCCTCGGCGGCGCGGATGCCGGCGCCGAGGGTCACCGGATGGCCGAGGTCGGCCAGGACCATCTCCAGACCCCCCAGGGCGGTCAGGACATCGAAGGCGTCGACATAGCCCATGTGGGAGATCCGGAACATCGTGCCCTTCATGCTGCCCTGGCCGCCGGCGATGGTGATGCCGCGCTTGGCCATTCCCTTCACGACGGCGCCGCCGTCGATCCCGCCGGGGGCCTTGACCGCGGTGCAGGCTGCGCCGGGATGCTCTGCGAACAGCGTCCAGCCCCAAGGCCTGGACGCCGGCCCGGGTGGCCCGGGCCAGGCGGTCGTGCCGGGCGAAGACGTTCGGTAGCCCTTCCGCCAGGATGAGGCGCAGCGACTCGCGGAGGCCCACGACGAGCGAGACGGCCGGCGTGTAGGCGCTCTGGTTCTCGGCGATCGCCTTGCGCTCTCTGGCGAAGTTGAAATAGAACTTGGGCAGACGGGCCTCCGGCACCCGGGTCCAGGCCTTGTCGGACAGGGCGGCGAAGGCCAAGCCTGGCGGCAGCATCAGGGCTTTCTGGGAGCCGGACACCACGACGTCCACCCCCCAGGCGTCCATGGGGAGATCCATGACGCCCAGGCTGGTGATGGCGTCCACCACCAGGAGGGCGCCGGTCTCGCGGACGATGCCGGCGAGGGCCTGGATGTCGTGGATCGCCCCGGTAGATGTCTCGCTCTGGGTGGCAAAGACGGCCTTGCTGTCAGGCGCCCGACGGAGGGCGGCGGCGACGGCCGCCGACTCGACGCTCTTGCCGTACGGGACGTCCACCGAGATGAGGCGCAGGCCGTACGCCTGGCAGATCTCCGCCCACCGCTCCCCGAACTTCCCGCCCTGGACGACGACCACTTGGTCGCCGGGCGATAGGGTGTTCACGACCGCCCCTTCCATGGCGCCCGTCCCCGAGGCGGCGAACATCAGGACCTCGTTCTTGCACTGAAACAGCAGCCGAAGGTCCCGGCGCACGTCCGCGAAGAGCGCCTCGTACTCCGGCGTCCGATGATGGATCATGGGCTGCGCCATGGCCTGCAAGACGACAGGCGGAACGGGCGTGGGGCCCGGGGCGAGCAGGTACTGTTTCATGAACGAACCCCTCTTCCTCTGGCGTGGTCGTGCGGGGAAGGCCCGGCTCACGGGGCAGACCAGACGAAAAAACCCGGCCGCAATGGGGCGCCGGGATGGGTATCGGCTTGGAACGGTCAACTGTTGCGGACTATAGCCAGCGTGCCTGGGCGTGTCAAGGCGAATCCCCGGCGAATCTCCGGCCATCGACCATCCGGCCATCGTGGGGCCGGCTTGCGGGCTTGTGGTCGGATGGGGACCTGTGTTAGGGTCCGCCGGGTTGCGGGGCAGGAAGAACGGGCGACGGGGCGGGCAGGCAATTCGGCAAACAGGCAGTTCGGCAATTTGGCGATCGGGCGATTTGGCAATCAGGGAACTCGGACCGACTCCCAATTGCCCAATCGCCAAATTGCCCAATTGCCAGTCCTTGTCGGAACCGGAGTCAGGCGTGGTCGAATCGAACCGCTGGCGCGGCGTTGTGATGATCGTGGGGGCGGCCACCTGCTGGGGAGCGATGGCGGCGGTGATCAAGCTCCTCTTCCGCGAACGGGGGGTCGACCCGCTGCTCCTGGTCGTGATCCGGGCCTACCTGGCCACGCTCATCCTCTTCGCCGGCTTGGCGCTCATCGCGCCCGCCCGGCTTCGCATCAGCGGGGCGGGGCTTCGCGCCGCCGCCCTGGTCGGCATCGGCGGGTTGCTCACCAACAATTATCTCTACTTTCAGGCCATCCACTTGACCAGCGTGGCGATGGCGCTGCTCCTGCAGTATCAGGCACCCGTCCTGGTGGCGATCTATGGCGCGCTGGTGAGCCGCCAGCGGATCTCGCTCCGGCTGGGCCTGTCGCTCGCTCCTGACGGTCCTCGGGTGTGCGCTCGTGGTGCGGATCTATGACCCGGCGGCGATCCGGCTGAACCTGGTGGGCGTCCTGGCGGGCCTGGGGACGGCGTTCAGCTTTGCCTTCTACATTCTGACCAGCCGCGCGGCACTCAAGATTCACGGGGTCGTGGACGCTGGTGGCGTACGGATACCTGGCGGCCAGTCTGGCCTGGCTGCCGGTCGTCCCACCATGGCGGATCCTGGCGGTGGGTTTTCCCCTGGAGACCTGGGGCGGGTTCCTGGCGGTCGCGACCGTCGGGACCGTCATTCCATTCGGTCTCTTCATCGGTGGGCTAGCCTACCTCCCGCCGGCGCCGGCCAGCATCCTGGCGATGCTGGAACCGGTGGTGGCGGCCGTCGCGGCGTACCTCATCCTGGGGGAGACCCTGTTGCCCCTTCAGATCCTCGGGGGGCTGCTGGTCCTGGCCGGAGTCGTGGTGGTGGAGCGATCCTGACCTGGCCCTGGACGGGGGCTGGAGCGGGATGGACTGTCGCCCGGCGTCCTGCGCCGCGCTGATGCCGGGCTGTCCGGTGGGGGCCATCAGGTCCCGCCCGCCGCTTGACAACCATGAGCATGTCAGGGACAACAACTTTCTTTCTTTTCAGGAGGTTCCATCCATGGATCGACTGACACTGCAGGCTGCCTCGCTCATCGCCGACAAGTCGCTGGAAAAGGGACGGGAACAGGGTTTCGCCCCGCTGACGGTGGCCGTCCTGGATGCCGGCGGACAACTCAAGGTCCTCAAGCGGGAGGATGGCGCCAGCCTGCTCCGCCCCGAGATCGCCACGGGCAAGGCATGGGGGGTGCTGGGAATGGGGTTTGGCGGGCGCGAACTCTTCCGGCGGGCTTCCAAGATGCAGATGTTCTTTGGGGCCCTGTCGGACCTCTCGGGCGGGAGGATGGTCCCGGTGCCCGGGGGCGTGCTGATCCGGTCGTCCGCGGGCGATATCCTGGGGGCGGTGGGGATCAGCGGAGACGCCTCCGAGAACGACGAGATCTGCGCTGTCCACGGCATCCGGGCGGCCGGCCTCCTCCCCGATACCGGCGACCCCGCATAACCTTCGCCGTCCCGGGACGCCCGACCGCCCGGCGAAACGGGGCAACCGGGATGCCCGGTTAGGGGTTTCGGGTGAGCCGCGCCCACTCCTCCAGGATGGCGCAGACGCTGGCCGTATCCTGCTTGGCCCGACCCTGGGCCATGGCCGCCGTGTAGAGCAGGGCCGAGGCCGCGAAGAGCGGCGTCGGCACCCCCAGCTCGGTGGCGAACTCGCCGATGATCTTCATATCCTTCTGCCAGATGTCCACCTTCATGGTCGCGGGCTCGTATTCCCCCTTCATCATCAAGGGACCCCGCACCTCGAACATCCGTGAGGTTCCAGCCCCATCGCCGATCACCTTGTAGATGGTCTCGGGATCCAGGCCGGCCTTCATCCCGAGAACAAAGGCCTCCGCCGTGGAGACGTTGTGGATGGCCACCAGGAGGTTGGCCACGTACTTCATCTTACTGCCGTTCCCGAACTCCCCCAGGTAGTAGGTCGACCGGGCGAACCCCTGGAACACCGGCACGCAGCGCCCGTAGGCCGCCTGATCGCCGCTCCCGTAGATCGACAGATCCTTCCGCGCCGCCTGCGCGCCGGTCCCGCTGATCGGACAATCCAGCAGCACCAAATCGCTTTTCGCCAAGGTTTCGCGGGCACGAAGCTTGTCTTCGATCGGAAAGGTTCCGGCCTCGACGACAATGAGTCCCGAGCGACCCGACGCCAACAGGCCGTCCGGCCCGTGGATGACCTCGTCCAAGGCCGCGACGCTCGGCAACACCGTGACGACGACATCGGATCGTTCGGCGACCTCGCGAGGTGAGCCGGCCCCTCGGCCACCGAGTTGCTCCAGCGCTGCCGTCTTCTCGGCATTGCTCCGCGGACCGCCATACCCGACGACCCCGAAGCCGGCCTTCAACAGGTTCGCGGACATGGGCATGCCCATGATGCCCAGCCCGATCATACCTACCGTCTTCACGCCCGCCTCCTTCTCTTTCTCCACCGCCGCGCCGCCTTTGCGGACCACGCCTACATGAGCGACGGCAGCCAGGTGCTCAGGATCGGGAAACGCCAAGATGATGGCCAAGGCGATGAGGAGCATCAGCATGAACGGGGTCGAACCGGCAAAGATCTCTTCGATCTTGGCCTCGTCTCCCAGCGACGACTTCATCGCAAACACGACCATCCCGAAGGGTGGCGTGAGCAGCCCGATCTCGATCGTGACGATCGAGACGATGGTGAACCAGATCGGGTCGTACCCCAGCTTCACGGCCACCGGGTGCATGATGGGGATCGTGAGCAGGATGATCGAGGTCGAGTCGATGATGCAGCCCAGGATCAGGAACACGACGATGAAGCCGGCGATGATCACCCACGGGGGCACGGGGAGCGTGGTCGCCCCCTCGCTGATCCGGGACGCCAGGCCCGGAGATGGTGAGCATCCGGCTGTACATCTGGGCACAGATCAGGAGGAGGAAGATGCTGGCCGTGGTCTGGCCCCCGTCCAGGAGCAGCTGCCAGAAGTCGCCCCAGTGCAGCTTGCGCTTCACCACGATCAGCAGGAATCCGCCCGCCGCCCCCACGGCCCCCGCCTCGGTGGGCGTGACCAGTCCGCCCCAGATCCCGCCCAAGACCATCAGGATCAGCAGGACGACGGCCCAGCACCCGCCCGCGGCGCGGGCCGCATTTCGGAGGGTGAACGGCTGCCCCTGGTCCAGCACCCCGCCCAGCGCCGGCTTGAAATGGATCATCGTCCGGATGCCGATCGACAGGACAGCGGTCACCACCAGCCCGGGGACGATGCCGGCGATGAAGAGCTTGCCGATCCCCTGCTCGGTGACCACCCCATAGACGATCATCAGGACCGAGGGGGGGATCAGCATGCCGAGAATCGCGCTACCCGCCACGATGCCGAGCCCGAACTTCTTGTCGTACTTGAGCCGCTTCATCTCGGGGTAGGCGATCTTGGAGAAGACCGCCGCCGAGGCCACCGAGACCCCGGTGATGGCCGCGAAGACCGCGTTGGCGATGACCGTCGCGATCCCCATGCCCCCCTTGACCCGTCCGAGGAAGAACTGCGCCGCGCTGAACAGCTCGCGGGTGGCCCCGGCCATGGTGGAGAAGAGCCCCATCAGGACGAAGAGCGGGACCACCGCGAAGACGTAATCCATCACCGCGCTGTAGGCCGTCGTCTGGAGGATGTTGAGCGCCACCGTCGCCTTCCCGGTGATGGCCCAGACGCCGAGGACGCTGATGGCCGCCAGCGTGATTCCGACGTGGACACCCATCACGATCAGGCCGAACACGAAAAAGACGCTGATGAGGGCGATCGTCTCCGGCGCCATTTAGGCCCCCTTCCCGGCGGTCGCCGTCAGCGCCAGCCTGAGATTCCGCAGTCCGTACACGATGAACTCGAAGCAGG
This sequence comes from uncultured Methylomirabilota bacterium, assembly GCA_963695995.1. GTDB lineage: Bacteria > Methylomirabilota > Methylomirabilia > Methylomirabilales > 2-02-FULL-66-22 > 2-02-FULL-66-22. Next base: position 20,160 of record CAVOIV010000051.1, read on the forward strand.
TGAGCGCCGCGCCCAGGATCATGATCGTCCGCACCGGGTAGGTGGGGACGCGAACCGGCAGCTCTCCCTCGAACTCGCCGATCCGCCAGCCTTCGATCATGTTGGGCCAGCCCCCGTAGACCAGGAATCCGAAGACAAAGATTCCCAGCACCGCCGCCATCATGTTGACCAGGGCCTTCCCGCGCGGCGGGAGCCGGTCCAGGATCACGTCCGAGCGGATGTGGCCGCCGATCTTCAGCGTGTGCGCCATCTGCAGCCAGACGATGGCCACGACCGAGACCTTCACGATCTCCGGGCACGCCGATGAGCGGATAATTGAAGAGCAGGCGCCCCAGGATATCGGCGCAGATGATCACGGTGATGACGCAGATCCAGGCCGTGCCGAGGGCGTTCATTCCAGCCATCAAGCCGTGCGCCGCCCGGAGGAAAAGGGGCTCCTTGCCTGTATCCATGCCTACTCCATCGCCGACGAAACGACGGGGGGCGGCGCACCTCGCGCCGACCCCCGTCCTTTCGTCGACCGGGAAAGAGAGCGATCTTGGATTCCTACTTGAACCACTCGCGGGGGAACTTGAAGCCGGCGGCCTTCTGGTTCATGTAGTAGGCGCGCACGACATCGCCGGGCATGCCACCCTTGCTGATCTCCGCCGCCCGCTGGTTCGGGATGTCCGGGATGGCGTTGGCCCACTTCACCTTCTCCTCCCAGGACAGCGTGCGCACGGTGCTCCCGGCGTCCCGCATGGTCTTGAAGGCCGCCTCGTCCTTGGCCATGGCCAGCGGGGTCTGGACGATGTGATACTGGCTGGCCACCTCGGTGAAGATCTGCTGGACTTCCTTGGGGAGCTTCTGCCAGGTGTTGCGGTTCATGGTGATCAGGACGTTGGGGGTCGCCTGGAAATCGGTCACGGTGTAGTACTTGGCCACCTCGTGGAGCTTGAAGGAGACCGTGGCCTGCGCATGCATGACCCAGCCCTGATAGACCCCGGTCTGCATCGAGGTGTAGGCTTCGTTCAGGTTGGACTGCACCCCGACCGCGCCGATGGCCTGGACCCAGGGAATGTTGGGGCCCGCCGCCGCGATCTTTCGGCCCTTCAACTGCTCGACCTTCTCCCAGGGAAAGGTCGTCACCAGGTTGTAGCAGGTGACCGCGCCCACCGCCAGGAACACCTGGTTGTACTTCTTCTCCAGGGCCTCCTTGAGCTGCGGGTAGTCCTGATAGACCTTGAAGGCGGCCTTGGTGGCCAAGAGCGGGTCGGGCGAAGCGAAGGGGATGAAGTACGGGAAGTTGTGGGCCATGAGCTTGGCCGGCTCGAAGGGAATGTGGACGTCGCCGATGTCCAACAGGCCGCTCTCGATTGCCTCGAGGACTTCGCCCAGCTTGGCGACCGAGCCGCCGTAAGCCTCCACCCACTCGATCTTATGGGGGGTCTTGGCCTCCACCTGGGCCTTGACCTCCTTCTGCAGGTAGTCCCGCATGGATGTGATCCAGGCGGAAGCATCCACGGGGTGGCCCGCCCCGATCGTCAAGCGGAAATTCGCCGCATCCGAAGTAATTGGTGTGCCGAGCAGGACCGCGGCCACTACCAACGCCGTTCCCATGAACCCCTTTCTCATGCCACCTCTCCTTATCGGACGACTTCACCCACTGCATTGTGAGGCCCACAGCGTATTGCCGTGCCCTCCGGTCCGCCGAACCCGATAGCGGAACGCCCCGACCCGGCCGTCCCGGGATGCACTGCCGGTGCGCCGATAAGGCGCCCAGATAGCTCGTTCGAGAAGAAGGCCCTGTGGATATTGTGGCCCTTCTTAGTCGGTTCGTCCTGCCCTGTCAAGCACGGTTTCAGTCGCCCCTCCGCCTTGTCACTTCCTGCACTCATCGGAGTCGCAGGGTGGGCACACGCCGCCCGGCGCGGTGGCACACGCGCGGAATGGGCGCGTGTTGACAGGCGGCGCGTTCCCTGGTAGCTTTCCTACACTCTTCCGGCATCCGAGATGGGTCTGACGACGCCCCGACCGGGGCGTTTTTTTGGTGGTGCCCGGCCCGAAGTGGGCGTGTCGTGTGGGGCCAAGGGCCCCGTCGAAGGCGGAACGCACCATGGACTACAAGACCACCCTGAACTTGCCCAAGACCGAGTTTCCCATGAAGGCCAACCTCACCGAGCGGGAGCCGCAACTCCTGCGCGAGTGGGAGGAGATGGCGCTGTACGAGACGCTGCGGGAGATCCGGAAGGGGCGGCCGCGCTGGGTCTTGCACGACGGACCCCCGTATGCCAACGGCCACATCCACATGGGGCACGCGCTGAACAAGATCCTGAAGGACATGATCGTCAAGTCCCGATCCATGTTCGGCTACGACGCGCCCTACGTGCCGGGCTGGGACTGCCACGGGCTGCCCATCGAGCACCAGGTGGACCGGGAGCTGGGGACCAAGGCGCGCGAGGTGCCCATCCCCGAGAAGCGGAAGCTGTGCCGCGCCTACGCCCAGAAGTTCATCGACATCCAGCGGGAGGAGTTCAAGCGGCTGGGCGGCCTGGGGAACTGGGGCGACCCGTATCGGACGATGGAGTTCCGGTACGAGGCGGACATCCTGCGCGAGCTGGGGAAGTTCGTCGGCACGGGTGGGGTGTACCGCGGACTGAAGCCGGTCCACTGGTGCACGTCGTGCCTCACGGCGCTGGCCGAGGCCGAGGTGGAGTACGAGGACGACCGCTCGCCCTCGATCTACGTGGCGTTTCCGCTGACCTCGGACCCGACCGGGCTGGATCCGGCGCTGGCCGGCCGCGCGGTGTCGGTGGCGATCTGGACCACCACGCCGTGGACGCTCCCGGCCAATCTGGCCATCGTGGTGCATCCCGAGGAGGAGTATGTCGTCGTCCGGACGGGCGATCGTTACCTCCTGCTGGCCGCCAAGCTCCTGGACGAGACCGTCAGGAAGTGTCGCCTGGTCTCGCCGGAGGTCGTCTGCCGGGTGCCGGGCGCGCGCCTGGAGGGTCTCCAGGCGAAGCATCCCTGGATCGACCGACCGTCGCCGATCTTCGCCGCCGAGTACGTCACCATGGATCAGGGGACCGGCTGCGTCCACACGGCGCCGGGCCACGGTGCGGACGACTACGAGACGGGGATGAAACACGGCCTCCCGGTCTACAACCCGGTGGACGATCACGGCCGATTCATCCCCGAGGTCGAGCACTTCGCCGGCATGACCGTCTGGGAGGCCAACGCGGCGATCATCGCCAAGCTCAAGGCGGACGGCACGCTGCTCCACGCCGAGGAGTTCCAGCACTCGTATCCGCACTGCTGGCGCTGCAAGAAGCCCGTGCTCTTCCGGGCGACCAACCAGTGGTTCATCTCCATGGAGAAGAACGACTTCCGGGAGCGGGCGCTGGCGGCCATCCGGCAGGTGCAGTGGATCCCGACCTGGGGCGAGGAACGGATCTACGGCATGATCGCCAACCGCCCCGACTGGTGCATCTCGCGCCAGCGGGCCTGGGGCGTGCCCATCGCCGTCTTCTACTGCGGCAAGTGCAACGCGCTGCTCGCCGAGCAGCGGCTGGTGGAGCACGTGGCCTCCCTCATGGACCGGGAGGGAGCCGACGTCTGGTTCGCGCGGCCGGCGAACGAACTGGTCCCGCCGGGCACGCGGTGCGCGAAATGCGGCCACGACGAGTTCACGAAGGAGACGGACATCCTCGACGTCTGGTTCGATTCGGGCGTGAGTCAAGCGGCGGTGTTGCGGGTGCGACCGGACCAGCACTGGCCGGCCGACCTGTACCTGGAAGGGAGCGACCAGCATCGCGGCTGGTTCCATTCCTCGCTCCTCGCCGCCGTCGGGGTGCAAGGCGGCCCGCCGTACAAGGCGGTCCTCACGCACGGCTTCGTGGTGGACGGCGACGGGCGGAAGATGTCCAAGTCCCAGGGGAACGTCATCGCTCCGCAAGAGGTCATCGCCAAGCACGGGGCCGAGGTGCTGCGGCTCTGGGTGGCGGCGATGGACTACCGGGACGACATCCGCCTGTCCGAGGAGATTCTGACCCGGCTGGTCGAAGGCTACCGGCGGATCCGCAATACCTGCCGGTACCTGCTGGGGAACCTCGGCGATTTCGACCCGGCCAGGGACGCGGTGCCGGTGGCCGACCTCCTGCCCATCGACCGGTTCATCCTCCACCGGCTGCAGCGGCTGGTCGAGCGGGTGCGCAAGGCGTATGAGGATTACGAGTTTCACATCCTCTACCACGGTCTGCACAACTTCTGCGCCGTGGACCTGACCGCCTTCTATCTGGATGTCCTGAAGGACCGGCTCTACACCTCGGCGCCCAAGTCGCTGGTGCGCCGCTCGGCGCAGACGGCCCTGCACGAGATTCTGGTGAGCGTGGTGAAGCTCATGGCCCCGGTCCTCTCCTTCACGGCGGACGAGGTCTGGCGACACATCCCGATGCCGGACCGGCCGGCGAGCGTGCACCTGACGGAGTTTCCAGCCGGTCGCCCGGAACTGGTGAATGAGCTCGCTGGCGGCGGAATGGGAGCGTCTCCTCCAGGTCCGCGACGCGGTCCTGCGCGGTCTCGAGACGGCGCGGCAGGAGAAGCGCATCGGCAGCGCACAGGAGGCCGCCGTGACACTCTCCGTCCCCGATGCCGACTTCGAGTTCCTGGCGGCACGGCGCGAAGAGCTGGAGACGATCTGCATCGTCTCCCGTCTGACGGTTACGCGGGGGGCGGGGTCCGGCGCGGATGCCGCCATCGCAATCCGGGTGGAACGGGCGCCGGGCGCGAAGTGCCCGCGGTGCTGGAATTACCGGGAGACGGTGGGGACGTCGGCGGCACACCCCAGCCTGTGCGCGCGGTGTGCCGGGCTCTGGGCGAGCGCGCCTAACCTTGATCCGAGATCCGGCCTTGGCGTCTTTGCGAGAGACAGTCCGGGAGTGCGGGCGCGGCGACCGGCCGACGGAGTGACATGGGCTTTTATCTCATCGCGCTGGCGGTCGTCCTGACGGACCAGGTCACCAAGGCGATGGTCATTCGCTCCATGCGGCTGGGGCAGAGTATCTCCATCATTCCGGGATACTTCGATCTGACCTTCGTCCTGAATCCGGGGGCTGCCTTCAGCCTCTTCGCCACGCTGCCCGAGGGAATCCGGAATCCCTTCTTCATCGGCATCTCGGTGACGGCGGCCATCCTGATCATTCTTCTATCGTTCCCGGTATCTCCGGCAGCACCGTCTGGCCTCCGCCAGCCTCGGGCTGATCCTCGGCGGCGCCATCGGCAACCTGATCGATCGGGCGCGGTACGGCGTCGTGGTGGATTTCCTGGACGCGCACCTGCACCAGTACCACTGGCCGGTCTTCAACGTGGCGGATTCGGCCATCTCGGTCGGCGTCACGCTGATGCTGCTCGACATGGTCCTGGAGTGGCGGAAGGAGAAGGGCAGCCATTAGCGATCAGCGTTCAGCGTTCAGCCCGGGAGCCGCGTAACGGTTCGTTCCGGAGCGCACGGCTGACAACTGACGACTGACGGCGTGAAGACCCATGGCCGACCTGCGCGAGTTCCTCGTCGATCCGGCGGATGCCGGGCAGCGCCTGGATGTCTTCGTGGCCCGCGTCAGCGGGCTCTCGCGCGCTCGGGTACACGCCTTGATCTCGGCGGGCGCCGTCCGTGTCACGGACCACCCGCAGAAGCCGCGGTACGCGGTCAAACCCGGCGAGCGGGTGACGGTGGCGATCCCGCCCGCCGAGCCGCTGGCGCTCACACCCGAACCGATTCCTCTCGAGATTCTCTACGAGGACGAACACCTGCTGGTGTTGAACAAACCAGCGGGACTCGTCGTCCATCCCGGCGCCGGGCGGGCGACCGGAACGCTCGTCCACGCGCTCCTGGCGCACTGCCCGAACCTGCCCGGAATCGGGGGCGTGGAGCGGCCGGGGATCGTGCACCGGCTGGACCGCGACACGTCGGGGGTGATGGTGGTCGCGAAGAGCGAGGCGGCGCACCAATCGCTGAGCCTGCAGTTCAAGAACCGCATCGTCCGGAAGCGCTACCTGGCGCTGGTGCACGGGGAGGTGCGACAGGAGGCGGGGCGGATCGAGGCCGCCATCGGGCGGCGCGAGCACGATCGGACGCGGATGGGGGTGAAGACGGCGGGCGGGCGCATGGCACGAACGGCCTACCGCGTCCTGCGCCGGCTGCCCGGCATGACGCTGGTAGAGCTGGGGCTCGAGACGGGGCGCACCCACCAGATCCGTGTTCACCTCGCCCACATCGGCCATCCCGTGGTGGGTGACGCGGTGTACGGCGGTCGGCGCGAGCGACGCGGCGCGGCGGGCGCCCCGCCCGCGCCGCGACAACTGCTGCACGCCTGGCGGCTCGGGTTCCGCCATCCGACGCGCGGGGAGTGGCTGGAGTTCGCGGCACCGATCCCGGCGGATTTCGCGACCGTGGCTAGCCTCGACCTGGCGGACCCGTCGAATCCCGTGCCGGATCGCCACTCGCCTTTTTGACCGGGGTCAACTCCGCGATTACCTGCAACAGCTCCTGCAAGCGCACCGGTTTGTGGAGGACACGGTCCACCAAGCCGGGGCCGGCCGTCTCGTCCGTGTGCTGGTCTGCCCAGCCGGTCAGCAATACCACGGGGCAGGTCGGGACGCGTGCCTTGACGGCCGCCGCCACGTCCCAGCCATTGACCTCGGGCATGCTGAGGTCGGTGAGGACCAGCTCCGCGGATTCCTCGGCGAAGCGCGCGAGGCCCTCACCGCCGCCGGCGGCCTCGGTGATCTGGTGACCGGCGGCGCGGAGCAGGCTGACCAGGGTTCTGCGGACGCGCGGGTCGTCGTCGATGACCAGGACGCGCCGGGAGGGGCGGCGGTCGGGAGGCCCGGCCGGAGCGGTCGGAAGGTGCTCCGGTACGGTCTGAAACCGCAGCGTGAACGTGGTGCCGTGTCCGGGTGCGCTGACGGCTTCGATCCCTCCGCCCTGCCGCTCCATGATGCCGTACACCATGGACAGACCCAATCCGGTACCCCGGCCGCCCTTGGTTGTGAAGAAGGGCTCGAAAGCCTGACGCCGAACGTCATCCGTCATCCCGACGCCGGTGTCGGTCACGGTGAGCTCGACCATCTGGATTGCCTGGTCAATACGCCGCGTGGTCGATTGGGACGGCAGGGGCATCCTTTCCTCGCCTTCGCCCATTGACGACTCGACCGATTGCCCTCTCGACGGCTCGATGACGCGACCCGCGAAGCGGAGGGCGCCGCCCTCGGGCATGGCGTCCACCGCGTTCAAGATGAGGTTCGTGAGCGCCTCCCGAATCTCCGATACTCGCCCGAGTATCGGCGGGAGGCCGTCCAGCGCGGCCTTGATCTCGATCGGTCGACCCTGTCGCTGCGCGTCGTCGCGCCAGTGGGGCCGGGTGATCTCCAGCGCCTCGGCGACTGCGCGGGCGAGATCGCAGGGCGCGAGTGCGCCGGCCGGTTGCTGCCGAGCGAATCCCTGCAGTCGGCGAACGACCTGGGCGCCATCCGTCGCCGCGACCTCCAGGATGCCGAGGGATTCGAGGACCTCGGGGTCGGTCGTCCGTGACTGCACGAGCTCCACTTGGCCCAGCACGGCGGCCAGTGTGTTGTTCAGGTCGTGCGCGATGCCGGCCGCCATCTGGCCCAGTGCCCGGAGTTTCTCGGATCGGACCAGTTCCTCCTGCGCCCGCTGGAGGTCGGCGTAGGAGCGGTTGAGTTCTCCAAAGAGCCGCGCATTCTCGACCGCGATCGCCGCCTGGGTGGCAAAGAGGGCGAGCACTTCTCCATCTTCGCGGGTAAAGCGCTTCCCCGACCCCTCGTTGTCGAGGGCGATCACTCCGACCAGCCGTTCGCGATAGAGCAGCGGCTCCCCGATGACCGCCGTGACCCCGGCTCTGCGCAGGCTCTCCGGGGTCGCGAACGGCGAGGCGCGATAGTCGTTGACGATCATTCCTTGGCGCCGCGCCGCGACGGTTCCGGCCACGCCTTCCCCCAGGCGCCGGACCCGCCTGCCCTTCGACAACCCGGGACTCAGCCAGGAGTGTGAGACGAGGGCCTGCGTGTCCGCATCCCAGAGGTAGAGCGTGCCGGACAGGGCACCGACCAGCTCCGCCGCGCGCTGCGTGATCAGGTCCAGCAGCCTGGTCGGATCCAGCTCGCGAGTGATTTCCGCGCTGACGGTCCGAATGGATTCCAATTGGCGGGTGCGCCCGATCAGCGTGTCCTCGGTACGCTTCAACTGGGTGATGTTCCGGCTGATACCGACCACCCCGACGATGCCTCCCCGGCCATCCCGCAAGGACACCTTGGTGGTCAGGTGCCACTCTGGCTCACCGACCGCCCGGCTTGGCCCACGCTCCTCGTGGTGCAGGAGGGGCTCCCCGGTTCGGATGACGCGCTCCTCGTCGGTGCGGTACTGGGCCGCCAACGCGGCGGGTAAGAAATCTTGATCGGTCTTCCCGACCGCCTCTTCGGGCGAGCGGACCCCCAGCAGGCCTGCCTGTGCGAGGTTGACCATCACAAAACGGCTCTGTGTGTCCTTGATGAAGATGTAATCGGGGAGATTATCGATCAAGGTGCGCAAGAGGTTTCGCTCCGCCGCCAGGGCCGCCTCTCCCTGTATCCGGGCGGTCACGTCCTGCTTGATGGCGATGAGATGGTTGATGGCGCCGGTGTCGTCCCTGACCGGGGTGATGGTCTGTTCCTCCGTGTACGGGGTTCCGTCTTTCCGGGAGGCGGCGATCTCGCCATGCCACGGGCAGCCCGACAGTGCGATCTCGTGCAGTATTCGGTCGAAGGTGCCGTCCTGGCCCGTCACACCCTGGTGATAGAGCGGCTGGCCGACGGCTTCCTCCGCCGCGTATCCCGTCAGGTGGGTGAACGCCGAGTTCACCCAGATGACGCGCCCGGCGGCATCGGCGATGGCGATGGCATTGGCGGCGGCGTGCAGTGCGGCGCCATGGAGTTGCAGAGAGGCTTCGGTTGACCGGACCAGGGCGTCTCGATGTTCGATCTTAGCGAGTTCCCGGCGGACGAAAAGGTAGAGGAACAGGCCGGTGCCGACCACGAAGGCCCAGCCTTTTGCCGTTTGCAAGCGAGTCAGCAGGAGCGGATCGCTGGTGAGGGCAGCCAGCATACGGTCGGACAGGATGATCCACGCGCCGGCCAGGAGGGCGTAGAGCAGCGCAAGGCGGAACGCCGGATGTCGTGTGGGAGTGTTCATGGGTCCGTCGCGGCAACGCCCGGCGCATTGACAACCCGACGGGGCGCCAACTGTCCGATCCACAGGCGCACAAGTATGCTTCGCACCGTGGGCGCACGAATTCGAACCGATGGACGATCTGCCCGGTAACCAACCGTCTCGCAGGAGACCGAGCGTCAGGCCGCGACGCGCACCTGGGTCGCCTTGGGGCGTCCCCGATCGTCCTGACCCACCTCGAACTCGACGACTTCGCCTTCGCGCAACGTCCGCCCCGCTTCCACGTCGCTGGCATGCACGAAGACGTCGGGGCCATTATCGTCCCGCACGAGAAACCCAAAACGCTTCGTGACGTTGAACCACTTCACCTTTCCCTTCATGGTCGCTCCCTCCCCGTGGGTGACGCTGCGATGCAGCCACTAGCTGCTAGCCGCCAGCCGTTGGCTCTTGGCTTCTGAATACACGTCGTGAGCATTCGCCCCAGCTCATCGACGTCGACGGCGCGTTCCGCGGATGCCTGGTCGTCCACACCTTCAACTCCCGCACGTCGCGCATGTCACATCACCATATCTACCTGTCGTCGTTCGTCAGCTTGCGGCTAGCGGCTCACGACGCTGCTCAGTTACTGATCGCCGCCAGGCCGTCGTCGGCGGCGCCATCGTTGGCGTGGCGAAGCTCCGAGAGGGCGCGCCCCTGCAGGTCGAACAGGAAGAGCTTGGGTTTGCCCAGGCGGTCCGATTCGAACACCACGAAACGACCGTCCGCGCTGAGGGAAGGGAAGCCGTCGAAGGCCGTCGGATGATTCGCCTCCGGAAGCGGGTCGAGCACCCGCCGCTCGCGATCGAAGAGGAAGACGTCGTGCTGTCCCCGATGGCGATCCGATTGGAACACGATGAACCGGCCGTCCGCGCTGATGGCGGGGTAGCCGTCGTTGGCGCCGGCGCTGTTAGCCTCCTCGAGGGGGTCCAGCCAGCTCCGCTGGCGGTCGAGCAGATACAGGTGGTTCCGACCGCCCCGTCGGTTGGAGGTGAAGACCACGAAGCGTCCGGGGAACACCGAGATGGCGACCGTGACCCGGCCGGCCAGCGAGGTGCCGCCACCCGGGCCGGGGGTCCGGACCTCCACCGTCAGTTCGCGTGGCACCGCCAGTAGATGGGCCGGGATTGTTCCGCTCATTTCGTCCGCCGTACGGTACGTCGTCGGGATCGGGGTGCCTACGACGTGGATGGTGGAGTCGGGCTGGAACGCCTTTCCGAAAACGGTGATGGGAGTCGCCGGATCCCCCGCCGCGAGGGGCCGCACTTCAATGACCGTGAGCTGCGGGGCAGATTTCGTGGCATCGCTGGGCGGATCGGGGCGCGGATCCGGCCCGGCGATAGCGTTCCCGGCATCTGTGCGCGCCGCGAGGCCGACGATGCAGAGGGCGAGAAGCGCGGCGAAGGCAATGCGGAATGCGCGTCCGGGAGCGTCACTCCGCACTCCGCACTCCGCTTTCCCAATTCGAAGTCGCCGCGATCCGTCGGTGTCGGTCGTCATGACGTGCCGTCCACGATCCCCAGTCGCCGCCGCTCCAGGTCGGCGATACGGTCCCGGAGCGCCGCCGCTTTCTCGAACTCCAGGCCCTTGGCCGCGGCCCGCATCTCCTTGTCCAACCGGGCGACCAGCGCCGGGATCTCTTCCCGGGGAATGTACTCAGCCGCGCGATCGTCGAGGGACGGCACGGTGTAGTAGTCGCGCTCGTAGATGCTGGCCAGAACGTCCTGGATTCCCTTCTTGACGCTCTCGGGGGTGATCCCGTGCTCCTGGTTGTAGGCGAGCTGACGCTGGCGGCGGCGCGAGGTCTCCCCGATGGCCTGCCGCATGGACGCGGTCATCACGTCGGCGTAGAAGATGACCTGCCCCTCGACATTGCGCGCGGCGCGTCCCGCGGTTTGGATCAGCGAGCCGGCCGACCGGAGGAACCCCTCCTTGTCCGCGTCCAGGATGGCCACCAAGGACACCTCCGGAATATCGAGCCCTTCCCGCAGCAGATTGATCCCGACCAAGACATCGAACTTGCCAAGGCGGAGATCGCGGATAATCTCGTTCCGCTGCAACGTGTCGATGTCGGAGTGGAGGTAGCGCACTCGAATCCCCGCATCGGAGAGGTAATCGGTCAACTCCTCGGCCATGCGCTTGGTGAGCGTGGTCACCAGGACCCGCTGCGTCCGGGCGGCGCGTCCCCGGATCTCGTGGATCAAGTCATCGATCTGACCGGCGATTGGCCGAACCAGGATCTCCGGATCGATCAGCCCGGTGGGACGGATGATCTGCTCCGCCACGTGGCCCGCGGCACGCTCCAACTCATAGACGCTCGGTGTGGCCGAGACGTAGAGGAGCTGATTCGCGCAGCGCTCGAACTCGGCAAAGGTCAGCGGACGGTTGTCCAGGGCCGATGGCAGCCGGAATCCGTACTCCACCAGCGTCTCCTTGCGCGAGCGGTCGCCACGGTACATGCCGCGGAGCTGCGGCAATGTCTGGTGGGACTCGTCGATGATGACCAGGGCGTCCTTGGGCAGGTAATCCATCAGGGTCGGGGGCGCCTCCCCCGCCTCGCGGCCGGAGAGGTGTCGGGAGTAATTCTCGATCCCCTTGCAGGTGCCGATCTCGCGCATCATCTCGAGGTCGAAGAGGGTGCGCTGGCGCAGCCGCTGCGCCTCGACCAGCTTGTTGGCGGCGTGCAGCTCTTGCAGGTGCACCTCCAGCTCTGCCTGGATGGCGGCGAAGGCGCGCTCCAGGCGATCCTGGGGGGTGACGTAGTGGTTCGCGGGGTAGATCGGGACGCGGTGCAACCGCTGGCGCTTCTCGCCGGTCAAAGGGTCGAACTGGACGATCGATTCCACTTCGTCCCCGAAGAGCTCGACCCGGATGGCGAGGTCATCGTACGCCGGAAAAATCTCCACGACGTCGCCGCGAGCCCGGAAGGTTCCCCGATGGAGGTCCAGGTCGTTGCGCTGGTACTGGATCTCGACCAGTTTCCGAAGCATGGCGTCCCGGGGGCTCACGCCGCCCTCCTCCAGGAGGAGCACCATGCCGTAGTACACGTCGGGCGACCCGAGGCCGTAGATGCAGGAGACGGATGCCACGATGACCACGTCGCGCCGCTCCAGCAGGCTCCGGGTCGCGGAGTGGCGCAGCTTATCGATGTTGTCGTTGATGAGCGAATCCTTCTCGATGTACGTGTCGGTCTGCGGGATGTACGCCTCGGGCTGGTAGTAATCGTAGTAGGAGACGAAGTACTCGACGGCGTTCTTCGGGAAGAACTGTTTGAATTCGTTATAGAGCTGGGCGGCCAAGGTCTTGTTGTGGGCGATGATGAGGGTGGGGCGCTCCACCGCGACGATCACGTTCGCCATGGTGAAGGTCTTGCCCGAGCCCGTGACGCCCAGGAGCACCTGATGGGCTTCGCCCGCGCGGACCCCGTCGGTCAGCCGGGCGATCGCCGCCGGCTGGTCCCCGCGGGGCTGGTACTCGCAGACGAGGCTGAAGCGGGATTGCCCCCCCGTGGCAGGGTGGGGCGCGATCGTGGCCGAACCCGGTCGGACCTCGGGATCGGGCGGGCGCTCGACCACTCCGCCCCGCCGGCGCGTGTCGCGTTTGGCGTTCACATCGCTACCGTGCTTTCGAGGAGCCGCGTGGCGCGGACGGACTGGCGGCCGGGGCGGGCTCTGCGATCCGCCCAAGGGAGGCTCCCCCGCGGGTCCGGGCGGCGAAATCCACATACGGCTCGGTCGGCGCGACGGCGTTGGGGATCACGAGGACGCTCCCCCGTTCGAGCCGGTTCGGATTCCGGAGTTGGTCCCGGTTGGCGCTCCAGATGCGCGTCCACTGCCGGGTATCCCCGTAGTAATAGCCGGCGATCAGGCGCAAGCCGTCTCCGGGTGCGACCTCATGGAGCAGGTCGCCGGCCGCCGCGGCCGTGGCGGCCACGGCGGGCTGCGGCGCCAGTGCCAGCACGCCCACGACCAGGGCCAGCATCGAACACATTCGCATCGCGTCCCGCGTCATCATGGCAAACCTCCTGTCAGCAGGTCCCCGCGGTCGGCGCCTCGTCCGTCTCGGCCGCCAGGTACTTTCGCCAGCGCTCGTCATGGTGCGAGGCGTAGGCCAGGATGCTCAAATAGGACGCCGAGCGGGGTCGGGTGGGTTTCCGCAGCAGTCGCAGGCCGACTTCGCCGGGAGACTTGTTTCCCTTGCGCAGATTGCAGCCTCGGCACGCGCTCACCACGTTGTCCCACACCGTGCGCCCCCCGAGGGACTTGGGAATCACGTGGTCGATGGTCATCCGCTCGCCGCCGTTCCGGCCGCAATACTGGCATGTGAAGGCGTCGCGCTTGAAGATGTTCTTCTTGTTGAAGGACAGGGTGGGTGTGATGGGCTGTTTCACAAAATGGTGGAGCCGAATGACCGACGGGATATGAATGGTGACGGAGGGAGATCGCATCACCTGGGCGGTGTCTTCGATCCGCTCGGCTTTGCCGGCAAACAGCAAAACCACTGCCCTTCGAGCGCCGCAGACCTGCAGCGGTTCGAAGGTCTGGTTCAGAATGAGCACGCGTCGTGAGTCCATAGAACAGTATGGCGGCGGGACGCCGGGGCTCGGGCGTCTCGCGAGTTGCTCATGTGTAACGCATCACCCCAGCCTTGTCAAGCGTCCGCCGGTCGGTCGACGGGCGCGTTGCGCCGGAGCAGATCCATCAGGATCCCCTCCCGCAGCCCGCCATCGCTGACCGTGAGGCCACCGGCGCCCAGCGCGTCCATGGCCGCGAGGCACACCACCGTCCCGGCCACGATGACGTCCGCCCGCGCGGTTTCGAGCCCCCGGACTTCCCGCCGGTGTGCGAGGGGGAGGGAGGCCAGCCGTCGCAGCAGTTCCGCGACCCGCTCCCGCGTCAGCCGGTGCCCGTTGACACGGCCGGGGTCGTACGGGTCCAGGCCGAGATCGATGGCGGCGAGACTCGTCACGGTTCCGGCGGTTCCCGCCAGGGCGGCGTCGGATGTCAGGCCGTGGAATTCCTCGCGCAGGAGGCGGCCAAACCGGCTCACGGCCGCGCGGCGTACCGCATCCAGCTCGGCGGGATCGGGAGGATCGGTCTTCAGGAAGCGTTCCGTCAGCTTGACCGCTCCCAGCCCCGTGCTGGCAGATGCGAGGATCCGCAGTCCCTCGGCGAGGAGGAGCTCGGTGCTCCCGCCACCGATATCCAGCATGACCAGGCGGTCCGGAGGCAACCGCAATCCGGTGCGGACCCCCAGAAGGGCGAGCCGACCCTCCTCCTCTCCGGAGATGACGCCGATCTCCAGACCGGCTTCGTGCCGCGCGAGCGCCAGGAATGCGGCGCGGTTCGTGGCCTCGCGCAGGGCGCTGGTGCCGACGGCGAGGATCGTGGACGCGCCCTCGGATTCGGCCAGCTCGCGGAAGTGCCGCAACGTGCGCACCGTCCGCTGGATCGGCTCGGGCTGGAGTACCTGGGAAGGGAGCAAACCTTGGCCCAGCCGGGTCATCTCCTGCGCGGTCAGGACTGTCCGGTAGCCGGAGCGGCCGCCCGTTTCCGCGACGAGGAGCCGGACCGTATTCGTTCCCACATCAATGACCGCCACGCGTATCGGCGGATTGACGATTGTAGATTTCGGATTGTCGATTGGAGAATCCGTGGCGCCCCCTCCGTCAAATCGGCAATCGCCATTCGTCAATCGTCAATTCCTTGGGCCAGTTTGCTGATCAACGACTTGTCCGGCGACACCACGATCGACTTCTCCTGCGTGATCGTCACCAGACCAGGCTTGGCCTTCCTCGGCTTGCGCACGTACTTGCGCAAGGTGTAGTCCACCGTGACCTTCCCGTGATCGCGGGCCTGGCTGTAGTAGGCGGCGAGCTGCGCGGCCTCGACCAGCGTCCGACGGGGGAACCCGCTGGTCCGCGTCCGGGGGCGGACGACGACATGCGATCCCGAGAAATTCTGAACGTGCAGCCAGAGATCCTCCGATCGGGCGAGGTGCACGGTCAGGTAGTCGTTCCCGTCGTTGTCTCGCCCCACCAGGATGGGCAGCCCGTCCGACGAGACGAAGCGACGGGGCACGGGACCGGCCGGCCGGCCATCTTTGCCCGGGCGTTCGGGGCGAGGACCGGGCCGCGCGCCGGGCCGCCCGGCGGGGGCCGCGTGCGGGTGCGCACGCTGCCATGGCGGCTCGGTCGCGCGGGCTCAGGAGCCGCGGGACCTGTTCCAGCTCGCGCTGGAGGTTTTCCAGCGCTTCGGTGGGGTGGTCCGCCCGGGCGCTCCAGGCCTGCACCCGCGCCAGCTCGGCCTCGGTCTCGGCAAGACGCGCCGTCACCCGCAGCGCGCCCCGACGGCCCCGGCGCGCCGCCTTGAAGAGGCGCTCGCGCATTGGCGGCAGGGGAGACCGACGGATCCAGGGGAATGGTCAGGGTGGCATCTGTCCCCTGGCCAGGATCGGGAAGCGTCACCTGGGTCGCCCCCCGGGGGACCTCTGCCTGGTGGGCGACCAGGATCTCCCCCATACGCTGCCGGATCTGGGCGCGGTCGAATTCCCGGGATTCATCGGCCAGCTTGGCCTGCCGGGAACGGAGGCGCTCCTCCAGCCGGCGGAGGAGCCGCCCGAGGATCCGCCGGCGGGCGTCGAGGGAACGGTGTGCGGCCAGGTGGCCGGCCAGGTGCTCGGCCGCCTCTCGAAGCGAGGGGCAGGCTCGTTGCCGGTCGCCCGGCAGGTGACGGAGCCGGAGGGGAGACATCCCGACCGGGTCTCCGGTCGCGTCAAGAATGACCACGGGTTCCCAGGGGCCGGATTCGATCTCGCGAAGCAGGGCGGCGAGCGCGGCCGCCAGGCTCGCCGCAGTCTCGTCGCTCGCCCGCGCGGCGACCTCGCATGCCCAGCGGTCCGTGAGGCCGACGAACGCCTGGCGCAAGGCCGAGACAGCCCCCGCTCCTGTCGCAAGGTGGGGCGTCAAGGCGGCCTGGATCGCCTCGCGGCTTCCGAGGAGTCGGGCATCCGACCGCGGGGCTGCCGTGGGAGGTGCGTAGGGGCGGCCAATGCTCGAGGTTTCGCGCGCCGGTCGCCGGGCCATGCCGCACCGCCTCGAGGATCGTCTCGGAGGAGGCGTCCACCAGGAAGAGATTCGGACGGGAGCCGAACAGCTCGGCCCACAAGCGGTAGCGACTCGGGGCCGTCGCCCCGGAGGCTGGGGCCACCAGTGCGCCGAACTCCAGGGTGACCACTCGTTCCAGGCCGCGCTGGTCGATCGAATCCAAGCGGGCAGCGGGGAGAACACGTCGGGCCAGACCGACGAAGGGGGTGAGGGTCTTTTCCCGCGGTGGCCGATCGGTGCCGCGGACGATTCTGGGGAGCGTCTCGTCGGCGCTGACCAGAACACTCTCGACACCCTGCGTGGTCGCCAGCTCCATCCACAGGCCCGACGAGCCGGCCGGGTACACCCCCCGCACCAGAGCACCCGTCAGGGCACGCCGCGCATCTTCGACGAGAGCCAGAAGCGACATCGCATCCATGGGGCGCACTATACTCCAGCAGCCCAGCCACTGCCAGCCCGGCGTCGGCCCCCCCAGCCTTTCGCTTGACAGGCGCTCCCCCTCTGCGCCATCCTGCGGCCATTCCTGGACGCGGCGGGGGGGCAGCCGTCCGGGGAGGAGCGCAAGGCGCGAATGCTCACAGCCGTGTCTCGTACTCATCGCCGGCGGGGCTGCCACCGGGAAGAGCGGGTTAGCGCGGGCGCTGGTCCGCCGGGTGCCCAATGCCATCCTCCTCGACAAGGATCGGCTCCTCGGCGCGTGGGTCGATCTCCTCCTGCGGGCTTCCGGCGAGGAGGTTGACCGCGACAGCCGATACTACTGGCAGGACGTGCGGCCTCAGGAATACGCCACGCTGGAAGCGGTCGCGTACGAACATCTGGCGTTGGGCAAGGTCGCGGTCATCGATGCGCCGCTCCGGCCGGAACTGAACGATCCGGCCTGGATGGCACGCGTTCGGAAGGAATGCGCGGCGCGGGCGGCATGCCTGCTGGCGGTCTGGGTGATCGCGTCACCCGACACGGCCCGGCGGCGCATGCTGGCGCGGGGCGCGGCGCGCGACGACTGGAAGCTCGCCCACTGGGAGGAGTTCCTGCGGCGGCAGCCCTACGACCCGCCCGCGGGCGCCTCGGTGGTGGTCGAGAACGAAGACGGGGAATCGCTGGATCGCGCGACCGCGCGCCTGCTCGACACCATCCGGTCTCGAATGGCAACGGATAGCGAAGGAACATCATCATGACCACAAAAGACGAGACGCTTCGAGGGATTCTTGGCCCGCCAGGCCGTCCTGCCCATCATGACGATCCGGCAGCGTGGACACGGCGCTCCGGATCGCCGAAAGCCTGCTGGCCGGTGGGCTGTCTGTCATGGAGATCACGCTGCGGACGGCGGAGGGCGCGCCAGGCCATCGCGGCGATCCGCAGCCGTTTCCCGGAGATGGGCATCGGCGCCGGGACGCTGCTGCGGCCGGAGGACTTCGACCGGGCCGCCGCGGCCGGCGCGCAATTCGGCGTCAGCCCGGGGATGGATCGCGCGCTGGCCGAGGCCGCGGTCAAGAGCGCGCTGCCGTTCCTGCCCGGCGTGCAGACGGCGTCGGAGGTGATGGCTGCGGTGGGCTACGGGTTCCGGACGCTGAAGTTCTATCCGGCGCGGGCGGCGGGCGGCACGGCGGTGCTGGCCGATTTCGGCAACATCTTCCAGGAGGTGGTCTTCGTGCCGACCGGGAAGCTCGGGCAGGCGGATGTCCCCGAGTATCTGGCGCTGAAGAATGTCCTGTGCGTCGGCGGCTCGTGGGTCACGCCGCCGGACAGGGTGTCGGCGCAGGACTGGGACGCCATCACCCAGGTCGCCCGACAGGCGGCGCGGATGCGCGCAGCCAACCCGAGCGGTCCCACCGGTAGACGTTGACAAGGCGTCCCGCCTCCAGTAGGATGCACGTCACCGCTAGGGGAGCGTGCGCTGAGAGCCCCAGTCCGCCAGCGGACGGGGCAACCCTCTGAACCTGACCCGGGTAATTCCGGCGTAGGGAAGCGAGGCGGTTGAGGATACGAACGCGACACTCCTTGGGGTGTCGTGTTTTTTTTGGCGACGCGATCTCCGACCGGCGAGGTCCCGGCAGATGTCGCTCGGTCCTATCGACTTGCGAGGTCTCATGACGCAGCGTCGCTATCCCGGAACGTCCCTTCGTCGCCGTCGGCACGATCGTCGTGCGGGACGGCTGCGTCCTGCTCGCCCGGCGCGGAAAAGAGCCGAGTTACGGCCTGTGGTCGTTGCCGGGCGGTGCCGTGGATCTGGGCGAGGGGCTGAAGGGTGCGGCGGCCGCGGGAGACCCGGGAGGAGTGCGGGATCGAGATCGAGATCACCGACGTGCTCGAGGTGGTCGAGCGGATGGTCCGGGATCCCGACGGCCGGGTCCAGTTTCACTACGTCATCGTGGACTACCTGGCCCGGTGGGCGAGCGGGGAGCTCGCCCCCTCGTCGGAGGTACTGGAGGCCCGCTGGGTCGCGCCGGAGGACTTCCCACGGTACGAGATGACGCGCGGCACGGCCGAGGTCGTCCTGCGGATGCTGGAGACCGGGAAGCGGGCCGGGGTGATCTAGTGATAGCGAGAGCGACAGCGAATGCGGAGAAACCGCGCCTAGGCGGCAAGGCCAGAGCCAGGGGCGGGCAAGGGCGACTGAGGCGTACTCAGGTACGGAACGAGCGCCCGAGCAGAACGCGCAGGTGGGTTTCAGAGCCTTTGCCGACGGACCGCTGATGGCTGACAGCTGCGCTGATCGCTGATCGCACGAGGGTGGGCCATGAAGATTCATCTGAACGGCAAGGCGCGGGAGGTGGCCGAGGGTGTCACCGTCAGCCGGCTCCTCGAGGAGTTGAAGCTGCAGCCGCTCCGCGTGGCGGTCCAGGTGAACCTGGACATCATCAAGCGGGAGCGGTACGGCGAGGTTGCGCTTCAGCCAGGGGACACGGTCGAGATCCTCACCTTCATGTCCGGGTGGATAGACGGAACAGAAGGCGACGGCTCCCCGTGTCGAGGGCGGAGCCGTCAGGGAGGTGGACCATGCGCGGTGGCGAGACACGCTCACAATCGCAGGAAAGGAGTTTCGATCCCGCCTCTTCGTCGGCACGGGCAAGTACCCGGATTTCGCCACCATGGAGAAGGCGCTGGCGGCCTCGGGGACGGAGATGGTCACCGTGGCGGTGCGCCGGGTGAACCTGGACCGGACCCAGGAATCCCTGCTGGATTACATCGACCTGAAGAAGTACAGCCTGCTTCCGAACACGGCGGGCTGCTACACGGCCGACGAGGCCGTGAAGTACTCCCGCCTGGCCCGCGAAGTCGGGATGTCCAACTGGGTGAAGCTGGAGGTGATCGGGGACCAGCGGACGCTGTTCCCGGACAACGAGGAGCTGCTCAAGGCCACCAAGATCCTGGTGAAGGACGGATTCGTCGTGCTGCCGTACACCAACGACGATCCCATCATGGCCAAGAAGCTGGAGGACGCCGGGGCGGCGGCGGTGATGCCGCTGGGGGCGCCCATCGGCTCGGGGCTGGGGATCCGGAATCCCGCACAACATCGCGATCATCCTGCAGGGCGCCAAGGTTCCGGTCATCGTGGACGCCGGCGTGGGGACGGCGTCCGATGCGTCGATCGCCATGGAGATGGGCGCGGACGGCGTGCTGATGAACACGGCGATCGCCGGCGCCAAGGATCCGGTCAAGATGGCGGAGGCCATGCGCAAGGCGGTCGAGGCCGGGCGCTGGCGTACGAGGCCGGCCGGATCCCGAAGAAGTCGTACGCCTCCGCCTCCACGACGATGGAAGGGATGATCGAGTAACGCAGGCGCTGAAAACGGCCATCTGCGGCGTTGTCGCCCGGAGCTCGCGCTCCAGAGGCTCACGGGCGATGCGGCCGATGCGGCAGTGCATGCGTTGATGTTCCCGGTATGCCGAATTCTCCTTGCGGATTGGGCTCAGTTGAGCC
The DNA here is from genome assembly GCA_963695995.1 of uncultured Methylomirabilota bacterium. Lineage (GTDB taxonomy): Bacteria > Methylomirabilota > Methylomirabilia > Methylomirabilales > 2-02-FULL-66-22 > 2-02-FULL-66-22. Next base: position 40,425 of record CAVOIV010000051.1, read on the forward strand.
CGCGCAGGACGCTCTTTCGCAGGGGCGAAGGTGCAAAGCGTCGAGAAGAGCTGCGAACGCCAGTGGGGGGATTGTCATCGAAATTCGACAATCCGCGATTCGAATTGGGGACTTTACCTCGTGACCGACCGGAAGCAGACGGGGGGTCGGGATCTCGAAGAGGTGCTCGCGCGGGCCCTGGAGGGCGGCGTCCGGGCGATCCAGCTTCGGGAGAAGGATCTCGACACGATCGAGGTCTTCCGGCTGGGCGAGCGCCTGCTCGCCGGAACCCGCGCGGCCGGCGCGGCGCTGATCGTGAACGATCGCGTCGATGTCGCCATGGCCCTGGGGGCGGACGGCGTGCACCTGACCCGCAAGAGCCTGCCGCCGACGCGAGGCCCGCGCCTTGGTGGGGCCCGAGATGCTCCTCGGTGTCTCCTGTCACAGCCTGGAGGATGTGCGAGGAGGCGGTTGACGGTGGCGTGGACTTTCTGGTGCTCGGTCCCATCTACGCGACGCCGTCCAAGGCGCCCTATGGGCCGCCGTTGACGCCGGAGATCCTGCGGCGGGCGCGGACGATCTGTGCGCTGCCGATCCTGGCCATCGGGGGGATCGGCCCCGAACGGGTCCCGGAGGTCATGGCAGCCGGCGCCGACGGGGTGGCGGCGATCTCGGCCGTCCTCGCCGCTCCCGATCCGGCGCTGGCGACCCGGGAGTTTCTGGAGGCGGTCGCCCACGCGAAAGGCGTCGAGTAGTCGATAGGTCAACTGGTCAACTGGCAACGGATTCCAGCCATCGACCAATCGACCAATTGACCATTGCCAATGACGAGTTGACATTCTCCCCATGTGGATCATCGTTGACGGCTACAATCTGATCCGCCAGTGGCCGGAGTTGGCCATGCTGGACCGGGCCGACTTGGAGTCGGGCCGCGGGGCACTGCTCCAGGAGCTGCGGGCATACCAGCGGGCCAAGCGACATCGGATCACGGTGGTCTTCGACGGGCGCGAGCGCGGCGGCTTCTCCGGAGGCGCGGAGAAGGCCGGCGGGATCGCCGTCCGCTACTCCAGGCAGGGGGAGACGGCCGACGACGTCATCGCCCGCCTGGTCGCAGAGGCGGGCGAGGGGGCGGTCGTGGTCAGCTCGGATCGCGAGGTCCAGGCGGCCGCCCGGCGACACGGCGCCGGGTCGCCTCGCGGCCGAGGAGTTCATGGCGCGGGTGGAGGCGAGCCGCATCGCGACCCTGAAGGGCGGCGAGGAGGACGAGCGGCCGCAGAAATCCGGCAAGGGCGCCGCCCGCCGACTCCCCAAGGGAGCGGCGCGCGGAGCGGCGGCTCAAGGGACTCTGAGATGCATGCCACGTGGCGACCACGAACGCGCGGAGTGTACCGGACTCATGGTACGAAGAGGAGCGAGTCATGGTTCCAGGGAACCCCGATCGGGTGGTGGACCTCCGCAGCGACACCGTGACGAAGCCGACCCCCGCGATGCGGCGGGCCATGGCCGAGGCGGAGGTCGGCGACGACGTCTTCGGCGAGGACCCGACCGTCCACCGACTGGAGGCCCTGGCCGCCGAGCGTCTGGGAAAGGAGGCCGGCTCTCTTCGTGACCTCCGGGACCATGGGGAATCAGGTCTCCCTCATGGCGCACACGCAGCGCGGGGACGAGATCATCCTGGACGAGAACTCGCACATCTTCAACTACGAGGTGGCCGCCCTGGCGGTCCTGTCGGCCGTCCAGGCGCGGACGCTTGCGTGGGCGCCACGGCATCCTGGACCCCGAGGATGTCCGGCAGGCGATCCGTCCGCCCAACATCCACTATCCGCGAGGACACGCTGGTCTGTCTGGAGAGCACCCACAATCGCGGCGGCGGCTCGATCTATCCCCTGGAGACGCTGCGAGAGATCCGGCGGATCGCGACGGAGCACGGGCTGGCCGTCCACCTGGACGGGGCCCGACTCTTCAACGCCTGCGTGGCGATCGGGCGTCCCGCGCGAGGAGGTGGCCGCCCAGGCGGACTCGGTGACCTTCTGCCTCTCCAAAGGACTCGGGGCGCCGGTGGGCTCCGTGGTCACGGGGACCCGGGCCTTCATCGACAGGGCGCGGCGCGCCCGGAAGATGCTGGGCGGCGGCATGCGCCAGGCCGGCGTCATCGCGGCGGCGGGTATCGTGGCCCTGGAGACGATGGTGGATCGCCTGCGCGAGGATCACGAGAATGCCCGCACTGCCGCAAGCAGCTGCCGGTCATTGAAGCCGCGTATGGCCCAAAGCCACTCCCCGTTCGCCTCCGTGCGCAGATTGAGGCGGTAGAGCTCGAGCGCGCGCTGCAAGCCGGCGTGCTGGCCCATGGCGCGCACATACTCTGCGCTCGGCTGGAAAGTCGTGGACGGCGCCGCGATCCTGCCGCCCAATTCCTCCAGCGCAAGCTGCCCGTAGAAACCGAATTCGGTTGCCAGCGGCTGGAGCAGCCCGTTCGCCTCTTCCCCGCGGCCCATTGCTTTCAAGGCACGCGCCTTCCAGTAACGCCAGGCGGACACCGAGCGCTCCCTTTCGGTCATGGCGTCGACCGCCGCAAGCACTTCCCGCCAGTCGCGGGCGCGCAGCGCGGCACGCACTTTCCAGGCAAGCTGCAGGTCGGAGAGATCGCCGGCGCGCGCGTACCAGGCAAGGGCGTCGGGATCGTGGCGCATCGCGCCCAGATACCCGATCATGCCCCAGACGTAGGCGCGTTCCTCCCGGGAAAACCGCTCCTCGATCCTGGTCCAGTGGCGCACCGCCTGCGGAGGCGCGACGCGCGCGAGTCGATGGACCGCGAACATGGCGGTCTCGCGACCGGCGCGGGTCTTGAAGTTGTGGCTCTGCCGCTCGAGATAACCCGCGGGGTTAGAAGCGGCCTGCTCGAGCGAACGCGGCTCCGGCGCCTGGTCCGCAGGCAGCCACTCTGCGATCCTGCGCGCCTGGCTCACCCGCCCGGCCTCCAACGCAAGCCGGATCCGCGACCACAGGTCGTCGCCGGAGATGATGCCGGCCGCAACCAGCGCCTCGAGCAGCGGCGTGCAGCTGTCGGGAAGGTCGCGGTTGACGAACCAGAGTGACCGCGCTTCGGGCAGGGTTTCCCCCGGTTTCGCCTGCATCCCGGACCGCAGCG
>CAVOIV010000052.1:0-205943 GCA_963695995.1 uncultured Methylomirabilota bacterium
AAGCCGCGCCGGCCACACGGCCAGGCCGGAGCACGGTCCAGTTCCGGCGTCGGCGTGAACGCATAGTTCGGCTTCCTGCCGTTGCGGCGAAGGAGAAACTCAGTGCGCCCCGTCAGTCGACGTCGACAGCGCCGCGTGGGCACGCATCGCGTCAAGGCGCGCCTGCACGGCGGGCGTGATCGCGGCGAGTGCGTCGCTCCCGGCGACAAAGATCTGGGGCGGCACTTCCATGGCCGCCATCTTGACCAGTGCCTCGCCGAGCTTATCGGGATCGCCGGGTTGGGTGCCGTGGTAGGGAGACCACATTTTCTCGGGGTCAGCCTCGGCCGCGTAGTCCTCGATCGAGCTTTTGGCCCACTGGACGTGCCGAGGATCCAGCAGCGCGGTCCGGAAGAATCCCGGCTCGACGACCGTCACCCGGATGCCGAACTGGCCGACCTCTTCCGCGACGGCCAACGACAGCCCTTCCACCGCAAACTTGCTCGCGCCGTACGCGGAGCAGTGCTTCAGTCCGACCACGCCGGCGACCGAGCTGATATTGACGATATGGCCGGATCGCTGCCCGCGCATCACGGGAAGGACGGCCCGCATGACGTTCGCCACCCCATAGAAGTTCGTGGCGAATTGCCGCTCCAGTTCGGCCGTCGTCGTTGCCTCGAAGTTGCCGAGGATGCTGTAGCCCGCGTTGTTGACCAGCACGTCGATTCGGCCGAACTGACGGACTGCCGTGGCCACGGCCTGTCCGACCTGCGCCTCGTTTGTCACGTCGAGTTCGACGGCGGCGATGTTCTCGGTAGCCACGTCGTTGTAGGCCGCCCTGACCTTGCCGAGGTCGCGTCCGGTCACGACGACGCGATCGCCGGCCCGCAGAGCCGCCTTGGCGATACCCGCGCCGATGCCGCTCCCGGCTCCTGTAACAAACCAGACCTTGCTCATCCGTCCTGCCTCCGTCGTGCTCGGTGCTGCGACCCGTGGCGCTGGAACTGCATGATTGGACTCCTGTGGCTAGCAATCCACAGTACGCCTAATCACTACTCGTCCAAACCACGGGTCACACCGATTGGTCAACGTCCCGCATATACTTTTCACCCATACGGCCACCGTGCACTTTGATTCTAGAGAAAGCAGTTTCGATCTCACGAAGATCCGCAGGCGTCAGCGGAACATTGATTGCTCCTACGTTCTCGTTCAGGTGATCCATGTTGCGCGTACCAGGGATTGGAACAATCCACGGCTTCTGCGCCAGCAGCCATGCCAGGGCAATTTGCGCAGGTGTTGCGTTCTTCTTTTCTGCAACGCGTCTCAGCAAATCAACAACCGGCCTATTGGCTGCTAAGTTCTCCGGAGAAAAGCGCTCGAACTCGGATCGAAGGTCCGTTTTCGGGTCGAACTTCGTGCGAGCATCTATTTTCCCGGTCAAGTAACCCATTCCAACTGGGCCCCATGGGACGAAGCCGATTCCTAGCTCCTCACACGTCTTGAGGACACCGTTTCGTTCTGGATCTCTTTCCATCAGCGAGTATTCAGTCTGAACCGCGGCAACGGGCTGAACCGCATGCGCTCGGCGGATTGTTTTGGCACTCGCCTCAGAGAGACCGAAGTGCAAGACTTTTCCCGCCTTGATGAGATCTTTAATCGCACCAGCCACATCTTCGATGGGCACTTTGGGATCGACTCGGTGCTGGTAATAGAGCTCAATGCGGTCGGTTTTCAGGCGCTTCAGTGAGCCCTCAACCGCTTTCTTGATGTGCTCCGGTCGGCTATTCAGCCCCCCTGCTTCAAGGTCAAACCCGAATTTGGTTGCGATAGCGACTTGATCGCGGAACGGCGCGAGCGCCTCTCCGACAAGCACTTCGTTTGTATGGGGGCCGTACACTTCCGCTGTGTCAAAGAACGTGACGCCTTTTTCATAGGCTGTACGAATGACCTTAATGCCTTGGTTTCTGTCTGCGGGCGGTCCGTAGTTGGCGCTAATACTCATGCACCCAGATCCTAGCTCTGAGACTTCTAGGTTTCCGAGTTTCCGTGTTGTCATTTTGGATTGTCCTGCACTGAGCCCTTGGTCGCTCGCGTTGGTAATGTGCTTAGACTGATCCGATAATGCGCACGATGGCGCGACGGCCAATCCTGCCCCGATAAGGGCAGTCTTAGCCAAGAAGGCACGGCGACTGAGGGCTCGGCGATCTTGCGTGTTCGATCCCGATGTCTGATTATTCTCTTGTTTCATGAATAGCCCCTTTAATTTCTTGCGGCTGAGCACTTCGTTCATTCGATGGCTTCGATCCTGGTGCCACATGACAGTGTCGAAATATCGACTCGAAACCCTTCACATTTCACTCGACGCCGCCCTGGGCCAATGCGGCCGACTAGTCGGGATACGCCTCGATTTGCGCCTGGAGATCGGCGACGTTCTGTTGGTGAGCCCAACAGCATCGGCGCCTGCGATACAGCGGCGCGGTGGCTGCGGTTGGTCAAGTTTAGTTAGTTGATAGAGCTACAAGGGCGCTTGTGACTGAATCAAGCGCCCTCGCATACACATGTTGCCGCTCAACATCCGAGGATACCAATGCGCATATCGTTCAGAGGTTGCTCTTGAAGAACGGCGACAGCTTTGTCATCGCGAGATCCACGCCCTTGCCATCGTATAGATCCATGTGCGTGGCACCGTCGATGATGAACAGTTCTTTCGGTCCCGCTGCCTTGGCGTGAAGTCCCTGACTATGCCAAAGCGAGCCCGCTTCGCTGCCTGCGACGATCAGGACGGGCTGCGTCAGCAGCGTATCGACCCGGTCGAATCCGGTGAACGACACCAGGTAGCTGACGCTGGTCAACAGCATCTTGTTGGGGGCGTTCGGATGCTGACCGCGAGACGTCAGATAGTAATCCGCCGCCTCTTGCAGATCGCGGGGCGCCGTCTTATCCCCGACATTGGGCACATAGGGAACATAGACCGGCGCGGCTCCGGCTGCTTCGGCGGAGCGCTGCTTGGCCACCGCCTCCAGCGTCGCAATCTGAGCGGCTTCCGAGGCTTTGCCGTCCCACCCCTTCCGCGTCGCAGCGCCAACGTCCACCGCGCTCACGGTGGCGAGGGCCCTGATGCGGCGCTCGGTCGTAGCGGCCTTGACGGTGGTCCCGCTGCCAGCGCAGATACCCAGGGCGCCGATGCGATTCGGGTCCACGTAGGCCAGCGTGGTCAGGTAATCTACGGCGCTATAGATGTCTCCGACCCGCTTCATCGGGTCGTCGAGGAACCGGGGCATACCCTCGCTTGCCCCTTGGTGTGACGCATCGAATGCCAAGGTGACAAACCCCTGCTCGGCGAGTTTCTGCGCATACAGGCCCGCCGTCTGTTCCTTGACGCCACCGCCGGGGTGCACAACGACAATCGCGGCATACTTTCGGCCGGCGTCAAATGCTTCCGGAAAATAGAGGTTGCCGGCCATCTTGAGAGTGCCGTTCTTGAACTGAATACTCTTCATGGTTCCTTTTCTCACGAGCGTTTTGTCACTCCGCGTGTTGATTCCCTGAGGCTCCGCCGCTGATGCGGCCTGCGCCAATGGCCCGATGGCCAAGACGGCCCCAATCAGGACGATAGAGGCTAAAAAGCCATGGCGACTGGCGGCCCGGCGGTCTTGCGTATCCGATCCAGTTGTTTGCTGATTCTGTTTCATAGATATCTCCTTAAATCTTTTTACGGCTGAACCATTTTGTTCACAGGAAGCGCAAATATGATCCTCTGAACAGGCGCCCAACCTTTCCTCTTGCACAAATTATCCTACACCCCATGGCATGGTGGCTCCATTGATAATCCTGCAAAGTATTTTTATTTTTCTCCAAATCATTGTATAAAAGTTGTCAGAAGACGCATGCAGAAGATAAGATAGCTACCATGAACCACAAAGCGAGAGAGCGCGAGATGGAGAAAAAACGCGAGACGCAGAGGGAGCTATACAGCCGCGCAGAGTTGCGGGAGCGGATGGCACGGGCTATTTCCGAAGATGGGGTAGCCCAGCCACTCCCAGGGCTTCACCTCACCCGTTTCTGCACAACAATGGACACGATCTATGGCACCACTGAACCCAGCTTTTGCGTCATAGCCCAGGGCAGCAAAGAGGTGTGTCTCGGAGAGAAATGCCACCAATACGACCCTTACCATTACCTGCTGGCCACTCTTGAAATGCCGGTGGTGGGCCGAGTTCTGGAAGCGTCCCGGGAGGAGCCTTATTTAGGGTTGCGCCTGAGTCTTGATCCCACCCTCGTCGGTTCAGTCATGGTGGAAATGGGCGGATTCTCGCCTAGAAGTCAGGGGGACGCGAAGGCCATCACCGTCAGTGCGCTGGACGCTACCTTGTTGGACGCCGTTGTGAGACTGGTCAGGCTGCTCGATTCTCCACTCCAAGCGCGGCTTCTTTTACCTCTCGTCACGAGGGAAATCATCTATTGGCTTCTCGTGGGTGAACAAGGCGACCGGCTCCGCCAAATGACGATGCTGGGCGGTCAAACTCATCGCATCGGTCAGGCCGTGGATAAGATATGCCGAGACTTCAATCAGCCGCTCTACGTCGAGGACATGGCACGACAAATCGGCATGAGCGTTTCTGGTTTTCACCACCACTTCAAGGCTGTCACGGCCATGAGTCCTTTGCAGTTCCAGAAGCAGTTGCGACTTCAGGAAGCGCGGCGCTTGATGTTAGGTGAAGGGCTGGATGTGGCGACTGCTGGTCACCGCGTCGGATACGATGATACTGCACACTTTAGCCGCGAATATAAACGCTTCTTCGGTGCCTCGCCGCTGCGCGACGCAGGACGTCTTCGGAAAGCGGTTGAGGTCACTGCCGATATTTGATTTGCGCTTCTGCATTTTCTGAACTCTGGTCTCGTAGTTCATCCATTCGTTGCAGTTTGCACCAAGCCGCGCGCCGCGACAGAACGCGATTAGATTGATCCGCGTAAAATGCCATCGTCTCCAATAGGGTCCGCGTAACAACCTGCCTGCCGAACTGCGTTAGACCATGGATAAACAAGGACTTGCAGGAGAGTACTGAGGATGTCGGGATGTTATATGGGTTCCGCATAACACCCCCCGGATAGCAGGAGACAGGCGAGAAGGCGGACGGAGCGTCGGTGGCAGCGTATCCCTGTGCTCATGGGCTGTCAATTACAAACACCCCGTGGCGGTAAGACTTGGCACGCAAAAACGAGAGAAACCGGGGGACGTCGCTTCGGAGTAATGTCGTACCGAGAGATAGCAAGAGGTTGACGGGGTGCCGGTTACGCCTGGACTTTTGCTCAATTGCGGTCCGGGGGAGCGGCACCCACTGTGCCGCATGGACATCCGCTGTCCGCTGTTGGTCAAAATGCCGGCGGGTAACCTCTCCCGGGGGATGCGCCAGCCCAACAGTGCGGGCAGCCAGCGCGTCAATTGACCCCGGCGGTAACCTGGTATGCCAAGGCGGCGGTCGGTGGCCGGTAGCACACCCCCAAGGATCCGGCTCAGGGGTGGTGTCCATCCTCAACGCGATCTATGCAGCCAGCACTCGCACCTGGGCCTCGATCGCGTCCCCTGCCGTGCGGCGAATCATTCGCAGGTCGTAATCCGACTGCAGGTCGAGCCAGGTCTCGGCGGATGTCCCGAAATACTTGCCGCGCCGGAGAGCGGTATCGGCGGTGATGGACCGCTTGCCGTTCACGATCCCGCTGATCCGGTTGGGCGGCACACCGATGTCGCGCGCGAGACGGTTGATGCACAGCTTCCGGTGCGCCACCCGCTCGATCGCCGCAAGCGGATCGATGTTCCCGCGCGCTCGAAATCCTTCCGCCCGGGCGGCCAGACGAAACGGCGGCGGCGGCGACAGGACCATCCCGCCGCAGACACGGACCACCTGCCCGGTCACGTAGTTGGAGAGGTCGGTCGCGAGAAACTCCACGACCTTGGCGTTGTCAGCGCGCGCTGGCGGTAGCCCGGATTTCCTGTTGCAGCCTGTTGCCGAGTCTATCGGAGGCCACGTCCAGGTCATAATCCATCTGGAGGCCCAGCCAGAACTGCGGAAAGTTGCCGAAATAACGGGAGAGTCTGAGCGCGGTATCCGCGGTGATGCTGCGCTTCTTGAGGACGATCTCGTTGACCCGGCGGGCATGGACGCCGATTGCCAGCGCGAGGCGGTTCTGGCTCAACGCCATGGGCTTGAGAAATTCCTCCATCAATACCTCACCTGGGTGCACAGGCTGCAATCTCCGGCCTGCCATGTCTATCTCCCCCTCCGGATCGCGACAACACTATATAGCGGGTCGCGCTAAACGACAAGTGTGGGTATGGCTCAGGACCGAAATGTGGGTGTGCCCGGCAGGTTATCTCTGGCCGATCGTCACGACGGCGACAGGACCATCCCGCCGCAGACGCAGATCACCTGCCCGGTGACGTAGTCGGAGAGGTCGGTCGCGAGGAACTCCACGACCTTGGCGCAGTCCTCGGGCGTTCCGAGCCGGCGCAGCGGGATGCGCTTCTCTTGCTCTGCGGTCTTGACGGGGTCCACGCCGCGGCCGAACTGGACCATGGCGCGGGAGGTGATGACCACCCCGGGCGCAATCGCATTCACCGTGACATTGTGCGGGCCCAGCTCCCCAGCCAGGAGGCGCGTGTACTCGGCGACGCCGGCCTTGGACACGCAGTAGTGGGCGAGGGCCCCCGTGTCGTTGCCCCGCAGCCCGGCCTGGGATGAGACGTTGATGATCTTTCCGCTCTTCTGCGCCTTCAGGTGCGGCGCGACCGCCTGGCAGCAGAAGATGGTGCTCATCAGGTTGACGTCCAGGATGAACCGCGCGTCCGCTTCGGGCATCATCGAGGCGAAGCCCCGCTCGAAGGGCGTCAGCGCGCCCCCGGCGTTGTTGACCAGGATGTCGATCCGGCCCAGTTCGCGCACGATCTGCTCGACCATGGCGTCCACCTGGTCTTTCCGGGTGACGTCGGCCTGAATGCCGAGCGACCGCCCGCCGCAGGCGCGGACCTCGTCCATCACCGTCGGCGCCGAGAGCGGCTCGTTGAATTCCCGCGCGGCGTCCAGGTTGACGTCGTTGATCACCACGTCGGCGCCGAGCGCCGCCAGGCGTAGGGCGTAGGCCCGTCCGAGACCCCGCCCGCTCCCCGTCACCAGCGCAACCTTCCCGCGAAGCTTCATTGAGGCCTCCCCTGGAACCACAGATTTCACAGATTGCGCAGATTACTTCGGACTGGACCCCGTGTTGGAGAATCTGTGCCATCTGTGAAATCTGTGGTTTCCGTTGCTCCACCCCCGTCGTCCTCGTCCAATCGTCTATGCCGTGACCCGCTTCAGGTAGGCCACAGACCGTTCGAATTCCGTCAGCTCGTACGCCCGGAGCTCCTCCGTGGGCGCGCCCCGCTCGTGGGGGATCCGATAGTCCTCACCGACAGGTCGAGCCATCGGCAGGACGACGCGCAGCGCCTCCAGGAGATCGGGCACTTGGCGCGGCGGGTAGTCGGTCCACCAGGTTTCGTCCAGGAGCTCCACGTGACGGGCCTGGCGGGCCCCCAGCTCGATGCTCATGGGGAGGTCGGGCTGCTCGGCGAAGAGCGCGAAGAGCGCCGGGAAATCCACCACACCGTCGCCGATGGCGCAGGTGGAAAGCCGATAGCCGGTCGGCGACAGGAAGACGTGATAGTCCTTGAGGTGCACGTTCCGCACCATCGGCTTGACCCGGCGCGCAAATCCGAGCGGGCTTTCCCCCACGGCGAGCGCGCTGCCCGTGTCGAACGTGATGCCGATGTGGCGACCCCCCACTGCTTCGCAGAGCCAGAGCATCTCGTCGGAGGCGATGTCCTGGTGATTCTCGACGGCGATCGTGACGTCGTGCGCCTCGGCCAGCGGCCGGACGGCCGCCAGGGCATCACGCGCGCGCTCCAGGTGCGCCCGCCAGCCGCCATGCATCTCGCGGCGATTCCCGCCCAGGATGCGGCTGACGATCACGCGGAGCACCGGCGCCCCGAGCGCCGCGGCCTGCGGGATCCAGCGGCGGAGCGCCGCCTCCTCGATCGGGCCCCCGTCCGCGACGATCCCCAGACCGCGCTGGCCGGCGTACGCCCGTACGCGGCCACATTCCTCGGGCGTGGCTGCCGGCAGGCTGTCCTCCGGTGGGAATTCGACTCCGCGCAAGCCCGCAGCCGCGGCCCGGTCCATCAGCGCGTAGGCGTCGCCCCGGGCCTCCTTGAAGCTGTAGATCACCAGGCCGAGTCGCATCTCTGTGTCTCCCTCGTGCGGCGCGCGGAGCCTGCAGGCGGCCCGCACACGTTCCGGACGCCTCAGAAGGTTCGCCCGCCCAATTCGGATACGGACATCAGCTCGTACGGCTCGAACGGCTGATGAATCCAGGGGCTCTCGGGCAGGAAGTGCACATGGAAATCGGGCGCGCAGGTGGAGGATGCCTTGTACCACAGCACCGCGGTGCGGATGTCTGCGATGGCGGGATGGGTGTCGAGCAGGTGCTGCTTCACCACGTCCAGCGTGGCGCCCGAGTCCACCAGATCGTCCACCAGGAGCACCCGGTCGCCGAGCGTGGGCGTGGTCATCGTCATGTGCTTGGCCACCGTGAGCGTGCCCCGCTCCTTGCCGGCCTCGCCCCCATACGACTGGGTGGAGATGACGGCCAGCGGCAGCTTGAAGATGCGCGACAGCGTGTCCCCGACGCGCAGGCCGCCGCGGGCAATGCAGACGATCTGGTTGAAAGGCCAGCCCGACCGGTGGACGGCGACCGCGAGGCGCTCGATCGCGTTGTGGTAGTCGGGCCAGGTGACGTAGAGGTCGGCCATGGGGGAAGGTATGCCATGCAGGGCGCCCACGTGTCAACCGGCGGGACCGGCCTGGAGCCGGGATGTGAGCCGGACCGGACGACAGGTGGCTAGCCGGCGATCCCGGCCGCGGAGGCCCGGGCGAACTCCAGGATGGGCCCCGGGAAGATGCCAAGGAGAAGCGTTCCGGCCGCGGCGAGCAACAGGGCGACCCGAAGCGTGGAGGAGGTGCTCAGGGCCATGCCCTGCGGCGGTAGATCCCGCATGTACATCGCTACGACCACCCGCATGTAAAAGAAGAGGGAGATGGCGGAGTTGACGACGGCGATCAGGACCAACCAGATGTATCCCGCCTCGACCGCGGCGGCGAACAGGTAGAACTTGCCCACGAAACCCGCCGTGGGCGGGATGCCCGTCAGCGAGAGCAGGAACAACAGCATGACGGCGGCGGACAGGGGGCTCTTCTGGGCCAGCCCGGTGAAGTCGTCGATCTGATCCCCACGCACCGTCCCGCGCTGGAGCAGAATGACCATCCCGAAGGCGCCGATCGTCATCAGAGCGTACGTGAGGCTATAGAACAGGACCGCGGCGACGCCGAGCTGGCTCCCCACCACCGGGCCGATCAGCAGGTACCCCATGTGGGCGATGGTGCTGTAGGCCAGCATGCGTTTCAGATTGGCCTGGGCGATGGCCACCAGATTCCCGATGGTCATGGTGAGCACCGCCAGGACCCAGAAGAGCAGGCTCCAGTCCACCTGCAGGGTGGGCATCGCCAGCAGGAAGACCCGCAGGATGACGGCCATCCCCGCCAGCTCCGCCGCGCCGGCCATGTATGCCACCACCGGCGTGGGGGCGCCCTCGTACATGTCGGGCAGGTACATGTGGAAGGGCACGGCCGCGATCTTGAACCCGAACCCTGCCGCCAGAAGCACCATGGCCATGAGCAGCGCCGGGTTGCGGGGGCCCGCCATCGCCGCGGCCCTGGCAATCGCGTCCAGGCCGGTGCCACCCGAAAAGCCGTAGAGCAGGACCATGCCGTAGAGGAGGACGCCCGTCGAGAACGCACCCATCAGGAGGTACTTGAGCGCCCCCTCGTTGCACCGCCGGTCTTTCTTGAGGAATCCGCAGAGTGCGTAGGTGCTGATGGACAGCGTCTCGAGCCCGACGAAGAGCGAGAGGAGATCGTACGCCGAGGCCATCAGCATGGCCCCCAGCGTGGCAAACAGCAGCAGGGCGTAGAACTCCCCTTCGGGGACCTGCTGGTCCTGCAGAAAGCGGATGGACAGCAGGATGACGATCGCTGCGCTCACCAGGAACACCAGCTTGAAGAAGGCCGCGTACATGTCGACGACGTGAAGCCCGCTGAAGACCACGACGCGGGGGCCGGTGGCCTGTCGCAGGGCCAGCGCCGCGGCCACGGCGACCCCCACCAGGCTCACGCCTCCCAGCCAGCCCCGCTTCCCCCCCGGCACGGCGAAGTCCAGCGTCAAGACCAGGAGCCCCGCCACCGCGATGGCAACCTCGGGAAGAAGCTGGAAGAGGTCGGCGGGATTGAAGACCTGAGTCATCGCCCTCCCTCGCGGTCGTGCGATGGGGCAATGGGGCGATTCGGCAATTCGGCAATTAGGGTTCCGGAGTTACCGAGTTGCCCGGTTGCCTGATTGCCCAATCGCCCAGTCGCCGCCTTCTTCCCCTGTACCGCCTTCCCGGCCGCCCCCTTCTCCACCGTCTGGATCACGTTGGCAACCGACACCTCCATCGCCCTGAGGAAGGGCGACGGGTACAGGCCGATCCAGAAGCAGAGCGCGATGATGGGGATCAGCGTCGCGATCTCGCGGGCGTTCGAGATCCGAGAGCGTCTTGTTCTCCTCTTTGGTGATCTCGCCGAACATGGTGCGCTGATACAGCCACAGCATGTAGGCCGCCCCCAGAACGATGCCGGTCACCGCGAAGGCGCCCCACCACCAGCCAACCCGGAACGCGCCGACGAGAATCAAGAACTCGCCGATGAAGCCGTTCAGTCCCGGCAGCCCCATGGAGGAGAACATGATGATGGCAAAGAGGGTGGCATAGATGGGCATCTGCTTGGACAGTCCCCCCAGCTCGGCGATCTGGCGGGTGTGCCGCCGGTCGTAGATCAGACCCACGATCAGGAACAGTCCGCCGGTGGAGAGCCCGTGGTTGATCATCTGCAGGAGGCTCCCCTGCACCCCCTGGGCGTTGAAGGCGAACATGCCCAGCATGACGAAGCCCATGTGGCTCACCGAGCTGTAGGCGATCAGCCGCTTCATGTCGGGCTGGACCATGCACACCATGGCCCCGTAGATGATGGCGATGATGGACAGGACGAAGACCAGCGGCACGAAGTGCTGGCTGGCCTCGGGGAACATGGGCAGGTTGAATCGCAGGAACCCGTATGTCCCCATCTTCAGGAGTACGCCCGCCAGGATCACGGAGCCGGCCGTCGGGGCGTCGGTGTGGGCGTCGGGAAGCCAGGTGTGGAACGGGAACATCGGCACCTTGATGGCGAACGATAGGGCGAAGGACAGCCAGACCAGGTCCTGGAAGCCCAGCGACACACCCAGGAAGTTGAACACCGAACGCGTTCGGATAGGCGACGCGCATCAGCTCCAGCACGTCGAAGGTGTACGTCCCGGTCTGCGCGCCAGCGTAGAAGTAGATCGCCAGGATCCCCAGCAGCATGACCACGCTGCCGAAGAGCGTGTACAGGAAGAACTTGATGGCGGAGTAGAGACGGCGATCGCTGCCCCAGACCCCGATCAGGAAGTACATGGGGACCAGCATGACCTCCCAGAACACGTAGAACAGGAAGAAGTCCAGGGACAGGAACACGCCCAGCATCCCGGTCTCGAGGACCAGCATGAAGATGTAGTACTCCTTGGCCCGGTGCTTGATGGACTCGAAGGAGCAGAGGATGGCGAGGGGGCTGAGGAACGTGGTCAGCATGACCAGCCACAGGCTGATCCCGTCCAGGCCGACGAAGTACGTCACGCCGAGGCTCGGGATCCAGGCCGCCCGCTCGACGAACTGCATCGCCGGGGTGGTCTGGTCGTACACGAAGGGAATCGGCAAGGAGACGGCGAAGGTGGCCACCGAGACGCAGGAAGGCCAGGTTGCGCAGGCTCCGGATCTGCTCCCGCCCCACCATGAGCAGCAGGATCGCCCCCACCAGCGGCAGGAAGGTGATGAGGGACAGGATCGGAAAGCCGAGAACGTTCCCCTGCACGGTCATAAGGCCGCTCCTTGCGCGGTGCTCGCGGCTCCGGCTAGAAGAAGAAGTACAAGGACACGATGACGAAAATCCCCATGGCCATGGCCAGGAGATAGTTCTGAAGCACGCCGGTCTGAATGCGACGGAAGGCCTGGCTGCCGCCCTGGATCAGGTCGGCGATGGCGTTCACCAGCCCATCCACGCCGCGGAAATCGAACTTCGCCGAGAGATGGCTCAGCGCCACGGTGAGCCAGCCCGTCCCGTTCACGGCCCCGTCCACCGCCTTGGCATCCACGGTCCACAGCCGGCCGCACAGTCGCTTCCCGAAATCCACGAAGACGGCGATGTAGACCTCGTCCACCCAGTATTTGTTGAGGAGCAGGCTGTGGAGCCCGCGGAACCGGGCTGCCAGCCGATCCGCCATTCCCGGGCGGCCAAGGTACATCTGATAGGCCAGCGAGATCCCGGCGAGGGCGATGGCCACCGAGATCGCCGCCATGAGCAGCTCCGACGGCCCGTGATGTCCGCCCCCCTCGTGCGCCGCGCTGAAGACCGGCTCCACGAAGCTGTAATAGGGGCTGTGCTCCACCGAATAGCCGAAGAATCCCGCCACCACGGTGAAGAACCCCAGGACAATCAGGGGTACCGCCATCACCTTGGGGGACTCGTGGACGTGATGCGCCACGTGAGTGATCCACCCGGGACGTTCCCTCGAAGACGACGAAGTACAGCCGGAACATGTAGAAGGCCGTCCCGAAGGCCCCCGCCGCCCCCAGGGCCCAGAGCCAGATGTGGCCGGACGCGATGGCGGCGTGCAGGATCTGGTCCTTGGACCAGAACCCCGCCAGCGGGACGATCCCGGCGTTGGCCAAGGCCGCCAGCAGGAACGTCACGGCGGTAATGGGCATGTCCCGGCGCAGGCCACCCATCTTGCGGAGGTCCTGCTCTCCCGAGAGGCCGTGGATGACCGAGCCGCAGCCCAGGAACAGCAGTGCCTTGAAGAAGGCGTGGGTGGCCAGATGGAAGACGCCACTGGCGTAGGCCCCCACCCCGCACCCCAGGAACATGTACCCAAGCTGCGAGATGGTGGAATACGCGACCACCCGCTTGATGTCATTCTGCACCAGGGCGATGCTGGCGGCGAAGACGGCCGTCAGCGCCCCCACCGTGGCCACGAGGTTCATGCTGATCGGGGCCAGGCTGAACAGGGCGTTCGACCGGGCCACCATGTACACGCCCGCCGTCACCATGGTGGCGGCGTGGATCAGGGCGGAGACCGGCGTGGGGCCCTCCATGGCGTCCGGCAGCCAGACGTACAGCGGAAGCTGGGCGGACTTGCCGGTGGCCCCGATGAAGAGCAGGATCGTCATCCAGGTCACCAGGGACAGCCCGAAGACCGAGTCGCGCTCCAGGATCTCCCGGATCGCCTCGGCCTGGGGGAAGATCTCGGCGTACGCGACCGACCCGAACGTCCGCCAGATCAGGAACAGGCCCAGCAGGAACCCGGCGTCCCCGATCCGATTGACCACGAACGCCTTCTTGCCCGCATCCGCCGCCGATTTCTTCTGGTACCAGAAGCCGATGAGGAGATAGGAGCAGAGGCCCACGCCTTCCCAGCCCAGGAACATCAGCAGGTAGTTGTTCGCAAGGACCAGAACCAGCATGGATGTCATGAACAGGTTCATGTAGGTGAAGAAGCGGGCATAGCCGGGGTCGCCGTGCATGTAGCCGATGGAATAGATGTGGATCAGGAGCCCCACGAAGGTAACGACGAGCATCATCACGGCCGACAGGGGATCCACCAGGAAGCCCACCGTGGCCTGGAACTCCCCGACCGGGATCCAGACGTACACATCCCAGTTGAGCGTCGCTCCGCCCGCGGCCTGGAGGAAGATCCCGAAGGCGATCAGGAACGAGAGCCCCGTGGTGCCCACGCCCAGGGTGTGGGCGCGCGCCCGAGTCCACCGCCCGAAGATCCCATTGACCACCACCCCCAAGAGGGGCAGCGTCGGCACCAGCCAGACCAGAGGTAACATAGCTCTCAGCTTTCAGCGATCAACCTGGCAGCTTGGCGACTTGGCAGCTTGGCAATTGGGCCCGAGTCGCCCCCCATCGCCCAGTCGCCGAATCGCCAAATTGCCGCTCCTCGTCACCATTTCATCAGGTTGATCTCGTCCACGTTGACCGTCTTGAAATTGCGATACAGGCCCAGGACGATGGCCAGTCCCACCGCCGCCTCAGCCGCCGCGATGGTGATGATGAAGATCGCGAACACCTGGCCCTGCAAAAGCGTCTGGGGGAGATACCGGGCGAAGGCGATGAAGTTCAGGCTCACGGCATTCAGCATGAGCTCGATGGACATGAGGATGGCGATGGCGTTCCGCCGGGTCAGCGCCCCGAAGACTCCCAGGCTGAAGAGGATCGCCCCCAAGATCAAATAATGATTGAGCGGAATCATGGCTCCCTCACGGAATCCGACAGCGGCTCGGTCCTTATCCCCTTCCCTGTCGCTATCCCTGTCCCTTGCCCTGTCGCTGTCGCCCCGTCACTCCTTCCTCGCCAGAACGATCGCCCCCACCATGGCTGCCAGGAGGAGGATCGAGACCGCTTCGAACGGCAGGGCGTAGGTGGTGAGCAGGGCGCGGCCCAGGAACGGCGTCGTTTCGGGGAGCCGCGGCGGCCCCGAAAGTGGCCCGATGCCCTGCGTAGCAGCGTAGATCAGGCCGACGAGCAGCCCGGCGGCCGCGACAGCGCTCAGGACCGCCTGGTCGTTGATCACCCGGGTCGTCGCCGACGAGATCTGGCTGGTCAGCATGATGGCGAACAGGAGCAGGATCGTGATCCCGCCGACATAGATCAGCACCTGCACCGCCGCCAGGAATTCGGCGTCCAGCATGACATAGAGCGCCGCCATCCCGCAGAACGTGAAGATCAGCGCCACCGCCGCCCGGACGATGTTCTTGCCGAGAACCACCACGGCCGCCGCCCAGACGGTGAAGGCCGCCAGCAGGTAGAAGATGCCAAGCTTGAGTGTCATCGCCGCCCCAGCCCTCTCATCAGCCTGCGCGCCCTATCTCCAGAGCGTCAGGACCAGCCCCGTGACGATCAGGTTGGCGAACGCAATCGGGAGCAGGACTTTCCACGCAAAATCCATGAGCTGATCCACGCGCAGCCGGTTCAGTGTCCAGCGCAGCCACATCATAACGAAGATCAGGAAGTAACACTTGACCTGGAACCAGACCAGCCCGAACAGGCCGCGGGCGACCTCCGCCGGAAGTCCCGGTATCGGCAGCCACGGACCGCGCCAACCGCCCAGGAAGAGGGTGGTGGCGATGGCGGCCACGGCGAACATGTTGGCGTACTCGGCGAGAAAGAAGATCGCAAAACGCATCCCGCTGTACTCGACGTGAAAGCCGGCCACCAGCTCCGACTCGGCCTCGGGGATGTCGAAGGGCAGCCGGTTACACTCGGCCAGCGCGCAGGTGAAATAGACCAGGAACGCCACGACCTGGGGAAAGACGAACCAGCGCGGCAGGAAGCCAAACCAGGTCCCGCCCTGCGCCTCCACCAGTTGCCCCATGCTCATGGTGCCGGCCAGCATCACCGGCCCCAGCAGCGACAGGACCAGCGGCACCTCGTAGCTGACCGCCTGCGCGGCGGAGCGCATGGCCCCCAGCGTCGCGTACTTGTTGTTGGAGGACCAGCCCGCCATGATGATGCCGACGACCGTGAGCGAGGCGATGGCCACCATGTACAGGAGGCCGATGTTCAAGTCCTTGACGATCAGGCCGGGGGCCCAGGGGATCGTGACATAACCGGCCAGTGCGGCCGCAAAGACGACCATGGGGGCCAGGACAAAGACCACTTTGTCCGCACGCGCGGGGATGATGTCCTCTTTCAGGAGGAGCTTGATCCCGTCGGCGATACTCTGCGCCCATCCGTGCCACCCGCCCACCCGCATGGGGCCGAAGCGCACCTGGATGTGGGCGCTGATCTTCCGCTCCCACCAGATCATGAACATGGAGGCGACGGCGATGTAGGCGATGATGAACCCCACCACCACGCCCATCACCACCAGCGTGGGCACCAGCCAGGGGAGACCCCAGGCGGACGTCACCGCATACAGTTGCTCGCTGAGTTCGGCAAACGTGATCATCGCGGTTTCTGCCAATCCTGCGGCGGCCGGGGAGCCCCGCCCCGACTATCGATCGATCTCGCCCAGCACGATATCTATGCTGCCCAGAATCGCCACCGCATCCGCCACCAGGCACCCCTTCATCATCACGGGCAGCGCGCTCAGGTTGCAGAAGGCCGGGGAGCGCACCTTGTACCGGTACGGCTTGGGCGTTCCATCGCTCACCAGGTAGAAGCCCAGCTCGCCTCGTGGGCTCTCCGTCCGGGCGTACACCTGCCCCGCCGGCGGCTTGAGCGTCTTGGGCATCTTGGCTGTGATCTCGCCCGGTGGCAACTGGTCCAGCGCCTGCTCGACGATCTTGACGCTTTCCAGCATTTCCTGACGACGGACCAGGAATCGGGCCCAGACGTCGCAGGTATCGAAGACCGGGACGGCGAAGTCGAACCGGTCGTAGATCGAGTACGGGTCGTTCCGGCGCAGGTCCCATGTGAGCCCCGACGCCCGCAGCATCGGCCCTGACAGTCCCCAGTCGACGGCGCTCTTGGCGTCGATGATCCCGATGCCCTGGTTGCGCTTTTGGAACAGGATATTGTCGGTGACCAGCGCATCGTACTCGGGGATGCGCGGCTTGAACCACTCCAGGAAGGCCCGGCAGTCGTCCAGCCATCCGTCCGGGAAGTCAAAGGCCATGCCGCCGATGCGGTAGAAGCTGTAGTTCAGCCGCTGCCCGCTCACCGCCTCGAACAGGTCCAGGATCATCTCCCGCTCGCGGAAGCAGTAGATGAAGATGGTAAAGTTTCCCAGGTCCAGGCCGAACGTCCCCAGCCAGAGGAGGTGGCTGGCGATGCGCTGCAGTTCGGCCAGGATCACCCGCATGTACTCCGCCCGCGCCGGGACCTGCTGCCCCATGAGCCGTTCGACCGTCAAGACGTAGCCGAAGTTCATGGACATGGAGGCCAGGTAGTCCAGCCGGTCGGTGTAGGGAACGACCTGGGGGTAGGTGCGGTTTTCGGCGATCTTCTCGTGGCAGCGGTGCAGGTACCCGATGTACGGGATGCAGTCGGTGATGACCTCGCCGTCCAGCTTCAGCATGAGGCGCAGCACGCCGTGGGTGGACGGGTGCTGGGGCCCCATGTTGACGTACATCTCCTCCATCGTCTCCCCGGTGCGCTCCATCATCACCGTGGTGCCGATGGGGGTCGGGAGGTTCGTGGTGTCCATCGGATGTCGCCTTCCACCCCGCGAACCCGCCGCCCGGGGCGAGCTCGCCGCATCTCGATCGCGTTACGACGCCGGTGCCGCCGGCTTAGGAGCCGTTACGAAATAGCTTGGCAACTCTTGGTATTTCGTTACGGCTCCTTATGCCGTTCCCGGAATTTCTCCGGTCAAGTTATTCTTTGACAACGGCTTGGGAGGTTCGGCCTTGGCCGCCTTGGGCGCACCCTTGGCCGCTTCCGTCTTGGCGACCTTCTCTTCCATCCCGTAGTCGGTGTACGGGACCAATCGCTCGTCCGCGTAGTCCTTCCGCAGCGGGTACCCGACCCAGTCTTCGGGGAGCAGAATGCGCCGATGGTCGGGATGCCCGTCGAACCGGACGCCGAACAGGTCGTAACATTCCCGCTCGTGCCAGTCTGCCGCTCGCCAGAGGTCCGACACGCTTCGCACCACAGGAAGGTCCCGATCCACCCACACCCGGACGTGCGCTTTGTTCGGATGGCGCAGCGACGAGAGGTCGTACACGACTTCCAGGCGCGTCGTCCAGTCCGCGCCGCTGAGGCAGTTGAGGTACTCGAAACCGATGTCGCGGAGGAATTCGCACACCGCCCGG
Organism: uncultured Methylomirabilota bacterium; assembly: GCA_963695995.1. Lineage (GTDB taxonomy): Bacteria > Methylomirabilota > Methylomirabilia > Methylomirabilales > 2-02-FULL-66-22 > 2-02-FULL-66-22. The sequence continues at coordinate 17,996 of CAVOIV010000052.1, forward strand.
CCGCTCTGCGCCGTCGTCGTGAGACGCACCTCGGCACCCTTGACCTCGGTCTCGGTGAGGGCGTCGCCGAACTTCTGCTTGAGATGCTCCAGGATCTCGTCGGGTGTCATGTCCGAGTCGATTCGTCAAGCAGTCAATTGGTCAATTCGTCTCGACGGACCCACGGCTTCTGCCAATCGACGGATTGACCAGTCGACTACTCGACAGTTGTTAGACCCACTCCAACGCCTTCTTCTTCCAGGCGTAGGCTAGCCCCACGAGGAGGATGCCGATGAAGATCATCATTTCGACGAAGGCAAACAGCCCCATCTCCCGGAACACGATGGCCCAGGGGAACAGGAACACCGTCTCGACTGCGAAGATGATATAGACCAGCGCGTAGAGATAGTAACGCACGTGGAACCGAATCCACCCGACGCCGATGGGCTCCTCGCCGCACTCGTAGGTGGTGAGTTTACGCGGGGTGGGGTTGTTCGGACGGATGATCCGCGAGAGGATCTCGATGTTGAAGATGACGAACAGTGCGCCGACGATCAGAAAAAAACCCGCGTAGGCGTAATCCGCTGCCATGGGGCCTCCCCCTCAGGAGCCAGGGACAGACGGCAAATGGGGCCGTGAGGCGAGAAAACGTGTGATGAAAGGACACCCGGTCATGGGCGATAACGGCGATAATGGAGCCCTTGTCCGGGGCCTCGAAACCGTCCGTAAACCGGGCCAAAAGTGTGGTTTTTCTAACACTCTGACCACACCCTGTCAAGGGAAATGCTGGCGAAAGAGTCGCCGTCCCAGAACCCGTACCGCGCCCGATTTGCTACCGACGAAGTGAAAGCGGGCGGCACTAGATTCGGAGCCACTCCCGCTGAAGGGCATGCCAGAGCGCGAGGCCGGCGAGATATCCGACGCCCATGTTCCAGAGCGAGAGACCGGCGGTGAGGAGGACGACATAGCGGTCGCCCCGCTGGTATCCGTTCCCATGAGCCCCGGCCGCCAGTTCCAACCCTCCAAAGAGGAGAATCACGCCCAAGAGCGACCGGGGAAACAGCTTGAAGAGGGTGGCGACCGAGTCCGAAAGGAACAGGCCGACGACCAGGATCAGGATGCCCAGGATCACGAGCGCACCGCCAGTTCGTGCCCCGAAGCGCACGTGGCCCGCCATACCGCCGGCTCCGTGGCACATGGGCACACCCCCCAGGCTCGTCCCGACGAGGTTCATGATCCCGTGGTCCACAGCCACGGCTTTCACCGTGATTCGCCGGTCCGGAAAGAGCGTGTTGTTCTCCTCCACGGTGGCGATGATCGCGTTGCCCAGCGTCAGCGCGATCTGGGGAAGCCCCAGAACCACGATGCCGACTGCGAGATCCTGCCAACCGATCCTCGTCAGCGTCAGCTCGGGCACGCGGACCTGAAATGACATCCGACCCAGCTCGCCGAGAAGACCCGGCTCGCGCGCAATCGCCACGGTCGCTCCGAGACCGAGCAGGATTAGCATCGCTGGGACGCGATCGGAAGAGAGAAGGACAAAGGTCAGGACAACCGCGACTCCCGCGAGAAGGGGGTCGCCAGCCATCATCTTGACGCCCTCGAGGATGAAGCCGAGGCCGAGGCCGAGCACGAGACCCTGGACGACGGGCCGGCTGGTGATCCGGGCGATCCACGCGACAGTCCCCGTGAGGCCCATGGCCAGCCAGAAGACCCCGGTGAACAACCCCGACGCCCAGATCGCGCCGGGCGAGATGGTCGCGGCGTGCGTGATCGCCGCAGTCCCGATGGCCTTCATCGGCTGGATCGGAACCGGCGTCTTGAAATACAGTCCGACGACAATTTTGAAAAGGCCGAAAGCCACCAGCACGCCACACGGATCCATCCGGTTGACGGTGATATACCCGACGAGGAACGGGATGAGCGTTCCCAGGTCGCCAAAGGCTCCCGCGAATTCCCGAAGATCGTAGGTATTTCCGCCGATCCTCAACGCCCGTCCCTCCTTGCCGGTGGTTGGATGCCTATGCTAGCATGAGCATAGTGCCTCGCCAAGGGCGATGTGACCCCGGTGGCCTCGCACCGCAGGGTGATGCGACACGCCCGCACCCCTTCTCCACCCGCGGCGCCTCAGCGAGGCGTCCTCGATGACTCCGGAGGGATCTCGGTGATACCGATCGAACCCCGGCTTCAAACGCTTTTCCTCGCCTTCCTCCGCCTGGGGGCCACCGCCTACGGGGGGCCGGCCATGATGGCCTTCCTCCGCCAGGAGTGCGTCGGGAAACGGCAATGGCTCACCGAGCAGGACTTCAAGGAGGGGATGGCGCTCTGCCACACGATCCCCGGCGCCACGATGATGCAGATGACCACATACATCGGGTACCGCCTGCGGGCGCTGCCTGGAGCGATGGTTGCCGCGGTCGGGTTCGTTCTGCCGGCCTTTTTCCTCATGACGGGTCTGTCGGCGGCCTATTTCGCGTTTGGCGATCTTCCACTGGTCCGGGCGCTGTTCCATGGCCTGGGGGCGATTGTGGTGGCCATCATCCTGAATGCCTGTGTGTCCCTGACCCGCACGGCGGTGCATGGCTGGCCGGGGCTCCTTCTGGTGGCGCTGGCGTTCACGGCGCTGGCCCTCCGGGTCAATCTCCTCCTGGTGATCGTGGGGGCCGCCCTCTTGTCCCTGGTTCTCTTCCGGGGAGAACCGGCGCCCGCCCCGGCTGGCAAAGGAGCCGGCCGATGACGCCCCGCGGGTGGGTTGTCGCGGCCGGCGTGGCGCTGTGCGTCTTGCTCGTCCCCTTGGCGTTTGCTCCCGTCCTGGCGCAATTGAACCTGATCTTCATGAAGGTGGATCTCATGGCGTTTGGGGGCGGCTTCACGACGATTCCCCTGATCCAGCGGGAAGTCGTGGACCGCTTCGGCTGGGTGACCACCCGGGAATTCATCGACGGCATCGCCCTCGGCCAGGTGACACCGGGACCCATCGTGATCACCGCGACCTTCGTCGGGTACAAGGCGGGCGGCCTGCTGGGGGCACTCCTGGGCACGATTGCGGTGTTCTTTCCCTCATTCGTCGTCCTGACCACCGCTGGCGCCGCACTATGACCGTATCAAGCGGTCCCGGCCCATTCAGGTGATGGTCCGGGGTATCCTGGCCGCCTTTCTCGGGATGCTGCTCCTGGTCGCGTACCATTTCGGACGAGAAGCACTGGTCGATTGGAAGACGTGGGCGTTGATGGGGGCGGCCTGGTTCGCGCTCTGGCGGAAAGTGGACCTCCTCCTGGTGGTTGGTGTGGGGGCAGCGCTTTCGGTGGTCCTCTTCTGAGGGCTCGGGCGGAAGACCGTTTGATATCGCGTTGTGGAGAGGCTCAGCGGGCAAGCGCCTGCAAGAGACACCCGCGCGCCGATGAACCCGAGGGCGATCGCGAGTCCGCGCATGATCCAAGCGCCGCGGATCCGGTTTGAGGCGCGCGCGCCAAGCTGCGCGCCTATGAGGACGCCGATAGCCAGGGCGGTGGTCCGGCGTACGCCGTGCGCGAATGCCCCGGTCGCAACGTGGACCAGCGTCCCCACCAGAGCCATGACCGCCAGGACAAAGTGGGAGGTGGCCGTCGCGACGTGCACCGGGAAGTGCAACAGGTAGGCAAGTGCAGGGACGTGGATGATCCCGCCGCCGATCCCGAGCAGGCTGGAGAGAAACCCCACGATGAGGCTGAGCCCAACGCCCAGCGCCTGATTATAGGTGTAGGTCTGACGGGTCCCATCCGCTTCGACGAGGCTTCGCGTCACGGCCCAAGCCGGGCGCGCGCCCGGTGCGGTCGTGCGGCGGTGACCGCCTGCCAGCAGCGCGACCGAAACTACCTATAAGGAGCAGCGCCCAGAACGCCGTCGAATAGGCGGCGCGGAAGAAACGACGTGACGAGCGCCCCGAGGATGGCGCCCGGAATGGTGGCCATCGCGAAGACGCCGCCGGATCGGTAGTCAATGCGGCCCATGCGCGCGTAGGCCGCAGATCCGGAGAGGGCGTTGAAGAAGACCACCGCGAGCGAGATGCTGGTCAGGAGTTCCGGGCTGTCGGCGGGATAGAGAAGAGCCAGGATCGGCGCCAGGATGAACCCGCCGCCCGCGCCGATCAGAGTGCCGTAGGCGCCGACCACGAATCCCAGCGGCACCAGCCACCACATGGACCCCATCGTGAGGTTCCTCCCGGAGACCACTCGTTGATCGCGTTCCCGCTCGTCCTCGAATTCTCGTCCAGACTATACCACCAAGACGTGACGCCGGCCACCGCGCGCAGATGGTCAAAACAGGAGCGATGGCTTCTCGCAGCCGGTGTGGCGCTTGCGTGGTCGCGGTTGTTAGTTCACAGTCGGGTACGCTCGGAGTGACGCCTGCGATCGCTCAGGAGGCCCTCGGCGCCTCGGTCCGGGCAAAGAGTCTGAGGAGGCGGGAGATGAGGAAGACTAGCGGGAGTCGGTCTGGTTGGACTTGTGTTTGGCCTGATGGCTCTTGGGGCAACGACTTTCGCCCAGCAGATGCCCGCCCACGGGCACCAGACGCACCATCCGCAGTCGGCGGCCCAATCGCTCCCCGGCCAAGGGGCCGCCGTGCCGGCCCTTTCCGGTCAGGATGCCTTCGGGGCCATCCAGGAGGTGGTCCGCATCCTGGAGGCCGACCCAGCGACCGATTGGAACAAAGTCAATCTGGAGCGGTTGCGGCAGCACCTCATCGACATGAATGAAGTCACGCTGCGCTCGGAGGTCAAGGCGGTCACGGTTCCGGGTGGGCTGGCCATGGACGTGACCGGGTCCGGCCGAGTCGAGGAGGCGATCCGGGGAATGGTGGTGCCGCATGCCAATGAGCTCGACCAGATGAAAGAGTGGTCCGCCCGAACGGAGCGCATTCCGGGTGGCCTACGCTTGACGGTCGTGGCGAAGAATCCGGATGACATCAGGACCGTCGCGCGCATCCGCGGCTTGGGCTTCATCGGCCTCCTCGTGCAGGGCGCCCATCACCAGCCGCACCACCTGGCGATGGCACGAGGCGACGCGATGGCCGGCCACGGTCACTGAGCCTTCTCGCGCGGAGGGAGAAGAGATGCCGATGTGGAGGTGCGCCGCGAGATTCGCGAACTCAGGAACCTAGGGGATTCGTACGGGGACTCACCGAGTATGGGGCCGTTGATTCGCATCAGGCCGGGCGGCATCACTGCATCACGTGACCTTGCTGGTCCACGTCGGAACTCCAGGCCCGACTTCAATCGTGCGCATTTCATGAGGACCGGTGCGGGGGACCGGACCCCATGTCGTGCGGATGGTTCAGGGTGGGCGAAAGTATTGGGTTGGCGGGAGGAACTGTCGCGGCGTTCCTGGCAGGTGTGCTCAGATTTCCACACCAGGCGTATCCAAGGGCAGGCGGAGTTTTTCGGACCACAGGATTGCCCCAACGCACCGCATCCGGTGTTCCGGGAAAGCTGCGGCCACCGCTCGCCACGGTGCGGACGCCGTCAGCCAGCTCCGTGGCGAGCGTCTTCACGACTGGGGGGATCTGCTCGTGCCCTCGCACCGTCTCTAGCAGCTCTTTGGCATAGATCGTGAGGGAGATGACGGGCCGCTCGAGGTCGCTGGTGGTTTCCGCGATCGCGACGGCGGCGGCGAATTGTCGGTCCGCACCCGCAAGGTCGTGCTGGAGCCGGTCGCGCTCCTCCCGGGCTTGCTCTACGGCGCGTTGCTTCGCGGCCGCATTCTGCGCCACTTCGGCAAGGGCCTTCTCGTACACGTGCAGTTGCCGCCGCTCACCAACTAGAAGCGCGGTGGTCACCGCGATCAGGCTAAAGCTGAACCAGTGGGCGATGGCCTCCCAATAGGGATATTTCAGGGCGGCGGTCACCTCGGGGGACAAGAGCGTCACCCCAACGTAAAGGAGGCTGGCCACCCCGGCGAAGAGCAAGCAGAGTCCCACCGGCTCGAAGAGCGCGATGGCGAGCAGCACGGCAATATAGAACGGCACCAGGGTGATCAGCGGGGTGGCGTAGTCGAGCCACCCCACCCCGATCAGGAGGAGCAGACTCCCCACGCGGCGGACCCGCGGGGCCGTGCGCAGCGCCTCCTGCGCCTTCTCCAGTTCGGCCATACTCCCCTCCGCACCAGCCTGGCGCCAACCCCGTGCGACGTTGGCGGCTATACCGTAGCATGGGGTCGTCCGGCGAAGCAATAGACAGATGGCCGGCCCGATGGTCACGCCGAGGCGCGCTTGGAGGGCCGCGGGCACTAGCCCTGACGGGCCACGCCGTCTGCCCCAACCCGACCTGGGCGGGCGTCGAGACAATCACGGACCGCATGCGGATCCTAGAGGCGAACCCGCCCGCCCCGGGGAACCGAAACCACATTGGCGCCTACGTGATAACTGATTACATAGTAATCAATAGGGTGTTCCTGATTATATCCTGATGAATTATCGTTTCAGGTGGAATCCCGCGCGCATTGTACGATTCAGATACTTGACGGCTTCCTAGGATTCGGCGTGTGCGTCAGAACGGCTTTCTAATTCGATGGGCCCACAGGAGGAGACCGATGGCGGAGCGCGGTGAGAACAAGACCGGTGTGCAGGTAACTGCAGGCCAAGCGATGGAACGCGCGCCCATGACGTGGCGCCAAACCTTGATAGGCGTCGGCATGTTCTCGCTCGTCATCGTTCTCTTTGTGGCTATTGGGTTCAAAGAAAGACCAACGGCCGTGCTAGCGGGCAAGATTCTCGGGGGGGTCGGCCTGGCGACGATGGCAGTGGGAGTCGTGGCCAACGTCATCCACGCGATCTCCTCCAAGGCCAAGCGAGGGCGTGCGACCGATGGCCCCGCGGGGACAACCCCCCAATCGTGACGCCGGGCCCCGTCGGGGGCCGGCGCAAGACCCGCCAGCCTCACCCGCCTGTCCGACCATACGAAACCCGCCAGCCGTGCGCGGGATCTCCTTTCGCCCACTACCAGGGCCTGATCCTGTACGGGTGGCCCGGGCGACCCACGGCGCGTGGCCCCTCCCATCTTCGCCAGATCGGAGATCTCCGCCTCACGTTCGCCGCGATCCGTCACCCGCTGTTCCCCAGCGCGCGAGGCCGGTCAGGCCGCAAAGGGACCGTGGGAGGGTCACCGAGACGGACGGCCGCGGCGTCCCGCCTGGCCGCGCCGCGGGCGACTGCGCCCGATTGATCGCGGGCGTGAGATTGCCCTGCCCCTCCGCGCCGACGCGCCTCCGCTGCCGTCCTGGCACACACGGCCCGTTCCGTCAAACGGGCGCCGCTTCTGCCCTCCCGTGCGACCAGTGGGAATACCCAGGCGAGGTTCGCGAGAGCGGAGCCCGCGACCCGCGCAACGCATCGCAGCCCATGACGGCACTCCCGGTCACGTGCGAGGGGGCCGGGCCCGAGAGCGGCCCAGTTTGCCAGAAGGTCGCCGCCGGGCCCGCCGGCTCGGCACCTCCTGGGGACTCTGTGCCATCGTCCGGAGATAGGACACGAGGTTGATGGGCCGGGCGGTGAGGCCGAGCTTGGCGCGGAGGTTGTTCCGGTGGAACGCGATCGCGCTCGGCGATACGTGTAGGAGCCCCGCGATTTCCTTGGTCCGTTTCCCCAACCGGACCAGGTCCGCGATCTGGATCTCCGTCGGGGTGAGCTGGAGTTTCCAGGCGTCGAGCTGCCGGACGAAGGACGCGGCGACGTTGCGCAAGTTGGCCTCGACGACCTCGACGAGGACCCGTTGGTCGGCCGTCAGGGAGGTCCCTTTCAGGGTCTCGACGTGCGCCAGGACCAGTTGCTCGAGGGTCGTGTGCAGGCCCGCCAGGTGCCGCTGGTTCTCCTGCTCCCGATGCTCCAGGAGCGCGGTCAGCGCCGCGTTCAATTTCTCGATCTTGCCGAGTTGCAGGGAGATCTCCCGGTCTTTCTGGAGCAACGCCTCCTCGGCCTGGACCCGCGCGGTGACATCGCGGTTGACGCGCAGCACGCCGGGCTGGCCGTCGAACTGGATCGGCGTCACCGCTGTTTCTACGTGGAGCGCCGACTGGTCCAGTCGTACGACTGTCCGGCGTTCCGCCGGCCCCGGCATCCCCTCCGTGAGGGCGGCCTGGCTCCGGGCGCGCACCGTGGCATGGCTGCTGGGGTCAAAGAGCTCGAAGAGGGACCGACCCACGAGGACCTCGGGGCTGGCCGCCCCGATCAACCGGGCTGCGGCGGGGTTGGCGAAGACGATCCGCTCCGCCGCGTCGGAGACGACGACCGCATCCGGCAGGAATTCGATCAGCCCTCGGTACCGGGCCTCGGCCTCGCGGAGCGCCTGTTCCGCCCGTTTCGCCGCCGTGTTGTCGAAGAGGTAGCCCCGGATCTGCTGAACCTCGCCGCGGGCATCGGTCACCACGACCGCGTTCTCCACCACATGGATGCGCACGCCGTCGCGCCGCTGCCGCACGCACTCGTACTGTTCGAGTTTCCCGCGCGCGCGGAGTTCGGCGAGGAACGCGGCGTACTCCGCCTCCTCCGCATGGAGCGTGCGCAGGTTCGTCCGGAGCGCCTCTTTCCGGCTGTGGAACCCCAGGATCGCGACGAAGGCGGGATTGCAGTCGAGGATTCGCCCCTCCGGCGTGGCGAGATAGTCCCCCGTCAAGTCGTCCTCGAACAGCCGCCGATACCGCTCCTCGCTCTCCCGGAGTGCCTGATCCGCCTGCTGCGCCGTCTCGAGTTGCTTGACCCGCGCGGTCGCCAGGGCCAGCTGGCGCCGCAGCGTCCGGATCGTGGCGGCCGATGGGGTGCGGGGGGACCTTGGTTCCGGCATGATGCCTCCCAGGTCGTGAGTCAAATACTATCCTACTTAAAAGATATTATCACACTTCCGCTAGGTAGTACCTAGCACTTATCTGTGAATTCTATTGGTGCTGCGAGATATCCGATTTACCGTAGACTGACTATGAACATCTGACGATGTCGGCTCCGAGGCACCCGCCAGTCACCGTCGCGGCGCACACCCTGGGGCCCGGAGCGACGAGGAGAACGACCATGACCTGGCCCCAATGGTTGCTGACGGTTGGGTTCGGCCTGTGTGTCGGCGGCATCATGGTGGCGACCGTGACACCAGGCAGCCCGGCGGGGCGTTATGTGATGCTGGGCGGGCTGGTGCCGGTCGCCGTCGGCGGCCTCGGGGCCCTCGTCCAGCGCCAGCGCGCGCGGCGCCACCGGTGAGGACACCCCGGGAGGCGGGACGCCCCTCGCGGTGGTCCGCGCGACCCAGGCAACCTGTTTCTTCAAACCCCCACAAGGAGATCCAGCCATGGTGAATCCCGGCAGTGATCCACCCGCCACGACCCCGCCGCCGCAGACCTCGCGGAATCTAACGATGGGGCTGGGACTCTTTTGCGCCATCGGCGGACTTCTCTTCGCTGCCGGTTTCAAGGAGGCCTTCTGGCCGAAGGTGCTGGCTATTGGCGGCATTGTCATCATGGTCGTGGGCGGCGTTGCCCGCACGCTCATGGCGCGCAGGCGACCGGGGAGTAACAACTAATGGGCAGCGCGCCGGGAGGCGCTGCCGGTCATGAGTGATGTGGAGGTGGGCCATGAGTAGCCAGTCGCAATCCGAGAAGATTTCTCTTCCCCGTCTGCTGGTCGGTCTGGGGTTCTTCTTGATTTTCATCGCGGTCGGGATGGGCGCGGCAATGAAGGGGGCGGGGGATGTCCCGAAGTATCTCGCCGGCGCCGCCGTGGTGATCATCGTCGCCGGTGCAATCGGCGGCGCCCTGCAGGGGCGAATACGCCGGGGGGACTGAGGCGCGCGGCACCTGTCGCAACGGATCGCGCGTCCCGGTGGTCACCCGCGCGCGACCGCTCGCCACGCCCGGCCGGCCGGACGTGGCGCCACGCGCGCAGGCGGACAACCGTGAGGGCTGCGTTGCCTTGCGTTCCAGACCCTGGGCAGCGCCTGTTCCCCGCTGTCGGTCCTACGCGTGTCGCGGAAAAGCCTCGACGTGCTTTCTCCGACGGGTTCCCGAGGCAGCCTCGGAGGGTTCGAGGCGCGCGTGATCGGCTGCCCCGCCTGGTATCGCTCGCCCTCACCACCTGGAAGCATAGCGCAGATCAGCACCTCAGATATTTGGCAGTCGAGCGGCAGCCCTCAGTTGGGCGACGGAGCGCGCGCCACACCCCCATGCCAGCGTTCGGCTGAGGAGTTTATCCGTGTGGCGTACCGGACGGGAAGGGTGGGAACGACGGGCGGCTTCCCTTGAGGACGGCTCTCCCGCGCCAATGCCACTTCTGGCCTGGTTGGGGCCGCACCAAGGGCTCGAACCGGTATGAGAGAACGGCTCGGTTCCGCCGTGTCGCTCTTGCTGTATAATCCTCTCACAGTCCCGGGGACGGAGCGCGTGATCTGCGCGTACAGCATGGGAAGGCCACTCCCGCGGGATCCGTGATCCGGGCCGCGATGGGTTGGCGCCACTGAGGGCGAACTGCGGCGTCGACGGAGCCGAAATGCCCGCCTCGCGCCGCTCGTGAGAAGGCGGTGACAACACCGGGGAGGCAGGAAATGGCTGACGTTGTGGATGCACGACACGCCCTCCGTACCGTGGCGCGGGTCTTGATGTGGTGCGTCCTGCTTTCCGGGGCGATCCTGCTCCTCTGGTTCGGCATGCTGGTGTTCGCCGGGGAGTGGGTGTATCGGATGCATGCCGAGGTCGTCCCCGTATCCCGTGAGCACTTTGCCTTCGTACACTACGGTGGGCTGGCGTTCTTCAAGGGTGCCGTGCTCGTGCTCTTTCTGGTCCCCTACGTGGCGATCCGCATCGTGCTCTGGCGAGACCGGCGCTGACCGGCGCACCAGCGGGTGCACCGCTATCTGCCACAGTGATTCGTTGATCCCAGCGGGCACCCCTCCGGGGATCCAGTACCGCGCGTACCGGGCCACGAGGCCGTCAGGGCCCTCGATGCGGTCGGCCCGGGCGTTGGCGGCTGGACGGCCGGCCAGCGGGGGGCGTTGGCTGGTAGGGTCGAAGACTAGCGCGGTGCCGCGTAGGCGCCCTCGTGGTTCTGTCCGCCGTTTCCAGCTTCGTGCTTGCACGGGGGAGTCTGTGAGCCCGTCTCCGGTCCCCGCCACATCAAACCCGGCGAGCCGATTTTCCGGCACCGGGCCTTCCTGCTTGCCTCACCCCAAGGGTTTTGGCGCCTATCGGGCGGGGGACGCTTTCACCGGAGCCCTAAACCTTCTCGCACGGAGGAAGCAGAGATGCCGATGTGGAGCTACGGCGGTGGAGGACCCCCCGGTGTGGCTTCGGCTGGATCTTTCCGCTGGTGGGGTTGGTGTTCATGATTGTCATGGTGGTGGCCGGTTTTCGCATAATGGGAAGCGGGATGGGGCGCCACGCCGGACCCACCGCCGCCGAGATCGAGGAATTGCGCCGCGAGATTCGTGAACTCAAGGAGGAGATCCGAAAACGGCGCGAGCGGAGCTGACGCCCGACCTCGTTGGCCGGCGCGCGTAGCGGTCGCACGCCGGGCAGCGTCGTGGCGCTTCTCTACCTCACGATCAACAGGCTGCAGGGCGAGAGGCGGCTGAGGTTCTGCGCGGTGCTACCCATCACCCGACCGAAGAGGTTGGTGTGGCCGGCGAATCCCACCACGACGAGCTCGAATCCTCCCTCCCGGGCCGCCGTCACGATCGCCTCGACCTCGTGCCCGGCGACAACCCGACAGTGCAGGTCGACCCCGGCCAGGTCCCAGGCCGTCTGGCGGGCCTCCTGGATCAGCTTCTCGAAGTAGGCGTCCCGCTCCGCCTTGGCCTCGTCGACCTCGCCGAGCGTGGCCGCGTAGTGGGGAAGCCTCTCCTCCACGCAGATGCAGTGCAGCTCGGCGTCGATGTGGTCGGCCAGTCGGACGGCGACCTTCAGGGCCTTCTGCGCCCCGGCGGAGCCGTCGTAGGCCAGCAGGATCTTGTGGAAGACCGCGTCCCGCTCTCGCTCCTCTTTCATCTCATGCCTCCCCCCGACGTCCCTCGGGCCTCACCTCTCGTCTCGCCGGTGCGCTCTGCCGCGAGCCGCGATCTCGCCTGCAGCGCGGTCACGGAGGGCTGAAAGAAGCGCTGGGCGATCCAGGTCGGCACCACCGCACTCAGCACCACGACCGTCACCAGGATCGAGAACTGATCCGGCGTGATGATCCCGGCGTTCAGGCCGTACAGCGACGAGATCGTCCCGAAGGTCAGGCCGGTGCTCATGAGAAGCGTTGTGTACGTCGCCCCCTCCGGCAAGAAGCGCCTGGCCGGCGGGTACACGCCGATCGCTTTGGTGAGGAGCTTGACCCCAAGCAGCCCCAGCGTCAAGCCCAGGTTCGCCCCCACCGCCCGCAGCGACACATTCATTCCTGACTTGATGAAGAAGAACGGGGTGAGCAGGGCGAACGCGACCACCCGGAATCGCCGCTGTTGCTCCCGGTTCGCCTGAAGGATCCTGGCGACGGCGAGCCCGAGGATGAAAGCCGGCAGCACGGCGTGGCTCTCCGCGCGCTGGGCGAAGTACATCAGCGCCAGGAGCGCCGCGAAGGCCCCCTTGATCTCCGGCTCGATGACGCGCCCGCCGTACCGTCGGAAAGAACCAGGGCTGCAGGCGCGGCATGAACACGACCAGGCCGGCGGATACCAGCAGGAACGGCACCAGCCACCAGGTCGGCTGCACGAACAGCAGGCTCAGGGCCAGGGCGGTCCCGAAGTCGGTCACGAAGGTGGAGGCCATGATGACCTTCCCCAGCGTCGTGTGGGTCAGGCCGGTTTCCACCAGCACGGCGTACACCACGGCGAGGGAGGTGGTGGAGAGCGCGACGCCGCAGATCTGCGCGGCCTGCCAGCTCCATCCGAACAGATAGTACGCCGCCATCCAGGCGCCCAGAAAAGGGGCCAGGAACGAGATGCCGCCGATCCAGAGGCTCTCCCGGAGGCGGTCCTGCATCACGTCGGGATCCACCTCGGCTCCGGCCAGAAAGGTGAGGACGATACTGGCAAAACTCGCCAGGAAGTCGATCCATGGGGTGCTGTGCAGCCCGAAGCCGTTGGCGGCGACCACACCCAACACGATCTCGATCAGGGCGACCGAGATCCCGAGCTCGACGGATGCCATGCTGGCCACGAGAATCAAGATGCCCATGACCATGGCGATCCAGGCGTTTTCCATCAGTCCCTTTCGCCGGGTGCGGCCTCGGGCGGCGGTGCGGGCGATCCGCCTCGGCGCTCCGGATCCGAGCGCCCCGGCGCGGCCCGCCATCGCGTCCAGCGCTCGGCGCCAGCTATCGCCCTCCTGGCCCACGGGCTCGGTGGCGAACCGGTAATCATTCTTCCGAATGAACTCCTCTAGCTCCGCGGCCAGCGCCGACCACCTCTCGTTCTGGATGGACAGTAATGCGGGAAGGCTGGGATGATCTCGCCCGATGGCCATGGTGCGGCAGAGATGCGGCAGACAGAGGCCGGCGGATGCGCGCAACCCCTCCGAGAACTCCGCCTCTTCAAGAAACCCGAGCAGGGCGGTAAGGTGGTCTCGCTCGGCCTGTCGGCTCCGGGTGCACAACGGACAGGGCGTCCGCGCGTTCCACCACGCGACCAGCGAGAGGAGTCCGTCGGGCTGTCCCGTTGCCCGCCGAGAGAGACGTCGCCACCAGCGGCGCGGCTGGTGGCCCGCGGCGTCGGCCGTCACGCGCTCCAGGGCGCTCGTGAGGAGGTGGTGATAGATCACGGCCGTTCCGAGCCGGCTGTTCTGAATCCGGGGCAGCATCCACGCGTGCCGGTTGCAGAACCCGCGGGATGCAAGCAGGCGCGCCCGCGTGACGGGATCGGTCACCTGTTCGTACAGCAGTTCGTCCAGGGCCCTGAGGGACAACTGCTCCAGCCGCGTGCACACCGGGCACCCCGGCTCCCGGAAGGCCTCCAGCAGCTCGTAGTACATGACGAACTTTGACCCAACGCCGGCCGGCCGAACGGCCGCCCGCGCCCTCTGCACGACCTGCCAAAACCGACCCACGCCGAACTCCAAACAAAAACTCCTACCGGGAAACCAGTAGGAGTCATCACCCCGCCGACGGCGCGGGGACCCGCGAACCCCATCGCGATTTCGATTGGGTTCGTTTATGTCACGCCGTGGCGCCCAGCGTCAAGGGGTTTCTGTGCGGATCGCCGAGGCTCTGCCGCCCGATCACGTCACGCATGAGGACAGGCGTTCCAACGAAACCGGGCCAGACCCCGGGATTACTCCGTATCGCCAGGCGCCCTCCCGATCGTCACGTCGGTTTTCCGCACCCGGCCGCCGCTCCAGCTTGTGAGTCCCATGGTCGGCCGGGTAGCGTCGGCCCGGTCGGCAATGATCTCGGCCGCCGTGTGGCCGTGGGCCGCCCAGTGCATCTTGTTCTGGACGGTGGCGAAGAACCGCTCCGAAGCCTCGGCGCTCGGGTCGTAGTCGATGCTGGTGGCATAGATGTCGAGGACTTTCCGCCAGAACACCTTTTCCGAGGAGCGGATGTCCCGGATGCGCGCGAGCAGCTCGTCGAAGTAGTTGCCGCCCCCCGCCTGCTTCAGCCGTTCGTCGTCGAGGGTGAAACCCTTGACGAGGTACTCCCGCAGTCGCTGGGTGGCCCAGATGCGGAACTGCGTCCCCCGGTGGGACTTGACTCGGTAACCGACCGAGATGATGACGTCGAGGTTGTAGAACTTCGTCCGGTAGCTCTTGCCGTCGGCGGCAGTTGTCAAGTATTCCTTGACAACTGAACCCTCTTCCAGCTCCCGCTCCTGAAATATGTTCTGAATGTGCAAGCTGACGTTTTGTTTGGAAGTCTGGAACAGTTCCGCCATCTGAAGCTGGTTCAGCCAGACGGTCTCGTTCTCCAGTCGCACCTCGATCCGTGTGCGCCGGTCCTCGGTTTGGTAGAGCAGGATCTGGGTCAAGGGCGCCTTATCCGCCATGGCCAGCTCCTCCGTCCGTCCCGCCGCCATAGGCCAAATCCATCTGCCCCGGCTTGGGTGGCGCCTCGGGGAGGTTCTCCACACGGAGGCTGTAATCGTCGTGGCCCCATTCGCAGCGCGACAGGACGGTCTTGGGGATCTTCTTCACCGTCAGGTTCGGATAGCGGTCCGGCTTGGCGCGGAAGGCGGTGCAGAGCACGAGGAGCGTCCGGTCCGGACCCACCTCGTCGGAGAAGCTGCTGGAGCTGGTCGTGGCCCAGGTGGGCCGTGGTGACGTAGATGAAGTCCCGCTCGGTGGAATGGCCATGCTGCCAGTAGATCGCGTCACTCGGCGCGTACTGGAAGCCTTCCAGCTTGCAGACCGCCTCGGCCAGCATGGCGGCATTGTATTCCTTGTTGATGACCCAGTTTCCCCATTTGTCCTTTTCGAGCAGGGACGGCGCCAGCCGGTAGTACCGGAACCCGCCGCCGCCCTTCCACCCCACCGCCTCCGTCATGCCGCCGGGATCTTCGCCGTCAATGACCTTCTTCAGCCGCGGAATGATATGCGTGTGGCAATGCTCCCCCAACTCCACCATGATCCACCGCCGCCCCATCTTGTGCGCCACGGCGCCGGTCGTGCCGGAACCGGCGAAGGAGTCGAGAACCAAGTCGCCTGGGCTGGTGGCCATCTCGACTATGTATCTCAAGAGGCCTTCCGGCTTTGGGAACTGAAACTTGTTTTCCATCCCGAATAGAGCAACGCCCTCGTACGTCCCGTGCTGGGTGCAAAAGCCGCCTACAATCGATGTTGGCTTGGTCTGTCGTTCCCCCCCCTGCTTCATCTCGAAGATATTGCTTATAGGAGACCGCCTCTGATGCGTTGCCCCAATTCCTTTCATGACCCGCTTCGAAACCGCCTGTTGCAAGTCTCGCTGAAGCGTCCGTCGGGGGGTGGCCGGGAAGAGATCCTGGAAAACCTGCAGGTTCGCTTCCGGCTGCTCCAACGTCAAGCGCGCCGCTCGATGCGTGTTAGCCCTGCCGTCATCCGGTTGGTGAAGCGAAAGAGAGGCTCAAAGCTCATGAGGCACCCCTTCCACCAGACGTGTGCCTTTGCAGGCGGGATAGCCGGAACAACCCCAGAACCGTGAACCGGCATGCATGCCCTTCTGGGCGGTTCGCAGAACCATCTGCCCGCCGCAGATCGGGCAGTTGGGCGGGATGGCTGATCCGATCCGACCGATCGGACTGCGCAGCCCCCCTTCCGCCCCGCTGGAGCGCACGCGCCTCCAGTCGGGCGGCGTGAAGTCGCTCGCTGTAGCCGCCTTCTTGGATGAACTGCTCTTCCAGTCCCCGCAACTGCGTGTCGAGCAGATAGTTGGCCTGATGGATCAGACAGATCATGGCATTGGCCGCCACCGATGGATCGGCGTGTTCCAGCCAGGGGGCGTAGGGCGCGGCATCTGTCGGATCGGTCCGATCCGACCGACCGGTCGGATGCGCCTTCCCCAGTGCCCGAATCCTCAGCGCCTGCGGGTCGTCTTTTCCCCACTGGGGCAGCCCGCGCTGGCGCAGGAAATCCTCGTAGTCCAGCAGCAGCTCGTCCAGGCTGGCGCGGGCGACGCCTACTAGCCGGAGCTCCGTCTGGCTCGACGTGGCGGAGGCGCGGCTGCCTTCCGCGATGTTCTGTCGCCCGCTGCGCGCCGCCTGCACCATCTGGTCGTGCGTCCGCGACCGCTTGTCCACGAAACGGTCGCAGAACGCCGCTGTGGCGTCGTAGATGATCTGCGTCACCTGGAACGAGCGCAGCTTCCGGTAGCCGCCGTGCGGGCGCAAGCCCGGCGAATGATCGCTCATGGTGCTTCCTCACGAGTTTCGGACACGGGGGCGGTCGTGTAAGTCAGATCGGACCGATCTGTCGTATCCGACCGATCCGACCGATTCGTTGCGCCTGCCGCCCCGTCAACTTGGCCCGGCCCCTTCCCAAACCCCCACGCCCTCGGGCACGCGCACGCGACCGGTGAGCAGGTCAGTCATGAGGCCGGTTTTGAGCTGCCGATGCGTGCCCAAAGTCTTCCGTTCATGGGTGAGGGCGGCCTCAAGCTTGTTCGCAGCGGTAACGACCCGCACTTGTTCGCACGTCTTCGGAACGAGCAATCCTATGACTCTATCGCGGGGTCGGGTGGTTCGGGTCCGGCACAGAGGCTATCCGAATCGCGCCAACAAGAAAAAAGCCGATCCTCAAGCGAGAATCGGCGTTCGCTACATCCTTGGCTCCCTCCAGACGAAACCGGCGACTTCCCCTCCCGTCGTGTCCGGGGGTATCTACGGTGCCGCGTTGCTTATATCAAATGGCGGGGGGCGCTACAAGGAAAAGGCACCCCTGCTCCTGCGCTGCCCGCTATTCTCCCCGTTCCGGCGGCGGGACCCAGCCGCCGTGGAAAGCGCGGTTGACGGCTCCAATGTCGAAGGCTTCCGGATCGAACGAGTCGCCGCACCATGCCAGCGTATCGTCGTGCTCGGGGTGTTTGGGGTCTCGGATAATCCCCAGGAAATTCGCGTACCCCCAGACGCCGCCCACGTCCTCCGGCGGGCACGCGCGCCTCCCGGCCAGGACATACGGATACTTCATGCCCTTCTCCGGCGCGTGGACGGCTTCGAGAACAATGTTGTGCTGCCAGAAACCGACCGGGTGGCGGTGGCGGTAGCTCGTCGTGTGCTGGGGCGGGTGCGCGGGTCTCACGCCGGATGCTCTGCCACGAGCGCCTCCAGCCCCTTCCGGTCCACGACCTCTTTCTCCAGCAGGAGCTTGGCCAGGGCGTCCAGCGCCGCCCGGCGCTTGGTGAGGGTCTCGCGCACCCGCTCCCGGGCGTCGCCGATGATCGCGCGGATCTCGTCGTCGATCGCCTGGGCGGTCTTCTCGCTGTACTCGCGGCTCCGGCCGGCGCCGGCGACGTTGAGGAAGGGGTTGGTGCGCGGCTCCTCGAAGGTGACCAGGCCCAGCGTCTCGCTCATGCCGTACTGGGTGACCATGTGCCGGGCCAGATCCGTCACCCGCTGCAGATCGTTCTGCGCCCCGGTGGAGACGTCGCCGAAGACGATCTCCTCGGCCACCCGGCCGCCCAAGAGCACGTCGATCCGGTCCAGCAGCTCCGCCCGCCGCATCAGGTAGCGGTCCTCCGTGGGCGTCTGAAGGGTGTACCCGAGCGCCGCCACCCCGC
The DNA here is from genome assembly GCA_963695995.1 of uncultured Methylomirabilota bacterium. Lineage (GTDB taxonomy): Bacteria > Methylomirabilota > Methylomirabilia > Methylomirabilales > 2-02-FULL-66-22 > 2-02-FULL-66-22. Next base: position 36,134 of record CAVOIV010000052.1, read on the forward strand.
GGGGGATGATGGAGACCTTCGTCACCCGATCCGCGTTGGGCCGCGATTCCGCCACCAGGGCGTGGCCGGCCTCGTGGTACGCGACCGTTTCCTTCTCCACCGGATTCATCACCCGATTCTTCCGCTCCAGCCCGGCGACGATCCGCTCCGCCGCCTCGTCGAAATCCTGCATCGCCACCGTCTCGCTGCCGCGGCGGGCTGCGCGCAGCGCGGCCTCGTTGACGAGGTTCGCCAGATCGGCGCCCACGAACCCCGCCGTCCGGGCGGCGATCTCCACCAGGTTCACGTCCGGCCCCATCGAGACGTTCTTGGTGTGGACCTGGAGGATCTTCTCGCGCCCCTTGAGGTCGGGCCGATCCAGGACCACCTGGCGGTCGAAGCGGCCGGGGCGGAGGAGGGCCGGGTCGAGGATCTCCGGCCGGTTCGTGGCCGCCATGATGATGACGCCCTTGTTCGTTTCGAAGCCGTCCATCTCCACCAGGAGCTGGTTCAGCGTTTGCTCGCGCTCGTCGTGGCCGCCCATCGGATTCATGCCGCGCGCCTTGCCCAGGGCGTCCAGCTCGTCGATGAAGATGATGCAGGGGGCCTTCTGCTGTGCCTGCGCGAAGAGGTCTCGCACCCGGGCGGCGCCCATGCCGACGAACATCTCCACGAACTCCGAGCCGCTCATGCTGAAGAAGGGCACGCCCGCCTCGCCGGCCACGGCCTTGGCCAGGAGCGTCTTCCCGGTGCCGGGAGCCCCCGCCAGGAGCACCCCCTTGGGGATCTTGCCGCCCAGCCGCTTGTACTTGTCCGGCGTCTTCAGGAAGTCCACGATCTCCATCAGTTCGGCCCGGGCCTCGTCGATCCCGGCGACGTCCTGGAAGGTGACGCCGGTCTGCTTTTCCATGTAGACCTTGGCCTTGCTCTTGCCCAGCGAGACCAGGCCGCTGGCCGCCCCCATCCGTTTCATGAAGAACATCCAGATCCCCACGAAGATCAGGGCGGGAAGAATCCAGGAAAGGAGCGTGGTGAACCAGGTGCTTTCCAGTCGTCCGGCAAACTTGATCTTGGCCTCCTCCAGTTCTTTCACCAGGCCGGGGTCCTCGACGCGGACGGCGACGAACCGCTGCTCGCCGGTCCCGAACCGCTGAATCTCTGCGATCTTCTCCTTCGGCAGAAGGCCCTCCAGGCCTTCCTGCTTCAGCCGACCGGTGATCATCCGGTCGGTGAGGGTCACCTCGGTGATCTTCCCGGCCTTGAGCAGCGCCTTGAACTCATTGTAGGTGAGGTTCTCGGTGATGGCGCCCATCAGGAAGTTCTCGATGGCCAGAAGAACCAAGAATGCCGCCACGAAGTACCAGATGGAGAACCGTCGCTGATTCTGTTCCATGGCGTGCTCCTGAGGTCGTTCGAGGCGTTCCGACTGCGCCAGGTTTCGCTATTCGCCGGTGTTGCGACAGCGGAGACGGGGCGCACCCTGGAACACGCCCGAGGCTGGCCGCGCGGCGAAAGCGAATTGGGACACGGATCCGCCTGCCCGGATTCGGTTAGCGGAAATTATATCATGACAAGGCGTGTGGTCGAACGGGCGACCTTGATGCGCTGGCAAGGTGCCCTGTGCGTGGCCGCAAAACCTCCAACACCGTCGAGGCGAGGCCGGAACCTACGCGGCGCCGCGCTCGCTCTGGGAGCCGGAGTCCGACCGACCCGCCTTTTTCGGGAAGAGAAGCGACAGGAGCAGGGAGGCCGCGAGGACGGCGCCGATGAAGCCCAAGGAGTAGGTGATGGGGAACTTTCCTCCGTACCACGGGTTCAGCCACACCATCTTGAGCCCAACGAAGATCAGGACCACCGACAGCCCGTACTTGAGAAGGTGAAACTTCTCCACGGCGCCGGCGAGCATGAAATACATCGCGCGCAGGCCCAGGATGGCGAAGACGTTGGACGTAAAGACGATGAGCGACTCGTCGGTCAGCGCGTAGATCGCGGGGACCGAGTCCACGGCGAAGATGATATCGGTCACTTCCACGAAGAGGAGGGCGATGAAGAGTGGGGTCGCATGGAGCACGCCGTTTAGTCGGACAAAGAAGCGCTGCCCGTGGAATTCGGGGGTGACGGGGACGAACCTCCGGAAGAGCCGGATCATCGGGTTCTTCTCCGGATCGAGACCCTTCTCGGGCGCGAACATCATCTTGAGGCCGGTAAAGATCAAGAAGGCGCCGAACAGCAGAACAATCCAGTGGACCCGCATCAGGACGGATCCCAGCGTGATGAAGACGGCGCGGAAGACGAGCGCGCCGAGGATCCCGTAGAACAGGATCCGGTGCTGGTACTTGGAGGGAATGGCAAAGTAGGTGAGGACCAAGACGAAGATGAATATGTTGTCTACCGAGAGCGAGTACTCGACGATATACCCGGTCAAGAACTCCAGGACGGCGTCTCGGCCGCGGCCGTCGGGTCAAAACCGGGCAGTGCGGTGAGTCGGGGATCCCGGGGGAACTTCCACAGGGCGTACCGGTACAACCCATACCCGAAGGCGAGCGCCAGGCTCACCCACACGGCGCTCCAGGTGGCCGCCTCCCGAAACGACACTTCGTGAGCCTCCCGGTGGAACACGCCGAGGTCGAGGGCCAGGAGGATCAGGACGCCGCCCAGGAAGACCAGGTAAAACCACCAGTACTGCACGAACGGAAACAGCGTGATGTCGGCCACGGACCCACCCTCTCCTGCTGCGTCGGTTCAGACCCACGGCAGCACATTCCCCGGTCCGGGATGTACACCTCGGGCCGGGATCTTGTCAACGGACTTGCGGTTTCCCGCTCTGGTCGCAGGTCTATATCAGGCCGCTCTGGCTGCGATTGGCGGAGCGCCTCGCGGTCCACTCTCCAGGAGGCTTCGCGTGCTTGACAGGGCGGGCCAGGCGGCCTAGTGTAACCGAAAAAGCGCTCCGAGGAGGTGCCGCCATGCCATTACTCGACGCCGCCATAAGCCATTTCGAGAGGGTGCAGCGGGCGCTCCGCCTCTCACCGCCCCTCCGGCGGGCGGGGGGCGTCGCCTTCCTTCTCTTGGTGGGATGTTTTCAGTACCTGGCCGTTACCCCAGTTGGCCAAAAGCCCGTTCTATCTTATTCCTCTCATCCCCATCGCGTTTCTCGAGCCACTCCCGATTTCCATCGCCTTCTCCGTCCTCGCGGCGGCCATCTCCCTCGGCGCGGAGGTGCTCGCTGATCCTGGTTGCGCTGCGCTGGTTTTCCCGTATTGGTCGGCCTTGGCGCGATTGATCGGTTTCGGCCTCATCACCACGGCGATCTCCTTGGCTGTCGGCGAGAGTGGCCGGCTTCGCCTGTCTGAGCGGGCACTTCAAGAGAAGGTCCGCGAACTGGAGGCGACGAACCGCGCGTTAGAGGAGAGCATGCGGGAGCTCCGTAGGCTGCAGGAGACGCTCGCGGCGAAGGAGCGGCGGGTCGTTGTTGCCGAAGCGGCCCAGGAGGCGACGTACGAAATAGAGCGGCCCCTGATGTCCATGTCGGTGTTCAGCGAAGAGCTGCTGCGATTGGCCGAGCCGAACGAGACCATTCACCCTCTCGCCGAGAAGATCTCGGAGCGAGTCGAGGATATGGAGCGGATCCTTAAGGGCGTGCGAGAGGCGCGGAAGGCCGCTGAAGGCACGGCGGCGGCGAACCCAGCAGAAGACCCCCCGCGCTCGGACCCATCGGCGCAGACCGGCTAAGGGGCGCAGGGCAACGCCCGGAAGGCGACGCGAATCACGCGCAACAGGCGGGCCCCTATTTCCGGATTCCGCACAAGGAGACGTTCCGTGCCGGGGGGCGGCCCCCCATCATGGCCGCCCATTCCGCTGTTCCTCGGTCCCTCCGTTGCCTTGTGTTCATTCTCTCATGCTCTCTGGATCGATCCCTGCGCTCTTGCACCAGTCCCGATAGGCGAACGGCGAAATCTCGGACGGCTTGATCTCGCTGCGGCCGCCCCAGAAGACGTTGGTGTAGGCGACAGGGATGCCGGCTTCGGCGAGGTGCTGGTCGATGGCGGCCTTGTGGGCGAGCAGGACCTGCTTGTCGGTGCCGTGGGCGACGCCCATGATGTTCACGTTGTGGAACTCTGGGCCGCCCTCGCGCCAGTAGGCGTGCGTCATGATGTGGTGCCGACCCACTTCCCGGCCGGCGTCGATCTCGCGGCCCGGCGGCACCGCCCAGTGAAACAGCGCGTTGAAGCGGGTCACGCGCTCGCCCCCCGCCGACGGCCTTGACGTGCTCCAGGAAGGTCGAGAAGCGGCCGATGATCTTGCGGCTATTGAAGTCCCCGGCGATCGCGAAGAACGTCTCCAGCGGCACGCCCGCTTCTTGGCGCGCGCGTCCCAGAGCTGCGGAACAAGTTCCTCCGGCGCAAACTCGCGCTTCAGCGCCACCAGGACGCGCCACTCCAGCTCGTTCAGCGTGACGACGGTCACGTCCGTCACGTCGGCCGGCACCTCCGCGCGGCTGCCCGGCTCCAGCCCGCGCCGCCGCACGTGGCCGACGCCGAGCGTGAACAGCTTCTTCGCGGGCAACAGGAGAAACCTCTCCGCGCCCGTCTGCCGCGCGAGGACCTCGCAGTGCCTGGTCATCGAGAAGCCCTGCGGGACTTTCAGCGTCGTCCAGAGCCGGTACTTGGCCCCGGCGGTGGCGACATCGGTGGTGCGGATCACCACATGCCCGCTGAACGGGTCGCGCTGAAACATGTAGTCGAAGGCCGCGTCCAGCTTCTCCTGCGGCACCTGCCACGCCACGAGCGCGCCCTGCGCGAGGTTGGTGGCCAGCAGCGTCTGCCGCACCCGGCGGATCGTCCCCGCCCGCAGCATCGCCCGGATGCGCGCGATCACTTCCGACACCTCCACCCCCGATTGCCGGGAGATCTCCCCCAGCGGATCGCGCTGGAACCCCTCGAGCCGATCCTCGGACACGGCGAGGATCCTGGCGTTGATCGGATCGGTGAAGGTCGTCGGGATGGTGTTCGTCATGCGCGGCGTGCTCCCCATTCGCGTGTGGCCCCTGTGAAGTCCTGGACGCGGGTTTTCTCGCCTTCCGCAACCGTTCTTCGCCCCCACCACTAATTTATCCTGTTAGTGCTTGAAGGCAAAGACCCACAGTGAAGCGCAACCTGCGGTGCGGAGTCCGGTCGTCTGGATAGGAATACAGGTCGCTGGTGCAGCCTGTAATCAGGAAGGGGGCCACGACGGCTTGCTATTCCAGCGGGAGATGCGCCATCAGTCGGGGAAAGTTCCGGCGACCACCCTGCGAAGGGGGCCGGGGGTTCCGTTGCTGGGTACGCGCAGTGCGTTTCGCGGGACGGCAGCGCGGAGACTGCTCCGTGGGGGACGGTTTCGGCGTGGTCGTTGGGTGCAACTGAAACGGATGGGTTCGTAACTACCGGAAAGAGATGGTGGGCAGGGGCAGAATTGAACTGCCGACACCAGGATTTTCAGTCCTGTGCTCTACCAACTGAGCTACCTGCCCGTCGGAGACATGTGAGCCGAGAGCCTTGAGCCGAGACTGATCCGGAACGGCTTCTCGTGACAAGGCCCGCCGGTTCCCGATGAGGCGGAGAACGAGCGGTAAGGTACTGAAATTGGCCCGTGGTGTCAAGGGAAATGCCTTGTTTTCTGAGGGTCGCCCGCCCCTTCGGATGACTCGCGCCTCGCCGTCAGGATCGGCGGTCCGGTGCTTGGGGGAGGGGTGCGCCTGCACCGGATCCGGCCGGGCTTTCGGCGCCTTGACATGCCGCGGGAAGTCTGTTATTTGCCTGCTAGCCAGATGGGGCCGAGCGCCCGCCATGGCGACGGGAAGGTCGCATCGAGCGGGGGCGCGGAGCCCTGGCCTCGCGCGCGGAGGGAGTGCCGTGCAAAGGTCCGAGCGGTTGATCAAGCTGCTGGAGCTTCTGCACAACCAGGCCGGCATGGATGCCGAGGCGCTGGCCGGCGCCTGCGGCGTCTCCACGCGGACGCTGCAGCGGGACCTGGACGACCTTGGGGCGGCCGGGTTTCCGGTGTACTTCGACCGCGGGTATCGGCTCGCCGCACCGGCCCTCTTGCCGGCCGTCACCTTGACGGTGGACCAGGCCTTGGCGCTCAGCCTGGCGGCGCGAACCGCCGCGCCGCGGGCCGAACTAGCGACATCCCGCGCCCTCGACGGTCGCGGCGCAGAAACTGACGCAGGCCCTGGCGGCCCAGCCGCCCGAAGACCGACCGCAGCGGCAGCTCGCCCTGGCGCTTCCTGTGCAGGATCCACGGATCGAGGCGTGCACCGCAGCCCTGACAGAGGCGATGGCGGACCAGCGGACCGTTCGGGTGACCCTGGCCTCGGGATCCGAGGGCGCGACCGCATCCCGACGGATGGACCCCTACCGACTCCTCCCGGGCGCCAACGGCCTGGAGCTCCTGGGCTACTGTCACGAGCGCCGGCGTTTCCTGCGACTATCCGTTGCCCGCTTGCAGTCCGTCTCCATGCTCCGGCGTCGATTTCGCCCGGTGCCGGCGCGGCTTCTGGAGCGGCATCTGCACCCGGCTCCGGGGTCGGCCCCACAGGTCCACTGGATCCGGCTCCTCGCCCGTCCGCCCTTGGCGCAGGCGCTTCGGAAGCACCCGCCGGTGGGAACCTTGATGTGGGAGCGCGGACCGGACGGGAGCATCATCTTCATGATCGCCGCCCAGCGGCCCGGAGAGTTTCTTCCCTGGATCCTGTCGTGCGGGGATACGGTCGAGATCCTGGAGCCGACCGGCTTGCGCCAGGAGGTCGTGGGGATCGCCCGGGCCGTTGCGACGCGGTACACTGCCAAACCGGCCCCCGACGCGTCACCGGGGACGTAGCATTTTCGGAGGGAGGAAGAAGCGCCGTGCCGATCTATGAATACCATTGCCAGGACTGCCGTCGTCGCGTGAGTCTCCTGATACGCAGCATCAGCAACCCGGGCATCCCCGTCTGTCCCCGCTGCGGCGGGAAGCACCTCGAGCGCCTGATGTCCCGGTTCACGCGCGTGCGATCCGAAGATGACCGGCTGGACGCGCTGGCCGATCCGAGCGCCCTCGGTGGCCTGGACGAGAACGACCCCAAGAGCGTGGCGCAATGGGCCAAGAAGATGGGGAAGGAAATGGGCGAGGACCTCGGCGAGGACTTTGACGAGGTCATGGAACAGGCCATGGAAGAGGAGGCCGGCGGCGAGGGCAAGGCTCCCGATGCCGGCGGCGACCTCGACGACGACCTGTAAGTCTCGGCGATTCGGCAACTGGGCAACTGGGCAATTAGGGAGTGCCGGAGCCCCTAGCTCGCCAAATTGCCAAGTTGCCGAATTGCCTAGTTGCCCAAGGACGCCGTCATGGACCTACGCCTGCTCCTTGTCGACCTGGAGGATTTCGCCGAAGCCCTGAACCGCGAGGAGTACCTGACGCGGGCCGGCCTAAAGGAAGAAAGCCGGGCGGCGGCGATCCGCGAGCGCTTTGCCCTCTTGGGCTCGCGCGAGGCGTTCGCTGCGGCACGAGAGCGATCCCTGGCGACCCCGGACGGGGACGAGGGGCGGCGCCTTCGCTATTTGGCCGAATTCCTCGGGACCGCCTGCGTCGAGTTCCGCGTGCGGGCCGGCAGCGATCGGCTGGCCACCACCGAGGCCTCCCAGGCCGTCCGCGTGGATGGGGTAGAGATTCCGCTCCGGTCCATCGAGGGCCGGATCAAGAACGAGGCCGACCGACCGCGCCGCGCGGCCCTGGAGTCCGCACGTCTCGGCGCCATCGCGGACCTGAACGGCCTGCGTCAGGAGATCCTGGAGCTCTCCCACGAAGAGGCGCGGCGCCTCGGCTTCACCGGCTACACGTCCCTCTGCAGCGACCTGTCCGGCATCGACCTCGCCGCCCTGCGGGCGCTGACCCAGCCGATCCTGCCCCGCAGCCGCGACATGTACCAGGACGCTGTTTCCTGGTACCTCGCGCGTTGGGTCGAGATCTCGCCGCGCGAGGCCGGCCGCCACGATCTCGTCCGCCTCTTCCGGGCGTGCGCCCTTGACAATATGTTTCCTCCGGATGGTCTGCGCGAGGCCGCCGAGGCGCCGTGCCGCCGCATGAAGATCGACCCACGCGCCGGAGGGCGCATCCGCGTGGACGACGAGCCGCGGCCGAACAAGACGCCGCGCGCTTTCGTGGCCACCCCCCGGATCCCGGACGAGGTCATTCTGGTCGTCCGGCCTGGCGGCGGGCCGGACGACTATGCGGCGTACCTTCACGAGCTCGGCCACGCCCTGCACTTCGCCAACACCGACCCCGGCCTGCCCGTGGAGTATCGCCGGCTGGGCGACCCCTCGGTGACCGAGGCCTGGGCGTTCCTCCTCGACGGCCTGCTCCGGGAGCGGGGTTGGCTCAAGCGCTTTGCCGGGATCGGGCAGCCCCGCGAGGCTCTGCGCTTCACCGCCCTTCACAAGCTGTGGTTTCTGCGCCGCTACGCCGCCAAGCTGGAATACGAGCTGTTCCTCCACGCGGAAGGGCCCGGGCGGCGGTCCCGCGAGGCGTACCGCGATCTCCTCTCCGACGCCACGCAGGTGGACTGGCCGGCGGATCTCTTTCTGTGCGACGTGGACCCCTTCTTCTACGCCGCGCGCTACCTCAGGGCCTGGATCTTCGAGGCGCAGCTCCGCGATCTCCTGCGCGAGCGGTTCGACGAGGAATGGTATAGGAACGACCGCACCGGACCCTTCCTCCTGGCGCTGTGGCGGCAGGGGCAGCGCCATACCATCGAGGAGCTGGCCGCCGACCTGGGCCTCGGCGCACCGTCCATCGAGCCGCTGCTCGCGCAGATCGCCGCCGATCTCGCCTGACCCCGACGAAAGAAAACACAACCACAGATTTCGCAGATTACGCAGATTCTGGGCCTAGAGTGCCAACGGCCTCGGGGAATCCCCGAGGCCGTCAGAATATCGGACCAGTCTGTGAAATCGGTGTAATCTGTGGTTTCTCGTCGTCTCAATGGCTCTTGCCGGCCGCCTCCAGTCGCGCCAGGGCTCGGCGCAGGGCCGCCTCGGCCCGGGCCGCGTCGATCTCCTCGTTTCCCGCCGCCCATTCCTGCAGGCGTCGCTGGGCGCGCTCGCGCGCCCGTTCGGCCCGGGCCACGTCGATCTCTTCGGCGGTCTCGGCGGTATCGACCAAGATACTGACCCGGTTTCCCCGCACCTCAGCATACCCAGCAGAGACGGCCAGCCGGAGCTCCTCTTTTCCCTTCCAGTACGTCAGTCGTCCCGGCTTCAGCGTCGTGATGAACGGGACGTGGTCCGGCAGGACGCCGAAATAGCCCTCGGAGCCCGGCGCGATGATCTCGGTCACCTGCTCCCTGATCACCAGGCGTATCGGTGTCACCACGTCCAGTTGGAGGGTTGTATTACCCGCTTCTGCCATCGCGCTCGTCGCCTCGACAGACCGCCTGCCGTCCCCGGAGAGGGCTGCGCTACTTCACCGCCTTGAGCCGGTCGGACTTCTCGCGGGCCTCGTCAATCGTCCCCACCATGTAGAACGCCTGCTCGGGCAGGTCGTCGCCCTTGCCTTCCAGGAGCTCGCGGAACCCGCGGATCGTCTCCTTGACGGAGACGTAACGGCCGGGCTGCCCGGTGAACGCCTCGGCCACGAAGAAGGGCTGCGACAGGAAGCGCTGGATCTTTCGGGCGCGGGCCACCAGCAGCTTGTCCTCGTCCGACAGTTCGTCCATGCCCAGGATGGCGATGATGTCCTGCAGGTCCTTGTACCGCTGCAGGATGCGTTGCACGCCGCGGGCGGTGTTGTAGTGCTCGTCGCCCAGGATGCAGCGGGTCCAGGATGCGTGAGGTGGAGGCCAGGGGATCCACGGCCGGGTAGATGCCCAGCTCGACGATCTGCCGCGAGAGGACCGTGGTGGCGTCGAGATGCGCGAAGGCGTTGGCCGGCGCCGGGTCGGTGATGTCGTCGGCCGGCACGTAGATGGCCTGCACCGAGGTGATCGAGCCCTTCTTGGTGGAGGTGATCCGCTCCTGCAGTTGCCCCATCTCCGTGGCCAGCGTCGGCTGGTAGCCCACGGCGGACGGCATGCGGCCCAGGAGGGCCGAGACCTCGGAGCCGGCCTGGGTGAAACGGAAGATGTTGTCGATGAACAGGAGCACGTCCTGTCCGGCGTCGCGGAAGTACTCCGCCACGGTGAGCCCGGTGAGGCCGACCCGCAGGCGCGCCCCCGGCGGTTCCGTCATCTGCCCATACACCAGCGCCGTCTTGTTGATGACCCCGGACTCCTTCATCTCCAGCCAGAGATCGTTACCCTCGCGCGTCCGCTCGCCCACGCCGGCGAAGACCGAGGTGCCGCCGTGTTCCTGGGCGATGTTCCGGATCAGCTCCATGATGATGACCGTCTTGCCCACGCCGGCCCCGCCGAAGAGGCCGGTCTTGCCGCCCTTGGTGTACGGCTCCAGGAGGTCAATCACCTTGATGCCCGTTTCCAGCATCTGGATGGACGTCTCCTGCTCGTCCAGGGCGGGGGCGGGGCGGTGGATCGGGTACATGGTGTCCGAGGTCAGCGGCCCCTGCTTGTCCACCGGCTCTCCGATGATGTTCATGATGCGCCCGAGGGTGTTCTGGCCCACTGGGATCATGATCGGGGCGCCGCTGTCCACGACGTCCATTCCGCGCGTCAGGCCGTCTGTCGAGGAGAGGGCCACCGTCCGCACGCGGCTTTCTCCCAGGTGCTGTGCGACCTCCAGGACCAAACGCTCGCTGTAGGAGAAGATGTCTTCCCGTTTCATCCCCTGGACGTCCAGGGCGTTGTAGATGGCCGGCAGCTTGGCCGGGGCCGAACTCCACGTCCACGACCGGTCCGATGACCTGTACGATCTTCCCGCTGTTCGCCATCACTCGCTCCATTCCCGCGTGCGTGTCGTGCCGCTCTCGCCGCGGCACGTGCGGTGCGTCGTCTTCGCCTGTGGTCCGGCCCCGGTCGTTGAGTCTCGCGTCCGCTCGGCTGTCAGTCGCCGGCCTGTCGGAGGGCTTCCGCGCCGCCGACGATCTCCAGCAGTTCCTTGGTGATCCGCTCCTGGCGCGCCTTGTTGAACTGAATGGTCAACAGGTCAATCATCTCCGAGGCGTTCTTGGTGGCATTCTCCATCGCCGTCATGCGGGCGCCGTACTCGGCCGCCGCGGACTCCATCAGGGCGCGATAGACCTGCACCTCCACGTGCTTGGGCAGGAGGCGTTTCCAGGACGGCGGCGGGCGACGGCTCGAAGAGAAATTCCACCCCCGACGTCTCGTCCGGTTCGTCCGCCGACGGGATCGGCAGGAGCGTTTCGACCACCACTCGTTGCGAAGCGGCGGAGCGAAACTCGTTGTAGACGAGCTGGACCTCGTCCACCTCGCCGCCGGCGTAGGCTGCCGCCACGTCCTGGCCGATCTGGGCCGCGTGGGCGTACGCCAGCTTGTCGAAGAAGTTCACGTATTCGGAGCGCACCGTGACTTCCCCGCGCCGCCGGTAGAAGTCCCGGACCTTGCGCCCCACCACGATCAAGGCGAGGCTCACGTCCGGGTTGTCCTGCTCGGCCCGCAGGAGGTCCACCGATCGCCGGATGATGTTGCTGTTGAACGCGCCGCAGAGTCCCCGGTCGCCGCTGATGACGAGCAAGAGCTTGCGGGTCGTCGCCGTCAGATCTCGTTCGTCCGCCCGTTCCCGGAGCAGCGGGTGCAACGCCCGCGGCGACCGCGAGCGCCAGGCCGGAGACCACCTCGCCCATGCTTCGGCAGTACGGACGCGCCTCCAGGATCCGCTCCTGGGCGCGGCGCAGTTTGGCCGCGGCCACCAGTTTCATGGCGCGGGTGATCTGCTGGGTGCTCTTGACGCTGGCGATTCGCCGCCGGATGTCGCGCAGGGTAGCCATGGGTCTCGATCGCGGATTGCGGAATGGCAGATTGCGGAGTCGGTCTTCGTTCCGCATGCCGCATTCCGAATCTCGCGTGTGTTTAATCGTTTTGCGCGTTGCCAGGAACTCCGCCTTGCACTCTGCGATACAGGTGTCCATCTGGCTGCGCAGGGTGTCGCCGATCGCTTTCTTCTCCGCCAGCTCGCGGAAGATCGCGGGATGCCGTGTTTCGGCGAACGCGTACAGGGCCTCTTCGAAGGCCATCACCGCCTCGACCGGCAGGTCGTCCAACTGACCGGTGGTGCCCGCCAGGATGATCGAGGGTCTGCCGCTCGACCGGGAGCGGCGTGTACTGACGCTGCTTGAGGACTTCCACCATGCGCTGGCCGCGGTTGAGCTGGGCCTGGGTGGCCTTGTCGAGGTCCGATCCGAACTGGGCGAAGGCCGCCATCTCTCGGTACTGCGCCAGGTCCAGTCGCAACTTCCCCGCGACCTGCTTCATGGCCTTGACCTGGGCGCTCCCGCCCACGCGGGAGACCGACAGGCCCACGTTCACCGCCGGCCGGATCCCGGCGTAGAAGAGATCGGTTTCCAGGTAGATCTGGCCGTCGGTGATGGAGATGACGTTGGTCGGAATGTAGGCGGATACGTCGCCGAGCTGCGTCTCGATGATGGGCAGCGCGGTGAGCGAACCGCCGCCGAGTTGGTCGTTCAGCTTGGCCGCCCGCTCCAGCAGCCGGGAGTGGAGATAGAAGACATCACCCGGGATACGCCTCGCGCCCGGGTGGGCGCCGCAAGAGCAGCGAGAGCTGCCGGTAGGCCGCCGCGTGCTTGGTGAGATCATCGTAGATGCAGAGCGCGTGGCGCCCGGTGTCGCGGAAGTACTCGCCCATGGTGCAGCCGGAATACGGCGAGATGTACAGGAGCGGGGCCGGCTCCGAGGCCGAGGCGACCACGACGGTGGTGTAGGCCATGGCCCCCGCGTCTTCCAGCACCTTGACCACCTGCGCCACGGTGGACCGCTTCTGGCCGGTGGCCACGTAGATGCAGAAGACGTCTTTCCCTTTCTGGTTGATGATGGTGTCCACGGCGATGGCCGTCTTGCCCGTCTGGCGGTCGCCGATGATCAGCTCGCGCTGGCCCCGGCCGATCGGGATCATGGCGTCAATCGCCTTGATGCCGGTCTGGAGCGGCTCCTTGACGGGCTGCCGGTCCACCACGCCCGGCGCGAGCCGTTCGATGGGTTTGAACTCCTTGGCCTCGATGGGCCCCTTGTCGTCCAGCGGGTTCCCCAGGGCGTCCACGACGCGGCCGACGACCGCGTCGCCCACCGGGACCTGAGCGATCCGGCCCGTCCGCCTGACCTGGTCCCCCTCGCTGATCAGCGTGTCGTCGCCCAGGAGGACCGCGCCCACGTTGTCCTCTTCCAGGTTCAGGACCATCCCCCGCACGCCCTTGGGGAAGTCCAGGATCTCCATGGCCATGGCGTTATCCAGGCCGTAGATGCGGGCGATGCCGTCCCCGACCTCGAGGACGGTGCCGACTTCGGCGACATCGACGGCCGTCTCGTACGAGGCGAGCCGCTGCTTGATGATCTGGCTGATCTCTTCCGCCTTGATCTGTGCCATCGTCTCCCCTGCTCCGCTGCGAGACTTGCGGGCGGCTGAAAACCTCTCCTTGGCCAGGCCGCTCAAAACGGTCCGGATGCCAGGCGGCGTCACCCGTCCCGTGGATGGGTACCCGGGGCCGAGTGAGGCGTACTACAGGTACGCCGCAACGAGCGCCCAAGCGGGCGGGGTACCCATCCGGAGGATGGGTCACCGCAGATGGGCCGTTTTCAGCGGCCTGTTAGGCGCGCGCCAACTCGTCCCGCAACCGCGCGAGCTGCGTCTTCAGGCTGCCGTCGTAGACCCGGCTGCCGACCTGGCTCACCACCCCGCCCAGGAGGGTCGGGTCCTGCCGGAGCTCCAGATAGACATCCTTCCCCGTCACCTCGCCGAGCTTTCGTCGGAGGTGTTCCTGGGCCTCGGCCCCCAGCGGCGCCGCTGACGTCACCACGGCCTTCACTCGCCCGAGACGCTCGTCCATCAAGAGCTCGTAGGCGCGGAGGATCCCGTCCAACCCGGCCAGCCGTCCGCCGTCCAGCACGATCTGGAGGAAGGTGGCGGTGAGGGGCGTGAGCCGCATCGCCGCGCCGATGTCCTTAATGACCTCCGCCGTATCCCGGCGAGACACGGTCGGGTTGGCGAGAAGCTGCCGTAGGTCGCGATGCTCCTTGAGCAGGTCCGCAAGCGCGCGGAGATCCTGGTGGACCGACTCGAGCTCGTGAGACGCGGCGGCCACCTCCACCAGGGCCTTGGCGTATCGCTTGGCCAGGGATCCCGCAATCAATTCTTGCCCCCCAGCTCACGCACGTACTGGTCGGCCAGCCGCTTCTGGTCGTCCCCGGTCATGGTCCGCCCCAGCAGCCGTTCGGCCGCCGCCAGGGCGATGCCGGCGACGTCTTCCCGCAGGCTGGCCTTGGCCCGCTTGGTCTCGGCCTCGATGTCCGCCTTGGCTTGCGCCACCAGCGCGTCCGGCCTCGTCGCGGGAAGCCTGAAGCAGTCGCTGGCGCTCGGCTTCGACCTCGCGCTGGCCCTGCTCGCGAATGGCGGCGATCTCGCGCTGGGCCTCCCGCATCTGCGCCCGGTACGCCGCCTGCGCCTTGGCCGCCTCCTCGTGAGCCGCTTTGGCTTCGGCCAGAGATTTCTCGATGCCCTCGGACCGATTCGCCAGGAACGCGGCGAGCGGCTTGAACAGGAACTTGGAGAGGAGGAAGATCAGGATGAGGAAGTTGATCGCCTGGATCAGGATCGTCACGTTCAGATTGATGATCCCGGGCTCCTCGTGTCGCGCCGGCCTCGGCCGCCAGGGCGATCCCCAGGCAGGATCAGAACGAGTCCGGCGAGCCGGATCGCGAGGCGACCGGCGAGCGAGTTCAGGCGTCTCATGGAGCCTCCGGGGCGAGGGGCGCCGCGCGCTTCGCGCCGCCTTCGCCCGATCCAACGACCCGCTCAGGCCATCGAGCGCAGGGCTCGGATCAGCCAGAGCACGACCATCGTCACCTGCGTGATCAGGAGACCGGCCACGAGGGCCGGGAGCGACACCCGCAGGACGAGTAGCGCCACGGCCAGCACGACTCCGGATATCCCGAATCGGAAGAGCGCACCCTTCCACAGCGTGGTGGCGGCGCGGTCACCCCCCAGACCCGCCACGCCGCCGACCGCATGGGCGATCAGCTGGAAGTTTCCGAGGCTGATCAGCGCCCCCACCGCGAAGCCGAAGGCCCAGGCCCAGCGACCCCACGCTGCAAGGCCGACAACCGCCGCACCCGCAACTCCGGCGGCACCGAGCAGCGTTCCCCGGACAAACGTATCTCGATCGTCCACGTCTGACTGCGGAGTGTGGGTCCAGGCGCCCGCGCGCGACCGGCCAATCGCCGCCGGAGGATGCGCCAACACCGCGCAAGGCCGGTGAAAAACGGTTCAAGCTACCACGGCAAGAAAAAAGGTGTCAAGGTCTTTGGGCCGGATCCGGCCGGATCCGGCGGCATTGACAGGCCGTCCGCGGGCGCGCTATGCTGGGCGCAATGGCTCGGGTCGCCGGCTGGTTTACTCACGGAAGGGAGCGTTCAGTCGCCACGCGGCATGAGGAGCGGGCGGGTAAGCCGTTGCAAAGATACCTTGAACGGAGAAATTCCGGGAACGGCATAAGGAGCCGTAACGAAATTCATGGACAGTTCGTAACGGCTCCTAACGCCCGGCAGCGACCCAAGGGGGTGGTCATGCAGAACCGGATTGTGATCCGATATCAAGACGGGCGCCTGGTCAAGGGCACCACGACGGATTTCCTTCCCGCCAAAGACGTCTTCCATGTGGTGGTCGCCGGCGATCCGTCCGCCAAGCCCATGGAAGTGCGCGTCGGAAACCTCAAGGCGGTTTTTTTTGTCAAGGACTTTTCCGGCAACGCGGAGTACGCCGAGAAGCAAACCTTCGATTCGTCCAGACCCGCGATGGGCCGGAAAATCCAAGTCGTCTTCAGGGATGGCGAAGTCCTCACGGGCACGACCCAGGGCTACCAGCCCGGTCGGGTGGGCTTCTTCGTGTTCCCCGCCGACCCCAAATCGAACAACGACCGGTGCTTCGTCGTGTCGGCCGCAGTCAAAGACGTGACGTTCGTGTAGCACCACGCCAAGCCCGGCGAATCGCCCCGGGGCACACCGGGCCGGGTACCCCCGCCGCAATAACGGGGTCGGGCCTCACAACCCCTGGGGCAGGAGGGCCGACTTCGGCGGGTGCGTCGAAATGCGGCTCAGCACGTCCTCCAGTATCTGGTCGGTGTGGATCCCCTCCGCCTCGCCTTCAAAGGAGAGGATCAGACGGTGTCGCAGCGCGGGGTAGGCGACCGCGCGGACATCGTCGTAGCTCACGTTGAACCGGCCGTCCATCAGGGCGCACACCTTGCCGCCCATGACCAGGGCCTGCGCGCCGCGCGGAGAGCTTCCGTATCGCACGAATCGCCGCACCATGTCCGGCGACCCCTCACGGTCCGGCCGTGTGGCGAGGACGAGTCGTGTCACGTACTCCTTGACCGGCTGGGGCACGGGCACTTCGCGGACCAGGTTCTTCATCTCCTCGACTTCCGGACCGGCGGCGGCTTTCTGCACCGGGTGGGTGAACGGTTTCGTCGTCCGCTCGATGATCTCCTCCAGGTCCTCGGCACTGGGATACTCCACCTTCAGCTTGAGGAGAAACCGGTCGAGCTGGGCCTCCGGCAACGGATACGTGCCCTCCATCTCGATCGGATTCTGCGTCGCGAGGACGAAGAACGGGCGCTCGAGCGAATGGTGCGTCCCCCCGACGGTGACCGACAACTCCTGCATGGCCTCCAGGAGGGCCGACTGGGTTTTCGGCGTGGCCCGGTTTACCTCGTCCGCCAAGACGATCTGGCCGAAGAGCGGACCGCGCTGGAAGCCGAAGTGTCGCCCGCCTGGGGTCTCCACCACGATATTGGTGCCCACGATGTCCGCCGGCATCAGGTCCGGCGTGAACTGGATCCGGGAGAAGCGCAGGTCCAGCCCTTCCGCCAGCGTCTTGACCAGCAGCGTCTTCCCGAGCCCCGGCACACCCTCCAGGAGGGCGTGTCCTCCGGAGAACAGGCAGATCAGGACCCCCCGCACGATTTCGGCATGGCCCACCACGACCTTGCCGATCTCGCGCGTGAGTGCCGCGAACATCTTACGGAACTTCTCGGCGCGCTCTTCAGCTTGCATGACACCCCCCCGACGCACGTTTCGAGTTGCGAGCTTTGAGCCCGAAACCGATTCCGCCGTTGTTCCTGCTGGTCTTGTCGCGGCTCTCGGCTCGGGCTCGATCATTGCGGGCATCGGTTCTTAGTTCGGTTTCTCTCCTCGCTGCAGCTTCGCCAGATGCTTGCGCGCGATATCCACCCAGTCCTTCTCCGACGGAAGGCTGGACGCCAGCTCGATATACCGCTCCCACTGTTCGATGGCCTTCTTCACGTCCACCTGCTCGTACGCCAGGGCCAGCCCGTAGGTCGCACCGGGATGCTTTGGTTCCAGCGAGAGGACGTGGTTGTAGCGCGCCACGGCCTCCTGGTACAGTCCCTTCTCCTCGTAGAGCTCGCCCAAGCTCAAGTGTGCATCGAGCAGCTTGGGGTCCATGGCGATGGCCTGCTGATACGCGGCCACGGCTTCGTGGTAGAGCTGTTTCTCGTTGTAGTAGATCTTCCCCATACCGAGATAGACGCGCGCGTTCGCGGGCTCGATCGCCAGCGCCTTCTTGTATTCGTCGATGGCCTCGTCGAACTGCCCCTTGGCCTGGCGCGCGTCCCCCAGACCGACACGCGCCTCGGCGTAGTCCGGCCAGATCTCCAGGGCCGCGGCATACGACTGGACGGCCTGGTCGTAGAGGCGGCGAGGGCTGTTGACCAGCATATCGCCCAGCCACTTGTGGGCCTCCGCAAGCTTGGAATTGAGCTGAATTGCCTTGCGGAATTCCTGCGACGCTTTCCACCGGTTGCTCGGATTGCCCGCCGTGCTGGTGGCGTACAGGGCCGCCCCCAGCGCCACGCGGGCCTGGGCGAAGTTCTGGTCCGTTTCGAGGGCTTTGGTGAACAACGCGACCGCCCGCTCGGAGGTCTCCTTGGTTCCCTGACCCTGTTCCCAGGCCGCGCGCGCGTAAAGGGTGTAGGCCTCCACGGATGCCGTCCCGCTGGCGAAGGCGGTTTCCAGCCGGCGCTCGTCGAACTCCGTCGGACGCACCTGGAACTGCTGCAAGGCGTGAGTGAGGATGCGGCCGGACGTCGCCAAGACGTCGCGGGCGGGGCCGGACGTCGTTTCCCCCGGAGCGACCCGACCCTGACCCGCAGCGTCCACGAGGCGGGCCTTGATCGTCACGGTCTCGCCTTCGGCGGTGAAGCTCCCGGCGATCAGCCCCCGCACCTGGAGCTCCCGCGCGAGCCGAATCAGCGCATCGTCCGCCAACCCGTCCGACAGGGTCAGACCCAGGCGGCCCGCCGCCTCCACGATTTCCGCCGAGTCCACGGCGCGGACGGCGCGCAGTTGCCGCAACGCGTCGTGGATGGCCTGCCGGGGGGCGGCCCCATACCCCTCCGGAAGGGTCTCCGCCGACCCCGCAAAGGGGACCACGGCCAATCGCGGTTTGGTCGGGCCCGGCGGGGCCGCCTGGCCTGCGAGGCTGATACCGGACAGCATCCCCACCACACCGGCGACCATCACCAACCCCAACAGGGGGAGGCGCGGCCGCGGTGCCTTGATGCTGATGCGCTCACACCCTCCGCGCGTCCACATGGTCATGTCCTCCTCGACGCTCGTGCGCGTCAGGTTCAGGGGCGCAGTCCCTGCCCGGGATGCGGCCGCATCGCCCACCCTCGGCCCCGTATCCCTGCGGCCCCCGGCTACCCTCGTCTCCGTCGTCCGCGAGATCCGAACCGCTCGGCCATCGGAGCGCTGGGCGCTCCACCGGGACCCTTCCCGGATCCACCCCGTGCCGCGCGGCGCCATCTCGCTCGACGCTCGGGGCGCGCCTGCCCCTCGCAACCAAAAACGGCGCAGGGCGATATCCGGCAGGAACAGGAGCAGCGCCAGGCCCAGGAAATACGGCCAGGCCTCCACCCGGACGCGGGCCTGCCGTCGGTTCTGGGTGAACACCTGCGCCGGCGCGGTCGGCACCGCCCCGCCGGAGACGGTGACCAGGTCGCGCAGCAGCCCTTCGTTCACCGTCAGGGCCCGATGCTCCGGGGAATACGGGACCACCAGGGAAGCCACCTCTGATCCGAGCAGCTTCTGGTCCTTCCGCTCCGACACGCCCACCAGGTACGCCCCCTGGTCGGCGGCCTCGAAGGCGCCCCGGTATCTGCCGGGCCCCACCTGGACCAGGGGAAGGACCTGCCGGGTCTTGTCGGGCAGCACCACGCCGGAATTCGCCTCGACGAAGTTGATGAAGTCTCCCTTCTCGTCCACGGCTTCGAGCTGGATTTCGCCCCGCCCTTCCTGCTGGACCACCGACGCCACCACCTCGCGCCGTTGCGTGGTCCGCAGGCTCCAGCGCAGCATTTGGCCGAAGAGCTTGTTGTACTCGTCCCACTTGACCCAGAGGACGCCCCATTTCGCCTTGGCGTCCGAGGTGAACGCCACCGATCGGCCCAGGCCGTATCGCCAGGCCGCCAGGACGGGATCCCGCTGGTGGGACAACAGGAGCACGTCCGCCGTCGGTTTCGGCGTCGCGGAGACGTAGCCGCCGAGGGGCGGGACCTGGTCCCAGCGGATGTCCTGGACGATCTCGTGGCTCCCGTGGCTGAGCGCGGGCTTGAAGGCCTGCTCGATGATGGAGGCTTTGCTGGCAAGCTGCGTCTCGAGGGTCAGGATGCGCGGGATGCCGTAGACGTCCTCCGTGTAGTAGAACCGCCCGCGGCCCCAGCGGCTGATGTCGGTCATGAACCGGACGTCCGAATCCTTACCGATGGCCACCGACGAGACGCTGATCTTGTCCTTCTGCATGCGCCGCACGAGGCCGGCGAAGTCCGCCGCCGTCACCTCCCCGTCGGAGAGGACCAAGACGTGCCGCAGGAGCGCCTTCCGATCGTACACCGCCTGATACGCCTCCTTGAGGGGCGGAAAGAGGTCCGTCCCGCCGCCCGCCTTGATGGTGGCGATCTCGCGGATGATCCGGTCCTTGTCCCGGGCCGGTCCCATCGGCACGACCCAGCTCCAGGCGGTGTCGAAGGCGATGACGCCGACCTCGTTCCGGTCGTCCAGCAGCTCCACCACGAGCTGGGCGGCCTCTTTGGCCAGGTCCAGCTTGGAGAAGCGGCTATCGATGCTGGTCTCCATGCTCCCCGACCGGTCGAGGACCAGGACCACCGCGAGGGAGGGGATCTCGACCTTCTGGCGCGCCTCCATGGTCACCGGCAGGGCCTCTTCCACCGGCGTGCGGTAGTAGCCGCCCACGCCGAAGCTCTCCTCGCCGCCCAGCATCACCAGGCCGCCCCCGTGATCTCGGACGTAGGTCCGCACCAGCTCCATCTGTCGCTTGCTGATCCGCAAGGCGGAGACGTTGCTCAGGATGATGGAGTCGTACTTGTTGAGGCCGTCCAGGGTGGTCGGCAGCGCCTCGGGCCCGACCATTTCCACCTGGAGATTCTGGGACTTGAGCGCGTTCAGGAGGTTGACCCCCTGGTCCCGGTCCTTTTCGACGTACAGGACGCGGGGCCTGCCGCGCACCGCCACGAGCCCCATCCCCCGGTTGTTCTCCTCGATGACGTCGTCGGGCGCCTCCAGGCGCGCCTGGAACATGTGGAAGCCGCCCTGGTCGATCGCCTGCTGGTAGGAGAAGACGTTCTTCCCGGCGGCGAGCTTCACCGGCTGGGCGCCCACGAACGTGCCGTCGCGGTAGAGCGACAGGCGGCCGCTGGTCTCCCGGGCGCTCCACGCGACCACGCGAACCAGGAAGGACTCCCCGAATTTCACCTCCTGCGGAACCACCAGTCGCTCGACCAGCACCTCGCCGGCGTACTCGTTCTTCATCGGGACGGCATAGATGTCCGCCCCGCCCGCCCGGGCCTGCTGGGCGGCGTCGCGGGCGCCGCCCCGATTCTCGTTCCCGTCGCTCAAGAGGACGATCCGCCGCGCCCCGTCCTGCGGGAACGCCGCCAGGGCCAACTTCAGCGCCGCGCCGATGTTGGTCCCGCGCCCGTCGCTCGCCTGCGGCGGCTTGGTGGCAAGCGGTTCGCGGCCGACGGGGGTCTCCAGACGGGGCTTGCGCCGAAGGTGACGACGCCGTAGCGGTCCTGGGGACCGGCGCCCTTGATCGCCTCCGCCACGTACTGGCGGGTGCGAACGCGGTTTTCGAGCGAGACGCTGTCCGAGCGCGTCCAGCACGAACAGCACGGTCTGGGCGTCCGTCGAGCGGTGGAGGCCAAAGCCCGCCAGCCCCCCGGCGATGCAGAGCACCACCGCCAGGCGAAACGCGGCGGCCGTCCACGGCCAGCGTCCGCGGACGTCGCGATGGTAGAGGACTCCCTCCAGGAGCAAGAGCGCGAGGGCGGCGATCGCGCAGATCTTCCAGAGGTCCTGCCGTGACGGGAAAGAGCGCCGACGCGTCCTCGGCGCGTCGCGACTGGGCCCGCTGCGGCGACCCCGGGGGTCTGCACGCCGATGTTCGACTCGGCGTCGTCCAGGAGGTTCACGACGAATCGCTGTTCCCACCCGTCGGCCGTGACGGTGTAGATGCCGGCCCGGGTCGTGTCCACGAAGCTCACCCGGCCGTCCGCGTCGGCCTGGAGGGTGTGCTCCCGGCCGGTTGGGTCCATCAGGATGGCCGCGCCGGCGCCGGCGGGCAGGGCGGCGGACAGCGTCTGGCCGGCGCGAAGCTGCAGGCCGACATCCTCGAGGCGGCTCGGCGAGAGCCACCGCAAGGCGTTCGAGACGAACAGCGGAAACGCCACCCGCAGCGGAAGGTCGGTCCGGTACAGATCGAACCCGATCAAGATGGCCTTGACGCCACCCTCGTCCATCGCATAGATCAGCGGCGTCAGATTGGATTCCACCAGCGCGCGTCCGCCCCCCAGGGGCCGGACTGCGCATCGCTTCCTGGATCGCCACCTTGGACAGGTCCAGGTAGCGCATGGCTGGATGGTTTCGGTCCCAGTCCACGATCGGCGGATCCTGGACCTTTCCCTGGACCTCCAGCGGCACACCCACCCGGCACGGTGTTTACGAACAGATAGCGTCCGGGGGGAACGCGCTTGACGTGGACCCCATCGATGATCGCCACGTCGAACTGGGGCTTCTTCTCCAAGAGCTCCGGCCCCCCGGTCTCCACCTTCACCTGCGAGTCTGCGGCCAGGGCCTTTTCCAGGAACGCGTTCCCCGCACTGACGAGCAGGACGCTGAGCGGGCGCGGCGCGGGCAGGATGGCCAGGGCCTGGTTGTCCGCCGCGAGGTCGTCGTCCACGGCGATCGCCGCCTTGAGGATGCCGCCCTCGTTGTCCACGAAGGGGAAGACGAGGGAGCGCTTGAGCTCCGGCGTGAGCGTGACCCGCTCGGTCTTGATCGGCCGGCCGGCCAGCGTGAGCGTGAGGTCGAACGACACGGTCTCCGTGGCTGTAAGTTCGCCACCGAGAGGAACGCCTGGTAGTCGAACGCCCCGAAGAAGGTCTTGCGAGCCTCGAAGGCCGTGATGCCGACGTTCCTGCCGCGGGTACCGAAACGGTGCCAGTGGACCGCCGCGCCGCCCATGTCGGGCACGCTGGGCGGTTCGAACGCCCCGTCGGTGAACACCTCGACGGCGGCGGTCCCGCTGCGCACCTGCAGGTTCGCCTGGGCGAGGCGGAGCGCCTCCGGGAGCCGCCCGGGAACATCGAGCGCGGCGAGGCCGGCGAGGCCGCGCCGGAGCGTCTCGCGATCGTCGGTGAACGGGACCACCACCTGCGCGTCCTGCGCCGAGGCGACGAGCATGGCCTGCTGGCCCGCCCCCAGCGTGGCGATGGCGCCAGCGACGGCGGCCTTGGCCGCCGCAAAACGCGAACCGGCGACATCGGTCGCCTGCATGCTGGCCGACACGTCGAGGATGAAGACGGTGCGCTCGTACCCGGGGACCAAGACGGTGCGGACGGGCCGGGCGAGCGCCAGGGCCAAGAGCAGGATGGCCAGGATCTGCAGCAGCAAGAGCAGGGTCGGCTTCAGCCGGCGGAAGGGGGCGCTCGCCTGCTGGTCCCGCAGGCTGTCCGTCCAGAGGAGGGTGCTGCTCACCACCGCCTGGCGACGACGGATCTTGAGCAGGTGCAGGAGGATGACGGCCGGAATGCCCAGCAGGAAGAAGAACGCCGCCGGATTGAGAAAGCTCATCGCAGAAACCCACCGCGTCGGAGGTGACGCAGAATCAGGTCTTGAAAGGGCACCGTGGTGGTGGTGCGCAGATAGTCGATCCCGTGCCGGGCGCAGAAGCGCTCGGCCTCGTCGAAGTGCTGCCTGCAGCCGCTCGCGGTATCGGTCCAGGGCCCAGCGGTCCACGCTGACCTCGCGCGCGCTCCCCCCTTCGGCGTCCACCAGTGTGAGGTCGCCGCCCAGGGACGGGTTCGAGCTCTTCCTCACTCACCACGTGGAGCAGGAAGACCTCCAGGCGTCGCTGGAGGAGCGCCTTGAGGCCGTCGGCATAGCCGCCCGGATCCAGGAGATCCGTCAGCACGACGGCAACGCCGGGTACGCGGCTTTTCAGGGCATACCGGGCGAGGCACGGAGTCAGCGCGGTGGCCCCGCCGGCCTCGACGCCGGAGAGGAAATCGAGGATCGGCAGGATCTGGCCGCGGCCGCGGATGGGTCGCAGCACTCGCGTGGCGTCCTGGGAAAAGACACCCAGGGCCACGCGCTCCAGGTTCGCGAGACTGATGTATCCCAGCGCCGCAGCCACCTGCAGCGCGTAGTCGAGCTTCGACGGCGCCGCCGAACCCCATCGACGCGCTCCCGTCCACCAGGAGGTGGAGGCACATGTCCTCCTCTTCCACGTAGAGCTTGAGGAGCAGCTTGTCCAGGCGGCTGTAGATGTTCCAGTCCACGTAGCGCAGGTCGTCGCCCACGGTGTACGGGCGATAGTCCATGAACTCGACCCCGGAGCCCTTCCGCAGCGTGCGTCGCTCGCCCTTGGCCTGCCCGGTCCCCACCCGGCGGGAGACGATGGAGAGTGCGTCGAGTCGCTTCAAAAACTCCTGGTCGAAGATGCGTCGCGTCACGTGCGCCATGTGTCACCGTCCGGCCGGGCGGCCTCAGCGGGGCTCCAGGGCCTTGAAGTACTCCTTGACCTGCTCCCGGTAGCTGAACGGGATCGGCTCCTTGGTCAGGGCTTCTTCCATCAGCTTCTTGTACTGCGAGAACACGTCCAGATACGGGAGGCGCGAGGGGACCTGGGCGCCCAACCCGGAGAGGTTGGTGTCGTACGCCTCGGTCTGACCATCGCGCGGATCGCCGTCCAGCGTGGAGTCTTGCTTCTCGCCTCCGATCCGCTGGGTGGCGTCCCCGCGCGTCTGGAGGGATTTCTCCGTGCCGGGCGCCGATCCCGCCGGCCCCATCGCCGTCGCGGCCGCCCTCCCGTCCCCCTTGGCGTCGCCGGCCCCTTCCTGGCGCGACGGGGCGTCGCGCAGCCCCTTGCCCTTGCCGCGCGACGCCTCGTCGCGGTCGCGCAGCCGGTTGAGCGCCCGGGAAAGTGCGGACATCATCTTGTCCGCGGAGCGCCCGCCCTGGCCCTCCATCTCCCGCATGAGTTCGTCGGCGATCTCGCCGCCGCCGCCGCCCATCCGCTGCTCGGCTCTGACCGAGTTCCGACATCAACCGCTCGATCTGCTCCCAGCTCAGGCCCTGTAGGCTGCCGGCCTTGACCTGTTCCTGCATCCGGCGGATCATGACCTGGTAGGGGCTCTGCGTGACGTCGCGTCGGAGGTCGGGGATAGCCTCGGGCCGCCCCAGGAGCTTCAGGCGGTCGTCTCCTTGCTTGACGAAACTTCCGAAGTCTGGTCGCTGCTGACTCATCTTGGTGTCCCGGAAGACCGCCGCCTGGTCGCCGGTCTGGGAGTGGGCCGCAAGGGGTCCGCGAGTGGCGTCCTGCTTCTCCGTCTTGGGGGTCACGTCCTTGGGCAGTGCCGGGGTGGCAAGCTTCTGCTCGAGTGGCCGCTCTTTCGGCTCCTCCGCGACCTCGGCCGCAGGCGGGCTGGGCAGCGTCGTTGGCGCTGCGGAAGGCGCAGGGGAATCGGCGGGAGCAGCGCCAAGGCGAGGACCAGCATTGCGAGCGGCCCGGCGAGACGGGCCTCGGGGCCCAGCCCGAGCGGGAAGGCGTCCTGCGGCCGGAGGCTCCGGACGTGGGCGGCGGTCTCGGCCAGTTGGGCCTGCGCCATCTCCGGCGCGTCTGTCACCGCCAGATGCTCCACAGCGGAGGTCATCCGCTCTTTGAAGGCCGAGGTGGTGGTCGGCGAGGCGCGCGGCGTGGCTTGGCCGCACCCGCAGCAATCCACCGTACAGCAGGCCAAGGATCGTGAGGCCCGCCACCAGGCCGACGACGGCCCAAGGCGCGGCGGTCGGGAAGACGCCCTTCAGGAGGAGCGGTGGCACAGAAAGGACGAGGCCGGCGACCAAGAAACGACTCCCGGCCGTGACGGCTCGGACCAGTCGGAGGCGCTGGGACAGCCGTCGCAGGGCCGCCTGGATCACGTCACGATCATTCATGGCAACCCCCCCGGCCGTGTCGCGCGCCTGCTCCTGGGCGAATCCGAAGGATACCAGGGGCACGGCGACGGCCGATGCGCGATGAAGGCGGGATGTTTTCACTCCTGAATCAACCGACGACAACCCACCGGCAACTCACACAGCGGGCAAAGTTGGATCGTTGGCTCAGGGAGGACCGAAGGGCAAACTCGGAAGACCATGCTACGACGTGACGAGCCGGAAACACCGGGCGCAACGGCGCGCCCTGACGCACAAGACCGAAGCGGCTGGGGCTAGGCCCCGTCCACCGCCTGCGGGTCCTCCTTCTTTGCGGCGGGTCGCCCCCCGGATGCGTCGTCAGGCCCTGCCATCTCGCAGTTCCCGTTGAAGAGGGCGCCCTCCGCCACCACCAGGCAGGGGGTCTGGATGGTTCCGCTCACGCGACTGGGTCGGAGGAGCTCCACCCGCTCGCGTGCGGTGATGGTTCCCTGGACCCGGCCGCTCACGACCAGCGTCCCGACTTCGATCTCGGCGCTGACCTGGCCGGGTTCGCCGATGATCAGCAACTCGTCGCCGATCACCTCGCCCTCCACGTGGCCGTCAATGCGGACGGCGCCGGCGAAGCTCAAGACCCCCTTAAACTGCGTTCCCTCTCCGAGAAAGGCGCGGATTTCTCCGAAGTCGGCCCCGACCCGCTCCTTGTCACGCTTCAGCACCCGAACCTCCGAGGGATGACGACGGGTTCTCGCCAGCGCGAAAACCGGCGTTCACGATTAATAGGGCGACGGTAACAGAGCAATTCTGGGCTGTCAATTTCAAACTGGCCGATTCGGAGGCGATCCGCCCCCCTGGCGCCAGCCACACCAGCGCAAGACGGCCACGACCAAAACTCGACATGCCGCCACGACCTCCTCGACCGGCACGTGCTCGTTCGACCCGTGCGCGACGGTGCAATTTCCCGGCCCGAAGACGAGGCTGGGGATGCCCGCGTGCCGCCGCAAGTATGGGAGGTCGCACCCGGCCGGGAAGCCGGCCAGAACCGGGGGGCGGCCCTCGGTGGAACCGAAAGCGTCCTGGAGCGTCACGACGAAGGGGTCTTCCGCCGGTGTCTCGGCCCCCTCCTTGTTCAGGCCGAGCCACTCCACGGCTGGGGGGTGGATGCGGAGCCAGGAATCGTGGGCGGCCACCTCGGCGACGCAGCCCTCAAGGTCCGCGCGCGCGTGCTTGGTACGTCTCGGCCGGGGCGTAGCCCATCAGCCCCTCGAAGACACACGTCTCCGGAACCTTCGAGGGAATTCGGTCGGCCGCGATCTTGCCGATGACGATCGGGGCGAAGATGGGATACCGCGCGAAGAGCGGCGTCCGGAGGCGCGCCTGGCGATCCGCCTCGAGCTGCTTGAGCGCCGCCAGAAGCGGAACAGCTTTCTCCAGTGCGCTCACCCCGTCGTAGGAGCGGATCGGGTGCGCCCCCTTGCCGCGGACGGTGACCCGAAATGCCTGGCCCCCGCGGGATGCCGGGCACAGGTCCAGGTCCGACGGCTCAAAGACGACTGCCGCATCCGCGCGGTAGCCGCGATGCAGCGTGGCCAGCGTCCCGCCCCCGCCCCACTCTTCGTCCACCACGCTCTCCAGGATGAGGTCTCCGCCGAGCGACACCCCCAGTTCGCGCACGCACCGGGCCACCAGGAGCATCACGGCCAGGCCCGCCTTGTCGTCCACCGCCCCCCGTCCGTAGAGCTTCCCGTCCGCCAGCGTGCCGGACCACGGACCGTGCGTCCAGGCCTCGAGGCGGGCCGGGGTCCACGACGTCCACGTGCGCGTTGAGGATGAGCGATCGGCCGCCGCCGTGCCCCCGAAGCGTGCCGACCACGTTGGGCCGGTCCGCGAACGCTGTGCCGGCATGGAAATAAGCCGGGTGGCGATCCAGCCAGGCCTGGTCGGGCTCCCATACGTCCACCGCGTCGCAACAGTCGCCCATGAGCTGCGCCACCAGGGTCTGGCACGCGCCTTCCGCGCCGACGACGCTCGGGACGGCGACGAGCCGCTGGAGCACGGCCACGACGTCGCCCCGGTGGCGCTCGACCCACGCCAGCGCGCTCGTTCGATCGCAATCATGGGCACCTCCGGTCCGGGCACGTCAGGCGCACCCGCGCTCCGCCACTGCCTCCGCAATCGCCTCGCCGAGCGCCGCGAGGCCGTCCAGAACGGCCTCCGCCGTGATCGTGAGCGGGGGGCAGATCTTCACGGTCGCGGCCCCCAGGCCGACCGGCGCGAACATGAGCAGCCCCTTGCGCAGGGCCTTCTCCACGACGGCGAACGCCAGCTCCCCGTCCGGTTCCACGCCGCCCCGCCGGACCATGTGGAGCCCGGCCACCAGCCCGCGGCCCATGACCGCGCCGATGACGTCCCGGTGCGTGGCCGCGATGCGCGCCAGGCCCTCGTGAAGGATGCCCCCCATAACCTGGGCGTTGGCGACCAGCCCGTCGTTCAGTATCTTCTTCAGGCTCGCCAGGGCGGCGGCGGCGCACACGGGGTTGCCCGCCGTGCGTATTCGTCAGGTCCGCGGGCCCGTACTGGTCCAGGATCTCCGGCCGACCGAGGACGGCGGAGAGGGGCAAGGAGCTCGAAATCCCCTTGCCGCAACAGATCAGATCGGGCACCACGCCGTAATGCTCGAAGGAAAAAAACTTCCCGGAGCGCCCGAAACCCGCCTGCACCTCGTCAAACGTGATCAGGATGTCGTGCGCCCGACACCAGGCGGCCATCGCCTGGATGTACGGCGCCGGCGCGAAGCCCGCGCTGCCCCCCTGGAAGGTTTCCATGACGACCCCGGCCACGCGGTCCGGCCCGACCCCCTTTGCTTGCAGCGCCCGCAGGAACCCGTCGAAGCTTGTGTCCCGGCAGCGGAATCCGTCCGGAAACGGCACCTGGTGCATGTCGGGGTCCAGGTTGACGATCCACTCCTTGAGGGCGGGGATGCCCCCCACCATCTGGGCGCCGAGTGTGCGCCCGTGAAAATCCCCCTCGAAGCTGACGATGCCGATCTTCCGCGCCCCGCCGCCACGCTGTCCGTGTGTGCGCATGAGCTTCACGGCGCACTCAATCGTCTCGGAGCCCGTGGTGAGCAAGAACGCCTTGCTGAGGCCCTCGGGCGCCGCGGCGCTCAGGGCGCGCGCCAACTCGATTCGCTCGGCGTTCGGGAAGCAGAACGTGTGCAGGAGCCCGCGCTCGACAGTCGTCAGGATGGCGTCCCGGATCTCCTTGGCCCCGTGGCCGGCGTTGGCCACCAGCACTCCGGAGCTCCAGTCGAGCCACATGTTGCCGAACCGGTCGTAAACCTGGACCCCGTCCGCACGGTCCCACAGGATGGGTGGCTGGCCCAGCATATTTGTCGGCTCGTGCCGCCGCATGGTATCGAGAATCTCCAGGGAATCCGGGGCGGGTATCGGGGTCATGATCCGCCGAAAGCGCGTCTGCACGGCGGGTACCGTCTTCGGGGTGAAGTCAAAGGCCTTGCTCATGAGCGGGTGCCTCCAGGGTGGGCTGGCGAATAGAGAGGTTCGGCCGCGGTCGGCCTACACGCCGGTCACGGCTCCCGTCACCAGGCCGCTGACCAGGTGGCGACGGAAACAATAGTAGAAGATCACCGGCGGGATGGAATAGAGCACGGCCACCGTCATCAGGATATTCCAGGGTGCGTCATCCGTCGCGAGGAAATTCCCCATGGCCACGGGAATGGTGATGTGCGTCTCGCCCGAGAGGAACAGGACCGCGTACAGGTATTCGTTCCAGGACAGCAGGAAGGCGTACGTGGCGATGGCCACCATGGGGGGCAGGATGAGCGGAAGATAGATCCGGAAAAAGATGGCGAGCGGACCGGCCCCGTCGATCATGGCCGCCTCGTCGATGTCGGGGGGGATGGTCTTCCCGTAGTCCCACAGTATCCAGACCGCGTAGGGAGACGCGAAGGTGACCATGACCAGGATGACCGAGAGCTTGCTGCCGAGCAGGTCGTAGTCGGCCATCAGCTTGAAGAACGGGATCGAGAGAAAGGACGAGGGAATGATATATGTGAAGAGCGTGAGGCTCTGAATCGTCCGGCTGCCGCGGAACGTGATACGCGCCAGGGCGTAGCTGCCGAGCGTGCCGATCACCAAGACGGCCGCCGTGGTGAACAGGGCGATGCTGACGCTGTTGTACATCTGCGCCCAAAACTGACTGACGAAGTAGTTGCCTTGCGTGATGGTCTGGTAATAGTTCTCGAACGTCGGGCTGGCCACGTACAGACGGGGCTTGAACAGATCCTCCCAGGTCACGAGGGAGAGCATGATCATGTAATAGACGGGGAAGACCGTCCAGACCAGCAAGACCACGCACACCCCGTAAAACCCAATCTTTCTCCAGCCGCGCAGCCGCATGCGCCGCCCTCCTACTTGACCCACCGGATCAGAATGAAGATGAACAGGAGTGTAACCGGGAGGGCCGTGATGAACGTTCCCACACCCCAGTCGATCTTCCCCATCAGGAAAGTGTACCGGTACGCCAGGGTGGACAGCACGTGGGTCGAGTCGCCGGGCGCGCCGCCCGTCATGATCTTGATGATGACGAAATCGCCCAGGGTGAAGACCATGGAAAGCAGGCTGCAGATCATGAAGAGGTTGCGCAACATGGGGACGGTGATGTATCGGAATCGCTGCAGCGGTGTCGTTCCGTCGATCTCGCCGGCCTCGTACATCTCCCTCGGAATGCTCCGCCGGCCCGCCACGAAGATCAGGGTCCAGAACGGGAGGTACTTCCAGATGTGGTAGACCACGGCGGCGGCAATCGCCGTGGGGCGGCGGACCAGCCAGGGATAGCCGGCAAACCCCAGGTCGTTCAGGATCTTGTTCACGATCCCCCACTGACCGTTCAGCATCCAGCGGAACGCCAAGATTCCGGGGAGCGACGGGATGGCCCAGGGCAGCAGGAACAGGCCGCTCAGGATCCGGGCGAATCGGTTCTCGGTGCTAAAGAGCGCGGAGAGAACCAGGGCCAGCGCCATCTTTATGTTGACGGCAGCCCCGACGAAGATCACCGTGTTCCAGAGGGTCTGGATGAAAATCGGGTCCGAGAAGATGTCCTCGTAGATGTCCCAGTCCAGACCCATGTAGATCATGTACAGGATGGGATATAGGACCAGGCACACAAACAGAAGAAGCAGCGGGCTACAAAACGCCAGGCCGAGCGCGGTCTTGCCCAGCCAGCGCTCGCGGCGGGCGGGCGGGTTCGGGTTGGCGAACACGACGACGGTCTGACTCATGGGCACCAATACTCGTCGGGCGGGAGGCCTCAGCGCCTCCCGCCCGCGGCAAGGGTTAACGCATCGTGACTCCGGCTGCTATTTCCAGCTCTTGAAGATCTGTTCGATCCGCCGCACCGCCTCGTCCACCGCCTGCTCGTTGCTCCACTTCTCGGTCACCACGCGGGAGATGGCCTTGCCCCAGACGTTCTCCGTGTACACCTGGACGTAGGCTGGGTGATAGCTGAAATAGAAGGGGCGCGTCTCGTTCTTCATGAACTGGTCGGTGACCACGGGGATGTGCGGGTCCTTGACATCGTGGAAGAACGGGTCGGCAGCCACGTCCTTGAAGGAGGGAAACCAGCGGCCGTTGGACGCCTTCACGTACTCGGTGAAGCGCTTGGCATCCAGGACGTATTTGACGAACTTCTTCCCGAGCTCCTGCTGCTTGGAGTCTTTCGGGATGATGATCTGCTTCACCGCCACGAGATACGGGTACCCCTTCCCGTCCACTGGGGAGGTCGGCTGCAAGATGGTTCCGATCTTGTTGTAGTAGGCGTCCTTGTTGGTAAAGAAGAGCGCCCCGGGTATCGAGATGGAGGGGTTGGGCGTCATGACCACCGTCTTGTTGTGGAAGTTGGCGTTGTTGTCGCCGTCCGTCCACGTCAGGGCGTCGGTGGGCACGTAGCCCTCTTTGTAAATGTTGGTGAAGAACGTCAGGACCTTGGTGATCGCCTCGCGGTTCTTCGCTTCTCCAGCGATCACTTTGCCGTCGGGCGAAATCACCTCGCCGCGATGGGCCAGGAGGTATTGCTCGAAGTTGTAGATGGTGTCCGTCGAGCGGCTCGAAGAGGTCATGCCGATCCCGTAAATCTTCCCGTACTTCGCCGGATCCTTCTTGCGGAGCGCGGCCTGGATCTTCTTCCAGAAATCCCAGTGCTCCTTCCAGGTCATCGGGATCTTCTTGGGGTCGGGATCGAACCCGGCCTCCTTCACGAGATCCTTCCAATAGTGCGTTCCCAGGGCCTGCGCCTCGATGGGAATCGCGTAGTAGCTCCACTTGTTCTCGGTTTTGTTGAACAGTCGCCCCGTGGTCATGTGCGACTCTATGTAGCGGGGCTTCAGGTCGTTGATAAGATCCGAGACGTCAGCCAGCCTGCCGTCCCAGGCGAAGCGCGGCGAGATGTGAAAGTCGTTGAAGAAGCAGAATGCGACATCCGGGGTCCGGCGGGCGATCAACGCGCTGGTGATCTTGGGGCCGAGGTCGTCCTGGATCGTGAAAGTGATCTCGACCTCGACATTGTTCTCGCGGGCGAAATCAGCCGCGACCTTCTGCATGCCCTCGTCTTCTTCCTTGTAGTAGCCCTTGTTCCACCAGACGACCAGCTTCTCACCAGCGCCGGCCACCCCGGCCAATCCCGGACCGATCAGGGCGACCGCCAGGCAGACCGCAAAGATCCAGGGGCCTCGCCACAACAGACCTCGGATTCCCATTGTTCCTCCTCCTCTCGGATTAGGAGCCAACCGTGCGGCGGGCAGCGTGCCCGCGCGCCGTTCACGACGAAGCGTGCGGTGGGGCGGCGTCTTCGCGAAGGCGGCGATGCGTCCGATGCGCGGTGGGTCCAGCTAATACCAAAGCGAATTGGGTTGTCAAGAGAAAAGTCCCGCCCCGCCAGCGGTCTCGCGAGTGGGCGTGACCTCTTGATTTCCGGCGACTAGGCTGCTACCTTCCGCGGACCTGTGGACGGTGGTCGAAGTGCGTTTCGTGAGAGCCATTGCGGAGGTCGGGATGCAGGCGCGCGGTGTCAACCCGAGTCAGTACGGTCTCGAGCACCACGGGATCCAGAACGTCAACCAGGTCTATTGGAACCTCGGTACGGCGGCACTCGTCGAGAACGCCATTCGTCGGCGTGAGGGGTTGCTGGCGGCCGGCGGCGCCTTCACTGTGCGAACTGGGCAGTACACCGGGCGATCCCCCGACGACAAGTTCGTGGTGCACGAACCCTCCACGCGGGATCGGGTGTGGTGGGGACCGGTCAACCGTCCGTTCGAGCCGGCGCGGTTCGATGCGCTGTACGGTCGCTTGCTGGCGTATCTGCAGGGGAGCGACCTGTACGTCCAGGACTGCTTCGCCGGCGCGGACCCCGATCACCGCATCCCCATCCGGATCGTCACGGAATATGCGTGGCACAGCCTGTTCGCGCGGCAGCTGTTCGTCCGCCCCGACTGGACTCGGACACACGACCATATCCCGCGATTCACGATCATCGACATCCCAAAGTTCCACGCCTACCCCGATTTGGATGGGACACGCTCGGAAGCCTTCGTGATCGTGCATTTCGAGAAGGGGCTGGTGATTATCGGGGGCACAAGCTACGCCGGCGAGATGAAGAAGTCCGTCTTCACAATCTTGAACTTCCTTCTGCCGCTCCGACGGGTGCTGTCCATGCACTGCTCCGCGAACCAGGGCCGGAAGGGAGACGTGGCGCTTTTTTTCGGCCTGTCCGGAACAGGCAAGACAACCCTCTCGGCGGATCCGGAGCGGCGGCTGATCGGCGACGACGAGCACGGCTGGAGCGGCAGTGGCGTCTTCAACTTCGAGGGGGGGTGTTACGCGAAGTGCATCAGCCTGTCGCGCGAGGATGAGCCGCAAATCTGGAGCGCGATTCGCTTCGGCGCCGTGCTTGAGAACGTCACCCTCGATCCCGAGACCCGACTGCTCAACTTTCAAGACGGCTCCCTGACCGAGAACACCCGCGCGGCATTCCCGGCCAGCTTTATTCCCGATGCGGTCGTTCCGGGCGTGGGCGGACACCCGCAACACATCTTTTTCCTGGCCTGCGACGCGTTCGGCGTTCTCCCGCCCATCGCCCACCTGTCGCCGGAACAGGCCATGTATCATTTCCTCTCCGGATACACGGCCAAGCTGGCCGGAACAGAGCGGGGCCTGGGCTCGCAACCGCAAGCGACCTTCAGCGCGTGCTTCGGCGCGCCGTTTCTGGCGCTCCATCCAACCGTGTACGCGGAGATGCTCCGCGAGCGAATCGAAAGGCATCGGGTACACTGCTGGCTGGTGAACACGGGGTGGACGGGGGGGCCGGTCGGGATGGGCCATCGCTTTCGGCTGCCGCACACCCGCGCGCTCCTGCGCGCGGCCTTGGGCGGAAAGCTCGATGGCGTCCCCACCCGGACGGACCCGGTCTTCGGCCTGCAGGTGCCGACCGTCTGCCCGGATGTGCCGGCGGCGATTCTCGACCCGCGGGGGACATGGCCCAAGCCCGAGTCCTATGACGCGCAGGCTCAGCAGTTGGGGTCTTTGTTCCGGAAGAATTTCGAGAAATTCGAGGACACCCCGGCGGCCATTCGTGAGGCGGGTCCGAGATAGACGTCACGCCCATGGGGTGAGGCACCGGCCCCGGATCAGGCCTACGCTTTTCCCCTGAGGACCTCCAGCATCCGGCGATAGCCGTGCGGATTGACCCGGACGGCGATGACCGCCGGCCTCGGCGCTTCCAGGGCATCTGAAAGCGCCGACCGCAGACCCTCTTCGTCCTCCACTGCCGTCCCCAGCGCACCAAGACCGTCCACGATTTTCGGGATGTCCAACTGCGGGAGCGAGACGCCCACCGGCGCGTACCGCTTTTGTTCTTGGACAACACGCACGAGGCTCAGCGACTCGTCCACAAAGACGACCACAACGATCTTGAGTCCCAGACCGCTGGCGGTGGCGACCTCCGGGAGGCTGAGAAGCAGACCGCTCTCGCCCGTAAAGGCCAGCACCGGGCGTTCCGGAGCGCACCAGCTTTGCGGCGATGGCCGCCGGTATGGCGTAGCCGGCCCTGCGAGCCCCCCGGAACACAGATACGTCTTCGGCTCGTACGTCTCCCAGAAGGCGGAGACCGCCAGGGCGTGGGCACCGGTGTCGACGGTCGCGATGGTCTGGCGCGGGAAGACCTCTCTGGCGATTTCCACCACACGATGCGGCGCCGAGCCCATGCAGGCCGCGCGGCGAGATCGGCCTCGACCAGGAGCGTTCGGGTGCGGGCGCGGAACGCCTCTCCGCGCTCTTGCCCAGCTGGCGAGGCCCCATTCCCCGGTCGGGGGTAAGCCCTGTCGCAGCATCACGAGGCCCGCGGCAAGGGATCCGGTGGCTTCGGCCGTCGCCACAAACGGGCACGGGGTCATCGCGTAATCCGCCAGGGAGAGCACCGGCCGGCCGGCCTTCCAGGGGCGCGGCAGAATCTCGGCCGGATCCACTCCCACCGCGAGAACGCAATCGGCTCGTCCGAGAAGCTCCTCTTCCAGCGGCCCGCCAGAAAAAACACCCGCCGCCAAAGGATGATCCTCCGGTATGACTCCTTTTGCGCGAGGCGTGGTCAGCGTCGGGGCGCCGAGATGTTCCACCAACTCTCGAAGCGGGCGGGTGACCGCGGCTTCACGACAACCAGACCCTGCCACAATGACCGCTCGCCCACTGCGGGTCAGCAACTCTGCAAGGTGGCGAATCGCACTGGGAGATGGGTCCGCTCGGCTTGGCGTTCTTGGGCAGGAATGACGCGCCGTCTCGCCGAGCCAACCGACTCGTCTGCCGGCAAGTCCAGGTGGACCGGGCCGGCTGGGACGGTCGTGGCTTCTTCCCATGCCCAGGCAATTAGTCGCGCCGCCCGGCTCCGAGTTACGGTGGCGCCATCCTTCGTAACTGCTCGAAAAATAAGCCTTTGATCGATACTCTGCCGCAGGCCGACCCGCAGGCTGTCGCGGGTTGCCCGGCCAGCCAGGACGATGAGCGGCACGCGATCAAGATAGGCGTGCGCCACCCCAGCAACGGCGCTCGTCGCCCCGGAACCGAGCGCTGTGATGCAGACGCCGGGTTTCCCTGTTAGGTCTCCTTCCGTGGCCGCCATGATAGCTGCGGCTCCCCCGTTTTGCGTGGCCAGAAACTCGATGTCTCGAGCGCGAGCGGCCTCGATCAGGTCGAGACAGCTGCCCTCGCCTGGCACCCCGTAGATTCGCCTGATCCCCGCTCTCGCCAAATACTCCGCCACGACGTCGGCTGTGGTCGCCATCGTCGCTCCTCCGGGGTTGGGGGCCCCGTAGCCACGCGCACCAGACGCACGCAAGACGTCTGGCGGTTCACCGGACAGGTCAGACCGCCTTTGCGCAGATTTCTCCGAAAAGGCGGACTTGCACCAGCAGCAAGTAGAACCACACGAACGGCCAGGCAAGCGCGCCGAGATACGGAATCGCGGCGAGCATGCCGCCGGCTATGTTCAATCCCACGCAAAGCACATACGTCGCCACGTACTCCGCCAAAATGCTGTTGATTCCCTCCCACAGCGTGCCGGGATGGAAGGCGGCCTCCAGCCGTCGGTGCGCCAAATACCTGGCCAGGGCCATCGGCAGAAAAAAGAGCGTGAACACCCCTGCCAGGACCCCGAGGACCATCAGTACCATTCCCAAGAAGAGAATGATGCCGCCCTTGACCAACAGGCCGAGGCCGAACAGAACGAGCACGAGCGGCGCCAGTCCGTACGCCAAGGCGATACCGAAGCCGACGAATCCCCCAAAGAAGAGTCGCGGCCAGTCGTCCCACTCCGGAAGCGAGGCTGCCTCCCAGCGAAGAGTTCCCTCGTACACAGCGAGAAGGTACCCGACAGCCGGAAGATTCACGATCACGGCCAGCGGAGCGATACCGAACGCCGCCTCTTCGGAAAGCAGGTAGGCAAGCCCCACGAACACCAACTCAAGCAGGAGGCCCGTGGCGCCTCCGATCAGCAGCTTGCGAGGCCAGTCCGGCCCCTCCATGGGAAAGCGGGCGGACGCTCGGATCCTTAGCCGCATGCTCAGCGCGCCCCCAGAATGACGTCGGCGAGTCGTGTCAGGTCGTCGCTGGAGTAGAAACTGATCTCCACGGTGCCCCCGGCCCCGTTTCGCTGGATGCGCACCTTGGTTCCGAGGGCCATCCGGAGCTGGTCTTCCAGTGCGCCGAGATTCGGGTCCTGATTTGACGGTCGCTCCCTTTTCGTCGGCTCCCCCGCACGAAGCCTGCGGACCAGGGCCTCCGTGGCGCGCACGGTCAGCCCGCGCTTCACCACAAGGTTGCGTCCCTTGATCTGGTCCGCCGGCCCCTCGAGTCCGAGCAGGGCCCGCGCATGCCCCTCGGAGAGCGTTCCGGCGGCAACGTCTTCTTGGATGCGTTTTGGAAGCCGAAGAAGCCGCAGGGAGTTGGTGACCGACGACCGATTCCGCCCAAGCCGTCCCGCGACTTCTTCCTGTGTGAGACCAAACTCGTCAACGAGGCGCTGGTAGGCCTCAGCGGCTTCGAGCGGATTCAGGTCCTCTCGCTGGAGGTTCTCCACCAGGGCCATTTGCAGGGCCTGGGAATCGGTCGCGTCTTTGATGATGGTCGGGATGTGGGTCAGGCCGGCGAGCCGGGCCGCCCGGATGCGTCGCTCTCCGGCGATGATTTGGAAACCGCCAGGAACGCGCCGAACCACCACCGGCGTCAAGACCCCGTGTTCCCGGATCGTGGCCGCAAGCTCCTCGAGCGCTTCCGTATCGAAATGTTTCCGGGGCTGGAACGGGTTGATCTCCAGATCGACCAGGGGCAATTCTTGAACGGTCGTGCTCGGCTGTGCTGGCTCCGCGCCCGGGATCAGCGCTCCAAGCCCCCTACCCAGCCCGCGTTTTTGCACCATCGATCACCTCTCGGGCGAGTTGCAGATAACCCTCGGCCCCGCGCATCGGATGTCGTACAAGATGATAGGCTTTCCGTGGCTGGGCGCCTCGCTCAATCGCACATTACGGGGAATCACGGTGCGGAAGACCCGCTCTCGGAAGTGCTGACGGACCTCTGCTGCCACCTGCCCGGCCAGATTCACACGTCCGTCAAACATCGTGAGCAGAATCCCCTCAACCGCCAGTCGTGGATTCAGTGTCCGTTGACACAACCGGACCGTCTCCATGATCTGACCCAGACCCTCCAGCGCGTAATATTCACATTGCAGAGGGATCAGGACGGCGTCCGCAGCCACCAGGGCGTTCAGGGTCAGAAACCCAAGAGACGGGGGGCAATCGATCAGGATGTAACGATATTGATCCGCGAGGGGCTGCAGCGCCTTTCGCAAGCGGTGTTCCCGGTCCGGAAGCTCCACCAGCTCAACCTCGGCCCCCACCAACTCCCTGCGCGACGGGATGACCTGGAGGGCTGGAATCGCCGTGGGGCGCACGACGTCGCGCCAACTCGCATCGCCAAGCAGAAGGTGGTACATGTGGTGTGTGACCGTGCGTGGGTCCACGCCCACACCGGTGGTGGCATTCGCCTGAGGATCGACATCCACCAATAACGTCGGCTGCTCTGCGGCAGCGAGACATGCCGCGAGGTTGATGGCCGTCGTGGTCTTTCCCACCCCGCCTTTTTGGTTGGCCACCGCGATGATTCTCGCCACGTCGATCCTCCGGTGTTCGGCGGACCATAGCACATTTCTGGTCGCCCAGCCAAGGGCGATGTTTCACGTGAAACATCCCGCCGCTTGCCGGCCAACCGATTTTCGGAGCGCGAGAATTTCGTGGGAAGGCGCCCCAATCCAGGCCGGGACGTGGATTTCTCCGGCCCGTTCGAACCCCATACCGATCAGGTCGGCCCAGCGCCGCATCGGTTTCCCGACCGGACCCAACCTGCGCGAGGAATACCCCGCCTGGTCGAAGGAATGGAAAGACGATGGCTCCGATTTTCGCCAGGGGCGCCACCGCCCTGGCCGACAGCGAGATCGAATGAGGCGGCCATGTCCGGCTCCCGCTCAACAACCTCCTCCGCCCGACCAAGCACCGGGTGGACGCGCGACAGCGCCAGCAGGCGCACGACGTGACGAAGAAACGAGATCTTCTTCCGCGAGACCTCTATCAGCGTGAAATCGAGGTTCGATCGTATGATGGCGATCGGGATGGCGGGAAAACCGGCCCCAGATCCGACGTCCAGGGCCCGCCTCGCGCCCGACGGGATCAGGGGGACGCAGGCAAGCGCATCGAGAAAGCCGTGTCGGACGATCTCGTCGGGCCGTGTCAGCGCGGTGAGACTCATGCGCCCCGCCCACCGGAGAATCTCCTCCCGATACGTGCGAAATGCGAGAACCTGCTCCGGGCTTAGCGGGACCCCTAGCCTTTCGGCTCCTGTCGACAGGAGTTCGTCGGGGTCCGGGTGTGCTTGGTTCGCGCCGCTTTTTTGTCTGGAGGGCAAGATTCGACTAGGCCGGCTGCCCCTCTGCTGGCGACGGGCGTGCCGCCCCCCGGTTGATCAGCCACTGCTGGCCGATCTGCAGGACGTTATTGACCAGCCAGTACAGAACCAAACCCGACGGAAAGCTCCAGAACATGAACGTGAATATGATCGGCATCATCCAGAGCATCATCTGGGCCTGTCGCGGATCGCCGGTGGTCGGTGACATCTTCTGTTGAAACCACATGCTGACGCCCATCAGGAGGGCGAGCACGTTGGCCGAGAGGACGTATCCTCCCCAGACCTCCGCACTGAAAAGCGAGTCGGGTTGGGTCAGGTCCCTGATCCAGAGGAAGTGGGCTTGCCACATTTCCACGGAGCTAGACAGGGCGTTGTATAGCGCAATGAAAATTGGGATTTGCGCCAGCATTGGGAGGCACCCGCCCATCGGATTGACGCCGTGCTTTCGGTACAGGGCCATGGTTTCTTCTTGTTTCTTCTGGGGGTTGTTCTTGTATCGCTCTTGCAGGGCCTGGACCTTGGGCTGGATGGCCTGCATCGCCTGCATGGATTTCATGCTCTTGTGGGTGAGCGGGTGAAAGGCGATCTTTTGCAGGACTGTGATCAAGATGATTGCGATGCCGTAGTTCCCGGTGTAGTGATAAAGAAACTTGAGCAGCCAGAGCGCCGGGCGGGCCAAGAAGTCAAACCAGCCAAGGTCGATGAGTTGGTCGAGGTCGTGCCCGACACCGCGCAGCAGGTCGAGGTCGCGTGGGCCGGCGTAAACCTGGACCTTTGCCGACGCCTCGCCGGATGCCGGTAGGTCTGCTTGGGTCCGATCAGACCAACGATCGGCTGTTCCTCTGGGGCTTTTGAGACGAAGGCGTTGAGGTCTTTGTCCATTGGGAGGAGCGCCGCAGTGAAATAGGTGTCTTGCAGCGCCGCCCACGACAGTTTTCCCTCCACCAACCGCTCCCCGCTTACCTTGGCGAGATCCTCTTGCGCGCGCTTGCCATCCACCCAGAGGGTTGGAGGTTGAATGGTGCTCGTCTTCTTGTCCTTGCTGTTCCGCAGGCCTGGCCCCCATGCGAACCTGGTTTGGGCGGTGGCGCTGTCCCCAGAAAGGTTCCGAACCACGAGGCCGATCTCAACCTCATACCGGTCTGCGTGGAATGACAACTGTTTCTCGAGTTGGACGCCGTTGGCGCTTACATGTTTGAATGTCAGCGTCCCTGTCGTTCCCGCTTGCGTGAGGTCGAGGCGGTCTTTGTCCACCTCAAACACGCCCTCGATTTGCTCCGGGTCCGCCCACGCAGCGAGAGCTCCGGGTGTCGCCCGCGGATCCGAGGTGGCCACCAGGTCCACGGGGGCGCCGCTGTCGACCTTGTAGGCTTTGAGCTGCCATGCCGTCGCCCGGGCTCCCGCAGTGGACATTACCACCCGCATGAGGGGGGTCTCGACTGTGACATTCTTTGGTGATAAACCGCGCTGAGCGGTTGGGGTGTAGCCCCTCGGGAGCGTCGGGGGTTTTGCCGGAACGGCCGCGGGCGGCGCCACGGCCGGCGTGGCCATTTTCTGGTTGTCGGTCTGGGTGGCCGGCGGTCGCGGGGGTTCTTGAATCGGAACCTCTACCCGCGACAAATACCATTGGTACCCCAAAAGGATGGCTATCACGAGAACTGTCGCTATGATTGCGTTCCGCTCCATGCTTACTCCAGACCGCGAACCGTTGAAGAATTGTCGCGACTAGGGAACTGGGTCAAATCCACCAGGATGATATGGGTGGCACCGCGCCAACCGTTGAGCCGTCAGCAACAATCCGCGGCCAACGCCATGTTTTTCTATGGATTCAAGGGCGTATTGTGAACAACTTGGGCTGAAGCGGCACGCCGAGGGAAACGCCGGCCCAATCCAGTGTTGATACAGGCGGATGGGCGCCATGACGGCAACCCGCACCCATTCCACCAGCCTTAACCCGCGCCCGTCATCGCGCGCCCCAACATCTCATTACCTCGCGCAAAGAGCGTTTCCAGTGTCCGTCGGATCCGGCTTCGAGGCTCGTCCCCGAGATCACCCCTCGCCAAAAGGAGACACCCGGCCGTCTTGACGCGTTCCTGCCGTCGAGCCGAATACGTCCCGTGCAATCCTTCGGACCCTGCTCCGGGTGACGGCGTTTCCTGCCGTGCGACCCAAGGCAACGATCAGCCTTCCTTTTTTGGGGGGGTTGGGCGACAAATAGAGCGTCAAGGAACCCCGAGACACCCTCATGCCAGACCGGCGGATCTGCGCGCTCGGCGAGTTCTCGCTCCTTCTCAAGTGGCGACCCAATCACACCGTGAGGCGATGGCGACCCTTAGCTCGACGCCGCTTGATCACTTTCTGGCCGTCCGCCGTGCTCATCCGCTTCAGGAAACCGTGGCACGTCTTTCGTTTGCTTCGGTTTGGCTGGTATGTTCGTTTCATGGTTGTGGCTCCTTGTGGTTTGGCGAAGCGGGTATCTTATGTCCCATCCGACCCATTGTCAAGACCCTGATTGTTGGTTGTGCCTTTTGTTTGATTGGGCTTCCGGATCGGTTTTCTGCCCGTCTGTGTTTGTGTTTTCTTGGTTGTCAGCCCACCACCGTTTTTTCACCCGGCCCGCACCCGGGAGAGGGGGCGGGCCCCACAGGGGGAGTCTCTCCTTGTGCGGGTGAGCGAGGGGTTATTGGGAGTGGAGGCGACACCTGTGGTCCCTTGGGTTGGTTTCTCCTGTTCTTAATTCTGATTAATATCGAAAATGTGTGTTGTTTTTCAAATAGTTATTGGGTTATCCACAGGTGTGGGAAATCCTGTGTGTAACCTTGCGATCATAAATAAGCTGGTCGGTGTTATCCTGCTGAATTGTTTACCCCCACCACATGATCGATCATTATTTCTTGATTTCTTGAGCTCCTCTCTTCCTTCAGTCTTGCTCGCCAGACGTGCCGGTTTTTTGGATGGTGCCCGGGTGGTGTTTGTCCCGGGTCAGAATTCAACACAGCACCAACTCAGGAGGGGTTGAAATTGGTGGCTGGTATAACCACACAAACGAGTGCTTTTTCCACAAAAAGCTGTTGTTGACATGCTCACCTCCGTTTTGGTAAAATTTGTGGGTAAAGTGTGTAATTTATTAAACCTTTTCCCCTCTCTTTTACTGTTGTGGCCTCTGGCGTTGGTGGGTGCTGGTGGTAAACATTTCGTCCACATCTGGCGCCGGAGCCTCTATGAAGAGAATATAGATAGTTACCTTAGTTTTACACATTCCTGGTTTCCTATGACTCCTATTACTATTTCTTTCATTTTTTAGATCCAACTTATAAGAACATGTTCGTTTTCCTTTTTATCATCGTTCTTGTTGTCACCGACAATATTACAAACCGGGAGCCTGAGCCTAATGCATATCCGGGTTGAGCGAGATGCTTTCGTCGAAGCCCTCGGGCCCGTACAGAGTGTGGTTGAGGTAAAGAAAGCGCTTCCAATCCTCTCTCATGTCTTACTCCACACAGAAGCCGACCACCTGTCGTTATTTGGAACAGATTTAGATGTCGGTCTTCGCCGTGAGATCAAAGCGGAGATCATCAAACCAGGGGCCGTGACACTCTCGGCGAAGAAACTATACGAGGTGGTAAAAGAACTCCCGTCAGCCACCATTGAATTACAGGCTGACTCCGACCTCCAGGTAGCCATTTCGTGCCAGCGATCTAGTTTCCGGATGAAAGGATTGACCCGCGAGGAGTTTCCCGCTTTTCCCGACCTCCGCGAGGGAGACGAGTTGCTCCTTTCAGCAAAATTGTTTCGCGATTTGATCCGGAAAACACTCTTCGCGGTTTCGTCAGATCAAACACGTTACGCCCTGACAGGCGTCCTTCTTCAGGCGCAATCGAGCGCACTGAATATGGTGGCAACTGACGGACACCGACTCGCGTTGGTACGCATGGCCCGCCCCGAAACCTCCGGTACCGCCGTTATCGATGCCCTCATTCCCAAAAAAGCGATGGTAGAAGCGGTAAAGATAGCGCGCGACGAATTGGGTGATGTGCGAATTCGCCTCTCCGATAACCAACTCATCTTACAGCAGGACACCACCACGCTTGTGGCGCGCTTAATTGATGGCCAATTCCCAAACTACGACCAAGTTGTTCCCTCCGCCACACCCAGTGAGATTAACATCGCGAAAGACGCTCTCCATGGCGCGCTCCGCCGGACATCAGCGATCATGGGAGAACGGACAACCCCAACCGAGTTTGATTTTCAACCCGGGCGACTTCTTGATTAGTTGTGTAAATATGGACTTGGGTGAAGCACACGAAGAGGTTGAAGTTGCATATAGCGGTGATAGTGTGAAAATTGG
This sequence comes from uncultured Methylomirabilota bacterium, assembly GCA_963695995.1. Taxonomy (GTDB): domain Bacteria; phylum Methylomirabilota; class Methylomirabilia; order Methylomirabilales; family 2-02-FULL-66-22; genus 2-02-FULL-66-22. Next base: position 79,644 of record CAVOIV010000052.1, read on the forward strand.
GTTCAACGCGCGGTATATTATAGACTTTTTATCGGCGGTGGATTCGGAACAAATCACCATTCACCTAACCGATCCATTAAGCCCGGCTATTTTTAGAGCCGCGGGAGACGACCGGTATAGTTGCGTCATTATGCCGATGCGAATTTGACCCTGCAGGCTGGCCGCCACCTGGTTAATAAAACGGTCAACCGTTTTGTGTTCGCGCCATCCGACGGTTCGCACTTATGTAAACAACGCGGGGCTGCAAGTTCTGAACAGAACAACCCCACACAGAATACTCGTTGGTCTACCAGACATCGAAAAACCTCTCCACTTCGGGCGGCGCGCTCTCGGTCTGAATGGTCCCACCGAACAGTCCGGACCGTTACTCGGGCGGAACGTAACCCGCTGGGTGGTGCCCGCAACACCCCCGGCCGAGCCTTGAAACGCGAGGTTGCGCCTCGCGGTCTTGGAAAGTTTTGTGAGGATGTATGGCGAAGATGAACGGGTCCCAAGATGGTAACAGCACTTACGGAGTCGACCAAATCAAAATCCTCGAGGGCCTCGAGGCGGTTCGGAAACGCCCAGCCATGTACATCGGCGGCACCGGGCCCGACGGTCTCCACCATCTCGTTTTCGAGGTTGTCGATAACAGCGTGGATGAGGCGTTGGCCGGGGCCTGCGATCGCATCGACGTCACGATCCACATCGACAACAGCGTCACGGTGGTCGATAACGGCCGGGGTATTCCTGTTGAGATCCACGAGCAAACCGGCCGGTCCGGTGTCGAGGTTGTTTTGACCACACTTCATGCCGGCGGAAAGTTCGGGAGTTCCGCCTATAAAGTCTCCGGCGGATTACACGGTGTGGGCGTCTCGGTGGTGAATGCCCTGTCCGAATGGCTCGAGGTGGAGGTTTGGACGGGTGGAAAAAAACACCTGCAGCGTTACGAACGCGGCAAGCCGACCGGTGACCTCGAGGAAGTAGGACGCGCCCGACGGACGGGAACCCGTGTCACTTTCTTACCCGATGCCGAGATCTTCGAGGACCGAGCGTTCAGCTTGGATGTGTTGAGCAATCGCCTCCGCGAGATGGCCTTTCTGAACCGTGGGTTGAGGATCGCCCTCACTGATGAGCGGGCCGACAAGGCAGAGGAGTTCTATTACACTGGCGGGATCAAGCAGTTTGTCGAACTCCTCAATGAGAACAAGGCCACACTCCACCCGCGCCCCATCTTTATCGAGGCGCAGCGCGACGACACAACGGTGGAGATTGCCCTCCAATACAACGACGGCTACGCAGAGACGGTATTCTCCTTCGCCAACAACATCAACACACAGGACGGCGGCACCCACGTCATCGGGTTTCGCTCGGCCCTGACGCGCACCATCAACAACTACGCCGCCGGCCGCAATCTCCTGAAGGACCTGAAGGCCAGCCTGAGCGGCGACGACGTTCGTGAGGGCCTCACCGCCGTCATCAGCGTCCGCCTGGCCAACCCACAATTCGAAGGGCAAACCAAGGGCCGACTGAACAACCCAGACATCAAGGGCCTGGTCGAAACCATCGTCAATGAAAAGTTGGGGGAGTACCTCGAGGAAAACCCCGGGGTCGGCCGGCGCATCGTCGAGAAGGCGACCGACGCGGCGCGCGCCCGCGAGGCCGCGCGCCGGGCCAAGGAGTTGGTGCGCCGCAAGGGGGCCCTCGACAGCGACGACCTCCCGGGCAAGTTGGCCGATTGCTCGGAGAAGGATGCGGCGCTCTGCGAATTGTACATCGTGGAAGGCGACTCGGCGGGCGGCTCGGCCAAACAGGGGCGCGACCGTCGGTTTCAGGCCATCCTCCCCCTGCGCGGAAAGATTCTCAACACCGAGCGCGCGCGGGCCGACAAGATGTTGGCGTCCCAAGAGATCCGCGTCCTGGTCTCCGCGCTCGGCGCCGGCATCGATCCCGATTTCGACGCCGCTAAACTCCGCTACCATCGTGTCATCATCATGACGGACGCGGACGTAGACGGCGAGCACATCCGGACGCTCCTCCTCACCTTCTTCTTCCGCCATTTGCGCAGGATCGTCGACGACGGCCACCTCTTCATTGCGCAGCCCCCGCTCTACAAGGTGAAGAAAGGAAAGGTGGAGCGCTATCTCAAGAACGATCGCGGCATGGTGGAATTCCTCATCGAGCACGGCGCGGAGTCGCTCTCGGTCGAGGCGGCGGGCAACGGCGGACCCTGGACGGGACAGCGGCTCAGCGCGTGCCTGAAAAAAGTGGTCGCCTGGCAGCGCTGCCTTCACGCCCTCGAGAAGCGGGGCCAGAACCCCCACGTGGTGGCGGCGCTGGTTCAACAGGGCGGCGTGCCCCGGGGAAGCCTGAAAGATAGCAACAAGGCCGCGCGCCTGCTCGACCGCCTGCTCGACCGCCTCCGCCAGGAGTTCGACCGCCTCGGGCCCGCGGAGGGCCGCGTGGAGTGGGACGAGGAGCAGGGGGCGCACCGACTCGTCGTCAACCTGGGCGCGCAACCGTCTTGGGGCGACCGCCCGGCCTGCATCGTCAGCCCGTCGCTTCTGGCGTCCGCCGAGTACCGGGAGTTGGAAGCGGCCGGGGCCGCCCTCAACGCGCTCGGAACGCCGCCATTCACCATCCGAGGCGAGGGCGACGCCACCACCGAGGCGCACACCTGGACCGCCCTCTACGAACAGGCGTTGGCCCTTTCCAAGAAGGGCATGACCATCCAGCGCTACAAGGGCCTCGGCGAGATGAATGCCGAGCAACTCTGGCAGACCACCATGAACCCGGAGACGCGCACCCTGCTAAAGGTGCAGGTCGAAGATGCGCTGGCCGCCGAACGGATCTTCACCACGCTCATGGGGGATCAGGTCGAACCGCGCCGCCAGTTCATCGAGAGCCACGCCCTCGAAGTGAGCAACCTGGACATCTAGTGGTGCCGGCGCCAGCCCGGACCAGCCTCGGTCTGGCGCCCCATACGCAGAGAGAGGGCTTCCCGTGCCGGAAGAGAACGACAGTATAGCCCAGCAGCGCGTCGGCGAGGTACACCCGACCGACATCCACGAGGAGATGCGGCGGTCGTATCTCGACTACGCCATGAGCGTCATCATCGGCCGCGCCCTGCCGGACGTCCGGGACGGCCTGAAGCCGGTGCACCGGCGGGTGCTCTACGCCATGCACGAGATGGGGTTGGCCCACAACCGGCCGTACCGCAAGGCGGCGCGCGTGGTGGGCGATGTCCTGGGGAAGTACCACCCCCACGGCGACACGGCCGTCTACGACACCATCGTCCGACTGGTGCAGGACTTCTCCATGCGGTATCCCCTCATCGACGGGCAGGGAAACTTCGGCTCGGTGGACGGGGATGCGCCGGCGGCCATGCGGTACACGGAGGTGCGGCTGGCGCGCCTGGCGCACGAGATGCTGCGCGACATCGAGAAGGAGACGGTGGACTTCGTCCCCAACTACGACGAATCCACGGCAGGAGCCGGTCGTCCTGCCCACCGTCGTCCCCAACCTGCTGGTGAACGGCTCCTCCGGAATCGCCGTCGGCATGGCCACCAACATCCCGCCCCACAATCTGGGCGAGGTGGTGGACGCCGTCATCGCGCAACTCGAGAACGCCGACATCACCATCGACGAGCTGATGCAGGTTCGTGCCCGGGCCCGATTTCCCCACGGCGGCGTACATCCACGGACGGCAAGGAATCCTGGACGCCTACCGCACCGGCCGGGGCCTGATCCAGGTCCGAGCCAAGGCGTTTGTCGAGAAGGCGCGGGCGGGGCGCGAGAACATCGTCGTCACCGAGCTCCCCTACCAGGTCAACAAGGCCAAGCTGGTCGAGCGGATCGCCGAGCTGGTCCGCGAGAAGAAGATCGAAGGGGTCTCGGACCTGCGGGACGAATCGGACCGCGAAGGGATGCGGATCGTGCTGGAGCTGAAGAAGGACGAGCCCGCGGTGCCCATCCTGAACTCGCTCTACAAGCACACGGCGATGCAGTCCACCTTCGGCGTGATCATGCTGGCGCTGGTGGACAACCAGCCCCGGGTCCTCGACCTGAAGCAGGTCATCGGCCACTTCATCGATCACCGCAAGGTTGTCGTCGTCCGCCGGACGCGGTACGAGTTGCGCCAGGCGGAGGCGCGCGCCCATATCCTGGAGGGGTATCGCATCGCCCTGGACCACCTGGACGCCGTCATTCAACTCATCCGGCGCGCCCGCTCCGTCGACGAGGCGCGCGGCGGCCTGATGAGCGAGTTCGGCATGAGCGAGATCCAGGCCCAGGCCGTCCTGGATCTGCGCCTGCAGCGCCTGACCCAACTGGAGCGGCAGAAGATCCAGGACGAGTACGAAGAGATCATCCGGCTCATCGCGCGGCTCCAGGCCATTCTCGGGAACGAGGCGCTGGTGCGCGAGATCATCCGGGAGGAGCTGACCACACTGAAGGAGCAGTACGGGGACGCCCGGCGGACCCAGATCATGGACGAGACGGCCGAGATCTCTTACGAAGACACGCTGGCCGACGAGGAGATGGTGGTCACCATCAGCCACGGCGGCTATATCAAGCGAAGCCCGCTGGCGATCTACCGCTCGCAGCGGCGCGGCGGCAAGGGCACGACGGGCATGGCGACCAAGGAAGAGGATTACGTGGAGCACCTCTTCGTGGCCACCACGCACAGCTACATCCTCCTGTTCACCAACCTGGGCCGCGTCCACTGGCTGAAGGTCCACGAGACGCCGCAGCTCGGCCGCGCCGCCAAGGGCAAGGCCCTGGTGAACTTCCTCCAGGTCCAGCCCGGCGAGATCGTCACCGCCATGATCCCCATCCGGCAGTTCGAGATCGGGCGCCACCTGTTCATGGCGACGCGCCGCGGGGTGGTGAAGAAGACGGAGTTGCAGGCCTACTCCAACCCGCGGGCCGGCGGCATCATCGCGATCACCCTGGACGAGGGAGACGAGCTGATCGCGGTGCGCCTCACGGGGGGACAGGACGAGATCTTCCTGGCCACCAGGCAGGGCATGGCGATCCGGTTTGGCGAGGAAGAGGTGCGCCCCATCGGGCGAGCCGGCCGGGGCGTGATCGGCGTCGCCCTGGAGGCGGGAGACGAGGTCGTGGCGGCCGAGGTGGTCCGGCCCGGTACCGCGGTCCTCACCGTGAACGAGCATGGGTACGGCAAGCGCACCGCGCTCGAGGAGTACCGGCTGCAGGGGCGAGGCGGGAGGGGGATCATCAACGTGCGGGTGACCGAGAAGAACGGCCCGGTGGTGGGCGCCCTCCAGGTCCAGGAGCAGGATCAGGTCATGATGATCTCCCAGGAGGGCAAGGTGAACCGCGTCAACGTCCGGGAGATCAGCGTCATCGGACGGGCCACCCAGGGGGTACGGCTCCAGGGACTCGAGGCCAGCGACCGCGTGGCCGCCGTCACCAGCTTGGTGGCGGATGACGCCGACGGTGAGTCGACCGATACCGGAACGGAGCCGGCGGGCGACGCCTAGGGAAAGGACGCGGGACGCATGCTGGACGCCAAGCTGGTGCGAGAGAACCTGGAGACCGTGCAGGCGCGCCTGCGAGACCGGGGCCTGGCGCCGGACTTCGGCGAGTTCCTGGCGGCGGACGAGAGCCGCCGGCGTGTGCTGACCGAGGTGGAGCGAGCTCAAGCATCGCCGCAACACCGCCTCCGAGGAGGTGGGGCGACGGAAGAAGGCAGGCGAGGACGCCGAGCCCGCTGATCGCCGAGATGCGCGAGGTGGGCGACCGGATCGGGGCGCTCGACGACGAGGTGCGGCGACACGAGGAGCGGATCCAGCAATGCCTCCTGACGGTCCCGAATCTCCCGCACGCGTCGGTTCCCGTCGGGGCCGACAGCGGCGGGAACGTCGAGGTGCGGCGCTGGGGCGAACCGCGGCGATTCGACTTCCCGCCCAAGCCCCACTGGGAGATCGGCGAGGCGCTGGGGATCCTGGATTTCGAGCGAGCCGCGCGGATGGCCCAGGCGCGCTTCACCGTGCTGACCGGGGGCTCGGGCGCCCGCCTCGAGCGGGCGCTGATCAACTTCATGCTGGACCTGCACACCCAGGAGCACGGCTACACCGAGATCTTCCCGCCGCTCCTGGTGAACGCCGCCGCCATGACCGGCACGGGCCAGCTTCCCAAGTTCGCCGAGGACCTGTTCAAGACGCAAGACGAGTCGCTGTACCTCATCCCGACGGCCGAGGTCCCGGTCACCAACCTGCACCGGGAGGAGATTCTGCCGCCCGGGGCGCTGCCGCTCTCCTACGTCGCCTACACGCCCTGCTTCCGCCGCGAGGCCGGGTCGTACGGGAAGGACACGCGGGGCCTGATCCGCCAGCACCAGTTCAACAAGGTGGAGCTGGTGAAGTTCGCGGAGCCCGGCCCGGTCGTACGAGGCGCTGGAGCAGATGACTCGCGACGCGGAGACGGTGCTGCAGCGCCTGGGACTGCCCTATCGGGTGGTGGTGCTGTGCACCGGCGACCTGGGATTCTCCGCCGCCAAGACCTACGACCTGGAGGTCTGGCTCCCGGGCCAGACCGGCGGGGGCGGCTATCGGGAGATCTCGTCCATCAGCAACTGCGAGGCGTTTCAGGCGCGCCGGGCGAACATCCGCTACCGCCCCGCCCCCAAGGCCCCGGTGGAGTACGCGCACACCCTGAACGGATCGGGGGTCGCCGTGGGCCGCACGTTGCTCGCCATCCTGGAGAACTACCAGGAGGCCGACGGCAGCGTGCGAATCCCGGAGGCCCTGCGGCCGTACCTGGACGGGCTTGAGCGCATCGGCGAAATCGTAGCCCCACATTTCTGCTTTCCTTTCTGGGCCGGGTTCTCTATCGATGCAGGCCCGGCCCGGGGGAGGGGTGGCCGAGTGGTCGAAGGCGTCCCGCTTGAAACGGGATGACCGAAAGGTCCGTGGGTTCGAATCCTACCCCCTCCGCCACACGCACGGGGACGGACGACGCGGGACGGCGGTCGGCGGGCCGATCCCGCGCGGCCGGCGACGATACAGCGGTTGGACAGGGTGGCCCACGAAACGGAGAGGTGGCCGAGCGGCCGAAGGCAACCGCCTGCTAAGCGGTTGGTCGGGTAAAACTGGCCCCCGGGTTCGAATCCCGGCCTCTCCGCCATTCGCTGGGGCATATCCCCGGCAGACCGGGCCGCTAGTTCTTTGTTGCGGAGGCGCGACCACCTCGGGGTGCCGGTTGCGCCTTCGATCGCTTTTCGGGCGACGGATGCGGTGGATAAACCGACACACGGGCCGGCGATGCGACGGCTGATCCTGCTGGGCGTGGCAGTGGCGATCCCGCTCGCCGCCGTGGCGCTGTACTTCGCGGTTCTTGTTCCGCCTGCTCCGGTCGCTGGACCGGGCGCGCCGCCGCCGCCCGGCCCCCCGGGTGCACGCCGCGGCAAGCCTCCCGCCGGATCACCCGCCGATCGGGGGGACCGGTGCGGGCCCCGCGGCCGAACGACCGCATCCGCAAGTGGGCAGTACAAGCCGCGCGGTGCGGGTGCCCGACGCGATCCGGGGGAAGTGGCAGGCGGTGAAGCTCCAGGTCGAGGTCAAGGGGGCCGGCGGCCCGGCGCAAACCCTGACCGCGAACCTGGGGAGCGATGTCTCGGTGCCCGGAAGCAGCCTCACGCTTCGCGCCAGCGAGTTTCTGCCGGCGCTGCAGGTGAAGGACAACGAGATCACCTCCGCGTCCAACGAGCCCAACAATCCGGCGGCGCTGGTGACGATCACGGAGAACGGCAAGCAAATCTTCCACGGCTGGCTCTTCAGCAAGTTTCCGGAAATGCAGCCGTTCGACCATCCGACGTATAGAATCACGCTGATTGACGGAGTGCCGAAGCGGTAGGCGCTCCGCCTCGGCGGAGACGGAGAGGTACCGAAGTGGTCGTAACGGGCCCGCCTCGAAAGCGGGTTGGGGGGCAACTCCCACGTGGGTTCGAATCCCACCCTCTCCGCCACGAGTTCGAGCGTCCCCGAGCGGGGTCGGTGGGCTCGCCCGACGGATGTGTTCCGCGATGACTCTCCTGCTGGACTGCGGAGAGGTGTCCGAGTGGTTGAAGGAGCACGCCTGGAGAGCGTGTGTGGGGGTAACTCCACCCCGGGTTCGAATCCCGGCCTCTCCGCCACCTCGCCGGCCCAGCGCCGGCGGGGCGGACAGCCAGGAGAGACGGTCGCGGCAGCACAAGGCAGGTTTCGGCCGGCGAAGGCCGCCGCACAGGTGGGCGCCGGACGGTTCGTGTGGCGTTGATGATCGGGTCTCGCGCATGGTAGCCCTGTGAACCCCGCCAGGTCCGGAAGGAAGCAACGGTAAACAGCGAGCGGCCGGTGCCGCGAGTTCACCCGATCGGAGTTGCATGGGCCGTCCGGCGCTCGCACTTTCGGCGGCGGGCGGCGGCGTCAGGAGCATGATGTCCTACGAGGTAATTGCACGACGGTGGCGGCCGAAGGCCTTCGAGATGATCGTCGGCCAGCGCCATGTCACCGAGACCCTGAAGAACGCCATCGCGGCCGACCGCATGGCCCACGCCCTCCTGTTCGCCGGGACCGCGAGGCGTCGGCAAGACCACCACGGCGCGGATCGTGGCCAAGGCCCTGAATTGCGCGTCGGGACCGACGCCGACGCCCTGCGGGATCTGCCCGCCCTGCGAGGAGATCGCGACCGGCCGATCCATGGACTGCATCGAGGTGGACGCGGCCTCCAATACCCAGGTCGAGAAGACCCGCGAGCTGCTGGAAACGGTGCAGTACGCGCCCGACGCGCGGTCGCCACAAGATCTACATCATCGACGAAGCGCACATGCTGTCCACCAGCTCCTTCAACGCGCTCTTGAAGACGCTGGAGGAGCCGCCGCCCCGCGTCATCTTCATCCTGGCCACGACCGAGCCCCACCGGATCCCGGCCACGATCCACTCGCGCTGCCAGCGGCACGACTTCCGCCTGTTGGGCGTCGCCGAGATCGGCGGCCGCCTTCGGGAGATCGTGAAGGCCGAGGGGGTCGCGGCCGACGAAGGCGCCATCACGGTCCTGTCCCAGGCGGCGGCGGGTAGCCTGCGAGACGCCCAGAGCCTGCTCGACCAAGCGATCGCCTGCCTCGGGAATCGACTGGAGGCCGCCGCGGTGGCCGAACTCCTCGGCCTGGTGCGGGCCGAGGTCCTGGCCGAGGCGGCCGAGGCGATTCTGGGCCGGGAACCGGCAAAGGCGCTCCGCCTGGTGGACGAGCTCGCCCGACACGGCCAGGACCTGCGCCAGTTCGCCGTGGAGCTCGGCTCCCACCTCAGGGACCTGGCCATCCTCAAGGTCTGCGCCGAGCCGGGAACACTGCTGGAGGGCGCCCGGGTGGATCCGGCGATCGGCCGCCGCCAGGCCGACCGCGCCAGCCTCTCGGAGCTGGAGGCCATGCTACGCGCGCTCCAGCAAGCCGAGGCAGAGATGCGGCGCTCGACCCAGCCGCGGCTGATTCTGGAGATGGCGGTGATCCGCTTGACGGAGATCCGGGGCGTGGCCAGCGTGCAGGGAATCCTGGATCAGCTCGCCACACTGGAACGCCGGATCGGCGGCCCTCAGGGCGGGCCGCCTCAGCCGGCCGCGCTGTCCTTGTTCGACCGACCGACCACGCTTCCTCCAAACCCCGCGCCGAGTGTCCCCCGCCCCGCCCCACAGGCCGCCGATCCGGATCCGGCGCGTCCCCGACCGAACCCGCCGGCACAGGAACCAACCGCCCCGCCCGCCGACATGGCATCGGGATGGGACGCCACGGTGGCCCGCCTGAAGGGCCGGAAGCGGTTGGCCTCCGTCCTGGCAGAAGTCCGACCTGCCCGCTTGGAGGCGGACCGACTGGTGCTCAGGGTCCCCAACGGCAACGCCTTCGTGCGCGACACGCTGGAGGAGCACGAAGCGCGGAAGCTGCTCGGAGAGACCGCGTCGGCGGCCTTCGGCTCGCGGCTCCGCGTGGAGTACGAGTTCGCCGCCGCGGAGCCGACATCATCCGCGGTGACCACGGGCGCAAGCGCCGGGGCTCATGAGACCAGACCTCAGGACCACCCCCTGGTCCAGGAGGCCTTGAGCCTGTTTGGTGGCACCATCCTTCGCAACGGGGCGAGCTAAGGAGTTGACGATGGCCGGGCTCGGCGATCTCATGAAGCAGGCCCAACGCCTCAAGGCCGAGATGGACCGCATCCAGGCCGAGGCGGCAACCAAGACCGTGGAGGGAAGCGCCGGCGGCGGGATGGTGACCGTCGTGGCCAACGGGAAAGGCGAGTTGCTCTCGGTTACGATCGACCCGGAAGCGGTGCGGGGGGACGATGTGGAGATGCTCCAGGACCTTGTCACCGCCGCGGTGAATGACGCCCTCCGAAAGGCGCGGGAGCTCTTGGCCCAGGACGTGTCGCGGCTCACCGGCGGCCTCAGCCTGCCGGGGCTGCTCTAAGGAAACGGGGATTCCATGTCGGCTATGCCGGCCGCGCTGGCGGCCCTGATCGACCACCTCGTCCGACTGCCGGGCGTCGGGCCCAAAACCGCACAGCGCCTCGCCTTCCATGTGCTGAAGGCGCCGCGGGAGGACGCCGCCGCGCTGGCGGAGGCCCTGGTGGGGCTCAAAGACCGGACGCGCCTGTGCCAGCGCTGCTTCAATCTGTGCGAGGCGGATCTGTGCGGTGTCTGCCTGGATGCGCGGCGAGACGGCAGCCTCCTGTGCGTCGTGGAAGAGATCAACGACCTCATGGCGATCGAGAAGACGCGGGAGTTCCGGGGGCGGTACCACGTGCTCGGCGGCTCGTTGTCCCCCCTGGACGGCCGCGGACCGGAGCAGATCCGGGTCAAAGAACTGCAAGCGCGGCTGGAGTCAAACGAGGTGCGTGAGGTCATTCTGGCGACCAACCCCAACGTGGAAGGAGAGGCCACGGCGCTGTACCTCCTCCGGGTCCTCAAGCCGTTCCCGGTGAAGGTGACGCGTATCGCTCGAGGCCTACCCATGGGGGGAGACCTGGAGTATGCGGACGAGGCCACGCTAGCCCGCGCCCTCGAGGGGCGCCGGGAAATCGGATAGGGGGTCGGTGCCGTGGAGACGCCCACAGGGGACCTGATCCTGTTCGCGGAGGAGGAGCAGCGCCTGGCCGCCCTGCTCGAACGATTGTGCCAGGAGGCGAAGGCGCGCGCCGCGTTTCTGATCGATCGGAATGGTCGTCTGATCGCCGGGTCGGGTCGGGCGGCCGACCTCGACACCACGTCGCTCGCCTCGCTGGCGGCCGGGGGCATGGCCGCCACGGGGGGCATGGCGCAACTCATCGGAGAGCGTGGCTTCACCGGGCTCGTCCTCGAGGGCGACCGCTCGCACCTCTACATCGCCATCGTGAGGGACGGCCTCATCCTGGTGGTGCACTTCGACCGGACCTCCTCCGTCGGGCTGGTGCGCTTCCGGGTGAAGTGGGCGAGCGACGAGATCGGTAGGGCATTCGCGGCGATGGCCGAGCAATCTCCCGCGCGCGCCGACGCCGGGCCGACGGAGCTGCAGGCCCAGCTCGCGCAGATCACCGACGAGGATATCGAGAACCTGCTGTCGATCTGAGGCGACCCCGTGTCCTTCATCAATTACGCAGCCCGGGAGATCAACTGCAAGCTGGTGTACTACGGGCCCGGCCTGTGCGGGAAGACCACCAACCTCCAGCAGATCTATGCCCGCATCGAACCGGCCGCCAAGGGCAAGCTGATCTCGCTGTCGACCGAGGCGGAGCGGACGCTGTTCTTCGACTTCCTGCCGTTGGACCTCGGCACCATCCGTGGATTCAAGACCCGGTTTCATCTGTACACGGTTCCGGGACAGGTGTTCTACGACGCCAGCCGCAAGCTCATCCTCAAGGGGGCGGACGGCGTGGTGTTCGTGGCGGACTCCCAGATCGAACGGATGGAATCGAATCTCGAGAGCTGGGAGAATCTGGAGGGGAACCTCAACGAGCAGGGCCAGACGCTCAAAGCCCTTCCCCATGTCATCCAGTACAACAAGCGGGATCTGCCCAACGTCGTCGCGGTGGACGAGATGCAGGCGGCGCTGAACGAGCACAACGCGCCCTGGCTCGAGGCCTGCGCGACTCGAGGCGTCGGCGTTTTCGAGACCCTGAAGGCGTCCGCGAAGCTGGTCCTGACCGACCTCAAGAAGAAGATGGGGGGCTGATTCCACGGGTGACGCTTGCCCGTGTATCCGACTTGCAGCGCGCGCGCCCTGTTGCTATAATGCGTCCCCTCAGGGAATATTCCGCGGTAGCTCAACGGTGGAGAGAGTCCGTCTGCGGCGGATTAACCGCTAGAGCGCACGAGAAAAGCGTACACATTCCCCGGTAGCTCAATGGTGGAGCGAGCGGCTGTTAACCGCTAGGTTGCAAGTTCGAGTCTTGCCCGGGGAGCCAGTACCAACAAACGGCCCGCAGGGACATATCGCCTGCGGGCCGTTTGTACAGGCGTTCGAACCGGTCACGCCGCTGGTGTGGCTTATCCGGTCGCGCGGCTGCACCACCCGAAGCGCAGCGATGCAACTCGAGCGCGCGATCAACGGTCGGGGGTCGCGGGATGCCTCGCGGCGCAACAACCCGACGTTGACCGTGTTACGCAAGCCTGCTGCCCTGCGCGGCCTTTGCCTTCGTCCGGTGGACTTTGCTGCGCGCGGTGCCCGACTGGAAGCAGGGTCCGCAATACTCGCGCTTGCGCTCCCGCCAAAACCACGCCCCGCAGTGCCGACAGCGGCGCAGGCGGTGCCCGTGGGCCTCCACCAGTTGCAGCAGGCCCTGATCCTGCGCCGCTGCCTCGCGGTATCGTGCGACCGTCAGCCCTCGCGCGGTGGGCGACACCTTCGCGACGATCGGGCAGCGGATCGCGAGGCCCTTGCGAAAGAGGCGCAGCACCCGCTGGTGAAACGCCCGCGCCGCCCGCTCCCGGTCCACGGGTGGCACCCCGGCCCATTCGGTGCCGCTCAGGGGCCGGCTGAAGGCCAGCGTCCGCGTGAGCCCCGCCAGGAGATCCCCGCCCGACCCGACTGGCTGCCGCAGCAGCCAGCAGAGCGCCAGCGCCTGCCCCTTGTGGATTGCCAGTTGCTCCGTCGCCGTGGGCGTCATGACGATAGGATAGCATCGAGCGCCATATCGTCGCAAGGAGGGATCGAGCGAGACCACGTAACATGCTGTACACACAGCAGCAGGAGACGGTATTCGACTCGGTCAGTAGGAGCGACTAATGGATGGAGGCCCGGCAGCACCCTGCCAGTTTCCGCCGCCGCCCGAGCCAAACGGCGACCGACTTCAGGGCGGGGCAGTCCGCCCTCAGCGCCTCTCTCGAACAGGGGGACGACTAAGATTCGGATAGCGCCGCTGCGGTCAATTCGGGAGGGTGTGGAGGTCTAGACGGCGGACGCCTAGCACGAAAGGCGCGTTACGATAGAGATGAGTTACTTGCATTATCGTCGCCAATAACGTCGATAACTTATTGGAATACATCCGGTAAGCGTAGTGTAGTGATGTGGCCTAGACAGAAACGACCGCCATGATGCGGCCCCTGAAACGGCCGGATACCCACCACGTCGGGCGAGGCCACGAAGGTTGGCCTCGCCCGACGAGAGGGTTCCCGGGAGCGCGCCGAATGGCGGGGCCGACGAACCCCCGGAGCAATGCCCAGGATAACTACTTGAACGAATTAGGCCAGGGAGACCTGGTGGCGCGAGCAGACTGACGATTCTTCTCGCGCCCGGGATAATGAAACAAGAAGAATGTCAGCACCACTACTGTCCGGTTGTTGCGTCAGACCATTGTCGTAACTACTGAACCCATCGTAGGTTAGGCCTCGTTATGCGCAAGATCGATTTCAATTTCCGGGTACACTGGGCCCCTCCTCTCACCGACAGGAGTGACCCGTGCATACCGGGCGAACGATCTTTGCGCAACTGATGGACTTCCTGCCGCTGTCCGAGTTCCGGCGCTGTGTCGCCCGCTACCAGGGCGACTACAAGGTGCGCGGCTTCTCGTGTCTCGATCAGTTCCTCTGCCTGGCCTTCGCCCAACTGACGTACCGCGAGAGCCTGCGCGACATCGAGACCTGTCTGCGGGCGATGCAGCCGAAGCTCTACCACATGGGCATCCGGGGGCGCGTGGCGCGCAGCACCTTGGCCGATGCCAACGAGACGCGCGACTGGCGCATCTACGCCGACTTCGCCCAGGTCCTGATCGCGATCGCCAAGCCGCTCTATGCCACCGAGCCCTTCGGGGTGGACCTCGCCGCGACGGTCTACGCCTTCGACTCCACGACGATCGATCTCTGCCTGGCGCTCTTCCCGTGGGCCCGCTTCCGCCAGACCAAGGGCGCCATCAAGCTCCACACGCTGCTCGATCTGCGCGGGAACATCCCGGAGGTCGTCTACATCTCCGACGGCAAGCTCCACGACGTCAAGGCCCTCGATGTGCTGGTCCTCGCTCCCGGGGGCCTTCTACGTCCTGGACCGCGGCTACCTCGATTTCGGCCGGCTCTTCCGGTTCCAGCAGGCTGGGGGCCTTCTTCGTCACGCGGGCCAAGGCCAACCTGCAGTATGCCCGCCGGTACTCCCATCCGGTCGACAAGACCACGGGACTGCGGTGCGATCAGACCATCGTGCTGACGGGGCCGAAGACCGCCACGCTCTACCCGCTGCCTCTCCGGCGGATCCGCTACACCGATCCCGAGACCGGCAAGCGCCTCGTGTTCCTCACCAACAACTTCACGCTGCCGGCGCTGACCATCGCGCAGCTGTACAAGGCCCGGTGGCAGGTGGAGCTCTTCTTCAAGTGGATCAAGCAGCACCTGCGCATCAAGGCCTTCTACGGCACGTCCGCCAACGCCGTGAAGACCCAAGTCTGGGTCGCCATCAGCGTCTACGTGCTGGTGGCCATCGTCAAGAAGCGCCTGGGGCTCTCGCAGAGTCTCTACACAATTCTCCAGGTCCTGAGCGTGACGCTGTTCGAGAAGGTGCCCATTTATCAAGCCCTCGCGCTGATGCCAGACACGACTTCCGATGGCGAGGGCTGTAACCAGTTGTTATTGTTCGATCGATAACCGGACGTTAATGATTGCATGGATAAATCAACGGGCTGTTAGTGGTGGTCTCTGCAACTGGCGCCGGCACTGTTCTGGTTTTGTGACCAATGCCGGGGAGGACCTTGGTCGCCCGACGCCGCCTGTCTATAATGCGCGCGGTGCGGTCAGGACTCCGGTAATCCCGCGGCCCGGCGCCGGGCTCGTGGTCGCTGTATGCGAAACGTACGGTCGCCGAGGCGCACCTGCGACGCCACACACGGAAAGGGAAACGCCCATGATCGAGAACAAGCTCAAGCGGCTGCTGCAATCCGGCGGCACCGCGATCGGCACGATGATCTGCGACACCCGCACGCCCGCCATCGCGCGGGCGCTGGCCGTCGCAGGCTTCGACTACTTCATCCTGGACACCGAGCACGGCTCGTACAGCCTCGAGACGGTCTCCGACATGATGCAGATGGCGCGACTGGAGGGGATTACGCCCATCGTCCGGGTGCCGGACTTCTCGTATCCTTTCATCGCGCGGACGCTGGATGCGGGCGCCCTGGGCGTGATGGTGCCTCGCGTCAAGACGCGCGCCCAGGTGGAGCAGATCGTGGCGGCCGCGAAGTACCCGCCCATGGGCGAGCGGGGGATGATGAATGCGCGGACCAACACCGACTACCGCGGGATGACCATCGGCGAGTACGGCGCGCGCGCCAACGCCGAGACCATGGTGATCGTTCAGGTCGAGACCCGCGAGGCCGTTGAGGACATCGACGCGCTCCTGGCGGTGCCCGGCGTGGACGCGGCGCTGATGGGGCCGGCGGATCTGTCCGTGGCGCTGGGCACGATGGACGTCGTGCACCCGACGGTGACCGAGTACATCGCAGCGGGTGGTGGACGCCGCGAGGCGGCGTGGATTCCCCTCGGGCACCCACGTGGGTGACCTCGACATGCTGAAGACCTGGCGGGACCGGGGAATGCGCCTCTTGATGTACAACTACGATTTCGGCTTGATGATGGCCGGAGGCGCCGCCGCCATCAAGGAGCTGCGTTCGTAGTGCGTCGGCCGGCTGCCGGCTTTCTGTCTTCACCATGGCGGTCTTGTCTTGACTGGTTTCCCCTTGACACGCCGATTCAATCGGGCAATTCTCCTCAAGGCGACTCCGGGCTCGGAGTGTCGCGACGGGCGGCGATCTCCGGACTTACGACGGACGGTGGCTCGTGCCCGCAACCACCAGCAAGGAGGGGAGTCATGAGCAAGTCCCAAAATCGTCGAGACGTTCTGAAGCTGGGTGGACTTGGGGCTGCCGCCGGCGTCCTGTCCGGCCTCGGCGCGGGCGTGGCGAGCGTCCTCTCGCCGGCCCAGGCCTACGCCCAGGCCGCTCCCACCAGCCTGCTTCGCACCGTGCTGGATCGCAAGAAACTGATCGTCGGAACCGGGAGCACGAATGCCCCCTGGCACTTCGAAGATGAGAAAGGGCAGCTCGTCGGGATGGACATCACCATGGCGCGCATTCTCGCGCAGGGACTGTTCGACGATCCCACCAAGGTGGAGTTCGTCAAGCAGGAGCCGGCGGCGCGCATCCCGAATATCACCACGGGGAAGGTGGACATCGTCATCCAGTTTATGACGGTGACCGCGCAGCGAGCGCAACTGGTGGCGTTCTCGCGGCCGTATTACCTGGAAGGTGTCGCGCTCCTGACCTCGACCAAGGGGAAGCTGAAGACCTTCAAGCAGCTCGTGGACGCCGGGAAAGCCTGCCGCGCCTCGGTCCTCCAGAACGTGTTTGCGGAAAAGATGGTTCGAGCGGCCCTGCCCCAGGCGCAGGTCATGCAACTCGACACCGAGGCGAACGCCATCCAGGCGCTGGACTCCGGCCGCTCCGATACCGCGGCGATCGACCTCTCCACGGTGCGCTGGCTGGTCAAGCGGAATCCGAAAGCGTATCTCGACGCGGGGTTCAGCTACTGGCCGCAGATCTATAGCGCGGCCATGCGCCAAGGCGACCCCGACTGGCTGACATGGGTCAACACCGCGTTCGCCGTGGCGATGTTCGCGACCGAGGGGGATCTCTACGACAAGGGGCTCGAGGACTATTTCGGGCAGAAGCCGCCCGTCCGAAAGCCGGGCTTCCCGCCCATTTAGGACCCGGAGGACTCCGGATACCGCGGACTGCTCTCGGTGAGATACCACCTCGATTTTGGGTTCATCTGGAAGCACTTCGACAGGCTGGCCTGGGGGCTGGTGCTGAGCCTGGAACTCGCCGTGATCTCGATTTTCATCGGGATCGCGATCGGGCTCAGCCTAGCCCTGGCCTATACCGGCGGCGGACGCGCCATTCGCAGCGCCGTGGCCGGGTATGTCGAATTTATCCGGAACGTCCCGCTCCTCCTTCTCGTTTACCTTGTCTTCTACGGCGTGCCGAGCATCGAGGGATTCGCTTACGACGCGACCACGAGTTTCGTCATCACCCTGTCGGTGTACGCCGGGGCGACCATGGTCGAGGTGTTTCGGGCCGGCCTGGCGGCCGTCCCCCGGGGCCTGATCGACGCCGGAAAGGCGATCGGCCTCACGGGCTGGCAGCGGCTGATCTGGGTCCGTCTTCCGACCATGTTCCGCATCGTGCTGCCTTCGCTCAGCAACGCCTTTGTTTCGCTGTTCAAGGACACGTCGCTGGCATCGGTCATTGCGGTCCCCGAGCTGACCTACGGGGCCCAGTGGATCAATACCAACTCGTTTCGCGTGATCGAGGTGTGGGCGGTGACTGCGCCCATGTACCTCGTCACCGGCTACGGTCTGCTCTTTCTGCTCCAGCGGCTCGAGCGCCGCTTCGCGGTGCACTGATGCTCTTTGCGATTCAGAGCCTTCCGTTCCTCTGGCATGGCCTCCTCATCACCCTCCAGGTCTCCGCTTTGGTGGTCGTGTTCTCGCTGGTCGGCGGGATCCTCCTGGGCGTTGGGATCGTGTACGGGCCCCGGTGGCTGTATTGGCCGATTCGGATCTACAGTGATTTTTTCCGCGGGATTCCGCTGCTCGTGCTGATCTTCTTCATTTACTATGCCCTGCCTTTGTTCAGCATCAACCTCACGAATTTCGTGTCGGTCGTGGTGGCCCTGTCGGCATTCGAGACGGCCCACATCATCGAGGTCGTGCGGGGTGCGCTGCAATCGATCCCGCGGGGACAGAACGAGGCCGCCAAGACGATTGGCCTGCGCTTCAGCCAGCGGCTGATCTACGTGATTGCCCCCCAGGCCGTGCGGCGGTTTCTGCCGCCCTGGATCAATGCCGTGGTGGACACCGTAAAGGGGAGCGCCTTAGTTTCACTCGTCGGGATTGTGGATCTGATGCTGGCCATCCAGCAGGTCATCGGCCGGACCTATATGCCGATGCCGCTCTATGTTCTGGGCGCCCTCATGTATTTCGTCATAAACTACAGCCTTTCCTCGGCGAGCCGTCGGCTGGAGTCGCGCTTCGCCTACATCCGGGAGTAGCCGTGCCTGCCTTGGAGCTGGTGGTACAGATTCACGGGCTGAAGAAATCGTTTGGCGCCAACCGTGTGCTGGACGGAGTAGACCTCGACGTCCACAAAGGTGAGGTGGTCGTGGTGATCGGCCCGTCGGGGAGCGGCAAGACGACTCTGCTCCGGTGCATCAATCTCCTGGAGACCTACGACGAGGGCTCGATCCGGGTGGATGGGGTGGAGGTCGGCTTCCGGAACGGCGGCGGGGGTGTCCGGAAACATCGGCACGACCGGGAGCTGGCGCGCATCCGAGCCGACATCGGGATGGTCTTTCAGCTGTTCAATCTCTTCCCGCATCTGACCGCCCGGGAAAACGTGATGCTTGGCCTTCGAAAGGTGCGCGGGCGGTCGGCTACCGAGGCGAAGCAGATTGCCGAGCAGTGGCTGGCTCGCGTCGGCCTGGGCGACAAATTCGAGAGTCTCCCTGGCCAGCTTTCCGGCGGCCAGCAGCAACGGGTCGGCATCGCCCGCGCCGTGGCCATGGGGCCCAAGGTGCTGCTGCTGGACGAAATCACCTCGGCCCTTGATCCCGAGCTGGTAGGCGAGGTGCTGAGCGTCGTCCAGGAGCTCGCTCGGGATGGGATGACCATGATCGTCGTGACCCACGAAATGACGTTCGCGCGGGACGTAGCGACGCGAATCCTCTTCATGGACGGCGGACGGATTCAAGTTGAGGGGACACCGCGAGACGTTCTTTCCATGACCAACCACGAGCGCCTGAAGGCCTTCCTTGCCCGCATTGAAATGAAACATCACTAACCCCAATCCGACGAAAGCTGTCTCTCGCCACACTCCGACAGGGGGACGCACTCCCCTTCGCGCTCCGTTCCGGCGGGAATGCGCGGGTCCCGGTGGCCGGGGGGCGGTCACGCTGAACCGCCAGCGGATTGGGACCGGCGACGGAGCGGCGGTGAGCGAGGCGGCAACGCTCGATCTCCTCACGCAGGCGCCCGCGAAGCTGGTGGTGTTCGATCTGGGCTGAGCGTCTGTCCAGATGCCGCTCCGCCATCCGTCTCCGCGCCGGTCTGGTCGCTCCTTGACCGTCCCTTTCCAAGGTGGTAGAACCGTCCCGCCCACATCCGGCCGGCGCGTCGTTCGTGCCTCACGGAGGAGCGTCAATATGCGGCTCGACCTGATCCAGATGCACAGCAAGACGGCGTCCCGGGACGAGAACGTGGAGCGGGCCTGCGCCTTCGTCGACGAGGCGGCCCGCCGACGCCCCGACCTCGTTGTCCTACCGGAGTTCTTCAACGTCGAGTACTTTCCCCAATTTCGCGATTATCGCTACATGGACTACGCCGAGACCGAGGATGGGTACACCCAGACCCGGATGAAGGCGAAGGCGCGAGAGCACGGGATCCACATCGTCTCGACGATCTTCGAGGTTGCCCGCCCCGGCTTCTACTACGACACGGCGATGCTGATCAACCCGGAGGGCCGGATCGTCGGCAAGTACCGAAAGGTCCACCCGGCGGCGTATCTGAGCCTGGAGAAGATTTACTTTCGGGGCGGCTCGTCCTTCCCGGTGTTCCCGGTCGGCGACTGGACGGTGGGCGTTTCCATCTGCTACGACAACCTGTTCCCCGAATCCTGCCGCTGTCTGATGCTCCACGGCGCGGAGCTGATCGTCGCGCCGTATGCCACGCCGGTGTCCGATCCGTGGGAGAACTTCCTCACCACCCGGGCGCTGGAGAACGGCGTGTATCTGGCCGCGTGCAATCACGTGGGGCAGGAGGGAGATTGGGCGATGTCTGGCAAGAGCATGATCATCGACCCGCTTGGCAAGATCCTGGTGCAGGCCAGCGGGACGGACGAGCAGGTCATCAGCGCCGACATCGACCGGGAAGCCGTCATCCAGGCGCGCCGGCGGTTCCTCCTGGCGCGAGACCGACGGCCGGATGCCTACCGAGCGATCACGACGCCGACGGAGGAACTTCACCGCTGAGACGGCGCCCGCCCGAGCAGCATCGCCGCCGGGCGGTGGGCCCCGCAGCATCCCGCAGGAGGCAATGGAACGATGGCAGCAAAGACGGATTTCGACATCCTGATGATCGGGCATTTCGCCAAGGACCGCCTGGTGGTGGACGGAAAGGGCGAGTCGGCCTCCGGGGGAGCGGTCTTCTACGGCGGTGTGGCGGTGCGCCGGCTGGGCGCCCGCGTCGCCGTCGCGACCCGGCTGCACCCGGAGGATTTCCCGCTGCTGGATGAGCTGCGGGATGAGGGGGTCGAGATCTTCGCCGCGCCGGCCCCGGCCACCACGGGGATCGAGAACATTTACAATTCGGCCGACATGGAGCGGCGGATCTGCCGGCCGCTCGCGTTCGCCGGGGCGTTCCGGGCCCAGGATATTCCGAACGTCTCGGCCAAGGCCTATCTGATCGTGCCCCTGGTCGCGGGGGAGGTGGATCTCGCGCTCCTCAAGCAGATCGCGGCGCGCGGCCCCGTCGGAATGGACGTGCAGGGGTTTGTGCGAGTCCGCGAGGGGAACGAGCTGGTCTTCAAGCCTTGGCCCGACATGCACGAGGGCCTCGCGCACATCACCTATCTCAAGGTGGACAGGGCCGAGGCCGAGCTGCTGACGGGCGAGACCGATCTCGTCAAGGCGGCGCGAACGCTCGCGGCCTGTGGGCCGCGCGAGATCGTCCTCACCCAGTCATCGGGCGTGACCGTGTACTCGGAGGGAAGGATCTACCAGGCGCCCTTCACGCCGCGGAACCTCAGCGGGCGGACCGGGCGCGGCGATACCTGCTTCGGCACCTACGTAGCCAAGCGCCTGGGCGGCTCGCCGGAGGAGGCCTGCCGCTGGGCGGGCGCGGTCACGACGCTCAAGCAGGAGCAGCCCGGGCCTTGGCGAGGAAGCCCCGCGGACGTGGAGGCGCTGCTCAAGTCCCGGTCGTGACGGCGCGGGACGTTCCCGGATTCACCCCAAGGGATGTGTCATGAAGGCGGATCTTCTCGGCCAGGTTGACGCCGGCCGGCTGGAAGCGTTGACGCTGGAACTCACCCGCATCCGGTCCTACACGGGGGACACGCGCGAGGTCGCGGCGGCGTACGCGCGGCACCTGGAGCAGATCGGCCTGGAGGTGGAGGTGCTCCGGGACTTCCCGAACGCGCCCAGCGTGGTGGCACGTCTGCGGGGCAGCAGCGGCGGGCGGACGCTGGAGCTCAACGGCCACCTGGATACCGTGCCGGTGGACCACCCCGCGCCGTATGTCGCTGATGGGCGCTTGTACGGGCGCGGCGCGGCGGACATGAAGGGCGGACTGGCCGCCATGGCGGAGGCGGCGCGGGTCATCGCGGAATCCGGCCTTCGCCTCAAGGGCGACCTCCTGCTGGTCGCGCACGGCCTGCACGAGGCGCCGGACGGGCATGGCGAGGATCTGTCGGATCTCGTGCGCCGAGGCATCAAGGGGGACGCCGTCATCATCACCGAGATCTCCGCCGATGTCTTGCCGGTGGTGGGGCTCGGCCTGTCGATCTTCGACGCCACCGTGCGTCGCCCCGGCGACGCGAGTCACGAGCTGCTCACGCCGCCGGGGACTCCGCATCCCATCCGGGGGGCCGTCAGCCTGGTGAACCTGATGGAGGCCCGGCACGCCGAGCTGGCGCGGAACCCCATCCCCTACGTGGGGGCGGAGTCGTACTTCCTCGGGATCCTGCACGGCGGGGATTTCTTCAATCGCTGGACCAACGCCTGCCGCGTCGTGGGCACGCGGCGGTACGGACCCGATACCGCCTTCGCGGACGTCGAGGCGGAACTTCGGGAAATGGTCCGGCGGGTTGAGGCGGAGACGGGATGCAGCGTCGAGCTCGCGCTCACCCGGGTGCGGGACGGCTTCCGGGTGGCCGAGACCGAGCCGATCGTCGTCGCCCTCCGCGAAGCCTACCGCGCCGTGGCGGGTAGGGAGTTGCCGCTGGTCGGGAGCCGCATGGTCGGGGACGCCCCCATCTTCATCCAGGAGGGCGGCGTGCCCGCAGTGTACCACGGCCCTGGCGGTACCGGTGCGCACGCGGACCTGGAGTCGGTTCCAATCGCCGAGCTCGTCCGCGCCGCGAAGGTGTACGTGCGCACGGCCCTCGCCTATGTCGGCCAGGCATGATGGCATGGAGCCCCAACTTGTCTTTCTTGGCAACACCCCCAATTACGTGTCCTCTCTTTCGCCTCCAAAATCCCGTGGACGCCGCGCACTCGGTCGTGCACCATCACAGGATCGGCAGCCGACGGCCAGGGCATGAGGGGAAGACGCGGCGGGAGCGATGTTGCGCATGGAGCGGAGTTTATGATAAGAGACGCCAGAGACCAACCTCGGCCAATCCGCCCATGCCCTTCTTTAGCGCATCGGCCTTCCCGACCATCCCTCACAGGGAGCGTGAGCCGGGGAGGCGGGTGTGTGGGACGGGTCGGCGATTCCCCGGTCGGAGCGGACGCGGCTCCGCTCGTCCTCCGAAGGCCTGCGCGGCACGACCGCGAGAAAGGATTCAGCCATGAGCGTCCCATCGGATACCGGCGTGGTACCCGGCCGCCCCGAGCCCTCGGCACAGCCTGCCATCCTACGTCCGGCCGCGTTGCCCGCCACCGACCGGGGCGGCGGCAACAAGACGATCCCGCTCGTCTCTCCCCGGGTTGGCTCCCAGCAGATGCTCAATGGGATCACCGTCATCGCCCCGGGGAAGGCCATCGGGCTCCACGCACACAACTGCGAAGAGAGCGTGATCGTCCTTGAGGGGCAGGGCGTGGTGGAGCTGGACGGGGTGGACCACGCGGTTGATAGGTTCGACACGATCTGGGTCCCCGCCGGTGTGCCGCACCGGTTCAAGAACACCTCCGACGCGCAGCCGCTCCGGATCTTCTGGACCTACGCCTCTCCCGGCGCAACCCGCACCCTCATCGCCACCGGGGAGACGCACAGCATCGCGTCCGAGCACGTGAAGTAGCGCCGTCGAGGGTCGGCGCCGGACGCCGCACTGCGGGATCGCATTTCTCACTCACGACTCGAAGGACGAAGGGAGATATCGCATGGCATCCGAAGGAACCGCGCGCGCATTTCCGGTACAGCGATTGGAGGCCTTCATCACCAGCGCATTGGCGGCGCTGGGCCTCGAAGAGCCGGATGCGGCGATCTGCGCGACCCGCATGGTGGAGGCGGATCTGCGCGGCGTGGACACCCACGGCATCTTCCGCCTTCCCCACTACGGCCAGCGGATTCGCGCCAACGGGATCAACCTGCGTCCGACGGTGCGGACCGTCCGCGAGAACGCGGTGACGGCCCTGGTGGACGGGGACAACGCCATGGGCCACGTGGTGATGACCTATGCGACCCAGTTGGCGATCAAGAAGGCCGCGGAGTCCGGCCTGGCGTGGGTGGGGACCCGCAACGGCAATCACGCCGGGGCCGGGGCCGTCTACTCCTCGATGCCGCTGGCCCAGGACATGATCGGCATGTACATGACCGTGGCCAACGGCAACCACATGGCGCCGTGGGGCGGGGTCGAGCTGATCCTGGGCACGAATCCGATCTCCTTCGCCATTCCGGCCGGCAAGGAGCCACCCGTCGTCCTGGACATCGCGACGACGGTGACCTCCTACGGCAAGGTGAAACTGGCGGCCCAGAAGGGGGAGTCGATCCCGGTCGGCTGGATGATCGACCGGAACGGACAGCCCCTCACCGACCCCAAGCGCTCCTCGGAGGGGTTCCTCCTGCCGATCGGGGGCTACAAGGGGTACGGCCTGAACGTGGTCATCGGCATGCTGGCCGGCGTGCTCAACGGCGGTGCCTTCGGCCGGGACGTCGTCGACTTCAACAAGGATTTCGGGGCCCGGAACAACAGCGGGCACATGATCCTGGCGATGCGGGTGGACAACTTCCAGCCCGTCGAGACCTTCAAGCAGGAGATGGACCGGGTGATCCGGGAGATCCGGGACTCCAAGCGCATGGAGAACGTGGACCGGATCTGGCTGCCGGGCGAGATGGAGTACTATCGGATGCGCGAGCGCCAGCAGAACGGGGTCCCGCTGGCCCCGGCCGTCGTGGCGCAGTTGCACAAGCTCGCAACGGAACTGAAGCTCTCGGACCGATTGGAGTAGCAGGCCGCTGAAAACGTCCCATCTGCGGGTACCCATCCTCCGGATGGGTACCCGCTTGCTCCGGCAGTCGCTGCGGCGTACCCAGTGTACGCCTGGACCCAGCTGCGCCGGGTACCCCGCCCATCGCGCGCCGTCCCGCGAAGTCGCGGGACATCTGGACCGTTTTGAGCGACCTGGTCGAGAAAGGACCCTTCGGGAACCCCTGGAAATCCCCGGGGGGCCGAGGATTGCCCTTGTCAGTCGCGCGTTAAGCGTGCCGGCACGGTAAACGAAAACCCTCTGATCCCTGTGACCAGAGGGTTTTCGTTTACGGAGACGAGCCCGACGGGGATCCCTGTGTTCGGCCGAGACTCACTGCCCCAGCTTGACCCCTTCCTTCTGGAGCTGCCTCAGGATCTTGATGTTGTCCTCGGATTCCGCATCGGCGACGCTCTTCCAGGGGCTGTCGGCCGGCACGCTGAGGACGGTGGGCATCAGGGTCAAGGAGCCGATGGTGGCGAAGTCGTGGCGAGTCGCCCCGGGCGTGCGGCCGTGGAGGATCTCCCACTCCACGACGGTGGTCGTGATCGAGGAGCCGATGGAGTGCCCAGGGGACGTTGGTGCGGAAGCAACTTCACGCTGCTTGGAGTCCCCGAATAGCCTCGTGGCGCAGCGGGTCGCCAAGGTGGACCGCTGGCGCACCTCCGACCAGAAGCAGCAGTGGTTGGCCGCCGACCTCTTGGTCACCGAACCCCGCCTGCGCCGGCCCAAGGGCTTCCTGGCGTTGCCCCTGCTCCGGGCCGCCTTGGTGCGGGGGCTCGAACAGGAGGGCGTCGTCTTGGCTGTTCAGGCGGCGTAAGACCCTCTGGGGGTCCGCTTCGGAAGTTCAACCACGAACGGGATTGACTCCGATCGTGCCCAGACGAGCTAAGAATCCGGTTGCCATTGAGACATTTGCTCACGCCAGAACCCAAAGGCCAGCGCGCTCGACTCTTGATGGCGATGGTCGGTTGCACCACATGCCTCTGAAGTTGTTATTGACAGCTTCTATGTGTAGCTGCTAATCAGTATACCAACGCGTATACACACGCGTCGACGTTCGAACCTTTTTTCCAGAGGGCTGACGGTGCTGCAGAGCAATAGACGTCCTGCTTCAGATTCCACGGATCGGAGCCGATTGACCGGAGAAGCCTATGCGGCGCTGAAGGCAGCCATCTTATCTGGGGAACTTCAGCCGCGAGACCGGCTTTACGAAACCGTGTTAGCCAGACGGTTCAAGATGAGCCGGACGCCTGTACGGGAAGCCCTCCAGCGCTTGGTCAATGAGGGGCTGGCGGAAGCCGGATCGGACGGTTTGGCCGTCGCGACGTTGTCGGTCGAGGATATTCGGAGTCTCGAAGAGGCGAATCGGGCACTCCAGAGTCTTGCCGCCCAGCTCGCTGCCACCGGGGGGAGCGAGAGCGACCTGGAACGGTTGGAGGCCTTCGTCGCCCGGATGGAGGCGTGTGCTGCCTCGGGCGATCTCGATGGGTGGATTGCCGCCGATCAAGACATGCACCGTCAGATCTTTCGGATGTGCGGAAATCGGTGGGTGTGGAAACTGCTCCTGCAGATGGAGTCCCTCATCGGGCGCGTGCGTCACATTGCGCTGAGACGTCCGGGGCGCCTCGAGGAGTCAACCAAGGAGCACCGGATCGTCGTCGACGCGATCAAATCCCGGAATCCTGACCTGGCGCATCAGGCCATGCACTCCCACCTGGTCCGGACCGAGGAGAATCTGATCTCGGTTCTGGAGACTTTTGTGGTGCCGTTGAAGGGAGAGCGATTCTAGGCGAGCGACGAGTGCGGTCGGTGCGCCGATCGGCACATCGTTCGCGCGCCGACGGGCGCAACAGCCTGGCGCGCAGGCCCAAAAGGAAAGGAGGAGCGGCGCGGGGGAGGAGGGTGGAGTCCAATATCGGCTGACGTGGGGACAGCGCGGAAGGGAAAGCGGGAGCGCAAGGGATTCCCTGCTGCAGGTACGTCCCGTGTCGGTCTATGAAGCGAGGTCACCGTGTCCTCATGGTGTGCGTGAGGACCTCGACGTGATGCCCCGCGTATGGATGGGGTGGTCACCCGAGGACCCTTGGGGGTCCAAAACGACGGGTTCCTGACAGGTGTTCGGACAACAGATTCCCATCACCTAGAAAGGAGAAGACGTCATGCCCGAGCGCAACAAGACCACACACTTCAGCAGACGGGAGTTCATGAAGGCCGGCGTGGTGGTGGCCGGGGCCACATCCTTCTTGCCCGGCCTGCCCGGTCTCGCCGCGGCGCAAGCGCCCCGGCCCAAGGCCGTCCCGCGGAACCGGACACTGATCCTGACGTGGATTGGCAGCCGCGAGGGCCGCTGGGTGGACTTCGACCTCTGGAACCCGTACTCCCTCGGCTCCAATCACCAGAACGGGCCGGGCATCCTGTACGAGCCGCTGGCCTACTACAGCGCGTTCGGCGACAAGGAGTACCTCTGGCTGGCGGAGAGCTACAAGTACAGCCCCGACTTCAAGGAGCTCACCATCAAGACCCGCTCCGGCATCAAGTGGAGCGACGGCACGCCGTTCAGTGCGGAGGATGTGGCCTACACCCTCACCAGCCTCCGCGACCTGGGTCCGAAGGTCCGCTGGGGCGTCGACGTGCAGCAGTTCATGCAGGAGGCGCGGGCCACCGACCCCAACACGGTGGTGGTCAAGTTCAAGATTCCCTCGCCCCGCTTCTTCTACTTCATGACCTACAAGTACGACATCGGCGTCTACATCGTCCCCAAGCACATCTTCCAGGGCCAGGACTGGACGACGTTCAAGCACTTCGATGTGGCCAAGGGCTGGCCGGTCACCACCAGCCCCTGGAAGGTGGTCTTCAGCTCCCCGGAGCAGAAGATCATCGATCGCCGGGACGAGTGGTGGGCCGCCAAGGCCGGCCTCGCCCCGATGCCCAAGGTCGAGCGGAACATCTGGCTCCCGAACGCCGGCGAGCAGCAATCGGCCCAAGGCCTGATCACGAACCAGATCGACTATGGCATGTCCATGCAGCCGGCGACCTTCCCGACGATGTTCCGGCAGAATCCCAAGATCACCACGCACTCCGGTCAGAAGCCGCCCTACGGCTACATGGACTGGTGGCCGCTGTCCCTGTACGTCAACAACGAGCGGCCGCCGTTCAACGACAAAGACGTTCGCTGGGCGATCAGCTACTTCATCGACCGGAAGCAGATCGTCGACGTGGGGTATCTCGGCGCCTCGATCCCGTCACCGCTCCCGCTGCCGGAGTACCCGGCGCTGCGCCCGTACATCGACTCGGTGAAGGACCTGCTGGCGAAGCACAACACCTTGGAGTTCAACCCCAAGAAGGGCGAGGAGATCCTCTCTCGCAAGGGCTGGAAGAAAGACGGCACGGGCTTCTGGGTCGACGCACAGGGCAATCGCATCAAGCTCGACATCATCGGGTTTGGCGGTACCGGTCCCGCGATCGGGCCGGTCCTGACCGAACTGTTGCGGCGTCAGGGGATCGACGCCAGCATGAGCCTGCCGCCGGATTTCGACGACCGGTTCCAGAAGGGCCAGTACACCGGATCCATCTACGGCCACGGCGGGAGCGTGAACGATCCGTACCACACCCTCCGGCTCTACCAGAGCGTGAGCGTGGCGGTCCCGGGCGGCCACCTGGTCAACTTCGCCCGGTGGAAGAACGACGCCTACAACAAGATCGTCGACGAGGTGTACGTCACCGACATGAACAACAAGGCCAAGCTGATGGAACTCTGGCGCAAGGCCATGGAGATCTGGATTCCCGAATTGCCGGACATTCCGCTGGTGCATAACATTCACCGCGTCCCGATGAACACCACGTACTGGACGAATTGGCCCACGGAGCAGAACCCGTACGTCAACGGCGCCTTCTGGCACTTGACGTATGCCATGGTGCTCTGGAACCTGCAGCCGACCCAGTAGATGCAGTCTGAGCGAGACATCGGCTGAGACAGCCACTGCGGGGCGGGCCAGCCGGCCCGCCCCCCGGCAAAGGAGAAGCAGTGCACGCTGGACTACGTGGCGAAGCGATTCGGCGTGTTCCTGCTGATCGTGTGGCTGGCGGCGACCCTCAATTTCTTTCTTCCCCGATTGTCCGGGATGGATCCCGTCCGGCAGAAATTGCTGCCCCAGGCGCAACTCGGCGGGTACGTCCAGACGGGCATCGAGGCCATGGTGAAGGAGTACGAGCAGCGGTTTGGCCTGAACAGGCCGCTGTGGCGCCAGTACCTGACGTACCTCTCCGATGTCAGCCGGTTGGATTTCAACTACTCCATCGCCAACTACCCCCGAACGGTCAACGAGATGATCGTCGAGGCGATTCCCTGGACCGTCGGTCTGCTGGGCATGACGACGCTCCTCTCCTTCACCATCGGGACGATCCTGGGCGCCCTCCTGGCGTGGCCGAGGGCGCCCCGATGGATGCATTGGCTCATGCCGCCGCTCTGGGCGCTCCACGCCATTCCGTTCTTTCTTTTTGGGCTGCTCCTGATGTACGCGTTGGCGTTCCGGGTCAGGCTCTTCCCGATGTTCGGCGGTTACAGCGCCGGCGCCTTTCCGGGCTTGACGGTGGAGTTCGTGACCGATGTGCTCGCGCACGCGATCCTGCCTGCCCTGTCGATCGTGTGCGTGGCGACCGGGGGGTGGGCGCTCGGGATGCGCGGGATGATGGTCACCACCCAGGGCGAGGATTACGTCATCTTCGCCGAGGCCAAGGGACTCAAGAGCCTCACCATCTTCCTGCGGTACTGCGTCCGGAACGCGATTCTCCCGCAGACGACGGCCCTGGCGCTGGCCTTGGGGCAAATCCTCTCGGGGGCGGTCTTGGTCGAAGTGATCTTCGGCTATCCCGGCATCGGGACGGTCCTCTTCCTCGCAATCCGCGAGAACGATCACTTCCTCATCCAGGGGATCGTCTTCATGGTCATCGTGGCGTTGGGGCTGGCGACGTTGTTGCTGGATCTGATCTATCCGCTGCTCGACCCCCGCATCACCTACAAGAGGACATAGGACGCCCATGGACCACGCCTCTGCACCGCCTCGGATCGCGCCACGGGTTGCCCGACCAGGACGCCTTGCGGCGTCCGTGCGGTATGGGCGGCGCAACCTTTCGCTGGTCGTGGGCATCGTCCTCCTGTTGGCGCTGGTCTTGTTCGTGGGCCTCGGCCACGTGTTCGTGGACACCAGCAAGGCCCGACCCCTGTCGGCGCCCGCCCTCCAACCGCCCTCGCTGGAGTACCCATTCGGCACGGATCGGCAAGGGCAGGGACCTGTTGGCGACGATGGTCGCGGGGACGCCGCTCACGCTCCGGATCGGGTTCATCGCGGGCTTTCTGGGGGTCGGCATCGGGTCCATCCTGGCCTTCGTCTCTGCGTACTACCGGGGGGCGGTCGACACGGTCATTCGCGGCATCGCCGACATCGGACTCACCGTGCCGGGACTCCTGGTGCTGATCATCATTGCCGTGTCGATCAAGGAGGGTCTGACCGTCAATCAGATGGCGGTGATCGTGGCCTCCCTCGCGTGGCTGAATCCGACGCGCACCATCCGCGCCCAGGTGCTGACGCTCCGGGAGCGCAGCTACGTCGAAGTGGCGCGCCTGTCGGGCATGAGCGGGCCGGAGATCATCGTCAAGGAGCTGATGCCCAATCTGCTGCCGTACCTCGGGGCGACGCTGGTGAATGCGGTGTCCAATGCCATCCTGGCCTCCATCGGCCTGGAGGTCCTGGGCCTCGGGCCCATCGAGTCCCCCACCTTGGGCATGACCCTGTACTGGGTCAACTATAATGCGGCGCTCATCAATGGCTGGTGGTGGTGGTGGACGGCGCCCATCGTCATCATCCTCGTCGTGTTTCTCGGTCTGTTCTTCCTCACCGTGGGCTTGGACGAGATCGCGAACCCCCGGCTCCGGAGGGCGGTATGAAGGCGGACGTCCTCCGGGTCCAGGGACTGGTGGTCCACTACCACACCCCCCTCGGGGCGGTGAAGGCCGCCGACAACATCAGCTTCAGCCTCCGGGCGGAGGAGCGGCTGGGCCTCGTCGGGGAATCCGGGTCGGGCAAGTCCACGATGGCCCTCGCCATCCTCCGCATGATCAAGCCCCCGGGCCGGATCGAAGCGGGGAGAGGTCTGGCTGGACGGCCTCAACCTGATGACCCTCTCCGAGGAGGAGATGCGGCAGGTCCGGCTGGCCCGGATCGCCATGATCCCGCAGGGGTCGATGAACTCGCTGAACCCGGTGATGCGGATTCAAGGAGCAGATCGCCGACGCGCTGACGAGATCACGGAGTCCGGCTGTCCAAGCGGCAGGTGGAGGAGCGGGTCCGCGACCTCCTCCAGTCGGTCGGACTGCAGGCCGGAGGTCGCCGACATGTTTCCCCACGAACTGAGCGGCGGCATGAAGCAGCGGGCCTGCATCGCCATCGCCATCAGCCTGCGCCCCAAGGTGATCATCGCCGACGAGCCCACCAGCGCCCTGGACGTGGTGGTGCAGAAACAGGTGATGGAGACGCTGGCACGGGTGCAGAAGAGACCTGGAAGCCTCGGTGATCCTGGTGGGGCACGACATGGGGCTGGTGGCGCAGTTCGTGGACCGGCTCGGGGTCATGTACGCCGGGAAACTGGTCGAGGTCTCTCCGGTCCGGGACATCTTCACGAAGCCGCTCCACCCGTACACCCAGATGCTCATCGCCAGCCTGCCGTCGCTGCGAGCACAAGGGGACGTTCCGGGGCATCCCGGGACTCCCTCCGCTGCTGCGGGACCTGCCGCCCGGGTGCGCGTTCCATCCCCGCTGCCCCCACGCCGTCGATCGCTGTCGGACGGAGGCGCCACGCTTCAAAGAAGCGCGGCCAGACGTCCTGGGCGGCGTGCCACTTGCTCTAAGGAGACGGCATGACGACGCTGCTCGAGGCCCGACACGTGACCAAGGTCTTCGGGGGAGGCGTCTTCGACCGAAACACCACCGTGGCGCTGGAGGATTTCTCGATCTCGCATCGACAGCGACCGGCCCTCCATCACCGCCGTGGTGGGGGAGAGCGGCAGCGGCAAGACGACGCTTGGCCCGCCTGCTGCTGGGCCTGGTGACGCCGACGCGGGGGCAGGTCCTCTACCAGGGGCGGGACCTGCAGACGATGGCGCACCGGACTGGAAAGCGCTTTCCGCCGGGATGTGCAGGTGATCTTCCAGGACCCCTACGAGGTCTACAACCCCTTCTACCGGGTCGACCACGTCCTGACCACGCCCGTGTCCAAGTTCAAGCTGGCCGCGACCAAGGCAGACGCGCGCGCCGTGATCGAGGAGGCGCTGCAGGCCGTGGGGTTGCGCCCCGAAGAGACGCTGGGCCGCTTCCCGCACCAGTTGAGCGGCGGGCAGCGCCAGCGGGTGATGGTGGCGCGGGCCCTGCTGCTGCGGCCCCGCCTGATCCTGGCCGACGAACCCGTGTCGATGGTGGATGCGTCCCTGCGGGCCACGCATCCTGGCCTCGCTCCGCACGATGACCGTGGAGCGCGGCATCTCCATCATCTACATCACCCACGACCTGGCGACGGCCTATCAGATCAGCGAGAACATCGTCGTGCTGTATCGCGGCTCCGTGGCGGAGGCCGGCGACGTGGAGCGCGTGGTCAAGCGCCCCACCATCCGTACACGCAGCTCCTCATCTCGTCCATCCCGGTGGCCAGCGCCGAGCGGACCTGGAGCAGCGAGAGCGAGTCCGCCCCTGCGATCCAGGCCGCCGGAACTGCCGGGTGCAAGTTCGCCGACCGGTGCCCATCGGCGACGCCGCCGTGCCTCCAGACGGCGCCACCGCTCTTCCAGACGGAGCCGCACCGGGCCGTCGCCTGCTACCTCTATCAGAGCGCTCCCACACTCGCGACGGGAGAGATGGTGCGCGTGTTCACCGGGCCGGCTACGCAAGAAGGGGATCTCCGGACAGCCGGGGTCTGGCGAAGCACAACACGTTGGAGTTTAATCGCAAAAAGGGCGAGGGGCAACTTGCCACGTGCCAAATGATTGGTGACACCAGGATGTGCCCACTGATTGATGACACACCCAGAGATTTTCAGTGGCGGCATACCGAGAAGAGCCCATGTACGGGGTCAATATGGGAAATGTCGGCCCGCCGGGCAAAGGCGTCGCTGGCCTTGTCGAAGTACGTCGTGGTGGACACCTTCGCCAAGGCGATCCAGAGCGGCGATACGGCCGGGGCGATCAAATGGGGTGCGGATCAGTTACAGCGGATTTATGGGTGATGTGCTTCTGTGCCGCCGGGCAACTGCGCCACCGTGATCAACCCCCTAGCCAGGAGATGGAGAAATGAAACGCGCACTCACACTCCTCGCCATGAGTCTGATGATGATTACAGTTCTCACAGAAGGGCAGAGGGTTGGAGCTCAGATGAAACCCAATTACGTCGAAATCACGCGCGACGCATTTCAAAAGGTAAGTGACGGAAAGCAAGTCGATCTCTACACCCTGAGAAACAGTAGTGGCATGGTGGTGAAGCTCACCAATCAAGGAGCCAAGATTGTCCAGATATTGGTGCCGGACCGGAACAATCAATTAGGGGACGTGGTGCTGGGGTACGAGACCGCCGATCGCTACCTCACCGGGCGGGCGACGTTTGGGGCCGTCATAGGCCGCTTCGCCAATCGCATTGCGAAGGGGCAGTTCACCCTGAATGGAAGGCAATACCAACTCCCCGTCAATAACGGGCCCAATCATCTGCATGGCGGGAAGGGCGTGCAATTCCAGGATCATGGATGGGAAGCAGATCGACGGCAGGACGGTGGAGTTTACCTACATATTCAAGGACGGGGAAGAAGGCTATCCCGGAAACACCAATTTTCGGGTGACGTACACCCTGAGCGACGACAACGAGCTCCGCCTCACCTATGAGGCCGTCACCGACAAGCCGACCGTCATCAACTTCACCAACCACTCCTTCTTCAACCTGGCCGGCGAGGGTTCGGGTGACATCCTGAACCACGAGCTGATGATCAACGCGGATCGGTTCACGCCCTACGATAGCACGCTGATCCCGACGGGAGAGGTGCGCGAGGTGAAGGGAACGCCGCTGGATTTCAATCGGTCCACCCGCATCGGCGCACGCATCAACGAAGACTACGATCAACTGAAATTCGGCACGGGCTACGATCAGAATTTTGTGCTCAACAAGACCGGGCAGGAGCTGAGCTTTGCCGCGCGCCTGTACGATCCATCCTCCGGCCGGGTCATGGAGGTGTATACGACCGAACCAGGCATGCAGGTCTATACGGGCAATTTCACCACGGGCAAGGACAAGAACGACATTGGAAAAGGTGGGAAGATTTACGGGGTCCGATCGTCCGTTTCTCTGGAAACGCAACACTTCCCGGATTCCCCCAATCATCCCAATTTCCCCACGACGGTCCTGAATCCTGGGCAATGGTTCACATCCACCACGATCTTCAAGTTCTCGCCAAAGTTTCCCCCGAAAGAGGAGTAGGGACGACATTTCAGAGGTAAAGCCCAAGGCCCCGATCCGCCGTTATCGGAGCAACGTCTGGACTCCATAGAAGATGGAGCTTCGCTATTGACGGCGGCAGCGCCTTTCCCATCTCCGGCGGCAAGTCGCCCTAATCACGGTAGCGCGATGAGGAGGCACCTGCGTGTCACAACCTCTTTCCACCTCGCAACGCACGATTCGGCTCGGGATCATTGGCACCGGCCTCGCCGTGAAGAAGCTCCATTGGCCGGCGCTCGTCAGGATGCCGGATCGCTTCGTCGTGGTCGCCTTCGCCAATCGCACGCGCGCGACCGCCGAGGAGTTCGCCGCCCTCGCGCAGCTACCCATGGACGGCTACACGCCCGACTACCACGACCCTGCTCCGGCGGGACGACGTCGAGGCGGTGCTGGTGTGCGTGCCGATCCCGCAGCTTCTGCCCATCGCGCGGGAATCGCCTCGCGGCGGGCAAGCACGTCATCTGCGAGAAGCCGCCCGGGCGTGGACCTCGCCGAGGCGCGCCAGTTCCTCGCGCTCGTCGACCAGCACCCGCGCCAGAAGTTCATGATGACCGAGAACTTCTTCTACCGGGACGACTTGCGCCTGGCCCGCTCCCTCGTGGACGAGGGGGCCATCGGTCGCCCCCAGCTCCTGCTCGAGAAATGGGTGCACCAGCTGGTGCCGACGCCCGGCGACTACTCGATCACCCCGTGGCGCTACAAACCGGAGTATCGCGGCGGACCCCTGCAGGATGGCGGCGTGCACTCCATCGCCACGATCCGCCTTCTGGGCGGAGACATCACGCAGTCTCTACGCCCGCACCGAGTGGGCCAACAAGACGATGGACGCCCCGAGCGCGATGGCGATGACCTTCGGCTTGCGCCAGCGGCGCGACCGGCAACTGCGTCTGGGGCTTCCTCGGCAACCCCGTGCTCGACGAGGTGCGGGACACGCGGCTCTACGGCAGCGAGGGGGCGCTCATCTCCTCGCGGGGGCAGGTGCGGCTCATCCGTGCCGACGGCTCGATCGAGGAGTATCGGGTCGAGCCGATTCGACACCGGGCACTACAACATGTTCCTGAATTTCCACGACGCGGTCATGCACGACGAGCCGATCGTGGCCACCGTGCGCCAGAGCTTCGAGAACATGCTGGTCGTGCTGCAGGCGCTCGACTCGGCCGCAGCAGGGCCGGCAGGTCGACGTGGTCGCCGCCGGCGTGCCTCCGGGGACGGGTGGGGTGCCCCTCTGGCGACCCCGTGGCGCGCGCGGGCTGTTCGACGGACTGGCCTGTGCAATCCGACGGATTCCATCGGCACCGGCCTGATCCTCTCGGGTGCGAGTCGCCGACTATGGGCGGCGGCAGGTGCGGTCGAAACCGCCGTGCGGCCCAGCGGCGTCCAAACAAGACGCGGCCTATGCGGCGACGTGGGGGGCGCAGGGACGGCGCTTGCCGAGCCACACTAGAAACAGCAGAGGAGGAGTCGATGTCGAAACCCACAGTCTACGTGTCCAGGGGAGTCCGACCAACCGTGCTCGCCAGACTGGGCGAAGCCTGCGAGACACGCGCCTGGGCGGGAACGGGCCGCTGCCCTGCGGACGTATTGGAGAAGGAGGTCGGGGACGTCGCCGCCGTCTTGGGCACGGATCACTGGACGGCCGCGTTGATGGACAAGGCACCCCACCTGCGCATCATCGCTCTGACCGCGGTCGGCTTTGACAGTGTGGACCTGGCGGCAGCCACGGAGCGCGGAATCATCGTCACCAACACGGCGGGCTCGCTCACCGATACCGTGGCAGATCTCGTCTTCGCCTTGATGCTGACGGTGGCGCGGCGGGTCTCCGGAGTCGGAACGCTGGCTGCGAGCGGGGAATTGGCGCACCCCCGGGGTGACACCCATGGGGCGCGACGTCCATCACGCGACCTTGGGGATCCTCGGGATGGGGCGCATCGGCGCGGCGGTGGCGGACCGGGCGCGCGGATTCCAGATGACGGTGCTCTACCACGACACGGTGCGTCGGGAGGATCTGGAGCAACAGCACGGCTACCGCTTCGTCACCCTGGATACCCTCCTCAGAGAATCCGACTTCGTCTCGCTCCATACCGCGCTCACTCC
This sequence comes from uncultured Methylomirabilota bacterium, assembly GCA_963695995.1. Taxonomy (GTDB): domain Bacteria; phylum Methylomirabilota; class Methylomirabilia; order Methylomirabilales; family 2-02-FULL-66-22; genus 2-02-FULL-66-22. Next base: position 115,928 of record CAVOIV010000052.1, read on the forward strand.
CGAGACGCGGGGAATGATCGGGGAGTCGGAACTGGCGAAGATGAAGCCGACCGCATTTCTGATCAACACCTCCCGCGGGCCCGTGGTGAACGAAGGCGCGCTGATCGCCGCCCTCCAGGCGGGGCGGCTGGCGGGCGCCGGGCTCGACGTGTTCGAGACGGAGCCGATCGATCCGGAGAACCCGCTGCTGAAGATGGAGAACGTGGTCACTCCTGCCGCATGTGGGAAGCGCGACCGAGGCGACACGCCAAGCCATGGTGGATCTGGCCACCGACAACGTTCTGGCGGTGCTGCAGGGGAAGCCGCCCCTCACGCCGGTCAATCCGGAGGTGCTGGAGAAGCGGCACGAATAGCCCTGAGAGATGGCCTGATCTGGTTCGGGAGACGACTGCATGGACGCAATGACAAGGACGGGCGAGCGGCTGCTGGCCGACGTGCAGCGTCGGCGCATTCCGGAGGATGCCCTCGGCCTCTGGTGGCTCGGGCAGGCGAGCTTTATCGTGCGGGGCGCGGACGTGACGGTGTACGTGGACCCCTATCTGAACCCGAGCCCAAGACGGATCGTCCCGCCGCCGTTCCGCCCCGAGCACGGTAACGAACGCTGATGTCGTGCTGTGCACCCATGACCATGGCGATCACATCGACCCCACGGCCTTGCCGGGTATCGCCGGGGCCTCGCCGCGGGCCACGATTGTCGTGCCGGGGGTGGCGCGGGATAAGGTGATCGGAATGGGGGTGCCAGCCGACCGGGTGGTGGTCCCACCTATCGACGCACGGATAGCCTACGGGAAGCTGACCGTCACGGCGATCCCGGCCGCCCACGAGGAGCTGGACTACTCGCCCGAGCGGGGTTACCCCTACCTCGGATACATCCTCGAACTCAATGGTGTGCGTCTCTACCACGCCGGGGACTGTACCATGTACGATGGGCTGATCGAGCGGCTGAAGGTTCACAGACCAGACGTCGTTCTCTTGCCCATCAACGGCCATGATTGGAAACGGACCAGGCAGAATATCATCGGCAACATGACGTACCGCGAGGCCGCAGATCTGGCGGCCGAGGTGGGGGCGGACCTCGCCATCCCGATGCATTACGGGATGTTCGCCCACAACACCGAGCCTCCCGGGCATTTCGTCAACTACATGCTGGACTGTTACCCGACGCAGAAGATCAAGGTGATGGCGCGATACGAGGGTTTTGTCTATCTCAAGCCGTAGGCCTCCCTTGAGGGACGTGCGGGAACGGGAACGCACGTCCGTCGGATCATGGGGAAGACGGAGGAGACGGAGGAGGCGTAGGATTCGTGACGGTATGGAGTCGTCGGCGCGACCGATCGTTGACCTTGTTGCTTAATACGCACTCGTCGGAAGAGGAGACTTTGAGACCATGCGCTTCAACACGACCAAGCGGCTGCTGAAGGCCGGAAAGCCCGCCATCGGGGCCTGGCTCAACTTTCCCTGCGTCAACGTGGCCGAGGTCATGGCGCACGCCGGCTGGGACTGGGTCGCCGTGGACGCCGAGCACGGACCCATGACCATTGAGATGCTGAGCAACATGTTCACGGCGATCGGGACCACGGCAGGCCATGCCACTGTGCCGGATCCCGGACAACGATCCGGTCTGGATCAAGCGAATCCTGGATGCCGGGGCGATGGGGATCGTGGTCCCCATGGTCTGCTCGGCGGCGGAGGCGGCCAGCGCGGTAAGGTATGCCAAGTATCCCCCCGCAGGGATTCGGAGCGCCGGCGGCGGGCGGTGGCGCTACTGGGCCGGGGACGACTACCCCAAATACGCCGATGACGAGATCCTAGTCGTCGTCATGATCGAGCACATCACCGCCGTCGAACAGGTGGAGGAGATCCTGGCCGTCCCGGGCGTGGACGCCTGCTTCATCGGGCCCAACGACCTGGCCTGGTCCATGGGCCTGGGCAAGGGGCCGGGGGCGAGCGATCCGTCGCACGCGGAGGCCATCGCCCGGGTGCTCGCCGGGGCCAAGAAGGCTGGGCGTGCCCGCCGGCATCCACTGTCGGAGCGTGGACGAGGTGCCGATGCGGGCGGCGCAGGGCTTCCAGTTCCTGGCCTGCACCAGTGACCACGCCATGCTGTTCACGACCGCCAGCCAGGGCGTCAAGTCCATCCGGGAGAAGATTGGCCGGCCCACGGTTGGGGAATAGTCCGTGGACCTTGGGCGCGCCCGCCCGACTCGCGATCGAGGGCGGCGGACGGCCTCTGGGATCGTCGACGACGTCCCGGGGGTGAGGCAACCGGAGGGACGCGAGGAGGGCGCCGTGCGACCACCGTCCTGCAGACATTGACGAATAGGGAACACTGCCATGCGTAGGTCATTCAGAAAGAGAGGGAGGCGGTCATGACACAGCGGAGACAGCACGGCACCGGGGCGACTGGGATCAGTCGTCGGGACGCCCTGCGGCTCGGCGCCACGGCGGCCGCCGGCGTGGCGGTCGGCCCGTTCGTCTTGCGGGTGGCCGGCGCGGGCGAAGCGTTCAGCTGGCAACGTTTCAAGGGGAGCAAGATCTTCATCCAGGTCAACAAGAACCCCTGGTCCGAGACGATGCAGAAGATGCTGCCGGACTTCGAGAAGCAGACCGGAATCAAGGTCGAATTCGCGGAGTTGCCCGAGCTCCAGGCCCGCCAGAAGCTGACGGTGGAGTTCACCGCCGGCTCCGGCGGCATCGACGTCTGGGCCACCAGCATGCACGTGGAGAAGCGGCGGTTCTGGAAGTCCGGCTGGTACTTCGACGTCAGCAAGTACCTGAAGGACCCGACGATGACGGCGCCGGAATACGATTGGAGCGACATGACGGCGGGGGCCAAGGCGATCGCCACCCAGTCGGACGGCAGCATCTCGGGCCTGCCGTCCTTCGTGGATCCCTGGATCCTGTTTTACCGGAAGGACCTCTTCGCACAGAAGGGGCTGAAGCCGCCCATGACCCTGGCCGAGATGGAGGGGTTCGCCCAGAAGTTTCACAGCGCCCCCAAATTCTACGGTTTCGTGGCCCGCGGGCTGAAGAACGCCAACGCCCCGGCCTGGGACTGGGTGCTCTTCAGCATGGGGGGGAACTTCCAGACCAAGGACGGCAAGGCCTCGCTGACCACCCCCGAGGCGGTGAAGGCGATGGATTACTACGCCGGGATGCTGAAGCGCTTCGCCCCGCCCGGCGTGGTCAACTACAACTGGTACGAATGCAGCAGCGCCTTCATGCAGGACCAGGTGGCCCAGTACTTCGACGGCGTCAACTTCGCCAGCCAGTTCGAGGATAAGGAAAAGTCCAAGATCGCGGGCAAGGTGGGCTACACCGTCCTGCCCGCCGGGCCGGGCGGCCACTTCTCCCCGATCTTCGGCAATGCGGTGGCCGTGAGCGCGCAGAGCAAGGTGCCGGGGCCGGCCTACTTCTTTGCCCAGTGGGCCACCAGCAAGCAGAGTGCCGTCAAGGAGTTGCTGGCCGGGGTGGGCAGCGCCCGGTCCTCGGTCTGGAACGACCCCGAGGTGAAGGCCAAGGCCAAGATGCCGGCGGACTGGGCCCAGGCCTATGTGGACAGCATGAAGATCGGCCGGCTGGGATTGCCCGAGATCGTGGGCGTCACCGAGTACCGGGACATCATCGGTGTCGCCATCCAGAAGGCCATCGAAGGGGCGAAGTCGGCCGACGTGCTGGCCCAGGCCCAAAAAGAGTTTCAGGAGGTTCTGGACAAGACGGAGAAATAGGTTCCCCGATAACCAGATCCGTCAGCAGAGGCTTGCGAGAGGGGCTGGCGGAAAACATCCCTCGGCATGCGTGATGAGCTCGATGCCTCCGCCTATGCTTGCCGAGAGGGCGCGGACCCACCGGGCACACTGTCTAGTGCTACAGGCGGATGATGAATTGTATTGACAGGAGAATTGGCCAAGTGATCGACTGTAGCCATTGCTCGGTCGCGTGCAACAGGAGGCGTCTTGACGGTCAACGGAACGGCCGACCGCGAACGGCAGCGTCGGCCAATCCGCCGAATAGGGTGGCGGGTACGGAGAGAGCTTGAAATACATCTTTCGCCCCGAAGGAATGGATATGGATAGGGCGGGCTTGTGGGCAACGCAGCAACAAAGGAGACTCCCATGGCACAGATCACGAGGCGGGAATTCATCCGAGGCGTGGTAGCGGCGGGAGGGGCGGGGCAGTCTCGCTCATCAGCTCCAAGGCGCCGGCGCAGTCGAAGGGGATCACGCTACGGGCCTTGATGTATCCTTACCCGGTCACCAAAGCGATCCGCGCCCTACTCCCCGAGTACGAAAAGGCGACGGGCGTGAAGGTGGAGTGGGAGGAGGCGCCGTTTTCCGACTTGCTCTCCAAACAAATGACCGAATTGGTCGCCCGGACCGGCCGCTACGATCTCTTCACGCTCTCCAACATGTGGGTGGGCGCCGAGGCCGGGACCGGGCAACTTCTCGCGCTCGACGAGTCTCATCGCCAAGGCGGATGCCAAACTCGATTGGTCGGACATCCTGCCAAAGCAGCGCGGGATGTTCACCTTCAAGGGCAAGCCCTACGGCGTTCCCCTGTCGTCGAACATCTACCTGACCACCTACAACAAAGAAATCTTCGACCAGGACGGCATCACCGCGCCACCCCTGGGCACCTCCTTCACCCACGAGGAGTGGCTCCGTATCGTCAAGCGACTGACCAAGGGGAAGCAGAAGGGCACGGCCTTTTCGATCAACCCCATGGCGGCGGCCACGCAGGTCTGGTCGTGTGTGATGATGTCGGCCGGCGGCCGCTTCTTCGACGAGAAGATGACCCCGGTCCTGAACGCGAAAGAGGGTCTGCTGGCGGCGGAGTACTTGAAGGAACTGATGGCATCGGCCCCACCGGACATCCTGCGGTACGGCAACACCGAGGCCGCCGAGGCCATGATGCGGGGCGACGTGGCGACCGTGGCCCCGCAGTGGGCGAGCCGGATCCCGATGGTGGAGGACAAGCAGCAGTCCAAGGTGGCCGGGAAGGTCCGGTGGAGCACGCTGCCGTTCGCCGGGTGGTCCGGGCGCAAAGTCGGCCTCGCCATCAACGACGGCTGGGGAATCACGATCCCGAAATCGAGCAAGTATCCCCGGGAAGCCTTCGAGTTTGCGGCGTGGTGTGTCGAGAAAGAGAAGCAGGTAAAGTTCGTCCTCGAGACCCAGGTGTCCCCGACCCGCTCCTCGGTGTTCGAGCGACCCGAGCTCCGCGACCGGTTCATCTGGTTTCCGGTGATGAAGGAGCAGTTGGCCAACTCGTTCGATTTCCCCATCCTCCCCGAGTGGGCCGAGGTGCTGGAGAAAGTGGGCGCCGAGCTCCACGCGGGCTGGGCCGGGCAGTACCCGATCCCGAAGGCGCTAGATCGCGCCAACCAGCTGGTGGCGGATCTCCTGAAGGAACGCAAGTATCCGGTCGGCACCTGGACCGGCCCGAAGCTGCCCTGGGAGTGAGGTGATCGCAATCGTCGGCGGGCGGGAAGGCAATCGCGGGTTGCCGTCCCGCCCCGGCGCGCCTGTCCTCCCCACCCCGGGGGGCGGAGCGGGGCGCCGCAGGCGGTGGAGGCCGGACGCGTGAAAGATCGAGGAACCGCGATTGCGATGCTCGCCCCCTGCGTCCTGTTCGTCGGGCTGGTGTTCATCTATCCGCTGCTACTCTCGCTCTGGACCAGCTTCCAGTACAACGTCCTGCCTCAGCCTGACCTGACGCGCTTCAACGGCCTCGACAACTACCGCTGGCTGCTGCACGAGCCGCGGTTTTGGGATGCCTTCGCGCGCAGCATGGTCTTCCTCGTCTTCACCGTCGCCTGGTCCATCACGCTCGGGGTGTTCGTCGCCCTGCTGCTCGATCACTACTGCAAGCGGGCGGGCTGGCTGAAAGCGCTGTACCTGGTGCCGATGGTCGTTACGCCGGTCGTCGTTGGAATCCAGTGGCGCTTCCTGCTCAACGTGCAGTTCGGCGTCCTCAACTGGATGCTGGAGGTGCTCGGGCTCCCGATCGGAGGCGTGTGGCTCACGACGCCATTCGGTGCGATGTTCTGGGTGATCGTGGTGGACATCTGGTACTACACGCCCGTGGTCATCCTTCTATTCGGCGCCGGGCTGGAATCCATCCCGCCGGAGGTGCGAGACGCCGCCCTGGTGGACGGCACGACCGCGTGGCAGACCGTTCGCCATATCATCCTCCCAATGCTGAAGCCGGTTCTGGGGGTCATCCTCCTGATCCGGACAATCGGCGGGCTCCGCGCCTTCGACACGATCCTCGTCATCACCGAGGGCGGGCCCGGCCGCGCGACGGAGGTCGTCAACCTGCTTGCCTACCGGTATGGCCTCCAGTACTTCGACATGGGCAAGGCGTCGGCCATCGGGTGGGTGATGCTGCTCGTGGCCCTCCTCCTCACCGTGCTCTACCTCCGCGTGCTGCGGGTGACGGCGACGGCCCCGTAAGAGGAAACCTGTGGACACAGATCCGCATCCGAGGCGACCGACGCGTCGGTCCGACCTCCGCGCCCCGATCGGGGGCTCACCGGACAGGAGTCCCCGCTCCAGGTCGAGGCGCCTCGGGCGCCTGCGACCGGCGTCCCTCCTGGCCTACGTCTTTCTGGGCGGCTTCCTGGTGGCGATGCTCTTCCCGATTTACTGGATCATCGTGTCCTCGGTGAAAACGCGCATTGACACGCTGGCCCTGCCGCCTGTCTGGCTCTTCCCGCCAACGTTCGAGGCGTACCGCCGCGTGTTCATCGACGAGCACTACAGCCGCTATTTCGTCAACACGGCGGTGATCGCCGCGGCGACGACGCTGATCTCCCTCGCCGTGGGCTCGATGGCCGCCTACGTGCTCGATCGGTTCCGAATCCGCTTCAGCAACCTGATCGCCTACGCACTGCTCGGCACGCGTATGATCTTCCCGATCGTTTACGCCATCCCGTTGTTCCTCGTTTTCCGCGATCTCAATCTCCTCGATACGCACCTCGGCCTCATCATCGCCTACACGACCTTCAGCCTGCCGTACGCCGTCTGGATCATGGCCGGGTTCTTCGCCGCCGTGCCGCGGGAGATCGACGAGGCGGCCATGGTGGACGGCTGCTCTCGCTTCGGCGCGTTCTGCCGGGTCATCTTGCCCCTCACGGCCCCGGGCCTGGCGGCGGCGACGATCTATATTCTGCTGCTTTCGTGGAACGAGTTCATGTTCGCCCTGGTTCTGGCGGGGGGCGGAGTGGCTAAGACGCTGCCTGTCGCGGCCGCGCAACTGATCGGCCAGCGAGAGATCCAGTGGAACGAACTCTGCGCCGTCTCCACGGCCGCGATATTACCGCTCCTCATCTTCTTTGCCTTCGTCAACAAGTACCTCGTGCGGGGGATGATTGCGGGCGCTGTCAAATCGTGATGCCGCGCGCCCTTTCCTGGGTGTCGTTCGCAAAAACTCCCTCCGGCGGCACCACCTGCCGCTACACTCCCCGGCCAAGCTCCGGAGTATACGGCGCGCCGGCGTGAACCCGCCGGGATGGAGTGAGACTTATCAGTCATCCTCGTCTCGGAATGCCCGTCCCCCGGCGTAAACGCACGCTGGAGAATCGTTCGAGTGGCGAGTTTCTCAGCCGTCACTTCCCGCCCGGCAGCAAGGGCCCGAACAGGGGGTTGCTCATTCCGTAGGCGTCAATGGCCGTTCCCGTGATGGCCGAGGATTCGGGCGAGACCAGGAACAGGATCACGTTCGCGATCTCCTCGGGCCGGATCAGGTTGGTCCGCCCCTTGGCCCGACCGGTTTCGTGGAGCATCCGGGTGTCCGTCCCGCTGGGGCAGACGGCGTTCACGTCGATCCCGAACCGCTTCACCTCCGCCGCGAGGCTGGCCGTGAAGTGGAGCAGTCCCGCCTTGGCCGCGCCGTAGGCGGCGATGCCCGCGATCCCCATCCGCCCCCCGATGGACGCGACGTTGACGATCTTGCCCGACTGCTGGCGCATCATGATGGGCAGCACGGCCCTCGCGCACAGGAAGGGGCCGGTCAGGTTGACCCGGAGGATCCGCTCCCAGTCGGCAAGGCTGGTGTCCACCACGGGCCGCTCCGGGAGCGCGATCCCGGCGTTGTTCACCAGGATGTCCACGCGGCCGTACGCCTGGAGCGTCCGGTCCACCATGCCGGCAACCTCGTCCTCTTGCCCGACGTCGGCGACGACCGGCAAGGCCGTCGATCCCACCGCCTCTGCCTCGCCGGCCACCGAATCGATCTCCGGTCGCGTGCGGGCAACCAGAACGACCACGATGCCGCGCCGGGCCAGCGCCAGCGCCGTCGCCCGGCCGATGCCCCGCCCCGCCCCCGTGACGATCGCCACCTGCCCGCTGAGTTCCATGGTCGGCCCCCACGCTGACCGGCGCCACGTTGTCATGGCCTCTATACACGACGACCCGGTCGCCTTGACTCCGAGAATCGCTTTGACTATACCTGGCCCGGACCGTTCTTGAAAAGCACGGAGGCGCCGTGTTTCCACCCTGCGTGTCGGGACCCGCGATCCGTGATCGGCGGGCGACGCCACGCGGCATCGTGGGAACGGTGCGAGAGTTCGTCATCCGAGACATGGGGGAGACGCCGGAACCCTGAAAGGCCGCAAGCTCCATGACCGAGCCCTTTGCCTACGAGCGCGATCCTTTCCTTCGGTCTCTTGAGACGGACGTGGTAAGCGCGCGGCGTCGAGCGCGGCCAGCGCGTTCGTCGTCCTGGCCGACACGATCCTGTATCCGGAAGGGGGTGGGCAGCCGGCGGACCGCGGCGGGATCGGGGGAGTACGGGTCGAGGACGTCCGGACCGTGGAGGGTCAGGTCCGCCACTACCTGGCGGGACCCCCGCCGACCGGGCGGGTGCGAGTCGAGCTGGACTGGGCACGCCGTTTCGATCACATGCAGCAGCACACGGGCCAGCACCTGCTGACCGCGGTGGCCGAGCAACGGTTCGGGTGGCACACGACGGCCTTCCATCTGGGCGACCAGCTTTCTGACATCGAGCTGGACACGGCGCAGATCGCCCCGGAGCAACTCGCCGAACTGGAAGAGGCGATCGCCGCCGAGGTGCGCGCCTGCCGGCCCGTGACAGCGCGACGAGTGAGTCCCGAGGAGTTCGCCGCGCTTCCCGTCCGGACGCGCGGCCTTCCCGAGGGGCATGCCGGAGACATCCGGCTGGTGGAGATCGCGGGGACTCGATCTCAACACCTGCGGTGGGACGCACGTCCGGAGCACCGCCGAGATCGAGACGCTGAAGCTGCTCGGCACCGAGGGAATGCGCGGCGGGACGCGCCTCTTCTACGTCGCGGGCGGGCGACTGCGCCGGCTGCTCGGCGCTCACCACGAGCGCAACGCGCGGCTCCGACAGCTCGTTGGGACGTCGGATGAGGAGCTGGCGGCCGGCGTCTCGGCCAAGATCGAGCAGCTCAAGGACGCGCAACGCTCGATCCGGGCGTTGGAAGAAGAGCTCGGCGGGGCCGTGGCGGGCGCCTTGGCCGCACGTCCTGACCGGCTGGTGGACGGCCATTGGCCGGGGCGCGACCTCCCGTTCCTGCAGCGGATCGCCAAAGAGGTCGCCCGACTCGCGCCTGACAAATGCGCGTTCCTCACGACGGGCGAAGGGGAGCAGGGGGCGTTCGTGCTCTCTGCCGGGGAGCAGGTGCCAGGTAGATCTGGTCGCGGCGGGCCGCATGGTGGCGGAGATCTTGGGTGGCCGGGGTGGCGGCGCGGGGCGCGTATTTCAGGGAAAGGTCGCCGCGCTGTCGCGTCGCGACGAGGCCCTCGGATATCTCTCGGCCCTTCCGTAACCGGCCCGGGGTCGCGGACCGCAGTGCGGCCGTGGAGAACTGAAGGGCGTCCTGTAGTCGGCGATTCGGTCGGGAGAGGAGGCAGAGGAAGATGGCAAGGCGGGTGATGGCTGCGGTGATCGTCGGGCTGGTCCTGACTGCTGGGCCGGCGTGGGCCCTCAGTGACGGAGATGGGGGCGGCGTGTGGATCCAGGCTCCGCTCCAACAGAAGATTCAGGTGACGAATATCCTCTCGCGAGAATTGGGGGTCGATCCCGCGAAGCTCCAACAATGTCTGGAGAAGACGTTCGGGGATCCCGTCAACGCCGGCAAGACGATTCGCGAGGCCGCCCGGCAGTGCAAGGAGAACGCGTCGTAGACCGCGTCACCCGGCCCCGTGCGGGTTCTCCGTCAGCGCCATCCGGGCCTCTTGCGCCGCCTCGGTGCGGGACGTACCGTAGCGACGGCTGCCTCACGGGTCGTCTGCCTGTCCGCCACCGATGGAGATAACCATGAAACTCGGCCTCGGGCTGTATCGAGCACTCCTCAATCCGGAGACGCTGCGCTTCGCGCGGCAGGCCGGCGTCACGCACATCGTGGCGCACCTGCCCGGACATTTCGTGCGCGAGGGCTCCAAGATCATCACCTCGGACCAGGCCGCGTACGGCTTCGGGGTCTCGGACGCCGCCGACCCCATCTGGACCGCCGAGGGGTTGCGCGACCTCAAGGCGCTGGTCAACAGCGAGGGGCTGGAGCTGGAGGCGTTGGAGAACTTCGCTCCGGCCCACTGGTACGACGTGCTCCTGGACGGACCCCGCCGCGCGGATCAGATGGCGCACCTCAAGCGGATCGTGCGCGATGTGGGGCGGGCGGGCATCCGGACGATGGGGTACAGCTTTACCATTGCGGGAGTGTGGGGGCGGACGGAGGGACCGTTCGCCCGGGGCGGTGCGCGTTCGGTCGGCTTCGAGAATCCCGCGCAGACCCCCATCCCCGCGGGGATGGTTTGGAATATGGTGTACGATCCGGAACGGTTCGATCCGGACAACCCGACCGAGACCGTCGGGACCGTCAGCGCTGAGGAGATCTGGAGGCGCTTCGCCGGATTCCTGCGGGAGATGATGCCCGTCGCCGAGGAGGCCGGGGTGACAGTTGGCCCTCCACCCGGACGACCCGCCGCTGCCGGCCCTCCGCGGCGCAGCGCGCTTGGTCTATCACCCCGATTACTACCAGCGTGTCTACGACCTGGCGCCGAGCCCGATGAACGGCATCGAGCTCTGCGTGGGGACGGTGTCGGAGATGGCCGGGGCGGATGTCTACGAGGCCGTGGACCGATACAGCAAGGCCGGGCGGATCGCCTACGTGCACCTCCGGAACGTTCGGGGGAAGGTCCCGCACTACCACGAGGCGTTCATCGACGACGGCGACACGGACATGCTGCGGGTGCTCGAGATCCTCCACCGGAACGGATTCGATGGCGTGGTCATCCCCGACCACACGCCGCTCCTGGAATGCGCCGCCCCGTGGCACGCGAGCATGGCGCACGCGCTGGGCTGGATCCGCGCCGCCATCACGGCCGTCGAGCGCGGCTGAGCGCAGCGGGAAAACGGCGGACCGAGATGGCGGACGCATGCGGATGGACGGCAAGCTTGCCGCGACGACCAGGCCCGGTTATCCTTCACGGGGGATACACGGCGTCGGGAGCGGGGCGGCTCTTTCGCTGGAAGATCTCGTAGATGACGCCCAGCGTCGGCTCGGTGTCGAGGTAGTAGAACTCCCCTTCGCCGAATTTCCCGCCCATGAGGACGCCGATCCCGCGCGCCGCAAAGGCGGCAAGAATCTGCTCGATGTGGCTCTCGATCCGCGACTGGATGTGGTGCAGGCCCTCTCCCTTGGTCGCCAGGTGTTCCTGGTAGATGCTCGGACCGTCCAGCGGCTGGATCAATTCGAGCTGGGTCGGACCTGCCTGGGCATGGGCCACCCGCATGGAGTAGTCCACGCGCCTCCCGCGCACAGTGGCCTCGCGGAGCATGGGCGGGGCGTAGGTGTAAATCTTCCACGGGCCGATCCCCAGCAACCTCCAGTAGGTCTCCATGGATTTCTGGAGATCCCGCACCACCAGCCCGACCTGCAAAACGTCGCCAAGCCGAATTGGGAGTTCGCACGACGGTCTTTCACCCATGGCGCCTCCTGGTCTCTGCATGGCTCCCTCCGAGTTCTGACGGGGGATCTGCCGCCCACCCGACGCCGGTAGGCGAAGCATGACAAATGGGGTGCTCCGCGTCAAGCCGAGAGCGGTGCTCCCCACACCCCGCGCGAAAGACGGCGGGAGATGTACTCGCCCGGGCGTCGGCATGCTATTCTAGCGGCGAGGCGACCTCCCGCGTTTGTGAGATCCGCGGCACGTTCCGGCGGAACCGCAGTGGAAGGTCGGCCCGGCGTCACCGCGACGAGTCCGACGGAGCGAAACCACCCACGGGCAGGAGGGAGCGCGATGCGGCTGGGAATTGACTTCGGGACGACACGGACGCGAGTCGCGGCCGCCATACAGGGCAACTACCCACTGATCACTTTCCAGGCGGAACACGGGGATGCCCTGGACTGGTATCCTTCGCTGATCGCGGTGCGCGGCGACCGGTTGGCTTTTGGTCTCCAGGCGCACGCGGTGCTCTACGCGCCGGAGTGGAACCTCCTTCGATCCTTCAAGCGGCTGCTCGGGGACAGCCACCCGGACACGGTGTGGAGCGTGGGCGCCGTCGAGCTCCCCGCCATCGAATGGCTGACGCGGTTTCTGGTGGCATTGCGTCTGGATCTGATCCACCGGAGCAGCCTCGAGATCGACCGCCATGATCGGTTGGAGGTGATGGTCGGGACGCCGGCCCATGCCAACAGTAATCAGCGGTTCCTGACCTTGGAAGCGTTCCGGCGCGCGAACTTCGACGTGATCGGGATGCTCAACGAGCCCTCGGCCGCGGGCAACGAATACGCCCATCGTTACCGCAAGGCGATCCCGTCCCGGCGGCGAGAGCACGTCGTGGTCTATGACCTCGGCGGCGGGACGTTTGACGCCTCGGTCATCAGCATGGTGGAGAACCGGCACGACGTCGTCTCCAGCGAGGGCATCTCGCGCCTGGGAGGGGACGACTTCGATGCCGCACTTCTCGAGTTGGCCCTCGAGGATCCAGCCATCACCTCGCAGACTCTCTCCGGTGTCACCCCGCGGCTGTTGACGCTCTGCCGGGACGCGAAAGAGGGGATCAACCCCAACAGCCGGAAAATCACGGTGGACTTCGGGCAGGTGGACCCGTCACTGGGCGCGGTCATGGTCCCGGTGGCTCGATTCTACGAACGGTGCGAGCCGCTCATCCTCCGGACCATCGAGGTGACCGAGGCCGCCATGGAGGCCGCGCGCGGGATGGCACAAGGCGAAACGACCGCGCCGGGCGTGGTGTACCTCGTAGGAGGCGCCTGCGAGCTTCCCATCCTGGCGCGCGCGCTGCGGGTGCGATTCGGGAATCGGGTTCGCCGGTCGCCGTATCCCGCGGGCGCGACGTCCATCGGGCTTGCCATTGCCGCCGATCAGGAGAGCGGGTATGTTCTCACGGATCGGTTCCATCGTCACTTCGGGGTGTGGCGCGAGGCTGACGCCGGCCGACGGATCGTCTTCGATCCCATCTTCGACAAGGAGACGCGCCTGCCGCCGCCCGGCGAGCCGCCGTTGGTGGTCCGCCGGCGTTATGCCCCCGTCCACAACATCGGCCGCTTCCGGTTCCTGGAGTGCAGCGCCCTGCGAGGGCAAGGCGAGCCTGCCGGCGACCTCCTCGCGTGGCAGGAGATTCTCTTTCCGTACGCTCCCGGACTCGCGGGGCACCCGAGCCTGAAGACGGTGCGCGTCCAGCGGGATCCGGCGGTCTCTTCCCATGTCATCGAAGAGACCTACCGGTGTGATGCCGCCGGAGTCATCGAGGTGACCGTCGCCAACGTCACCGCCGGGCACGTCAAGACGTTCCGGGTCCGCGAGGCGGCCGTTCCGGAGGGCTCTGCGCACAGGCGGGGCAATCGAGAGGCGAACCGAAGACGCCCGTCAGGCCAGGCGCCGCGGTGAGGACATTGGAGATGCCAGACCGATCGTCGGCGTCCCTGCTGCAGCAACTGGTTCGGATCCCGAGCGTGAACCCGCGGGGCACCCCCAGCCCTGCGGAAGCGGCTGCCGGGGCGGCCGTAGCGGAGTGGCTGCGCGACGCGGGGCTGGAGGTCGAGCTACAGGTCGTCTTGCCCGGACGCCCGAATGTCCTCGGCCGAGTGCGCGGACGTGACCGTTCCCGAATCTTCCTGCTCGAGTCCCATCTGGACACGGTGGAGACCGACGGGATGACGGTGCCCCCTTTCGCGGCGGAGATCCGCGAGGGGAGACTCTTCGGCCGCGGCGCATGCGACGCCAAGGGGCCCCTGGCGGCCATGATGCTCGCCATGGCGGAGCTGGCCCGCGGGGCGCCGCCGCCGATGGACGTCCTGCTGGCCGCCGTGATGGACGAAGAGCACCAGTACCGCGGCGTCACCGCGCTCCTGGAGCGCGGGGAACCTTTCGCCGCGGCCGTCGTCGGGGAGCCGACGGAGATGGATCTCGTCGTGGCCCACAAGGGGTGCGTCCGGTTCGGCGTCACGACGCACGGCCGCGCCTGCCACAGCTCGAACCCCTGGGAAGGCGAGAACGCCATCATGCGCATGGCCGAGGTGCTGGAGTTCATCCGGCGAACGCTCGAACCGGAGGCCTTGGCGACGCGCCACCCGTCGGTGGGGCCGGCCACCGTGTGCGTCTCGCTGATCAGCGGGGGCAGCGCGATCAACGCCGTTCCGGCGTCCGCCACCATCCATCTCGACCGCCGCGTCTTGCCCGGAGAGGAACCCATGGTGGTATGGGCGGCCTATCGGGACAGGTTGGAGGCTTTCGCACCCGGCGCGGTAGCGGTGGGCGAGCCGTACGTGGTGGACTACGCGATGGCCACCGATCCGGCCGAGCCGGTGGTCCGGCGGCTGGAAGAGGCCATCCGGGGCGTGGGGCGCCCGGCCGAAGTCCGGGGCGTGAACTACGGGACGGATGCCAGCAAGCTGGCCCGCGCCGGGATTCCCGCCGTCGTGTTTGGCCCCGGGTCCATCCGCCAAGCGCACAGCGCCGACGAGTGGATCGAGCTCCGCCAGGTTGACGAGGCGGCGGCCATCCTCGCGGCGACCATCCGGGCCTTCGCCTGACGCCAACGCTCGGGGCCGGCGCGTCTCCCGTGGAGGTGTCCATGCACCATTTTCCTTTCTTCGAGATCTGCGGCACGCCCTATGACGTGGGACGAGGGCATGGAACCTGTCTGCGCCAGGCCATCCACCGGCAACTCGAGGAATGCCTGGCGGTCGCGTCACGGCAGTGTGGGATGAATTCCGAACAGGCGCTCGCCTGGGCGATGGAGCAGTTGCCGAGAATCGAGGCCCTCGGCGGGGCGGCATGGACGGAGGAGCTACAGGGGCTGGCGGACGGGGCCGAGATCCCGTTGGCGGGGGTCGTGGCCTTGCAGGTGCGGCCCGGGACCGGCTTCATGCCGGAGGGGTGCACGGCCCTGGCGGTGTCGGGCGATGCCGGCGCCACGGGCCTTCCGCTGGGGGCGCAGAACCGGGACCTGGTCCCCGCCTATCGCGGCCGGATGGCGGTCCTGCTGCTCCGGCCGACGGGACGGCCGGCGGTACTGATGCACGCCGTACCGGGCGAGCTGGGCGGGGTGGGGATCAACGAGCAGGGCGTGGCCGTGTTTGCCAATTCGCTCTGGGCGAAGACGGGTCGGCACTGGCAGGCGCCGCCGGTCACGCGCCGGGCCCTGCTCGAATGTGCCTCGGCCGACGAGGCCGCCCGGCGTGCCTGCGCCATGGACGGGCCCGCAGTGGGCAGCTTTCTGGTCGTCGACGCCGCGGGCCGGATCCGTAATCTGGAAATCCTCCCGCAGGCGCTGGCAGTGATCGCCCGGGACTGCGGCGTCTTCGCCCACGCCAATCACTGCCTGGACGCCGGAGTCCGGCGGCACGAGGCGGAGGTCCTGCCGTCGCCCGGCTCCCCGGGGCGCTGCGCACGAATGCAGGAACTACTGGAGGCGGCGGCGGGGCGGATCACGGTGGAGGAGGTCAAGCGTCTGCTCGCCGATCACGCCGGCCGACCCGAACCGATCTGCCGGCACGCCGGGGGGACAGCGGAGTGGGAGACCACGGCGGCCCTGATCGCCGAACCGGCCGCGCGGACGCTTCATCTGAGCTATGGCCCCCCGTGCGAAGGCGGGTTCGCGACCTACCGATTCGCTTAGCGGAATCTCTCCGGACGGACCGCGAACACCCGTTCCCGTGCGCCATCGCGACCCGCCGCCACGCCGTCGGCTTTCTCCTTGACAGCCGCGGTAAAGGCGCGCGATGCTTCCGTCCGGAGGTCCTTCCGGGGCACCGTGGTTGGTGGCGGAGCGTGCCAGGCGACACCCTTCAAGGAGGCGTCCGATGAAACGACAGGGGAACGAGGGCTGGAAAGCGCACGTGACGGCGAGCCGTATCAGTCGGCGTCGCTTCCTGAAGGCAGCGGCCACGGCCACGGGGGCCGCGGTGGTTTCGCCGTACCTCGGGGGCGCCCGGGCGTTCGGCGCGGAGGCCGACTCCAAGGTCGTGATGGGGTACGGGTTGTCGCTGGTGCAGCTCGACCCCCACCGGAACGAGAACACCGTGCACGAGAGCGTCCTGCGCAACATGTACGAGTGCCTGGTGGCCTTCAGCAAGGACTTGAAGCGCCTCGAGCCGCAGCTGGCGACGGAGTGGAAGCGGATTGACAACCAGACCATGCAGTTCAAGCTTCGCCAGAACGTCAAGTTCCATAACGGGGAGGATTTCGACGGCGAGGCGGTCAAGTTCAGCATCCACCGGATGCTGGACCCGAAGACGGGCGCACCGTTGCTCAGCACCTACGGGCAGATCGACCGCGTGGACGTTGTGGACAAGTACACCGTCAATATCGTCACCAAGACTCCCGATCCGGTCATCCTGCCGCGGCTGGCGGGGTTTCACACGATCATCGTGCCGCCCAAGTATTTCTCGACCGCCAGCAAGGAAGACCTGGCCACCAAGCCGATCGGGACCGGGCCGTACAAGTTCATCTCCTGGGCCAAGGATCAGGATTTCGTCATGGAGGCCAACCCCGCGTACTGGGGCGGCGCCCCGAAGATCAAGCGGGTGATCGTCCGGGGCATCCCCGAGACGAGCACGCGGGTCTCGGCGCTCCTGGCCGGCGACGTGGACATCATCCCCGCCGTGCCGCCGGACGACATCGACCGGATCAACCGCAGCGGCAAGGCGCGCATCGTCACGCTGCGGGGCAACCGGATCGTCTTCTTCGCACTGGATTGCCGGTCGAAGCCGTTCGACAACAAGCTGGTCCGGCAGGCGATCAACTACGGCGCCAACATCGAGAACATCATCAAGACGGTCTTGAAGGGCAACGGCACCCGCGTGGCGACCCTCCTGAACCCGTGGTATGCCGGATACGAGGACGAGGTCAAGCCGTTCCCCTACGATCCCGAGAAGGCCAAGGCTCTCCTGGCGCAGGCGGGGTATCCCAAGGGGGTCGAGTTCACCTTCTTCGGCACGCAGGGGCGCGTCCCGAAGGACAAGGAATTCATCGAGGCCATCGTCGGCGAACTGGCGAAGGTCGGCATGAAGGGCAACCTCAAGTGGCAGGACTGGGGGACCACGATCAGCCAGGCCAACGCGGGTAAATTGGACGGCGTCTGGTTCCGGAGCTGGGGCAACTGGATGCACGACGCCGACAACTCGCTTTTCACGAACTGCCACAGCAGCGCCGTGTACGCCAAGGTCTGGCAGGGCTACAAGAACGAGAAGCTCGACAAGGTTCTGGAAGAGGCCCGGATGACGCTGGATGCGACCAAGCGGGGCAAGCTGTACACAGAGGCCCAGAAGATTCTTCAGGACGACTGCCCCAATCTGTTCGCCTACGCGATCCAGGACATCTACGCGATCAACAAGAAGGTCGAATGGACGCCCCGCACCGACGAGATGATCTGGTACAAGGAGATGTCGCTGGTGTAAGCCGTTGTCAAAGAATAACTGACCGGAGACATTTTGGAACGGCATAAGGAGCCGTAACGAAATTACAAAAAATGGACACCTTATTTCGTAACGGCTCCTAAGCGCGGCGCACGGTGCAGGGGCGGCCTGGCGGACGGCCGCTCTTCGGCGGATCCAACCCGGCGGAGGCATCGAGCGCTCGCTCGATGCCTCCCACCGTTCCGGCGGCTCGGGGTGCCATGGTTCGGTACATCCTCGGTCGGATGCTGCAATCGCTGGTGGTCGTCCTGGGCGTCCTGCTCCTGGTGTTCTTCATCGTCAACCTGACGGGCGACCCGGTGCGGATCATGCTGCCGCCCGAGGCCAGCCAGGAGGACGTCGAGCGGCTGCGGGTCCAGATGGGACTGGACCGGCCGTTGCCAGAGCAGTTCGTGCGCTTCTTGGCGGGAGCAGTCCGAGGGGACTTCGGTGAGTCGCTGCGATACCGGGGCCAGCCCGCGCTGAAGCAGGTGGTGCAGCGGTTTCCCGCCACGTTGACCCTGGCCGCCGTGACGCTCGCCTGGTCCTTGCCGGCGGCGCTGCTGCTGGGAACCATCGCCGCGGTCCGCCACAACTCGATCATCGACAATCTGGCCATGGTGCTGGCGCTGCTCGGCCAGTCGCTGCCGAGTTTCTGGCTGGGCCTGATCCTGATTCTCCTCTTCGCGGAGCAGTGGAACATCCTCCCGTCATCGGGATACGGCGGGCCGTGGCACGTCCTGCTCCCGGCATTCACGCTAGGCGCGTTCTTCATGGCGCGCAACACCCGCCTGGTCCGGTCCGGCATGCGGGAGGTGCTGGAGCAGGATTACATCCGGACCGCCCGGGCCAAAGGTCTGGCCGAGCGCATCGTCGTGGTGCGCCACGCCATCAAGAACATGGCGATCCCGGTGGTCACGATGATCGGACTGGACATCGGGCAACTGCTGGGTGGGGCCGTGGTCACCGAAACCGTCTTCGCCTGGCCGGGGATTGGACGGCTGGCCATCGATTCCATCCTGCATCGGGACTTCCCCGTGCTTGAGGCCGACGTGTTCTTCATTGCCCTGGCGTTTGTGGCCATCAACCTGGTGGTCGACATGCTGTACACCTGGCTGGATCCCCGCGTGCGGGTGCGTTGATGCCGACCGGAAATGCCGCGATGATGCAGGCCTCGAACGTCGCCGAGCCGGAGACCCCGAACCTCCGGGGACGCTCGGAGTGGAAGCGCGCCCTGCAGTCCCTGGCGAAGAGCCGTATGGCCGTGGTGGGGGTGGTCGTCCTCGCGGTGGTGATCGTGGTCGCCCTCGCGGCGGCCTGGATCGTGCCGCACAACCCCAACGAGCAGGTCCTGGAGCGGCGACTCCTCCCTCCCACCTGGCTGGACGGCGGCACCCGCGCCCATCTGCTGGGCACGGACCACCTGGGCCGCGACATCCTCAGCCGGATGATCTACGGCTCCCGCATCTCGCTCGCGGTCGGGTTCTCGGCCGTCGTGATCTCGGGGCTGCTTGGCATTGGGGCGGGCCTGATCGCCGGGTATTACGGACGCAGATACGAGGCGGCCATCATGCGGCTGGTGGACATCCAACTCGCCTTCCCGTTCATCCTCCTGGCCCTGGCGATCATCGGCGTCCTGGGGCCCGGATTGCGGAACGTGATCCTGGTCCTGGGCGTGGCGGGCTGGATGGTTTACGCGCGGGTGGTGCGCGGCCAGGTGCTGTCCGTGCGCGAGCGGGAGTTCGTCGAGGCCGCCCGAGCCATCGGAGCGTCGGATTTCCGGATCATCCGCCGGCACGTCCTCCCGAACACGCTGGCGCCGGTCATCATCGTGGCGACGTTTGCGGTGGCCACCTGCATCATCACCGAGGCGTCGCTGACCTTCTTCGGGCTGGGAGTCGAGGCGACGATACCGACCTGGGGCTCGATGCTGTCCGACGGCCGGGCCTACATGGGAACCGCCTGGTGGTTGACGACGTTCCCGGGGCTGGCGATGATGCTGACGGTGTTGGCGCTCAACGTGATCGGCGACTGGCTCCGGGAGTTCATCGATCCGCGGATGCGCAATCTGTAACCCGCAATCTTCGCGCTCCCCGCCGGTCTCCTCCGGCTTCCGGTCCTCACCGAGGTCCTGGAACATCGGCAGACCCGGTCACGACCTGTCGCCAGACCCCCGATGGCGCCCGTACCGTCGCCATGCCCCGATCGGCCCGTTCGCGTCTAAGTCCCATCCTTGACAATGACCCGGGGTCGGGCTAGGGTGGGCCATCATCGGCGAGCCAGTGACCGCGCCGATCGGGACCGGGCAACCCTCTTCCATCGCGGCTGGCAGATGGGCCTGGACCTCACGACACGAATCGAGAAGCTCCTGACGTGGCTCGGACTGTGGGGAGCCCTGCGGGGGTTTTGCCCGCTTGCAGTGGCGATCGCGCTCTCCGTTGCGCTCCTGGAATCCCTCACGCCTCCGGTCGTGCGGCTCTTCCCGGCCGTGCCTGCGAACCTCATCCACGTCTTTGCCGTCGGGACCGGGATTCTCCTGGGACTGATCGGCTACTTCGCCGGCGACTCGTGGGATCTCCTCTTCGAGACGTTGTACGGCCCCAAAGGGAAATGGCGCGAGGCGGAATACCGGCCGTTCCTCTTGTTCCCTCCCGGAGCGACGCTCACGCGTCACCGGCTCCAGGCCCCGCAGGGGCTTCCTCGGAAACCGGACGCCCGGGAGGAGCGTCTACCGAGAGGCGGTCAAGGTCGCGCGCCGCCAGGTGGAGCGGTGGGAGCGAATCGAGCGCCCGCTGATCCTTTCGCGGTGCATGCGGGGCTTTCTCTGGCCCAGCGTATTCGTGGCCATCCTGGGCGGCGGCGCCGCGGCCGTCCTGCCGCTCCTCGGCGCCGCGCCGGAGGCCCCGCGCTTCCTGGCGACGGCGGGAATATGCGTGGTGCTGGCGTCGGTGTTCCTCGTTCCCTACAGCGCCCTGCGCGTCGAACACATGATCCGGCTCTACCAGGACGTCGCCGACCACGCGCCACGCAAGAAAACGGAGCGTCGGTAGAATCGGAGGCCGGCGACGAGGCGGTGGGGCCCCCCGCGGCCCCGCACCGCGGCCTCCGGACGGCGGAACACGGACCACCGACACGGGGATCCTGTCATGGCCCATCGGCCGACTCTCATCAAGCTGGGCGACATCGCCGAAGTCATCGCCAGGGAATTCCCCGCGCGCGACATGGTCACGGTGTACGTCGGCTCGAACGCCGCGACGCCCACCGCCTCGCTCGACGCCATCACGGCCGCCCTCAAGGCGGGCTGGCCCAAGCTGCCGTATCTCCGGATGGTCCACCTGCTGCTCCAGGGGCCCGTCTCCTACGTGGAAAAGGGACTCCAGGACCGGATCATGGCCTTCTCCATCTTTTCCGCGGGGGATGTGCGCAAGGCGGCCAACGACGGCCGCGCCTTCTACCTGCCCTGCACGCTGGCCAACCTGGACAGCCTGATCGGCAAGGATCGGCCCTTCATGCCCGACGTGGCCATCTTCAAGGTGCGCCCGCACGAGGTGACGGGCGAGTACAGCCTGGGCCTGTCGGTGGAAGCCCTCCACACGGCCATCGACCACGCCAAGTGCGTCATCGCCGAGCTGGATCACGGCATGCCGTTCACCCAGGGCCAGAGCATCGTGGACGGATCGTCCCTGGATTACCTGGTCGAGGACGAGGTGCTGCCGGTTTACGATGTTCCCGCCCCCGATTTCGACCGGTTGCCCCCGGCCGAGCGGCGGATCGGCGAGCTGATCGCCACCCATTTCATCCGCGACGGCGTGACGCTCCAGGTGGGCATCGGGCAGATCCCCGACGCCGTGATCGGGACGATCAAGGAGGCCGACTTCCGGGATCTGGGGATCCAGACCGAGCTGTACGGCGACGGCCTGATGATGCTCCAGCAGCAGGGCATCGTGACGAACCGGAAGAAGAAGCAGCACATGGGCTACAGCACGACGTCCCTGATCATGGGATCCAAGGCGCTGTACGAGTTCGTCCACCTGCGGGCGGGCATCCAGATGCGCCCCTGCGCCGTCACCAACGCCGCGGAGGTCATCCGCAAGAACAGCCCGTTCGTCTCGATCAACACGGCGATGGGGGTGGACCTCTTCGGCAACGTCTGGGCCGATTTCGTGGACGCACGCCACTACTACAGCGGCGTCGGCGGCCAGCCCGATTTCGTCCGGGCCCTGAACGATCCCGCCTACGGCGTGCCCATCATCACCATGAAAAGCGTGACCCACAAGGGCGAGTCCAAGATCGCCCGGGTCCACCCGCCGGGCGTGAGCCTGACGGCCTCGTCCTACGACGGGGTGGTCGTCGTCACCGAATACGGGATCGCCGACCTGCGGGGACTCACGGCCGGCGAGAAGGCGCTGGCCGTCGCCAGCATCACCCATCCGCGCTTCCGCGACGAGTATCTCAAATCCATCCACGACGATCCCATGTTCACCAAGCCGATCCGATGCCCCTCCCGGAAGCTCCCACGCGGCGTGACGCCGTACCAGGGCTCGATCCGGATCGACGAGGAGTAGCGGCCCGCCGCTGTCTTTCCACCGGATCCTGGAGTCATTCAGATCGCGCCGGAGGCCTTGAGGGCGGCAATGTCGTCCGCGGTGTAGCCGAGAAGATCCTGCAGGACGACCTCGTTGGCTGCACCCATGGGCAGGCCGGGAAAGCGGACGGCGCCGGGCGTCGCGGACAGACGGATGGGAACCTCGGGGAACGGCATGGTTCGGCCCGACGCAGGGTCGACCACGGGCGCGATGCTGCCCCGCGCCGCATACTGGGGATCCCGCGTGATGTCCTCCATGTCGTAGACGGGACCGATGGTGACGCCCGCCGTCTCGCAGACGTCCAGGACGGCGGCGAGGGGGCGGGCGGCGATCCATTCGCCGATGATCCGGTTCAAAACGCGGCGGCTCTCCGGCTGGATACGCTCCTGATTGGTCCGAAAGCCCGGAGCGGTCTTCAGTTCCGGATGGCCGAGGAGGTCCACCAGCCGCTCGAAGGGCGCTTGCGAGCTGGCGGAAAGTGCGACCCACTTCCCGTCCTGCGTGCGGTAATTGTTCCGCGGCGCGGTGTAGTGCGACTCGTTCCCGGCAGGCTGGGGTGCGATCCCCGAGAGCGCGTAGATGAGCAGGTCGGGCGCCATGAGGTTGAAGAGCGGCTCATACAGCGACAGATCCAATTCCTGGCCGCCGCGCTGGCCCCGCTTCTGGCCGCGGAGCGCCATCAGGACGCCCAGGGCCAGATGCAGCCCGGCAATCATGTCGGCGAGGGCGAGCGGCGGATTGGTGGGCGGACTGCCCGGGTGGGTGTTCATGTGCGTGAAGCCGCTCATCCCTTCTGCCAGGGTCCCGAAACCGGGCTTGGCTGCGTACGGCCCGGTCTGGCCGTAGCCCGAGATCCGGCCGATGATCAGACCCTTGTTGCATCTCCCACAATGCGGACGCGGAGAAGCCCAGCCGGTCAAGCGTGCCCGGGCGCATGTTCTCGAGCAGGACGTCGGACTGGGCCACCAGGTCGGCGAGGATCTGCCGACCCCGGGGGTGTTTGAGATTCAGCGTGATCGGTAGTTTATTCCGCGCGGCAGCCAGCCAGAAGGGCTGGTGCCGGTCTTCGATCACCGCCCAGTAGCGGATCGCGTCCGGGACGGCGGGCGGCTCGATCTTGATCACCTCGGCGCCGTAATCTCCCAGCACGGTGGCGGCAAACGGCGCGGCGACGACCGAGCCGAGGTCAATGATTCGGATGCCCTTGAGGGGGGCGTTCGACTGCGCCGCCTCGCTCCGTTGCGCTCGGATGAAGGCTGTCAGGTCCGCACCGTCCATGGAAGCCCCGTCTATCGCGCTTTCCAGTTCTTGTTCCAGTCGGCCTCGGCGGGGAAGACACTCGGGCCGGCGCCCACGACGGCCGGGGAAGCAAACCAGTCCTGCACGGCGTCTTTCCACTTGAGGAAGTGGGGCGTGGTCATGTGGTGGTCGAAGGCCGCGCGATCCTTGTAGACCTCGTACAGGTAGATCCGGTTCGGCTCCTTCTCGTCCTGGATGACGTCGAAGCGCAGGCAGCCGGGCTCGTCACGCACGGAGCCGCGGGCGTCATCCAGCATCTCCGCCATGAATCTGTCCTTGAATTGCGGCTTGATGTCGATGGTTACCACCAGGACGTACATAGCATCCTCCTTGTCAGGTTGCTGAAAAAGGCCCATCTGCTGCGTTGGTGCGCTCGGGCGCTCGCTGCGGCGTACCTGGAGTACGTCTCACTCGGCCCATCGCTCACCGCCTTGCATCTGGACCTTTTTGAGCAACCTGAGCTTCAGCATCCTACTAGACTCGTGGGAGACAGGCGCGATGGAGATTCCGTCTCCGCGACAGAAATCGGTGCTTCCTGAAAGGCGCGTGCGCGACTCTGCGACGAGCGCGCTCACGGCAGCCGGGCTAACCGCTCCGCTTTCCGCTGTTCCACCTCGGCGATGGCGGCGGCCCGCTCCAGGATGCGCTGCGCCCGACGATAGACCGGCGTGTCCACCATCGCCCCGTCCACGGTCACGGACGCCGTGCCGGTCCGCAGGCCGTCCTCGAACGCCTCCACCACTCGCCGCGCGTAACCGACTTTCTCCGACGGCGGCGAGAAGACGCGGTTCAGCACCCCCACCTGATCCGGGTGGATGCACGAGGCGCCCACACAGCCCAGATCCCGGGCCCGGGACGGCGGCCTGCTCGAACGCCCCGAGGTCCCGAAAGCCGGCGATGCTGCCGAGGAGCCCCATGGGTGCGATCCCGGAGGCTTTGCAGACGGTGACGACTTTCGAGACGGCGTAGTGGAGCTCTGCCCCGTCCGCCGACGGTTCGACGCCGAGCTCCAGACAGTAATCCTCCGGACCGACGCTCATGCTGCGGATCCGTCGGCTGGCGCCGGCGATCGCCTCCAGGTTCAAGAGGCCGCGGGGGCTTTCGATGAGCAGGGCCAGCTCGATCCGCCCGGGGTTGACGTCCCGGCTGCGTTCCAGGTCCGCAATCTGCCGCTCCAGGTGTGCGACCTCTCCGGCAGACTCCGTCTTCGGGAAGCAGATGCCGTCCACGCCGGGATAGACCGCGGCCGCAAGGTCTTCGGTGAGATGGGCCGGGTCGTGGTTCACGCGCACGAAAACCTCGGCGCCGCCACGCGATACCAGGGGGATCGCCTCGCGGATCAGTCGCCGGGCGTTATCCTTCTCCTGTGGAGGGACGGCGTCCTCTAGGTCCAGCATGACGGCATCGGCTCCCCGGAGGTGCGCCTTCTCCACGAACCGCGGGACGTTGACCGGCAGGATGAGTGTTGATCGTCTGATGAGCACGTCCGCAATCCTCACGTGTCAGCAAGGTCCCATTTCCGCCCCGAACAGCCCGCGACACGCTACCCCCGAAATGAGGCCCCAGTCAAGAACGATCGGCGATGCAACGGCAGGCGAGTCGACCAATGATGATAGGAGCCAGCGATCTCCGCCGCGGTTCGGTGTGGCGTCTCCTTGCCGAGACAGATATCGCTTGATGAACGTGTTGACATACGACTGTCCAGTCGATAAGATATCGCACTACAGATAGTATATCGATGGAGGCTCCATGGGAACGATCACGATTTCGCCGAAGTTTCAGGTGGTGATCCCAAAGGCGATCCGGGAAGAACTTGGCCTCGTGCCGGGGCAAAAGGTCCAGGCGATCGTCTATGGGGAGCGGATCGAGCTGATTCCGGTACGCCCCATAAAAGAGATGCGCGGCTTCCTCAAGGGTATCGATACCACGATTGACCGAGAGGCCGACCGGCTGTGAACGTCGTCGACTCCAGCGCGTGGCTCGAGTACTACGCGAACGGGCCCAATGCATCCTTCTTCACACCACCGATTGAAGATCTCCAACGATTGATCGTGCCGTCAGTGACGATTTACGAGGTATTCAAGCGCGTGCTCCAGCAGAGAGAAGAAGGGCAGGCGCTGCAGGCTGTCGCCACCATGCAGCAAGGGACGGTCGTTAACCTCGACGAGCGCCTTGCCCTCGATGCCGCCCGCATCAGTGTGGATCTCAAGATTCCGATGGCCGACAGCATTGTCCTTGCGACAGCCAGGGCCCACAACGCGACTGTGTGGACGCAAGACAAAGATTTTAAAGACCTTCCGAATGTCCAGTACCGAAAACGGAAAGCCTAGCGAAATCCAGGCCCGCGAAAGGCCGGGGCACGGCTTATGACACATGAGTGGAGCCGACGCCGAGTACTCAAGGCGGGCGCGGCGGTGGGGGTCGGGGCGGCGTTTGGGAGGATCTGGTCGCCCGCGCCGGCCGCCGGCGCCGAGCCCGAGTCCGTTGACCTGTGCGCCGTCACCGGGACGGATGCGTACCAGGGCACCGTCAAAGCCGTCGAGCAACTCGGCGGGATGCGGCGGTTCGTCCCGCAGGGCTCGACGGTCGGCCTCTTGATCAACCACCAATTCCGGAATCCCGGGGCACACGTGAACCCGGACGTGGCGCAGGCCGTCGCAGCGCTGTGCTGGGAGGCCGGGGCCCGGGCCGTCCTCTCGTTGAAGGACGAGCGGTTCACGTACTGGCGGCGCGAGGGGCGCGGCGCGGAGGCGGCGCGGCGGATCACCGCCTGCAGCGGGAACTACGCGGCGGTGGAAATCCCCCGCGGTCAGGCGCTCAAGAGCGTCGAGATCGTGAAGGAATTCCTGGCCGTGGACGTCCTCATCAACGTGTCGGTCGCCAAGCACCACGAGGGGACCAACTACGCATGCACCCTGAAGAACGCCATGGGGGCCCTCACCTACGGAACGTGCCAGTTCTTCCACTTCGGCCACGGCAAGGGGGGTGGTACGGCGACGTGGGGTTCCTGTCGCAGTGTGTGGCCGACCTGAATCGGCTGCGAAACCCCACCCTCGCCGTCGCGGACGCGACGACGATCCTCACGACCAACGGACCGTTCGGCCCGGGGAAACTGGCCACGCCGCACACCGTGGTGGCCGGCGTCAGCGCGGTGAGCGTGGATGCCTACTGCACACGCTTCCTGAACCTCACCCCGACGCAGGTCGCCATGATCACACGTTCGGCCGCGGTCGGCCTGGGCGAGGCGGATCTCGGAAAGGTGAAGAGCCGTGAACTCAGCATCTGACGCGATTCGTCGGAGCGCCAGGGCGCAACGTGGACGGCGGCTCGGAACCTGGCTGCTGGTGATTGCCCTCGGGGCGTTTTCTGGGCTTGCCGCCGCCTCCGCGGATGGCGGGGATCGCGTGATACTGCTCGTGCTTCCCGGGGCAACCGAAACGCGGCCGTGGGTGCCGGATGGGCCGGCCCAGCTCGCGGAAGGGCAGGATCTGTTCGCGCTGATCAACGGCGGCGCCGAGCTGTTCCTCCGATATGGGTTCGAGCGGGCGGCCGTGCAGAGCTATAGCCTCTCCGGCGGACGGCACATCCAGGTAGAGGTCTACCTGATGCGGACGCCGGACGGCGCGACCGAGGTCTTCGCGCGCAGGGTCGGGCCTGGCGATCTGACGATCACCATCGGGGATTCCGGCGTGCGCGGGGAATACTACGTCCTCTTTCGCAGCGGCCGCTTTTTCGTCACGGTCGCCGCCGGCGACACCAACCCCGACGCCAAGACTGCCGTGCTTCGCATCGCACGCGCCATCGAGAAGCGCATCCCCGCCGCGAGCCCCTGACGCCGGAACGGGTCGCTCTCCATACTTTCTTGCACTCGCCCGGCGCGCCACCGTAAACCGCAGCGCTGGCGTGGCCACCCGGTCTCGCCAGCGATTGATGGTCACGCCATCCGCGGCATCAATCGAACGAGACCGTGTTGCCGCAGGGAACGGACTGCTCCGAAAGCCAAAACAGATACCGGACGTATAAAATCCTCGATAGACACGAAGTGAGCGAATACGGTTAGAGATGGGACAAGGTGTCCCTTGTGTAAGAACCACCCCCGTGAGAGGATTCACCTTACACGCACAAAGCCCTCTGCAATAAAGTCGTTAGGCCAGTCGGTGTTCGTGGTCCCGCACTTGCACAAACCTTTAGTGAGAGGCGAGCGGTCTGACCAGCTGACCATTTCGTGTGAACGCATGCTCACCGTGGGCCCCTCGGCTCGTCGCTCCAACCAAGATTGATTTTAGAGATTTAGAGATCATGGTTCCGTTGACTCCTGGGATGGCTGCCTTCTGACGGAAGCCAGGGAGGATGAACACGCTCATGGGTGATAGCGCAATCCATCTAATTCTCGTTGTCGGCGCTCTGGTCTGTGCCTACCGAGCCATGACCTCGCCCAGGATCTTGTCCTCGACGATCTACCTGGCGTGTGTCAGCGCAGCAGTGGCCATGATGCTGTATCTCCTGGGGGCCTATCAGATCGCCGTCATCGAGCTCAGCGTCGGCGCCGGGTTGGTGACGGTCCTTCTGGTCTATGCCATCAGTGTGGTCGGGGATGACGCCTCCGATCCCGGGCCCGTCATTCCGCGGCCCGTGGCCGTCGGGCTGGCCCTGCTGACCGCCGTCATGCTCGGGTACATGGCCTACTCCCTGCCAAGCACGGCAATGACCGGCCGCGTGCCGCCGCTCATCCGGGCCTTGTGGGAGCAGCGGGTACTGGACGTCTGGATCCAAATGGTCCTGATCTTCGCCGGCGTCCTGGGTATCCTGGGGTTGCTCGCCGAGGGGAAGAGCGCCCACGCGAAGGCTCACGGCCATCAGGGGAACGGCCACAAGACGGTCAAGGTCGTGCCGCCGACTGCCTGCGGTTTTTCCCCTCCGGCCCCGTTGGGCGCGCACGACCCGGCGAAAAAGGAAGAGGTGCACGCATGACGCCGCTCCAGGTTGGCTTGCTCGGGGTGATCGGACTGCTCGGCGTCGGCTGCTACGGGCTGCTGATCACGCGGAACCTGATCAAGGTCGTCATCGTCCTGCAGATTCTCGTCAAGGCGGTCGTCCTGGCTCTGGTCCTGGCGGGCCAGGCCGGCAGCCAGGCGGGCTTGGGCCAGAGCCTGGCGGCCACCGTGATCGTCGCCGACACCATGGTTGCCGTGGTGGGTCTGGCCCTGGCGGTCCAGGTCCGGCGGCGGTTCGGCTCGGTGGACATTTCGGCAATCTCCACACTTCGAGGATAGCGCATGGCACAGACGCTGATTCTCCTCACCATCGGTTTGCCGTGGCTGGGCGCCGTCGCCGCCTGGCTCACGCGGAACGAGCAGGAGCGCACCCAGCACGTCCTGGCGGTTGGCTTCAGCGTGGCCGCCGGCTTGGCGGCCCTGGCGCTGATCCCCCACGCGTCGAGCGAAGTCGCCCTGCGCCTGCCCATCGGCGGCCTGTTCGGCGACATGACCTTCGTGGCCGACGGCCTGGGGGTGTTCCTGGCCGCGGTGGCCACCGTCATCGGCAGCCTGGCGGTCATCTTCTCCGTCGACTACATGCACGGCGACCCGCAGCTCGGCCGCTACTACGCCCTGGTCCTGCTCTTCATCGGCGCCATGGTCGGGCTGGTGCTGACCAACAGCCTGCTGTTCCTGTTCTTCTTCTGGGAGATCACGGCGCTCTGCTCCTACGCGCTGATCTCCTTCTACAACGACGATCCCAAGGCGGTGCTCGGCCGGCATCAAGGCCCTGATCATGACCCAGATCGGCGGCGTCGGGCTCCTGGGCGGCGCCCTGGTGGTCTACGCCCTGTTCGGGAGCTACGAGATCGACGCCTTCCTGAAGAACGCAGCCGCGCTGGGGCCGACCCCGCTGGCCTGGATGGCCTTCGGGTTCCTGATCGCCGCGGCGGCCAAGTCGGCGCAGTTCCCGTTCCAGACCTGGCTGCCGGACGCGATGGAGGCGCCGACCCCGATCAGCGCCCTGATCCACGCGGCCACCATGGTGAACGCGGGCGTGTACCTCCTGGCCCGCTTCTACCCGGCCTTCGCGCCGGTCCCCGGCTGGCAGACGGCGGTGATCGCGGTGGGCGTGGTCTCGGCGCTCATGCGGCCTGCATGGCCCTGGTGGCGCACCGACCTGAAGCGCGTGCTGGCGTATTCGACCGTCAGCCAGCTCGGCTACATGGTCTACGCGATCGGCGCGGGCGGCATCTTCGCCAGCCAGTTCCACCTGCTCAGCCACGCGGTCTTCAAGGCGCTGCTCTTCCTGGCGGCCGGCGCCGTGATCCACGCCGTCGGGACGCGCGACATGTGGAAGATGGGCGGGCTGGGCGCCAGGATGCCCTTCGTCCGCACCGTCTTCGTGATCGGCGCCTTGGCCCTGGCGGGCCTGCCGATCCTGAACGGGTTCTGGAGCAAGGAGCTGGTGCTGGAGGCGGGCCTCGCACGGCGGGCCCGCTGTGGGCCCTACTGGTGATGCTGGTGGGCGGCGGGCCTCACGGCCTGCTACACGTTCCGCATGGTGTGGCTGGTGTTCTTCGGCGAGGCGCGGAGCCACCTGCACGCCCACGACGCCACGCTCGGCCATGCGCGTGTCGCTCGGCGCTCCTGGCCGTCGGGACGCTGACCACCTGGCTGCTGGCCGGGCCGTTCGGGCACTTCCTGGAGCGCGACCCTCCCGTTCCACGCAGCTGCACGTCCTCGGCACCGGCCGACATCGTCGACGAGATCCTGGCGGCGCCGCTCACCTGGCTTGCGCTCGGCGTGATCGCCCTGGGCCTGCTGGCCTGGTGGTGGCGCGATCGCCTGGCCTTCCTCGCGGACGGGTTCGGCTGGCTGGCCGTCGCGGCCTCGAAGAGCTTCGGGTTCGAGCGGATCAATCGAGCAGGTCGTCGCCGCGACGCAGGCCGCCGCCAACGCGTTGCGCGTCACCCAACCCGGCCACCTGAGCTGGAACCTGGTCGGAATCATCGGCGGGTTGGTGGCCGTCCTGATCCTTCTGACATGGGGCGCATGAGATGAACACTGCCTTCTTCTGGCTGGTGATCGCCTGCCGCTTGCCGCCTCGCCGCTCGTCTACATCATCGGGCGCGTGGGGGCGAACCGGGATCCCGACGGCCGCGCGCCGGCGGTGGTCCGCTGGCTCACGTTCCTGGTGCTTGCTCGCCACCTGGATCCCCTTCGGGCTGGCCGCGCAAGAGGTCGGGGCGCGGGGCCGCAGCACGTTCAGCGTCGAGGCCATCCTGCTGCAACTGGACGGGATCAGCCTGGTCCTGGCGGCCACCGTCCTGGCCGTCGGGCACGGCGGTCGCGCTCCACTCCGGGCCGTACATGGCCGGCGAGGTCGGGGAGGAGAAATACTACGCCATGCTGCTGGCCATGATGGGCGTGATGATCGGCCTGGGCTGCGCCGGCGACCTCTTCAACCTGTGGGTCTGGTTCGAGGCCATGGCGGTGTCGTCGTACCTGCTGGTCGCGTTCTACCGCGAGCAGCCGGCCTCGCTGGAAGCGGGCATGAAGTACCTGGTGCAGAGCGCGCTCGGCTCGGTGCTGGTCCTGCTGGGCATCGCCCTGGTCCTGGCCCAGACCGGCACGCTGAACCTGGACAAGATCCGGATGGCCACCCAGGTCGGCTCGCCGGCGCATGCTGGCGGCCGGGGCGCTGTTCGTGATCGGCTTCGGCGTGAAGATCGCCATGGTGCCCATGCACACCTGGCTGCCCGACGCCCACTCCCAGGCCCCCAGCGGGATCAGCGCCATGCTGTCCGGTGTCGTCATCGAGGCCGGGCTGGTGGCCCTGCTGCGCGCCCTGATGCCGCTCGCCGGGGTCACCCCCTCCTGGGGCATCCTGCTGATGGGCTTTGGCGCGCTCAACATGCTGTACGGAAACCTCCTGGCGCTGCGCCAGACGCAGGTGAAGCGGCTGCTGGCCTTCTCCAGCCTGAGCCACGTCGGCTACATGCTGCTCGGGCTCGGCATCAGCGCTGCACGTCGGGCAGGCGGCGGGCGCCCAGGGCGGCGTTCTTCCACCTGTTCAACCACGGCCTGATGAAGGGACTGGCCTTCCTGGCCGCCGGCGCCCTGCTGTACTCGCTGCATCTGGCCGCCGGCAGCCACGCCGCCGCTGACCATCCGCGACCTGGACGGCGCGGCCTCGCGCTACCCGCTGGCCGCCCTGGCGCTCAGCCTCGCCCTGCTGGCCCTGGGCGGGCTTGCCGCCGCTGGCCGGCTTCATGTCCAAGTGGCAGATCTTCGTCGCGGGGTTCGCCACGCACAACATGCTGATCGCGAGCCTGGTGATCTTCGCCGCGCTGAACAGCGTCCTGTCGCTGGCCTACTACGCCCCGCTGGTGAACGCCTGTTACCGCAAGGAGCCCTCGGCGGCGGTGCAGCGCGGCGCGGCCCTGCCGGGCAGCATGCTGCTGCCGCTTGTCGTCCTGTCCCTGGCGGTGGTCGTGCTGGGGCTCTGGCCCAGCCTGATGAACTGGCTGACCGAGCCGGCCGGCGCCGCCCTGCTGAAGGCCCTGCGGGGCTGAGAAAGGAGCCGGGATGGAGGTCCTGCTGTATCCGCCGATCGCGTTCGTCATCTACCTGCTCCTGGTGGGGGTGCTGTCGGGTGCGGGACGGGCGCTGGCCGTTCCGGCCCACAGCCACGCGGACGCCACCAAGTCCAGCGCCTACGCCAGCGGCGAGGTCGGCGAGACGTATCAGGCGGCTCCCGGCTACCGGCAGTTCTTCGTGGTGGCGCTGTTCTTCGCCGTGCTGCACCTGGGGATGCTGCTCGCCGGCAGCAGCGGGCTCACGCTGGTCACCGCGGCCTACATCGTGGGCCTGATCCTGGCCCTGGTGGCCTTGATTCTGGGGTGAGCCGTTGTCAAAGAATGAGTTGACCGGAGGAATTCCGGGAACGGCATAAGGCGCCGTAACGAAATAGAAATAGGCGGCTCGGTTATTTCGTAACGGCCCCTAAGGGGGAGCGAGTACCGATGAGCGTACAAACCGACAGCATCTGGGGCGGGGCCCTGGAGAAGATCAAGACCTGGGCGCGCGTCAACTCGCCCTGGGCGATTCACTACAACAGCGGCTCGTGCAACGGCTGCGACATCGAGATCGTGGCCACGCTGACGCCGCGCTACGACGTGGAGCGGTTCGGGATCAAGCTCCAGGGGAGCCCGCGGCACGCGGACGTCCTGATCTGCACCGGGCCGGTGACGCTGCAGTCGCGGGATCGCCTCAAGCGGATCTACGAGCAGATGCCCGACCCGAAGTTCGTGGTGGCCGTGGGCTCCTGCGCCACGTCGGGCGGGGCCTTCCAGGGCTGCTACAGCGTCGTCGGCCACATCGACGAGGTCATCCCCGTCAACGCCTACATCCCCGGATGCCCGCCGCGGCCCGAGGCGATCATCGACGGCGTCGTGAAGCTTCTGACCAGCCTGCAGGCACCGGCGCACAGTCAAGGCGGAGACGAAGGGGGGTGGAGCATGAGCACAGACGTGGCGTTGCAGAAGGCGGAATCGCTGCTGGCCGGGTTCGCCAAGGGGACAGCCAAGCCGGAGCCGAACCGGCTGGATGTCGTCATCGAGCCGTCGGATCTGGTGGCTGCCAGCCACGGCGCTGCGCGGCGCCCGCTGGGGGTACCTGGCGGCCCTCACCGGCGTCGATCTCGGCAAGGAGGCGAATCAGATCGAGGCCCTCTACCACGTCTGCGAGGGAGACGCCATCGCCACGCTGCGGGTCACGGTGCCCCGCGACGAGCGGCGCGGTTCCCAGCATCCACGCCCTGCACCCGAACGCCATGTTCTTCGAGCGCGAGCTCATGGAGATGTTCGGCGTGACGGTGACGGGCCTGGCGGACACCTCGCACCTGTTCCTGCCCGACGGCTGGCCGGAGGCGACGTACCCGCTGCTGAAGGACACCGACGTGCAGGCGGCGGCGGCGAAGACCATGGGGAGCGAGCCGCCGGAGATGGGGCGGCAGGGGGATCGGTTCATCGTTCCCATCGGGCCGCAGCACCCCGCCCTGAAGGAGCCGGGCCACTTCGAGTTCGCCGTGGACGGCGAGCTGGTGACGGGCGCCACGGTCCGCCTGGGGTACGTTCACCGGGGGATCGAGCGGGCCTGCGAGCAGCAGAACTACACCCAGAACCTCTACCTGATGGAGCGGGTGTGCGGCATCTGCTCCCACAGCCACGCCAACGCCTACGTGAACGGCGTCGAGCAGCTTGCCAAGGTCTTGGCGCCCCCGCGGGCCCAGGCCATCCGCCAGCTCGTCGCCTGCCTGGAGCGGATCCACAGCCACTTCCTGTGGCTCGGCGTGGCGGCCTACGAGGCGGGGTTCGACACCCTGTTGATGTACAGCTGGCGCGACCGGGAAGTGGTGATGGACGTCCTGGAGCAGATGACCGGGAACCGGGTGAACTACAGCGCCAGCGTCCTGGGCGGCGTGAAGTACGACGTCGACCGCCGCCCACGGCGCCGCCATCCGCCAAGCGATGGACAAGATCGAGGAGCGGACGAAGCACTACCTCCACGTGGTGACGACCGACTCGTCCTTCCTGGCCCGCGCCCAGGGGATCGGCGTGACCAGCAAGGCAGAGGCCGACGCCCTCGGCCTGCTCGGGCCGACGCTCCGGGCAGCCGGCGTGACCCGCGACGTCCGGGTGGATGCCCCCTACGGGAGCTACAAGCAGTTTCCGGTGACGGCCATCGGTGGACTCGGCGGGAGACCTCGCGGCGCGGTTCAAGGTCCGGATGCTGGAGACGCTGGAGAGCGTGCGGGTGATCCGCGCCATCCTGGATGGCCTCCCCGAGGGCGACCTGACGGTGAAGTTTCCGCGAAAGATCCCTGCAGGGGAGACGATCAGCCGCTTCGAGGCGCCCCGCGGGGAGCTGTTCTACTACATCAAGAGCAACGGCACGGACAAGCCGGAGCGGGTGAAGATCCGGACCCCAAGCATGTGCAACTGGATCTACGTCCTGACGAAGGCGGTCGGCTCGCAGATGGCCGATGTGCCGCCGCTCCTGGCCGGCATCGACCCGTGCTTCTCGTGCAACGATCGCATGATCGTCGTCAACCGACGTGGTGGCGACCGCCGGATCTGGACGCGGGAGGATCTGCGGCGGCACGCCAGCACCCAGACTCGGCGGTGAACACTATGCGCGCGCTGATCAACCTGCTGTTCTTTCCCGGCGGCCTCTTCCTGATCGTCCTGGCCCTCGCCTACGAGTGGGTGGACCGGAAGCTGCTCGCCCGATTCCAGAACCGGATCGGACCGCGCTGGTTCCAGACGGTGGCGGACATCGTGAAGCTCCTGGTCAAGGAAGAGATCACGCCTGCCACCGCCCATCCGATCCTGTTTGGCGTCCTGCCCGTCGTGGCCATGGCCGGCGCCCTCACGGCGGCGCTGTACGTGCCGCTCCTGGGGATGCGGCCCGCGCTGAGCTTCCACGGAGACCTGATCGTCACGCTCTATCTGCTGAGCCTGCTGACGATGTCCATCGGGATGGCCGGCTGGAACAGCACCAGCCGGTTCACCATGATGGGGGCGACCCGGGCGCTGACGCAGCTCTTCTCCTACGAGGCCCCGTTCATGCTGGCGCTCCTGGGGCCGGCCATCGTCGCCCAGAGCTGGCAGATCAGCGAGATCGTGGCGGCCAACCAAGGCCCCTGGCTTCTCCTCACCCAGCCGTTCGGATTCGTGGTGGCCCTGATCGGCCTGATGGGGAAGCTGGAGATGCCGCCCTTCGACGCGCCCAAGGCCAAGACGGAGATCGTGGCCGGGGCCTTGACGGAGTACAGTGGCCGCGGTCTGGGGTTGTTTCACCTGGGCAAGGAGATGGAGCTGGTCGTCGGCCTGACGCTGATCGGCGCGCTCTACATGGGCGGCATCGCCAACCCGCTTGGAGTTCTTCGGGAAGACGCTCCTGCTCCTGGTGATCCTGTCGAGCTCTCCACGCGATCCTGACGCGCCTCCGGATCGACCAGACGGTCGGCCTGTGGTGGCGGTACGGCGCGGTGGCGGTCCTCCTGCAGTGGCTGGCCCTGATCGCATGGAAGGGGATCGTGGCATGAAGCTCGGCACGATGTTGATTGACGTCTGGCAGTCGTTCTTCAAGAAACCGATCACGCAGCGTTATCCGTTCGAGCGGCTGGAGGCCCCCGACCAGTACCGCGGGAAGCTGGTCTGGACCGCGGGGAAGTGCAACGGCTGCTGCCTGTGCATGAAGGACTGCCCGGCCAATGCCATCGAGCTGATCACCATCGACAAGAAGGCCAAGCAGTTCGTCATGCGCTACCACGCCGACCGCTGCACCTACTGCGCGCAGTGCGTGCAGAACTGCCGGCTCGAATGTCTGGGGATGTCCCACGACCAGTGGGAGACCGCCGCGCTGAAGCGCCAGGATTTCGTGGTCAATTACGGGAGCGAGGCAGACGTTGCGCACATCCTGGCGACGTACGGCAAGCCAAGCGCTGAGCCGGCTGCGACCAGCGCCCCGGAGTGAAACGCCGTCCCCGACACCCCGGCCGCTTCGCGTGGCCGTGGTCGGCGTCGGGCAGGAGCTCAACGGCGACGACGCCGCCGGCGTGCAAGGTCGCGCAGGCGCTCTTGCAGACGACAGCGGGCCGGGCGGAGCGACGCTCCCCGGCCCGTTCCGTTTTCCCTCCTGGTGGTCGAGGGCGGCTCACGCGCCGGAGAACTGCACCGGCGCGATCCGCCGCTTCGCCCCGGACCTCGTCATCCTGGTGGATGCGGCCGAGATGGGGGACCCGCCCGGCACCATCCGCTGGCTCGACTGGCACGAGGCCGTCGGCCTCGATGCCTCCACGCATTCCCTGCCGCCCTCCATGGTGGCCCGGTACCTGGCCGCCGAGCTGTCCTGCGAGGTGGCCCTGATCGGCATCCAGGTCCAGGACACGTCGCTCGGCGCCGGCATCTCGCCCCCGGTTCGGCGGGCCATCCGGTCGGTGACCCGTGGGTTGGCGGCGCTGCTTCTGGCGCCCCGCCCGCCCGCCCGCCCGTCACCTCACGACACAGCACAGGCCTGACCGCGGGGCTCGGCCGTGCCAACGCGCGGTGTCTCAGCGCCTCCGCGCCAGCTCTTCGAGAGCCCGAGCGGCCAGGGCGGTCCAGCCCGTCTGATGGCTGGCGCCGAGGCCGCGACCCGTGTCGCCGTGAAAGTATTCGTGGAAGAGGACGAGGTCCCGCCAGTGCGGGTCCTCGGCGTAGCGACGGTCGTCGCCGTGCCAGGGCCGACCGCCGTGCGCGTCGGGCAGAAAGATGCGCGCCAGCCGCGCGCTCAGGTCGTCGGCGACTTCCTTCAGGTTCATCCATCTCCCGGAACCGGTGGGGCATTCGACCCGCAGGCCATCGCCGTAGAAGTGATGGTAGCGTTCCAGCGCTTCGATCAGCAGGTAGTTGATCGGAAACCAGATCGGGCCGCGCCAGTTGGAGTTGCCGCCGAAGAGGCCGGTGGTGGATTCGCCCGGCTCGTAGTCCACGCGATACTCTTCGCCGTTCACCCGGAAGGTATACGGCCGGTCCCGGTGGATCAGCGGGACAAGGAGCGGATGCCGTACGGCGAGAGGAACTCCTTTTCGTCGAGCAGGTAGCGCAGCACGCGCTCCAGCCGGTCGCGCGACGGGATGGCCAGCAGGCGGTGGCCGTGGCCCTCGCCGCCGTCCAGCAGGCAGCAGTAGGAGATCTGGCGGCTCAGATCCGGGCGGTGTTCGAGAAACCAGTCCATCCGCTTCTTGAAGCCGGGCAGCCGCTGGATGACGTCGTCATCCAGGATCTCGACCGCCAGCAGCGGGAATCAGACCGACCAGCGACCGGACCTTGAGCGGGATGGTGCGCCCGTCCACGCGGAGCTGGTCGTAGTAGAACCCGTCCTCCTCGTCCCACAGGCCGGTGCCGCCCTGCGTGTTGATGGCGTCGGCGATGGCCACGAAGTGCTCGAAGAACTTCGACGCCATGTCTTCCGTGGCGGGGTTGTCGCGCGCGAGCTCGAGGGCGATCGACAGCATCGTCGCGCAGAAGAAGGCCATCCAGGCCGTGCCGTCGGCCTGCTCCAGGTGGCCGCCGGTCGGCAGCGGCCTGGAGCGGTCGAAGACGCCGATGTTGTCGAGCCCCAGGAAGCCGCCGGCGAAGAGATGTTTGCCTTCCAGGTCCTTGCGGTTGACCCACCAGGTGAAGTTGATGATCAGCTTCTGAAAGCAGCGGGACAGGAACACGCGGTCGCGCTCGCCCCGCGCGCCCGTCATCTTGTACACGCGCCAGCAGGCCCAGGCGTGCACGGGCGGGTTCACGTCGCCGAAGTTGAATTCGTAGGCGGGCAACTGCCCGTTCGGGTGCATGTACCATTCGCGCAGGAACAGCACGAGCTGTTGCTTGGCGAAGTCGGGATCGATCTGCGCGAACGGGATCATGTGAAACGCCAGGTCCCAGGCGGCATACCACGGATACTCCCACTTGTCGGGCATCGAGATGACGTCGCGGTTGTAGAGGTGGGGCCAGTCCGCATTGCGGCCGGCGGTCCGCGGCCGGCGGGCGGCGGCGGCTGCTGCGGATCGCCCTCGAGCCAATCGCGGACGATGTAGTGATAGAACTGCTTGCTCCACAGCAGCCCGGCATACGCCTGCCGCACGACGCGGCGCTCCTCCGGCGTCATGCCGCGGCGGCAGCCGTGTCCGCATAGAACTCGTCCGCCTCGCGGATCCGGTCCTGGAATACTCGGTCGAATTCCTTCCCCGCACTCGGCGCGCGGGACTCGATCGGAGCGCCGCCAGCCGGAGCGCGGATGGTCACGACGCCTCCCGCCGGGACCTCCAGGCGATAGAGCGCGGCGACCTTCGTGCCGACCGGCTTGGGATTCACGGCGTCGGTCCGGCCGTGGATCAGGTACTCGTGGAACGCATCCTTGACATAGGGCGTCCAGTTGTCCGCCCCGAAGAGCCTCCGCGTGTTGGTTTCGTTCTCGGTGAAGAGCCACCGCGGGGGCGTCCCGTCCGGACCCGGACCCGGCCACGAGGACGTGGGTGCCGAAGGTGACGTGATCGGCCTGGACCACGGTGTCCCCCGTCGCTCGAATGCTCGGCTTGATCCAGCACCCCTCGTGCTTGCAGCCCCAGATCCAGGTGTTGCGATACCACAGGGTCGGCAGCAGATGGAGGGTCGCCGCGTCCCGGCCGCGGTTGGCCACGGTGATCCGGATCAGGATGTCGTCCGGGTCGGCCTTGGCGTATTCGGCGAACACGTCGAAGTAACGATCCTCGTCGAACACGCCGGTGTCTGCCAGCTCGAACTCGGGCTCCAGCTTGCCGCGGCGACGGTTCTCCTCCACCAGCCGCGCGTACGGGAACTCGGCCTGCGGATACTTGTAGAGCGCCTTCATGTAGGAATGCGTGGGCGTCGAGTCGAGGTAGAAGTAGCACTCCTTCACGTCCTCGCCGTGATTGCCCTCGGGGCCGGCGAGGCCGAAGAGTCGCTCCTTCAGGATCGGGTCCCGGCCGTTCCACAGCGCCAGCGCAAAACACAGCCGGCACTCGCGGTCGGTGATGCCGAGCAGCCCGTCCTCGCCCCAGCGATAGGCCCGGCTGCGGGCCTGGTCGTGCGGGAAATACTCCCAGGAAGCGCCCTCCTCCGAGTAGTCTTCGCGCACGGTGGCCCACTGGCGCTCGGAGAGATAGGGTCCCCAGCGTTTCCAGTTCTCCAGGCGCCTGGCATCGGCTGCCAGGCGAGTTCTCTCTGCGTTGGGGTGCATCGGCTGGTCGCCTCCTCGGAGGTGGACTCCTCGACATTCCAGAGTGCCGGCGTGTCGGCACGCGGGGCCGACGCGGATCCTACGCTGCCGGAAAAACGTTCCTCCGTCAACAGGGATTCCTCGGCCCTCTCCGCGGAGAGCGCCTCCCTCCACCCGGACGATCCGGGATGGACGCCGAGTGCCCTTTTCTCAGACGGCGATGCCCGCCCGCCTCGGGAAGATTAAGAAATACTCATTCGGTCTTAATTCCCCTCACACATTCCTGCGCTACCCTTCTCGACATCGGGTGGTGGGGAGCCGCCCCAGCGACAGGTCGATGCACGGAGGCGGCGGCAATGCGACGGAGCGGAGGAACAGTGTGTCCGGTCTATGCTGCTCGAGGATACCAAGAAAAGAGGAGGGCCAAGATTAGGAGATTCTCATGTACGGTTAATTCGGTTCACATGAATCCAGACTATCTTTATAGACAAGCGCATGGGAGATCTGCTCGATCCCCATGGAACACGAGAGGAAGGTTCGTATGTGGCAGATGGGAAAGCAGTGGGCAATAGCCCGAAAGGGCGTGCTGGTCATAACGGCAGCAGCGCTGTTGGTCGGGAGCGGTTTGGGTTTCGGTCTTGCCGGCGGGAAAGTCCACCCCGTGACGGTCGGGGCCGAAACGGTGATGCCGGCGGTCGCGCCGCCTGCCGGGGCGCCCGGAAGTTTCGCGGACCTGGTGGAGCGGGTCGGACCCAGCGTCGTGAATATCAAGGTCACCAAGGTGGAGAAGGTGGGCGGCCCCGGCTTCATGGGGCCCGAGGGGTTCGACAAAGACTCTCCCTTCGGCGATTTCATGGAGAAGTTCTTCGGTGGCCAGATGCCGCAGATGCCCCGGGAACACCGGCAGCAGGGCGCGGGCAGTGGGTTCGTCATCAGCAAGGACGGGCTCATCGTGACCAATAACCACGTGGTCGAGGGGGCCAAGGAACTCACGGTGACCCTGACGAACAAGCAGGAATACCCGGCCAAGATCATCGGACGAGACCCCAAGACGGATATCGCCCTGGTGAAGATCGAGCCCAAGGAAACCCTTACGGCGGTGAGTCTTGGCGATTCGGATCGGCTGCGGGTGGGGGACTGGGTGGTCGCCGTCGGGAACCCGTTCGGCCTGAGCAACACCGTCACGGCCGGGATCGTCAGCGCCAAGAAGCGGGTCATCGGCGCCGGACCGTACGATGATTTCATCCAGACCGACGCCCCGATCAACCCAGGCAACTCGGGCGGGCCGCTCTTCAACCTCCGTGGGGAGGTTGTCGGGATCAATACGGCCATCATCCCGAACGGCCAGGGCATCGGATTCGCGGTGGCGGTGAACCTGGCCAAGAACCTCCTGCCTCAACTGGAGACCAAGGGCGAGGTAACCCGAGGCTACCTGGGCGTCAACGTCCAGGCCGTCACGCCGGAGCTCGCCAAGAGCCTCCACCTCAAAGACGCCAAGGGTGCGCTGGTGGCCGACATGATCAAGGGCGGTCCCGCAGAGGCTGCGGGACTCAAGCGCGGGGACGTGATCGTGGGATTCGACGGCAAAGACGTGGCCGAGGTCGGTAATCTGCCGACCCTGGTGGCGGCGACCCCCATCGACCGGGTCGCGTCCGTGAAGATCCTCCGCAACGGGGTGGAGCAGACCGTGTCGGTCAAGGTCGGCCGGATGCCCGGCGAGCGCGCCGAGGCGACCAGCCAGGCCGAGCCGGCCCAGGGAAAGTGGGGGCTGGCCCTGCGCGATCTGGATGGCCGGACCGCTCAGCGCGCCGGCGTCGCCCCGGGTGACGGAGTGCTGGTGATCGGGGTTCAGCCCGGGAGCGCCGCGGAGAAGGGCGGCGTCCGCGCGGGCGACATCATCCTGGAAGTCAATCATCGGCCGGCGACCTCGGTTGCCGAGATCCAGGCCGAGGCGAAGAAGCAGGAAAACAGCGGGCCGCTTCTCCTCCTGCTCAAGCGGGGAGAGGCCAGCCTGTTTGCCGCCCTGGAGGGGAAATAGCCGACCCAGCGGCGACGCCCCCTCCATCTGCCGGGCCCCACGGCCGCTCGGACACCCAAGCGCGAGATTGGGTGCGCCGAACCCAGGACGCGGCTGCGGGGAACGAAAAGGGGACGCGGGGTCGCGTTCTTGGTCACCCGACGCGACTCCGCCTCCCTCCGGAGGACTCCTGATGGACAACATCGTCGAATATCGAAGCGACGTTCCGCCCGAAAACGACTACCCGCGGAAAATCGTGTCGCCCGTCGCCCCGGAACCCTGCTGTCTCGTCAGCATGGCACCGGTCGGGCGCAACGCCATCGAGGGTATGTGGCGTTTCCATTACAAGCGATGCTCGGTCTGCGGCTATACCGTCCGGTGCTTCTACGCTCCCAGCTTGATCGCCATGCTGGATGCCGGACGACAGGTCCGGCTGGCCCTGGCCGAGATGAACCTCGGGACGGCCGGGCGCAAACGCCGGACGCGGGAGGAGATTGCTGCAGAGCGCGCCGCCGCCATGCGCTGGCCCGTCGCCAGGGAAAGCAAGGCTCGACCGGCGCGGCT
The DNA here is from genome assembly GCA_963695995.1 of uncultured Methylomirabilota bacterium. Classification (GTDB taxonomy): domain Bacteria; phylum Methylomirabilota; class Methylomirabilia; order Methylomirabilales; family 2-02-FULL-66-22; genus 2-02-FULL-66-22. Next base: position 158,057 of record CAVOIV010000052.1, read on the forward strand.
GTCGAGGTCGGGGCGGTTGGTGCCGGCCGCGGCATAGGCAAGATATCCTGCCCCACGCGGCCTGGCCCCGATACGGCCCGGCTGCGTGGGGGAGCCTCCCCCGCTCGTGTAGCGCCTTCCGGCGGATCCCTCCGAGGTGTGCCGCCCCCCCGCCCGCGTTCCTGCCAGGGGTCCGGTTCCCGCCGCCCGTCCATCCCGGGAGGTGTGGCATTCCGGGCGAGTTTCGGTTATCCTTAAGACCAACCGACAGACCGTGGACCCTCGCCGTTGGCCAAAAGAGACGATGACCATTGTCAATGGTCGCTCGTCGAGGAGCGGCCGGTCCTGCGAGCGTTGGAGGTGAGCCCATGGCCGACGAGAAGATGGACCAGGACGCGTATTCCACGACCAGCACCCCCGGCGACAGCCGGAAAGTCGGCATGTCCACGTTCTTGATTCACGGCACGGCGCAGACGGCCCGCTGGGACTTCAGCCATCACACGGTGCCGCCGCTCTCGTCGTCGGTCACCTACCGACTGGACTCCGCGGAGCGCGGCGGGCGCGGGTTCCTGCAGTTCGGCCGCGGCCGCGAGGGGGATGCCGAACCGGTGTACATCTACGACCGGCTGGACGAGCCGACCCGCAGCATCCTCGAGGACGATCTGGCGCGGGCCGAAGGCGGCGAGATCTGCTGCACCTTCGCCACTGGGATGGCTGCGATCTCCGCCGCGCTCGGCATCCTGCTGAAACCCGGGGACCACATCGTCGCGTTCGGGACGATCTACGGGTGCACCTATTCCCTGTTGACCCGATGGCTGTCCCGGCAGCAGATCGCCACCACCTTCTGCGACTTCACGGCGCTGGAGAGCGTGCGGGCGGCGATCCGCCCCGAGACCCGGGTGCTCTACGCGGAGACGCCGGCGAACCCGACGATGGAGATCGTGGACCTCGGCGCGCTGTGCGGGTTGCGGGACGAGATCAATGCCACCCGTCCCGACGACCGGAAGATCCATGTGCTGATCGACAACACCTTCGCATCGCCCTATTGTCAGCGACCGCTGGAGTGGGGGGTGGATCTCTCGATCGAATCGCTGACCAAGAATATCTGCGGGTTCGGAACCGACATGGGCGGCGCGGTCATCGGCGCGAAGCGTTACGAGGAAGACCTGTTCATGTACCGGAAGGATTTCGGGGGGGTGCTGTCCCCGAAATCGGCGTGGGCGATCCTGGTCTACGGCCTGTCGACGCTGACGCTCCGGGTCAAGCGGCAGATCGACACCGCCTTCAAGGTGGCCGAGTTCCTGGAGCGGCACCCCAAGATCGGCAGGGTGTATTATCCCGGTCTCCCCAGCCACCCGCAGTACCTGCTGGCGGAAAAGCAGATGCGGAGCACGCTCGGCACCTTCGCGCCGGGGACGCTCCTGTACTTCGAAACGCGCGAGGAGGGCGCGGAGCCGGTGCGGGCCCGGCGGCTGATCAACTGGGCGGCCACGCATTCGTACTGCATCACCCTGGCGGTCTCGCTCGGCAACATCCGCACCCTGATCGAGGCGCCCGGCATCATGACGCATTCCGCCTTGCCGCCGGAGGCCCAGAAGCGAGGTCGTATCGCGCCGAACGGCATCCGGCTGTCGTTCGGGCTGGAAAAAGCCGAAGATATCATCCGTGACCTCGAAGAGGGGTTGGCGCAGGCCTGACCCTGAGGACCTCACCGGGTTTGGGCTTGACACCTTTCCCTCCCTGGGGCATTCTCGCCTCGCTCCGGCCGAAGGATCCTCGCGGGTATCGTCCCCACCTGACAGCGCTCGCGGTGTGGCTCGCGTGTCGACTCCAATGACCGAGATGGATCCCGACCACCATCGAGAGGCGTCTCTTAATGACCGGTATGCCCGATATCGTGACACGCCTGAACCTGGACACCGCAGGTTTCGCCTTTGACGCTCGCGACATCAACGACGCGTCGTTCTACGGCATTCCGTGCGCCGTCATCCAGCGCGCGGAAGAGGCGCTCGTCAGACCGTCGGTCAAGAGCGTCGCCTATTTTTCCATGGAGTTCGGGCTCGCCCCCAGCGTCTATCATCCCTACCAGACCACGGCGCCGCTCTCGCCCCGCAACGCGAAGCGGGACTTCGAGATCTTCTCCAACCTGCGGCAGATGGACTACTACCACACCATCCACATCGACACCATGGTGGACATCCCCATCTACAGCGGCGGCCTGGGGGTCTTGGCGGGCGATACCCTGAAATCGGCAGCGGACCTGAAGCTCCCGCTGCTGGGCGTGGGGATCCTCTGGAACAAGGGCTACTTCGACCAGCAGTTCTGCATCCATTACGGCCAACTCCCCGGGGAATTCGACTGGGATCCCCGGAGCTATCCCAGGCCTGGTCAAGCTGACCGTGGGGGTGGAGCTCCAGATCGGCCGGGATCCGGTCAAGTTCCATCTCTGGAAGTACTACGTTCCCAGCTTCGACAAGCAGCACGTGGTCCCGCTGATTCTGCTCGACTCGAACCATCCCGACAATCCGGATTGGGCGCGGGAGCTCACCGGCCAGCTCTATCAGAGTTCCAGCAGCTGGTGGAAGATCGTGCAGCGGAAGGTCCTGGGGATCGGGGGGATGCGCGCCCTCCAGGCGCTCGGCTATGCGATTGACATCCATCATCTGAACGAGGGGCACGCCGCCTTCGCCTTCGTGGAGCTGGCGAAAGGGAAGAGCCCGGCGGAAGTCGCGGCGCTGACCGACCGGTTCGCGTACACCTGCCACACCCCGGTCGAGGCGGGTCACGACCGTTTGCCGATCGACGAGCTGGCCAAGGTGCTCACGGAGGAAGAGCTGGAGATCGCACAACGCTTCGGTCAGGACGAGCACTCGAGGCCGCGTCAACCTGACGATCCTGGCGATGAATGCCAGCAAGCACGTGAACGCGGTCGCCAAGAAACATGAAGAGGTGACCAAGATCCAGTTCCCCAGCCACGAGGAGAAGATCCGGGGAATCACCAACGGGATTCACATTCCCACCTGGATCAGCCGGCCCTTTGAGCAGCTGTTCAACGAGTACCCGCGGGTGTTCGAGAACTGGAAGGACAGTCCCGACAGCCTGCATCGGGTCGGCGAGCTGATCCACGACCGCGCGTTTCGGGAGAAGCTCTGGAGGGCCCACAAGCAGAACAAGGCGCAGCTCGTGGAATTGCTCCGGCCGTGGATGGCTGCGCGAGGATGTCTTCACGATTGCCTGGGCGCGCCGGGCCGCGCCGTACAAGCGCCCGAGCCTGATCCTGCAGCGCCCGGACCGGCTGGTGGACATCGCCAAGCGGTACGGCGGATTGCAGATCCTGTTCGCCGGCAAGGCCCATCCGGAGGACCATGTCGGCACCGACAACATCAAGGAGATCCTGAACATCATCGACTCGCTGGAGGAGCACCGGCATCACCTGAGGGCGGTCTTCCTCGAGAACTACGACACCTACGTTGCCAAGCTGCTCATCAGCGGCGTGGACGTGTGGCTCAACAACCCCCTGCCGCCCTTCGAGGCATCCGGCACCTCCGGCATGAAGGCCGTCTTGAACGGCGTCCTGCAGCTCAGCACCATGGACGGGTGGGTGGTGGAGGCGGCGGACAACGAGATCGGCGAAATCTTCGGCCACCGTCCGACGAACGGGGAGATCGGGCGCGAGATGGATCTCCGGCTCCGCGAGGACTCCGACTCGCTGTGCGACAAACTGGAGCTGATGGTGCAGGACTACTGCGAGGTCGAGCGGGCACAGCCCGGAGGGCGCGCACGCGTCCCGGTGGATCGACCGCATGATCCACTGCATCGAGGTGGCCAGCTTCTTCAACACCTCTCGGATGGTTGCCCAGTACAACCGGAGCGTCTGGCGCATGGCGCCCGTCAGCTACCAGGAGTTTTCCTGACGCCGAGCGGCCGGTGAGGCGGCGCCCGCATCGGGCGGAGTCACCCGGCCGGGAGCGTCCATGCGCGAACGGGAGCCATGATTCAGATCGAAGAGGCCAGCAAATCCTTCGGGGCCCAGACCGTCTTCCGGGATCTCACCTGGCACATCACCCGCGGCCAGCGGGTCGGCCTGGTGGGGCCCAACGGCGCCGGCAAGACCACCCTCTGCCGGATCCTGATGGGCGACATGGAGGTGGACGCGGGCCAGGTGCGCCGGGCCAAGACCACCACGATCGGCTATCTGCCCCAGGAGATCGCGCCGGCCGGGGACGGCACGGCCCTGGGGCACCTGCTGGCCGGGTATCCAGACATCCAGCGCCTGGAAAGCGAGCTGGAGTTCCTGGCCGGCGAGATGGCCGAGGTGGAGAACGGGGCCTCCCAGGAACTCATGCACCGCTACGGCGACCTCCAGCACCAGTACGAGGCGCTGGGCGGGTACAGCCTGGAGGCGCGCGCCAAGGCGATCCTGGGCGGGTCTGGGCTTCTCGGCCGACGCGAGTTCCACGCCCCGCTGGCCACGCTGTCGGGCGGCTGGCGGATGCGGGTCGCCCTGGGCCGCCTCCTGCTCCAGTCGCCGGACCTTCTCCTGCTGGACGAACCGACCAACCACCTGGACCTCGAGTCCCTCCAGTGGATCGAGGACTTCCTCGCGGCCTACGAGGGGACGGTGGTGATCATCTCCCACGACCGGTACTTTCTCAACCGCGTGGTGGACCGGATCGCGGAGCTGGAGCTGGGGCGCTTCAGCTCTGTACGTCGGCGACTACGACGATTACCAGGCCCAGAAGCTGCTCCGGCAGGAGCAGCTCGAGGCCGCCCAGCGGAGCCAGGCCGAGCAGATCGAGAAGATGGAGCGGTTCATCCGCAAGTTCCGGTACAAGGCGACCAAGGCGCGCCAGGTCCAGAGCCGGATCAAGCAGCTGGACAAGGTCGAGCGGGTGGAGATCATCCGCGCCCCCAAGCGCATCCACTTCCGGCTTCCCCCAGCCGGGGCGAAGCGGCACCGTGGTGAGCGAGCTGAGAAAGGTCCACAAGGCCTACGGCGACACGGCGGTCTACCGCGGCGTGGACTTCCGCCTGCTGCGGGGGGACCGGGTGGCGCTGGTCGGCCCCAACGGCGCCGGCAAGAGCACGCTCCTCAAGATCGTGGCCGGGGTTCTGCCCTTCGAGAAGGGGGACCGAGTCCTGGGGCACAACGCCTCGGTCCACTACTACGCCCAGCATCAACTGGATGCCCTGAATCCCCAGCACTCGGTGCTGGAGGAGCTGGCTTCGGTCGCCGACCTGACGATGCAACCGCGTCTGCGGGGGATCCTGGGCGCCTTCCTGTTCTCGGGCGACGACGTGGAGAAGCCGGTGGCGGTCCTGTCCGGCGGCGAGAAGGGGCGGCTGGCGCTCGCCAAGATGCTGCTTCGGCCGGCGAACCTCCTCTGCCTGGACGAGCCGACCAACCACCTGGACGTCACCGCCCGAGAGATTCTCGAGGAGGCGCTGGACCAGTTCGACGGCACCATGCTCTTCATCTCCCACGACCGCTACTTCATCAATCGGATCGCGACCAAGGTGGTCGAGGTCCGGGACGGGCGCCTGGCGGAGTACGCGGGGGATTACGACTACTATCTGGAGAAGCGGGAGGAAGAGCAACCGGCGGCGGTCGGCGCGCAGCCGCCAGCACAGGCCGGGAACCGCGCGCCGAACGGCCGGAAGAACACGACACCAGCCGAGCCGCGAGCCGCGAGCCGCGAGCCGGGCACGGCGGAGGCGCCGAAGTCACGGACGCGGGAGGCCAAGCGCGCCGACGCCGAGGCGCGCCAGCGCAAGAGCCGGGAGGTGGCGCCGCTCCGGGCGCGGTTGAAAGAGACCGAAGCCGAGATCGCTCGGATCGAGGCCCGCGTGCGCGAACTCACCGACCAGATGGCCAACCCGGACCTCTACAAGGACGGCGAGCGGGCGCGGGAGGTGGCGCGCGAGCGGAAGGAGCATGGAGGAGCGCGTCGGGTCGCTCTACAGCAAGTGGGAGGAACTGAGCCGTCCGACTGGAGGCCGCGCTGGCGGAGATCAGGCCGTAGCTTGCGACACATCGGAGAAGATCGTGCGGCGGACAACGACGGGGGTGACCGAGGGGTCGCGGGGGCGCGGCGGCGGATCCGGCCGGCGAGGGCGGCCGGCGCCGCACTGGCTGTGGGCAGCGGTGGTCAGCCTCCTGCTGGCCGTGGTCGCTGTCATGCTGTGGCAGCTCTGGTCGGGACCGCGACCTGACGTCCGGCGGATCGCGAACCTCGCGGCGCCGGGCGACCTGATCGTCTTCTTCGGCGACAGCATCACCCAGGGCTACGGCGTCCGGCCGGAGGAGAGCTTTCCCGCGCTGGTCGCCCAGGCGCTCGGCGTTCCGTTCGCCAACGCCGGCGTGGCCGGGGACACGATGGGGGCCGGTCTGGCCAGGATGGAGCGGGACGTCTTGCCGCACGGCCCCCGTCTGGTGGTGGTCGAGTTCGGCGGGAACGATTTCCTGCGTCGCGTGCCCGTCGAGGAGACGCTCCGACATCTGGAGGCCATCGTCGCGACCCTCGTCCGGGAAGGTGCGATGGTCGTGATCTTGGAGGTCAAGGTGGGGCTGGGCGGCGACCCCTACCTCGCGGGGTACCAGGCCGTGGCGGACCGGCACGGCGCGATGCTGATCCCCGACGTGATGCGGGGGATCCTGGCCAGTGCCGACCTGCGGGTCGATGCGATCCATCCGAACGCCAAGGGGCACCGCCTCCTCGCGGAACGGGTGACCACGGCGCTCCGGCCGCTGCTCGCGGAGGCGGACCGCCGTCGGGGTGTGCCGACGACACGGTCGTCGGCTTTTCGCTTGCTCGGCGTCGAGCCAGTCGGCTAGACTGCGGGCGGTCATGAGCACGAAGAAACTGCTTCCCGTTCGCCGCACCGCCGTCATCCGTCGGACGACCAGGGTTCCCCCCGCTCCGCCGCCGCTCCGCCTGCGCCACTACAGGCACGTCTACTGGATGACGGGCGACGGGCCGATGGTCACCGCGTACCGGGCGGTCGTCGTCCACGATGGGTGCGACGGGTGCCTCGTCTGCGACGGAACGACCGACTGGTTCATGGCGTTCGCCCGGGTCGCCCGGAGACTCCTCGGCATCAATCTGCGCGACTGCGTTCACTGGGGACCGCTGCACGATAGTCCGCGCCCGCTCATCGCCCCCGCGTCCAACCTCGACGTCTGCAACCACGGCACCCTGGAGCGGTTGCGGACTGCCTATTACCGGCTCGCCGAGCGGGAGCGACCGCGGATCGACGCGGTGCCAGGCTCGCTCCCCGGCGTGACCCAGGCGGAGCGGTTCGAGAGCTCTGTCGCCATCCTGGCGCGCATGGTCCAGCTCTGGGAGGACGGTCAGTACATCGGCTGGCCGGCCTGAATGCCGCTCGGCCGGTTGACACCGCCCGCTCCGCGTCTTCCGCCCGCCCATCGTCGCAATCGTCCCGTCGGGAAAGCCAGGACCAGACGAAGCCTTGACACGGGTCCCGTCAGCCGCATAAGCTTGCCCCGACCGGCAGGAGGTGTCCGAGAGACACGAGGGTGCCGGCGGGGCACGGCGGTACGTCACCATCGCTGCAGAAGGGGGTCCCATGGCCGAGCTCGGAGAGCGTCGGAAAGGGCGTCGCGTGCGACTCCCGGAGCGCCCCGGCGGACGGATACGCGCCACGCTGAGCGCCCGCCTGCTGGACCTCAGCACCACCGGGGCCCGCATCGAGCACCATAACATGCTGCGGCCGGGCTTTACCTGCACCATCGAGCTGCCGGCGACCATGGGCGCGCTGATCCTGCCCGCGCGGGTGGTCCGGAGCACCGTCGTGGGCACCGAGGTGAGCCCCACCGGCGAGCGGCTGCTCCGGTACGAGAGCGGTGTGGCCTTCGGCGAACTCACGGTCGACCAGCAGGCTGCGCTGGAAACCGTGCTGGGCAGGCTCGCCCCCGGCGACCCCTTGGGGCACGGGCGGCTCGTCCTGTAGCGCGTATCGAGCGTCGCCTCGCGTCCGGGGCGATAGCGTTCTGGAGATTTCGCTGATGGCTCAGCCACCCGCCGCAGACCTGGACGTCTTGCGCCGGCGGCTCACGCCGCCGGAGCGGGCCTTCCTGGACACCCTGTGGACGTTTTATTGCGATCACAATCGGTGGGCTCCGGCCCGCCTTCTCCACCAGCACGTCGGCACGACCGCCGCACAGGCCCACCTGGCCGGCCTGGGCGACGGGGTGGTGCAGACGTATCGCGAGGCGGGGAAACCCTACTACCGCTTGACGTTCCTGGGCGTGCTGCTGGCTGGACAGGGCGAGGAGTCGGAGGGGCTGCTGGTCCGGTACCTGGAGTACGTGCGCGACCGATACCGGGCCGATCCGTTCGTGGAGTGGGTCGGGAGCCAGGAAGTGGAGGCGGCCCTCCATCTCCGGGGGGAGCAGTCGCGCCTGCTGCAGCGACTCATCCGGTTGAGTCACTGGTGGGGCGGGGGCAGCGCCTTCGGCGAGCGGGACTGGACCGTGGGCGTGCCCATCGACGTGGATGATCTCCTGGCGGAGGCGGATCTCTCACGGTACGTTCGAGAGCACGTCCTGCGGCACTTTCCGGTGACGCCGCAGGCGAACGCCGCTCCGGCCGAGAACGGCGCCGTCGGGCGGCGCGTTCTGGTTCGTGGCGGACGCCCGGCTCCGCGAGCGATTGGCCGCGGACTGGCACGAGGCCCAGGATGTCTGCCATGTCCTCGGGTGGAAGAGCTGCGTGGTCCTCTGCGGGGGCATCCTGGAGGCGGTGCTGGCGGACGCGCTCAAACGGGCAGGGGCCGTCATCGGACGCGGCAGGGCGTCGCTGACACGCCTCGTTGCCGCCGCCACTGAGCGGCGTCTGCTCGCCGACGACAGCCTGCAGATCGGCTCGGCCCTGGCGGCGTTCCCGACCTGGTGCACTCCGCGCGGTCGTCCCGCGCGGCTGCCGCGTTGACCCGGACCGAGGCCGAGGCCGCCCTGGAGGCGGTGCGCGGCTGCCTCCGGCAACTGGCCGCGGCTACGCCGGCGTCGTCTCGGCCAGCAGGGCGTTGACCTTCGCCATCACGGCGAAGGCGTCGGCGACGTAGAGCACGTCGGCCTTGCCGCGGGCCCAGCCGCAGTTCGGGTCGAGGTTGACGGCGCGCCGCTCGCTGATGAACCGCCAGCCGACGGCGTGCGGCTCTTCGCCGTGGCAGCAGGTCGCCAGCCCCTTGGGATGGCGCGGCGTGGCGCCGGTCTGGCCGATCTGGTTCAGGTGCGTCATGAAGGGCAGCACCGCCTGGCCCTCGCCGGACAGATCCACCAGCGACTTGCTGCCGCCCAGGGACGCCTGGCTCTTTCGCAGAAACCCCAGGATCAGCTCTGCGGCATCGGGGGTGTGGACCTTGCCGTCGGCCTGCGTCTTGGTCCAGCCGGCGCCGGCCACGAAGAGCAGGTCCGCGTCCGGCCGGATCGTCTGGGCGTCCGCGGCGGGGGCTTGCAGCCCGGTGACCGCCGTCCGGAGACATGCCGCGGGAACCTCCACGGGAACGGCGTGGAGCGACGCGGTCCCGGCAGCGCCGTCCCAGGGGGAGACGCACCCCGGGTCCACCAGGATGACCCATGGGCGCTGCGTCCGCCGGAAGGTGGCCTCCATCCGCTGACGGTAATACCACCGAACGATCGAGACGGCGTCGTCCGCAACCGCCAGGTCTGTGACGTGCGTGTCCACGCGTCCGCCCACGCGGTGGGCCACACCGGGGAGGGCCCGGCACCAGCGCGAGGTGCCCGGCGCCAGGATCAGCGTGGCGCCCGCCTCGCGGCAGAGGGCCTCGGCGGCGAGGACATCGGTCGCGTAGCGGGACTGCGCGAAGGCCGCTCCGGCAACCCCCAGGAACCGATCGGCGCCGCAGCCGGCGGCCGCATCGGCGGCCGCCTTCACGTCCGCTCCCACCAGCCCGACGATCAGGGCCGACCCATTCAGTCGGGCCTGCAACGATCTGGCGGCGGCCAACGCCTCACGGGCCGGCCGGCCGAGCGATCCGTCCATCTCCGTATGGGCCAGAACCAGAATGGTCTCCATGGCGCGCTCTCGACCTCCGTCTTAGGAGCCGTTACGAAATAACTTGTCCATTTTTTGCAATTTCGTTACGGCTCCTTACGCCGTTTCCAGATTCTCTCCGGTCAAGTTATTCTTTGACAACGGCTCACTTCTTTCCGATCCAGTCCACGATCTCCCGCGCGATCTCGTCGACGGGAAGATCCTTCACGATGCGCGTCTCGCGTCGCTGGGCGGGCAGCGCCACCTTCACGAAGCTGGCACCCTCGCCACCGACCTTGGTCGGTTTGGCCCGCTGCAGGGCCGGCATGACGGTCCGCATGTTGACCATGCCGACCTGCGGATTGTTGGGGGGCTCGGGAAGGTTCCCGGTGGCCCAGCCCAGGAGGGCCGGCGGCCCGGCGCAGGTCGAGACCTGGTGCTTCCCGCCCTCGACCCGCTCCAGGACCTGGAGGGCGCCGTCGGGCCCGACGCCGAGCTCGTCCACGCCCTGGAACTGATCCACGATGCCCAGGCGCTCGCCGACCATCTGCAGGGTGCTCCCGGCACCCCGGGAGGCCGATTCCCACCCGCCGAACACCAGGAGGCGGGACCGGTCCAGGCCCGGGATGGCCTGGATGGCGTCGGCCAGGACGGCGCCGACCTCCGCCGACTCGGTGAAGCCGCCGGCCGGGCCGTCGAGCGCCACCAGCTCGAAGGGCACCTTCTGGGCGACGGTCATCATGACCTGCTGGAGCTTGGCCTTGGGGCCGAGGCTGACCAGCCAGACCTTGCTCCCCGGCGCCGTCTTGGCCAGATGGGCCGCCTCGTAGAGGGCGTGGGCGGCCCACGGGTCCAGCACCGCCGGGAGCATCATCTCGTTCTTCAGGCTCGGGCCGGTCGGCGCGGCGACCGGCTCCAGGGTCTGCAGGGGATCAGGAACGATGCCCCCGCAGACGACGATGTGGAACATCGCACTCATGTGCACCTCGCTTCGTGTGATGGTCAAACGGTTCGGCGGTTCGCGGCGTCGTTCTGACGGTTCCCGAACAGCCGAACCGCAGTACCGTCAAACCGTCAAACCGTCGAACCAGTCACTCAGTTCTCTGCCGAATGCAGACCGCCGGTCCCGGCCCGGAACTCGATGGTTGGTCCGCTCCGGATCCTTGGGATGGGTCGCGGCGCAGTTCCAGAGGCAGGCGCCGCAGTGGATGCACTTCTCGCGGTCGAAGGCCGGGACGCCGCCGTCGCCCGGGCGCGATGGCCTGGCCCGAGCAGATCTCGATGCAGACCTTGCTCCCGCACGTCTCGCACAGGTTCGGGTAGAGGAACACGACGTGGTCGGCGTAGCCCGCCGGCGCCTGCACCTTGCCGCCCATCAGCAGGGCGTCCTGGTGCGAGACCAGCAGCTGCCCGTCGTACGGGATGGCCGGCCAGCCGGCGCGCTCCATCAGCGCGTCGTGGACCGAGACCGCGCGCTTCGCACAGTCCTCGCGAATCTGGACCACCTCGGCCGCCGGGATCCGCCCGGCGTAGATACTCCTCCAGGGGCGGGATCCGCTGTGCCGGAGGTCGGGATGGGCCGCCGAGAGCCAACCGCCCGCCCGTGAGCCCGGCCAGGGCCATGCCCACGAGGCCCGACACCACGCCGCGCTGGAACCCGTCGCGCGCCCGCTCGGCGACGCGACCTTCCGCCTCGACCCAGCTCGCCCGGCGCCGCGCGACGTAGGCCCGCTCGAGGTTCTCCCTGGTGAACGGCTGGCCGTCTCGCAGGAGTTCCAGGACCCCTTCGGCGAGCTTGCACGCCCGTCGTCCACGCCTCGTCCACGCCGGAGCCGGTCAGGACGTTGGTGCTGCCCGAGCCCTCGCCGATGCGGGCGTAGCCGTCTCCCGCCAGGTGCGGCTCGCCGCGCCGCCCGGACTCCTGGAGCGTCTTCGCGCCCCAGGAGCGCAGCGTCCCGCCCCGGAGGTGCCGCCACAGGTACGGGTGCAGCATCCAGTGCTGCAGGTAGCGGTACGCGGTGCGGACGGGGCTGTCGAACCAGGACGGGACGAAGATGCCGAGCGAGGCCAGCCGGTCCGGGTACACGTAGAGGAAGCCGAAGATCTCGGGCTCGGGATAGCCGAAGGTGTGGAGGACCGTGCCCGGCTCGAGGGCGCAATCGTCGGGCAGGTCGACCACCATCTTCATCCCGACGGCCCACTCGCGCTGATGGTGACCCGCCGGGAGCCCGAAGTGCTCGTCGAGCTGCCGGCCGACCGGCCCGACCGGGCCGTCGCCCACCACGGTGAGCGACGGCGCGGATGTCCATGCCGGGCATGAAGCCCGCGTCGGGGTTCCCGGCGCGGTCGGTGCCCTGGTCCAGGAGCCGCACGCCGGCCACGCGGCCCTCCTCGACGAGCGCGCTGGGCCACCGGCGTGCCCGGCCAGATCTGCACCAGGCCGGTCCCCATCACCTGGGCGCCCACCCATTGGGTGAACTGGCCCATGGAGAGCAGCAGGCCGCCGTCCTTGCGCAGGAACGGCGGGATGTACGGAAGTCGCAGCGCGTCGTCCTCGAAGGGCAGGAGACGCTTCAGCGCGCGGATCGAGCGGTCGGCGAGCCGCAGCATGGCCGACCGGCGGCTGGCGCCGATGGGATCGAGCAGGTAGACGACCTTCTCCTCGCGCACCGGCGCCGCCATCGGGATCTGCGACGGGTCGAGATCCGGGAAGCTCGCGCGAATCCCGCGCGCCGCGCGTCACCACGCCGGACACGCCGAAGCCGATGTCGTCGGCGCGCTCGTAGCAGATCACCTGCGGCGGCATCCCCGGCATCGCGCGGCTCTCCACGGCCGGCGTGCCGTCCGGGTTGGCGAGTCCGCGGGCCAGCGTCGTGAGAAACCCGCCCATGGCCGGCCCGAAGCCGACGCAGACGATGTCCACGTCCATCGCCTGGCGGTCGGCCGCGGGGGTCACTGCGTCAGTCATCTCGCAACTCGCACATCGGTCACGTCGGTCGACCACATCGCGCCGTGGGCCGTTGTCAACGAATAACTGGCTGAGTCTCGTAACGGCTCCAACAGGATGCTGAAACCCGTTTTGCCCAGGCTGCTCAAAAAGGCCCAGATGCAAGGCGGCGCACAAAGGCCGAGCGAGGCGTACTGCAGGTACGCCGCAGCGAGTGCCGAGCAAGCCAACGCCGCAGATGGGCCTTTTTGAGCAGCCTGCTAGGATCCGCCCCGCCTCACGCCGGATAGTCCAGCGCCTCGGGGATCATCACCTTGGTGAGCGCCTCGGCGGCGCGGTCCTTGGCCAGGCGCGCGCCGGTGAGGCAGCCGTCCAGCTTGAGCCGCAGCCGCACGAAGGCCTCCAGCCCGTCGAACCGGACGCACGGGCCGGCCTTGGGGCCGGACCGGCATCGTCGCCGCCCGAGGCCGTCGACACCGATGGTCGCCAGTCGGGTCGCAGGCATCCGGTCCGCATCCCGGCGTCGCCGTCCCACGCCGGATGGCGGTTGTAGCCGTAGACCAGCTCGGCGCAGATGCGGCCCACCTCGCCGGCGGCGCGGGCGGCCTGCACGTGGCAGAGGTCGGTGAGGAAGTCCACGGACGCCCGGCAGCCCCTCGGCCAGGACCGGGCTCTCCGGCGCCCTTCGCCTCCAGCTCGAGCACGTCGAGGATCTGGCAGCGCGCGGCCAGCAGCCAGCAGAGCGCGTCGGCCAGCGGGAAGGTCACGCCCTGGCGGTTGCCGTGATAGAGCTTGCCGCCGTCGGCATCGGTGGCCTTCTGCAGGTGGTCGAGCGTCCAGAGCCAGAGCTGCATGGCCGTGGCCAGCGTGCAGGCGCCGGTGCCGGGCCGGCCGGAGGCGATGCCGCGCATCTCGGCGATCCAGCCTGCGAACTGCGCCAGGAACAGCTCGTTGGTCATGGTGACGCGAGAGCTGGCGGCGCTGGACGGCCTCGGGGCCTTCGTAGGTGGCCTCGAGCTGCGCGTCCATCCACTTGTGGCCGAGGAAGCCCGGGCAGTCCTCGGTGATGCCGTAGCCGCCCATCAGGCTGACGGCCTCGCGCATCATGTTGGCGCCGTGGCCGGTGTTCCAGAGCTTGCAGGCGGGGCAGAGGACGTTGGCCAGCGAGTCGAGCATGAGCGAACTGCACCAGCGGGTCGGCCTGGAGCGCCTCGATAGCGCTGCGGCGTCCCGCGCGGCCTCGGGCTGGCCGTCGAGCGCGAGGAACTCCAGCGCGTCCTTCTGCACTCGGCGCAAGGCGCTTGAAGCTGGGCGCGTCCCGCCGCCGATCCCCTGCTCGGCGAAGATGCTCGTCCTTCTGCCGCTCCAGCGGATCGAGCTCGTCGAACAGGCGCGCCGCGGCGAAGCCGAGCGAGGCGCCGGCCTCGCCCGTGGCCCAGACGTCCACCAGCCGGTGCAGCACGTCCTCCTTCTGCTGCAGGCCGAGCTCGTAGCGCGGCGAGCCCGGGGCGACGCTCTCGCCGCCGCGGAAGCGGCCGCGCTGGTAGCGGATGACCGGCTCGACGGCCGAGAGCAGCTTGGCCGCGGTCATCAGGCCGACGGTCACGCGCGTGCGGCGGAAGACCGCCTCGATGATCTCGCCGTGGCTGTAGTTGGGGACGATGACGCCGTCCTTGACCGTGTAGCCGCCGATGATGCGGCTGGCGGGCACGCGCAGGCTGAAGACCGGATCGCGGGTCGAGGAGAGCTGGTGGACCAGCTTCTTGCGTGGGCGCGCCGCGGTCGAAGATGCCCGGGTCGGTCTCCTCCAGGATGACCATGCAGCTGCCCTTGATGCGCGGGTCGGCGGAGTCCACGGCGGCGGTGACGAAGTTGGCGAAGCCCATGTTGGTGATGAAGCGGCCGCGCTTGTCCACCTGGAGGATCGGCTCCTCGCCCTCCTCCCACTCGGCCACGCGCACCTTGCCGCCGAGCAGGCCGGTCTCGACGCCGACGTAGGGGATCGGCTCGGTGAGGCGAAGGCGCCGCGCCAGATCTCGCGGTCCTCGCCGGGCTGGGGCGGGACGGCGCGGCGCATGTAGTGTCGCGCTGCTCCGGCGTGCCGCGCTCGTGGATCGGCGCGAGGCGCGAGGTTGCCCGCCAGGCTGCAGGTGGCCGCGCCCGCGTCCACCCAGGCCAGCTCGAAGGCGACCAGCGCCAGCGCCAGGTTCTTCGGGCCCTCGATGAAGCCGCCCTGCTCCGGGTCCATGAAGACCGCCGTGATGCCCGGACTCGTCGAAGGCCTTCAGGAGCTCGGCCTTCTGCGGCGGTCCATTCGTGGGTGTTGCGCGCGCCCTCGGCGACCAGCCGGGCGACCGGCCCGCGCGCCACGGCGCGCGCGGACTGGACGAGCATCTGCAGGTCGTAGCGGTCGGCGAAGCGCCACATGATCTGGCGCACGTCGTCGCCGGGCAGGGTTCGCAGGACGTCTTGGCCCTGCTGCTCCGCGATCGATTCCATGAGCACAGTCCTCCCCGTGGACTTGGAAAGGGGGTCACACGCGCTGATCGAAATCGGAATGGGGGCCGGGCGCGAAGGCCATCGCTGGGCGGCACGACCAAACGGAACGCCTCGCCTCCCCGATGGACGGGCCCGTCATGCCTACGGGATTCCGTGCGAGCGGTACGTTACCATCCCGGGGTCTCCGACGCGAGGTCAGAATGCCACTTGTCTCAAAGAGAAGAGGAGTCCGACGTCCGCACCCGCGGACACCCCGCAGGACGTCCCTCCGCCGATGGCGCGACGCGCCGGACCGGACCTAAGCCGTTGTCAAAGAATAAATTGACCGGAGAAATTCCGGAAACGGCATAAGGAGCCGTAACGAAATTACAAAAAATGGCCAAGTTATTTCGTAACGGCTCCTAACCGACCAACCGGCCGCCGTCCACGACCATCACGTCGCCCGTCATGAAGTCGCCGCGGGTTGCCAGGAAGAGCGCCGCGTCGGCAATATCCTCCGCAGTGCCGACTCGCTTGAGCGGGGCCACGTGGGCCGCCTTGGCGATGGTGGTGTCCAGATTGGGGCGTCCCACGTTCCAGCGCGTTTCGGCGATGAAGCCCGGCGCGATGACGTTCACCTGGATCTCGGGACCGAGGGTCCGGGCCAGGCACTTGCTGAGCTGGATCACGGCCGCCTTGGAGCAACAGTACGCGATGGAGCTGCCCTGGGGCCAAAGGCCGGCCACCGAGGCCAGGTTGATGATGCGGCCGTGCCCCTGCTTCTTCATCGGCGCCACCGCGGCGCGGCAGCAGAAGAAGGTCCCCTTGACGTTGACCTGGTACAGGCGATCCCAGACGTCGTCGGTGAGCCCCTCCAGATCGGGGAAGTCCACGAAGGCCGTGATCCCGGCGTTATTCACCAGGATGTCGAGGCGGCCGAGCTTCTCCAGCGTCTGGGCGACCATCGTCCGGACCTGCCGGTCCTGGGCGACGTCCGCCTGGATCAGCGTTGCCTCGCCGCCTGCCTGCGCGACGAGTCGGGCCGTCTCCTCGGCCTCCTTCCGGGACTTGGAGTAGTTCACGACCACCTTGGCGCCTTCCCGGCCGAAGGCGACGGAAATGGCGCGACCGATCCCGATGGCCGCCCCGGTCACCAGCGCAACCTTCCCTTCGAGCGATCTCATGGTTGTCTCCTGTCGCGAGGGGGAGTGAGCTCGGGCCGCGGGTCTCCGGACCCGCGGCCGACGGAAAACCTATCATCACTGCTGCGGGTGTCAAGACGAAACCCACCCACCCACTCGCCTGCCGGCGCGGACGGTCGCCTGCGTTGAAGATGGCGGCCGGAAGGTGATATGATGAAAGTCACGGTCGTGCCAGGCGCTGCGGTAGCGAGGTTCGCCATCTGGATAGGGGGACACCATGGGCTTCGAGGTTTCCGAGACACTGGCGCTGCACGGCGGGCCGAAAGCCAAGCGCACGCCGTTCCCGAAAGGCAAGCGCCACGGGGAACTGGAGAAGAAGTACCTCAACGAGGTCATCGACTCCGACATGCTCTTCTTCTACATGGGCACCAAGGTGCGTGCCCTCGAGCGGCGCTTCGCCGAGATGTACGGGATGAAGCACTGCATTGCCTGCAGCAGCGGCACGGCGGCGGTCCACATGGCCGTGGCGGCGCTGGAGCTGCCGGTGGGCAGCGAGGTGATCACCTCGGCCATCACCGACATGGGATCGCTGACGGGGATTCTCTATCAGGGCTTGGTGCCCGTCTTCGCGGATATCGACCCGGATACGCTCAACATGACCCCGGCCACGGTCCGGCAGCGTCTCACCGACAAGACCAAGGCCATCGTCGTCGTCCACCACAGCGGCCTGGCGGCGGACATGGACGGCTTCCTGGCCCTGGGCCGGGAAACGGGCATCCCCGTCGTGGAGGACTGCGCGCAGGCCTATTGCTGCTACTACCACGGCAAGCTCGGCGGGACCATGGGCGCCATCAACTCCTTCTCGCTGAACCACTTCAAGCACATCACCTGCGGGTCGGGCGGGATGATCCTCACCAACGACGATCGGCTGCGGTATCACGCCTCGCATCTTCCTGGACAAGTGCTACCAGCGGGACGAGGGAATCCGGAACCCCTTCTTCCTGGCGCCCAACTACCAGATGACCGAGCTGCAGGGCGCGGTGGCACTGGCCCAACTGGAGAAGGTCGAGGCCATCGTCGCGGGGCGGAATCGGCTCGGCGTGCAGCTGGACAACCACCTCGCAGGTTTTCCCGGCGTGTCGCCGCAGGCGACGCCGGAGGGCTGCCGGCACGGCTATTTCCTGTATCTGTTCAAACTGGACCCGCAGGTGCTCCGCTGCACGACGCAGGAGTTCGCGGACGCGCTGAACGCCGAGGGGATCCCGAGCAAGGCGCACCTGATCACCGGCGGCATGCCGGTGTACCTGTACCGCATCTTCCAGAACCGGTCGGCCTTCCCCGGGTCCGAATGGCCCCTGGCGGGTCGGACCTACCGGCGCGGCGACTGCCCCGTCGCCGAGGCCGCCTTCGATCGCTGGATCACCATGAACATCTACGAGCACTACACCGAGACGGATATCGCGGAGATGGCCCACGGGATCGGGAAGGTGGCGCACCACCTAGCAGGCCGCTGAAAACGGCCCATCTGCTGCGTTGGCCCTCTGGAGCACTCGTTGCGGCGTACCTGGAGTACGCCTCTCTCGACTCTGCGAGTGCCGCCTTGCACCTGGACCGTTTTGAGCGGCCTGCGGCAAAGTGGGTTTTGCGGCCTCTGCGTGAGGCGGATACGCACACGCAACAGACTTGCAGCGTTGGAGGATTTGATGGCAAAGCATTCGTGGGTTCAGGAGTTTGCGGGCGCGATCACGATCTGCGATCCCGACGGCATCATTCTGGAAATGAACGACAAGGCCAGCGCCGGCATTCCAGGACCAGGGCGGCGCGGCGCTGATCGGCACCAACATGCTTGACTGCCATCCCGAACCTGCGCGGACGAAGACGCGGGAGTTGCTGGACACGCGGCGGACGAACGTATATACCATCGAGAAGCGCGGGCAGAAGAAGCTGATCTACCAGGCGCCCTGGTACCAGGACGGCCAGTATGGCGGGTTCATCGAGCTGGCCCTGGAGCTTCCCGCGGAGATGCCGCATTTCGTCCGCGAGCCGTAATCGAACGACAACCGCGGTCCGCGTGGCCCGCTCGGGCTGCGGGCTGCACGACTAACCTCCCATGCGGGAAAGGAGAGTGCCATGAAAGGCAACGACCGGATCATCGCCCGACTGAATGACCTGCTGGCCGACGAGCTGACCGCCATCAATCAGTACATGGTGCAGTCGGAGATGTGCGACAACTGGGGGTACGAGAAGCTGCACAAGGCAATCGAGAAGCGGGCCATCGACGAGATGAAGCACGCGGAGAAGCTGATCGCGCGGATCCTGTTCCTGGAGGGGACGCCGATCGTCAGCAAGCTGAACAAGATCAACATCGGCGCCGACGTGGAGACCCAGCACAAGAACGACTTGAAGTCCGAGCAGGGGGCGATCCAGGCCTACAACGAGAGCATCAACCTGGCCGTTCAGGTCGGGGACAACGGCACGCGGGAACTCCTGGAGCACATCCTGAAGGACGAGGAGGCCCACATCGACTGGATCGAGGCGCAGCTCGACCAGATCAGGCAGATGGGGGTCCAGAATTATCTGGTGGAGCAGCTGGGTTAGGAGCCGTTACGAAATTACTTGTCCATTTTTATAATTTCGTTACGGCTCCTTATGCCGTTCCCGAAATTTCTCCGGTCAAGTTATTCTTTGACAACGGCTTAGGACCGGACGCGGGTGGGCGGTAGCCGACGCACCGCACGCGGTGCGTCAGCCCGTGAGGCGCAAGTTGCGTTGCGCACGGGAGAGCATGACTCGACAGAGCGTCGCGACGGGTACGCCGTGGGAGCCCATCGTGGGGTACTCACGGGCCGTGCGCGTAGGTAATCGAGTGTGGGTCTCCGGAACGACCGCCACAGGGCCCGACGGCAAGATCGTCGGCGTGGGTGACGCGTATGCGCAGGCTCGGCAGGCGCTCGTGAACATCGAGGCGGCCCTGCGCGCGGCGGGTGCGACGGTGAACGACGTGGTGCGGACGCGCATCTACGTGACGAACATCGACGACTGGGAAAAAATCGGCAAGGCGCACGGCGAGGTCTTTTGCGAGATTCGACCGGCCACCAGCATGGTGGAGGTGCGGCGGCTGATCTCGCCCGAGATCCTGGTGGAGATCGAAGCGGATGCCGTGATCGACGAATCGGCGGGAAAGGCATTGCCCACGACCGGCCCGTGACGAACGGAGGGCCAACCACCAACTCACGGAGGCGCCCATGACTCCCGAAGGCAAGACGCGCTTGGACCGGGATCGGTATTTCATGGGGATCACGATGGCCGTGCGGGCCCGGGCCAACTGCCGGGGGAATCACGTGGGCGCGATCCTGGTCCTCGACGGCCACGTGGTCGCCACGGGCTACAACGGGACCCCGTCGGACATGGTGAACTGCGAGGATGGCGGCTGCGACCGGTGCGCGAACCGGGAGAAGTACGGCGCGGGCAAGGGCTATGACCTCTGCATCTGCGTCCACGCGGAGCAGAACGCGCTCTTGTCGGCGGCCCGGTTCGGCATCCCGGTCCAGGGGGCGATCCTGTACACGACCATGCGCCCCTGCTTCGGCTGCACCAAGGAGCTCTTGCAGGCCAAGGTGAAAGCCGTGTTCTACCTGCACGACTGGAAACACCCGGACACGGATGTGTGGCACGAGTACGAGAAACTGCAGCAGCGGTTCCAGGGCGGAATTCGCAAGCTGGAGATGGAGGACCCCGACAAGGACTGGGCGGTGGGGTCCAAGGCCAAGCCCCCGGAGGAGAGCGGCCACTCGATCCCGGGGAACTGAGAGAGTCGTCGGCGATCGTCCGCCAGCGAGCGTTCTCCGTATCGGGTGTACACCGCGGGTTCGAATCCCCAGGGGATCTTCTCCAAAGATATCACCCTGAGTCCCATGAGACACCTGGGTATGGCGATACGACTCGAGGAGATGGTAGCGGCGTGACTATTCGCAATAGCAATGATGGATCAGCGGACCCCTGATTGAGGTCGTGTGGCGAATCCAACTGAAACGTGATGGGGGTTGGTGCCGGGGGAACGGACCCACAGTGGAGTGAACTGTTAAAGCCTTCGGCGGTCGACGCTGGAGAGTCACTTTAGCCGTAGGCGGTTAGCTCGACAAGGGAGGCATCAACAGCTCGGTGTTTTGAGTGTCTTTCCCGAAAACGCATACCGCGCGATCCCGCCGATTCTCGCCGACACGCCGGGACGCACCCACACGCCTGGGCCGAAGCTCGGGGCGCACCGACGAAGTCCTGGAAGGCGTGCAGGGAATCGCCGCCGAGGCGCGCGCCGAATTGCGCGCGGCGCGCGTGATCTCGGTCAGGGCACGATGCGCTCGGCGCGGAAGCGCCCGAGCAGCCGGACGAACATCTCCTCGCTGTCCACCACGGCGTGGAAGCCGTGCAGGCGCGACTTGGTCACGTTCGACATCACGTCCCAGTCGGTGTTGAAGACGTAATCGCCGAAGGGCCAGGCGACGATCTCGTCGAAGCGATAGGGCTGGAGCCCATGCTTCTTCACCATCGCGTCCCACAGCGGGGCCTTGTCCGCCATGAAATGCACGAGGGAATGCGGCTGGGGCTCGCCCACCGGCATGTCGAACGCCTCGGCAATCTTCGGCCACGCGTGCTGCCAGCGGAAGTAGTCGCCGTTCGTGATGTTGTAGGCCTGGTTGGCGCAGCGCGGGTCGGTGGCCGCCCAGACCGCGGCTCCGGCGAGATGCGCCGACTCGGTGACCTGATAGAGGGTGCGCCACGCCTTGCCGGGGAAGGCGAGGGGCAGGCCGAGTTCCTTGCGCATCGCGGCGTAGACGGCGATCACCGACACGATGCTCATCGCCGTCCCGGGCGCGAAGCCGCAGACCGTCTGGGGCCTGAGCTCGGTCCAGTTCCAGCGCCTGCCTTTCTGGAATCCTGTCAGCCAGTCGATCTGGTCGAAATAGTAGTTGTCCCCCGCATGGCGCGGGTCGTCCTCGCGCGCCGGCGTCTTGAAGGGGCCGAGGTGCGATCCGTAGTACTTGGTGCCGGTCACCAGCACGACGCGCTCGAGCTTGCTCGACGCCGCGTCGACCGCCGAAACGGAGTTCACCAGCAGGTTGCGGTTGGCGACGATGTTCTTCGCGTAATCGGCCGCTGGACCCGAACCGGGCTGGAAGGCGGCGAAGAATACGTGCGTGGCGTCCGCGAGGCCCTTCAGCTTCGCCGCCACGCCGGCGGGATCGAGCAGATCCACGGCGATGTGGCGCACCCGCGGCGCGTCCGCGCCGCGCCGGCGCGACAGACCCACCACCTGCCAATCCGGCAAGGCGGCAAGCTTCTCAACGATGTAGCGCCCGATCACGCCCTGGGCGCCGACGACGACGGCGGAACGCATGTGCCGATTGTGCATCAAAATTGTTTCATGAAGACCACGCTCGGGGGTTGGCCGCACTGCTGACCGCGCACGCGGCTGGCGCGGCTCGGTGTTACGAATTTGCTTTGGGGCGCCGCGCGACGATTCGGCTCCCGGCCACACCACGAGCCCACCGCAACCGGGCCGACGCTGCCTTCGCGCGACTCGGACGGGGTCTCAAGGTTGGCAGAGTATCCGACGTACCGGAGGAAGGTGTCAAGGGGAAAGGCCGACGACGGGGACGGGGTGTCGGATGGAGTTCCACGCCCAGATCGTATCCTTTGCCCGCGACGGAATGACATGATCGAAGTGGGGACCATGCAGAGCTCCTACGGGTTGGGCAGAACGCGCACAACAACAGTTTGGACGAGGTGGTCAACAACCGGTTGCACTGACATTTCACGATGCGGCCTGACCAACCGCTTGGCTTCAAGGAGCGTCGCCGGCACGGATCGCATGCCCGCCCCCATTGATTCGCCCAATCCGAGGTTCGTTCACGGCAGAGCCTGTGGTGATTTTCGATTCCCCCCCCGGCCCTGTAGACGGAACCGCGGGGGATTATTCCGTGGTTGTTCCCATGGAGGCGTCCCTGCGGGGAATCGAACCCGGCAGGGATTTGTCCAGGCCCGTCAATGAGTTGTGGGTGGGATCGATTCTCCAGAGAGATTCGAACCCCTGTTCGTCCGCAGCCGCCAGGGCGCGGCTGCCACCGCTGCGGTCAGGCCACGCGGTCGCGGGGTGCGCGTCCCGCGAAGAAGGCATCCAGGTTGTCCAGGGCCCGGAAGCCCATGGCGTCGCGGGTCTCCTTGGTGGCGGTGCCGATGTGCGGCATCAGGAAGGTGTTGGGAAGCTCCCGATACTCCGGATGGATGTCGGGCTCGTTGTCGTAGACGTCCAGACCGGCCGCGGCCACCTTGCCGCTCTTCAGCGCTGCGATGAGTGCGTCGTCATCGATGACGGCGCCCCGGCTGGCGTTGACCACGATGGCGCCGTCGGGGAGCAAGGCGATCCGCGCGGCGTTGAGCATCTTCCGGGTCTGCGGCGTCGAGACGCAATGGAACGCCAGAAAGTCGCAGTGCGGCATCAGGTCCTCGGGGGTCGAGTGGTACATCGCGCCCTGCTCCCGCGCCGCCGCCAGACGCTGCACGTCGTGGTAGTGGATCGTCATGTCAAAGCCGCGGGCACGCCGGGCCGTCACCTGGCCGACGCGCCCCAGCCCCACGATGCCGAGCCGCTTCCCCGTCACCTGGGTTCCCACCATGAAACTTGGGCTCCAATCGCGCCACGCCCCCGAGCGCACCAGCCGGTCCGCTTCGCTCGCCCGTCGGGCCGCCCCCAGCATCAGGAGGATCGTTAGTTCAGCGGTAGCTTCTGACACCACGTCGGGCGTGTTGGTGGCAACTACGCCGCGGCGTTTCGCGGCATCCACGTCGATGTGGTCGTAGCCCACCGAAAACGTGGCGATGATACGGACGCTCCGCGGGAGCCGCTCCAGGACCCCGGCGGAGAAGCGCTCCGTGTGGCAGGTCAGGATCGCGTCGGCGCCGTGCGCGGCCTCGATCAGCGCGTCGCTGGAATAGAGACGGTCGTCGGGGTTGAGCCGCGGCTGATAGTCGCGGCGAAGACGATCCTCGACCGCCTGCGGAAGCGTGCGGGTGACCAGCACGACGGGCTTCATGGCTGGAATCCTCCTGGACTACGAGATGGTGTTCCCCTGGGAGATCAACCCGAATTGGAGTAAATGGTGGTAGCAGTGCTTGAAATGCGAACGGGCCCATGCCTCGGCACCGATCGGTCCGAACACGGGATGCATCCGTGCCGTGGAGGGCGTGGCAACCGCTTCGCGGAGAAAGCGGTCCATCTCGGCGCGGAGCGCCGCCGTGGCGGCGGCCAGACCCGAGTAGCGCAGAGGCGGCAGTCCCGCCGCGAGCGCCGGGTTTTGAAACTCGTGCGGCGTGGGCCTATTGTCGTGCAGAAACGCCTTGAGCCGTTCGCGCTGCTCCTCGGGAAAGAAGCATTCCGCCTGCGACCCTCCCGGTCGAGATCTCGACCGCCCAGACGAGATGCTCGACCATCTGCCGGGCCGTCATCTTCCCCCAGGCGGGCTGCGTGTCGTCGCGGAGGCCCGAGAGGGCGTCGAAGAGCAGGTGGCGAAAGAATCGCTCTCGCAGGTCGGGATCGTTGACCTCAAAGGGGATCGTTGGCACCACGGTCCGTCTCTCCTTCGCATCCGTGTACGCGCCGGTGCACCTCGCCCACGGTGGGCACCAATCTCACAAGAACCTGAGAGACGGCCCACGCGGCGGTCGAGCCGCGAACTCGCCCTACCGTACCGCCCCGCTCTCGCGGGCCACCTGAAGCCGGCACCAGGCATAGAGCGCATCGTACACGCAGAGCTGGGCCTCCAGGTTCGCGCGATCGTCCGGGAACAGCATGCCGAACCCCGTCGCGATCGCCTCCAAGCCTGGCGCAATTTCATCCGTATGCAGATCTGCGGCGATGTCGGCTGCGTGAACGATGCGGGCCAGCCGGAGTAATGCGGGATCGGTCAGCTGATACTTGGCGATGATCACCTCGAACGAGCACCGTCCTTCATGATGGCCAAATTCGGCGCCTGGGACGTCGAATGGCGTGGCACCCGTCTCTGCGGCCACCGCCCGCACCTGGCTCGCCGGCACGAACAGGAAGTCCGCGTTCGAATCGACGAAGCGCTTGATGAGCCAAGGGCACGCCACACGATCCACATGGACACGAGACCGCGTAATCCAGCGCATCACCCGAACCTCCCTGACTGATGGCCCGTCACCGTCGTGGGCCTCTGGGACACCCGCCGCGCCTGACCGCCACGCCGCTGGCCGTCCCCTGCCGCCCCTCGTCACTTCCCCCGCAGCCCGGTCCAGGTAGAACCGGCTCATGTCGGTGCCGATGGGCGTGGCGCCGAGTTGGCGGAGCATCGTCGTGATCTGCCCCCGGTGATAGGTCCCATGATTGACCACGTGCTGCATGGTCTGAACGAAGGGAAGCGCATCGGGTTTCCGGCGAGGTCGCGGTAGTCGAAGGGCCGCTGGAGCCGCTCCTCCGTCAACGATGCCAGGAACGTTCCCCGCTCCGCATCGACGGCGCGAAACCGCTCCCGCAGGCTGGCCACGGTCGGGAAGTCCGTCGCCGCCAAGAGCGCCGCCCCGGATTCCCCCCTCCAGCGGTGCAGCCAGACCCACTCGGCCCCCAGAATGTGCGCGAGCGTGTCCCGCACCGAAGGAAAGCTGTTCTTCAGATCCTTCACGAATGCCGCCGGATCCAGCTTCTCGGCGGCATCCAGCGTCCTGCCGTTCGCCCACCGATTGTATTCGTACAGCGTGAAGACGTCCTGTAACGTCATGGCGGTGCCCTCCCTTTTCTTAGGAGCCGTTACGAAATAACTGGTCCATTTGTTGTCATTTCGTTACGGCTCCGTATGCCGTTCCCGGGATATCTCTGATCAAGTCATCCTTTGACAACGGCTTACGTCGCCTGTCGTTCGGTCAGTCGCTTGTAGTACGAGTGGCTGGTATAGAGCGCCGCAACCGGGTTGTGTCCCAGCACGCGATCCTTGGCCACCAGCACGGTCGCCGGCGCCTTCGAGTGCATGAAGAACAGGCTGTCATGGCCGACGCACAGGCCGATCACGACGTTGAACTCCGTCCCGGCCTTGGCCAGGAGTGCCGCCTGCCCCACCGGACTGCACATCGCCTCGTACTGGCCGGGGCGCACCTTCTCGTCGTCGCGGATCCCGACGGTCTCCTTGTCGATCGAGCCGGCCTTGCAGCACACGGTGTACACCTCGAACCCACCCGCCACGAAGATGTCCCGCGCCGCCTTGGCCTCCTGCATCAACCCCACGCAGTGCGCGATGCCAAGCTGCCGGTACCCCATCCGGCGGGCAAAATCCATGATCTCTTCGACCCGCGTGCTCCGACAGTACCCCGCGGCCTCGGTGCGGGCCGATTCCAGCGCCAGACGCTTGAGATCATCCCGCTCCAGGTAGGCCCGCTCCACCTCCGCCAGCAACTCCCCTTCCGCCGGCATGGGGCAAAACCCCGGTGGGGTCTTTGCCTCCGGCTCGGCCGTACACGCCTTCACCCCGCACAGAACGCACGTCGGTCCCGCGTAGTCCGTCATGATGGGCGCCTCCACACCTCCGGGTTCACCGTCCGGGGCGGCAGCGTCCCGTCCAGGTAGGCCTCAATGGCCTCCACCACGTGCCGGAAAAAGATCCGGTACACCTCGCCGGTGACGTATCCGACGTGGGGTGTCAACACCACGTTGTCCAGTGCGATCAGCGGGTGATCCGCGGGCAGCGGCTCGACGTCGTACACGTCGAGCGCCGCGCCCGCGATCCGCCGCGCGCGAAGCGTTGCGACCAATGCCGCCTCGTCCACCAGGGGCCCGCGCGCCGTGTTCACCAGGAAGGCGGTCGGCTTCATCAGGGACAGGAGCGCCGCCGTCACCACGCCGCGCGTCATCTCGGACAGCCGGAGATGCAGGCTGACCACGTCGCTCTCGCGGAAGAGCGTCTCCAGGGAGACGCGGGCCACCCCCGCCGCCGCAGCGCGCTCGTCCGTCAGCGTCGGCCCCCACGCCAGCACCCGCATGCCCAGCAAGTTCCCGAAGGCCGCGATCCGGCCGCCGATCCGCCCCAGTCCGAGAATTCCGAGCGTCTGCCCCCGCAGTTCGACCCCGACGCCCGTTTGCCAGCGGCCGTACCGGAGCGCGCGATCCTCCTGGGGAATGCGTCGGGCGGCGGCCAGGATGAGCCCCATGGTCAGCTCGACGGGCGAGGCGCCGGAGCCCTCCGTCTCGGTGACGAGCACCCCCTGCTCCGTCGCGGCGGCAACGTCCACTTGTCCCGAGTTCCGACCGGTGAGCGCCAGGAGTTCCAGCGCGGGCAGTCGACGGAGCAGCGCCGCCGAGAATCGCGTCCGCTCCCGGATCGTCACCAGGATCTCGAAACGGGCCAGGCGGCGCGCCAGCGCGTCGGTGTCCGCCAGCGTATCGCGAAAGACCTCCACGCCGGCACGGCTCGCCAGTCGTTGCCAGTCCGGAACGGACCGCGCCGCGTTCTGATAGTCGTCGAGGATCGCAATGCACTTCATGCGTGGCTCCAGGAGGCCGGGGTGCGGATTGCCACGAGTCCTCGCGAATGATCCGGGCTAGGGGATGACCCTACCAGAAGGACCCGGTCATCGCAATCCTCTCGTGCAGCGGAGACCCACGGAGGAGGGGCGGCCTGGTCGTGGAGCGACGCCTTCATGCGCACCGCGGCCACGTCACCAGCGTGCCCTGGCCACCATCGGGTGTCAAATTTTGTCCATCGCGTGCCGGAAAGTATCCGGGCGAGGGATGGTCCTCGCCGACCCGGTGTCGAGCGACACGTGAAGGTGAAGGAAACGGCAAAGGAGAACAGACAGGATTGGGAAGGGCCTAAAGGACGTCTCTTCGATGTGCGGAAAAGGGGAAACGACGGGTGGGAGTGGCGGAAGAAAGAATCGGGTTACGCGTCCGGGCCGCCGTCAATCCGGCGGACTTCTTCGACCGCCGCCAGAACGCGATCGATCGTGCGCCGGGCCTCCTGCAGCGTGCGGTCCTTGCTGAGCTGCCAGGGCGCCTCCATATTGAGCCGGAGCGCCAGCGGACACACGGCATTGATGAACCGGTCCTCGACCCACGAGCGCACCCGCCCAAGGTCCTCCGGTCTCAGATGGGCGAGCGAATCGTCCGCATAATGCATTGTCCTACCTCCGCCTCACATGCCCGCCCGGTAGCGCACCCGCGTGCACCCCACTGATCGGACCGGACGACACGCCGTGCCTTGGCAGCGTTTCGCCTGTACGCCTCGGACCGACACACCGTCAGTGCAACGTCCGTGCCGTCATCCCCATGAATCCCCCGATCCGTACCGGAGAGCTCCCTTTTTCTCGATCCCGCCACCTCGACCAATGATTCATCGCTGCTTCTCCTCCAGCTCGGCCCAACGCGCGTAGAGTCGATCGACCTCTGCCCGTGCCGCCTCCAGGGCCGCCCAGCGCTCCCGCAGCGCGACGGAATCCGACGCCACGGCGGGGTCTTCCGCCTGTTCCCGGCACGCGGCCAGTGCCTCTTCCGCGTCCAGGATCGTCTCCTCCATCTCTTGCCACTCGCGCTTTTCCAGATAGGTCAGCCGCCGCAGACCGAGCGCCTCGCGGCGCGCAGCGGCGGGGTATCGGGGTTGGGCCGCACCGAGGGCGCCGACGTGTCCCTCGCCCCCGGGTCGGCCTCCTCCCGCGCCGCCTCCCACTGGCTGTAGTCGGCAAAGAAGGTGGCGCCGCCGGTACCGTCGAGCGCCAACACCAGCGTCGAGACGCGCTCCAAGAGGAAGCGATCCCGCGTGACCAGGACCAGCGCCCCCGGAAAGTCCGTCAGGGTTTCCTCCAGAACCTCCAGCGTGGGGATGTCCAGGTCGTTGGTCGGCTCGTCGAGGATCAGGAGATCCGCCGGCTCGAGCATCAGCCGCGCGAGCAGGATGCGCGCCCGCTCACCGCCGGAGAGGCGGCCCACAGTCGTCTCGAGCTGCTCGGGGTGAAAGAGAAAGCGCTTGGCCCACGACACCACGTGGACAGACCGGTCGCGGTAGACGACGGCGTCGCCCTCCGGGGCCAGCGCCCGCCGGAGACTGACCGTCGGGTCGAGGCCCGCCCGCTCCTGGTCGAACCGGACGACCGCAACCCTTCGGCGCGCTCGATCTGTCCGGTCTGGTGGCAGCGTCCCGGCCAGCAGATGGAGCAGGGTGCTCTTTCCGCTCCCGCTCGCCCCGAGGACTCCGAGCCGCATCCCCGGCGTCAGCGTCAGGCTGAGGTCGGTCACCAGAGACTGCCCGCCGACGACCTTGCAGAGATTCCGCGCCACCAGGAGCTTCTTGGACTGACGGTCGGACGCCGTGAACTCGATCTCGGCCGACACCCCCGCGGTCCGCGCCCGCACCTCGTCCAGCTCTTCGATCAATCGGCCCGCCGCCTTCACGCGGGCCTGGCCCTTGCGGGTGCGCGCCTTGGGACCGCGCCGCAGCCATTCCACCTCGCGTCGCACCCGATTGGCAAGGCTCTCCTGGTACGCCGCCTGCTCGCGCAGGGCCTCGTCACGCCGCAAGAGGTAGTCGCTGTACCGCCCCTCGGCCTGGAAGAGGCCACCGGGATAGCACCGGTTCAGCTCCAGGACGCGCGACACGACGTGCTCCAGGAAGTAGCGGTCGTGACTGACGACGAGATAGGCGGGGACCTCGGTCCGCAGGAGGGTCCTCGAGCCACAGGATGCCCTCGACGTCGAGATGGTTGGTCGGCTCGTCCAGGAGCAGGACGTCGGGTGCGGCCACCAGCTCGCGGGCGATGGCCAGCCGCTTGCGCCACCCGGCCGAGAGGGCGCCCACGCATCTGGTGCGGATCGCGGAAACCCGCCCGCCCCAGCATGGCCGCGATCCGGCCGGCCGCCTCGAACCCGTCGCGCTGCTCCGGCGGAAGCGCCTCGGCCAGCGTCGCCTCGACGGTGCGGTCGCCCGGGAACGTCGGGTCCTGGGGCACGTACCCCAGGCGGCGTGAGCCGACGCTGCGATCGCGTCCCGGTGTCCGGCGGCTCCATCCCGGCCAGCACCTTGAGCAGCGTCGTCTTGCCGGAGCCGTTGGGACCCACCAGGCCGACTCGATCCCCTTCGGCCAGGCCGAACGACAACCCCTCGAAGAGGGGCTGGACGCCGTAGGCCTTGCTGACGCCCTCGCAGCTCAGGATCGGCAGCCGGCTCATCCGATCCTCCGCCGCGCCCCGCGGGCCGGTGCGGTCGGCCGCCCCGGCCCGCTCCGGACGAGCGCGAGTTTCGCCGCGCGCGGCATTTGCTTGATCCGGTACTCCTCTTTGAGGGCGAGACTCCACGAGCGCACCCGGCGCGACCAGGCCATACTCACGGGTCGGCGAACCCGGGTGTAGCGCGACGCCCGGCCGGCGTTATGCTCCGCCAGGCGCCGCGCCACATCCTTGGCGATGCCCGTATAGAGCGAGCCGTCGGAGCAGCGGAGAATGTAGACGAATGGCATGGGGGTACGCGCCGTGGCCGCCGTCACAGGCGCGGCATGATCATGCGGGCCGTGGCGGCCACCACGGCCGGCTCGGCGCACTGGGAGACGCGCGCGTCGCCCCGCACGGACAGCAGCATGTAGGCCTCGTCGGCTGACAATCCCAGGCGGCGCATCAGGAAGTGGGCCATCTCGTCGGCTGCCACGCGGATCGCCTCCGCGATGCCCGGTCCGTCCCCGGTCGTGATCCAGCAGTCCGGAAACTCGATCCACGGGCGCCGGATCCCTTCGTCCTTGGCGAGGTCCACCTGGACCCGGACCTCGCCGGGGATCTCCAGGGCGGTGATGGAGATCTCGCCGTCGCCCATGGTCGCGTGCACGTCTCCGATGGCGAGGAGCGCCCCGGGGACAAACACGGGCAGGTGGACCCGGGCGCCGACCCGCACATCGTTGTGGTCCATGTTGCCCCCGTGCGGTCCCGGATGGAGCGTGGCCACGCCGTCCCCTGCGGGCGCCGTACCGATCACGCCGACCATCGGCCGCACCGGGAAGCGGATCCGCTCGTTGAAAACGACCATGCCGTCCACGACGTCGAAGATCCGCGTACGATGCTCCGTGATCAGGTGCCCGAGGACGCCCTTCCCGGGCCGCGTCCCGGTATAGCCCCGGTTCGCCAGCGCGATGTCTCGGATGGTGACGACCAGCGCGTCGCCGGGCGCGGCGCCGCGGACGAGAATCGGTCCGGTGGCGGGATTCGGTCCCAGGGGATGGGGCCTGTCGAGCAAATCGCGTTCGCTCCGGATGGTTCCCGTGCGCGCATCCCAGGTCTCGAAGCACACCTCGTCCCCCGGGTCGATGGCGGCCACCGGAGGGTGCACTTTGTCGAGCGAATACACAATTCGGTCCCGTGCAATCCGCAACATCGTTCGACCTCGCGCTAGTGGTGGGAAAACGTGAGGGTCTCGCCGTCGGCGGGAATCCGCACCTGGGAGAGGAGCCCGGCCTCGTCGAGGGCCTGCCCGAGATCGGCCCGGGTCAGCAGGCAGTGATTCAGCGCCCCCAGATGCACGGCCACCACCGTGGCAGCCGGGGCGGCCCGGCAGACGCGGATCACATCCTCGGCCGTCATCGTGATAGGATCGCCGGACAGGAATTGGGCCGCCCCGCTGTTTACCACGATCACGTCGGGGCGATGGCGATCGATGGCCTCCTCGGACCTCCTCGCACCAGATCGTGTCCCCCGCCAGGTACACACTCGGCTCCGCCGGGCCGCGCAGAACAAACCCCGAGACCGCCCCCATCTTCCGGCCGACGTCGCCGGTGCCATGCCGGCCGCCCGTCCGCGTGAAATGGATACCGCACCACTCGGTCTCCGTCTCGACCGGTACCACCGTCCTCAAACCCCAGCGCCCCGAAGTGCCCGGCATCCGGCGGCGGACAGAGGACCGGGAGCGTCCGGGGAGCAGTTCGCCGGCCCGAGCGTCGAAATGATCGCGGTGCAGGTGGGTGACCAGCACGGCGTCCAGCCGGCGAATCAGGGCGTCCAGCCCCGCGGCATCCAGGGGAAGCTCGACCAACGGAATCCGCCGGGTGTTGGCGGCGTTCTGGACCGGATCCATGGCCTCCGCGCGGCTGAGCATGGGATCGGTCAGCACACGGAGGTCCACGAATCGCAGCACACAGCTCGCGTGGCGCAGCAGGCGGATCTGCATCGGTTCCCCCGTGCTAAATGGACAAGGATTTTCGTAACGGCTCCTGGCCGATTGCCCGGGCCAGTCGCGCCACGCCGTCCTCGATCTGCGCGACCGGCGGGCTGACGAAATTCAGGCGCATGGTGTCCTCGCCGCCGCCTCGCCGGAAAGAACGCCGCCCCCGGCACGAAGGCCACGCCCTGATCCAGCGCCGCGGGGAGCACCTGTCCCGCCGATCGGCCTGCCGCCAATCGGAGCAGAAGGAACATGCCGCCGCCGGGCCGGGTCCAGGTTGCGCGACCGCCGAGGTGCCGGTCCAGCGCCGCCAGGAAGCTGTCCCGCTTCGTCCGGTAGGCGCGCGCGGAGCCGCGCGATCTGCGCCGGCAGGTCCCCGGCGGCAAGGTACCGATGGACACGACGCGCTGCGAGAAGGAATTGGTGTGCAGGTCCGCCACCTGCTTCAGGAGCGCGAGACGCTCGATCAGCGGAGCCGGCCCGACGGTCCACGCGACGCGGAGCCCCGGCGCGATCGTCTTGCTGAACGTGCCGACGGAGATGACCGGCGCCTGCGGGTCGGCCGCCGCCAAGAGGTCGGGTTCGCCCGGATCGTACCGGAGGTGGACATACGCCTCATCCGCCAGGACCGGCACCCCGGCCTGTTCGGCGCGGAGCACCGTGCGGCGCGACGGCGGCCAGCGTCCGTCCCGACGGATTCTGGTGATTCGGCATGAGGTAGAGAAGCTTGACGCCGGGCGCCCGGAGCGCCGCGGCGGTCGCCTCGGCGTCCACCCCGTTTTCGTCCATCGGCATCGCGCGCACCGTCGCCTCGCACGCATCGAAGACCTGGAGCGCCGCCAGGTAGCTCGGCTGCTCCGTGAGCACCACATCGCCCGGATCGAGCAGGGCGCGGGCCAGCAGGTCGATCCCCTGCTGCGACCCGTTGGTGATCAGCACCTGTTCCGCCGCAGTCGGGACGCCCCGCTGGACGAGATCCGCCGCCACCCACTCCCGCAGGGGGCGATACCCTTCCGCCTCGCCGTACTGCAGGCCGCCCTTCCAGTCCTCGGCCAGGACCTGCGCCGAAATCTCGCGCAATCGCTCGACGGGGAACCCCACCGGGTCCGGCAGGCCCGAGGCGAAGTTGATGACCTGCCGTTTCCCCATCACCCGGATGAGGTCCATGATGGGCGACGGCTGCACCCGGCCCATCCGCTTGGCGTACGCCGCCTCCCAGTTTATCGAGGTTCTCCTTCCTGTCCGTCCACAGATCGGCCGGCCGCCCCAGGCGCCGACCCGCCCCACTGGCCTGGGCCGCCAGCGCGTACTCCAGGTGCATCTCGTGCCAGTCCGTGACGTCGGCGATCGGCCAGTACCGGACGTCTTGAACCTCGTGCGACGTGCGCAGCGTTCCGCCGGTCACCTCGCACAGGTACCCGATGGCAATCGCCGAGTGCGGCCCGTGGCCGCTGTTCGCCCGGCGCGCGAAGACGCCGGTCAACATCCGGACCCGGACGTCCAGTCCGACCTCTTCGCGGGTTTCTCGGACGGCGGTCTCTTCGGGCGCCTCGTTCGGCTCGACCCACCCGCACGGCAGGCACCAGCGCCCGTCATCGGTGCGCCGGGCCAACAGGATCTGCCCCCCGGCGTCGAAGACCGCCGCGTGCGCTCCCACCTTCGGGGTGATGTATCCGAGTTCGCCGACCAGCCGCTGCCGCGCCGCCGCGGGCGGGGAGGTCGAGCGCCCGGCCATAGTACGTCGCCGCCACCTGGAGTAGCCGCTCGTACCGTTCCCGGTCGTAGGGATTCGGCGTGAAATTGAGCCCGTTCCGGGCAATCGTCTGGATCTCGTCCAGCAGCGCGAGAATGTCCATGCGGCTCCTGGCGCCCTCCGGTCAGGCCCAGGTGCCGACGAACGGCGAATGGTACCGGTCGCCGTCGCCAGCAGCGCCTCCTGCGCCGCCGCGTCCAGCGGCCGGAACCGCTCGGCCGCGGACAGCACCTTCGGCAGCACCGTCACGTCGCCGACGCTGCTGAGCGTCGTGACCGGCTGGGACAGGACGAAGGCCACCGCCCGGTCGATGGTCGCCTGATCCGTGAAGGGCTCGTACCAGGTGGTGTGCGTCTTGGGACGGTCGCCCCACGGGTCCTTGGCGACGCGTCTTGATGATGTGCACCCCGACATCCTTCTGGCGGCACTCGTCCAGCAGCGCCTCGGCGTCCCGGCGGTACTCGGGGATCGCCCACAGGACGAAGTTCAGCGGGAACATCACCGTGTCGAAGTCGAAGCGGCGCAGCGCCTCCAGGTGGGTGCGCGGCGCGTCGTGGGTGTGGCCGGTGATGCCGAGCCAGCGGACGATCCCGCTCGCGCGCGCCTCGACCAGGGCCTCCAGCGCCCCGCCCTTCGCCGTGCACTCGTCCAGCTCGTGCGAGCTTGCCCACCGCGTGGAGCTGGTAGAGGTCGAGCCGATCCGTCCCGAGCCGCTCGAGCGATCGGTGCAGCTCCGCCTCGGCCGAGTCCGGGTCCGCTGCTTGGTCTTGCAGCCGAGGAAGATCCCTTTCTCCGGCATGCAGGACATCCAGGGGTTGAGTCGCACCTCCGCCTCGCCGTAGCTCGGCGCCACGTCGAAGTGGTTGACGCCGTGATCGAGCACCGTCTGGACGGCGCGATCCGCCTCGTCCTGGTCCACCCTGCCGATGCCCGCCGTCCCGAAGGTCACCACGCTGCTCAGGTGCCCCGTCCGCCCCAGCCGTCGTTGTTCCATCGTCCACCTCCTGTCCGCCGTGCCCTCACCATCTCCCGCCGGTCGCAGTCTAGTGGAATGCAGTCAACTTGGCCAGTCCAGAGTGCAAACGGCGCCCCTCGATGCGGGGCCGGGTTCGATTCTCCGTCGGTCCGGAACGCCGGAAGACGCGGCACTTTGCCGTTGACACAACCCCGTGTGGTGGTACTATCCGCGCGGCTCGGGAGTCTGCACCCCGCCTGGTGGTCCGGGAAGAGTCCTCATCGAGGCTGCTCGAGAACACCATCCGCATAGTCATGGTGACAGGAGGAGGACGAACGCATGAAGAAGATGTGGCTGGTCGGTCTGTTGGTGGCGTCGGTCCTGATCGCCGGAACGGCGTCGGCGGGTGAGAACATCAAGATCGGCGTGTCGATCTGGCTCGGCTACGCGCCTCTCTACCTCGCCAAGGAAAAGGGCTTCTTCCAGAAGCGCGGCCTGGATGTGGACGTCGTCGTCATCAACAGCCCGGTGGATCGCCGCGCGGCGTTCGCCGCCGACCGCATCCAGGGATTCGCCACCACCGTGGACACCCTCGTGATGACTGCGGCGGCCGAAACTCCCATACCGGTCAAGCAGGTCCTGGTCCTCGACGCCTCCCACGGAGCGGACGGCATCGTGGCCAAGAAGGATATCAAGACCATCCAAGGACCTCAAAGGCAAGACGGTGGCCGGCCAGATGGGTGGCGGGGCCAGCTACTTCTGGCTCAACTATGTCTTGACCCAGAACGGAATGAAGCTCTCCGACCTCAAGATGGTGGACATGCGAGCCCGCGATGCGGGCGCGGCGTTCGTGGCGGAGAAAGTGGACGCGGCGATCACCTGGGAGCCCTGGCTCTACCGCGCCAAGAACGCACCGCACGGTCACGTCCTGTACGCCAGCGACAAGACGCCCGGGATCATCGTCGACTCCCTGGGATTCAAGCCTGAGTTCGTGGCCAAGCGGGGCGACGACGTGAAGAAGATCATCGCCGCGTGGAACGAGGCCATCGCCTTCCATGCAGACGAACCCGGCGAGGCGGACGCCATCATGGCCAAGTTCTCGAGCCTCACCCCGGACATCCTCGCCATCGAGAAAGCGGGTGTCATCTTCTACGGGGCCAAGGAGAATAAGGAGTGGTTCGCCGCCGGGGGCAAGCTGGACGCGACCAGCCAGCGGGCCGCGGATGTCTGGTTTGACTTGAAGCTGATCAAGGCCAAGCCCAAGGTCACGGACCTGATCGACGGCTCGTTCCTGGAGTAGCACCGACCCACGCGCCGCGCGTGCAGGACGTCACCGCCAAGGCATCGAGGGGCGACCCGGATGTGCCGGGACGGCTCCTTGGTGCCTTGGCGTCTTTCTGGTACGGTTGATGACTACCATGCCTCCTCCCTCCGCATCCGGTGTCCGGCGGCGCGTGACGGACTATCTGAGCCCGCGCGAACCCATTCCGGCCGGCGTGTACGTCGGCCTGGGCGTGGTGGGGTTCGCCGGCGTCCTGCTCGTCTGGTCCGCGCTGACCTATGGGGGGTTCGTCACCGCCCTCTTCTTGCCCACGCCGCACCGCGTCCTGCTGGCGGGCATCCAGCAGTTCACCCAATTTGGATTCGCCACCGACATCCTGATGAGTACCTACCGGGTGATGGCCGGCTTCCTGGCCGCTGCCGTCATCGGGGTCCCGCTCGGCCTGTTGATGGGAACCTTCAAGGCCGTCGAGGCCCTGATCGAGCCGCTGGTGGGATTCATCCGGTACATGCCGGCCTCGGCGTTCATCCCGCTGTTCATTCTCTGGGTGGGGATCGGCGATCTTGAGAAGATCGCCATCATTTTCGTCGGCAGTTTCTTCCAGTTGATCCTGATGATCGCGGTGGTGGCGTCCAGCGTGCCCAAGGAAATGCTGGAGACCGCCTATACCCTGGGCGCCGGGCGCCTCCAGGTCATCCGGCGGGTCCTGCTCCCCGCCAGCCTGCCCGGCATCCTGGACACCCTGCGGATCATCGTGGGGTGGGCGTGGACGTACATCATCGTGGCCGAACTGGTCGCAGCCGAGTCGGGTATCGGCTACATGATCATCAACGCCCAACGGATGCTCCAGACTGGCGCCATCATCTTCGGCATCCTGGCCATCGGGTTCCTGGGGATCGTGACCGATTATGGGTTCAAGTGGCTCCACCGATGGCTCTTCCCGTGGTCGGCGTAGGCGCGTTGGGCAGGCCGGCAATTTGGCGACCCGGCGATTTGGATTGAAGATGGACGCACCGATCAAGCTCGACATCCGGCACGTCAGCCAGCACTATCGGTCCGGGGGCCACGAGGTCACGGCCATCGACGATGTCTCGCTCACGATCCGGAACAAGGAGTTCGCCACCATCCTGGGCCCCTCGGGGTGCGGCAAGACCACGCTGCTCCGCATCGTGGCGGGGCTGGTGAGTCCCACCGCGGGTCAGGTCCACCGGGATGGCCACGCCATCACCGGGCCGGGCCGGGACCGGGGGATGGTCTTCCAGAGCTATACCCTCTTCCCCTGGCTCACGGTCCGCCAGAACATCCAATTCGGCCTGCAGTTGAGCCGGCTTGCCCAAGGGCGAGCAGGAGACCGATCGCTCAGCAGTTCGTCGCCAAGGTGGGCTCCGGGGCTTCGAGCACGCCTACCCCAAGGCGCTCTCGGGCGGGATGAAGCAGCGGGTGGCCATCGCGCGGGCCCTCGCCAACAACCCCGACGTCCTCCTCCTCGACGAACCCTTCGGGGCGCTCGACGCGCAGACCCGCGCGCTGATGCAGGAACTGCTCACCCAGATCTGGGAAGAGTTCCACCAGACGATCCTCTTCGTCACCCACGACGTCGAGGAGGCGATCTTCCTCTCCGACCGCGTCTTCGTCATGACCGCCCGGCCCGGGCGGATCAAGGCCGAGATCGATGTCCCGCTGGAGCGGCCCCGCCGGTACGAGATGAAATCCTCGGAGACGTTCCTGCACCTCAAGAAGCGTGCCCTCGACCTGATCCGCGAAGAGGCCATCAAGGCCACCCAGTACAAAGACGGGGAGTAGGTCGAACCGGCACGGCATCGCGCCCGGACGCCGCGCGTGCATTCCCCCCAGACCCCCGGCGCGCTTTCGCCCACCGCGGGCGGCGGGTTACCGTGGTATGCTGTGCAGGAGAAAACGCCCGCAACACAGAAAGGGGAACGTCATGGACGCACATCAGAAGGTGCTGTTCGTGGACGCGGCGACCGGCTTCTACCGGGTCACCCGCTACCCGGTGGGCGATTTCTTCGGCCCGGTGGACCTCGGGCTGCACCTGGCCGGCCGGCACAACAGCCTGAACATCGGCGTCGGGCTGCTTCGCCGGCTCGATCTTTCCCGGCTCGAACCGGCTGATCTTCACCGGCTTCTCGCCCTGCTGGGGCGGGTTCTACGTCTCCTCCATGGGCGGCGCGGGCCTGGTCTTCGACAACCTGGGCATCAACATGGTCTCCCTGGTCGGCAGGGCGCCGTCGCCCGTCGATCCTCTACCTCAACCGCACCCACGGCGAGGAGATCGAGGTCGAGCTCGTGCCGGTCGATCTGCGCCGCGGTCTGGGGAGGCGGCCGGGGCGGCATCTACTGCCCTGATGGACCACGCCTTCGAGCAGCTTCGGCGGCGCCTACGAGACCGACCCGCGGATCCTGGCCGTCGGGCCGGCGGCGCAGGCCACCGACTTCGGCGCGATCGGCTCGGTGCCCGATCATCGCGGGCAAGCTCTCGCCACGTGGACACCTGGGCCGGCCGCGGCGGCTTCGGCAGCAAGATG
This sequence comes from uncultured Methylomirabilota bacterium, assembly GCA_963695995.1. Lineage (GTDB taxonomy): Bacteria > Methylomirabilota > Methylomirabilia > Methylomirabilales > 2-02-FULL-66-22 > 2-02-FULL-66-22. The sequence goes on from CAVOIV010000052.1 coordinate 196,349, forward strand.
CTGCAGCAGCACGGCATCGCCGCCGTCATCTACGGCGGCACCTTCGTCGACGAGGACTTCCGCGACCGCAAGGTGGCCGACGAGTGGTTCGAGGACAAGTACCAGCAAGAAGCTCGGCGCCAAGGACCTCGAGGCCACCGTCAAGTACCGCTTCGACCCGAAGTTCGAGACCGGCGGCACCTTCGGCGTCAACTACGCCACCATCGGCGGGCGCATGCTGGCCTTCAACTACCGCACGCATCTACATGACCGAGGAGCGAGCGGCTGGCGATCTGCACCGAGAAGTTCGTCGTCGACCACTACCTGAAGCAGTTCAACGAGGAGACCATCGCAGACCAAGCAGCAGCACACCTGCGGCGAGCCCTGCGCCGCCGTCTGCAAGAAGATGCGGGACGAGTTCAAGAAGGACTACGAGCCCTACCAGACCATGGGCCCGCTGTGCGGCATCTTCGACCAGCGCGCCGCGGAGCGGCTGAACCACCACGCCGACACGTACGGCTTCGACGCCATCTCGGTCGGGCGGCGTGCTGTCCTGGCTGATGGAGTGCCTCGCCCAGGGCGCTGCTCGACCCGCGAGGAGCTGGGCGTGCACGCGCGCAGCCCGTGTTTTCGCCCCGAGGGCTTCAGCCTCGAGACCGACTCGACTGCACAACGCCGAGCTCGGCGTCGAGCTGCTGGACGCGATCGTCGCCAAGCGCGGCGTCCTCGACCTGGAGGAAGGCGCCCGGAAGTTCGCCCGGCGGCTGGCCCGCGAGAAGGGCAAGGCGGTCCTCGATCCGTTCGTCTACATCGCCTACGCCCGCAAGGGCTGGATGGTGCCCAACCAGTACTGGACGCCGGGCGTCCTCTCGCCCATGGCGATCATGGGCAAGTACTACATGTACTACGGCAACGACTTCATGCCGCCGCGGAAGCTGGGCCGGATCAACGCCGCAGCGGTTCCGGAACGAGCTGATCATGGACAACCTGGGCATGTGCCGCTTCCACCGCCTCTGGGCCGAGGAGATGCTGCCCGAGATCGTCGGCTCGCTCTACGGCAAGAAGGAGGAGTTCCTCGAAGCGGCATCGCCGTCACGGCCAGCCGGATCAACAGCCGCAACTCCTCGATCTTCTGGGAGTCGGAGCGGAACGTCGACTACGTCGCACACCTTCCTCAAGCGGCAGCGCGACGTGGAGGGGAACACCGGACCCGGAGCTGGCCGAGTGGATCGACCGCTTCGAGAAGGACAAGCAAGAGGCGGCCCTCGACTTCTGGTACGAGATCCACAAGGGCATCCACGAATCGCTGCGGGAGTTCTAGCAGGCCGCGATCCCGTCGATTAGTCAACGTGTCGACAAGTCGACTCGTTGACCAGTTCACCCGTCGACCAGTTGACGCGAAGCCGGCCCTGGCCTACCGGCAGGCCAAGCCACGGAGGTTACGTCACCCGCGACAGGTGAGAGCACGTCATGCCCGCATTGCTGGCCGCTTCGCTCATCTGGGCCTTCTCCTTCGGCCTCATCAAGACCCAGCTGGCCGGGGTGCCGCCGCACCTGGTGGCACTCCTCCGCTTGGTGCTGTCAGCCCTCCTCTTCGTCCCCTGGTTTCGGCCGAGGCGCCTCGAACGGCGCACCTTCGCCCTCCTGGTAACCATCGGCGCGGTGCAGTACGGCGTGATGTACCTGGCCTACCTGGCATCCTTCGCCCACCTGAAGGCATCGGAGGTGGCGCTCTGGACAATCTTCACGCCCGTCTATGTGGCGGTGCTCGCCGATGCGGCCGCCGGCACGTTTCGCCGCCGCAACCTCACCGCCGCCGGTCTGAGTGTCCTGGCGGCGTGGCTGGTCTCTCCCAGCGTCACCGGGGTAGCGCTGGTCGGCGTCGGCCTGGTGCAGGTGTCCAACCTCTGTTTCGCCGTCGGACAGGTCTGGTATCGGCGCCTCGTGCCCATGACCTCCGACCTCCGGGATCGCGAGATCTTCGCCGCACTCTACCTGGGAGGAACCCTGCTCGCCGCCGTCCCGGTCGGCATGGGCACCGGGATGCTCGGCGCCCTCGCAGGGCTCAGCGGCGTCCAGGTGGCGACCATCCCTCCTCTACCTCGGACTCATTCCATCCGGAGTCGCCTTCTACCTCTGGAACGCCGGGGCGCGGCGCACCAGCGACGGCACGGTGGCCGTCCTCAACAACGCCAAGGTCCCACTCGCCATCCTGGTCTCGTGGCTCGTCTTCGAATCGCTGCCGTCGGGTGGGCATCGGCTCGCACGCTGCTCGCCCTGGGACTGATCGGTGCGGCGCTCTGGATCGTGGAGACGGGCCGTGGCCGTGACTCGTGAGCGCGCTCGGGCACCGAACTATGGCCGTGCGCAATCGGGAACCGATTCTGCTTTCCAGGTAAGCGCGAATGTACATTCTTGACATTCCGGCTCCCGTGGCATAACCTCGGATCGTTCGTGAGGGAGGTGCGCCGTGGTCAAGCGTCTGTCGGCCAAGGAGGCCCGCGACCGGTTCGCGGAGATCCTCGGCCAGGTTCATTTCGGGAAAGACACCGTCATCGTCGAAAAGGCGGGCAAACCGGTGGCCGCCGTGATCGACATGGAGCGGTACGAGCGATTGGCCCGGGCATGGATGAGCCGTTCGCCGTCCTGGACCGGATCCGGAATCGGAACCGGGAGAAGGACCCCGAGCAGGTCGAGAGCGATGTTGCGGCGGCGGTCGAGGAGGTCCGTGGCCGCTCCCCGCACCAAGAGCCGGAAGCGTGCGTAGGGCGGTCCTCGACACCAACGTTCTCGTCAGCGGCGCCATCCTCAGTGCGGGGGCACCCGCCGAAATCCTGACCGCGTGGCGCGAGCGGCGGTTCGATCTGGTCATCGGTCCCACCATTCTTTCCGAGCTCGACCGCGTGCTCCACCTTCCAAAGATTGTCCGCAGGTACTCTCTCGATCCCCACGACGTGCAGGGCCTCCTCGATCTTCTGTCCGTCCGCGCCGTCGTCGTCACGGAAAGGCACACGGTGTCGGCCGTACTCCGCGATCCCGAGGACAATCCCATTCTCTCCTGCGCCGTCGAGGGCCAGGCCGATTGCATCGTCACCGGAGACCGCGATCTCCTCGACCTCGGGCAATTCCGCGACATCCCCATCGTTTCGCCCGCCGCCTTCCGCAGGATGCTGCTCGTTGGCGGCTAGGCAATAGGTGTTGGTTGCCTATCAAGGCATGCCATCCGGCTGGGCGTTTCCCTTTCCCTTGACAGCCTCCGACCCTCTGCGTCATGCTCCCGGACGCCGCTGGATGCGCGCACGCACGGCGGAAACCTTTTGCCGACACGGAGGGAGTCCGAGGATGGAACAGCGAGTCGTCGAGTGCGTGCCCAATTTCTCCGAAGGGCGGGACCGCGCCAAGATCAAGCAGATCACCGACGCCATCGAGGCCGTCCCGGGGGTGACGCCTGCTCGACGTGGACCCGGGCGCGGACACCAACCGCACCGTGGTGACGTTCGTCGGGCGACCCGGAGGCCGTGGCCGAGGCGGCGTTCCAGGCCATCGCCAAGGCAGCGCAGGTGATCGACATGCGCCAGCACCACGGCGCGCACCCGCGCATGGGCGCCACCGACGTCTGCCCGTTCGTCCCGGTCGCCGGCGTGACGATGGAGGACTGCGCCGCGATCGCGCGCGAGGTCGGGCGAGCGGGTCGGCCGCGAGCTGGGCATCCCGGTCTACCTCTACGAGGCGGCGGCGACGCGGCCCGAGCGGCGGAACCTGGCCGACATCCGCAACGGCGAGTACGAGGGGCTGGCGCGAGAAGCTCGCCGACCCGGACGTGGACGCCCGATTTCGGCCCGGCCGGCTTCAACGCCAGAGCCGGCGCCACCGTCATCGGCGCCCGCGAGTTCCTCATCGCCTACAACGTCACGCTCAACACCCGCGACAAGGCGCTCGCCACCGACATCGCCTTCGAGCTGCGCGAGAAGGGCCGCGTGGCCGCGCGCGACGCCACTCGCCCTACTACTCGCAAGGGCGAAGATCCTCATCTACCGGAGGACGCCTATCCCGTGCGGCAACTGCGACTTCGTCGGCGGGACCTTCGCCGAGACGGCAGCCCACTGCCGCGAGGTCGCACGGCTACGACCTGGACGAGCTCCTGCGGCCAACGACGTGGACCCGCCGCAACGTCGGTCGGCCAGAAAGGTCTACCGGGCGGGCGAGTTCAAGCCACTGCAAGGCGATCGGCTGGTACGTCGACGAGTACCAGCGGGCGCAGATCTCGATCAACCTGACCAACTACAAGGTCACGCCCGCCGCACCTGGTGCTGGAGGAGGCGCGCCGGCTCGCCGCCGAGCGCGGGCTGGTCGTGACGGGCAGCGAGATCGTCGGCCTGGTCCCCTACCCGGCGCTCCTCGAGGCCGGCCGGTACTACCTCAAGGCGCCAGGGCAAGTCGCCCCAGTCGTCCCGTGGCCGACGTCCTGCAGACCGCGGCGTTCTCGCATGGGGCTGACCGACGTGCGCCGTTCGACGTCGAGAAGAAGGTGATCGGCCTGCCCGGGAGCTCGCCGAACGGCCTCGTCGCGATGCCGGTGACGGACTTCACCGACGAGGTCTCGCGCGACACGCCCGCGCCGGGCGGCGGCTCGGTGGCGGCGCTGGCCGGCGCGCTGGCGCGGCGCTGGCCTCGATGGTGGCCAACCTGTGGCAGGACAAGGTCGAGTCTCCCGCCACGGCCGCGGCGCTGCTCGACGCCGCGGAGGCCGCACAGCGGGTGAAGGAGCAGCTCATCCTCGCAGTGGACGAAGACACCAACGCCTTCAACGCCTACATGGAAGCCCGGCGGCTTGCGGCCAACACCCCCGAGGAGCAGGCGCATCGCGAGGCCAGCATGCAGCTCGGGTTGAAGCGGGCGGTCAACGTTCCGTACCAGACGGCGCTGGCCAGCTTCGTAGCGATGCAGTCCGCCTGGGCCGTCGTTGAGCACGGTACGTCAATTCTCTCACCGACGGCGCTGTCGGCGCGCAGATAGGCTACGCGGGGGTCCGGGGGCAATTTGGAACGTTCTCATTAACTCTGAAGGACATCACGGATCCCGCCTTCGTGCGAGACATGCGGAACTCGTGCGGGTCGCTCCTGGAGGACGCGCACGCGCTCTGGCTCAGGTCACGCAGCACGTGGACCGCCGCCTGGTCGAAATGATCGACGCGGCGCGATGACGGCGGACCGAGTGGTTGAGTTGTGAGTTGTTGCGTTGATCGTAGTTATTGTTGAGTTATTGAGTAGGGAAATCTTGGGAGGCGTCGGATGAAAGCAGCGGCGGCGGTTGCGAGGATCTTGCAGCGAGAAGGGGTCGAGCACCTCTTCCGCTTTTCGATCCACCAGGTGATCGACGCCTGCGCCGAGCTGGCATTCCGTCCCATCATGGCGCGGACCGAGCGCACTGTCGTGGGAATGGCGGACGGGTATACCCGAGTGACCAACGGACGGAAGATCGGCGTCTGCACCATGCAGTACGCCCCGGGTCCGAGAACGCCTTCGGCGTATCGCGCAGGCCTTCTCCGAGATTCCACGCCGATCCCTCGCGGCCGGGCGGCGCGCCGTAGACGCGGACGGCGTCTGGCCGAACTTCGACGCGGTCCTCAATTTCGAGCACATCACCAAATGGGTCGCCGGGTCAATCGCACCGAGCGGGTCCGGAGTTCCTGCGGCGGGCCTTCACGATTGCGGACTGGGCGACCCGGACCGGCGGCCCTGGAGTTGCCCTGGACGTGACGCTGTCCGATGCGGACGAGGCGGCGACCCACTACCAACCTGTCCGGGGGACGCGTTCCATGGCAGCGCCAGCTGATGTCGCGGCCGCTGTCACCGCCATGGTCGCCGCCCGGTGCCCCTCATCCACGCGGGCCTCGGCGACCCTGTACGCCGAGGCGTCCGCCGAACTCGCTGGGCCGGCCGAACTGCTCCAGGCGCCCGTCATGACCACCTTGTCCGGAAAGAGCGCCTTCCCCGAGGATCACCCGCTGTCCATCGGTAGCGGCGGGATGGCCTGGCCGCGGGCTGCGTCCGGTTCTGCTCGACGCCGATCTGCTTCGGCGCCGGCGCGAGCCTCTCGATCTCCAGCTTCGCGGCCCCGATTCCTGAAGGGCAAGGTGGTGTATCCAGCTCACCGTGGACGACAAAGACCTGAACAAGGACTACGTCGCCCAGCACCTCCTGGTGGGCGACGCCAAGCTGACGCTCCGAGATGATCGAGGAAGCCAAAGCGGCTCTGGGCTCGACGGCCGGAAGGGCGACGACCGGACCGCCCGGCAGATTCGCACCATCAAGACCGAGTGGCTGGCCGAATGGATGCCGCGGCTCACGTCCGCCGAGGTGCCCGATCTCACCCCTATCGGGTGGTCTGGGATCGGCAGTAGGCGGTGGCGCAGCGCGACGTGATCGTGACGCACGACGCCGGCAACTCCCGCGATCAGATGACCCCCTTCTGGACGGCGCGGACGCCGAACAGCTACATCGGGGCGGGGGTCCTGCTCACCATCTTGGCTACAGCCTCCCCCTCGCCCTGGGGGCCAAGGCGGCCAGGCCGGACGCAACCGTCCTCCACGCGCCGGGCGACGCCGCCTTTGGGCAGTGCGGCATGGATCTGGAGACGGCCGTCCGAAACAAGATCGGCACCGTGACCGTGCTCCTGAACAACTCCTGCATGGGTGGTTACGACAAGCACATCCCCATCGCCACGGAGCGGTACGCACCCGCTTCCTGTCCGGCGACTACGCCACGGTGGCAGCGGGGCTGGGGGCCTACGCCGAAAGGGTGGAGAAGCCGGCCGAGATCATTCCCGCGACGAAGCGCGCCCGCAGGCCGCCGACGGTGGCCGCCCCGCGCTCCTGGAGATCATCACCAGGGAGATCCGGTCTTCTCCAAGTAAGGAGGACTTCATGAAGATCGTCGTGCACCTGCGTCCGGCGCACCGACGGGCAACCCTTCGTCCGCCGGTAGCCCATGGACCAACTGGTGCTGAACCGCGACCCGCATTGCGGTACTTCGCCGTCGACACGATCTCCCCGCCATCCTCACCTCCACGCTGTTCTGGTCCTGATCTTTTGGTGACTATTCGACGATGAAGAAGAACATCGTCGAGCGGAAGAAGGAGACGCTCCGCTGAGCTCAACCGAGGTCGCCTGGGGAGCGATCTCGCTGCTCACGCGAGGAGCAAGCGCGGGACGTCAGCCGGCGGCCGTCGAGCAGGCGGCGGCGGCGTGGTCGACATCTGCGTTTCGGGAACGACGGCAAGGCATGACTTCTGGATCCAGGTCTCAGCCGCCAATGGTGACGATGACGTACCGCCGGATTGGACGGAGAGAGTCTCGGACGACGCCGACCCGGTGGCAAGAGCTGTCGTCGAATCTGCCGAGACCGTCCGGGAGCGCGGCGATGGCGACGTCGAGCAATCTCTGGCAGCGGAAGGACGATGAGACGCGCGTGGGTGCCGAGCTGTCCTACGTCAAAGGCTTCGCGCCCGGGCTGGTGGTGGGTGGGCGATCGACATGGCAGACGTGCGCGCGGAGATCAACGCGATCGACCGCCGCGCCCTGCAGGTGTCCGTCGGGATTCTGTCGTCATCGCCGGGCTCCTGGCCTACATCGCCAAGCAGGGGCTGAACCTCGAGCGCCTGCTTGGTGGCGCGCGGAAACGGCGTTGCGCGGTCGGAAAGAAGCATCGGCTGCTGGTGGAGGGCACCACCGAGAGCATCCTGCTGGTGATGCAGGAGTGCTCCGTCTACGCGAACACAACCCTGCGGAACCGCCTGGGGTACATGGAACAGGAACTGGCCCAGCTGCCGCTGGAGAAGATCATCGCCTCGCTCCCCAACGGGAAGCCCGACCGAGCCGGCCACGGAGCGGCGCGCCAAGTCCTCCACAAGAACGGCGAGGTGACCGATGTCCTCCTCCACGGTCGGCCCCGTCCGGATCGGGATCGGCCTGGGCCAAGATCCTCGATCCGGGATGCGGCGACCGGCAAACAGACCGAGGAGAGCATGCCGCCGTCTGGTCGCCGACCTGCAGAGCATGCTGCCGCTGGCCATGCGCTCCATCAAGTCCATGCCGCTGACGTTGGTGACCTGCGGGCCGGACATGCTGATCCACAAGCGGGTGGCAACCATGGCGCGCGCCAAGAGCAGCGCCATCCTGGTCACGGGCCCGGCGGCGAGCCTGATCGGCATGGTCACCGACCAGGACCTGCGCAACCGCGCGCCGGCCTTGGCGCGCGACGCCGTCAAGCCCGTCTCCACCATCATGAAGGCCTCGGTGCGCATCGCCGATCATGTGCTGCTGTTCCAGCCTGCGCTCCGACGCAGGAACATGCAGACAGCATCTGGTGGTCACCGACGAGCGCGGCGCCACGCTGGGGGTCCTGATCGGCACGGTAGAGCTCCATGCGCAACGACACGCGATCGCGGCATTGCTCGGCGAGATCCAGGAGGCGCGGTCCCCCGAGGAATTGAAGGAACAGCCGCGCCAGCTTCCGGCGTTCGTCAAGGCACTCCTGGAGAGCGGCGCCCGGGTCGAGAGCGTCACCGCACGATGACCACCGTGTCCGATGCCATCCTGGTGCGGCTCATCGAGTTGGCCGAAGCTGACCTCACCCCCGCTCGCCTTCGCCTTCGGTCGCGCTGGGCAGCGAGGCGCGGGAGGAGCAAGGGGCCCGGCCACTCCGACCAGGACAACGCCTATATCTTTTTCCGACGGCGACCCGGAGTGGACCGCGGCGGCCGAGGCTATTCTCGCGGCTCGGTGACACGGCTCGCGGCTGGCTGGATCTGGTGGGCGACCGATGCTGCAAGGGGGACGTGATGGCCTTCAACCCCAAGTGGTGTCTATGGCGGTTCGCGCGGCCGTACTTCACCGAGTGCGTGGCGGCGGGTGCGGCCCCAGGACCTGCTTGGACGTCAACGTGTCTCTCGATTTCCGCTGCGCCTACGGCCAGGCCGATTACGCGCGGGAGTGCGTTGCCACCTGCACGGCGCCCTGGACGACGACGGCAGACACGTCTTCTTCTTTCACCTGGCCCAGAGCACCCTGGAATCAAGCTGCTCCTGCGCATCGATGAGCATGTCGCGGCTGGGAAAGCTCCGCAGCGAGAACGACCCGGTCGTCGAAGAGCCTGGCGACGCCCGCGAGCTTCAACGCTTTCTGGTTGAAGTACCTGCTGGAACGGATCAACCGGCGAAGGCGCTCTGGAGAGAGCGCAAGGATGTCGGACGGCAGCTCATCTCGTCCTCCCTCAGGCGCGCCAGCGCCAGCTCGACATTCGTCCACGCGGTGTTCTGCGTGAGAATTGCGCCGAGCACGACCTCGAAACGCCCCCGCGCGTTCAGCGGCTGTCGTAGTCGCCGCACGGTAGCGGCGCTCGTCGAAGTCCTTCGCTCTTCCTGCTCGGGAGGGGTCATCATCCCGCCCGCCGAATGTCGCGAGCAGGCTTTCGTACAGACCGCGTTTCGTGGCTCGATCGTGCGCGACGCCATGCGAAGCTTCCGACGAGCAGGAGCAGAAGGACTGGAGCACAGTCGGAAGCGAATCGCCACCGTGTGTAGAGGGTCTCCGGCCGATCGCGGACCGGGACGTCCA